>CAVPOP010000001.1:0-949429 GCA_963707115.1 uncultured Gammaproteobacteria bacterium
GTGAACAGCACCACGCGCCCGGTGGTCTCGGCCGTGGCCTGAGGGGCGGAGGGCGGCGCGGGCATGCTCCGCAAGCGATGGCGCGCGCTGTTCGAGTGGTATTTCGGCAGCGGGGCTTCGGGGTGTACGCCCAGCGCCTTGTCGAGCAGCTTGCGGCCCAAGGTGCTCGAGTTCGCGGCGTTGACGAGCTGGGCGACCACCGGAATACCCGCCAGGCTCCCGACCCGGTCGGTCGAGGTCAGCATCCGGTCGCGAAAGGAAGCGCCCTCGTCGCGGAACTTGACCGCCTTGGCGCGCAGCATCAGGTGCGGGAAGTCCACGTTCCAGGGGTGCGGGGGCACGTACGGGCACTTGGTCATGTAACACATGTCACACAGGTAACAGTGGTCCACGACCTTCCAGAACGCGCGCTTGTCGACGCTGTCGAGCTCGCCGGTCGCCGACGCGTCGATGGTGTCGAACAACGTCGGGAACGCCTGGCACAGGCTGAAGCAGCGCCGACAGCCGTGGCAGATGTCGAACACGCGCTCGAGTTCCTTCTCGAGCGCCTGCTCGTCATAGAACGACGGCTCCTTCCACCCCAGCGGGTGGCGCGTCGGCGAGCCCAGGCCCCCCTCGCGCTTCGCCGCGCCGCTGCCGACCTCTTCCACCGTCGCGCTTACAGAGTATCGAGGGCTTTCTGAAAGCGATTGGCGTGCGATCGCTCGGCCTTGGCCAGCGTCTCAAACCAGTCGGCGATCTCCGCAAACCCCTCGGTGCGCGCGGCCTTGGCCATGCCCGGGTACATGTCGGAATACTCGTGCGTCTCGCCGGCGATGGCCGACTTGAGGTTGGCCTTGGTTTCGCCAATCGGGAGCCCGGTGGCCGGGTCGCCGACCAGCTCGAGATATTCGAGGTGGCCGTGGGCATGGCCGGTCTCACCCTCGGCGGTCGAGCGGAACACCGCCGACACGTCGTTGTAGCCTTCCACGTCCGCCTTGCCTGCGAAATACAGGTAGCGCCGGTTGGCCTGTGACTCCCCGGCAAAGGCGTCCTTCAGATTCTGCTCGGTCTTGGTCCCCTTGAGATTCATGGTCTGCTCCTCCAGCGATAATTTAGACTTAGTCTAAGAAAGGGAGACTGTACGATTTTCACGCGCCCTCCGTCAACCGCGTTGACCGACGCGAGACTGGCTAATAGGGTGAGGCTCCAAGACCCGCTTTCTAAGGACGCACGTGGCACGCAAACCCAAGGACGCCGGATTCGAAAGCACGCTCGCCGAGCTGGAGGAGCTGGTCGCGCGCATGGAGGCGGGCAACCTGCCGCTCGAGGAGGCCATGCGCAGCTTTGAGCGCGGAGTGCAGCTGACGCGCGAGTGCCAGGCCGCGCTGCAGGCCGCGCAGCAACGCGTGCAGCTGCTCACGCAGCGCGCCTCCGGCGCGACGATCGAGGACTTTGAGGCCGAGGGGAGCGACAGTGCCCCGGCCGCCGAGCCCTGATCTCCCGAGGCGATTTGAATACCGAGGAATTTCAGGAGCGCGTGCGCGCCGCCCAGGAGCGCGTAGAGCTTGCCCTCGAGCACTCCCTGACCGTCGTCGGCACCCAGGCCACACGCCTGCAGGCGGCCATGCGCTACAGCGTGCTCAACGGCGGCAAGCGGCTGCGCCCGCTCCTGGTGTACATCACGGGCGAGGCTCTGGGCGCGCACGCGCCGGACCTGGATGCGCCCGCCGCCGCGGTGGAGCTGATCCATGCCTACAGCCTGATCCACGACGACCTGCCCGCCATGGACGACGACGACTTGCGGCGCGGTCGCCCGACCTGCCACAAGGCCTTCGACGAGGGCACGGCCATACTGGCCGGCGATGCCCTGCAGGCGCTGGCCTTCGCGGTGCTCGGTGCCACGAGCAACGGACTGAGTGATGCCACGCGCGTGCGCATGTTGTCCGTGCTGGCCGAGGCCATCGGCACCGGCGGGATGGCCGGCGGGCAGGCCATGGACCTGGAGGCCACCCGCAGCCCGCCCGACGCCGCGGGCATTGAACGCATGCACCGCCTCAAGACCGGCGCGCTGATCCGCGCCAGCGTCGAGCTCGGCGCCCTCGCCGCCCCCGGCGCAGCCCAGTCCGGTCGGGAGGCCCTGCGGCGCTATGGCGAGGAAATCGGCCTCGCCTTCCAGATCCAGGACGACATCCTGGACGTCACCGGCGACACCGCCGTGCTGGGCAAGCGCGCGGGCGCCGACGCCGCTCACGGCAAGCCCAATTACCCGAGCGTATTCGGCCTCGCGCGGGCCCGGCAGCTGGCTCTGGAACATCGCGACCAGGCGCTTGCGGCCCTGGCCGGCCTGGGTGCGGCCAGCCATCCCCTACGGGTGCTTGCGCACTACGTCGTGGACCGCGTGCAGTAGACTGTAGCGCCATGGCCACCGCCAAGACGCCCCCGAGCCTGCTGAGCTCGATCTCTACGCCCGCGGACCTGCGCTTGCTCCCCGAGCGGCGCCTCAAGGACCTGGCCGCGGAGCTGCGCGAATTCCTCGTCCAGACGGTGAGCACCCGCGGCGGCCACTTCGCCGCGGGCCTGGGCACCGTCGAGCTTACGATCGCCCTGCATTACGTCTACAACACGCCGTACGACCGCCTGGTCTGGGACGTCGGCCACCAGGCCTATCCGCACAAGGTGCTCACCGGACGGCGCGAACAGCTCCACTCCATCAAGCAGCACGGCGGACTTGCGCCCTTCCCGCTGCGTGCCGAGAGCGAGTACGACACCTTCGGTGTCGGTCATTCGAGCACTTCCATCAGCGCGGCGCTGGGCATGACCCTGGCGGCCGCGGCCAAGGGCGAGCAACGCCGCGTGGTCGCCGTGATCGGCGACGGCGCGCTGAGCGCGGGCATGGCCTTCGAGGCGCTCAATCACGCCGGGAGCCTGCCGGCCGACCTGCTGGTGATCCTCAACGACAATGACATGTCGATCTCGGAGAACGTCGGCGCGCTGTCCAAGTATCTGGCGCGCGTGCTGTCCGGCCGCTTCTACGCGCACCTGCGCGAAGGCGGCAAGCGGGTGCTGCGCAAGATGCCGCACCTGCGCGAATTCGCCAGCCGGTCCGAGGAACACGTCAAGGGCATGTGGTTGCCCGGAACGGTGTTCGAGGAGATGGGCTTCAACTACATCGGCCCCATCGACGGCCATGACCTGAAGGGCCTGGTGAGGACGCTGCGCAACATGCGCGACCTGCGCGGGCCGCAGTTCCTGCACGTGGTCACGCAGAAAGGCCGCGGCTACGCGCCCGCCGAAGCCGACCCGATCACCTGGCACGGCCCCGGTCCCTTCAACCCGCAGACCGGGCATATCCTCAAGTCCAAGGCCTCGGGCCCGGCGTATTCGCAGGTCTTTGGCGACTGGCTGTGCGACATGGCCGAGCGCGACCCGCGGATCGTGGCCATCACCCCGGCGATGCGCGAAGGCTCGGGTCTGGTCGAGTATTCGCGCCGGTTCCCCGAGCGCTACTTCGACGTCGCCATCGCCGAGCAGCACGCCGTGACCCTGGCCGCCGGGCTGGCGTGCGAGGGCATGAAGCCGGTGGTGGCCATCTATTCCACCTTCCTGCAGCGCGGCTACGATCAGGCCATCCATGACGTCGCGCTGCAAAAGCTGCCGGTGATCTTTGCCCTCGACCGGGCGGGCGTGGTCGGTGGCGATGGCGCCACGCACAACGGCAGCTTTGATTTCACGTTCCTGCGTTGCGTGCCCAACTTCGTGATCATGGCGCCGGCCGACGAGGACGAGTGCCGGCAGATGCTCTACACCGCCACGCTGGTGGACGGCCCGGCCGCGGTCCGCTACCCGCGCGGGCAGGGCCCGGGCGTGCCGATCGAAGCGAAGCTGACCGCCCTCCTTCTGGGCAAGGCGCAAGTACGGCGCCGCGGACGGAGCGGCCTGTTGCTGCTGTCTTTCGGCACCATGCTGGCGGCGGCACTGGCCGCGGGCGAGCGCGCGGACGCCACGGTGGTCAACATGCGCTTTGTCAAACCGCTCGACGAAGCCCTGCTCCGGGAGCTGGCGGCGCAGCACGTCGCGTGGGTAACCCTCGAGGAGAATACCGTCGCCGGCGGGGCCGGCAGCGCGGTCGCCGAATTGCTCGATGGCTTGGGCCTGGGGCGGCCGCGGCTGGCGATCGGCTTACCGGACCGCTTTATCGAGCACGGCAGCCGCGAGCAATGCCTCGCCGACGCGGGGCTCGATGAGGGCAGCGTGGTGGCCAAAATCGAGCGCTGGTGGCAGTCCCAGACATGTAACTTGAATAGCGGCCGGGGCGCCACCAGAATGACCGTGGCGGCCGGCTCCGGACCGCCCTGATTGCAACCGTAGGTGCCCATGGATATGCAAGTGGCAGAGCGTGACCGCAGCAAGGCCGCCGTAGAAGACGTGCAGGGCCGCGCCGATACGCGCCAGATCGCCATCGACCGCGTCGGAATCAAGGACATACGCCACCCGGTGCGGGTCAAGGACCGCTCGGTCGGCGAGCAGCACACGGTCGCTACGTTCAACATGTACGTGAACCTGCCGCACAACTTCAAGGGCACGCACATGTCGCGCTTTGTCGAGATCCTGAACCATGCCCCGGAGATCTCGGTCGACTCGTTCCGGACCATGCTGGTGCAGATGACCGAGCGGCTGGACGCCGACGCCGGGCACATCGAGATGGCCTTCCCGTTCTTCGTCAACAAGCGCGCCCCGATCACCGGCGTGGAGAGCCTGATGGACTATCAGGCGGCGCTGATCGGCGAATGCTGCCACGGGGAAACCACCCTGTGGGTCCGTGTGGTGGTGCCGGTGACCAGCCTGTGCCCGTGTTCCAAGAAGATCTCGGAGCGCGGCGCGCACAACCAGCGCTCGCACGTGACCATCAAGGCGCAGCTGCGCAAGCACATGTGGATCGAGGAGCTGATCGACATCGCCGAGAGCGAGGCCTCGTGCGAGCTGTACGGGATCCTGAAGCGACCCGACGAGAAATACGTGACCGAGCGGGCCTACGACAATCCGAAGTTCGTGGAGGACATGGTGCGCGACGTGGCGTTGCGGCTCGATGTTGAACCGCGCATTGCGGGCTACGTGGTGGAGAGCGAGAATTTCGAGTCGATCCACAACCACTCGGCCTACGCCCTGATCGAGCGCGAAAACCCGCTGGTTGAACCGCCCGCCGCCGCGGCCGCTAGGAAGCGTTGAATTCCACGCCCTGCAGCCGCCCGATGAGGGCGCGCAGGAACACGCGGTTGAAGCGCAGCTGGCAGGAGGCCGAGACCTGCTCCAGCAGGGTGGAACTGACCTTGATCACGGTCACCGGGGTGGTGGCGCGGATCGTCGCGTTGCGCTTGGCCCCCGGCACGTAGCTGGCCTCGCCAAAGCACTCCCCGGTCGACAGCAGCCCCAGCGCCAGGCCGTTGCGCTCGACCGTGCAGCTGCCGCTGACCAGGATGTAAAAGCGATCATCCATCTCGCCTTCCTTGACGAGTTCTTCCCCGGCCGCATAGTCCTGCCAGTGGCTGGCGCGCATGACCTCGACAATTTCCGTGTGCGAGAATTCGTGGAAGAACTTCAGGCGCCGCAGTAAGCCCAGCTGCTCCTGCTGGTTCATGCGCGAGTCCTTCTGGCGCAACTGCTGGTGCACCCGGGTCAGCTCCGCGGCCATGTCCAGGCCGCTCTTCTGTCGGCCCTTGGGATCCTTCTGCATTGCGGTGGCCACCACCACCTCAAGGTCCTCCGGGACATCCGCGCGCAACGTATGGATCGGCGGCGGCGTCGCGTAGACGATCTGGTGCAGGAGCTTCGCCAGCGAGCCGGCCCGAAATGGCCGCGTGCCGGTCAGCAGCTCGTACATGACCGCACCGAGGGAATACAGATCCGAGGCGTTGGTCAGCTCCAGGCTCTGGACCTGCTCGGGCGACATGTAGCTGGGCGAACCGGCGATTCCCTCGATGCGCGAGATATCCGAGTCGGCGACCAACGCGATGCCGAAGTCGATGATGCGCACGTCGCTGGACTGCGTGAGCATGATGTTGGACGGCTTGATATCGCGATGGATCACGCCGCGCGAGTGCGCGTAGTGCAGCGCCTTGGCGCACTTGAACACCAGCTCGACCACGTCGTCGACGCGCAGCAGGTTGTCCGGGCGGCAGTAGGCGGCCAGGGTGCGCGCGCCGTGCACGTGCTCGGTGACGATGTAGCAGTGTCCGTTCTCCTCACCCGCGTCGTAGATGGGCAGAATGTTCGGATGGTGCAGCATCCCCACCATGTGGGCTTCCGACAGGAACATCTTGCGCGTTACGCGCGCGCGTTCCTCATCGCCGGCCATGTCGAGGCTGTAGACCTTGATCGCGACGTCGCGACCGTAATAGGGGTCGTGGGAAAGGTAGACGGTCCCGGTGCTGCCACGGCCCACTTCATTGATGATGAGGTACTTGCCAATCCGCTCGGGTATGGCTCGTAACGAGGGGCTTACAGCTGCGGAAACTGCCATCTTCGGGACCGGTGCGGAGTGTGCGTTTAATGGAATGGATTGAGGATACGGACACCCCCGCCGGCGATCTGTGATACGGGTCCCAAACGACCCGCGGCCGGCGCAATAAGTCCGCTGTCAGGGAGCGAAATGATCGAAGCGTGATTGCGAGAACTGGATCACGGCGCCCGCGCGCCGCAGCTCCAGCCCGGGGGCCGCCCGCAGCTGGCCGCAGCGGGTGAGCGCTACGCCAAGCCGCGCCGCCACCTCCTGCAGCGCCGCCGCGCGCTCCGGTGCCGCGGCCACGCACAGCTCGTAGTCCTCGCCACCGCCGAGCGCGTGCTGCCAGGCAGCTTCTCCGGTCAGCGCGCGCAGCGCCGCAGAAACGGGCAACTGCCCGACCTCCAGCCAGGCGCCGCAGCCACTGGCGGCGGCCAGCCGCGGCAAATCGGCCAGCAGTCCGTCGGACAGATCGATGCAGGCACTGGCCAGGCCCCGCAGCGCCGCGCCGAGTTCGATCCGCGCCGTCGGATATTCGCTCCGCGCGCGCAACCACGCCACGTCCGGACCTGCATCGGCCCCCAAGGGCGCAGTGCGCCCGACTGTCGCATCGCCCAGCGTGCCACTGATCCACAGTTCGTCGCCGGCGCGCGCTCCGCTGCGACGCAGCGCCGTCCCCACCGGCACCTGTCCCGTCAGCTGCACGGTCACGGTCAGCGGACCGCGGCTCAGATTGCCGCCCACCAGGGCCACCTCGTGGGTGCGCGCCAGCAGGCCGAAGCCGGCCGCGAACTCCCCGAGCCAGGCTTCCTCGATCTGCGGCAGCGTCAGTGACAGCAGCGCCCAGGCCGGCTCGGCGCCCATCGCGGCCAGGTCACTCAGATTGACGGCGAGCGCGCGATGGCCCACCGAGCGCGGAGCACTGCCGGCCAGGAAATGCACCTGCTCGACCAGCGCATCGGTGGTCTGCACCAGCTCGCAGCCGGCCCGCGGGCGCAATATCGCCGCGTCATCGCCAATGCCCAGCACCACGTCGGTGCGCACCGCGCCCAGGTGGCGGAAGAAACGCTCGATGACAGCCTGTTCGTCGTGGGACATCTGGGCCGTGCTCCGATCCGACGAGCGTGGCACGTGCCCGGCTAGCGCTCGTCCGGGCGCCAGGCGCGCGCGGCACGGTCGAGCACGGCGTTGACAAACTTGTGGCCGTCGGTGGCGCCGAAGCGACGCGCGAGGCCGACCGCTTCGTCGATGACCACCCGATACGGCACCTCACTTTGATGCTGGAGCTCGACGCTGGCGATCAGCAGCACGGCGTGCTCGATGGGATCGAGCAGCGCCGCGCTGCGCGCCAGAAACGGCGCCATCGCCTCATCGAGCCGCGCGCTCTGCTCCACGGCCTGCTGCACCAGCGCCCGGAAGTACTCGCCGTCGGCGCGGGCCATGTCCGCGTCGGTGGAGAATTCGCTGACCAGGTCCTGCCACGGCGCCGCGTTGAGCTGCCAGCGGTACAGGGCCTGCACCGCCAGGCGCCGCGCCAGTGCCCGCGCCGCGGTCCGCGGGTTGAAGTTCCCAGCCATGCGCCGTGCGCCGACTACAGGCCGCGCAGCAAGCGCGCCATCACCAGCGCCGTCTGCAGCGCTTCCGCGCCCTTGTTGTGCGCCCCGGGCGCGGCGCGCTCCTGCGCCTGCGCCACGGTCTCGGTGGTCAGCACGCCGAAGGCCACCGGCACACCGGTGCTCAGCATCACCTGCTGCAGGCCGCGCGCGCACTCTCCGGCGACGAAATCGAAGTGCGCGGTGTCGCCGCGTATCACGCAGCCCAGCGCCACCAGCGCGTCGCAGCTGCCCTTCAGCGCCAGCGCCTGGGCCGCCAGCGGCAGCTCGAAGGCACCCGGCACGCGCTCGACGCGCAGCGTCTCGGCCTGGCCGCCCGCGGCCAGCCACGCGGCGCGCGCCCCGTCGATAAGCTGCTCGACGAGCTCGGCGTTGTAGCGCGCGGCCACCACGGCAACGCGTAGGCCGGCGGCGCTCAGCGGCCCTGATTCGGCAACTTTTCCCATGGCGCGAGTATATCGGAGGACACTACGGCCCGTGGCCGATGTAGCCGACGATCTCCAGTCCGAACGCCGCCAGACCATGCACGTGCTTGGGCGCCGACAGCACTTGCATGCGGCGCACGCCCAGGTCCTGAAGGATCTGGGCGCCGACTCCGATCGTGCGCAGCACGGTGCCGGTGTGCGTGCGCTCGGCGACGGCCTCCGGGCGCGCCGCGACGCGCACCGCGTCGGCCAGCTCGCGCGGCGACTCGCCCTGCCGCAATATCACCACCACCCCGCACTCGGCCCCGGCAATGCGCGCGAGCGCCGCACGCAGCGTCCAGGCGTCACTCGCATCGCGCACCCCGAGCACGTCGCGCAGCGTGTCGATGAGGTGCACGCGCACGATCGGTGTGGCCCGCTCACCGAGCGCGCCGTGCACCAGGGCCAGATGCACGTCATGGTTGACGTGGTCTTCGTAGGCGTACAGGCGAAAGCTCCCGTATTCGGTGTCGACCGATTGCTCGGCAATGCGCTCGACCGAGCGCTCGTTGCGCAGGCGGTAGCGGATCAGATCGGCAATGCTGCCGATCTTGAGCTGGTGAGCGCGGGCGAAATCCTCGAGCTGCGGGCGGCGCGCCATGGTGCCGTCCTCGTTCATGATCTCGACGATCACGGCCGCCGGCTCGAACCCCGCCAGGCGCGCGAGATCGCAACCGGCCTCGGTGTGACCCGCGCGCGTCAGCACCCCGCCCGGCTGCGCCATGATCGGGAATACGTGGCCCGGCTGGCGCAGATCCTCGGCGCGCGCCTCGGCGCGCACCGCGGTGCGCACGGTATGGGCCCGGTCGTAGGCCGATATGCCCGTGGTTACGCCTTCGGCCGCTTCTATCGACACCGTGAAATTGGTGCGCTGCTCGCGATCGGTGTCGCTCACCATCAGCGGCAGTCGCAGCTGCGCGCAGCGCTCGCGCGTCAGGGTCAGGCAGATCAGGCCGCGCCCGAAGCGCGCCATGAAGTTGATGTCGGCGGCGCTGACGCCCTGCGCCGCCATCACCAGGTCACCCTCGTTTTCGCGGTCCTCGTCGTCCATGATCACCACCATGCGCCCGGCGCGCAGGTCGGCGAGTATCTCTTCCGTGCTGTTCAATTCCATGCGGTTTCCGCTGCTATTTGAAGTCCAGTAGGCGCTCGGCATAGCGCGCCATCAGGTCGACCTCGAGGTTGACCTGCGCGCCCGGCTGCAACTGCACCAGGGTCGTGGCCGCGAGCGTAAAGGGCACCAGATTGACGCCGAAGGCGGTGCCGTCGACGTCGTTGACCGTCAGGCTCACCCCATCGAGGGCCACCGCGCCCTTGCGCGCCAGGTAGCGCTGCAGGCCGTCGGGAGCCCGGAACCGCAGGCGCTGCGAGCGCGCGTCGATGCGGCGCTCGAGCAGCTCGGCGCGCCCGTCGACGTGGCCCAGCACCAGGTGTCCGCCAAGCGGGTCACTGGCGCGCAGCGCCGCTTCCAGGTTGACGCGCTCACCGACCCGCCACGCGCCGATGGTCGTCAGCGCCAGGGTCTCGCGGGAGACGTCGGCGATAAATCCGTGCGGCGCGCGCTCGGCCACCGTCAGGCAAACGCCCGCGACCGCGACACTGTCGCCCAGCTGCAGGCGCGCCGGATCGAGCCCGGGCGCGTCGATGGTCAGGCGCTCATCGCCGTCGCGCGCTTCCCGGGCGCTCAGCGTGCCTAAGGATTGAACGATGCCGGTAAACATGGTCGCTGCCCGCTCAGCCGGCGCGCGCCGCGCGCCGCGCGATCACCCGCAGGTCCGGACCGATCGCCTGCACCGACTCGAACTGCAGCATCAAGCGATCCTCAAGCCGGCCGAGCAGCGGCAACTGCGCCAGCGGCTGCGCCTGCGGACCGAGCAGACACGGCGCCAGGTAGATCACCAGCTCATCGACCAGCTGCGCGGCCAGCAGCGCCCCGGCCAGTCGCGCGCCGGCCTCGACCCACACCTCATTCGCCTCCAGTGCGGCCAGCCGTGCCAGCACCGCCTGCAGGTCGAGGCCCGTGCCGCTCGCCGCCACTTCCTCGACGCGCACGCCCCGGCGCAGCAGCGCTTCCCGCTTTGCCGGATCCGTCGAGGCCGTGAACACGAGCGCCGGCGCCTCCGTTCCGTAGACCCGCGCCGTCGCCGGCACGCGCAGCTGGCTGTCCAGCACCACGCGCAGCGGCTGGCGCGCGGCCCCCTCGAGGCGCACGTTGAGGAGCGGATCGTCCGCGAGCACGGTGCCCGAGCCGGTGAGCACCACCGAACTGCGCGCGCGAAACAGCTGGCCGTCGGCGCGCGCCTGGGCACTGGTGATCCAGCGGCTCTCGCCGCTGGCCAGCGCCGTGCGCCCGTCCAGGCTGGCGCCCAGCTTGACCCGCAGCCACGGCATGTGGCGCTCGTGACGGCTGAAGAAGCCGACGTTCAGCTCGCGCGCCTCTGCCGCCAGCAGGCCGCCGTCGACCCGCAGCCCGGCCTCACGCAGCAGCTCGGCGCCCCCGTGCATCTGCGGGTTGGGATCGGCCGCGGCATACACGACCCGGGCTACCCCCGCCTCGAGCAGCGCCGCGGTGCACGGCGGGGTGCGGCCGTGCGCGGCGCACGGCTCCAGCGAAATATAGGCGGTCGCGCCGCGCGCTTCGGCACCGGCCGATTGCAGCGCGCACACCTCGGCGTGCGGTCCGCCGGCGCGCTCATGCCAGCCCTCCCCGACGATCACGTCCTCGCGCGTCAGCACGCAGCCGACGCGCGGATTGGGATCGGTGGTATTGAGGCCGAGCGCCGCCAGCCCCAGGGCGTGGCGCATGTGCTGCTCGTCGACCGCGCTCCACTCGCTCATCGTTTGCCCTTGCCTTGGTCCGCCGGATCACCGGGCAGCAGCGGCAACTGCTCGCGCTCCTCGGGCCGCTCGCGCTCGCGGCGGCGACGGTGCTTGCGCAGCCCGTCGATAGTCTCGCGGAACGCCTCGACATCCTGGAAGCTGCGGTACACCGAGGCGAAACGCACGTAGGCCACCTCATCCAGATGCCGCAGTTCTTCCATGACCAGCTCACCCACCTGGCGCGAGGGCACTTCCCGTTCGCCGAGCACCCGCAACCGGTGACAGATCCGCGCCACCGCCGCCTCGATCGCCTCGCTCCCTACCGGCCGCTTTTCCAGCGCCTTGACCATGCCGGCCGTGAGCTTGGCCTCGTCGAACGGCTCGCGGCTGCCGTCGCCTTTGATGACCCGCGGCAGGAGCAGTTCAGCCGCCTCGAAAGTGGTGAAGCGCTCGCCACAGTCCAGGCACTCGCGCCGGCGGCGTATCTGCCGGCCGTCGCTGGCCAGACGTGAGTCCGTCACACGGGTGTCGGCGTGATCGCAGAACGGGCAATGCACGCGCGGGCTGCCTCGGCGCCGACTACACGCCGTATACCGGAAATCGCCGGCACAGCTCCAGTACTTCCGCGCGCACCTTCTGCACCACCTCGTCCGCGCCCTCGGCCTCGATCACCGCGGCGATCCACTCGGCGACCTGCACCACTTCCGCCTCGCGAAAGCCGCGCGTGGTCGAGGCGGGCGTGCCGATGCGCAGGCCGCTGGCGATCGTGGGCGGGCGCGGGTCGTTGGGCACCGCGTTCTTGTTGACCGTGATGTTGGCGCGACCCAGCGCCGCGTCGGCGTCCTTGCCGGTAAAATTGCGCTTGCCCAGATCCAGCAGGAACAGGTGATTGTCGGTCCCGCCCGAGACCACGTTGAGGCCGCGGGCCATCAGCGCGGCGCTCATGGCGCGCGCGTTGGCGAGCACCTGCTGCTGGTAGAGGCGGAAATCCGGCTGCAGTGCCTCCAGCAGCGCCACCGCCTTGGCCGCGATCACGTGCATCAGAGGCCCGCCCTGGGTACCCGGAAAGACCATCGAATTGAGCTTCTTGGTCAGCGCATCGTTGGCGCGAGCCAGGATCAGCCCGCCGCGCGGCCCGCGCAGCGTCTTGTGCGTCGTGGTCGTGACCACGTCGGCGATCTGCACCGGGCTGGGATAGTGCCCGGTGGCGACCAGCCCGGCGACGTGCGCCATGTCGACGAAGAACAGCGCGCCCACGGCGTCGGCGACCGCGCGGAAACGCAGCCAGTCGATGACCCGCGAATAGGCCGAGAAGCCGGCGACGATCATCTTCGGCCGGTGCTCGCGCGCCAGCCGCTCGAGCTGCTCGTAATCGATGAGCCCGGTGGTGGCGTCCACGCCGTACTGCACGGCGTTGAACAGCTTGCCAGAGAAGTTCACCTTGGCGCCGTGCGTCAGGTGGCCGCCGTGATCAAGGCTCATCCCGAGTATGGTGTCCCCGGGGGCGAGCAGCGCCAGATACACCGCGGCGTTGGCCTGCGATCCGGAGTGGGGCTGCACGTTGGCGTAGTCGGCGCTGAACAGTTCGCGGGCGCGATCGATCGCCAGCTGCTCGACGATGTCCACGAACTCGCAGCCCCCGTAGTAGCGCCGTCCCGGGTAGCCTTCGGCGTACTTGTTGGTAAGCACCGAGCCCTGCATCGCCAGTACGCGCGGGCTGGTGTAGTTCTCCGAGGCGATCAGCTCGATGTGGTCTTCCTGGCGCTGCCGTTCGCCCTCGACGGCGGCATGCAGGGTGGGGTCGAACTGGGCGACATCCAATCGGGCGGCGTACATACGCTTTGGGCCTGCACGGGAAACGGAGCGGAATTGTACCCGAAGCTAGGCGGCCAGCAGCTCTTCGACCACCCCTGCCCAGGCCAGGGCGAGATTGCCGCGGTCGTAGCCGCCGCCCCCGAGTGCCAGAATGCGGCCGTGCTGCAGCCGGTCCGCCAGCGCGCACAGGTCGCGCGCCGCCCGGGCGTGCGCGGCCGGCGTCAACAGCAGGTTCGCCAGCGGGTCGCCGGCGAGGCTGTCGGCGCCGCATTGCAGGATCAGAAACTGCGGCTCAAAGCGCGCGATGTGCTCCAGCATGGCGGGCCAGACCTGCTGAAAATGGGCATCCCCGGAGCCCGCCGCCAGCGGCACGTTGAGCTTGGTGCCGGCCGCTGCGCCCGTGCCCACCTCGCTGGCCGTCCCGGTGCCCGGGTACAGCGTTTCACCGCTCTCGTGCAGGTCCGCGATGATGACTTCCGGGTCGTCCTCAAAGGCGTAGTACACCCCGTCGCCGTGATGCGCGTCGATGTCGATGTACGCGATGCACGTCAGTCCATGGCGCCGGCGCAGCGCCTCGATCACCACACCGCAGTCGTTGAACACGCAGAAGCCCGCGGCGCGGTCGCGCGCCGCATGGTGCAGTCCGCCGATCGGCACGAACGCACGGCGCCGCTTGCCGGCCATGATCCACTCGGCTGCCTGCAGGCTCCCGCCCACCACGCAGGCCGCCGCCTCGTAGACGCCGCGGAAATTGGGCGTATCGCCCCCGTCGAGCACCCCACTGCCGTGTTCGGAGCTGCGTTGCACGAACTCGACATGTGCGCCGCTGTGAAACAGCAGCAGCTCATCGACACTGGCCTGCGGCGGGTCGAGCTGCGTGACCTTGGCTCCCAGACCGCGCTGATCGAACTCGCGCAGGAAGGCACCATAGCGATCGGGCCCGAAAGGATGGCCCCCCGGAAATCCGTAGCGGCCCAATCGCTCACCCATGGCCACGGCCGTTTGCGGATCCTGGTGAATGACCTGCTCCCTCGGGTGGTGCCGGGGGAGCCTACCACAAGCACCGGGCGTGGACCCCTTGCGGGCGGCCCGTGGCACACGGTGGGGCGCATCAAGGATAATGCGCGCCCCCTCACCGACTAAGAGCAGCCTAAGGGAACCATGGCCCAATACATCTACACCATGAACCGGGTGTCCAAGATCGTGCCGCCCAAGCGCACCATCCTCCGGGACATCAGCCTGTCATTCTTCCCCGGCGCCAAGATCGGCGTGCTCGGCCTGAACGGTTCCGGCAAGTCCACGTTGCTGCGCATCATGGCGGGCATCGACACCAACATCGACGGCGAAGCGCGCGCCCAGACCGGCATCCGCGTGGGCTTCCTCACGCAGGAGCCGGGGCTCGACGCGGCCAAGGACGTGCGCGGCAACGTGATGGAGGGCGTCGGCGAAACGTTCCAGCTGCTGCAACGCTTCAACCAGATCAGCGAGGCCTTTGCAGAGCCCATGGACGATGAGCGGATGAACAAGCTCCTCGAGGAACAGGCCAGGCTCCAGGACGCCATCGACGCCGCCGGCGGCTGGGAACTCGAGCGCAAGCTCGAAATTGCCGCCGACGCCCTGCGCCTGCCGCCCTGGGACGCCAGGGTCGACCAGCTCTCGGGCGGCGAGAAGCGCCGCGTCGCGCTGTGCCGGCTGCTGCTGTCGCAGCCGGACATGCTGCTGCTCGATGAACCCACCAACCACCTGGACGCCGAATCGGTGGCCTGGCTGGAGCGCTACCTGGAGGAATACCCGAGCACGGTGATCGCGGTCACGCACGATCGCTACTTCCTTGACAACGTGGCCCAGTGGATCCTGGAACTCGACCGCGGCCACGGCATTCCCTACCAGGGAAATTATTCCTCGTGGCTGGAACAGAAGGCCAAGCGTCTGGCACTCGAGGAGCGCGAGCAGGACACGCTGCGCAAGACGCTCGAGCGCGAACTCGAATGGGTGCGCGCCAATCCCAAGGCACGCCAGGCCAAGAGCAAGGCGCGCCTGGCGCGCTACGAGGAACTGGCCTCGAAGGAATTCCAGGAGCGCAACGAGACCAACGAGATCTATATTCCACCGGGCCCGCGCCTGGGGGAATTGGTGATCGAGGCGTGCAAGCTCCGCAAGGGCTTTGGGGACAATCTGCTGTTCGACAACCTTTCCTTCTTCCTGCCACCCGGGGGCATCGTCGGCATCATCGGCCCCAACGGCGCCGGCAAGACCACCCTGTTCCGCATGCTCACCGGCGCCGAGCCTGCCGACAGCGGCGAGATCCGCATCGGTCCGACCGTCAGGCTCGCCTACGTCGATCAGTCGCGCCAGACGCTGGACGACAAGAAGACCGTATGGGCGGAGATCTCGGGCGGCCAGGACATCATCCGGGTGGACAACTACGAGACCCCCTCGCGCGCCTACGTCGGGCGCTTTAATTTCAAGGGATCGCAGCAGCAGCAACTGATAGGCGAACTCTCCGGCGGGGAGCGCAACCGCGTGCACCTGGCCAAGGTGCTCAAGGGTGGCGGCAACGTCCTGCTGCTCGATGAGCCCACCAACGACCTGGACGTCGAGACCCTGCGGGCGCTGGAGGAGGCCCTGGTGAATTTCCCCGGTTGCGCCGTGGTCATTTCGCACGACCGCTGGTTCCTGGACCGCATCGCCACGCACATCCTCGCCTTCGAGGGAAACTCCGAGGTGGTCTGGTTCGAGGGCAACTACCAGCAATACGCCGCCGACCTGCGCGCGCGCCGCGGCGAAGACGCCGCCTCGCCCCATCGGCTCAAGTACAAGCGTCTGACAGGATGAGATTCGACCTGAGCGAGATTATGTAACTACCTGCCGTTTCAGGGAAATACCCTATGGCGTACGGGCCGCCTTGGGCTACACTGAAGCGACCCGCCGCGGCCGCCTGAGGGGATGGTTGGGGCCGCAGAGGGCAAGAAGGCAAAAATGTCTACCTACATAGATGCCGGCGGCCAGCTGCATCATGACCTGGAAGCCAACCTGGCGCTCACCTGCCCCCACTGTCAGGTGCTCTCGCACGTCACACCCATTGCCGTGCCGACCTTCGCCGAGTTGGTCTCGCACCGTCCAAAACAGGTCGGGGTGGTGTACCGCTGCGACGCATGCAACGCGCCGATCTTCCTGCGCTTTCCCATCAAGATGTTCGGCAACACCCGGATCGAACTGGGCAGCCAGTTCAGCGAGGTGGAGCGGCCGCGCGAGAAATTCAGCTACACCTACCTGCCCGAAGAAGTCGACGTGCTGTTTCGCGAGACGCTCAGCTGTTACTCGAACGCGAGCTACAACGCGTTCGCCTGCATGTGCCGGCGCACCATGCAGGCCGCGTTTGCCGAACTCGGCGAGACCGGCAAGCTCCGGGTGTTCGATCAGCTCAACGACGTGCGCGTGATGGCGGACCTGGACGCGGCCACGTTCATAGACATCAAGCGTGTCATCTTTGGCAGCGACAACGATCCGTATCCGGACCTGCCGACGCTCGATGATCAGACCGCCGGGATGCTGGTCGAAGTGGTCAAGGACCTGCTGTATCAGGTGTACGTGCGCAAGGGCCGACTGCAGCAGGCCATGATGGTGCGGCGCTTCTTCGCCGACGAATCCATTCGCGAACTCAAGCCGCCGAAGAATACGCAGTCGGGCTGAGCGGCGTCGGTGGCCACGCCCCTGCAGACTATTTCTGCAGGCGAGCTGCCAATTGCGCACGCAGGCGCGCTAAGTCCTCGGGCGACAGCCGCCCCAACAGCCCGAGCCGTTCAGGGGGTATATGTTCGGTGACGCCCTTCTGCGAGCCAAATACATAGTGGTCAAAGAGTGCGCGCCACGCTTGCCGCGTCGCGGGCGGCAGATGTCTCAGGTTCAAGATCGCGTGCAGCAGGCAGTCGAACCCCGGGTTTCCGAACTGCGGGGCACCCGCAAGCCCGTGCCACCAGTAATTCACCAGCACGTTGAAAGGCTCAAGTGACTGAACGTGGTGCCACCACAAAGCAGGGATGAAGATGGCGTCGCCGGCGCTGAGCTCGGCCGTTACCGACGCAGCCAGCGCGCTTTGGAAGTTCGGGAAGCGCTCCAAGTCGGGCTGGCGGAGTGGCACCAGGCTCATCGGCGCGCCGGTGGGCGCAAAATCGAGCGGCCCAATGTACAGATTTGCTATCTGCTCGGGCGGAAACAACGTGTACCGGCGGCGGCCACTGACAACGCAGCCAATGTTGTTCCACTCGTCCAGGTGAGTGGGCGTAGTGATGGCGTTGCCGAGCCAGATACGCGGCAACACGGATTCAGGCAGCAAGGTCAGGCGGTTCTCCGCGGAAAGCCCCGGTAGACAGTCCCGGATCAGCGCGCTCTGCGCCGCCACGGCGGGAGGCCGCTCGAAAGACTGATAGCGCAGCACTTGTTCCGCAACCGCCGAAATCGACAAGCGGTTGCGCACAAAGTTGAACCCGCTCATCGATTCGTTGTAGAAAATCTGCCCGTCGTTCTCAGGCGGAGTCATTATCGCGTCAACTGGCTGGCCATGATCGAAGCGGCCGAGATACTTGACGGCCGCCGCCGGCGACTCCCGGGCTGCCACCACGATTGGCCAGTGGCGCACGTGACCGCGCAGCACTGCCGGACGCTCCGCGCCGATTACGTCGCGTCTAATCGCTTCATCGTCGAGGCCGGAGTACTCGCGGATCGAGGTCGCTGCCTGTGGCGCGGTAGTCATCGTTGATCAAACCATAACACCTGTCTGTTGGAAATATACTCGCAGCGACACGTCGGACGCGGCCCGAAAAGATGACGGAAAACCGCGCCATACGATGGAGAAAGGCGGTCAAGCTGCGCCTGGGCAGCCTGTCTTCAGGAATGCCGCCAGCGCGCCAAATAGGAACTCGCCCGCCCGCACGCCCACGAGCGCCCGGGACAGGACGGTTTCCGCGGCCACCGTCCGCCCGAAACCCAGGGCGCGCCGGGCTTCGTGGGGCGGACGGCACCGCCCCGTCCGTCTGGCAAGAGCCCGCGCAGCTAAGCGCCCCGCGCGGGCCGTGTGCGGCGACCCGTTACAATTTCAGGTGCACTGTAAAGTAATACTGCACTCCGTTCTTGTAGAACGCACGCGGTTGGTCGGTATTCAATGCGTAGTACTTTAGCGTCGGGTTGTTGAGGTTTTGCCCATCGAGATTGAACGAGAGCATGTTGTTCAATGTATATACCAACGAGGCCGAGAGGTTCCCGATGGCGTCCTGCGAGAACGCCGTGTTGCGATCCAGGCCGCTGAAGAATGCTGAGCGGTAGGTGTAGGAAACGCGCGCGCTGAAATGTGCGTTCTCAAAATACCCGCTCAGGTTGTAGGTATCCTTTGAGGTACCCACCAGGCGGTCGTCGCCGTTCGTCACCAATGAGGTCTGCTTGCCATCGGCGTAGGTGTAATTCGCGAGTACACCCCAGTTATCGCTGAATGCCTGCTGGTACGCCAGCTCGACACCCTTCACGCGTCCGGTCGCATTGACGGGCACCGTCAGGAGATACGGAACAAGCTCGCCCTGCGGTGCCTGGCTGCTATAGGTTAGGTAGCTAAGGGTCTGTGAGCCGAAGCTGACGTAGTTCTGCAGGTCCATGTAAAACAGTCCCGCAGAAAGCAACGAGCGCTTCGCAAAATACCATTCCAATCCGGCATCGTAATTGGTCGAGCGAATTGGCTTGAGATTAGGATTGCCACCCGAGCCTGTACCCGTACCTCCCGGTACCGCAGGCGGGGACAGGTCCGTGAAGCCTGCGAGTGCCGAGTAGTCCGCTCGCGTCATGGTCTTCGCAACCGCGAACCGCGCCACCAAATCAGGCTTCAGGTCGATCTTGAGGTTGGCGCTCGGCAGCCAGTCGTTATAGGTGTGATCCACCGGAATGCCGGCAAAGAGGCCAAACAACGAGCCCGTGATTACCCCGGGAGTGTCGGCCGTGACTCCTGAGCCCGTGTAGGTAACCGCGTGTTCCTTTGTCTGGACGTATCGCAGTCCGATGTCTGCCGCCCAGTTGCTGCCCTTAAAATCAGCCTGCACGAAAGCGGCCGAGTTCTTTTCCTCCACATCGAACCAGTACTGGTAATAGGCGCGTTGCGTTGGGTCACGCTGCACCATCCCTGGCCCGTTGTACGTAGCGAGCTGAGCGGGTGTCCAGTACCAGACGCCTGTGGGAATCGCGCCGCCGAACGTATTAAAGTTCCCGGGATAATTGCTGTAGGTCGTCGGATAATTGAGTGGGTCCGTGCCACCCCCGTTGGGCGGACCAGAGAAGGTGGGACCCTGGGCAATCGCGTTAAAGGACGAGCGTTCGTGGGTCTGGTAACGCACGCCGAACTTGAGATCCTGCCAACTGTCGTGCTTGGTCGAAAAAGCACCGTCGAGCTTGTACCAAGTCTCCTTGTCGTTGACATCGACGTCCTGCGCACCAAAGATCCAGCCGAAAACGAGCGCGTGCGGATCTCCGGCTGGGAATGGCTGCGTGTTATTGGTCGCCGCTCCCAGATTAAAATTCGGCCCGCTGCCGGTGCCATGCAGAGCGTAGCTAGCGCCATTGCCCGTGCCTGGCTGGGTTTCCGAGACGTTCTGAGTCGGGGTCTGACCCTCACCCTCCGAAATGCCGAATTGGCCGGAGAACGTTAGCGCGTCGCTGGCGCGCCAGCTGCCGTCTAGGTTGACGAAGTTCGAGCTCGCGCTCTCATCGGGGCGCGAGATTTGGTCGTAGACACCATAAAGCGTTCCGGGCACCGGCGAGAAAGTCGCCGAGGTCAAGGTACCGTTCTTCACCACGTAGCCTGGATCCGGGCCCTGGCCGGCGCCTTTGGCCACGAAGTGCGTAAGCCACTCCAGGTAATTGCGGTTGTAATTATCGGCGTCGAGCTTCGACACGAAGCCCGAAAGATCGAGCGTAACAGCGTCGCTGGGCTTGAATTCGATATCAACGAGTCCACCTCTGCGCTTGCGCTCCTGCTCGAAGAAAGCTGCGCCAATCAACGCCGGGTAATACACCTTGGACAGGTCTGGATGCGCCGCGACGACCGCGCTCAAGGGATCGAATTGCTCGTAACCCAACAGCTCGACACCGTCCCGCCTCAGGTGCCGCTCCTCGTAGAAGGCCTGCACCATGACACCGAATTGTCCCCCGTCGTCCTTCCAATTATAAAGAGCGCTGTATTGCCCATCGGTTTTCGAAGGCAGCGCGGAATACACGGCGCCCGCCGAGGCCTGCAATGTCACCGGCTCGGTGAAATCGAGCGGCTTACGCGTGATGATATCGACGGAACCCGCCACGCCCCCCTCGACCAGCGAGGCCTGGGAGCTCTTGTGTACGACCACCTGACTCACCAGTTCGGAGGGTAGCAACGTATAGCTGACGCTGCGTCCCACTTGCTGAACCTGGTTGAGAACGAACCAATCACCGGCCGCAACGCCGTGGCCATTGATCAGTGTCTGCGTCAGGCTGGGATTCGTGCCCCGCATGCTGACCCGGTCATTCTCATCAAAACCGCCTTCATTGGCGCTCGCAGAACTGATCGTAACGCCCGGCACGCGGGACAATGAATCGGCCACGTTCTTATCTGGCATCTTGCCGATGTCTTCGGCGGTGATGACTTCCACCACATTTGTGGCGGCGCGCTTTAGCTCGAGAGACTGCTCCACCGAATGTCGGATGCCGGTAACGACCACTTCCTCGAGGCTGGTCGCCTCCGTCGCCACCGGCGTTTGTGCAAACACCAGCGCCGGGGGCGCCAACAATGTAAGCCCAAGCGCCGATTTGACCGCGAAAGTAATTCGATTCATTGCCAACTCCTAAAATTTCTTTAATGGCAGAGCTGTCGTTTGCTGCGGAGTCGCGGCGCTTTCAGGCGAGTGCCGCGGTGCGCCGCTCCATTGCTATCGTGGCGGGATACCCCAGTCCGACCAGTTCATGTCCAATATAATACCACTGGACCGAGAATTCAAGCGTCGCCTTTGGGCGTGCCGGCGGGCTCGCCCAGCCGGTAATTTTTCGGGCCGATTAGAGCCTTAAACCAGTAGGTTGCGCAGCGCGGCGCAGCTCTGCGCGGCGCCCGGGCCCAGCAATACATGTACGAGACCACTTTTCGTCGCGGCGACGCCGCGCGCGCCCAATGCCTCGAGCGCCGCCGGGTTGACGTCCTGCTGACGCACTATCCGGACGAGGAGTCTCTCGGCTGCACATTCGACAGAAGTGACGTTGGCTGCGCCCCCCAGCGCCGCCAGCAATTCGGGCGCCGATATGACCGCGATGGACGCACCGACAGGGCCACCCGGTGTCACTTCCGCACCGGCATGCAGGTAACGCCGGATCTCTCCTGCGACTTGGTCCGCGATCGGGCCCAACACAACTTGCACTGCGTTGGGAGCGGGTCTGACGACGCCCATGGCGCCGAGCCGGGTGAGCGCGGCAACGTCGATGCGCGTGCTGTCGGCGACCGACAGCCGCAAGCGCGTGGTGCAGGCATCTACGGCCGTGAGGTTTGCGGCGCCACCGAGTGCCGATACTATTCCCGCCGCGCGGCTGGCTGGAATCGACACGCTGGCATTGTCGCTCCCTCCCCTCGTCTCAGTCTCGCGTCCCGGCGTCGCCAAATTGAAGCGAACAATCCCGTAATAGAACACCACGTAGTAGAGTGCAAAATAGCCTGCGCCAATCGGCAATAACCACAATGGCCGCGTGGCCAGCGAGTAATTGAGCATGTAGTCGAACAGGCCGGCTGAGAAGCTGAACCCCAGATGCACCCCGAGCGCGTGCATGATCACCATCGCCAACCCGGTCAGTACCGCATGTACGACATACAGAAGCGGTGCCAGGAACATGAACGTAAATTCGATCGGCTCGGTCACACCCGTCAGAAACGATGTCAGAGCTATTGACAGCAGCAAGCCGCCGACTACACGCCGACGGTCGGGGCGCGCAGCGCGATACATCGCCAGACAGGCTCCGGGCAGTCCAAACATCATCACCGGAAAGAATCCGCTCATAAACGCGCCGGCCGTCGGGTCACCGGCAAAGAAGCGCTTCAGATCGCCGGTCGCCCCGTGATAATCACCCAGCAGGAACCAGGGGATGTTATTGAGTATGTGGTGTAGCCCGGTGACGATGAGTACTCGATTGAGCATGCCGTATACGAATAGGCCGAATGAACCGGCACTGACCACGGCGTGACTAAGGCTGTCCATGCCGCGGGCCAACAGTGGCCAACCCAAACCGAAGGCCACTGCCACGAGAACGCCAAAGCAACCAGTAGCAATCGGCACGAAGCGACGGCCACCAAAGAAGGCGAGGTAACTCGGCATCTTTATTTCGCTGAAGCGGTTATAGGCGAATCCGGCGATCAACCCTGAAAGCACCCCTACTGGCATGCTGAGCTTCGCGAGCTGCTGATTGCGCCACGCGGTCGCGGCCAAGTCCGCGGCGGCCCCCGCGAGGCCCGTGGTCACCGAGCCGGGGACGGTAAGCAGCACCTGCGCACCGTGCGTGGCGACAAGGAACCCCACCAAGCTGGCCAGTCCGGCAGCGCCATGATTCTCGCGTGCCAGACCCACCGCTATGCCCACTGCGAACACGAGGCCGAGATTGGAAAAGATCGCATCCCCGGCCGCCGCCAACACCGGAATCCCGAGCAGATCCGGCTGGCCCAGCCGCAGCAACATTCCCGCCACGGGCAGTACCGCGATAGGCAACATCAATGCGCGGCCTAGGCCTTGCAGCCCCTGCAAGCCTTTAATCATTATTGCCGCTCCATTCGCGCACCAGTGCCCGCACGGCCGCGGCGTTCGTAAGCGCGAGCGCTTGACGGGCGAGAGCAACGCATGCCCCGAGCTCAAGAGTGCGCAATAAACCTTTAATACGGGGAATCTGCGCTGGAGCCACCGAGAGTTCCCGCACACCCATGCCAATCAGCAGCGGCACGGCTTCCGGGTCTGAAGCCAAGCCGCCGCAGACACCCCCCTCGATGCGATGATCGAGAATCGCCTGCATCGCGCGATCGATGAGCCGCAGCACCGCCGGGTGCAGTCCGTCAAGCCGCGGCGCAAGTCTCGGGTGCAATCGATCCATCGCCAGCGTGTACTGCGACAGGTCATTGGTGCCGATGGACATAAATTCACACTCCGCGGCAAGCTGGTCCGCAAGCAGCGCCGACGCGGGAGTCTCGATCATTGCGCCGAGGGGCGGCACGGGCAACCCGAATTCCTGGGCGATAAGTGCCAGTTGCGCGCGCACGCTGCGCACGTCATCCAAATCGGTAACCATCGGCAGCAAAACTCGACACTGACCGGCAGGCGCAACGCGCACGATTGCCCGTAACTGCGTCGTGAGCAAATCGGGGTGGGTCAGGCTGCTGCGCAGGCCACGCATTCCGAGGGCTGGATTGTCTTCGCGCGGCGACGGCATGTAGGGTAGCGGCTTATCGCCACCGGCATCGAGTGTGCGGATCGTCAGGGGCCGTCCGGTCAGCGCATCGGCAATAGCCTGATATTGCGCGAGCTGCTCCGCTTCGGTGGGGGCGGATTGACGAGCCTGAAACAGAAACTCGGTGCGCAGCAGACCACAGCCCTCGGCGCCCGCGCGTAGGGCCGATGCGGTCTCTTCGGCCGCACCCAGATTGCAGTACACCTGGATGGTCGTCCCGTCGCGAGTGATGGCTGGCTGCTGCGCAGCCGCCTCGTCCTGGAGTCGTGCGCGCGCACGCGCGAGGAGCAGTGCGTCGAGGCGCTTTTGCTCCTCAGCCGGCGGATCCACCAGCAGGAACCCCGCTTCAGCATCGAGCACCAGGGGTGTGCCCGCGGCGATTGCCAGCACTGAGGGGCCGGCAGCTACGAGAGTGGGCAAACCCATTGATGCTGCGAGTATTGCCAAGTGGGAAGTCGCACCGCCCGCGGCTGTGCATAGGCCGGCGAGACGCGCGGTATCGAAGGACAACAATTGTGAAGGGAGCAGTTCCGCAGCCAGCACAATCGCGCGGTGAGGTAACTGAGCCTCCGAAACGATTGGGGCGCCCACGAGCGCGCGCAGCACCTGATGTTCAATGTCCCGCAGATCCGCCCGCCGCTCATCCATGCGCGGATCCTCGAGTCCGGCCAATGCATCCGCCGCTGAGCGCAGAGCGGTCCGCCATGCGAGGCCGGCGCTGGCACCACCGTCTAGGGCCGTCTCCGCATCGTGAAGCAGTTGCGGATCAGCGAGCAGTAGCAGGTGGGCATCGAGGAGATTCTGTCTCACGCCCTGGCTCGCCGAGGCGAGACTGGTGAGAGATAGTCTGACGGTGTCGATTGCCGCCACCAGTCGGGCATGCTCCGCGGCGCTATCGCCACTGGCCTCGCCCACCGATGGCTCCTCGTCCACGAGCGGCACGGCGACACCAGCGGCAAAGCCGCGTGCGGCAACAAGTCCTGGCAGGCGGGCGCCTGCAGCGGGCGCCTGAACGGCTTGCGCGGCGGGTGGCGGGGGATGAGATCCCGTTACTGGCTTGACTACGGATTCCAGCAAGTCCGAAAGCGCGTCGAGCGCAGCCGCCGCGTGGCGACCGGTGGCTGTTGCAGTAACGACGTCGCCGTGACCGACACCAAGCGCCATCATTGCCACAACGCTGCGCGCGTTGGCCTCACGACCGCGGCCCTGGAGCAATACTTCGGCATCCAGTCCCCTCAGTGCGGCGGCCACCCGCGCAGCGGGCCGCGCGTGCAGTCCGTGATCGAAGGGAACGCGGAAGCGCCGCGTCGCAGACCCAAATGGAGGTGCAGCTGCCGCTTTGGTGGTGACATGTGGTGGCACAACTAACGCTGATTCAGCCGCGTACAGAAAGTCCCCAACCGCCACACGCCTGGCGCTCTGCCGGCGGATGATGCGGCCAGCGTGTTGGCCCGTGAGCAATATCGGCGAGACGGCGCTGGGTGCGCCGCGCACGATCACGTCTAGGTCGAAAGCCATCAGCATTTGGCCGGAACGCACGGCTTCACCGTTGCGCACGTATAATTCAAACCCAGCCCCTGCTAACTGCACAGTGTCTATGCCGACGTGCAGTAATACGTCGCCGCCACGAGTTTTCAGGGTGAGGGCGTGCCGATTTGTGCCCATCAATACGACGATTCCGTCACAAGGGGCGTGGAGGGACTCTCCGACCGGGTCAATGGCCACGCCGTCACCGGCCGTTGCAGCCGCAAATACAGGATCGGGCACTTCCGCCAGAGGCAGCACCCAACCGGCGAGCGGCGCGACAAGCTCAAAGGGTTGATCGCTCGTGGCGGTGACTTCCATAGGCCGCTCAGAATCTGATGCAGGTACGCGTGAGCCCAAGCAGCACGTCAATGGCACGCGGTCGAGTTGGCGATGGCACGTCGTTCACCGTCCCTGTACCGGTAACGAGCGGTGGCAATGGCTCATCTTCCCGCCCCTCTCAGAATTTCACGAATCTGGCGCTGAACATGTGAGTCACCTGAGATCGAAATGCGAGGATCTCCCGACCCTTCCGTTGCGATTGACGGCCGCAACCCGGATGGACCCTGGATGGATAAGCGGCCCGGTAACCAGCGGGCTAGTGGCCGTCGGCTCGCTGCCATCTACGGTGTAATGCAGGCTAAACCCTGGAATCTGCTGGTTGGCGAGCACTGCGCCGGCGACCTGCTTGAGACCCGGCGCCGGAATTCGGTACAGCACGGCATGCTCCGCGTCCAACTGCGGCAATACTTTCAAGCCAAGCTGACTGACAAAGACCGACCACGCTGCGGCACGCTGCTGCGCGGCGCGCGCGTGATCCGGCTGCTTTGTCCACGCTGGATCCGCAGCCCAGGCGCGCTCTGCGAGCGCCACCATCCTTGGCATCAACATATAGTCGAGTCGCGCGGGCTCGTGGACGGTTTCGCTAAACAGTGTCCCTTCCAGTCCGCGAATGTGCTGCCGCCCGAATTCCGTAAGGCGTTGCCGGTTAGCGAGATGCCTTGGCTCATCTGGCGCGACTCTGGTGTCGTCAAGCGGAACGTAGTCAAAAACCGTGTCCAAATCGACGTAGCCTGCCCAGACCTGACCAGGTTCGAAGGGGCTGGGGTAAGGCGGAAGATCGAAATACAGCCTAGTGGCAGGCGTAAGCACGGTATCGTAACCCGCGTTTGCCAGGCGGTCAGCAAGATCCTCTGCACCTTCGGTGTTACGCCATACGTAGATCGTGTAGCCGCTTCGGCTAAATGCTGGATTCGCCACCCGCTCACTATGCCCGCCAGAGCCCACAGTACGGGCTCCTACCTCTTCCCACCCCGACAGTGCCACACCGTGCTGCTGGAGCAGCGCGCCTACCCGAGCGTAAAAGTAGTCCCAGAGATCGGCTCGGGTCTTTAACCGCTGGCGAGTCATCAGTGCTCGGCAGGCCGGCGAGCGCTCCCAGGCACCGTCAGGTAGTTCGTCGCCGCCCATGTGCATCGTGCGCAACGGAACCCCGGCGGCCTTGTGTAACGCGACCAACTCGGTTACCACACGGTCGATGAATGTATAGGTCGATTGCATGCCCGGATTGATGACGTTGTCACTGTAGTTCTGGGGCGACTCGTATACGGATCGATCCTGTGAGTCGTTGAGCAGGTATTCGTTGGCCTCTGGCTTGCCAGCCTGCGCAAGACGGCGGGCGCGCGCTGTCATTGACAACACGGCCGCACGCGCGTGCCCGGGCATCTCGATTTCCGGTATCACCTCGATATGCCGGGCGGCAGCGTACTGCAGGATCTCGATATAATCGGCGCGCCGGTAATAGCCAGTGCCATAGGGATTATGGACGTCGGGTCCGGAACCGTAGGCTGGCGGTAACCGATCTTCCTGACGAGCCGAGTGCCCTCTCCGGCTGCCCACCTCGGTGAGCTCGGGAAGTCCAGCGATTTCCAGCCGCCAGCCTTCATCGTCCGTCAAGTGAAAATGAAGGGCATTAAGCTTGTACCGAGACATAAGGTCCAGCACACGCAGCACATTCTCTTTGGGCTGAAAATTCCGGGCGACATCCAGCATCATTCCGCGGTACGCAAAGCGCGGCGCATCACGGATGAGCAGCGCAGGCAGTTCCACGGCGCGGTGCTGGTCGAGGTAACTCGCAACCGGCAACAGTTGACGCAAAGAGGCCAGGCCGCGCGCCACGCCCGCCGCCGACGCCGCTTTCAATTCAACGCCAGATTGCGGGTCAATGGTCAATTCATAGGCCTCCGGGCCGGGTAGCCCGGCGATCGCGGCTATGGATAGGCGTACCGTCGAGCCAGCCGCGGGAGCGCTCACAGGGTGTTGCTCCGCCGGAAAATACGGGGTCAGGATAGCAATCGCGCTCGCGATTTCAGTGCGCAGCGCCGGTTGACCCACGACCCGCGGTAATGATGTCCAATGCAAGATGCCCTTGCGGGGCTCAAATTCACGCGGCGTCGGTAATACCGGCGGTAGCAAATTCTCCGCCACCGGCACTACAGACGAGTTTCGAGCATAGATCTGTTCGGGAGTCGTGGCCTTATTTGCGGGATACGGCGCCGCCTCGTAGTCGGAGATCGGCAGTCCCACTTCCGGATCATCGTCACGTACAAAGTAAGGTCCTTCAGGCGCTTGGGCCAGGTTGACTAGAGAATCGGGGTGCACAATTTGCACCCGCAACGTCTCGCCGGAACTCAGCGCCCGAAAGCCCTCGGTGGGCCGTAACCGGTATAGCGGGCCGACAACTCGCTCCAGTACCAAGTGACCTTGGAGCCCGCCCGTTTCCACGCCTTCATCACAGGTGAAATACAGGGCCCAACCCTTGCCTGGAAGCGGAATTGCGCTGGTGTTGGTTAGACTGAATACGGCAAGGACACTGCCGCGTGGTACTGCGGTTGCCGATGCGGTAGGCTGCAGCGCCCACCGCAAACGTACTGGCGCGACGGCGCCTGTCGTTGCGGGTGTAGCTCGCCATAACGCCAGACCACACAGCAACCCGCACAGCACGGTTTGAACAGGACGGCTCAACCCGCCTCCCTCCCCATATCATTACCCACTAATCCGCCTCACTTAAAAGCCAATTAGCTGCCACGATAATACCAATTACCGAGTATCACAACGTGGACGCGCGTAAATACGCAACTTACGGTGATTTCCAGCAAATGTTCGACTGGCGTCCTGTCGCCATCATCCATTGTGCTTGTCACTGGTATCGTTTTGGTATTAAACTAAGTTCCGTCTATTCTCAACGGGGACCCAGCGCGTATGCCATCGCTTGCGAAAATCGTGGGCCCGCTCAGTGAGCGCAGCAACCTGCCGCTCTATCTGCAGCTGCAGCGTGCACTGAAGGCAGCGATCGACAATCGCATCCTGTCTCCAGACGACGCGTTGCCCGCCGAACGAGACCTGGCCCTCGACTTCAAAGTATCACGCATAACGGTTCGTAAGGCGCTCGACGGATTGGTTGGCGAAGGTCTGCTGATGCGGCGTCAGGGTTCCGGCAATTTCGTCTCGGCCCGCGTTGAAAAGAACTTCGCCATGCTGACTTCGTTCTCTGAAGACATGCGTGCCCGCGGGCGCAGCCCGCACAGCGTATGGCTGAAGCGTTCAGCGGGTACCGTCACTCCGGAAGAAGCGCTAGCGCTACGCTTGAGCCCGGGCACTCCAGTGTACCGCTTTCATCGGCTGCGCTATGCGGACGACGCGCCGATGTCCATTGAATATGCGACGGTGGTTGCCAGCGCCCTGCCCGCACTCGAGTCGGTCGACGAATCCCTGTATGAAGCGCTTGAGCGCAACGGTCAGCGGCCAGTACACGCTCTGCAGCGCCTGCGTGCCGTGCTCCTGTCCAGCGAACAGGCGGAGTTGCTCAAGGCGACAGCGGGAGCCGCCGGACTGCTGGTGGAGCGTCTCGGGTCACTCCGCGACGGCCGAGCAATTGAGTTTTCGCAGTCCTACTACCGTGGCGACGTATACGACTTCGTGGCCGAATTGAGCGCGTAGTCTTGAGTCGGATGCAAGAAGAAGCGGCCGAGTCGCCTGCGGTAGTCGCCCGCCAACTCCGTGAAAACGCCTCGCTAATGGCCGATATCGGCGCCCGGCTGCGTAAGCGCCCGCCGCGCGCCGTGGTGACCTGCGCCAGAGGCAGCTCAGACCATGCCGCGACCTATGCTAAGTACCTGTTTGAAACCCGCGCGCGGGTATTAACCGCCTCTGCCGCGCTATCGATCAGTTCGGTATACCGCATCGAACTGGATCTGCGTGACTGCCTATTCATTGCCATCTCGCAATCGGGAGAGAGCCCGGACCTGCTGGCCTGCGCTGCGGCGGCCAAGCGCTCGGGCGCCATGGTGATTGCTCTGTGCAACGTAATCGACGCGCCGCTTTGCGGCACGGCGGATTTCACTATTCCACTGTGGGCTGGCACCGAGCACAGCGTGGCGGCAACGAAGTCATACCTCGCCTCATTGTCGGCGCTTGCCCACCTGACAGCCGAATGGACCGGCGACGCGGAATTCCTGGCGGCGATCCAGGCCCTCCCTGCCGCCCTGGCGATCGCCTGGCGGCTCGATTGGCAGGCGGCGTTGCGGGCACTCAGTGGCGCTCAGCACCTGTACGTAATCGGCCGTGGGCTCGGTCTCGGCGCGGCCCAGGAAGCGGCACTGAAAGCCAAGGAAATCTGCGGTCTACACGCCGAGGCTTACAGCGGTGCGGAAGTGCGTCATGGACCGGTCGCATTGCTCGGCGGCGGCTTTCCAGCGCTGATCTTGGCGCAAGACGATGCCACCCGTCAGGGCCTCGAATCGCTCGGCGCCGAACTCGCCGCGCGCAACGTCGAGGTGTTGCTGGCGGGCGGGCGCGCGGCGGGTGTCACGGAATTGCCAACGGTGGCGTGTCAAGCTGCGCTCGCGCCCATGCTTCTGGTGGGGAGTGTCTACCGGCTGCTGGCGCAGCTCGCCGTCGCTCGCGGGCAAGACCCCGACCGGCCGCCGCACTTGCGCAAAGTGACCGGAACAGTGTGATGAGGACAGCCTTCGTCAATGGACAGGTCTTTACACCTGGTGGATTCGTCACCGGCCATGCCGTGCTTGTCGATGGCGCACGAATTGAGGCAATCGTCAGTGCTTTCGATGAGCGCGTGCGAGGCGCGGCCGTCGTGGACCTGGCGGGCCGGCGGCTGTTGCCTGGATTCATCGACGTGCAGGTCAACGGGGGTGGCGGGGTGCTGTTCAACGACGCGCCCACCGTTGAAGGCATACGGGCGATTGCCGCAGCCCACGTACGCTTTGGAACCACAGGTTTCCTGCCGACGTTGATTAGCGATAATCTCGGCGTCGTCGCCGCGGCGATCGCTGCTGTCGACTCGGCAATCGCCGCCGGGGTGCCGGGCGTACTGGGTGTGCACATTGAAGGGCCTTTCCTCAGCGCAGAGCGCAAGGGGGTCCACGACGCCGCGCATTTCTTGGAGCTCGGCCACGCGGCCGTAGCGCTGTTGAGCTCTCTCAAGCGCGGCGTGACGCTGGTGACGCTCGCCCCGGAGCGTGCGGACTCCGCTGTGATTGCCAGACTCGCCGCCGCCGGAGTTATTCTGGCGGCTGGCCACACCAATGCAACCGCCGGTGATATTGCAGTCGCCAGAGCCCATGGACTCACGGGTTTCACGCATCTGTTCAATGCCATGTCGCAAATGACCGGGCGCGAACCGGGCGCTGTAGGCGCCGCGCTCAGCGAGGACGAGTCCTACTGCGGCATCATCGTCGACGGCAAGCACGTTGATCCGCGCGTGCTCAAGGTGGCGCTGCGCGCCAAGCGGCACGATCGGTTCATGCTGGTGACCGACGCCATGCCGGCCGTCGGCAGCAATGCCGCGAGCTTTACCCTGCAGGGCCGGACCATCACGGTAATAGACGATTACTGCGTCGATGACCAGGGCACGCTCGCCGGCACGGCGCTCGACATGAGTCGGGCGGTCAGGAACGCGGTGTCGCTGCTGGGCCTGCCGCTGGACGAAGCCGTAAGGATGGCCAGTGACTACCCGGCACGGTTTCTGGGGCTCGGCGCCAGCCACGGTCGCATCGAGCCCGGACTGCGCGCCGATTTTGCGGTCGCCGACGACGACGGCATCGTCCACGGTACCTGGATTGGCGGGCGGCGCGTCACGCCCTGAACCGAGCCGCTTCTCAATCCAACCAGACGCGGGCATTGCGGAACATGCGCATCCAGCCGCTGTCCTCCCCCGCCTCGTGTGGATGCCAGGAATTCTGCACAGTACGGAAGACGCGCTCCGGATGCGGCATCATGATCGTCGCGCGCCCGTCGGTGGTGGTCAGCGCGGCGATGCCTGCCGGCGTGCCGCTCGGATTGGCCGGATACAGGCGCGCCGCGTTGCCGCGACCGTCACTGAACCGGCAGGCGATCAGGCGCTGTTCGGCGCAGGCGTGCTGATCGGCGTCGCCGGCAAAGGCCGCTCGACCCTCGCCATGGGACACCGCGATGGGCAACACCGAGCCGTGCATGCCGGCAAACAGGAGCGAGGGGGATTGCAGGATCTCCACCAGGCTCAGGCGCGCCTCGTACTGTTCACTGCGATTGCGCAGGAATCGCGGCCAGGCCTGCGCGCCCGGGATCAGCTCGCGCAGCAGTGCCAGCATCTGGCAGCCGTTGCATACGCCCAGCGTGAAGGTGTCCGGGCGCGCGAAATATTCGGCAAATTCGCGCCGCGTCGCTTCATGGAACAGGATCGATTGCGCCCACCCTCCCCCGGCTCCGAGCACGTCGCCGTAGGAGAACCCGCCGCAGGCGATCAGGCCGCTGTACGCCGAGAGTTTGGCGCGGCCGGCCAGCAGATCGCTCATGTGGACATCGTGCGGCTCGAAGCCCGCCCGGTCGAGCACGGCCGCCATCTCGACCTGGCTGTTGACACCCTGCTCGCGCAACACCGCCACCGCCGGCCGCGCCCCGCTCGCGATGTAGGGTGCGGCCACGTCCTGCTGCGGATCAAAGCTGAGCTGCCAGCGCAGTCCCGGCGCGGCGCTGTCCAGCGCGGCAGATTGCTCCTCGTCGGCGCAGTCCGGATCGTCCCGGAGCCGCCTCATGCGCCAGGAGGTCTCAGACCAGGCGCGGCGCAGCTCGGCCCAGGGCTCATCGAGCACCTCGGCGCCCACGGCGAAACGTACCCGCAGGTCCGCCAGCGGCCGGCCAATGACCCGGCTGCACTCCAGCAGCCCATGCGCGGCCAGTTCCTGCCACACCTCGTGCAATTGCGCCGTGGCCACCTGCAGCACCACGCCGCACTCTTCACTGAACAGCTGCGCCAGCGCCGCACCGCGCGCGGGATCCAGCGAGATCTCCAGCCCGCAGTGGCTGGCAAAGGCCATCTCCGCCAGGGTCACGGCCAGACCGCCGTCGGCGCGGTCGTGGTAGGCAAGCAGCAGCGCGCGTTCGCGCAGCGCCGTGAGCGCGGCCACAAAACGACGCATCAGATCGGCGTTGTTCATGTCGGCCGGCGCGCCGCCCTGGGCGCCGTAGACCTGCGCCAGCGCCGAGGCTCCCAGCCGATTGCGGCCCTCGCCCAGATCGATGAGCAGCAGGGAGGTAGCTCCCAGGTCGAGCCGCAGGAGCGGCGTGAGCGTGCGCCGGACGTCCCGGACCGGCGCAAAGGCCGATACGATCAGTGACAGGGGCGCGACCACCGAGCGGGTTTCGCCCTCTTCCTGCCATACGGTCTTCATGGACAGCGAATCCTTGCCCACCGGGATCGCTATCCCCAGTGCCGGGCAGAACTCCTCGCCGACGGCCCGCACGGCGGCGTACAGGGCCGCGTCCTCGCCCGGTTCTCCGCAGGCCGCCATCCAGTTCGCCGACAGTCGCACCTCCGCGAGGCCGGCCACGTCGGCGGCCAGCAGGTTGGTCACGGCTTCGGCAACCGCGAGGCGCGCCGAGGCGGCCGCATCGAGCAGCGCCACCGGCGTGCGTTCGCCCATGGCGAGCGCCTCGCCGCTATGGTGCCGGTAATCGCTCAGCGTCACTCCCACATCGGCCACCGGCACCTGCCAGGGACCGACCAGCGGATCGCGGCTGATCAGGCCGCCCACGGTGCGATCCCCGATGGTTACCAGGAAGGTCTTGTCGGCCACGGCCGGAAGCCGCAGCACGCGGTACCAGGCTTCGCGCAAGTTCACCGAGGCAAACTCGTCGCTTACGGCCGCCGGCGCGGGAACCGTGCGCACGTCGCGACGCATGCGCGGCGGCTTGCCCAGCAGGGCCTCCACCGGCATGTGCACCGGATCTCCGCCCAGCAAGGGATCGCTCACGACCAGCTCACCGTCGGCGGTGGTGTGGCCGATTACGGCGTAGGGGCAGCGCTCCCGCCTGGCGATGGCGTCGAAATTCGCGAGGCTGGCGGGCCGCAGCGCCAGCACGTAGCGCTCCTGCGCCTCGTTGCACCAGAGCTCGAGCGGCGACATGCCCGGTTCCGCGCTCGGCACGGCGCGCAGATCGATGCGTGCACCGCGCGCGCTGTGCGCGACCGCTTCCGGCACCGCGTTGGCCAGGCCACCCGCGCCCACGTCATGTATCAGTTCGATCGGATTCTCGGCACCCAGCGCCCAGCAGGCGTCGATCACTTCCTGCGCCCGGCGCTGCATTTCGGGGTTGCCCCGCTGCACCGAGGCAAAATCCAGCTCTTCGTGGCTCGCCCCGCTCCCGAGCGAGGACGCCGCCCCGCCCCCCAGGCCGATCAGCATGGCCGGGCCGCCGAGCACCACCAGGGGGGCGCCCACCGACACCACGCCCTTCTCGACGTGAGCACGCCGCACGTTCCCGAGGCCGCCGGCGATCATGATGGGCTTGTGATAACCGCGCGCACGACCGGGTGGGTCGGCGGGCTGGTGCTGCTCAAAAGTCCGAAAGTAGCCGCAGATGTTGGGGCGGCCGAACTCGTTGTTGAATGCGGCCGCCCCGATGGGGCCCTCGAGCATGATCTCGAGCGCCGAGGCGATCCGCGCTGGGGTGCCGATGCTCTGTTCCCAGGGCTGGGTGTGCCCGGGAATACGCAGATTGGAGACCGTGTATCCGACCAGGCCGGCCTTGGGCTTGGCGCCCAGCCCGGTGGCGCCCTCGTCACGAATCTCGCCACCGGCCCCGGTGGCGGCGCCCGGGAACGGAGCGATCGCGGTCGGATGATTGTGGGTCTCGACCTTGATCAGGATATCGATCGGTTCGTCGTGGCCCCCGTACACGCCGGTGCGCGGGTCGGCAAAGTAGCGCGTGCCCGAAGGACCGGCCAGTACGGCGGCATTGTCGCGATAGGCGGACAGCACCCCGGTAGAAGCGTGCGCGTAGGTGTTGCGGATCATTGCAAACAGCGACTTGGGCTGGGCCACGCCGTCAATGACAAAATCGGCGTTGAAGATCTTGTGCCGGCAGTGTTCGGAGTTTGCCTGCGCAAACATCATGAGCTCGACGTCCGTCGGATCGCGCCCGAGCCGCGTAAACGTGGCGTACAGGTAATCAATCTCATCGTCCGCAAGTGCCAGCGCCAGCCGCTGGTTCGCCACGACCAGGGCCTCACGCCCACCGGCCAGTGCAATCGACCTGAGTGGCGCCGGTGCGGCCGCGGCGAATAGCGAGCCGGCTTCGGCGCAGGCCTGCAGCACGCTCTCGGTCATGCGGTCATGCAGCACGGCGCCCAGGGCCGCGCGCGGCGCGCCGGGCGTGCCTTCGAGCCGATGCTGTATGCCGCGCTCGATACGCCGCACAAAAGTCAGTCCGCACACCCAGGCGATGTCGGTCGCCTTGCTTGACCAGGGCGATATGGTCCCCGGCCTGGGCACCACCAGGAACGACCCGCGACCCTCGGCCAGCGGCGGACTGGCCTCAAGTGACAGCAGGCGCAGGAGCTGCTCACGCTGCTGCGCATCCGGCGGGGTGGCGCAGTCGACGAAATGCACGTAGCGCGACTGCAGCGCGATAATTCCGACGTCAATACGCTGCAGGCGCTCGAGCTGCCGCGCGCGCCGGAATGCCGAGCCGGCCGGCGCTCCCGGCAGGATCAGCACCAACTACTTCCTGGGGCCGGAATCACCGGCCGGCGCGGAATACAGCGGTCCGGGAAAGGTGGCCACGTTGCTGCCTTCGAGGGCCACAATCTTGCTGACGCCCTGCTTGCGGACCTCGTCGATGCGCACCACCGACTGGATGGGCAGGAAACTGCGCTTGACCCCCGCAAACTCGTTCTTGACGCGCTCCTCGCCGGGATCGAGCACCACGCTCGAACGCTCGCCGAACACCAGCTCCTCGATCTCCACAAACCCCAAAAGGCTGCCGTGGCTGACCTTACGCGCGTAGACCTCGTAAACCTTGCCCTGGTTCACGAACATAATCTTGAAGATGTGATTGGATGCCATCTGTGTGCGACCGCAGCGGCCCGTGTGGCCCCTGCCCGGCTATTATATTGAGTCAACAACCTTTTTGCCGAGGAACGGTCCGATGGCGTTGCGCCTGACCATTATCAGTGAACAAAGCACCGCGCTGGGTGAGGCCGGCAGCATGCTCGTTGATAAGGACGGTGCGCGAATCGGCCGCGCCAGCGACAACGAATGGGTGCTGCCGGACCCCAACCGCTACATTTCGGCCCATCACGCGCGCATTACATTCAAGAACGGCACCTACATCGTTGAGGACACCAGCACCAATGGCCTGTACCTGAACGACGAGCTGGAACCGGTCGGGCGGCTCGGACCGCAGCCGTTGCGGGCCGGGGACACCCTGCGCATGGGCCCCTACCACATCAGGGTGCGCGACAGCGACAGTACCGCCGCAGACGCCAGCGCGATTGTACCGTACGGCGCTCCGGTCCCGAGCGACGCCCCCGGCAATCTGCAACGCGATATCGGCGTGGAGCTGGACATCGGTTCGCTGCTGGTCAGTGAGGCGGACCAAAGCGCGGTACGGCGCGGCTACGATCCCTGGGGCAACCCGCTCTCTGATCCGGGTCTCCAGCAATTCGACAGCGAGCAGCAGGCCGCCGCCAGTGCACCACGCGCCGCCCCGCCGCGCGCAGAGCCTCCCGCCGCTAGGCCTGCCCCTGGTACACCGGGGGTGCTCGAGGCCTTTTACCGCGGCGCCGGACTGAACAGTCAAGAGCTCCCGGCCGAGGGCCAGGAACGTCTGCTGCAACTGGCGGGTCTGCTACTGCGCGAGTCGCTGGTGGGTATCAAGGCGCTGGCGCGAACCCAGCGCGAGCTCCGGCAGGACTCGGGCCTGAGCGCCATCGCCGAAGACCCTGAGAGGCTGGCGCTGCAAAACCTGCCGGTGGAAGAACTGCTGGTGCGACTGCTGCTCGGTCACGACCAGCGCCAGCTCGACGCCGTCCAGTGGATGCGGGAGTTGTACGGTTTTGCATGCCGCCACGACGCCGCGCTGATGCGCGCCTTGCGCCCGGCACTGATCGAATTTACACAGCGCCTGGACCCGGCCGTGCTCAGTCCCGGGAGTCCCGGAGCAGAGCGATTCCGCAGCATCACCGGCATGCCCGACGGCCGCCTGCCGCACCTGTTCGCCGAATCCCTGGCGCGCAGCTTCAGCGCCGAGATCGGCGGCGGACCGAAAGACGACTGACGCGCGATCGGCCGGTCCGGCCCGCGGTGTGGCCCGGCGCCGGCAAATTCCTCCCTGACCTGGCTTTCGGGCCCACTGCGAACCGCGGGGCAGCTTGCCGACCAAGCCACTCTCGCCGCGCCAAGGCAACCGTAGCGGTGATGTTTTGGCTTCTCTGTCCGGATCGGCGATGGGCTACCCGAGATCCTCGCAAATCAGTGGGCCATCGGGACGCCTAGTCTGAAGCCACCACCGGCAAGATCAGCTGCGATGCATGCTGCAATCTGAATATACCGCGATCGTGGCCTTGTGCGTATCAGCCGAAGTGATCTCCGACTTACCGCTTTGCAGGTTGCGCGAAAAATTCGGAAAGAAGCTGGCGGAAATCTGCACGCCGATCCGGTGGCCCGCCAGGAAGGTGTTACTGGTGATGAGGTTGTTCAGGTCAATCTGATAGATCTTGCGCGCAGCGAGCCACTGCGGTTCACGCGCATGTTCGCGGTTGCTGGCGCGCTGGACATCGAGTCCTGGGCTCATCAGGTTCAAGGCCGTGCCATCCGGCGCCATATCGAGCACCCGGACCCACAGATCCAGGTCGCGGCAATCGCACGACACGAAGATGCGTGCGTGGATGGGTCCGGTAACCTCCGTATCACGCTCGAGTCGTGGTGTGCTGAAAGTGAGCACATCGGCGCGCTCCGACAGCCTGCGATAGTCGTGCGCCCCGGAGGCGCTGTACTGGTTGACCACCGGATTTGCCGGGTCGGCTGCAAAGGTCGTAAAGCGGCTTTTCGCTTCAGGCTTTGACCGCGTCAACGATCCCAGGTTCTTGCCTGCATCGGGAACCAGGTAAAATGCCGTGGCCGTGGCGGCGGGCGGCCATGCACGTGCGACCCGCCATTTGTTAATCCCCATGACGAAATAGCGCACCGGTGCTTCGCGCTCCACCGAGTTGTCGACCCCGCGCAGGTAATGATCCATCCAGCGCAGCACCACATCGTCGTAATCAATGGCTGCTGCAGGCCCGAATTCACGCTCGCCAGACTTGGTCTTTGCAGTGCTATCCACCCCGTGCACCCAGGGACCCAGCAGTAGATGTACGGCCGGATCCACCTGCCCGCTGCGTGATTTGACCAGACCGTTGAAATTGGTGGTCGCGCCCTCGGGTCCGTAGTTATCGTCATACCATCCGGACAGATTAAGCACTGCGGCGTGGTTGCGGTCGTACTTGTCACGCAGTTCTGCCCAGTCCCACCAGGGATCTTGCGGTGCGTGGCCCAGCCAGTCGTAATAATATCCAGCCGCCTGCTTAAGTTGCGGCAGCTCTGCCAGCGGCAAGAAGCGCTGCATCTGCGGGCCTTCCGTACTCCAGCCCGCCGCGGCCTCCGCGTCTGTCTTCGGTCCTGCCAGGCCCCGCTTAGCCCGCACATCCGGGGCAATATTGAACCAGATCCAATCGATCCACGACATGTCCCAGGTGCCACCCGCGTAGAAAAAATTCTGCGGGTTGGAAAACGTCATGGCCGGCACCATGGCCTTCAAATGTGGCGGTGTCTGAACGGCGGTGAGCCACTGAACGGCGCCTGGATATGAAAGTCCAAAAGTGCCGATCGCACCGTTCGACCATGGTTGCCGGGCAGCCCACTCGATCGTGTCGTAGCCATCGCGGCCTTCATTTTCATACGGCCGGAATTCTCCGTCCGACGCGTAGCGCCCGCGAACATCTTGAATGACAACCGCGTAGCCGCGCTGCAGCGCGCGTTCGAAGGTCTTGTACTCCATACGGGCATTTTTCTTGCCATAGGGCGTGCGATAAACCAGTACCGGGAATGGCCCGCCGCGATCGGGCAGGAGGAGGTCAGCGCGCAGCAAGACACCGTCCCGCATCGGAACGGCCACATCCGTCTTGACGATATCGTTCAGACCTTGAGCGGAACTCTGAACGACAGCAAGTACGCTCAGCGTAAGGAGCCAAAGTGAGTGATAAGGGTGCCTCGGTATTGTCGAAGCGGGCACTTGGCTGGCAACCACGCTGCGGCGAGTGGTGTCACTAGTTTGATGCACCATGGGCTCTCCGTGGACGTCGCTCAGGAGGGAAGTGTTTGTGGGAACAGTCGCCGATTGCAGGTGTCGCGGCGAGCATACCGCCAATCCCAGCAGTTCGACGTCCCTGCCCAGCGTGTGCATCGTACCTCTGTAATACATTTTATAGGCACCCGCACGTTGCCTGATGAAGACCAGCGCGCGACGTATCAATGGGCGCATCGGGAGCGAACACCTCCGGGACCGGACCATCCCCATCGGTCACTGAGAAATCCGTCGCACCTTCCGGAGAAAAAGGCCCGCAGGCTCGCTTCGCCCACTCGCAAAGAGCAAGATAGCTGCCGCAATGCGCTGGAAGTCGTCATGTTCCCAGCTTCGCATCCGGCCTCGCGGTTCGCTGCGGTCTGGGTGGCGGAGAGGGTGGGATTCGAACCCACGTGCCGGAATTACCCGACCATCCGATTTCGAGTCGGCGCCGTTATGACCACTTCGGTACCTCTCCAGAGGGGAACACTTTTGGCGGACCGCTATTCTAACTGAACTGGACCACGCGTGAGATTGCCAATGACCGCAGCGGTGCACCGGCTGGGAGTTTCGGCGATGTTGGCGTGCGTTGCCCTGGCCGGCTGCAGCGCAGAACCGGCCGGACTGGCGCAGGTGCGCGCACGCGGTGAACTGCGCGTCGGCACGGTCAACGAACCTACCGCCTATTACCTGGGAGCGCACGGTCCGCAAGGCTATGAATACCGGCTGGCGCGCGCCTTCGCCGACAGTGTCAACATCCCTCTGGTCATCGTCGCAGCGCGCGATCGCAGTACCCTGCGCGAATTGCTGGCCGAGGGCAGCGTTGACATCGCCGCCGCACAGCTCACCGCAGATGACAGCTGGAAACGGGCCGGGCTGGCGACGCTCGATTACCGCGAAGTCGAACAGCTGGTCGTGCAGCGTCGCGGTCACACCGGTGACCCGCAATATCGCCGACCTCAACGGCGCGCGGCTCGTGGTCCGCGAGGGGAGCCCACAATTGCAACTGCTGCGGGAACTGCGCGCGAGCGGTGCGAATTACCTCACCTGGACCGAATTGCCGCGCGAGCAGGCCGACCCGCTGGACTGGGTCAACACCGGGGATGCGGACTTTGCCATCATCGACAAGAGCGAATTTGCGTTTGCGCGCCATCTCTACCCGGAAGTGAGCGTGGCGTTTTCACTTCCCGACCCGCGCCCGATGCAGTGGCTGGTGCGCCGTTCCGCCATCGACTTGCGCGATGCGGTTAACCGGTTCTTCAGCGCGGCGCGCGCTTCCGGCCAGTTGCATCGCCTGGACGCGGGATGCCGAGGCCGAGGCCGGTGACTTCCAGTACCAGGAGGCGCGTCGATTCCAGGACGACATCTCCACACGCCTGCCAGAGCTCCGGGCGGAGTTTGAAAAGGCCGCCGCGGACCAGTCGCTCGACTGGCGGCTGCTGGCGGCGGTCGGCTACCAGGAATCGCACTGGGACAATCACGCGGTCTCGGGCGATGGGGCGGCCGGCATCATGATGCTCACCGAGGCGACCGCCAAAGCCATGGGCGTGGCGGACCGCCGCAATGCCGAGCAAAACATTGCCGGGGGTGCGGCTTACTTTGCGCAGGTGCTGCAGATGATCCCGGCGCGCGTCCCCGAACCCGACCGCAGCTGGCTGGCACTGGCCGCATACAACGTGGGCTTCGGGCACCTTGAGGACGCGCGCATCCTGGCGCAGACGCAGGGCAAGGATCCGGATTCGTGGTCGGACGTCAGGCAGTTCCTGCCCTGGCTCGCGCAGGAGCGTTGGTACCGGCAGGCCCGGCGCGGCTACGCGCGCGGCTGGGAACCGGTACGCTTCGTCGATCAAGTGCGCGGCTTCCTCGCGGTGCTGGAATGGTACGGCGACGGCCAGACCAGCGGCACCTCCTCACCCCCGGAGCTGTTTCTGCCGCAGCGCGAGCCCGCGCGCTAGCGACAGCGCGGGAATCGCGCCACGCGGCGCCGGGCATACCCGGGGTGGATCGACGCGCGCCGCGCGCTCAGGGCTTCCAGTCAACCCCGTAGTCGACCAGGTAGGCATCGACAGCGGCACCGAGGGTGGGATAGAAGCTGTCGGCCCCGAGCCTGTCCAGGAGCTCAAAGGCCTTCAGCTTTGCCTTTACCGGATCCTTCATCTCGGCGAAGCGCAGTTCGATAGACGCGGCGCGGAGCGTATTCACGAGCTCGGCCAGCACGTCCGCCGACGTCACATCGACGCTCGTGACCGGCGCCGCGGTTACGATGACGCGGCGCACCGGTGTCGGCGAGCTGGCGATGGCTTCCTGCACACGGGTCCGGAACAAGTCGGCGTTGGCGAAGAACAGCGGCGCATCCCAGCGAAACATCACCAGGCCAGGGACCAGCCGGGCGTCAGGATGATGCCTGAGGTCGTGGTAGCCGCGAATGCCTTGCACGCGGCCCAGCACCGTCGAGTACGGTCGCCACCCGTCCCACAGGAACTCTATGACGGCAATCACAATGGCCAATGCGATTCCCGGGACCGCGCCGAGCACCGCGACACCGACCAGACAGCCGATCGACAGCCAGAACTCCCAGCGCTGGATGCGGAAGATGCGACGCAGATCCGTGAATTCGAACAGACTCAAGGCAGAGGCGATCACGATTCCCGCCAGCGCACTGTTGGGGAGATTGCGCAGCAGATGCGGCGCGAACAACAGGAGCAGAGCGACCGTGAGGGCACCGACTACCCCGGTGAGCTGCGTCCGAGCGCCCGAGGCTTCCGCGACTGGCGTGCGCGAGGCACTGCTGCTGATCGGGAACCCCTGGAAAAGGCCTGCCGCCAGAGTGGCAGCGCCCAGGCCAACCATCTCCTGGTTAGGGTCCACCTGGCTCCGGGTCTTTGCGGCGTAAGTGCGCGAGAGGATGCTGGTGTCGGCGAAGGACACGACGGCGATTTCGATGCCGCCGATCACGATGGCACCCAGTTCGGCGGGGTTGACGTGAGGAAGGACAAAGGCAGGCAGGCCCTGAGGCATCGCACCGAGCACCTGCACACCGGCGCTTACGCCCAGATCGAACGCGCCGACAATGATCGTGGCGGCCACCACCACGAGCAGTGTGACTGGTATGCGAGGGAAGCGCTTCAGAGACAGAATCGCCGTCAGCGTACCGACGCCGATGGCAAACGTAGTCCAGTTAGTCCCGCCGGCCACTATCGCCGCTGCGAGGCGCCACAGCGTACGCAAGGGCCCGTGCGCATCGATCGAGACTCCGAACACCTTCGGCAGCTGACTGACCAGCACGGTCAGCGCGATGCCGTTCATATAGCCGTAGCGGATCGGCTTCGACAGCAGTTCGGTGATGAAGCCCAGGCGCAGTACGCCGGCCGAGATACACACGACACCGGCAACGACCGCCAACAGGCTGGCCACGGCCACCGCATGGCGAGCATCGCCCGCCGCCAGTGGCAATACCACGGCCAGAATGAGCGCGGCGAGTGAGGAGTCGGGGCCCAGCACCAGGATGCGGCTCGGGCCGAACAGCGCGTACGCCAGCAGCGGGACCACCGTGGCATACAAGCCGTAGATGCCGGGGACCCCGGAGGCTTCCGCGTAGGCGATGCCTACTGGAACCAGCATGGTGCTCAGCACCAAACCTGCCACCAGGTCGTACCTCAACCATTCGCGATGGTACGTGCGCAGCGTCTGCAGCCCCGGAAGCCAGCGTTGCCAACCGGAGGGGGCGGCCGACAACGAACTCGCCGGCCGAACCGCCTCAGTTCCCGGCTGCGCCGCATCTTGCGTGTTCATGGTTTCCCTGAGTCGCCCCGGCACGGGGCCGCACACCGCCAGAGCCGCAGCCTGCTAGAACTTCTCTGCGATGAACTTGAAGCGGTCCGTCGGCTCACGATAGCCGTGCCGCTTCTGCCGTTTGGGAAGCTCAATCTTGCTGCCGCGTGTCACATCCTTGTATGGAATCTGATCCAACAGGTGGCGAATGATATTTAGGCGCGCTCGCCGCTTGTCATCCGACTTGACGACGTGCCAGGGTGCCCACGGCGTGTCAGTGGCCGCGAACATGTCGTCGCGCGCCCGCGAATAGTCGTACCAGTGACCATAGGAATCCAGATCCATGGACGTGAGCTTCCAGATCTTGCGGCCATCGTCGATGCGCTGCTCGAGCCGCCGCGTCTGTTCTTCCATGCTGACTTCCAACCAGTATTTCAGCAGGATGACGCCGTCCTCGATCAGCAGCTTCTCAAAAGCCGGCGCGAGCTTCAGGAATCGTTGCGCCTGCTCGTCACTGCAAAATCCCATCACGCGCTCAACCCCGGCGCGGTTGTACCAGCTGCGGTCCCAGATCACCACTTCCCCGCCCGCCGGCATGTGGTGGAGGTAGCGCTGCAGGTACATCTGGGACTTTTCCCGATCGGTCGGCGCCGCCAGAGCAACCACCCGGAAAACCCGCGGACTGACACGCTCAGTGATCGCCTTGATCGTGCCACCCTTGCCCGCGCCATCGCGACCCTCGAAGACGACGCAAACCCTGATGCCCTTGGCCTTGACCCATTCCTGCAGCTTCACCAGCTGGACGTGCAGCTTGGCGAGTTCCTTCTCGTAGTCCTTGCCCTTCAGCTTGCCCCTGCGCTTCTCATCATTGCGCTTCGCATCATTCTTGGATTCTTTCTTCTTCATGAGCGTGCCTCTTGGAGATCCATCAGGTCCCGAAAACAATACTCGCTTGTGACTGCTGCGCCAACCAATTCACCATCAACCGTTACGCCAGCCTGATGCAAGGCCTCGGCACAACTCCGATTCGAAATTACAACCGATCCCTATGTGATTGAGCCGCCGGAAATTGTTGCCTTTTTAGACACAGGAAGCTAGATTGAACTTCCATAATGCAGCACGCCAAGCCAGAGGCGGAGGCTGAACAAAAGTTACTTGTGTAATACGGCAAAATACATCGAATTCCAGCAATGCCACAGTGTGGGAACACTAACAGAGTAGTGCGGTACGGCAACACGTACATTTACGCGGTTGACTCACCGGTACTATTACGCATTGAATTCGATCCTGACCGGGTGGAGAATCAATTGAGGGGAGCGCTACGATGTCCAATCCGACCGTGATCACAGACCCGCGGTGCCGATAGATGCCGCCGCCCGAATGCATTTTGCACGTTTGGTGTCGGCGTTTCCCGACGGCGGCCACAGCAGCCGCCCTGCTGAGCGCGTTAGTGACTCTCAGCGCCTGCTCTGTCGGTCCGGACTTCGTCAAGCCTGAGGCCAAGGTCCACCCGGATTGGAGCCAGAAGGACAACGCGGCAATCAGCACCAAGTCGGCCGCGGATAGTGCCTGGTGGAAGTCGTTCAATGACCCGGTACTCGACCAGCTGATCCAGCTCGCCTACAAGCAAAATCTGTCGCTGCAGATCGCGGGCCTGCGGATTTTAGAGGCACGTGCCCAGTTGGGCTACGCCACCGGTCAGCGCTGGCCGCAGGTGCAGGTGGCCACGGGCAGCGCCACGGCAGTGGGCATCAGCAAGAATGCCGCCAGCTACATCCCGGGATTCGATACACAGTTTGCGAATTACCAGGTGGGCTTTGACGCGGCCTGGGAGTTGGATTTCTGGGGCAAATATCGCCGGGGCGTGCAGTCGGAGAGCGCGGCACTCTACGGGTCCGTGGCTGATTACGACGACGCGCTGGTTTCGCTCACCGCGGAGGTCGCGCGCTCTTATGCCGTGATTCGCACCTTTGAGGTGCTGGTCGAGCAGGCCCGCCGTAACCTCGAACTGCAGACTGAGGGGCTGCGTATTGCCGACGCCCGTTACCGAAATGGCGCGACCTCGGAACTAGACGTCACGCAAGCAACCGCCTTGTTGGAGAGCACCCGCGCCACCATTCCGGTCCTGGAAGCCAGCCTACAGCAGTCCAAGAACGCGCTGTGCACACTGTTGGGTCAACCGACGGGCACCGTTGAGGCGATGCTGACCGGGTCGAAGGATATCCCGACCGCTCCCATGCAGGTGGCCGTCAGCATACCGGCCGAAATGTTGCGCCGGCGCCCTGATATCCGCGGTGCAGAGATGTTTGCTGCAGCGCAGTCCGAGCGCATCGGCATTGCCAAATCGGATCTCTACCCGAGCTTTACGCTCCTGGGCTCTGTCGGTCTGCAAACCAGCAGCGGTGTCAGCAATCGTTCGAACGGATCGTTGTTCGACAGCGACAGCCTGACCTACGTGTTTGGTCCACGCATCACCTGGTCCGTGTTCAACTATGGGCGCACCAAGAACCTGGTGCGCATCCAGGACGCGCGCTTTCAGCAGTTAATCGTCAATTACCAGAACACCGTGCTCAAGGCCGCGCAGGAAGTGGAAGACGGCATGACCGGTTTCCTCAACTCGCAACTGGCCGTGGAGTCGGGAGGAAAGGCGGTAGCGGCTGCCCGAAAGTCGGTAGATCTGGCGTTCACGCAGTACCGCGAGGGCGCGACGGACTATGAACGCGTCCTGGATGCGCAACGTACCTTGCTGCAGCAAGAGAACACTTTTGCCGAGAATCGCTCATCCGTGGCCACGAACCTGATCGCCCTGTACAAGGCACTGGGTGGCGGTTGGGAACTACGCCTTGAGCAGCCGATCGTGCCAGATGCCATGCAGGATGAGATGAGAAAGCGCACGAACTGGGACAACGAACACTTCGCGCCGCCACCGGCGCCCTGAGGCCCGAATCGACCGCCGTCCCACCAGGAGACCTTAACTCATGTCGCTAAACAAAAAGTACATTCCGTGGGCCATTGGAGCGGTCGTCGTGGTCGTTGGGGCGTACCTCGGCTACCAGTACTGGCAGAACCAGAAGAGCGCAGTGCCCAAAGGCATCGCCTGGGGCAATGGGCGCCTTGAGGCCAAGCAGGTTGATGCGACATCCAAGGAATCGTTACGGGTCAAGGATGTCCTGGTTGACGAGGGCGACTTGGTCCAGGCGGGGCAGGTGTTGGTGCACTTGGACACCGTGACGCTGGATGCCCAACTCGCCGAGGCCAATGCGAAAGTAGCGTCGGCCCAAGAGCGCCTGGCAATCGCCAACTCGGCCATCGTCCGACAAAAGAGCCAGATTAGTCTCGCCAAGATCGAGGCCGAACGTTCGGGCAAGCTCCTCAAGGAGAACGCTGGATCACAGCGCGAGTATGACGTCCGCAAGACTGCCGTGGACACCCAAACGGCCGCCTTATCGGAAGAAGTCGCGAAGCTGAACACTGCAAAGCAGGAGGTCGCGGTCGCACAATCCAACGTCGCCACGATCCAGACCCGCATCGACGATGCAACGCTCAAGTCACCCGTGCGGGGCCGCGTGTTGTATCGGCTGACCCAACCCGGCGAAGTCCTCGGACCCGGAGGCAAGGCCCTGACGCTGGTCAACTTGGATGACGTCTACATGGAGATCTTTCTTCCCTCGGAGCAAGCGGCCCGCATTAAGGTCGGCGCTGAAGCCCGCATCACTGTCGATTACGCGCCCGGCCGCGCGGCCCCTGGCCGTGTGACTTTTGTGTCTCCGGAGGCTCAGTTCACACCCAAGCAGGTGGAGACGCGCAGTGAGCGCGACAAGCTCATGTTCCGTGTAAAGATCGGGCTGCCCAAGGCTGTGGTTACCCAGTTCATCGAGCATATCAAGACCGGTGTACGCGGCGTCGGCTACGTCAAGGTTGACGACTCCGCAGTCTGGCCGGAGTGGCTGCAAAATTTGATCGCGCCGGACACAGCGCCCGATGAGCCTGCCCCGGCGCCGCAGCCGGGTGCGGCAGGGCCAGGGTAATCAGGACAGGAGTGCCGGTAATGCACACCGGGCGCCGTCTTGGATGGCGGCGCTGCCGGCATCCAAGGCCCGTCAACCATCGCGCTGGGGATCTCATCCATGGTGTCATCCGTGTCTAAGGACTCCCCGGCCGCGCCCGACTCCAAACCGGTGGTGTCTGTCAAAGATGTCACCCATCGCTACGGCAAGGTCGTAGCGCTCGATAATATTTCCATCGACATTCCCAGCGGGCTGATGGTCGGCATCGTGGGCCCCGACGGCGTCGGCAAGTCCACTCTCATGGGGCTGATCGCCGGATGCAAGAAGCTGCAAAGCGGGAAAGCGACGGTGCTCGATGGCGACATTGGCGACGTGCGACATCGGCGCGTTGTATGTCCACGGATCGCCTACATGCCGCAGGGGCTGGGCAAGAACCTGTATCTGGAACTCAGCGTTGGCGACAACGTGGATTTCATGGCGCAGCTTTTCGGGCTGTCCGCCGAGGAGCGCCCGGTCAAGGTCAAGGAGCTGCTCGCGGCCACCGGGCTTGCTCCATTTCAGGATCGGCCTGCGGGCAAGCTGTCGGGCGGCATGAAGCAGAAAGTGGGCCTGTGCGGCGCGTTGGTCCACGATCCGGACCTGTTGATTCTTGATGAACCGACCACCGGTGTCGATCCCCTCTCGCGCCGGCAGTTCTGGGATCTCATCGATAACATACGCGCCGGTCGCCCCAGCATGAGCGTGGTGATTTCCACGGCCTACATGGACGAGGCCCAGAAATGGGACTGGATCGTGGCCATGGACGACGGCAAGGTGCTGGCCACGGGCACACCTGCGGAACTGATGGGACGGACCAATACCAAGGACCTGGAGAAGTGCTTCATCGCGCTGCTGCCCGAGGAGAAGCGCATGGGGCATACCGAGTTGGTGATTCCGCCGCGTGCGGCCGGCAAGACGGAAATCGCCATTGACGCCAAGGGACTGACGCGGCGTTTCGGCGACTTTACGGCCGTCGATAATGTCAGCCTGTCGATTGAACGCGGCGAGATTTTCGGCTTTCTAGGTTCGAACGGCTGCGGCAAATCCACAACCATGAAGATGCTCACCGGATTGCTGCCGCCCACCGAAGGAACCGCGACGCTGTTCGGCAAGTCAGTCGAAGCTGGAAGCATGGAGGTACGCAAGCAGCTGGGATACATGACGCAGGCGTTTTCGCTCTATGGCGAGCTGACGGTGCGTGAGAACCTGGTGCTCGATGCGCGCCTCTATCACATGGCCCCTGACAAGGCGAAAGCGCGAATTGAGGAACTGGTCAAACGCTTCGGGCTGGGACCACACCTTGATGCGCTGGCCGGGGATCTTCCCATGGGATTGCGCCAGCGCTTGTCGCTGGCGGTCGCCGTGTTGCACGAGCCGGAACTGCTGATTCTTGATGAGCCCACCTCGGGCGTCGATCCGGTCGCCCGGGACAGCTTCTGGGAGCTGCTGGCCGACTTGTCACGCAAGCAGGGCGTGACAATCTTTGTCACGACGCACTTCATGAATGAAGGCATGCGCTGCGACCGGATCTCGCTTATGAACGCGGGCCAGGTTCTGGTGTGCGACGCTCCCCAGAAACTGATCGACGATCGCGGTGCCGCGAGCCTCGAAGATGCCTTTATAGGTCACATGGAAGACGCGATCGCCGCGGCCGCGCAGAAAGCGGGCACCAAGGGCCCGGCTGCGGCGGGCAAGCCTGTCGCACCAAGTCCCGCCGCTGCGCCGACCCTACGGCCCGGCCGCAGCTGCCGCAGCGAGCTCTGCGGCAGCGCCGACCGCTGCCGCCACCGCGCCAAAGCATGCCCCGCCAGCCGGCATGGCGCTGCGGCTCACCCGGCTGCTCGCCTACAGCCGCAATGAGACCATGCAGATCCTTCGCGATCCGGTGCGCCTGGCCTTCGCCTTTTTGGGCTCGGCCCTGTTAATGCTGGTGTTTGGCTTTGGCATAACGACCGATGTCGAACACATTCGTTATGCCACGCTTGATCAGGATCAGTCGCCGGAGAGTCGTGCCTACCTCGACCAGTTTGCCGGATCAAAGATCTACTTCACTCCGACCAGGCCGGCCGCCAGCGACGAGGAGGCTCTGTCGCGAATGCAGGCGGATGACATTTCGCTATTGGTGGAAATCCCTCCCAACTTTGGCCGGGATTTGCGCCGAAAGAGTATTCCGGACGTCCTGGCTCAGGTGGACGGCGCCATGACCTTCCGCGGTGAAACCGTCGCGCAGTACGCGCAGGCGGTGCACAACACGGCGCTACAAGATCCTGCGACCGGATTAGCGTCAGGCCCCACCAAGTACACCGCCAAGATTCAAGAGCGGTACATGTACAATCCGACATTCACGAGCATTTTTTCGATCGTGCCGAGCGTCCCCGCGCTGCTGCTGATCCTGATCCCGGCCATACTCATGACGGTCGCCATCGTGCGCGAGAAGGAACTCGGCTCGATGATCAACTTCTACGTTACGCCGACCGGCCGCCTGGAATACCTGCTGGGCAAGCAGCTACCCTACATTGTGATCGGCATGATCAATTTCTTCATCCTGGTCGGCCTGGCGCTCATCGTCTTTGGAGTGCCCATCAAGGGGAGCTTTCTGACCTTGACGCTGTGCACCCTGCTCTATGTGACCGCGACCACGGGAATTGGTATGGTGACCTCAACCTTTACCAGTACCCAGGTTGCGGCCGTGTTCATTACCGCGATTTTGACGATTCAGCCCACGGTCCAGTTTTCAGGCCTGCTCCAGCCGGTTTCGACGCTCGAAGGCGGCGCACGCTTTGTCGGATCCATCTGGCCCACCTCGTATTACATGCACTCGAGCCTGGGCGCGTACACCAAGGGACTCGCGCCCCGCCTGATGGTGGACGACCTGATCTTTCTGGCCTGTAGCATTCCGGTACTGTGGATCATCAGCATGGTTGGCCTCAAGAAGCAGGAGCGCTAACGATGGGTTCGCTGCGCAACATCTTGTGGCTCGGGCTCAAGGAATTTAAGAGCCTCGTTAGCGACACGACGATGATGCTGTTCGTGGTCTATGCGTTTACGCTGGCGATCTATACCCAGGCCACCGGCACCTCCAATGAGGTCAATAACGCCTCTATTGCCTTTGCCGACGAAGACCAGTCAGCCTTGTCCAAGGAACTTCTCAATGCTTTCTATCCACCGCGATTCAAACTGCCGGAGTTGATCTCCACGGCAGATATCGAGGACGCGATGGACAGGGGCTTGTATATGTTCGTGGTAACGATCCCCCCACGATTCGAGAACGACCTGCGGAGCGGGCGCAACCCTGAGATTCAGCTGAGCATCGATGCGACCGCCATGCAACAGGCGGGCATTGGCTCCAACTACATCAAGAACATCGTCAACGATCGTGTGTCCTCGTTTCTTCGACGCTCCGATCTCCAGCCGGCCGCGCCCATCAATCTGGTGGTGCGAAAATTATTCAATCCAAACGGTGTCTCGGCCTGGTTTACGGGCGTGGTGGCCATCATCAACCAGTTGACCTTGCTCACCGTGGTGTTGACGGGCGCGGCGGTGATCCGCGAGCGCGAACACGGGACGCTGGAACACCTGCTGGTAATGCCGCTGACCGCCTTCGAGATCGCCATGGCCAAGGTATGGTCGAACGGCCTGGTCATTCTGATCGCCACCGCAGCATCTTTGTATTTCATCGTGGAAAAGGCACTGCAGGTGCCGTTTGCCGGCTCGGTGGTGTTATGGCTGACGGGTGTGGTGCTCTACCTGTTCTTCGCCACCGCGCTTGGGGTATTTCTGGGAACGATATCCCGCACCATGGCGCAGTTTGCGCTATTGATCATTCTGGTAATCATGGTGCTGCAACTGTTGTCGGGCGGGACCACGCCGGTCGAGAGCCAGCCAGGGTGGCTGCAGGCTTTCACGTACCTGTTGCCGTCCCGGCATTTTGTCAGCTTTTCGCAGGTGATCATCTACCGCGGTGGTGGCTTCAGTGCCGTGTGGCGCCAATTCCTGATGGTGGCCATAGTGGGCTTGGGCTTCTTTACGTACAGTGTGTCGGCCTTCCGAAAATCGATCGCCGTAACGAAGTAATTATCGGGAAATTGCCGGCTCCGGAACACGTGCTCGCCGAAATCATGCACGCCGGCTGGCAAAAAACTCCTGCAGCAACGCGCTCGCCTCGGCTTGCAAAACGCCGCCGAACACATCCACGCGGTGATTGAGGCCCGGTAGGGCAAACGCATCAAGCATGCTGCCGGCGGCGCCCGCCCGCGGATCCCAGGTGCCGAACACCAGCCTGCGCACGCGCGCGTGCGCGATCGCGGCCGCGCACATCAGGCACGGCTCGAGGGTCACGTACAGCACCGTTTCATTGAGCCGGTAGCTGCCAAGCGCCGCCGCTCCCGCACGCAGGGCTTCCACTTCCGCGTGTGCGGTCGGGTCGCAGGCGCCGATCGGTCGGTTGGCGCCGGAGGCGATTACCCGCCCTGCCAGGACCAGCACCGCGCCCACGGGCACTTCACCCGCTGCCTGCGCGCGCTGCGCCTGCTCGAGCGCCAACCGCATAAAATCCGTGTCGGCCTGCATGCTGCCCCTGTGTGGCCGGCGCCCGCACGTACAGTTCAGTAATCCGGTCCGTCCGCCGTAACCGAAACTAACATTTGCGGGGCCAATCGGAAATAGCGCGACTTGCGGCTTCTGCAAGTGGACCACAAGGCGCGGTACGATTGCGGTTCAGCCCACGGCACGCCGCCCGGGTGTGCGGGTGGGCGTGCGTCGGCGTCAAGCGGAGTTCCTCGTGCTCACCATTGCCAAGCTCGAAACCTACTCTGACGAATTCGTCTGCTTTGTAAAGCTGACGACGGACAGCGGCGCCGTGGGCTGGGGCCAAACCTCGACCTACAACGCCGACATCACGGCCATGATCTTCCACCGGCAGATTGCGCGTTGGGCACTCGGGTGTGATGCTCTCAATATCACCGCGGTCGTCGATTTGATCGAGCGGCGCGAGCACAAGTTTCCGGGTAGCTATCGGTGCCGTGCGCTCGCCGGACTCGATACCGCGCTCTGGGATCTGCGCGGCAAGCTGGAGGGCAAGCCGGTCGTGGAATTGCTCGGTGGCAGGCCGCGGCAGTTGCGCGCCTACGCCTCGTCCATGAAGCGCGACATCACGCCCGAGGCCGAGGCCGCGCGTCTGGTCCGGCTGCGCGACGAGCTGGGATTCGATGCGTTCAAGTGGCGGGTGGGCGCCGAGTGCGGTCGCGACATCGACGAGTGGCCCGGTCGCACTGAAACGATCGTGCCCACCGTAGCGCGCGCCCTGGGCGAGCGCTGCGCGAAGCTGGTGGACGCCAACAGCGGCTTTTCCCCGCGCCGGGCCATCGAAGTGGGCCGGTTGCTCGAAGCCGAGGGGATCAGCCACTACGAGGAACCCTGCCCTTACTGGAAGCTGTCCGAAACTAAGCTCGTGACCGAGGCGCTCTCGATTGATGTCACGGGCGGCGAACAGGACTGGGACCTGGCGACCTGGGAGCGCATGATCGAGATGCGCGCGGTGGACGTGGTGCAGCCCGACGTCATGTACATGGGAGGCCTGCTGCGCACGCTCGAAGTGGCGCTTCTGGCCGCGAGCGCCGGCCTGCCCTGCACGCCGCACAGCGCCAACCTGTCACTGGTCACGATCTGCACCATGCACCTGCTGGGCGCCATCCCCAACGCCGGCAAGTACCTCGAGTTTTCGATCGAGGGCGCCGATTATTACCCCTGGCAGGACGGCTTGTTCCTCGGCGATCCCTTTCAGATCCGCGCCGGCTGCGTGAGCATACCCGCAGGCCCCGGCTGGGGTGTCGATATCAACCCGGCATGGCTGGCGGCTGCCCGCTACCAGAAGAGCGAAGCCGGCCGTTAGCGGGTCTGGGCGAGACGCGCGATCAGCAGGGCCGTGCGTTTGATCTGCCGGTCGATGCTGGACAGGTCTGCCGTTTCACCGGGCGCGTGGCTGCCTTGCCCCACTACGCCGAAGCCCACCAGCCCGTCCAGCTTGTCGGCGACAAAGGAAATGTCGCCAGCACCGCGCTTGAGCGGGTCCAGCTCGGCCATATGCTCCAGTCCGAGCGCCGCGTTGATCTCGTTGAGCTGCGCGAGTAACGCGCGGTTGCCCGGTGTGGGCGCCATGGCCGGATAGCCCTCGTCGAACTGGATCTCGGCATCGGTGCCGTGCAGGTGATCGGCCACAATGGCACGCATGCGGGCCTCGAGCCTGGCGGTCTGCTCGTTGCTGAGCGTGCGCAGGTCACCGTGGGCGATTCCCTGAGCCGAAATGACATTCGGTTTCCCGCTGGCCGAGCCACCCGTGGTCTCGCTGTTGAGGTTGGCACTGGAACCGCTCAGTATCAGGCCCACGTTGTAGGTGGCATTGGGCTCGCGCAATTCGCGCCGAAACGCGTCCAGTATGCGGGTAAGCTCGTAGCTGGCGCCAAACCCGGCGGTATCCGAGAACACTTCCGATGAGTGCCCCGAGGCGGCAGTGGTCCGCAGCGTCCAGTCGACGGCACCGCGCCGGCTCACCGACCCCATGTCGTGGCCGCCTTCGTTCGCCAGGGTCTCGAATTCCAGCGCCACGTCCGCGTTTCTCGCTTCCTCAATAAGATCCGCGCGCGATACGGAAAGCGGGTTGCCGGCATTCTCCTCATCCCCGTCCAGGACGATGCTCACGTTCACGGTCTGCCAGGCGCCCGAGGCCTGCAGCGCGCGCAGTGCGCTGACCATGATGGCGAGACCGCCCTTCATGTCACTGACTCCGGGGCCCTCGACGGTGTTGCCACGCCGCTGATAGCGCTGAAAGGGACTGTCCTTCTCGAACACGGTGTCCAGGTGCCCGATCAGCAGCAGGCGCCTGCCATGGCCGGAACCGTGATGCTCGGCAATCAGGTGCCCGGCCCGGCCGACCGCGCTCATGGCGTGCCAGCGGGTCGCAAAACCGAGCGGCTGCAGCTCCGAGGCCATGATCTGGCCCACCTGTTCGACCCCGGGGAGATTCATGGTGCCGCTGTTGACGTTGACCAGCTTTTCGAGAAGTGCAATCGCGCGCTCATCCTCCGCCGCGGCGGCCGTGACTATCCGCTGCTCGCCGCGTGAGAGCGCTGGCGCTGCGGCGCAGGCACCCTGGCCCACCAGCAAGAGCAGCAAAAGTCCCGACCAAAGGGCATTCATTCGGATCCGGGTGGGAAACGGCGCTCGCTTGCAACTGACGGTCTTCACAACGGCCGAGGATCGAAGGTGCTCTTTCATCTTATGGATCTGCCAGATTTTGAGGCCGGACGTTACTGCGCCGCAGGCTTCGCCAGCGCGGGTGCTCGTTAGCGCATCACTGCGATACCGGGGTGGGAAGCATTATGAGCGGACGACTGCGCAAGCATCAAACTTGACAGTTCCACCCGCGTCTCCCTATCGTGCGGCCACGTAATCACCCCGGAGACGCCCGTGAATCAGTCACAACAGACCGCGCTGGCTGCGTTCCTCCTCAGAGTAAGCCTGGGCGTCATGTACCTTGCCCACAGCGTAGTCCTCAAGCTGATGACCTTCGGGCTGGCGGGCACCGCGGGATTTTTCGTGTCGATTGGCCTGCCCGCGTGGCTCGCCTACGTCACCGTGGTCGCGGAAGTCATCGGCGGCGCACTCCTGGTGCTCGGCTGGCACACGCGCCTGGTGGCGCTCGCGTTAATTGTCGATCTACTCGGAGCCATCATCTGGGTACATGGGGCCAATGGCTGGGTATTTAGTGCCAAGGGCGGCGGCTGGGAGTATCCGGCGTTCCTGATCGTGGCGAGCGTCGCTGTGGCACTGCTCGGCGATGGCGCGTACGCGCTATCGTCCCAGGAGCGCGCCAGGAGCTAAGGTCAGTTGGCCTGTTCGCTGCCGTACGTTTTTACCAGGTAGTCCACGAGCACCGGCACGTCGGCGTCATCAATCGGCGCCTTGAATACTGACTTCATTCGCACCACCATGGCCTCCCAGTAGGCGCGTGGCGCGGTGGCCGGCTGGTACAGCATGTATTCGGCCGAATGACAGGCTACGCATTCCGCCTTGGCCTTGTCGAATCCGGGCAGTTCGCTGGGCCGCAACTGCACTCCATCGGCGGGCAATACCATCGAGGTTTCCGCCGCGCCCGCGGGAGCCTGCAGGCCGCACCCGAGTAGCATCATCAGAAACGCAGCAATCGATCTCTGGCGCACGTGCGGGGGCCTCAAACGGCACTCACGCGGACGCGCTCGACGACATTGCGCATGTAGCCCCCTGGCTGCCACAGCGCCTCCATGGGCTGGCTTTCCCCGGTGCGGTTCCAGGCGCGCACGCGCAGGTCGTAGGCGCCACGTCCGGGCGTGAACGGAAAGGTGAATTCCCGGAAGGAGTAGCGCCCGAGATCCTCGCCCAGGCTTGCTTCACGCCAGCTGCCGCCTCCGTCCGTGGTATAGGCAACCTCGCGTATGCCCTGGCCACCGTCAAAGGCGATGCCCCGCACCGCAAGCTGCTGGCCCGCCCGGAGCTGGGCGCCGTCCGCCACCGAGGTAATGAACGAGCGGACGTTAAAGCGACCAATTGGTCGAGTGGCCGCCGGTTTCGTGCCAGGCTCGACGCAGGCGCAGTCGTTATTCGGAATCCGGTACGCCGTGCTCATCCAGAATCCGTCATAGACCTGGTCGATCACCTCGATCGACGACAGATGCTTGACCCAGTACGTGCCGTAGTAGCCGGGCACGACCAGCTTGACCGGATAGCCGTTGAGCATCGGGATGTCGGCGCCGTTCATCTTGAAGGCCAGCATGACTTCGCCATCCAGTGCGTGGTCGATTTCAAGCGCCTTGACGAAATCGGCGCCGCCCAGCAGCGGAACATCCAGACCATTAAAGGTCACCTGGCGCGCGCCGCCCTTGACGTCGGCGCGTGCCAGCACTTCCTTGAGCGGCACGCCGAGCCAGCGGGCATTGCCCATGGCACCGTTATAGAGTTGCCCCCCGGTCACACGCGGCGCGAACAGCCCGCGGCCGTTCCCTGAACATTGATTTACGGCGACGTACTCGATGGGTTTGAACTGCGTGCGCAGCTGCTCCATAGTGAGTTCAAAGGGCTTGCCTACGGCATTGCCGGCGATCTTGATGACGTGCTGGTCAGCATCGATGCGGGTGGGGATCCCGGCGTGGTGATAACGGACAAAGAAAGCGTCATTGGGCGTAATCGGCCCATCGTTGAAGACTTCGAAAGGTGTCTCCAGCTGCGGGGGACGGGAGGTCAGCACAATGAGAGGCCGCTTCTGCGGGTACACCGCGAGGTTGCGGTGGCCGTTCGAGAATGGCAGCTCAGTTGTAGCGCTCGCGGCGAATGCGCCGCGGCCCACTGGAGCGAGTCCCGCCACCGCCACCAGACTCGCTCCGGCGGCGATCAGCTGGCGGCGCCTGACATCGATGTCTTCGGCCAAGCTAGCTCCCAAAGGCAGATCGGCAGCGGGGCGATACCGCGCCGCTGCCGATCCCGTTACTTAAGCGGGTGGCAGAACTTCGACGGTGGTAACCGTCTTGAGCGTCACCACGACCACGTCGCCCTTCTTAACTTCCTTGAATCTCTTGGCGCCAGGTCCGACCTCGAAGGTGTGCGAATTGCCCGCGGGGCCCTTCAATGTCACCAACCGCTTATCGTAATCGATAGCGGTCACAGTTCCCGATACGACCGTGGTGTCGGCCTGCGCTCCCATCGGTCTTGCACCCAGCGGTGCCGAGGTCGTCGCAGTGGCACTGCTCGCGCTCGGTACCGCCTGTCCGGCGGGCACAACCTCGATCGTTACGGTGTCGGCCTGTGTGGTGCTGACCCGGTCCCCCACCTTGATCTGAGCAAAATTCTTCACGGCGGGTCCCGCCTGGACATCGATCAGGCTGCCGTTGGCCAGCTTCAGCGTGATCCAGCGATCCTTGGCGTCGATCTTCGCCACGGTCACCGTGTGTGTCTCGGTGGCGGATACCGTGCCGCCGGGGCGGTCCTGGCCGGCCGCAGACGCCGGCGCCGCTGTCAGGGTCGTAAGCGCGACGATGGCGAGGGCGGACAGGATGGTTGAAAGTTTGGTATTCATGGCGAAATCCTTTCCTTAAGTCGGGCGACAATTAAATCAATCTATCGGCATCACTAACGGCGTGCGGTGCGCCCCGGGGAAACGAAGCACGACACCCGCGGGGCGGGCGACCGCGAAACCCCGCGCGCTTGACGACGCGTCTGCCGACAATTCTATATCCTTCGGAGAGTGCAGGAGGAAGTTATTTGATTCCGAGGCTGCCGAGCGGCGGTGTGAGCGTCCGTGGCAGGCGTGGCTTGAGCCTACGCCGCGCATACAATGGCGCCGATCTGGCGGGCGGTGGGAGCCTCGGTCCGTGGAATAGACCTGAGGGCTCGGCCGCCACCGGGCGGGAGTGATTCGATCCGATGCAGTCTGGAACGCCTACGACAATCGAAGGACCTACGTACCGCCCCTATCGCTGGGCCGGCGCCGACTTCCAGCTGGGTTTGCGTCGCATCCCGCCGGACAGCTGGATCCTGATCGGCCCCGAGCACGCCGGGCTGATGCGCCAGAAATGTGCCCGGCTGAACGCGCACCAATCGTTCTACTACGGATCGCTCCCGGACTCGCTCCCGGCACAGCGCGAGCTGCGGGAACGCGTAACGACCCACCTGCTTGCGGACCATCCGCAATCCTTCCAGCGAAACGGGTCTGTGATCAGCTCGCTCCTTACGGACCAAGCGATCGATCTGGCGGACGAGAGCACCGAGCCGTTGCTGCAGCTAAGCTACCTGATCGAGGAGGACTTTATGCTCCTCGATGAACGCGGCGGAGCCACGCAGATCACGGCCGCGTCGAACGCCTATTCCACTTCCGGTCGCCTGGTGGCCTCGGTCGGTCATGACGTGGCGTGGGCACATGTACCGGTCCCCGGCCTCACGCACAAACTGGGCGGAAGGATTGATCAGGTGTTAGGCAGCATTCACCCGCACATCCCGTGCGAACGCTTCAACTGGCAGCTGACGCCGATGGCGACGGTGTTCTTTCCGCACGACGATCCGCACGCGGCGAACGCGGCGGCCATGCACAGCGTCGTGGACACACTGCGCCAGGATCCCGCACGCGCCGGCGAATTATTGTGGATTCGAGTCGAGCGCCAGACACTGAGCCGCCTGCCGAACACGAACGCGGTGGCCTTCAGTCTCCACACCTACAGTGACCCGTTGTCGAGCGTGCAGTCAGACCTGCACAGCGTCCGGGCCATCCTGGCGCTGCTGAACGCCTATTCCGAGGAGCGCTGGAAATACTCCGAGATGGACATCGTGCGCGAGCCGCTCATGATCTGGCTCGAAGCCGCGGCGCGCCGCTGACGCGGCCCCGCAGAGCGGGTCACCCACCTTTTTTCGCGCGTTTCGAGCCAGCAGAATTGTTGAGGGTGGCGGCCTGACGGACGAGCGCGCCAAATGCGGGTCCGTTGATTTCGTCTCCTTCGTGAATGTCAATGGCGCGGCGCGTATTGCCTTCCAGACTGGCGTTGAAGAGACCGGCCGGATCCTGCAGGGAAGCCCCCTTTGCGAAGGTTAGCTTCACGATCTTCTTGTAGGACTCGCCCGTGCAGATGATCCCGTCGTGCGACCAGACTGGAGTGCCCATCCACTTCCACTCCTCGACGATCTGCGGGTCTGCTTCGTGGATGAGCTTGCGGATCCTGGCGAGGATTTCCCCGCGCCAGTCGCCGAGTTCGGCAATCCGACGCGAGATGAGTTCCGATGCCGATTGGCCAGGGGCGGCGCCCGTCTTTTTCATAATTCTGACCTTAGAAGTTCCGCTTTGTTTCGTATGTAAGGCGGCGGAGGACAATTGGCGCTCTACTTACTCGGCGGTCCCGCCTGGGAAATCCGTGCAATGTTGGGTTATTTTCTGCCTACAATAAAGTCCCCCGTCTAAATTCGTTGACACCGCTCCTTAGGACACTAACCGCATGTCGCTAACGCTCTACGCCCACCCGTTCGCTTCCTATTGCTGGAAGACATTAATCGCCCTGTATGAGAATCCGACGCCCTTTACCTACCGGCTGGTCGAGGATGCCGCCGGCTGGGCTGAACTTGAGTCGCTATGGCCCATCAGGAAATTTCCCCTTCTCAGGGACGGCGACGCGAATGTCGTGGAATCCAGCATCATTGTCGAATACCTGCAACTTCGCTATCCCGGGACGAAGCCGATGATACCGGTGGACGGCGATGCCGCACTGAGGGTCCGCTTCCTGGATCGATTCTTTGATAACTACGTCATGAGCCCGATGCAAGCGCTGGTCTCGGATCGGATGCGAAATCCGACCGAGCGCGACGCCAAGGGGGTCGCCGACGCCAGAAAACTGCTCGAGGTGGCCTATGGGTGGCTGGAGACACAGCTGAGGCCTGCAGCGTGGGCGGCCGGCGGCACGTTCTCCCTGGCCGACTGTTCCGGCGCCCCCGCGCTCTTATACGCGGACTGGGTGCATCCCATCGCGGATCGATTTCCGGCGCTCGCGGACTACCGCGCGCGCGTGCTTGCCCGGGCCTCAGTCGCCCGTGTGGTTGACGAGGCGCGCCCATACCGCAAGCTTTTCCCTGGAGGCGCGCCCGACCGGGACTAGTGAATGGTCGAGCGTAAGCCCTGCCCGCCGAAACGACGGACGTCGGCCATCCCAGCCATCGCGCTGAGGTGAACGGTACCGGCTTGTCCCTAGGACAGAAGTGCCAGGGGCTTTGGCAGCTTGGCCGACAGTTCCTCGCTGAATCGGGCGTCGATGTGGAAGAACGCCGCGCGTGCGACTGCCGCTGAGCGATTCTCCCAGGCGTGATCCGTGCCCCGCTGCACCACCACTTCGCCCGCTGTCAGGGTCACCTCGCTGTCATCGAGAATCAGCGTCAGCTCGCCCTCGATGACGACCACATAATCCAGCGTCCGCGTCCGATGCATCGGCGTGCGCTTGCCACCGTCCCGGAGCGGATAGACATCCAGGATCCGCAGCAGGTGGCCTGCGGTCGGCATGATCGTAAACGGGCGCTCGTTGGGCTCCTCGGCCCTGACCGAGGCAAGTAACGGCGTCGCTTCGGGTTCGCTCCACACTTCGTGGAACTCCGCGCCAATCTCCGGACCGCGCATCGTGTGATGCTGGGGCGGGGCCGCGTCCGACAGGACCACCGATTTTCCGCGCGTATCATGGCCCGTGACCACGCGCCGGGTAGGTTTTGCCATCAATTACTCTCCTTTTGTACCGTGCGGTGATTGGGTCGCCAGCAGGCCACGCCGCTGGCCGCCGGTCCTCTGTATGCGCGGACGCCGCTCAGGCGTGTACGCCGCCGACCGGGCCCACTTACGGCTCGCTGCCTGCTGATGGGAGCGGCACGGCGGCTGTGGGCACCACCAGCCTCATGGACTTTGCAAACAGCACCGCGCACGCGACGGTGAGCATGGCGGCGGCGACAAACGCCGCACCCGGGAAATGCACGCGCGCCGCCGGTGCCGAGAAGTGACCGAAAACCTGCGTCATCAGCGGCGGCCCCAGGATCGAGCTCAGACTGTACAGGCTGGCGACGGCGCCCTGGAGCTCGCCCTGCGCGTTGGCGGGAATGCGTTGCGAGGCGAGTGCATTCATCGCCGGATAGGTGAGCGCGAACACCGCGGTCGTGAGGCTGACCACGTACATCATCCAGCCCTGGGTCGCGAAGGCGTAACCCAGGTAGGCAAGCACGGCCGCGGCCATGCCCGCCAGTGCCGCCTGCCGTTCTCCGCCAAACCACGGAATCAACACCCGCGTTAGCACGCCCTGCGCCACGGCCATGACGAGGCCCACGAAAGCGAGTGAGCCGCCAACCTCGGCACTCGTCCAGTTGAACCTAGCGATGGTGTAAAACGCCCATGTGCTCGGCAGGACCTGGTGACCGACCTGCCACAGGAACATCGCGCCGAGCAGCCACGTTACCGCCGGATACCGAAATATCTGCCGGAAGGTCCCCAGGGGATTGGCGCGCACCCAGGCAAAACTGCGGCGCGACTCCCGGGGGAGCGACTCGGGCAGCATCAGTGCGCCGAAGCCAAAGTTGGCCAGCGCGATGGCCGCGGCGGCGAAGAACGGCGCCCGCGGGCCGAATGACCCGAGCAGTCCGCCGATGGCGGGCCCGGCGATGAATCCGATGCCAAATGCCGCACCCATCAGGCCAAAGCTCTGGGCGCGCTTTGCCGGCTCGGTAATGTCGGCAACGTAGGCGTAGGCCGGAGTGAATGAGGCACCGGCGCAACCGGCGATCAGCCGCCCGACGTACAACCAGCCGATCGTGGGAGCGAATCCCATGATGAGGTAGTCGCAACCGAGCGCCAACAGCGCGAACAGCAGTACCGGGCGCCGGCCGAAGCGATCGCTCAGGTTGCCGAGCACCGGCGCGCAGAAGAACTGCATGAGCGCGTAGACGAACGACAACCAGCCGCCGTAGGCCGCGGCGCGATCCACCGTGACGCCCGTGAGCTGCACGATGAGCCGCGGCAACACCGGCAAGATGATGCCGAAACCGATCGAGTCCACCAGCACCGTGACGAACACGATGAATAGGGCGCTCTTGCCGTGTAATCTTCCGCTCATCACATCTCCTGGGCGAGCGCGGCAGTTTACAGTAGTGCGTCAGGCCCTCTCCGGCCCGGCCTTAAACAACCTCGACTTCAGGACCTCCAAACCAACCAGGCTGACCGCGCCGACGACGAGGCAAACCGCCAGGTCATTCCAGTGCAACTTCCCGAAATGAAACATTGACCGCGCGGGCTGCCAATAGACGGCTACACCGAGCAACGATAGAACACCTCCCAGCAAAATCCACAGCGCGTGGTTGGGCTGCAACAAGGCCCGGACAAGGGATGACTCAAACGACCGGTTCACCAGAATCAATCCCATATTGATGAGCACCAGCGAAGTGAACACGAGAGCGCGAAGGTCGGCCTCTGCCATACCCATTCGCGACGCACCAACGAGTACGGCCGCGAGTATCGCCAGTGCAATCACTCCCTGCAGCACCGCCCAGAAGATTCGTCGCCTCAGCAACAGCGGGCTCGTGGGGTCACGCGGGGGGCGGCCCATGATATTCGCCTCTTCCCCCTCCGCCTCGAAAACCATCGAACAAGCCGGATCAATGATCATCTCGAGGAACGCGATATGAATAGGAGTCAGCATCAACGGCATGCCGAGCAACAGTGGGAGAAGCGCGAGACCCGCAATCGGAATGTGCACAGCGACGATGTACTCGATCGCCTTGCGCAGGTTGTCGTAGATCCGTCTCCCCAAGCGAATGGTTTTGACTATAGACCCGAAGTCATCGTCTAACAGCACGATTGCGGAGGCCTCGCGGGCAACGTCGGTCCCGCGGCCGCCCATGGCGATGCCAATGTGAGCTGCCTTGATTGCCGGTGCATCGTTGACGCCGTCGCCCGTCATGGCGACAACTTCTCCATTGGCCTTCAGGCACTGCACGATGCGCAGCTTCTGATTCGGCCGAATGCGCGCAAAGATGCAGGTGTCACGAACGCGAGTCGCCAGGTGCTCATCGCTCAACGCATCGATCTCGTCACCTGAGAGTACCTTCGTGGCGTCCAATCCCGCTTGACGGCCGATAGCGCACGCGGTCGCAGGATAATCGCCGGTAATCATCAGCACTCGGATTCCCGCGGATCTGCACTCCTCGACGGCGGCGGGTACATTGGAGCGGAGGGGATCGGCAAAGCCGATCAGGCCAACATATGCAAAGTCGATGCCACGCGGGGAATCCGGCAGTGTGGCGACCTGATGTGGGTTGAGCTGCGGCGATCGGGCGACCGCGAGCACCCGGACTCCCCGATCAGCCAATTCATCGACCTGAGCGCGCACGGATGCCAGCTGATCATTCGACAACTGGCACAGTTCGCCTATCGCCTCCAGTGCGCCCTTGGCGTACGCATGAGTGCTGCGCTGTGCTTCGACGCGCATGACATTGGTCACCGCGAATAGGTCCGGACGAAGACCGTAAGCACGAATGAGCTGGTGGTCAGCGTGACCTGGCGGTTGCAGCACGGCGATCGACTCCGCCATTGCATGGACAGCCAGGTCCATGGGGTCACTGGGTTCTTGCGCGCTGGCCGCGAGTGCGACCTCCAGCACGTCCCTCATGGCCTCCGATGGCGGTTGCTTGGAATCCTTGTCCCAGGATCCATCGGCGCTTCTCACGGTCACGACGCTCATCCGATTTTCCGTGAGGGTTCCGGTCTTGTCCGTGCACAGAACGGTCGTCGCACCGAGCGTCTCGATCGCCGACGCGCGGCGGGTTAATACGCGCGCCTGCGAAATGCGCCAAGCGCCCATGGCCATGAACACAGTCATGACCAATGGAAACTCTTCGGGCAGCAGGGACATCCCTAAGGCAATGCCACCCAGCATGGCTTGCAGCCACGAACCTCGCAGCAGGCCGAACAGGAGAACCACCATGGCCCCCGCCACGGCACCGACGATGGCGAAGTCACGGATTAGCCAACTCATCTGACGCTGCAGGTGCGGCAGTTCGGTCTCGACAGAGCGAAGATCCCTGCCAATCTTGCCCATTTCACTGTGAGCGCCGGTGGCGCGGACAACAGCCTTGGCAGTACCCCGTACGACCAACGTACCAGCGAACACGTAGGGCGAGTCTTCGCCGCCGGCGACTGGGTCCGCCGCGGCTTTCTCCGAGTCAACGGCAGCCGCCACCTTTCGCACGGGGAGGGATTCGCCAGTCAATAGCGACTCGTCGAGCATGAGGTCGTGGCCTTCCACCACGGTTGCATCCGCAGCAACCCGATCGCCCTCCTTGACGACCAGAAGGTCGCCGCAGACGACTTCCCGCCCGGCGATTTGTACTCGGTTGCCATCCCGAATCACCAGTGCTCGCGGGCTGGCCAGATTGCGCAGCGCCTCCAATACGCGCTCGCTGCGGGACTCTTGGACGATCGTGATGACGACAGAGAGCGAGGCAAAGACGAGCAGTAGCACCGCCTCCATGAGATCGCCCAGAATCAGATACACCACACCGCCGGCGATCAGCAGCGCAAACATCGGTTGGCGTACCACTTCGAAGGCGATTCGAAAGAGACTCCGCCGCTCCGCCGCCGGCAGTTCGTTGTACCCGTGGGATTTCAGTCGGATGGCAGCCTCGACAGTACTGAGGCCCGCGGAGGGTAACTGGCTCATACGTGCACGATGCCCTAGACGGCGGTATGCATGATGTTTAGGCGCTGGTGCGTGCCGTCAGGTGGTGAGCAGGAAGTAACGATGATTCGGGTCGCTCGAAGTACCCGTTGCCATCAGAAATACCGTCAGCATGATCCGTTGAGTGGCAGTGGTTGGCGATAGGAGACCAAGGACAACTGTTGTGGCAACAGGAAATTAAATTTGATTGTTGATAGGTACCGATTGTCGTCGATTGATAGGTTTTCATTCCCACTCAGTAGTGGACTACCATATAGATCAATCCCTTACGTGACATGGGTAGGTCACGGGAATCTGCACGCCATTTATTTATCAGTGGAGTTCCCAGGATTTAGTGGAGACCACTCCGGCCTAGCCGATTGATAGATTCAAACTTGTCCGGGCTGACGCCACCCAAGTGACTGTGTCGCCGTGTGCGATTGTAGAACGTTTCGATGTAGTCAGCGACGTCCTTCGTTGCGGTATCGCGGTCTTTGTAAATGTGCTTCTTGATCCGTTCTTTCTTGAGACTACTGAAGAACGATTCAGCCACAGCATTGTCCCAGCAATTGCCCCGGCGACTCATACTGGGTTCGAGATGATGGGACTTGCAGAAGCGTCGCCAGGCGTCGCTTCCGTATTGCGTGCCCTGATCTGAGTGAATCAATGCCCGGCGTGGTCGCCGGCGCCGCACCGCCATGAGAACGGCATCGAGCACCAGTTCACGATGGATCGTCGCGCGGGTCGCCCAGCCAATGATCCGTCGCGAGTAGAGATCCATGATCACGGCTAGATACAGCCAGCCTTGCCAGGTGCGAATATAGGTAATATCCGTGGCCCAGACGCGATTGGGCTTGGTGACCGTAAACTGTCGTTTGAGCAAGTTCGGAATGAGGACCGCCGGTTTGCCTACAGAAACCCGTCGCGTCCGATAGCCATGCAACGCGCGCAGCCCGTTCTCACGCATCAGCCGCTCGACTCGGTGCTTGCTGCAGGTCTCGCCCGCCTCTCGCAAATCCAGAAATACACGCGGCGCGCCGTAAATGCCGTGACTGGCAACAAAGGAGGCACGGATCAATCGCAGGAGCCTCGTGTCCTCTTTGGCGCGGTTCGAGACGGGGTTCTGTAGCCACTCGTAGTAGCCGCTTGGCGCTACCTCAAGCGCGTGGCACATTGTCTGGACCGGGTAGTCACGCCGATGTGCCTCAATGAATTGGTAGGCCTTGCGGACACGCCCTGCGCTCATTCGCTTGGACATAGACTTCTCCCAGGAACGTGGGACTAGCCATTTTCATGTGTCCACTAAATCCTGGGAACTCCAACCGGAATTGTTCAAGAAATTATGTAAATTTACAGGTACCCGCGTATCTGAAAGTCGGATTGCCCTCTGCCGTTTTACCGGTCCCGGTAACGCTAAGTCTGCAGCGCACTCGAGGTCCTGCGATGTGATCTACGAGAAATACGGACCCACTCTCGGCGCCAGTGTTCAAATTCACTTCAAATCGAAACTTCGAATCGTGGATCATGACCGGCTTGGAGCCCGCGACTGTACCGGAAAACACCTGGTCGCCCGTATTGACCAGTGTGCCCTTGGCCGTATCGACCCTGGTCGTCACGTGGTATAGCACCTTTCCATGCAGGTCACCGTTGAGTTCGACATCCACGGTACTTCTCTCGATCGACCCCGTTGACGTCGTTTCCTTGGAGTGAACGATTGCACCATTCAGCAAGTCGGTACCGGTTCCTGAAACCGCGACGGTGCGGGTTCCGGAAGGGGGTTCTGTACCTGCGACGGCGGGTGCGGGCATCTGAAGCATTCCGATCAACGGCATCGCAGCTATGACATGGGTTCGAGACGGCGGAATGGGACGCAAGGGAGTCTCCTATTTGGCCCGATACACTCGAGTGATGGGCAATGAAACTAGCCTATCGCGAGGCAGCCCCCAAGATGGCAAAGCCGGCCTGTTCCCTCTATGTCCCACTTTGGCTCATGATGGCCGCTGCCCACCGGTCCAATTTCTGGGGTTAGCCTTAAGTGCCTGCAACAGTGACCGACCGACTTGATTCCTGGAAGGAGATTGCTCGCTACTTGAACCGCAGCGTGCGCACGGTGCGGCGGTGGGAACGCCAGGAGGGTTTGCCAGTGCACCGGCACGTCCATCGGGCGCTGGCCAGCGTCTACGCTCTCAAGTCCGAAGTCGCTGCGTGGCGGCAAAGCCATGCACTCGGGCCGGCCGCCCGAGCATCGGTTACTGACACCGCGATCGAGTCCGCCTTGTCGATCGCCGTTCTGCCGTTCGCAAACTTAAGCGTCGATCCTGAGAACGCGTACTTCGCCGATGGTCTCGCGGAAGAAGTGACTACGATCTTGTCCCAGGTGCATGCGTTGCTTGTCACCTCGCGTACGTCATCCGCAACATTCCGTGGCACGAAGAAAGGAGCCAAGGCCATTGCGGCGCAGCTCGGCGTCCGCTACCTGCTCGAAGGCAGTGTTCGCCGAGACGCCCATCGACTGCGAATATCAGCTCAGCTCATCGATGCCGCAAAGGACATCCATTTGTGGGCTGACGCATACGATGGCACGATCGACGACATCTTTACGATCCAAGAACGAATTGCCCGCAAGATCGTCGACTCGCTGCGACTGCACCTCAGTGCCCACGAGGAAATGCAGCTCCGCGAGCGATCGATGACCCACGTCGCGGCCTATGAGTGCTACTTGCGAGCGCGCCACGACGGATGGCGTTGGCGGCAAGACTCTATCGAGCGAGCCGTGCAGTTGCTGCGGGAAGCATTGAGCATGATCGGTGCGAACATCCGTCTGTACGCGGCATTAGGTCTCGCACATCTGCAATACCGGGAAGCAGGCATTGATCTTAGCGAACGTCCGCTGCTTGAGGCGGAGAACTGTGCGTCCAAACTATTCGCATTGAATAGCCACTGCGCTGCGGGTCTGCAGCTGCGCGGTTGGATTCGATATTCGCGCGGCCTTATTCAAGAGGCAGTTAACGATTTGAAGGCCGCTCTCGACATCGAATCCAACAACGCCGACACGCTATTGCTCCTCAGTAATTGCTACCTCATCTCCGGCTACGTATCCTCCGCGCGGCCCCTAATCGGGCGGCTCTCGGAGGTGGATCCCATGACCCCCGTGACTCGCTGCATGCCGGCCTTTGCGGACATCATGGAAGGTCACTTCGACCAGGCCATCGATCCGTACCGGCAAATGTACGAGATGGATCGCACTAATCCGATGGCGCACTTGTTCTACGTCTGGGTACTGATCTTGAATCGCAGGATTGACGAGGCGGCCGCAATCGGCCGTGAGCTCACGGCGGAATTGCGAGATACCGTCCCCGGCCGTGTAGCTTCGTTTCTCTATCTTGCGGCGGCGGGTAAACCCCTCAATGCGCGAGCAGTGCTGACGCCAGCAATCGACGCCACTGCCAACGCGACCGATCTCTTTCCACGTTTCCTGGCGCAGGGGTTTGCGTTGGCGGGGCTACCCGAGGAGGCCCTGGTCTGGCTTAGAGTCGCGATAGACAAAGGCTTCATCAACTATCCTTTTCTCGCACAACACGACCCTTCGTTAGAGCGACTTCGCAGCGATGCGCGGTTCAAAGACTTGCTGGAAATCGCGCGCAATCGGTGGATGAGTTTCGTCGCGTGAATAACGCGACGGACCTTCCGTCCTTATCCACCGCACGGCATAGATAGTAAGCGATTGAGTCCGATAGTCCCCGTCACTCCCACTCAATAATTTTCCAGTCGCATAATGTGTTGATACACAAATGATTTTTCCGCCACCGCCTTCCCATGTCCATCGCCGCGTCCGACACACAGTTACGCTTGGCGGCGATAGATCTCGAAGATCGTCGAAGAATGCCTCTCCATGAATCACGGCCTATCTTGAACGCTTCGAACGATACGTTCCACTCGGTCTGAAGAAGATCGCGAGCGAGTTCTTCAAAGTCCCGGCTTTCCGTTTGACCGCGACTAATTCAAATCGTCGTCCAGCCCTTTATCCGGACTCTCGGATAAATCCTTGGGTTTTGCTTCTTGATCCCTCTCGGCAGAGCGATCTTCGGGGTTCTGAGAATTCTCCCGGGCTTGTTGGTGTCGCAACTTGAGCCAGTCTTCGCGACCCTTCGCTCGAGTCTCCTCGAGGGACGGAGATGAACCTTCTTGCTGTCGCTGCCTCAACCATTCCTCAACGCCCTTGTTTCTTAATTTGATCAATCTCGCTTCGAGCGCCCGTGACAGTTGAAACGGGACGCTGCTGCTGTTCGATCTCTTGGCTCTGGTCGCTTTCGCGCAAAGCGTCGACGTCAATCAAATCCTGTGCTCGGCCCGCCGAGAGCTTTGCAACCAGCAGGTCCTCTCGCGAGATAAATGGTACGGACAAATCATCATCTATTCGAACATCTACGCGCCGTCTCCATGCTTCTTCAAATTCCACCCCGCTGATCTTCGGCATGATATCTACCATCACCGGCGGCGTGCCCATTCGAAAGTAGTTATCGGGCTCGGCAAAATCCTTGGCGCTCAATCCTTCAATCGGCGCTCCGAACTTCGCAAGCGCGGCAAACACTGCGTTGCTGTTTTCAGCGTCTGCGCCAATCAAAATATCGAGATCTTTTGTCGCGCGCGGCTGCGCATGAAACGAAACCGCGTATCCGCCAACAATCAGGTATCTAACCTGTCCGGCGTTGAAAGCAGATAACAGTTCTTTGAAGTCTTGGTGCATCCGCGGCTTGTCCTTTCATCGCATAAAGGTCAAGGTTGAGGTCCATAACAGCGCGAATTCGCTCGCTTCCCGGCAGGCGTTGCCAGGAACGGTATTCGTCAGACTTCATCGCCTTCAGGCTGTTGTACCGAGTGATTCTTTTGTCCATTTGACAAAACTAGCACAAACCGCTTGTGGGCACACCCCGAGTGCCTAGCACTCTCCTCGGTATCTTGGAGTGAAAGTGCGCGATAGCCTCCGATAGTCCCCGTCACTCCCACTCGATCGTTGCCGGCGGCTTGCCGGATATGTCGTACACGGCGCGGGAAACGCCCGGCACTTCGTTGACGATGCGGCGTGCACACACATCCAGCAATTCGTACGGCAGGTGCGCCCAGCGCGCGGTCATGAAATCGACGGTTTCGACCGCGCGCAGCGCGATCACCGGATCATGGCGGCGACCGTCACCGGCGACACCGACGCTGCGCACCGGCAGGAACACGGCAAAGGCCTGGCTGGTGCGCTCGTACCAGCCGGCGCGTCGTAATTCCTCGATAAAAATATGATCGGCCAGACGGAGCGTCTCAGCCGCTGCCGAGGTGACTTCCCCGAGTATGCGCACCCCGAGACCCGGCCCCGGAAACGGATGGCGCTGCACCATCTCCGCCGGCAGACCCAGTTCGATACCGATGCGGCGCACCTCGTCCTTGAACAGTTCGCGGAGCGGCTCGACCAGCCTGAGCTTCATGTGGGCGGGCAGACCACCCACATTGTGATGACTCTTGATCACGTGCGACTTGCCGCCCACGCCCGCCGATTCGATCACGTCGGGATAGATCGTGCCCTGCGCCAGGAACTCGACGTCACTGATCTTGGCGGCTTCCTCGTCAAAGATCTCGACAAATAGTGCGCCAATGATCTTGCGCTTCTGCTCGGGGTCGGTGATGCCGCGCAGCGCCGCGAAATAGCGCGGACCGGCGTTGATGCGAATCACGCGCACGCCTAGGTGGCGCGCGAACACGTCCATGACGGCGTCGCCCTCGTGGAGTCGCAACAGACCGTGATCGACGAACACACAGGTGAGTTGCGCACCGATGGCACGGTGCAGGAGCGCCGCCACCACCGCCGAATCGACGCCTCCGGACAGGCCCAGCAGCACCCGACCCCGGCCGACCTGCGCGTGCACCCGTGCAATCAGGTCGTCGATGATGTTGCCGGGCGTCCAGGCATTCGCGCAGCCGCAGATCTCGTGCAGGAAGCGGGAGTAGATGCGCGTGCCCTGGGTGGTATGCGTCACTTCCGGGTGGAACTGCAGGGCATAGAAGCGCCGCGCCGCGTCGGCCATGCCGCCAATCGGCACGTCGCCGGTGGAGGCGATGGTCTGGAAGCCCGGCGGCAGGGCGACGACGCGGTCGCCGTGGCTCATCCACACATCAAGCAGCCCGTGGCCCTCGGGGCTGACGCGATCCTCGATGTCCCGCAACAGCTCGGAGTGGCCCCGGGCCCGGACCTCGGCGTAGCCAAACTCACGCACCGCGCCGGGCACCACCTGCCCGCCCAATTGCGCCGCCATGGTGTGCATGCCGTAGCAGATGCCCAGCACCGGCACCCCGAGCTCGTACACCGCGCGCGGCGCGGCGGGCGCCTGGTCCGCGGTCACCGACTCCGGGCCGCCCGAGAGGATCACGCCGCGCGCCCCAAAGGCGCGCACCGCCGCATCGCTCATGTCCCAGGGGTGGATCTCGCAGTACACGCCGAGTTCGCGCACCCGGCGTGCGATCAGTTGCGTGTACTGCGAACCAAAATCGACAATCAACACGCGCTCGGCGTGGATGTCCGCCCTGACAGCAGCCCTCGCGGCCGGCTCAGGAGACGCGGTAATTGGGCGCTTCCTTGGTGATCGACACATCATGCACGTGGCTCTCGCGCACGCCCGCGGTGGTGACCCGCACGAACACCGGACGCGTGCGCATCTGTTCGATGTCGCCGCTCCCCGTGTAGCCCATGGCCGCCCGCAACCCTCCGGCCAGCTGATACAGGATCGAGACCAGACTCCCCTTGTAGGGCACCCGGCCCTCGATCCCTTCGGGCACCAGCTTTTCCAGTTCGGTGCTGGTGTCCTGGAAGTAGCGGTCGGCCGAACCGTGCTTGTCGCCCATGGCGCCGAGCGATCCCATGCCGCGATAAGACTTGTACGAGGCGCCCTGATAGAGCTCCACCTCGCCCGGCGACTCCTCGGTGCCCGCGAACATGCCACCGATCATGACTGCGTGCGCCCCGGCGGCGATGGCCTTGGCGAGGTCACCGGAATAACGGATGCCGCCATCGGCGATCAACGGCACGCCGCTGGCGGCGAGTGCCGCCGCCACGTTGGCCACCGCACTGATCTGCGGCACGCCGACGCCCGCGACGATGCGCGTCGTGCAAATCGAGCCCGGGCCGATGCCCACCTTGACTCCATCGGCCCCGGCATTGACCAGGTCGAGCGCGCCCTCGCGCGTGACGATGTTGCCGGCGATGACGTCCAGATCGCCCCAGCGGGCCTTGATCTTCGCGACCATCTCGAGCACGCCGCGCGAGTGGCCGTGCGAGGTGTCGACCACGATGACGTCCACGCCCGCCTCGCGCAGTGCGGCCACACGATCGGGCGTGTCGGGGGTGGTGCCCACAGCCGCGCCCACCCGCAGGCGGCCGGTCGGGTCCTTGCTGGCGCGCGGGAATTCCGTGGCCTTCTGGAAGTCCTTGACCGTGATCATGCCGCGCAGCTCATCGTCGCCACCGACCACCAGCACCTTCTCGATGCGGTGCTTGTGCAACAGCCGCTGCACCTCGTCTTTGGGCGCACCCTCGCGCACCGTGACCAGCCGCGCCTTGGGAGTCATCACCGTGGACACCGGCGCGTCCAGCTGGCGCTCGAAGCGCAGGTCACGGTGGGTGACGATCCCGACCACCTTGGCGCCGCTCACCACCGGCACCCCGGAAATGCCGCGGGCCGTCGTCAGTTCGATGACCTGGCGGATCGTGGCATCGGGGGACACGGTGATCGGGTCTGCAATCACCCCGCTCTCGAATTTCTTGACGTGCGCGACTTCGCGCGCCTGCGCGTCGATCGCCATGTTCTTGTGGATGATGCCCATGCCGCCTTCCTGCGCCATGGTGATGGCGAGGCGCGCCTCGGTCACGGTGTCCATGGCCGCGGACAGGACCGGCAGACCGATGCGGATGTTGCGACTGAGCTGGGTCGACAGGTCGACTTCGCGGGGCAGCACGTCCGAGCGGGCGGGCACCAGCAGCACGTCGTCAAAGGTGAGTGCTTCTTCGAGAATTCGCATAGCGTGGCGTCCCAAAAAGAAGCGCGCCATTGTACGCACTGGCGGGCGGCGGGTAAACCAAAACCGCCCCGGCACGCCGGGCGGGCTAGAATCGGCTTATGTACGAGCCCGGTGCGAGCGCAGGACGGGATATTTACAGCGTGACGCGGCTCAATCGCGAGGCGCGCATGCTGCTGGAGTCGGGACTGGGCATGGTCTGGGTGCAGGCCGAAGTGTCGAATTTCTCGCGCCCCGGCTCCGGCCATTGGTACTTCTCACTCAAGGACCGTGACGCGCAGCTGCGCTGCGCCATGTTCCGCCAGCGCAACGTGCTCGCGCGCTTCACGCCGCGCGAGGGTCAGCTGGTGCTGGCGCGGGGCCGCGTCAGCCTGTACGAGCCGCGCGGCGACTATCAACTGCTGGTCGAGCATCTGGAGGATGCCGGGATCGGCGCGCTGCAGCGCGCCTTCGAGGAGCTGCGGGCCCGCCTCGCCGCCGAGGGCCTGTTCGCCATCGAGCGCAAACGCCCACTCCCCCTGGCACCGCTGCGCGTGGGCGTCATCACCTCGCCCACGGGGGCGGCGCTGCGCGACATTCTGCACGTGCTCGCGCAGCGATTTCCGGCCGCGGCGGTGCTGATCTACCCGGTACCGGTCCAGGGCGCCGCCGCGGCGCCGGCCATCGCGGCGGCGCTCGATCTGGCCGCGGCGCGAGCGGAGTGCGACGTATTGATCCTGGCGCGCGGCGGCGGCTCGCTGGAGGATCTGTGGGCCTTCAACGACGAGCGCGTGGCGCGGGCCCTGGCGCGCTGCACGCTGCCGGTCGTGGCCGGCATCGGCCACGAGACCGACGTCACGATCGCCGATTTCGTCGCCGACGTGCGCGCTCCGACGCCGACCGGCGCGGCCCAGCTGGCGGTGCCCGACCGGCGGGTCTGGCTGCAGCGCCTGTCGCTGCTGGCGCGCCGCTTCAGCGTGGCGATGCACCGCCAACTCGGCGAGGCCGCCGATCAGCTCCGTTCGAGGCGCGCGCGCTTGCAGCGTGCGCATCCTGGCGCGCGGCTCGCCCAGCACGCGCAGCGCCTCGATGAGCTGGAGCTGCGCTTGCGCCGGGCGCTGGCGGGCCACCTGCGCACCAGCGGCACGGCGCTCGAGGCCCTGGCCACGCGCACGGGCAGCGCCGCGGAGCGGCTGCGCAGTGCGTGGGAGCGGGCGCTCGGCGCGGCCCAGGTCCGCGTGGAGCTGGCGGCACGCGCCCTGCAGGCCGTGAGCCCGCTCGCGACGCTGCAGCGGGGGTTTGCGATCCTCGCGCGCGCCGAGCGATGGTGCCATCATCCGCCACAGCGCCGAGCTCGCCATCGGCGAGCCCATCGAAGCCCGCCTGGCCGACGGGGTGATCACGGCGCGCGTCACCGGCAGGCGCGTGCCGTGAGCGGGAGCGGCCGCGGCGCGGTACTGCTGGCCGCTGCGCTCGCGGGCCATGCCGGCGCGGCGACCCTGCCCGCCCAGCACGCCGCGCCCGGGGGCGTGGTGCTGCTGACGATAACCGCACCGGCCGCCGCCGGCGGCGCGGCGGCCGCGCCCAGAGTGTATTTCGACGAAGCCCCGGTGCTGCTGCTCCCGCGCGGCGCGGCGCACAAGGGCCAGTGGCTCGCCGTGGTGGGAATTCCGCTGTCGCAGGCGCCCGGAGCGGCGCAGGTGCGCATCAGCGGCGCCGGAGCCGCGGACAGCGTGCTGCACTTCGAGGTGCAGCCCGGCCCATTACCGCACCCAGCGCCTGACCGTGGCCCCTTCCCAGGTCGATCTGTCGAGCGCGGATCTCAAGCGTGTCGACGGTGAGCATGAACGCATTCACGCGGCGCTCGCAACCTACTCGCCGCCGGTGCCGGCGACGCTGCGCCTGCAGGCGCCGGTCGCTGGGGAGCGCTCGAGTTCCTTTGGCCTGCGGCGTTACTTCAATGGCGCCGCCCGCGATCCGCACAGCGGCATGGACATCGCCGCAGCGCTGGGCACGCCGGTGCGCGCGGCGGCCGACGGGGTGGTGATCGACACCGGCGATTATTTCTTCAACGGCAACACCGTGCTGCTGGACCACGGCTCAGGTCTGGTCACCATGTATTGTCATCTCTCCAAGATCGCGGTGGAGAAGGGTCAGCGCGTGCACGTGGGCGAGCTCATCGGTGCAGTGGGCGCGACCGGACGTGTCACCGGCCCGCACCTGCATTTCGGCGTCGCGCTCAACCGCGTTTTCGTCGACCCGGCATTGTTCCTGCCGCGCGCGGGCGGCGCTTCCCGGCCTTGAGCCGGTCGTAGGGATTCGAGTCGGTGCGAAAATCGACCGCCACCGGGGTGGCGTACAGGTCAAAGGCGTCGCGATAGACGTTGGCCAGATAGCGCCGATACGCATCGGGCACCGCCACGGTCTGGTTGCCATGGATGATGATCCGCGGCGGGTTGCGCCCACCCTGGTGCGCATAGCGCAGCTTGATGCGCCGGCCGCGGACCAGCGGTGGCTGGTGGGCCTCGATCGCGCGCTCGAGCACCTTGGTCAATTGCGGCGTCGACATGGCCCGCATGGCCGCGTCGTAGCCGCGCACCACATCGCGCGCCAGCTCGCCCACGCCGGTTCCGTGGCGGGCCGAGATGAAGTGCTGCGGCGCGTAGGGCACGAAGTCGAGCTTGAGCGAGAGTTGCCGGCGGATCTCCTCGCGCTGATCGGCCGGTATGCCGTCCCACTTGTTGACGGCGATTAGCAGCACCCGGCCACGCTCCAGCGCCTGGCCCAGCACGCTCGCGTCCTGCTCACCCACACTGTCGTGGGCATCGAGCACCATGACCACCGCGTGCGCCTCGGCGATGGCCTGCAGGGTGCGGGCGACGCTGGCGCGCTCGACCGCGTCCTCGACCTTGGCGCGACGGCGCATGCCCGCGGTATCGACCAGCATGAAGTCGCGCCCGTCGCGCCGGAACGGCACCATGATCGAATCACGCGTCGTGCCCGGCTGCTCACTCGCGATCACGCGCTCTTCGCCCAGCAGCCGGTTGACCAGCGTCGACTTGCCCACATTCGGGCGCCCGATGATGGCGACCCGGATGGCGCTGGTGTCCTCCGCGGGGCTGGCGCCGGCCGTCAGGCCCGCCAGCACGGTATCGATCAGCTCACGGCACCCCTGGCCGTGAGCCGCGGCGATCGACTGCGGCGCACCCATGCCGAGGGCCTGAAAATCGGCCGCGACCATGTCGGCGTCCAGCCCCTCGGCCTTGTTGATGGCGAGCGTCACGGGCTTCCCGGCGCGCCGCAGCTGCCCGGCGACGTAGTGGTCCTGCGGCGTGAGCCCGGCGCGCGCATCGGCAAGGAAGATCACGCGGTCGCACTCCTCCAGCGCCTTCTCGGTCTGGGTGCGCATCTGCGATTCGATGCCGCTCGGATTGTCGACCAGGCCGCCGGTGTCGATCAGCACGCAGGGCACCGCCCCGAGTCGCGCGTAGCCGTACTGGCGGTCGCGGGTCACCCCCGGGATATCGGCGACGATCGCGTCGCGCGTGCGCGTGAGCGCGTTGAACAGCGTGGACTTGCCGACGTTGGGGCGCCCGACAATCGCCACCACGGGGAGCATGGAGGTGAGATCCGTGGACCGAGGCTAATGCGGCTGCGCCCGCCACGCCTCGAGTCTTCCCCGATCGGTCTGCACCAGCACCAGGTCGCCACTGACCAGCGGGGCGGCGCTGATGCGGCTGCCGCCCTTGGCGCGCGCCAGAAACGCGCCGTCCTCGGTGCTCAGCCAGTGGATGTAGCCCTGGTAGTCGGTCACCACCAGGGCCCTGCCCTGCAGTACCGGCGCGGAGATCGCGCGGCGCAGCAGTCCCTTCTGGCTCCAGCGTTGGGCGCCGCTGGCGCGATCGAGCTTGACCACTTCGCCCTCGGCGGTCGAGACGTAGACGCCGTACGCATCCGCGGCCAGCCCGCGATAGCTGGAGATCTCGTGCGACCAGATCTCGAGCCCCGTGTCGTGCGCGAGGCGTACGGCGCGCCCCTGGAAGGCCACGGCGAATACGTCATCACCGTCGATCGCCGGTGGCGAGTCAATGTCAATGAGCCGCTGCAGCTCGCTGCTGCCGCGGGGCTGGCCGACGGCGATATCCCAGGCCGGGTTGCCCGCCGCCAGTGTGACCGCCATGAGGCGGCCGTTGTCGAAGCCCGAGATCGCCAGTTCCCCGGCCACCACGGGCTTGCTGGTACCGCGCAGCGTGAGCCGCGGCACCTGCTGGTCCACGACCCAACGTTGCTTGCCGGTGGCCGCCTCGATGGCAAAGAGCTTGCCGTCGACGGTGCGCACCAGCACCAGGTCGCTGGCCACGACGGGGGCGGCGAGCACCTCGGAACTGAGTTGCGCGCGCCAGCGATCGGTGCCGTCGCTCTCGGCCAGCGCGATCAGCATTCCGCCGGTACTGCACACCAGCACCAGCCCGGCCCCGGCACCGGTGCCGCCGGATGCCGGCAGCTTGAGCCGCCGCTTCCAGACCCTGTGGCCGTTGGCGAGCTCCCGCGCGACCACTTCCCCCAGCGCATTGGCCGCGTAGACGCGGCTGCCGTCGACCGCGGGGGCCAGCCCCAGCTGCAGCTTGGGCTGGCTGACCCCCAGCTGGGCACCCCAGATCCGCTTCGGGGTGAACTGCGGGTGGATCTTGGCCAGCGCGACAGGCTTGTCCTCCTTCTTGGTGGAGGCGCAGTCGGAGAGCGCTGCGAGCGCCAGCCCAGCCGCGGCCACGGTCACGATACGTCGCAGCATGGGCATCCTAGGAGCGCGTGAGCTCGTTGATCTTCAGCGCCAGCAGATCACCGGCGCTGGGACCGGCCTGCGCCGACTGCGAGGCCTGCGCCTCGCGGTAGGCTTTGAGGGCCCCGGCGCGATCGCCCTTGGCGCGCAGGGCATCGCCGCGCACTTCGGCGTAGCGACCTGCGAAGGCGCCCGGCTCGACCGCGCTCAGCGTTTTGAGCGCGTCGTCGATCCGGTTTTGCTCGATTTGCAGCCGCGCGATGCGCAGCCGCACCACCAGGGCCAGCTCTGGATCGGAGGTGCCCGCCTCCACCTTTTGCAGGCGGTTCAGTGCTCCGGGCAGTTGATTGTTCTCCACCTGCATGCGCGCCGCGGCCAGTTGCGCCTGCTCGGCGTAACCGGTGCGCGGATGAGTACTGACCAGCTGGTCGGCCAGCCTGATGACCGTGGGCAGGTCGTTCTTGCCGAAGGCCGCCAGCACCTGCTGGTATTGCCCGTTGGCCTCCATCAGCATCGCCTCCTGGTGCGCCTGCCAGCTGCGCCAGCCCCACAGGCCGGCGCCGGCCAGGGCTACGCCGGCAATCAGCCAGACGCCGTTCTGGCGCAGCCAGTTGCGCACGAATTCCCACTGTTCCTGCTCATTCATGTACTCGTCCACGATTCCTCCTCCAACATGCGGCGCACACGCGGCGCCAACTCCGCCAGCGCGCACTCGCTCTGACCGGCCTCACGACGCAATGGTTTCACGGCCACGACACCGCGCTCGAGTTCGGCGTCCCCCAGGATCACCGCCAGGCAGGCGCCGCTCCGGTCGGCGCGCCGGAACTGGGCCTTGAAGTTGCCCGCACCCAGGTGCAACTGCACGCCCTGTCCGGGCAGCGCTTCGCGCAGCTGCTCGGCCACCTGCAGGGCGAGGGCGCCCGCGGCGCCCCCGCTGGCAATGACGTACACGGCCGGCCGCGCTGCGGCGGGCGCCGTGCCCGACTGACCGATCAGATCGACGACCCGCTCGACACCCAGGGCAAAGCCGATGGCCGGCGTCGCCTCGCCCCCGAGCTGCCCGATCAGCCCGTCGTAGCGGCCGCCGGAGCAAATGGCGTCCTGGGCGCCCAGCGCGTCGGTGACCCACTCAAAAACCGTGTGCGTATAGTAGTCGAGTCCGCGCACCAGACGCGGGTTGATCGTGTAGGGAATCTGCAGCGCGTCGAGCGTGGCGCACAGCGCAGCAAAGTGCTCGCGCGAGGGCGCATCGAGGTGCTCGCTGAGCAGGGGAGCGCCCTCGATCAGCGCCTGCATCGCGGGCGCCTTGCTGTCGAGGATACGCAGCGGATTGCCGGCGAGGCGGCGCCGGCTGTCGGCGTCGAGCGCCGCCTCGTGGTCCTGGAAGTACCGCTGCAGCGCGCCGCGGTACTGCAGCCGCGAGGCCGTGCTCCCCAGGGAATTGAGCAACAGCCGCACCCGCGTGATGCCAAGCCGCCGCCACAACCGCGCCCCCAGGGCAATCAGCTCGGCGTCGACGTCCGGACCGGCAAAGCCGATGGCCTCGACGCTGAACTGGTTGAATTGCCGGAAGCGGCCCTGCTGGGGGCGCTCGTGCCGGAACATCGGTCCGCAGGTCCACAGCTTCAGCCGGGCGCCACGCAACAGGCCGTTGGCGATCACCGCCCGCACCACCCCCGCGGTCGCCTCGGGCCGCAGCGTCAGGCTGTCGCCCCCGGTATCCGTGAAGGTGTACATCTCCTTCTCGACGATGTCGGTGTGCTCGCCGATCGAGCGCTTGAACAGCTCGGTGTGCTCGACCACCGGCACGCGCAGCTCCTCGTAACCGTACTCGCGCAGCAGGCCGGACAGCTCGCGTTCGAGGAATTGCCACGCGCCGATCTGGGCGGGCAGTACGTCGTTCATGCCGCGCACGGCTTGCAGCTGCTTGTTCATGGGCATCGCTTAGCCGCTGGCCGGCACTTTATGGGAGCGCCGTGGCCGCGCCGTTGACGCCCAGCAGAATGCGAACGCGCTGGCCGGGCGGACCTGACGGCAAGCTGACGGGAGCCCCGTCCATGGCCAGGGCCACGGCTTCCCCGTGACCGAGCACCAGACGGAAGGGCGCTACGCCGCTGAGTTCCAGGGAGGTACCGGCGTGCCCGAAGCCGAAAAACAGCCGCCAGCCGCGGGCATCGTAGATCTCCGCCCAGCACTCTCCGGTAAAATTCAGCTGCAGCTTGCGCCGCCCCGGCACGCTCTCCGGTCTGGCGTCCGCGGCCGCGGGCTCGGCGCTCGCGCCGGCCGCGGTCACTGGCGGACCTTGGGCGGGAGGTGCCGGCGCCAGCGCGCCCGGCGCGGGCAAGCTGCTGCCGGCCGTGGTATGGCGTTGCGGCTTCGAATACATCGCCCACCAGCCCGCACCGGCGACGGCCAGCGCCAGCGCGGCGACCAAGGCCGGCCACACACCGAGCCTGGGGCGGAACGCCGCCGGCTCGATGCGGTGCATGCCGGTCTTGGACAGATCGGGTCTGGCCTCCGCGTCGGGCTGCTGCGCATACAGAGCCTCGATGTCCGCGGCCGACTCGCCCACCAGCGTGGCATAGCGGCGCAGGAACCCGCGCACAAAGACCGCGGCGCCGATCGCGCGATGATCACCCCGCTCGAGCGCCGCGACCGTATCCGGGTCGAGCTTGAGATGGTCGGCGACCTGATCCAGGGACAGACCGAGGCGTTGGCGGGCGCTCGCCAGGCGAGCGCCAGCGGTCTCGGGCTCGGTGCGTACGGCCGCGACCATGAACTAATTCTTGCTGCCCGACAGCTGGGCGAGCGTGTGGGCCTGGTCGCTGTCAGGGAAGTCCGATTGCATGCGCCAGGCCATCTGCGCCGCCCCGGCCGGGTCCTTCAGCTCGCGCGCCGCCCGCCACCCCAGCAGCAGCAAATCCGGCGTGGACGGATTGGTCTTGAGAAAATCGCTCACGCGCCGATAGGCATCGGCCGCGTGGTTCTGGGACAGCTCCAGGTCGGCAAGCTGGACCAGGGCCTCGGCGTAGCCCGGGTTGATCTGCAGGGCGCGCAGGAACAGCGGCGCCGCCTCCGCGTCGCGCTTGGCACCGCGCAGGCACACCCCCGCGTTGGTGTAGGCCGCCCACGGAGTGCGGTACAGCTGGTTGCGCGCCGCCTCCTGGAAACGGCTGACGCCCTCGTCCGGACGCCCCATGTCGCACAGGAACACCGCGTAGTTATTGAGCTGCTCCGGATCACCCGGCGCCAGCTCCAGGGCGATGCGGTGTTCCTTCTCCGCCTGCTTGTCATCGCCCAGCCGGTGGTACAGAAGCCCGAGCATGCCGTGTATGGCCGGATCCTTGGGCGATTGCTTGACGGCCTTCTCGAGTTTTTCCTTCGCGACCGGCAGATTTCCCTGCTGCAGGTACGCCGCGCCCAGCTCCAGGTTGGCGGAGCCGGCGGCGCCCGGCGATTTTGCCAGGACGGTGTCGCCGGTGGTCACGCAGGCGCACAGCAGCCAGGCCGGGGCGAGCGCCGCGAACATGCGCAGCCCGCTCACGCGCGCGCCCTCGCGCCCAGTCGCGCCGTCGTCCGGTCCTGGACGCGGCCGACCAGCTGCCCGCAGGCCGCGTCGATGTCCTCACCGCGGGTCCGTCGCACCATGGCCATCACGCCATTCTTAAGCAACTGGTCGCGAAAGCGCCAGATGGCCTCATCGCTCGAGCGCCGGTAGGTGGTGCCCGGGAACGGATTGAAGGGAATCAGATTGACCTTCGCCGGCCGGCCGCCGAGCAGCCGGGCCAGGGCGCGCGCCTGGGAGGGCGAGTCGTTGACGCCATCGAGCATCACGTACTCGAAGGTCACGCTGCGGCCGTTCTGCTCGTCGAGGTAATGCCAGCAGGCCTCGAGCAGTTCGGCGATCGGGTGCACGCGGTTGATCGGCACCAGGGTGTTGCGCAGCTGGTCGTCGGGGGCGTGGAGCGATACGGCCAGGGCCACGTTGCTCACCGTCGCCAGCTTGTAGATCTGCGGCACCAGGCCGGCGGTCGACAAGGTCACGCGCCGGCGCGAGAGGTCGAAGCAGGAATCATCGAGCATGATCTGCAGTGCCGGCACCACGTTGCGAAAGTTCGCGAGCGGCTCGCCCATGCCCATGTACACCACGTTGGTCACCCGGCGCTCGCCGCCGGGCTCGAAGCCCAGTTCGCGGTTGGCGAGCCAGAGCTGCCCGACAATCTCCGCGGTGCTTAAGTTTCGGTTGAAGCCCTGCTGCGCGGTCGAACAGAAGGTGCAGTCGAGCACGCACCCGACCTGCGAGGAAATGCACAGGGTGCCGCGGCCGGCCTCCGGGATGAACACCATCTCGAACGCCTGCGAGGCATCGGCGCGCAACAGCCATTTGCGCGTGCCGTCGGCGGACTGCTGCGCCAGCACGATCTGCGGGAGCCTGATCTCGGCGCGTTCGGCCAGCTGGGCGCGAAAGTCCTTGGCCAGGTCGGTCATTTGCTCGAACTGCGCGACCCCGCGCTTGTACAGCCAGTGCTGCAGCTGGCGCGCGCGAAACGGCTGCGACCCCTGGCTGTGGACCCAGGCCTCGAGCTGCGAGGGCGGGAGGCCGAGCAGGTTGACGCGTGCGTCTGACGGTGAGTCGCGGGTGGACACGCTAGCTTCTGGGGCAAAGATCGGTGCCGCTGAAGAAAAACGCGATTTCCCGGGCGGCGGTCTCGCTCGCGTCCGACCCATGCACGACGTTGGCCTCAATGCTCTGCGCCAGGTCGGCGCGAATGGTGCCGGGCGCGGCGCGCTTGGGATCGGTCGCGCCCATGATGTCGCGGTTGCGGGCGATGGCATTCTCGCCCTCGAGCACCTGCGCAACCACCGGGCCGGAGCTCATGTAGCGCACCAGGTCGGGGTAGAACGGGCGCTCACGGTGCACCTCGTAGAAGGCCTCGGCTTGTGCGGTGGTGAGGCGCAGCATGCGCGCCGCCACGATGCGCAGGCCCGCCTGCTCGAATCGACGGTACACGTCGCCGATCAGGTTTCGAGCCACGCCGTCGGGTTTGACAATGGACAGGGTGCGCTCGAGCGCCATCGGCGGTACTCCTAAAGGATGCAACTGGCGAGAAAAGGCCGGGGAGTTTAGCCGTTCCGGGCCTCATCCAGCAATCGCGATGCCTACGGAAGTCCGCGGAAGCTAAAGCTTTTTCAGACCGTGAAGCTCTCGCCGCAACCGCATTCGGCCTTGACGTTGGGGTTTAGGAACTGAAAGGACTCGTTCAACCCCTGGCGCACAAAATCGACCCGGGTGCCGTCCAGCACCGGAAAGCTCTCCCGGTCGACGTACACCTTGACCCCCTGGTCCTCGAACACCAGGTCATCGGGACCGGCGGTATCGGCGTAATCGATCACGTAGCTGTAGCCCGAACAGCCCGTGGCCTTGATCGACAAGCGCAAACCGAGCCCACGCCCCCGCCTCGCCAGGTGACTGCGCACGCGTTCGGCCGCGGAGGTGGTCAGGGAGATGCTCATGGGGGGCTATCCTCGGGCCACCATTGTACTACCCCCGTCCGCCTGCCGCTGTGCAGCAACCAACGCCGCCCGCAGGGCATCCTCCACCACCAGCAGGCGGGTGAGGCGATCCAGGGGGATGTCCAGGGCCTGGGCCCAATCCTGCGGCCCTCCCAGCCCCGGATGGCGCCAGGACCTCCCCGGAAGCTGGGTCACCAGCCACTCACAGACGCTCTGGGTGGCCGGACAGCCGTACACCTGGTGGGTCACCCGCTCGATGTACTCCCCGGTGGGATTCAACATAAAGCGGACCCAGGTGCCCTGCTCGCGGGTCCCCGCCTCCCCGCACACCGCGCAGGCCTCCGCCTTGGCGCTCGCCGCGGCCTGCAGTCGCGACACTTCCCGCCGCACCGCCGCTACCGCGCGGTCGATGTCCTCGACGCTCGTGGCCCGCCCGAGGCTGAAGCGCAGCGCGCTCTGCGCGGTCTCGCGATCGCGCCCGAGAGCGCGCAGCACGTACGAGGGTTCGTCGCTGTCCGAATTGCAGGCTGAGCCGCTCGCCAGCGCCAGCTCGGTCAGGCCGAACAGCAGGCTTTCCCCTTCGATGCCGCTGAAGGAGACATTCAGTATGCCGGCCACGCAATGGACCGGCGGGCTGTTCAGCAACGCGCCCGGCAAGGCGCGAATACCCGCCCAGAGGCGCGCGCGCAGCTCCCCCTGGCGCGCCGCTTCGCTGGCCATCAGCCCGGCGGCCAGCTCACAGGCGGCGCCAAAGCCCACGATCTGGTGGACGGGCAGCGTTCCGGAACGCAGTCCCCGTTCGTGGCCGCCGCCAAACATGAGCGGCTGCAGGGCGACGCGGCGCGAGGCCTGCACGTAGAGCGCGCCGATCCCCTTGGGCCCGTAGAGCTTGTGGGCCGTGAATGACAGCAGGTCGATGCCCATGGACGCCACGTCGATCGGGAGCTTCCCGGCGCTCTGCGCGGCATCGACGTGCAATGCGGCGCCGTGGGTTCGGCACAGGGCGCCGAACGCGGCGACGTCCTGAACCGCGCCGGTCTCGTTGTTCGCGTGCATGAGCGAGACCAGCACCGTCTCGGGCCGCAGCGCCTCGCGCAGCTGCTCGGGAAGGATGCGACCCTCCGAGGCCGGGCTCAGGTAGGTCACCGCGACCCCTTCGCGCTCGAGCTGGCGGCAGGGATCGAGCACCGCCTTGTGTTCGGTGCGCGCCGTGACCACGTGCGGCAGCGCCGCGCCGCGCACCGCGCGCGCGCCGCGCACGGTCCCGAGTATGGCGAGGTTGTCCGCCTCGGTGGCCCCGGAGGTGAAGATGACGTCCGGCGCGCGCGCGCCGATCAGCGCCGCCACCTGAACGCGCGCTGCCTCGACCCGTGCGCGCGCCGCGCGGCCGTAGCTGTGCATGGACGCCGGATTCCCAAACGTGCCCTCCGCGCACAGGCATTCCATCATGCGCGCGGCCACCTGCGGATCGACCGGCGTGGTCGCGGCGTAATCGAAATACACCTGTTCGGCGCCGCTCACGCCTGCTGCGCCCCGGCGCCGGCGCGCCGGCGCCGCTGCTGCACGGCGGTGAGCAGGCCGCGCAGGATATTGACCTCGTTGCCGTCCAGTTCGGCGCGCTGCAGAAAGCGGCGGATGCGGTTCATGAGGTTGGTGCCCTGCTGGGTGCGGTCACGAAAGTCTATCTCCTCAAGCACCTGCTGCAGATGTGCGTACAGGCGCTCCATGGCGGCCGGGTCCGCGAGCGGCTGCTCGCGCGGTGCCGGCGGAACCGCGACGCCGCGCGCGCGAAGGATTTCGTACGCCACCACCTGCACGGCCATGGCCAGATTGAGCGAAGCGTATTCCCTGCCGGTCGGAATGCGCAACAGCGCGTGCGCCGGCGCGAGATCCTCGTTGTTGAGGCCGCTGTGCTCGCCGCCAAACACCACGCCGACGGGCGCGAGCGCGCTCGCCGCCACCGCGCGCGCCGCGCCCTCGCGCACATCCAGGACCCGGTAGTAATGGTCGCGCTCGCGCGAGGTGCAGGCCAGGACCAGGCCGCACCCTTCGAGCGCCTCGGTCAGCGTCCCGCACACGCGCGCCCGCGCCAGCAGGTCATCGGCACCCGAGGCGCGCGCGCTGGCCTCCGGATGCGGGAATTGCCGCGGCCGCACCAGCGCCAGATCCTCGAGCTCCATGTTCTTCATGGCGCGCGCCGCCGCCCCGATGTTGCCCGGATGCGAGGTGTCGACCAGTACTATGCGGATCGGCGATGCGTCCATAAGACTGCTATTCTAGTTGACTATGCATCCATTGCTGAACATCGCTGTGCGCGCCGCGCGCCGAGCCGGCGAAGTGATCGCGCGCAGCATCCCGCGCCTCGACAGCATCGAAATTCACGCCAAGGAGCGCCACGACTACGTGACCGAGGTGGACCGCTCGGCCGAACTGGAAATCATCAACATTATCCGCCATCACTACCCGGACCATGCGGTCCTGGCCGAGGAAAGCGGTGCCAGCGGCAGCAACGAGACGCGCTGGATCATTGATCCGCTCGACGGCACCACCAATTTCCTGCACGGCTTTCCGGCCTACGCGGTATCCATCGCCTGCGAGGTGCGCGGCCGCCTCGAAGTCGCCACCGTCTACGACGTGCTGCGCCAGGAGCTGTTTACCGCGACACGCGGAGTGGGCGCGCAGCTGGACAGTCGCCGCATCCGCGTCAGCCGGCGGCGCGGGCTGGAGGGTGCACTCCTCGCCACCGGCTTTCCGTTCCGCGCCAACGACGACCTGGACCGCTACCTGGCGATGCTGCGCATCGTGATGCCGCAGGTGGCCGGCGTGCGCCGCGCCGGCTCGGCGGCACTCGATCTGGCCTACGTCGCGGCCGGGCGCGTGGATGGGTTCTGGGAATTGGGCCTCAAGCCCTGGGACACCGCGGCCGGAGTGCTGCTGGTCACCGAGGCCGGCGGCCACGTCAGCACGATCGACGGCGAGGAATATCGCTTCGGTGGCGACATCTGCGCCGGCACGCCGAAGATCCACGCGGCGCTGGTGGCGGCGTTCACGCCACTCGTCGGCGGGCGCACCGACAGTGTAGAGTCGGCGCGCTCGGTCAAGCTTCGCAGTCGGGGGAGAGCAGGCGAATGACCCAACAGAGGCTGGCGCCCAAACCGTTCAGCGACCGCGCGGCGGAGCCGCGCGATTCCAAGCTCAAGCCCGCCGTGGCAGAGTGATGCAGGACGCGCCCGCGGGGCTGTCGACACGATGCCTTGCATCGATGTTCGCTGCTCCGGTGAGGTACATGCCGTGCCACCGGATGGTGTTGCGAACAACCCTCGGCATCCTTCCGCGGTTCAAGTTACGCCTCTGGCGCCCCGCTCTTGGACAACCTTCCGGCAAATGACAGCACGCATTCACAGGGAGAACGCATGAGTCTGTTCCGCACCAAACCGACCGATGTCAACGCCGACACGGGACTGAAACGCTGCCTTGGCGCTTTTGACCTGACCATGCTGGGCATCGGTTGCATAATCGGCACCGGGATCTTCGTCCTCACTGGCGTGGTCGCAGCGCAGCACTCGGGCCCGGCGATCGTCTTGTCGTTCATCCTGTCCGGTATCGCCTGCGCGTTTGCGGCGTTGTGCTATGCCGAGCTCGCCGGTGCGATCGGCGGCGCTGGCAGCGCCTACGGCTATGCCTACTGTGGAATCGGTGAGCTGATCGCGTGGGTGATCGGATGGGATCTCATCCTCGAGTACGCGGTTGCCACCTCCACCGTGGCCATCGGTTGGTCCGGTTATTTCGGCAAGATTCTGGAATTGATCGGCGTGCACCTGCCCCACGCTTTGACCAATGCCCCGCTCGACGGCGGCATCGCCAATGTGCCGGCCATGGTCATCGTGCTGTTGCTGTCGGTGCTGCTCTCGATCGGCGTCAGCGAATCGGCCCGGTTTAATACCGTAATGGTGTTCGTAAAGCTTGCCGCGGTCCTCATCTTCATCGTGGTCGCCGCTCCGCACGTCAATCCGGCCAATTGGCATCCTTTCATCCCACCGCAGGTTACCGATGCCGCCGGCCAGTCGCATTTCGGCTTGGGAGGCATCCTGACCGGCGCCTCGCTCATCTTCTTTGCCTACATAGGGTTCGATGCGGTTTCCACCGCGGCGGAGGAAACGGTCAATCCGCAGCGCAATCTGCCGATCGGCATCATCGCTTCGCTGGTGATTTGCACGATCCTATACATCGTGGTGTCCGGCATCCTCACCGGGGTCGTGCATTACGATCAGATCGACGTCAAGGCGCCGATCGCCGATGCACTCAAGCAGCTCGGCATCGGCTGGGCGGAGGCCTTGATCTCGATCGGCGCGATGGCCGGCATTACTACCGTCATGCTGGTGCTTTATTTCGGCCTGACCCGCGTGGTGCTGGCGATGTCGCGGGACGGATTGCTGCCCACGCCAATGGCCAGGGTCAATCCCAAGACTCGCACGCCCGTGCGCCTCATCCTCGGATCCGGCGTCGCCATCGCACTGATAGCGGGCCTGTCGCCGATCGGCAAGGTGGCGCAGTTGGTCAACCTGGGCACGCTCTCGGCCTTCTTCCTGGTCTGTGCCAGCGTCATCGTGCTGCGCAGGACCCGCCCGGAACTCAAACGTCCCTTCCGCACGCCGTGGGTTCCGTTGGTACCGCTGCTCGGCATGGGCTTCTGTGCCTTCCTCATGGCGGGACTACCGGCGATCACCTGGGAAGCCTTTTTCATCTGGTCCGGGGTGGGGCTCGCGATCTATTTCTTCTACTCGTACGGCCACAGCGAGCTCGCCAAACAGAGCTGAACCTAGTGGGATGGGCCAGACCGGCAAGATCGGGTAGTTCCGCTTGAGCCGGCACCACAGCCCGTGGCATCTGGATCAAAAAAACATAATTTAATCAAAAGGATAGGAATCCCTAATTGCCTTCAGAGCCTAACTGTATAAATATACAGCTATGGTCACCGATACGGCCGAACTGATCGACGCAACGATCGCCCAGCTGCAGACACTGCAGGATCTGCTCGCCGAGGATTTCCACTTGTGCAGGCGCACGGGACTGTCGAGCGACGCGGTCAAATGCGGCGCCGCTCTCGAGGCGATTTCCGTGCTGTTGCCGCGCCTGCAGGTGGCCCGCTCCACCCAGGTACCGGACATGGGCCGCTACGCCGCAGGCCAGTGCCGGCACTGCGACTAGGCGCGCTGTGTGCGGATCCGGAGGCGGCGGAGCGTAAGGACGCCGCCGCAGAGCCCTACAATGGCGCCGATATGGTCACTATTCGCACTGCCTTATCGGCCGACGTGCCGCAGATTCTGGACTTTATCCGCGGCCTGGGCGACTACGAGCGGCTGAGCTCAGAGGTCGTCGCCACCGAAGCCTCGCTGCGCGCCACGCTGTTCGGTGAGCGCCCCTACGCCGAGGTGCTGATCGCCGAATGCGACGGGCGGCCGGCCGGCTTTGCGCTGTTCTTCCACAACTATTCCACGTTCCTGGCCCAGCCGGGCATCTACCTCGAAGACCTGTTCGTCGATCCGGCCTTCCGGCAGCGCGGCGTCGCCACGGCGCTCCTGCGCCACCTGGCGGAGCTCACGCGGGCCCGCGGATGCGGCCGCCTCGAGTGGTCGGCGCTGGAATGGAACCGGCTGGCCATCGACTTCTACCTGAAGCTTGGGGCCGTCGAGATGAGCGAGTGGCGCATCTACCGGCTCGCCGGCCAGGCGCTTGCGAGTCTGGCGGCCGCGCCGGGCGCGCCGCAGCCCTAGTGCGGATGCCGGCGGTGGCGCGCGTCGAGGAGCTTGCGCAGCCGGATATTGATCATCTCGACCAGCACCGAGAAGGCCATGGCAAAGTAGAGGTATCCCTTCGGGATGTGGAAGTCCATGCCCTCCCCGATCAGCGCCACGCCGACCAGGATCAGGAACGCGAGCGCCAGCACCTTCACCGTGGGATGAGTGTCGATAAAGGCCGAGATCGGCCCCGACAGCCACATCATCACCAGGATCGACATCACGATGGCCGCGGCCATGATCGGCACCTGGTCGGGACGCGCCAGGCCCACGGCCGTGAACACCGAGTCGAGCGAGAAGACGATATCGATCAGCGCTATCTGCACCACGATTGCCGCGAAACTCACCATCGCCCGCGCGCGGCGCTCGGCCGCGGCGCCCTCGAGCGTGGCGTGGATTTCCAGCACGCTCTTCGCGAGCAGGAACAGGCCGCCGGCGGCGAGCACCAGGTCGCGGCCCGAGATCTGCTGGCCCAGCACCGTGAACCAGGGCCGCGTCAGCCGGGTCAGCCAGACGATCGAAAACAGCAGCGCGAGGCGGGTAAGCATGGCGAGCGACAGGCCGACGACGCGCGCGCGCGGCTGGCGCTCGGGCGGGAGACGCGCCACCAGGATCGCCAGAAAGATCACGTTATCGATGCCGAGCACGGTCTCGAGGATCGAGAGCGTCGCGAACGCCGCCCAGGTGGCCGGCTCAGTGAGCATTTGCAGCATAGGCACGCTCGTCACGGGAGCACCATTCCCCCCGCGCCTTCACGGCTAGGGCATGGCGTCGATCGGCTTCTTCACCGACGTCGGCAGCAGGTGCTCGGCTTTCAGGCCGCAATCGAGCGCGATGGCGCTCGAGATGTAGATCGAGGAATAGGTGCCCGCGAGGATGCCGATGATCAGGGCCTCCGAGAAGCCCTTGAGCGCCTGGCCGCCCAGCACGTAGAGCGCGACGACCACGATCAGGGTCACCACCTTCGTCATGATGGTGCGCGACAGCGTCTGGTTGATCGACTGGTCGAGCACCGCGACCGGCTCGAGCCGGCGGCTGCCCTCGAAGCGCTCGCGGATGCGGTCGAACACCACCACCGTGTCGTTCAGCGAGTAGCCGATCACCGCCAGCATCGCCGAGACCACCGGCAGGTCGAACGAGGTATGCCAGAGCGAGAACGCGCCGAGCACCAGGATCGGATCGTGCAGCACGGCCAGGATGGCGCCGAGCGAAAGCCGCCAGGTGTGAAAGCGCAGCGCGATGTAGATGAAGATCAATGCCAGCGTCGCGATCACCGCCTTGATCGCACCGCTCTTGAGCTCATCGCCCACCTGCGAGCCGACCACATCGAGGCTGGTCACCTCGGCGCGCGGGTCGAGCGCGTGCAGGACGCCTTCGACGCGGCCGCGGATCACGTCGCCGGTCTGCCCGGTCTGGGGCGGCAGGCGGATGGCCGCCTGGCGCGAGGATCCCAGGTACTGCACCTGCGCCTCGCGGAAGCCGGCGCGCTTGAGGGCCGCGTCCAGCGCGTCGATGTTCACCGCGTTACTGAAGCTCGCCTGCACCTGCACGCCGCCGGTGAAATCGACCGCGAGGTTCAGGCCGCGCACGAAGAACGAGCCGATGGCGATGATGACCAGCAGCATCGACAGCCCGTACCAGAGCTTGCGCGTCGACATGAAGGGAAAGCTCGTGGCTTTCTTGAAGAATTCCACTGTGCCTGCTCCTTAACCGATCGACAGATGACTGACCTTGCGGCGCCCGCCGTACATGAGCGTGATCAGCGCCCGGCTGCCCAGCAGCGAGGTGAACATCGAGGTGGCGATGCCGAGCGTCAGCACCACCGCAAAGCCACGAATCGCGCCGCGGCCGATCACCCACAGCACCAGGCCCGCGATCAGGGCGGTGACGTTCGAGTCAAAGATCGCCGAAAAGGCCTTGTCAAAGCCGGCCCGGATCGCCGCCTGCGGGGTCACGCCGTTGCGCAGTTCCTCGCGGATGCGCTCGTAGATCAGCACGTTGGCGTCGACCGCGATGCCCACGGTGAGAATGATGCCGGCGATGCCGGGCAGCGACAGCGTGGCGCGCAGCATCGACAGCAGCGCGGTGAGCAGCACCACGTTCGCCAGCAACACCAGGTTCGCCACCCAGCCGAAGCGCTGGTAGTACAGCGCCATGAATACGAATACCGCCAGCATGCCGATCGCCAGCGCCCGCACGCCCATGCGGATGTTCTCGGCGCCCAGGCTCGGACCGATGGTGCGCTCCTCGACCGCGAAGATCGGCGCCGACAGCGAACCGGAGCGCATCAGCAACGCGAGCTCGCGCGCCTCGACCGCCGTCAGGCCGGTGATCCGGAACTGATTGGACAATACCGCGCGTATCGTCGCCAGGCTGATGATCTTTTCGGTGGTCACGTCACGGGTGGACTTCTGGCCGCCGATCGTGCGGGTCTCGCGGCTCTTCTCGATGTAGACCACCGCCATGCGCCGGTTGACGTTGAGGCGCGTGTTGCGCAGCATCGAGTCGCCGCCCTGCCCGTTAAGGGTCACGTTGACCTCGGGTCCTTCGTTGCCCGAGCTGGAGGTGGCGTTGGTGAGCTGGTCGCCGGTGGCGATCAGTTCGCGCTTGAGCAGGACCGGCCGCCCGTTCATGTCGTAGAGCTTCGAGCCGAGCGGCGCGCGGCCGTGCTGCTTGGCCTCGGCGGCGTTGTTCTGCGAGTCCTCGAGGCGGAACTCCAGGGTCGCCACCTTGCCCAGGATGTCCTTCACCTCGGCCGAATTCTGCACGCCCGGCAGCTGCACGTTGATCCGATCGATGCCCTGCTGGGCGACGATCGGCTCGGACACGCCCAGCTCGTTGACGCGATTGCGCAGCGTGGTGATGTTCTTCTGCAGCGCGTAGTCCTGGCGCGCCTTGACCTGGGTCGGCGTCATTTCCATCAACAGCGTCGGGCCGGCATCGCCGCTGCCGATGTTGAAGGTCAGATCGCCGTTGCTCTTCTTGAGCGCATCGCGCACCGCGTTCACGTCGGCGCCGGGCGGGAGCGAGATGCGCAGCGCGTTGGGGATGGTGCTCTTGCTGCCGGTATAGGTGGTGATGTCGGTAAAGGGCAGGTTGGCGCTCGCCAGCGTGCGCCGGAAGCCCTGGTCGTAGCTCTCCAGCAGCTGCGCCACCGCGCCGTTGACGTCGACCTGGTAGAGCAGATACAGGCCGCCGCGCAGGTCCAGGCCCAGCGGCATGGGCCGCAGGCCAAAGCGGCGCAGCGCTTCCGGGGCACGCGAGGCGGTGGTCAGAGCGGATATGTAATCCGCCGCCATCGACTCGTTGACCAGGTCGCGCGCCTTGAGCTGGTCGGCGACGCTGGTGAAGCGCAGGATCAACTTGCCGTCGTCGATGTACGAACCGCGGAATGCCACCGTGCGCTCGCTCAGCGTGCGCTCGACCGCCTGGCGGGCGAACTCGTCCATCGGCAGGCGGTTCTTGCGCGCCACCTGCAGCGCCGGGTCGGTGCCGAAGAAATTCGGCAGTGCGAACGTCAGCGCCAGCACCGTGACCAGCGCGACCAGCACGTATTTCCAGCGCGGAAATTCCAGCATGGAATTCTCTTAGGTGCCCTTGAGCGTGCCCTTGGGCATCAGCTGGGTGATCTGGCTACGCTGCACCCGCATGCGCACGCCGTCGGCGACCTCGAGCGTGACGAAAGGTTCGCCCACTTCGGTGATGCGGCCGAGGATGCCACCCGTAGTCACGACCTCGTCGCCCGCGGCCAGCTTGGCCAGCATGGCCTGCTGGTCCTTCATGCGCTTCTGCTGCGGGCGGATCAGCATGAAGTAGAAGATCGCGACGAACACCACCAGGATCAGGATCTGGCTGAGCCCGCCGCTCGCGGACCCGCCCGCGGCCTGCGCATTGGCGGCTGAAATTAGAAAGTCCATGGCTACACCTTTAGGTCGTCAGCGGTCCTAGGGCCGGGACGCCGCAAGCCGTCCCGGGTGCGAAAAAGGGCGGCATTATGCCACAGGCGCCGCCGCGCGCCGTGGAATCGCCATTACCCGGGCCGCCAGCGCCGCGAGCGTGCCGGCGGCAATGGCGGCGCGAATCTGGCGCATCAGCTCCAGGTAAAAATGCAGGTTGTGGACGGTGCCCAGCCGCACCCCGAGGATCTCACCGCAGCGGTCCAGGTGGCGCAGGTAGGCGCGCGAATAGCGCTGGCAGGTGCTGCAGGCGCAGTGCCGGATCGAGCGGCCCGGTGTCGCGCTGGTAGCAGGCGTTGCGAATGTTGATGATGCCGCCGCTGGTGAACAGATGGCCGTTGCGGGCGTGGCGCGTCGGCATGACGCAGTCGAACATGTCGACGCCGCGCAGCACGGCGGCGACGATGTCGTGCGGATAGCCCACGCCCATCAGGTAGCGCGGACGGTCGGCCGGCATCAGCGGCACCAGCTCCTCGAGCACCCGCAGCCGCTCTGCTTCCGGTTCGCCCACCGCCAGTCCGCCAATCGCCAGCCCCGCCCAGTCGCGCCGCAGCAGCGCCTCGAGCGAAGCCGAGCGCAGGGCGCTGTACATGCCGCCCTGCACGATGCCGAACAGATGGCCGGGCGGCAGCGTCGCGATAGTAGTGCGCGTGGCTGCGCTCGGCCCAGCGCATCGAGCGTTCCATCGACTCGCGCGCCTGGCGCTCGGTGGCCGGGAACGCCGTGCAGTCGTCGAAGGCCATGGCGATGTCGGATTGCAGCGCGCGCTGCACGTCCATGGAATCCTCGGGGCTCATGTGCACCTCGGCGCCGTCCACCGGCGAGCGGAAGCGCACGCCCTCCTCGCTGATCTTGCGCAGCGGCGCCAGGCTGAACACCTGGAACCCGCCGGAATCGGTCAGTATCGGACGGTGCCAGCCCATGAAGCCGTGCAGGCCGTGCTCATGCAGCGCCACGATTTCGGCGCCCGGGCGCAGCGTCAGATGAAAGGTATTGCCGAGCACGATCTGCGCGCCCAGCGCCTCGAGTTCCTCGGGCGCCATGGCCTTGACGGTGCCGTAGGTGCCCACCGGCATGAAGGCCGGCGTGTCGACTGCGCCGTGCGGCAGTTCCAGGCGGGCGCAGCGCGCCGCCCCGTCGCTGTGCAGTGGTGCAAAGCGCAGCTTCATGTGCGCACTCCCGCGGCGGGCCAGATCAGCATGGCGTCACCATAGCTGAAGAACCGGTAGCGCTGCTGCACCGCGTGCCGGTAGGCGGCGAGCGTCGGCTCGAGCCCGGCGTACGCCGCCACCAGCATCAGCAGGGTCGAGCCCGGCAGGTGAAAGTTGGTCAGCAGTCCGTCGACCACTCGAAACTTGAACCCCGGCCGGATGAACAGCGCGGTCTCGCCGCTGCCCGCGCGGAGCGAGGAAGACGGCCGCCGACTCCAGCGAGCGCGCCACCGTGGTGCCGACGGCGAGCACCCGACCGCCGGCGCTGCGGGTGCGGCTGATCGCATCGACCGTTGCCGTGGGCACCGCGTAGCGCTCCGAGTGCATGACGTGCTCCTCGAGCTCCTCGCCACGCAGCGGCTGAAAGGTTCCGGCGCCCACGTGCAGGGTCACCACGGCGCTCTCGACTCCGCGCGCGGCCAGCGCCGCGAGCAGCGCGGCGTCAAAGTGCAGGCTGGCGGTGGGCGCCGCCACCGCACCCGGAACGCGCGCGAACAGGCTCTGGTAGCGCTCGCGATCGCGCGCGTCGGCAGCGCGCGTGATGTAAGGGGGCAGCGGCACGCTGCCAAAGCGCTCGAAGAATTCCACCGCCGGCTCCGGGAGCTCCACTTCCCACAAGTCCCCGTGCCGCGCCACCAGGCGCAACGGACCGCCGGCGCTGGACAGCTCCTCGCCCGCGCGCAGCGGATTGCTGGCGCGCATCTGCACCAGCGCGCCCCGCGGCGCGAGCGGCCGCTCGAGCAGCAGCTCCACCCGCCCGCCGCTGGCCCGCCGTGCCGCCAGGCGCGCGGGAAGCACGCGGGTGTCATTGAACACCAGCAGATCGCCCGGCTGCAGCAGCGCCGGCAGTTCGAGAAAGCTGTGATCGGCACAGCGGCCCGTGGCACCGTCCAGCACCAGCAGCCGGCTCGCCGAACGCACCGCCAACGGTGTCTGCGCAATCAGCTCGGCGGGCAGTGAATACTCGAAGTCGCTGCGCCGCATGCTTTGAGAAACCGAACGGTGGTGGCCTCGCTCGGAGTCGAACCGAGATGGGCAAGCCCGGTCGATTTTGAGTCGACTGCGTCTACCAGTTCCGCCACGAGGCCGTGGGTAATGCGAGTACGATACCCGAATCCCTTGCAGCTAGGCCACCGTACCCACGATGAAGTTCTGTTCAAACTGCGGCCAGCCCGTGACGATCCAGATCCCCGCAGGCGACACGCTGCCGCGGGCGGTGTGCGGGAGCTGTGGCGCCGTGCACTACGAGAACCCGCGCGTGGTGGTGGGCTGCGTGCCGGACTGGCATGGCCAGATCCTGCTGTGCCGACGGGCCATCGAGCCGCGCCGGGGCTACTGGACCGCCCCGGCCGGGTTTCTGGAGATCGGCGAGTCGATGCACGCCGCCGCGGCGCGCGAGACCGCCGAGGAAGCGCTGGCACAGGTCGAGATCGGCTCGCTCCTGAGCGTCGTCAACGTGCTGCACGCGGCGCAGGTGCACGTGATGTTTCGCGCTCAGCTGCGCAGCGCCGATCACGGCCCCGGCGTTGAGAGCCTCGAGACCGCCCTGTACACCGAGGAGCGAATTCCCTGGGCGGACATCGCCTTTGCGAGCATTCGCTTTGCCCTGGAGCGCTACTTCCTCGACCGCCGCGAACGAGTGGAACGCATACATTTCCACGACATTGAGCGCGGGGCGCGCTGATGCAGGCAGGCTTGCACTGGCGGCGGGCTTTGGCAGAATAGCTCGCCTTTCCGGTCGCCGGTATTCCTGCCCCGTTGCATTCGGAGCCTTAATGACCTTCGTCGTCACCGAAAACTGCATCAAGTGCAAGTACATGGATTGCGTGGAAGTCTGCCCGGTGGACTGCTTTCACGCCGGCCCCAACTTCCTGGTCATCGACCCGGATGAATGCATCGACTGCACGCTGTGCGAGCCCGAGTGCCCGGTCGAGGCGATATTCTCGGAGGAGGAACTGCCCGCGGGCCAGGAGCAGTTCATCGCGCTGAACGCCGAACTGGCCAAGCAGTGGCCGGTGATCAGCGAGATGGGCACGCCGCCGGCGGACGCCAAGGAATGGGAAGGCAAGCCCGACAAGCTCAGGCTGCTGGAGCGCTGATCAGCCCTTGCCCTCGTCTTGGCTTCCTGCTGCAGCTCCTGCAGCAATTCGTCCGGCGGCGAGTAGCCGGGCAGCAATTCGCCGCTTTCGGTGACGATGCCGGGGGTGCCGGTCAGGCCGATCGCCTGGCCGAGCGCGTATTCGTCGGCCACCGGATTGGGCTTGCATACTGCGGCCTTGAGCGGCTCACCGAGCTTGGCCGCGGTCAGCGCCGCGCGCCGATCGGCCGAACACCACACCTGCTCGGCCTTGGACCAGCTCGGTGTTGGGGCCGGTGCGCGGGTAGAACACGTAGCGCACCTTGACGCCCAGCCGGTTGTATTCGGCGATCTGCTTGTGCAGCGCGCGGCAGTACTGGCAGTCGACGTCGGTGAACACCGTGACGGTGTACTTGGGCGCGGCCGGCGAAAAGACCACCATCGAGGATTCCGGCACCGCGTTGATGAGTGCCAGGCGCAGCTCGCGGCGCCGCGAGTCACTGAGATTGGCGTGATCCTCGAGCCGGTACAGGTCGCCGGCAAAACCATAGCGGCCGTCGGCTGTGACATAAACCAGCTCGGCGCCGCGCTTGAACTCGTAGATGCCGGGGATCGGGGTGGTGCGCAGTTCCTCGGGCTTGGCCCCTGGCAGGTGGGAGGCCACCGCAGCCAGCTCGGCCTGCAGGGGCGTCGCGGCGGGCGCAGGCGCGGTCGCAGGGGCGCTGGAGGCGCTCAGGGCGAGGCCGGTGACGCACAGCAGGGCCGCAACGCACAACAGCTGGCTTCTTCGGAGAGTCATAGCGCCAAGTTTAGCAGAACGGGCGGGCCGCACCGAATGCCCGCAGCCTTAGGGGCTTAGCCGCGCGGATGGTGTTCGGCGTGCAGTTCTTTCATCCGCTCGCGCGCCACGTGGGTGTAGATCTGCGTGGTCGACAGGTCGCTGTGGCCGAGCAGCATCTGCACCACCCGCAGATCGGCACCGTGGTTCAACAGGTGCGTGGCAAAGGCATGGCGCAGCGTGTGCGGCGACAGATCGTGGTTGACGCTCGCCTTGCGGGCGTAGCGCTTGATGATGTGCCAGAACGCCTGGCGCGTCATGCGGTCGCCACGGCGCGTCGGAAACAGGTAGTCGGTGCCGCGGTCGCTGAGTATCTCGGCGCGCGGGCCGGCCAGGAACGCGCCCAGCCAACGCACCGCTTCCTCGCCCAGCGGAATCAGGCGCTCGCGGTTGCCCTTGCCCAGCACGCGCAGCACGCCCTGTGTCATGTTGACCTGGTCGACGCGCAGGCTCACCAGTTCCGAGACCCGCAGCCCCGTGGCGTACAGCACCTCGAGCATGGTGCGGTCGCGGTTGCCGAGCGGATCGCTGACCTGCGGGGCCAGCAGGAGTGACTCGACCTCGGCCTCGGTCAGCGACTTCGGCAGCGAGCGGCCGATGCGCGGCATGGCGATCTGCGCAGTCGGGTCCTCGTTCACGACGCCCTCGCGCACCAGGTAGCGGAAGAAGCGCCGAAACGAGGAAAGCTGGCGCGCCGTGGAGCGCGGACGCGATCCGCCCGCGGCGCGCGCGGCGATGAACGCCAGCACGTCGGCGCGACCAGTGCGCACCAGCACCAGGTTGCGCTGGGCGAGCCAGCGCGACAGAGCCGCCAGGTCCGCGCGGTATGCCGCCAGTGTGTTTGGCGACAGTCCACGTTCCATCCAGACTGCGTCGAGGAAACGACCGATGATCGGATCAATGATCTCGGCGGACGAGTCGGTGCTCACTGTGGCTGGTCTGCTCAATGCGATTCCCGGTGCGGAGACGGATTGCCTCAGGGGCGCAGTATGCAAACTCGGCCCGGCCCCACGATGTGATGGGACTCACAACCATCGCAACCGCTAATATACGGAGAACTGGATCACATTAACCTTGACCGCCGACCCACAAACCACCGCGCCGCCGGGGGTCCCGCGACGCAACACGGGCACCCTGTGGTTACTGCCGCTGCGGCTGATTTACGCCGCTTACGCGGGCGCGGTATTCCTGGCGCTCGCGCTGCTCGCCCTGCTGCCGCTGGCGGTGGTACCGACCCTGGCGGGGCGCCGCCGGCTCATCCGCTGGGTCGGCCGCTTGGTGCTCACGCTCATGGGCATGCCCATCGCCGTCCGCTGGCACGGGCCGCTGCCGGAACCGTGCATCGTGGTCGCCAACCACTGCAGCTACCTCGACGGCGTGGTGCTCGCGGCCGTCCTGCCGCCGCGCTTCGATTTCGTCATCAAGCGCGAGATGAATTCGGTGCCGCTGGCGGGATTTCTGCTGCAGCGAATCGGCGTGCAGTTTGTCACCCGCGACAACCGCGCCGGGAGTCTGCGCGACGCGCTGCGCGTCATGCGCAGTGCCGCCGGCGGCGGCTCGCTGGCCTTCTTCCCGGAAGGGACCTTTCAGGAGCAGCCAGGGCTGCTGCGCTTTCACACCGGCGCCTTCGCCGCCGCGGAGCGCTCGGGTGCGCCGGTCGTGCCCCTGGTGATTCGCGGCACGCGCCACTGCCTGGCACCGGGCACCTTCCTGCCGCGCCCGGGCCGGATCAAGGTCGAGACGCTGGCGCCGCTCTTGCCCTCGCCCGGGAGGCACGAGGACGCCGCGGCCTTGCGCGATGCGGCGCGCGCCGCCATCCTTGGCGCCCTGGGTGAAGTGGATGCCGCAGGAGCGAATGCATGAGCGCGCCGCCGAGCGAGCGGGACGTAATGAGCTACGACGTGACGATCGTCGGCGCAGGGCCGGCCGGGCTGTCCTGCGCGCTGCGCTTACGCCAACTGCAGCCCGAGCGCACGGTGTGCGTGGTGGAGAAGGCCGCCAGTCTGGGCGCGCACTCGATGTCCGGAGCGGTGCTGGACCCGGTCGCGCTCGACGCGCTGGTGCCCGACTGGCGCAGTTCGCCCCCGCCGACCTGCGTGCCGGTGCAACGCGACGAGTTCCGGTTCCTGACCGAACGCGGCAGCTATCGGCTGCCGACGCCCCCGCAGCAGCGCAACCACGGCAATTTCATCGTCTCGATTTGCCAGCTGGTCCCTTGGCTCGGCGCCAAGGCCGAGGCCGCCGGGGTCGACATCTACACCGGCTTCGCGGCGAGCGAGGCGCTGTTCGATGAGGCCGGCGCGGTGCGCGGCATACGCCTGGGGGACATGGGGCGCACGCGCGATGGCGGGGAGGGTCCTCACTACACGCCGGGGGCGGACATCCACGCACCCGTCACGGTGTTCGCCGAGGGCTGCCGCGGCAGCGTCAGCAAGCAACTGATCGCGCGCTACCGGCTGGACGCCGATCGCTCGGCGCCCACCTTCGCGCTCGGGTTTAAGGAACTGTGGCAGCTGCCTGCCGGGCGCGGCCGCCCCGGGCTGGTGCAGCACACGATCGGCTGGCCCATGCCCCGCGACACCTTCGGTGGCGGATTCATCTATCACCTGGAGCAGGACCTCGTGTACGTGGGCCTGGTCATCGGTCTGGACTACAGTGACGCGCTGTTCCAGCCCTTCGAGGCCTTTCAGCGCTTCAAGTCCCACCCCTCGGTGCGCGAGCTCCTGTCCGGGGGTGAGGCCACGGCCTACGGCGCCCGCGCCATCGCGGCCGGCGGCGCCCAGGCACTCCCGTGCATGGAAATGCCTGGCGCGGCGCTGATCGGCGATGCGGCCGGGACGCTCGATGCGGCGCGCATCAAGGGCATCCACCAGGCGATGCGCTCCGGGGTGCTGTGCGCGGAGCACTTGACGGCCCACGGGACCACCAAGGGCTACGACGCCGCGTGGCGGGCCTCCCCGGGTGGCAAGTCGCTCCGGGCGGTACGCAACATCAAGCCGGGATTTAAGCGCGGGCTCTGGTTCGGCCTGGCCAATGCGGCGCTGGAGACCGCGTTGCGCGGGCACACGCCCTGGACTCTGCAGCACGTGGCCAACGACAGCACCCTCAAGATCCTGGATGCGGCAGACCCGCACACCCCGCCTCCGCCGCTGCCGCCGGAACTCTCGCTCCCGCCGCGCGACCGAACCGCCGCGGTGTACCTGGCCTCCACTTCGCACGATGAACAGCAACCCGTGCACCTGCACGTGGCCGACACCAGCATTTGTGCGGACCGCTGCGCGCGCGAGTACGCCAATCCCTGCACGCGCTTTTGCCCCGCGGCGGTGTACGAGATACTCATGAACGAGGACGGCACGCGCCGCCTGCAGATCAACGCCGCCAACTGCGTGCATTGCAAGGCCTGCGACATCAAGGATCCCTACCGGATCATCACCTGGACCACGCCCGAGGGCGGTTCCGGGCCGAATTATCAGAATCTGTAGTTGAACGCAGCCGCCACCGACCTGCACGAGCACTACGCGCGCGCACTGCGCGAGCGCGGCTGGCACAGCGATCCCGCCCAGCTCGCGGCGCTGTCGCGCCTGGAGGCCGTGCGCGGCGCGCTGGTCGCGCGCCAGTTTCGGCTCGGACTGTTCGGGCGCCTGCGCAGGCGGCTGTGGCCAGCGCCGAGCGCGGGCGGCGCACCGCGCGGGGTGTACCTATGGGGCGGCGTCGGCCGCGGCAAGACCTGGCTGATGGATCTGTTCTACGACAGCCTCGGCACCGTCCAACGCCGTCGCCGCCACTTCCACCAGCTGATGCGCGAAGTGCACGGCGGCCTGGCCGCGTTGCGCCAGCACCAGGAGCCGGTGCGCCTGCTGGCGCGCCGCCTGGCGCGGCGTGCCAGCCTGTGGTGCCTGGATGAGCTGCAGGTCACCGACATTGCCGACGCGATGCTGCTGGGGACGCTGTTCGAAGAATTGCTCCGGCAAGGCGTCACTCTGATCATTACCGCCAACGTGCCGCCCTCCGGCCTGTACCGCGACGGATTGCAGCGCGCGCGCTTCCTGCCCGCGATTGCGCTGCTTGAGCGGGAACTCGAGGTGATTGAGGTCGACGCCGGCACCGACTACCGCCTGCGGCAGTTGCGTCAGGCCCCGATCTATCTTCCGGCGGCCGATCCGGCCACGCCCTCGCGGCTGGCCGCGATCTTCGCCGAGCTGGCGGGCGTGCACGCCGAGAGCGCGCGGCATATCGAGCTTAACGGCCGCACGCTCACGGCGCACAAGCGCGCCGGGGGCGTGGTCTGGTTCGGCTTTGCCGGCATCTGCGAGGGCGCGCGCAGCGCTCTGGATTACGCCGAGCTGGCGCAGGATTTTCACACCGTGTTTGTCAGCGACATTCCGGTGCTGGGCGCCTCGCGGGACGACGCCGCGCGCCGCCTGATCAGCCTCGTCGATGAGTTCTACGACCGCGGAGTCAAACTGGTGGTCTCGGCCGCGGCGGCCCCCGCAGAGCTCTACCGGGGAGAGCGGCTGAGCTTTGAGTTCCGGCGGACGGCCAGCCGGCTGGTGGAGATGCAAAGCGAGGAATATCTGGCCCGGGCCCATTTAAAAATCAATGAGTTAAATTGATATTGACTATAACTATTTCAAAGAAAATATTTTCATAGTAAATTATTAGGCGAGCCCACGAGGTGCCCCATGCTCGCCGAACAACTGACCGCCATCCGTGCCGCCGTCATTCGCCTGCAAAAGCGCGGCGTGTCACTCCCCCTGGACGACGTGGTGCTGTTCCGCACCCTCTTCCTGCTGGGCCGCAGCCTCGGGCAGTTCGCCGAAACGGCCATGCGGCCCTACGACCTGGCCGAAAGCGAACTGCGCGCGCTGGTCGAGCTGTTCTCCCAGCCTGAGGGTACGGGCCATCCGGGCAGCCTGTGCGCCGGCACCAGCCAGAGCCCGGCCACCATGACGCGCAGCACCGACGTGCTCGTCGAGCGCGGCCTCATAAGCCGCGTGCCGAGCGAGCAGGACCGCCGCCGCATGATCTTGCAGGTCACGCCGGAAGGTGAGGCGCTGGTGCGCCGCATCCTGCCGTCCTTCTACGAACACGTGCGTCCGCTGTTCCAGAACTGGTCCGCCGACGCGCGCGCCCTGCTGCTCAGGCAGCTCAACGAGCTGGCCGTGGCGCTCGATCGACTGGATGCGCCGCCCGAGGCATCCGCCGGCGGCGCGACCACGCCGAGGCCGGCGTCGTGAAGCCGCTGCGGTACGCCGTGCTGCTGGCGCTCGCCGCCTGCGTAACGCCCCCGCCCCGTACGGCGCCGCCTGCGCTGCCCGGCTCGGTCCCGCTCACCGAATCGGGCGAGGGGACCGTGTGGCCGGCGCGCGAGTGGTGGCGGGATTTCGACGACCAGGTGCTGGATGCCCTGATTGACCGTGCGCTCGCGCAGGGTCCGGACCTGGCGGTGGCGGCGGCGCGCTTTGAGGCGGCCCGCGCCAACGTGAGTGCGGCCCGGGCCGAGGGCGGCGTGCAGGTGGGCGCCAGTGCCGCGGCTTCGCGCAACCGGCTGAGCGACACGGGCCTGATTCCGCCGAAATTTCTGGGCTACAGCTGGTACAACCAGTTCGACCTCGGGCTCGAGGCCAGCTACACCTTCGACTGGTGGGGCCGGAATCGCGCTTCGGTGGCCGCCGCCACCAGCGACGCGCGCGCCGCCGCCGCCGACCGCGACGCCGCCGCGCTGACGCTGGCCACCAGCACCGCCGAGCTCTACTACGGCTGGCAGAGCGACTCGGCGCAGCGCGAGCTGGCCGCCCAGGAACTCAAGGCCGCCGAGCAGCGTCTGCAAATCGCCAGCGCCCGCACCGCCGCGCTCATCGACCGCGACGATGAACGCGAGCACGCCGAACTCGACGTGCTGGACGCGCGCGACCACCGCGATGAACTGGAGACCTCGGCGCAACTGCGCCTCATCGCGCTCGCGGCCCTGCTCGGCTGCGCCCCGGCAGACTTGCCCGCCCTGCAGATCAAGCCACTCCCTGAGTTGCATACCGCGTTGCCCGCCAACGCGTCCCTCGATCTGATCGCGCGTCGTCCCGACATCGTCGCGGCCCGCGAGCGAGTGGAGGCGGCCACGCAGCGAGTGGAAGTGGCACGGGATGACTTCCTGCCCGACCTGAGCCTGTCGGCGCTGCTCGGGGTGTCCAGCCAGGATCTGGGCAAGCTGCTCGAGGCCGGCAGCCGCGTGCCCCAGATCCGGGGCGCCCTGCACCTGCCGCTGTTCTCCGCCGGTTCGCTGCACGCCGCATACGCGCGCGACCAGGCGAGCCTCGCACAAAACGTCGCGAGCTACCGGGCGACGCTCTACACCGCGGCCAGCCAGGTCAACGCGCAGCTGGCGGCGCGCCAGCGCTCGCTGGCGCAGGCGCAACTAAGAACCGGCCAACTGCTCGCCGCCGGGGCCTTGCGTGCCAATGCCACGCAGCGCACGGCCCAGGGAGTCGAGGACGCGCGCGGCGAGCTTGCGGCAACCCAGCGCTGGCTCGATCTGAACGAAGCCCAGCTGCAGACGCGCACCGGCGCCCTCGACGCGGAACTCGGACTCATCCGGGCCCTCGGCGGCGGTTATCGAATGGAAACAGCACCATGAACGAAGTCGCAGAGAACCCGCCGTCGGGCAACCCCAGGCGCAAGAAATTCATGCTCATCATCGGCACGGTCTTTGTGGTGCTGGCGCTGGGCTGGCTGCTGCTGTGGTTGCTGGTCTACTCGCGCCGCGAGACCACCGACGACGCCTACGTCGCCGGCGACCAGGTATGGGTCGCGGCGCAGACTCCGGGAACCGTCACCGAGCTGCAGGTCGAGGACACGCAGCGCGTCTCCGCCGGCCAGCTGGTGGTGCGGCTTGACCCGACTGATTACGACGTGGCGCTCACCCGCGCGGCCAGCGCCCTGGCGATGCACGTGCGCCAGACGCGCCAGCAGACCGCGCTGGCCGCGGAGAGCGACAGCGCCGTGGCCAGCAAGCGCCTCGAGCTGCAGCGCGCCGAGGCGGAACTGGCGCGCCGCCAGCCGCTCGTTGAGCAGCACGCGATTGCCGCCGAGGAGCTGCAGCAGTTCGTGACCGCCGCGGCGGTGGCACGCGACGCGCTCCAAGAGAGCCAGCGACAGTCCGCCGCCACTCACGCCCTGGTGGACGGTGTCTCCGTGAGCATGAATCCCGCGGTACTGGAAGCGCGTGCGGCATTTCTGCAGGCCTGGATTGCGGCCAGGCGCGCCAACGTGCGCGCCCCGGTCAGCGGCTACGTCGCGCGCCGCAACGTCCAGCTGGGCCAGCGGGTCGAGGCCGGCCAGCCGCTGTTTGCGATCATTCCGCTCGACAAGCTGTGGATCGACGCCAATTTCAAGGAAGGGCAGCTGCGCGCGCTGCGCATCGGGCAACCGGTGGCGGTGCAGTCCGACCTGTACGGTGGCCGCATGCAGTTTCACGGCCGGGTCGCGGGGCTGGGTGCGGGCACCGGTGCGGCATTCTCGTTGCTGCCGGCGCAGAACGCCGCCGGCAACTGGATCAAGGTGGTGCAGCGTGTGCCGGTGCGCATCGCCCTTGAGGCCAGTGAACTGATCGAACACCCGCTGCGCATCGGTCTGTCGACCGTCGTGTACGTGGACACGCGCGATCGCCGAGGCGCCGTGCTCGCTGCCGCGCCTCCGGTGCAGCCGGCTTCCAGCACCGCTATCTATGCCGATGATTACGCCGCCGCCGAGCGCGCAGCGGACGCACTGATCGCCGGCCAGCCCCTGATCAAGCCGTGAGCGAGAAGGACGCCACCCCAGCAGCCGCCCTCCCGCCGCTCCAGGGCACCGACCTGCTGCTGGTGACCGTCGCCATCAGCCTGGCGACGTTCATGGAAGTGCTCGACATGACGATCGTCAACGTGTCGGTGCCATCCATTGCCGGGACTCTGGGTGTGAGTCCCAACGAAGGGACCTGGACCATCACCTCGTACACGCTGGCGGCGGCCATCATGCAGCCGCTGACCGGCTGGCTGGGGCGGCGCTTCGGCGAAGTGCGCACCTTTACGGTCTCGACGCTGTTGTTCGTCTTCTCCTCCGCGCTGTGTGGCATGGCCGTCAACATGCCGATGCTGGTGGTGTTTCGCCTGATGCAGGGCCTGGTCTCGGGGCCCATGGCGCCCATGGCGCAGTCGCTCCTGATGCGCAGCTATCCCCCGGAGAAGCGCGGCGCGGCGATGGGGATGTGGGGCATGGTGGTGTTCGTCGCGCCGATCTTCGGCCCGATCCTCGGCGGCTGGATCACCGACAACCTGTCCTGGCCGTGGCTGTTCTACATCAATGTGCCCGTGGGCCTGATTGCCTCGAGCGCGGTCTGGGGCCTGCTGCGGCGGCGCGAGACGCACCGGAACCGCGTGCCGGTCGATATCACCGGGCTCCTGCTGCTCTTTGCCGGCGTCGGCGCGCTGCAGTTCATGCTCGACAACGGCAACGAAAAGGACTGGTTCGGCTCCCCTGTAATCGTCACCGCAGCGGTAGTGGCGGTGATCTGCCTGACACTGCTGATTGCCTGGGAGCTCACCGAGCGCCACCCGGTCGTGGACCTCCACCTGTTCCAGTTCCACAATTTCCGGGTGGGCATGTCGGGCCTGTGCGTGGCCTACGCGGCCTTCTTCGGGATTACCGTCATCGTGCCGCTGTTCCTGGAGACGACGGTCGGCTACACCGCCACGCGCGCCGGCATGGCCTCGGCTCCGGTGGGACTGCTCGGCATCGTCCTGTTGCCGATCGTGGGAGCCTACCTGCCGCGCCTGAACATGCGGATCGTGGCCACCGTGGGTTTCCTGCTGCTGGCCACGGTGACCTACTGGCTCTCGGGCCTGAACGAAACGGTCAGCTTCTGGCAGTACGCGTTCCCGCGGGTGTTCCAGGGCGTGGGCATGTCCTTCGTGTTCCTGCCCATGCAGCAGATACTGCTGTCGGATATCGACGCCGCCCACCTGGCTTCCGCCGCGGGCCTGTCCAATTTCCTGCGTAACCTGACCGGTTCGATGTCCACCGCGGGCAGCATCTGGCTGTGGAGCAACCGCACCGACTTTCATCACGCCACGCTCGCCGAACACGTCACGGCCGGGGGCGCATGGAACGACTGGTCTGGCCGGCTGGCGAGCGCCGGCTTGGACGGCGCATCGGCCCTCGCCCACACCGAAAACGTCCTTACGCAGCAGGCCCGCGTCATGGGTGCCAACGACCTGTTCCGGCTGCTGACCCTGATGCTGTTCGTGATGATGCCGCTGATATGGCTGGCCCGCCCGCCGTTCGCCGGCTCCCGCCAGCGGTCGGCTCACTGATAGCCGGGCGGGCGGTTATTGTAAGATCTGCCCATGGCAGAACCCTCTTGATGAGCACTCGCCGCGTCAGCTCCGCCCGTCAGCGGCGCTTGGCCGCGCAGCTGCTGCGGGCCTGGCGCATCAGCCTGCCGAGCGCCGAATGGCACGCCGTCGGCGCGGCGAGCCTGCGCGCGGCGGCTGAGGCACAACTGCAGTTTGGCGCCCGCCGGCGGCCGCGCCAGCCGTTGCTGCGAGTCTCCAGTCCGCCCATAGACAGCGCTGCCGGCCGCAGCTACTCGGTGGTCGAGCTGATCACCGACGACATGCCGTTTCTGGTCGACACGCTGTACCTGGCGCTCGGCGAAGCCGGCCACGCGGTACAGCTCATTTCCCACCCCATCCTCGGGGCGGTGCGTGGCGCGAACGGCCGCCTGCTGCACTTTCGCGAGGGGCGGCGCGGTCGCGCGCCGATCAGCGAATCCTGGCAGTACCTGCGTGTCGATCGGGTCGCCGGCGCGCACGAGTGCGCGGCGCTGCGCGCGCGGCTGCTGGCGGCGTTGCGCGACGTGCGCTACGCCTGCGAGGGATGGCGGGCGATGCGCCAGGCGGCCCTGGGAGTGCGCGAACAGCTGCTGCGCCACCCGCCACCGCTCCCGGCCGCGACGGTGGCCGAGAGCGCCGCACTGCTGGCCTACATGGAAGACAATCATTTCACCTTCCTGGGATTCCGGCGCGCCCGCCTGCGGCATCGAACCAACGGACCGGTTCTGGAAGCGGTTCCGGGCACCGCGCTGGGCATCATGCGCTCGCGCCCGCCCGGCGACCTGGTGCCGCTGCGCGCCAAGCGCGAGCTGCTGGTGGTCACCAAGGCCAATCGCCGCTCCACCGTGCATCGGCCCGGCTACCTCGACTACGTCGTAATCAAGGAGTTCGACCGCCGCGGCCGCATGACGGGCGAGGCGCAATTCCTGGGGCTGTGGACCTCGAACACCTATCACGCGGACCCGCGCACCGTGCCCTTGATGCGCCTCAAGGTGGCGCGCGTGATCGGCTCGTTCCCGTTCCGGCCCTCCAGCCACGACAGCAAGCGCCTGGTGAGCATCCTCGACAATCTGCCGCGCGACGAACTGTTCCAGGCTTCGATCGGCGAGCTCGCGCGCTGCGCGCGCGCGGTGCTGGCGCTGCACGACCGCCCGCGCGGCGTGTGCCTGGTGTTGCGGCGCGACGAGCTGCGGCGCTTCTGGTCCTGCCTGGTGTACCTGGCGCGCGAGCGGCTGGATAACGACGCACTCGGCCGGATCGAGGAGGTCCTGCGGCGCGCGCTCGGCGGCGGGCAGCTCGACTCGGCGCTCGCGGTGGGCGATGCGCCCCTGGCGCAACTCCACATCACGGTGCGTATTGCCGACGCCAGCGTCCCGAGCGTGAACCGCCGCGCGCTGGAACGTGAACTGGACGCCACGCTCGTCACCTGGCGCGACCGGCTGCGCGCCGCGCTGCGCGCCTGCCACGATGAGAGCGAGGCCGCCGCGCTCGATCGACGCTACGCCCACGCCTTCCCGGCGGCCTATCAGCAGGACGTCTCGCCCACGCTGGCGGTCCAGGACATCGCGGACCTAGGCAGCGCCGCGGCCATGGGTGCCGGGCGCCTGCGCCTGCAGCCCACCGAAGCGGCCGGCCAGTCGCACGCGCACCTGCGGCTGCTGCGCCACCGCGAACCGCTCCCGATCTCCGACGCGCTGCCGATCCTGGAGAGCTTTGGCCTGCGGGTGATCGCCGAGCGGCCCTACGAGCTGCGCCCCAGCGAGGGCGGCGCGGTGTGGATACAGGATTTCGAGCTTGAAACGCCCGGCCTGCACGAGGCCAACGCCCACGCGCTCGAGGCGCAGCTGAACATCGCCTACACCGCCGTGCTGGCTGGCGCGCTCGACAGCGACGGATTTCACCGGCTGATCGTGAGTGCCGGCCTGACCGTGGCGCAGACGCGGGTGCTGCGCGCCTGCTGCCGCTACCTGCTACAGACCGGCATCCCGTTCAGCCAGGCCTACATGGAGCGCGTTCTGCACGCGCACTCGCACATCGCGGGCGACCTGTGGCGGCTGTTCGAGCGGCGCCTCAATCCCGAGGCCGCCGACCGCCAGGCGGCGCGCGAGGCGGCGGCCATCGAGCGCCGGCTCCACCACGCCATCAGCGAAGTGCGCAATCCCGACGACGACCGCATCCTGCGCGGCTTCCTGACGCTGATCCTGGCGACGGTGCGCACCAACCTTTTCTGCGGCCATCCCCCCGGCCACCCGCTGGCCTTCAAGCTGCTGCCGCGGGCCATTCCGGACCTGCCCGAGCCCCGCCCCGAGTTCGAGATCTTCGTGCACGGCACGCACGTGGAGGGTGTGCACATGCGCCGCGGCCCGATCGCCCGCGGCGGCATCCGTTGGTCGGAGCGGCCCGAGGATTTCCGCACCGAGGTGCTCGGCCTCATGAAGGCGCAGCACGTCAAGAACACCCTCATCGTCCCGGTCGGCGCCAAGGGCGGGTTTGTCGCGCGGCGCCTGCGCGTCACGGCCGCACCCGAGGAGCGCGCCCTCGAGGTGCGCGAGTGCTATCAGGCCTACATCCGCTGCCTGCTGCAGCTCACCGACAACATCGTCGATGGGCTGGTGGTCGCGCCCGCGCAGGTGCGCTGCCGCGACGGCAACGATCCCTACCTGGTCGTCGCCGCCGACAAGGGCACCGCCAGCTTCTCCGACATCGCCAATGCCATCTCGGCCGAGTTTGGCTTCTGGCTGGGCGACGCCTTCGCCTCGGGCGGCTCGGCCGGCTACGACCACAAGAAGATGGGCATTACCGCACGCGGCGGCTGGGAATGCGTCAAGCGCCACTTTCGCGAGATGGGCGTCGACATCATGCGCGAGTCTTTCAGCGTGGTCGGTATCGGCGACATGTCCGGCGACGTGTTTGGAAACGGCATGCTGCTCTCGCCGCAGCTGCGCTTGCTGGCGGCCTTTGACCACCGGCACATCTTCATCGATCCGGATCCGGACGTGCGGCGCAGCTTCCGGGAGCGTGCCCGGCTGTTCGCCCGGCCGCGCTCGAGCTGGGCCGACTATGACCGGCGCTGCCTTTCGGCGGGCGGCGTCATCCTCGAGCGCGCCCACAAGTCGGTGGCGCTGCCGGCCCAGGCGCGCGCGCTCCTCGGCCTGGAACATGAGCGCGTCACCCCGACCGAGGTGGTGCGGGCGGTGCTGAAGCTTCCCGTGGACCTGCTCTGGAACGGGGGCATCGGCACCTACGTCAAGGCCACCGGCGAGAGTCACGGCCAGATCGGCGACCGCGCCAACGACGCGGTGCGCATCAACGGCACCGAGCTGCGCGCGAAGGTGTTCGGCGAAGGCGGCAACCTCGGCTGCTCGCAGCTCGGGCGCATCGAATACGCGCAGGCCGGTGGCCGCATCAACACGGACTTTGTCGATAACTCGGCGGGCGTGAACACCTCCGACATCGAGGTCAATCTCAAGATCATGCTGGCGGGCAAGGCCGGCGAGCCGGCCCCGACGGGGGCGCGCCGCCGGGCGCTGCTGGCGAGCGTCACCGACGAGGTGGCCGCCCAGGTGCTGCGCAACAATTACCTGCAGAGCCAGGCCATCAGCCTGCTGGAACAGCGCAGCGTCGCGGACCTGGGCCAGCACCAGCTGTTGCTGCGGGTGCTCGAGCGCGAGGGCGAGCTCAATCGCGCGCTGGAGTTCCTGCCCAGCGACACCGAGATCGAAGAGCGCATCGTGCGCGGCCGCGGGCTGACGCGCCCGGAGCTCGCGGTGCTGCTCGCCTACGGCAAGATCGCGCTCAACCAGGCGCTGACCGAGGCCGACATCTCCGACGATCCCTACTTGGCCCACGAGCTCGAGCGCTACTTTCCGCGGCGCTGGCGCAAGCGCTTTGCCCGCCGCATCGCCAATCACCGCCTGCGCAGCCAGCTGATCGCCACCGCGACCACCAACAGCATCCTCAATCGCATGGACCCCGGCTTCGTCATGCACATGGCGGCCCAGACCGGCGCCGGCACCGCGTCGGTGGCGCGCGCTTACACCATCGCGCGCGACAGCGCCGGCCTGCGCGAGCTGTGGCTGTCGATCGAGGCGCTCGATAACCGTGGGGCCGCCAGCGCCCAGTACGACGCGCTGCTGGCTACGCGCGACTACGTCGAGCAGCTCACGCGCCGACTGCTGCTGGCGCGCACGCCGCACCAGCACGCCGACATAGGAGCCGAAGTGGCGCGCCTCACGCCGGCGTTCCAGACCCTCGAGCGCATGCTGCCCGAGGCGCTCCCGGGCATTGCGCGCGCCAGCTACGAGGAAATCCACGCCCTGCAGATTGCCGCCGGACTCCCGCCGGCACTCGCCAGTCGCCTCGCCGGACTGATGGCGCTGCGCGCCACGCCGGACCTGGCGGCCATCGCCGAATCGCTCCGCCGGCCCCTGGCGCTGGTGGCGCAGCAATATTTCCAGACCGCCGCGGCGCTGGGCATCGACTGGCTCGCCGAGGCGATCCGTCGCCTGCGCACCACCAGCACCTGGCAGGCCGTGGCGCGCGAGCGCCTGTACACGGCCTGCCTCGACGGGCAGCGCAATCTGGCGGCACGCGCGCTGCACGAGCGCGCCGGCGAGGGCGCGGCGCGCGAGCGCTGGATCGAGCGCCTCGGCGCACCGGGCCAGCAATGGCTCCTGACGCTGCGCGAACTGCGCGTCAGCGCCGCTCCGGATCTGGCCGCACTGATGGCCGGTGCCGAGGCCCTGCGCAACCTCGCGCAGTGAGCGGCCGCGACATGCCCGGCAAACTGCTGCTCGTGCGCCACGGGCAAAGCACCTGGAACCTCGAAAATCTGTTCACCGGCTGGACCGACGTGGACCTGTCCGCGCAGGGCGTGGCCGAGGCGCAGCGCGCCGGCCTGGATATCGGGCGCGCCGGCGTGCTGCCGGACGTGGTGTACACCTCGGTGCTCAAGCGCGCGATCCGCACCGAATGGCTGATCCTCGAGGCGTTGGACCTGCTGTGGCTCCCGGTGGTGCGCGACTGGCGCCTCAACGAGCGTCATTACGGTGCGCTGCAGGGTCTCAACAAGGCGCAGACCGCCGCCCAGTACGGGGCCGCCCAGGTCAAGATTTGGCGCCGCAGCTACGACACCCCGCCCCCGCCGCTGAGCGCGGACGACCCGCGCCATCCGCGCCATGACCGGCGCTACGCGCAGGTCGACCCGGCCGAACTGCCGGCCACCGAGTCGCTCAAGGACACCCTCGCACGCGTCATGCCCTGCTGGGAACAAGGCATCGCCCCGCAGCTGCGCGCCGGACGCAACGTCATGATCGTCGCCCACGGCAACAGCCTGCGCGCGCTGGTCAAGATGCTCGATGGCCTGTCGGAGAGCGCGATCGTCGAGCTGAACATTCCGACCGGCATCCCGCTGCTCTACGAGCTGGATGAAGGGCTGGCCGTGCGCGCCAGCGGCTATCTCGGCGACGCGGAGGCGGCGCAGGCGGCCGCCGAAGCGGTGCGGGCGCAGACCGAGCAGCGCCCCTGAGGCACCCTCAGCGCCGCACCTCGCGGGTCATGCCCGCGGCGGCCCAGCCGTCATAGCGGCCGGCGTGGCGCAGCGCCAGTTCCTTGAACTCGCGGGTGAGCGCCTGCATGTCCGGCACCGAGATACGCAGCGCCTTGAAGGCGTGCAGGGTGTAGCGATCGCCGCGGTCGGCGTCGACCTGCCGGTAGTCCACGGTGAATTCGCGCTCCCGCAGCAGGCCTCCCACCTGCTCACAGGCGGCCTGATCGGGCAGATCGAAAAAGAAATCCACCTCGTAGGGCCGGAACGGATCACCCCCCTGGGCGCGCAGATTCTTCACCAGCCGCTCGTCCCAATCCTCCTTGCGCTGTGCGCTGGCACGGCGCACGGTCAGGTAGACCCGCACCACCGCCACGGTGGCGGCCAACACCAGCAACCAGACGGTGACTTGCATTGGGCGAGCCGGCCAGCGGCTATTCCTCCGGAGCGATCGTGACGCGCAGGCCGTCGAGCGCGTCGGTGAGCTGGATCTGACAGGACAGGCGCGAGTTGGGCCGGTAGGAAGTCAGATCCTTGAGCATGTCGGTCTCATCGGACATCGGGGCGGGGAGCCGTGGCACCCACGCCTCGTCGATGTACACCTGGCAGGTCGCGCACGAACACATGCCCCCGCAGATGGCCGTCACGCCGTCGTCCATGTCGCGGAGCGGTTCCATCAGACTGGTACCCGAGGGCGCGCTGAGCTCTTGCTCGACACCGTCTCGACCTATAACACGCAACACGGGCATGAACCACTCCAGGGGGCAAAATCGGGGCGCGCTAGTTTGCCGATCGGCCGGCGCGGACGCCAGTGGGCCGGGACAGCAAATGACCGCGTGGCCGAGTTCACTGCGCCTGCGGGCGGTCGCGCACCCGGTGCCAGAGTCCGCTCAGCCCGTCGTAGACGCGAATCGCCGCGTCCAGGCGCGCCGAGTGCCCGGCGCCGGTCAGGCCGGCGGCCGAGAGCAGCTGTGCCGCCTGGGGCCGCGCCCCCGGGTAGTAGGCCAGCGCACAGGCGACGTCGTAGAGCGGATCGGCGAGCTGCGCGTACTCCCAGTCCAGCAGCCACAACCGCTCCCCGTCGAGCAGGTTGGCATGCACCAGGTCGCCGTGGATCGGCGCCAGAGCGGCGGTCCCGTCCGCAACCTGGCGCGCCGCCGCGGCGATTTCCGCCACCAGCTCCTCGGCACGCGCCGCCGCCGCCGCCTGCGCGCCCATGGCCTGCAGGTATTCGCGCGCGCAGGCGAGCGGTTCAAAAGGCGCAATCCCCGGGGGCGCTTCCAGCGCGTGCAGCTCGGCCAGCCGTTCGCCGAGCCGCCGCAGCTGCCGCGGCTGCAGGAAATCGCCCGCCTCCCAGCTGCGCCCGTCCAGGTATTCGCACACCTGCACACCGTCGGCATCGGCCCGCAGCAGCAGGCGCGGCGCGAGCCCGGCGCGGGCCGCGAGCACGTGCAGCTGCTGTTCGCGCTCGCGCTCGACCCCGGGCCGGCGCCACGCCGGCCCATCGACCCGCAGTACGAAGCGGCCCTGCGCGGTATCGACCCGCCAGCTGTCGTTGACGGTGCCGCCCGGCAATCGCTCGATGCGCAGCGGCGCCGTTCCGGCCCGCACGCCAGGCACCCAGGCCAGCGCCGCTGCGGCGGGCCGGGATGCAGCCGGGGGCATCAGCGCGCCTGCTTCCGGTAGCGCTGCAGCCAGGCCCGCAGGCCGAGGACCGAGACTACGGTGTAGACGAAGAACAAGCCGGCCGTAAAGGGCAGGCCCTGGCGCAGGAACAGGCACACCATGATCAGGTCGGCGCTGATCCAGTACAGCCAGTTCTCGAGCACCGAGCGCGCCAGCATCCAGGTGGCCAGCAGGCTGGTCCAGGTGGTGAAGGAGTCGAGCAGCGGCCAGGCCGCCTGGGTTTCCCGCGCCAGGAACTGCGCGCTCAGGGCGCTCGCCGTCAGCAGCAGCAGTGCCACCATCAGGTGCCGGCGCGCGGTCCAGCGGTAGATGCGCCCGCCCTCCTCTTCTGCGTTGCGCTTCCAGCTGAACCAGCCGTACACCGCCATGACCACGTAGTAGGCCTGGAGGAGCGACTGCATCGGCAGTTTGGCGCGCGCCGCGATCAGCACGTACACCGAGGAACTCAGCGCCCCCGCCACCCACCCCCAGCGGTTGCGGCGCAGGATCAGCACCACATAGACCAGGCCGGCGACGACCGCGAACGCCTCCTGCGCATGCGCCAGAACTGCGATCACGTCCGCCTCCTAGGTCCTGCCCAGTTCCGTGGTCACCGTTACGCCCAGCTGGCGCGGATCGCCGTTCTGCAGGTACAGCTTGACCGGGAAGTCCGGGGGCTCGTCCCCGAAGTAGAACCCTTGCACGGAATAGGTGGCATCGAAGAGATTGCGCGCCCACAAGCTGGCGGTCCAATGACGGGCGTGCCAGCCGACGCGCAGATTGACCAGCGCGCGCGCGCGCGCGCGCTGGTTGTGGCTGGAACTGAAATAGAAGCCGTCCTGGGCCTGCAGGTCGGCGCGCGCAAACGCGCCGGCCGGATGCTCGTAGCCGGCGCTCGCCGAGAACTGCCAGGGGGGCGCGAAGGCCTGCTCCCGGCCACGCAGGTCCAGGCCGTCATTGACGTAGCCCAGGTAGCGCGTGTCCTGAATGGCGGCGGTGGCCGCCAGCATCCACCGGGGCTGTGGCCGCCAGTGCAGCTCGGCTTCGGCACCGATGTTGTCACCGTGCGCCGCATTGTCGGTGTAGAAGACGTAGGTCAGCGGATTGTTGGGCAGGAGCTGGCGCGAGTTGTAGACCTGCATCGAACTGCGCCGCATCGCATAGACGTCGGCGTTGAATTCGAGCCGGTCGGCCAGGCCCGTGGCGCGCACGCCCAGTTCGAGGTTCCACAGGGTCTCGGAGCTGAACTGGCGCTGCGCGGGATCGATGTCCGCGCCGATGTTGAAGCCGCCGGCCTTGTAGCCGCGCGCCAGGGTCGCGTAGTACTGGCGCGCCGCGCTCGATTTCCACAGCCACGACAGATTGCCGCCGAGCAGTTGGCTCTTGGCCTGCGGAAACGGCGCGTCGGAACTGTCGGCGTAATCGGCGGTGCGTTGTTCGGCCCGCAGCCCCAGCGTGAGCGTTCCCCGCGCCGCGCCGGCCAGTTCCAGCGAACCGTACAGCGCCGCGTTGGTGGCCTGGTAGTTGCTGTCGAGGATGCTCTGGCCCGCCCCGTAATACTGGTCGTTCCAGGTGTCGAGCTGCACGTCGTCCTCGCGCAAGCGCAGCACGTAGGCGCCGAGCACCGGGCTCAGCACCCCGGCGGCCAGCGGCACGCCCGCGCCCACGTAGCGCAGGTCCTGCGCCAGCGTCTGGCGCGTGCGCTGGTGCCCTTCAAAGTAGTCGTAGGGCGCGCTCGCGCCCCAGTAAGGATCGTTCCCCCAGTCGCCGTCGAAGGAATAGTCGATGTCCGAGTCCGCGGCGCTGGTGATACTCAGCCACTTGCCCGAGGCGGTGGTGTATTCGAGCCGCAGCGCGGCCCCGCTCGAGCGCTGCGCGTCGCGTCCGGGCTGATTCGAGCGGGTAATGCGGGTGTTGTCGACCGACCAGGCGTCGTAGCCATTGTTCAGGTCGGCATACAGCAGGGTCAATGCCGAGTGCAGTTGCGGGGACGGGTCCCACGCCAGCTTGCCGCGCACCGTCGACTCATCGTACCCATTGGTCGAGTCGCGCCCCAGATATTCGTCGCGCCGGAATCCGTCGCTCTGGTAGCGATGCGCGGCCAGGCGCCATCCCGCCGTGCCGTCGTCGCGGCCATCGCCGGCCACCACGCCGACCGCCGTGGTCCCGTAATCGCCGGCCGTGAGCTCGCCGCCCAGCTCGAAAGCGCGGCCCGGGTCGCGACCGCGCACGCTGATGAGCCCGGCAAGCGCGTTGGCACCGTACACCGTGCTGCTCGGACCGCGCAGTACCTCGATCCGGTCAAGATCGAAGAGCGTGGCCGGCATGCCGACCCCGGAAAAATCGATGTCGTCGATCAGAAATCCCACCGACGGGTTGGGGGCGCCCTGGTACTGTTCCGTTTCACCGATGCCGCGGATCTGAAAATACCGCGGTCGCGAGGTGCCCGAGGCCCAGCTGAGGCCGGGGACCAGGCCGAGCACATCCTCGAAGTGTTGCACGCCCGCCGCTTGCAGGGTCTGGCCATCAAGCACGGTGACGCTCTGCGGCAGTTCGCGCAATGGTGTGCTGCGCAGACTCGCGCTGATGACCACTTCTTCGAGGGCCTCAGTTCCGGATGACTGCGCGGCGAGCGCGGCCGACCCGAGCCACGCGGCCAGCACCACAGGCGTGATCAGCAAGATTTTTCGGTTCAAAGACCTGCTCCCTACGCCGGTACTAGCCGGATCAGGTTCAACGGGTTCGCCGGTCGATCCGGCATCTCAGGCCCCGCGCAGGGCCACCCCAAGGTTTGCGCCACGAACTATCCCTGCCCGCAGGCCGCTTTGCAAGGCCCGCACTGCGCCGCACCGGGGTAGGATGGCTCGTCGGGATCCACACTGACCTGGGCGCGTGCCCGGGCGAACGAGGCGCCACGGATGAGCAGGCGGGTACGGGTCTTTCGGGTCGACGCCTTTACCACGTTGCCCTGTACCGGCAATCCGGCCGGAGTAATCCTGGACGCCGAAAACCTCGACGACAGCCAGATGCAATCGATCACGCGCGAGCTCGGCGGTGTCGATGCGGCCTTCGTACTCCCGCCCGATGCGGCAGATCACGACCTGCGGCTGCGATTCTTCACGCCCCGTAGCGAAACCGGCCTGGTGGGCCACGCCACCGTGGCGGTGCACGCCGTGCTCGAGGCACTGGGGCAAGCGCCGCGCCGAAGGCAGAAGCAGCGCGGCGGCATTGTCGATGTCGAGCGGCTCACCGGCACCGGCGGCGCGCGCTACGCCTTCAGCCAGTCGCCGCCGCCGTTGCACGGCCCGCTGCCCGCCGAGCAGCTCGCGGCGGCACTCGCCGCGCTGGGTGTGGAGCGCGCCGAGCTCGACCCGGAGTGCCCGAATGTGGTGGCGGGCGCGGGCCGCAGCCGAGCCCTGATCGCGGTGCGGACCGGAGCCACGCTGGCACGCCTGCGCCCCGACCTGTCCGGGCTCGCGGCCTTGTCGGCAACCGGCGGTCCGGCGGGATTCTTTGTCTACAGCCTGGCGCCGGCGATTGCCGACTGCGACAGCGAGGCGCGCATGTTCTGCCCGGCACTGGGCATTGCGGAGGATCCGGTCAGCGGCAACGCGCACGCGATGCTGGCGACCCAGCTGCGCGCCCTTGGGCGGATTCCAAGCCGAGCCGGCGCGCTGGAGTGGATCGGCCGCCAGGGCCACCACCTCGGACGTCCGGGCGTGGTGATGGTGCGCGTGCTGAACGACGCCGCCGGCGGCGCACAGGTGCAGGTCGGTGGCAGCGCACGCCCGGTTTTTGATTGCACACTGGAACTCTGAACGCCGTGCCGCGCAGCGCGGCGCCGCTCGAAGACCGCAGCGCGCGGCTGCGTGGGTGTGCACGCTCCATGCCACAATCACAAGAGTTGGATAATGTCGTAAACGTACCAGGGGGCACCATGCGCGAATCGGACCGCACCGCTTTGAGCCGCCGTGATTTCGTGAACTGCGCGGTATCGGGCGCCATGCTGGCGGCCGCGCCCACGTTGGTGGTGGCCGCCGGCGCCGCTGCGGACAAGTCCGCAGTCCTGGCGCAGATCGCCAAACAGCACGCCGACAATATCAAGCGACTGCAGAACTGGATCGCACTGCCATCCATCGCCGCGGAGAATCGCAACTACCCGCAGGGCGCCGAATATGTGGCCAGGCTCGCGGCGGACGCGGGCTTCACCGGCGTCAAGATCATTCCGACCTCCGGCAAGCCGGGCGTGTTTGGTCGCATCGATGCCGGCGCCAAGACCACACTGGCCGTCTACTTCATGTACGACGTGAAGCAATTCGCGCCTGAGGAATGGAGTTCACCGCCGCTCGAGGCACGCCTGGTGCAGAAACCGGGTCTCGGCACGGTGTGCATGGGCCGCGGCGCCGTCAACCAGAAAGGCCCCCAAAATGCCTTTCTGAGCGCGCTCGCCGCGTTCAAGGCCAGCGGCAGGAAGCTGCCCGTCAACCTGATGCTGGTATGCGAGGGGGAGGAGGAAATCGGATCCCCGCACTTCGGTGAGATCGTCAACAGTCCCGAGGTATTGCCGAACCTCAAGAACTGCGTGGGTGTGCTGCTCCCGAGTGCGTCCCAGGACGCCGATGGCAGCGTCGAGGTTGAAGCCGGCGCGAAAGGCATCGTGGAACTCGAACTGGTGTCGAGCGGCGAGAAGTGGGGCCGTGGGCCGAAGAAGGACATTCATTCGAGTCTGGAAGCCCAGGTGGACTCGCCTTCCTGGCACCTGGTGCAGGCACTCAACACCCTGGTGGAAAAGGACGGGCACACGCCGGCGGTGGAGGGTTTCTTCGACAATGCCAAGCCCCTTTCCGAGGCGCAGAGGAAGATGGTGCTGGCGTACGCCGCCGCCGTGCCGGAAGCCACCATCAAGGCTGAATTCGGGGTCGATCACTGGGTGCACGACGAGGACTGGCAGACCTCGCTGTTGCGCCTGTTCTCGCGTCCCACCATCAACATCGAGGGCCTGGTCGGCGGCTACACCGGCCCGGGCGGCAAGACGGTGCTGCCGCATCGCGCGGTTGCAAAGATCGACATGCGCCTGGTCCCCGACATGACCGCGGCCGACACGCTCGCCAAGCTCAAGGCGCATCTTGCCAAGCACGGCTTCGGTGACATCGAAGTCAACATGACCGGTGGCTACGATCCCACGCAGACCGATCCGGACAGCAAGTTCTTCAGGGCCCTGGTCGCGACCTTCACCCGGCTCGGCGAAAAACCACTGGTCACGCCGCGCAGCCCGGGTTCCTGGCCCGGCTATCGGTTTACCAGCCCGCCCCTGAGTCTGCCGGCGGCCGGATTCGGCCTGGGCCACGGGACCGGCGCGCATGCGCCGGACGAGTACTACCTGATCGAATCGACCAACCCCAAGATCCAGGGACTGGACGGAGCCGTCGCCTCATTCGTGGAGTTCATGTACGCGGTGGCGTAAGGGCGCGCACGCCTGGCCGCACGGACGGCCATCGGGGCCGCGCGCTCAGAGTTCGCGCAATCCATCGGTCACGGAGAGGCGGGCGGCGCGCAAGGCCGGGAACAAGCCGCCGAGCAGGCCCATCGCCAGCGCCCATTTCAGTCCGCGCCACAGCAATTCGGGCGTAACCTGGAAGGCAAACACGATCTGGGTGAAGTTCGAACCCAGGGTCGAGGCGGTGTAGTGGTCGAACAGCAGCCAGGCGATCGCCGCTCCCAGAATTCCGCCCAGCAGCGCCAGCAGCATGGTCTCGAGCATGACCGAGACCACGACCGGTGCGCCCCGGAAACCCAGCGCGCGCAGCGTCGCAATCTCGCGGGTGCGCGTGGCCACCGCCGCGTACATGCTGTTGAGCGCGCCGAACACGGCGCCGATTGCCATGATGACGCCGATGGTGTTGCCGAGCGCGGTTATCAGGCGCGTCAGAGCGGCCGATTGTGCGGTGAAATAGGCGTGCGTGGTCATCACGTCCACCTTGAGCCGCGGGTCGGTGACCAATGCCGCCTGAAAGGCCTCGAAGGCGCCCGGGTCGGTGAGCTTGACGGTCACCGAAGTCGCACTGCTCCCGCGCCTATAAGTCGGCCCGACCACTTCGACATCGCCCCACAGGTCTGAATCGTTGGCGTCGTTGGCCAGGAACTCGCCGACCACGCGCCAGGGCTGGCCGTTGAGCTTGAGCGTTGCGCCGACATCGACGCCCGAAAACTGCTCGCGCGCGCGCTTGCCCACGATCAGCTCGCGCAGCCCCGGCGTGAAGCGGCGCCCGTCGATAATGCGCAGTCCGGGCCGCAATTCCCAGGCGCGCTCGCCCACGCCGCGTACCTCGACGTTGGCATCCAGTCCCGTGCTGCGCTTGGGGAGGGCGGCGACGACCACCAGCTCGCCCGAGGCGATCGGCTGCCCGCTGCTGCCGCGGCGCACCTGGGGTTGTTGCGAGACCAGCGTCACCGTCTCGTGACTGATGACCGAGTTCAGTTCGGTCTGCGCTCCGGCGCGCAGCACGATGGCCGTGTCATCGCTCCCGCCCTGCTTGAGGGTGGCGGCGAACCCGGCCGCCATGGCCAGCAACGCGACCAGCACGCCGACCACGCCGGCGATTCCGACCACCACCACGGAGGAGGAACCGAGGCGCTGCGGAATGGTGGCAATGCCGACCTGCGTGGCCGACCAGGCCTGGCGCCCGGTGCGGGTGGCGAGCAACCACGCTGCGAGCGGCAGCAGCAATACCGGCAGCGACCAGCCCGGTAGCAATGCCAGTACCACCAAGGAGGCAATTACCATGGCCCAGACGCCGAGCCAGGACAATAGACGCGTCCATCGGTTGCCGCGTGCGCTCAAGGTGGTCCCCTACCGCCCCGCCATGGCGTCCACGACCCGCAAGCGCAGCCCCCGGTAGGCGGGCATGGCGCCGACCACGATCCCGATCAGCAGCATCAATCCCAGCGAGCGCATCCACACGGCGACGCCCGTCACGATCGGCGGCAGCGTGATGCCCATGGTCAGTTGCAGGCCATTGGCGATGAGGCCGGCGAGCAGCACGCCGATCACGCCCCCGAGCAGCAACAGCAGGACGGCCTCGGCCAGCAGCAGTCCCAGTACGCTGCCGCTGGTGAAACCCACGGTCTTGAGAATGGCCAGTTCCGGGATGCGTTCGCGCACGGCCTGCGCCATGGTGTTGCCGGTGAGCAGGATCAGCGTAAAGAACACGGCCGCCATGATCGCGCCCACGATCAGTCCGATATCGCCAAACTGACTGACGAACGCCAGCTGGAAGGCGTGTTCGCTCTGGGTCTTGGTCTCGTGGTCCGAGTTCGCCGACAGCGCGTCGATTGCCTGCGCGACGCGGTCGGCGGCCTTCGGATCGGCGACGCGGATCACGTACCAGCCGATGTTGCCATTGCCGAAGGCGCGCGCCTCGTCGAAGTAGTCCCAGTTGAACAGCAGCGCGTTTTCCTGGGACCGCTGCTGCGGATCGGGCACCCGGTAGATGCCCACCAGGTCGAAGGTCCAGGTGTTGCTGCCATTCTTCTGCGGAAAGATGGTCCCCTGCAGCGGAATCTTGTCACCCAGCTTCCAGTGAAATCTCTGCGCCAGCGAGGCGCCCACCACCGCGCCCGTGCGGGTGTTGCGAAATGCGTCGCGCTCGGCGGCGCTTATCTTCCATTCGGGAAAGACATCCAGGTAATTACCGGCCACGGCCTGGTTGGGAAAGAAATTCTTCTGATCCTGATAGATGCCGCCGAACCAGTTGGCATAGGTGACCTCGGCCACCCCCGGCACCGCCTGGATACGCTCCAACAGACTCTTCGGGAGCTGCAGCGTAAAACTGATCTTCGACACCGTGACCAGCCGGTTCAGGCCGGCGACGCTGCTGCCGGCGCCCGCAAAGGCGCCGCGCACCGAATCGAGCAGCCCGAACAACAGGAACGCCGCCGCCACCGACAGCAGGGTGAACAGCGTGCGCGCCTTGTGGCGCAGCAGCGCCGCCCAAACCAGCTGCAGGTACTTCATGCGGCCGGCCGCACCGCCGGGTCTGCGAACGTGCCCTTGTCCAGATACAGGATGCGGCGCGCGAACTCCGCCGCCTTGGGATCGTGAGTGACCATGATGATGGTTTTGCCGTGGTCGCGATTGAGCTGTTGCAACAGCGTCAGCACTTCCGCGGCCGACTGACGATCGAGGTCTCCGGTCGGCTCATCGCACACCAGCAGCGCCGGGTCCGAGACGATGGCGCGCGCAATGGCCACGCGCTGCTGCTGACCGCCGGACAATTCGGCCGGCTTGTGCACGGCACGGTCCGCCAGCGCGACCAGCTGCAGAGCGATGTCGGCGCGCTGCCGGCGCTGCGCCGCCGACAGACGCGTCAGCAGCAGCGGAAGTTCCACATTCTTGCGCGCAGAGAGCGTCGAGAGCAGGTTGTAAAATTGAAATACGAATCCGACGTGGCCGGAGCGCCATTTGGCCAGGGCGTTTTCCGAGAGTTGATCAATGCGTTCGCCGCCGACCGTAATGCTGCCGCCGCTGGGCGCGTCCAGGCCGCCGATGAGGTTGAGCAGGGTGGTCTTTCCGGAGCCCGAGGGGCCCATGAGCGCGACAAAATCCCCGGCCTCGATGTCCAGGTTGATGCCGTGGAGTACTTCGACCTTTTGCGTCCCGCGCGTATAAGTCTTGCTGAGATTCTGAATTTGAACCAGGGTATCCATAAGGCACCGCCTGCACTGCCGCTCACGCTCACCGTCACCCCTATTTTGCCGTCGAGACGCTCACCCGCGCGCCATCGTGCATGCCCGGCGGGGGCGCCCGCACCACGCGCGCGCCGGCGCTCAGGCCGGTGACCGCGCGCAGGTCGCCCAGCGTCTGGCCGCCCTGGACCGGATGGGCGCGCGCCACGTCGCCCTCGACGACGTACACCACGCTACCTTCGGCGCCTCCACCGGCGACCAGCGCCGAGTTGGGTATCAGCACGCCGTCAATCGCCGGCGGCGCGGGCGCACCGGAGGCCGCCCGGGCGCTGTCGGCCTCCAGGAACGAGACCCGTACGCCCATGTCCGGAAGGATGCGCGGATCCTTCTGGTCGAGCGCCACGCGCACCTTCACGGTCGCCTTGTTGCGATCGGCGGTGGGAATGATAGCAATCACGTGCGCGGGAATATTCCAGTCCGGATAAGCGTCGAGCAAGGCCTGGGCCGGTTGCTGCGCCACGACGCGATTGATGTAGGCCTCGTTGACGTCGACCTCGATTTCCAGGGAGTCCATGTCGACAATGGTACCGACTCCGGTGCGCGTAAAACCACCACCGGCCGAGATCGGCGAGATGATCTCGCCGGCCTGCGCCGACTTGGCGACGATGACTCCGTCAAACGGCGCCCGCACGGTGCAGTAACCGAGCTGCACCTCGGCGCCGCGCAGCGTGGCCTGCGCGAGTTCGATCTGCTTGCGCTGCACCTGCAGCTGCGCGGCCACCGTGTCCTGCTGGGTCTGCGCGGCCTCCAGGGCCTGGTGCGATACCAGATTCCTGTCGATCAGGTCCTGGTTGCGCTTGGTGTCGCGCTGCGCCTGCGCCAGCTGGGCGGTGAACTGCGCCTCCAGGGCCTGTGCGGCCCGCAGCTGCGCGCGCGCCTGGGACACACCCGCCACATAGGCCGAGGAATCCAGGCGCGCGAGCACCTGGCCGGCCTTGACGTGCTCGCCCTCTTCGATGAGCACCTCCTTGACCGTGCCGGTGATCTGCGCCGACACGGTGGCCTCGCGCCGGGCGGTCACATAGCCACTGGCCTGCAGTATCGCCGTGGGCCCCTGCGCGGCGCTCGGCGCCAGCGCCGTGGCAACTTCCACCACGTAAGGGCGCGAATGCCACCTCCAGTAAGCCAGCGCACCGGCCAGCAGCGCCACAGCGACCAGCCCCACCGCGATGTACAGCGCCCTGGAGCGGGCCGCGCCCGAGGCCGGGCCATCGCGCTGGCTCGGATCGATGCGCAATTGCCGGAGGAGGTTGCCCTGATCGGTCCCGCCCAGCGGAGGCTTCGGATCCACGGGCGTCATTCTGGCCCGAGCGCGCCGGCGCGCAGCCCGGGCTCCGCCCGGTAGCGAAGGATGCGCTGCTGGTAGTAGCGCGCGGCCCCCTCGATCATCTGGAGCTCGCGCTCGCCGGTCGAGCGCACCACCCGGCCCGGCGAGCCCATGACCACGCTACCGGCCGGAATCTCCTTGCCCGGGGCAATGAGCGTCCCGGCAGCCACCAGGCTATGCGCACCGATCCGTACGCCGTCGAGCAGTATTGCGCCGTTGCCGATCAGGCACTCGTCGGCGATCACGCAGCCGTGCAGCAGCACCCGATGGCCGATCGTGACGTTGCGGCCGACGAGCGTGGGCTGCTCGCGGTCACAGTGGATCACGGTGGCGTCCTGAACATTGCTGCCGTCGCCAATCTCGATGCGTTCGTCGTCGGCGCGCAGCACGGCGTTGAACCAAACGCTGGCGCCATCGCCAAGCAGCACCTCGCCTATCAGTTGTGCGCCCGCGGCCACGTAGAAGTTGTCGCTTCGGGTCACCAGCCGCTTGCCCTCAAACTCGAAGATCACGCCGCCTCCCCATGTTGCGCAGATCGCTGCGCCGCGAGCATGCACCACACCGCCTGCAAGGTCACCAGCGCCCCCACCAGAAACGGCGCGCCCGGACCGAAGCGTCCGAAGATCACCCCAGAGCTGAGTGGCCCGAGCACCCGCGCCAGCGAGCTGCCCGCCTGATAGGTGCCCATGACCACGCCGCGGTTGCTGGCGTCGGCCTGGCGCGAAGCCAGCGCCGAGGCACTGGGACTGAAGGCCCCGGAACCAAATCCTACCAACGCCAGACCAGTCACGGCCATCGCCAGTGAGGAGGCCGCGCCCGCGATGGCCAGCCCGACGACGTAGGCCGAGACGCCCGCCAGCGCCAGGCGATACTCGCCGTAGCGCGGCGCCAACACCCTCACCAGGCCGCCCTGCATCGCGACCGTGATCGCCGCCAATCCGAACAACAGGCCGCCGATGGTGCGTGGGCCGAGCGCGAAACGCTTGAGGCCCCAAAGCGCCACGATGGACTCCAGCGTGGCCTGCGAAAATGTGACCAGCACCGCCCCCAGCACCAGCCAGCGCAATGCCGGGCGGGCGCGCAGCGTGCGCCACACCGTCGCGGCGCTCGCGCCCGACCGGTTGGCGAGTCGCTGGGCCGCGCTCTGGCTCTCCCGCAGCAGCAGCGCGACCATCAGCAGGGCCAGCAGGCTTAAGGCCGCAGACACCATCGCCGGCAGCAGGAAGTTGGCGGACTGAACCTTGTTGCCCACCAGCAGCCCACCGACGGCCGGTCCGATCATGAACCCCAGGCCGATCGCCGCACCGACCGTGCCGAGCGCGCGCGCACGATGCTCTGGGCGGCTGACGTCCGCGGCGTAGGCCATGGCCGCGGAAATGCTGCCTGCCATGCAGCCGTTGAGCATGCGCGAGATCAACAGCCACGTCAGCCCCGGCGCGAATCCCAGGATGCCGTACGACACGCAGGCACCGGCCATGCTGGTCATCAGTATGGCGCGCCGGCCATAGCGGTCGCTGAGCCGCCCCCACAGCGGCGCCGCGACCAGCTGGCACAGCGAATAGCTGCCGAGGATCCACGTGATCATCCACGGCGCGGCTCCAAAGCGGTCCGCCACGTACGGCACCAGCGGCACGATGACGCCAAAGCCGAGCACGTCTATGGCGCAGACTATGAAGATCGCAGTCAGCGGCCGCACGGCCCCACCCGGTGGAGGCGCGTCAATGGCCGGGCACCACATCGTTCAGGCTACTGCCGCCGGTGGCCGGGCGGTCGCGCAGCGTGCCAATTATCGTGCGCGCTAGCGTCTCGTCGACCGGCGCTCCCGGCGGCGGCGCAGCGGCCACCCGCAGGATCGCGACGTCCAGGCGCGGCGCCAGCCACAGTCGCGTCGATCCGGGACCGCGCAATGTGAGCAAGCCGGCGGCTGCCGGCAATTGGTCGCCGGGGCCGTACAGCTGGTCGGAGTGGCGCGCGATCCAGCCCGCTTGCACCACCTGCGTGCCCTCGAAACGGCCATCGTGCAGGAGCACATCACCGACACGCAGCCAGTCCACGCACCGGGCACTTACCCCGGCAGAGCTCCAGTACGCCGGGGCCGCATGGATGGGCTGCCACAAATGGCGTGACAGGAACCCCGGATAACTCCGGCCACTGGCCGTTGCGATGGCGGCAGCGAGGCGCTGCGCATCGATCGGTGGCGCAGGCATCGTCATGCCGTGCCGGGCCACCGCGATTCCTGCCGCCATGATCAGCAAGCTCCGGTCCAGTTCGCCGCCCTCGACCGGCGTGGCGGCGTCGGCTCCGCGCCGGTAATTTTCATACACCAGGTGGCCGTGGCGCATGACCAGCAGCGCACTCGCGCCTTGCGCCAAGGCGCGGGTCGCGGCCGCCTGGAGTGCTGGGGCGTCGAATCCCTCCAGCTCCGGCGCGGCACGCGGCAGTCCGCCGCCGTCGCCTCCGGCAATCAGCACGCCACCGACCGCCGTTGCCTGCGACGCGTGCCGGCGCCAGGCGCCGGCCGCCGTGCACAGCACCACCAGCGCCGCCAGCCAAAGCATGCTCCGGCGCGTCACGCGCGCACTCCCGCCCCGGCCTGCGCGGCGCGGCGCAGCGGTCCGCTGTAGCGCGACCGGCCCGCGGCAAGTTCGAGTTCGCAGCTCGTGCCGCGCGGCCAGTCGTCGCGATGATGGCTGGCCATCACCACGGTGCGCCCGGCGCGGACCCAGCGCTCGATGAGCGCGCGCATGCGGCGACGCGTGAGCGCATCCAGTCCGGTGTAGGGTTCATCGAGCAACACAATATCAGGCCGTCCCACCAGGGCGCGCGCAAACAGCACGCGCCGCGCCTGCCCGTACGAGAGTTCCGCCAGCCGATGCCGCGCCAGGCGCCGGGCACCCACCTCAGCGAGCGATCGCAGCGCGGCGCGCTGCTCGGCGGCGCCCGGCGCACCATCGAGGCCGTAGGCACCGCGCAAACCGGCCACGACGCAATGCAGGGCGGTCAAGCGGCGCGGCAGGCTTGCCTGCAATTCCGGCGCGACCATGCCCACGCGCTTCTGGAACTCGCTGAGCGGCGTGCCCGGCGGGTGTGAGCGGCGCCAGATGGAGCCATCGCCGGCCACGGCGTGCTCGCCATACAGTGTCGCCAGCAAGCTGGACTTGCCGCTGCCATTGGGGCCGTGCACCACCCAGCACTCGCCGCGGCCGATCCGCAGCGTGAGGCGGCGCAGCACCGGCCGGCCCGCGCGCCAGACCGAGGCGTCGCGCAATTCAATCAACGGCCGGCGTGTCGATCGGGGAGCAGGCTGCGCGCTGCGCGCGGCCGCGGCGTCGCTGGCGTGACGGGCCCGCGGCGGGCGCCAGCGACCGGTGTGCAGGCGGCCGTGCTCCAGCCGCGCCCTGTGGGTCGCGCCTCGGGGCACTTCCTCGAGTCGATGGCTGGCGTAGATCCACGGCAGCCTCGAGCGGCTGAGCGTGTCCAGGGCCGTGAGCAGTCGGGCGCGATGCGCCGCATCGAGGCCGTTGAGCGGTTCATCGAGCAGCAGCAGCGCGGGCCGCCAGGCGAGCGCGCGCGCCAGCAGCACCAGGCGGCGCTCGCCCTGGGAGAGTGTCAAAAAGGGCCGCCGCGCCAGGGAGTGGATCCCGAGACGGCGCAGAATGCGCGCAACCCGCGCGCGCTCGGCCGCAGTGAGGGCCCGCCATGGGGCGTCGGTGCGCTGCATGCCGGTGCCCACGACGGTGCTGACCGGGTGATTCCAGTCGTAGTGTTGGTAGCGATCCTGCCGCTCGGCACCGAGGTAGGCGATTTCCTCCTTGACTTCGTGAGGCTCGGTCCAGAGTTCCCCGCGCCAGCGGTACAGCCGTCGGGTCTGCGCCCGCGGCTGCGGCCAGACGTCGCCGGCGATGAGCTTGAGGAGCTGGGTTTTTCCGGCGCCGTTGGCGCCCTGCAATACCCAGCGCTGTCCGGGGTGGATGCGCCAGCGCAGGTCCTGCAGCACGCGACGCCTGCCGCGTATCAGATCAACGTGCGAGAGCTCGACTGCCAGATAGCGCCCCTGCCGTGCGCGCTTGCGTTTCATCGTGTGCATAATGGCAAAAGTGCGCCGCGCTCGCTGCGAAATCAGCGCACTGCTCGCGCGCCGCGCCGAATTTCCTGCGGCATGCCATGGTTCACAAATTTTCCACTTCGTGGGCCCGGCGCAGCGAAATTGCGTCGGCAGGTGGCGACAATTGCCGGGATGAAACTTGCGCTTGAAGCGTAATCCAGTAGATTGGATGCCAGTACCTTCCGGATGAGCCTGCTGCCTATGAACTGTCTGACCACTCGCATCACTGCCTCGGGCTTACTCGCCTGTGCCTACGCCGCGCTGCTCGCCTGCACCCCGTCGGGTGAACCCCAGGTCGCGCCCCCCAGCCCGCCGCCCGCGGCAGCGGCCCCGCCCGCCGCGCCCGCGCCGGCCGCGATTCCGGAAGCACCGCCGGCACCCGAACCCGCGCCCGAACCGACGCACAAGAGCACACCCAAGAAAGTGGCGCAGAAGCCCAAGCCGCCGGCGCCCGTCCCCCCTCCGCCCCCGGCGCCCGTGGTGGCCGTCGCGCCCGCGCCGGTCGTTCATCCCAAGCCGCCGCCCCCTGTGTGCACGAACTGCGGGATAATCACCGCCATCACGCCGGTCAACGTGCAGGGCAAGGGCACCGGCCTCGGTGCGGTCGCCGGTGGTGTCGCCGGAATCGTGATTGGCAACCAGATCGGCGGCGGGAGCGGCAAGACCCTCGCCAAGATTGCCGGTGCGGCCGGGGGTGCCTTCGTGGGCAACAAGGTCGAGCAGAAGGCGCGCGCCACGACGCGCTATGAGATCAGGGTGCACCTGGAAAACGGCACCGACACGTCAGTCACGCAGGACAGCCAGCCCTCGCTGCCGGTGGGCGCGGCGGTGCGCGTGGTCGACGGGACGGTCATCGCCAAGTAGCGGGCCAAGCCGGCCCTCGCTGGCCGCGGCGCGCGCATGGCGCCCGCCCCGGCGGCAGAGCGGGCTTAGTTGACCCGCATGCGCAGCTGCAGCTCGTTGCGCCGATAGTCGATGATCAGCGCATCGAGCAGGCCCAGCGCGTCCATGCCGATGAGCAAGGCGGGTTCGTTGGTCAGCTTCCAGTATTGGAAGATACGCATGTCGGCAAAGGTCATGCGCTCGGTGTGTATGGTGATCGGCCCAAATTCGATCGACGGGGCGTGGCGACCCTCGCCGTCCTGAACATCGGTCGTAACCCCTTCGATGTGGTCAACTTGCGGCGTCCCGCCGCTGTATTTGTACGCGAGTGCGTCGCGCAACGCGAGATTGCCGACTGTGGTCTGCCCACCGGTATCGATAATGGCCTTGGCGCGCACTCGTCCCAGCCAGGCGTCCACGGTCAGCAGACGACCACGCTGCAGGGTGAAGGGGATCGTGTAGTAGCCCAGAGGCGCGGCGCGGTTGTGCGAGCGGGTGATTGAGATGATGTCGTGGCGAAAATCGATGAACACCCTGCGGTCGACCAGCCCCTCGTTGCCCAGGATCCCCTCGGCGCCGCCCAGCGCGTCGGGAATGATCGGCAGTTTCGTGCCGGTGATCAGCAGATCGCCGATCAGCAGTGAATTCACCTTGATCGTCGGGACCGTGGCACTCCCAGTGACGCCTTGCAGGTGCATGGAGGCCGAGTTGTCCGGGGTGAGCTGCAGGCGGGAGGCCACCCGTGCGATCACGCAAGAACGGTTGGCGCCGGTGTCCAGCACCAGCCGGAAAGGCCCCTGATTGTTGATATATACCGGCGCCCAGATACGCCCGATCTGATCGCGGCGCGTGGGCGATACGTAGCGCGGCTCGGGCGCGGCGATCACGATTTCCTCGACTTTATCGTCAGCGGTGGCCGCCGGCGTTGCCGGAGCCGGAACCTCGGCACCGGGCTCCGGTGCAGCCGCCGACGTGTCCGCCGCGCCCGTCGGCGGCGGGATTTCGGCTGACACCCCGAGGCTGACGCACGCCAGTAACGCCGCAGCGGTAGTGTTTGAGCTCACGGAGGTTATTGTGACACCGCCATTGCACAAGTGCACTTCCGCTCTGCCGGGACGCTGCACCGCAGCGCGCCGCGCAACCGCCGCGGCCGGGCGCGCCCCGTCGACAATTGCGCCCCTGCAGGATAACGTAGCGGTTTCCGCCACAGTGCACCCACCCTTGCCAAATCCGACTCGTGCGATCGAGGCGATCGCTGCGCAATTAGACGAGCGCCTGCGCGAGCTGCGCTCAGCGGGCACCTTCAAAGCCGAGCGCGTGCTGGACACGCCGCAGGGCGCCATCATCCAGGTCGCCGGCGGGGCCGAGGTCATCAACCTGTGTGCCAACAATTACCTGGGACTCGCCAATCATCCGGCCGTGCTGGCCGCCGCTCACCGCGCCCTGGACCGCTTCGGGTACGGCTGCGCCTCGGTGCGTTTTATCTGCGGCACCCAGAGCATTCATCGCGAGCTCGAGGCGCGGCTGTCCGCTTTCCTGGGGACCGAGGACACGATCCTCTATTCCTCCTGCTTCGACGCCAATGGCGGGCTCTTCGAGACTTTGCTGGATGAACAGGACGCGGTCATCTCCGACGCGCTCAACCACGCCTCGATTATTGACGGCATCCGCCTGTGCAAGGCCCGCAAGCTCCGTTACGCAAACCGGGACCTCGCTGAACTGGAGGCGCGGCTGGTCGAGGCGCAGGGCGCGCGCACCCGCCTCATCATCACCGACGGGGTATTTTCCATGGATGGCACGATCGCGCCACTGGCGCAGATCAGTACCCTCGCCGAGCGATACGGCGCGATTCTCGCCGTCGATGACTCGCACGCCACGGGATTCGTCGGCCCCAAGGGCCGCGGCACGCATGAGTATCACCACGTCATGGGTCGGGTCGACCTGCTGACCGGCACCCTGGGTAAGGCGCTGGGCGGCGCGTCGGGCGGCTACATCGCGGGCCCCAAGAAGGTCGTTGACTGGCTACGCCAGCGTTCCCGCCCCTACCTGTTCTCGAACTCCATCCCGCCGGTGGTCGCCTCGACCACGCTGGCGGTGCTCGATCTGATCGAGTCGGGCGACCAGCTGCGCCGCCAGCTGGCGGACAATTCCAGCTACTTCCGCGAGCGCATGCAGGCGGCAGGCTTCCGGCTCATACCGGGCGAGCACCCGATCGTGCCGGTCATGATTGGCGATGCCGGGCTGGCCAGTCGGGTGGCCGACCGCCTGCTGGAACTGGGCGTCTACGTTATCGGCTTTTCATTTCCGGTGGTGCCCGTAGGCCAGGCGCGCATCCGCACGCAGCTCACGGCCGCGCATACGCGCGCGCACCTCGATCGTGCGATCGCCGCGTTCACCACCGCCGGCCGCGAATTTGGCGTCCTGCACTAGCGCGAATACCCCACAGGACGAATCCGAAACATGAAAGCACTGGTCAAGGCCAAGGCGGAGCCCGGAATCTGGATGGCGGAGGTGGCGAAGCCCACGATAGGCCCCAACGATGTGCTGATCCGCATGAAGAAGACCGCGATCTGCGGCACCGACATGCACATCTACCATTGGGACGACTGGGCGCAGCGCACGATCAAAGTGCCCATGGCCGTAGGCCACGAGTACTGCGGGGAAATCGTGGAGATGGGCAGCGAGGTGCGCGGGCTCCAGCTGGGCGACCGGGTATCCGGCGAGGGCCACGTGACCTGCGGGTTTTGCCGTAATTGCCGCGCCGGACGCCGACACCTGTGCCGCAATACCATCGGCGTGGGCGTCAATCGCCCGGGCTGCTTTGCCGAGTTCATGTCGTTGCCGGCGTCGAACGTGTTCAAACTCCCGGCGGTGATCACCGATGAAATCGCCTCGATCCTGGATCCGCTCGGTAACGCCACTCACACGGCCCTGTCGTTCAACCTGGTCGGCGAAGACGTGCTGATCTCCGGTGCGGGCCCGATCGGCACCATGGCCGTGGCGATCGCCCGCCACGTGGGCGCGCGCCACATTGTGATTACCGACGTCAACCCGTACCGGCTGGCGCTGGCACGCAAGCTCGGCGCCTCTGTGGCGATTGACGTGCGCACCGAGAAACTCGAGGACGCCATGCAGTCCCTGGGCATGGAGGAAGGGTTCGACGTGGGCCTGGAAATGAGCGGCGCACCGGCCGCCTTCCGCCAGATGCTCAAGACCATGCACCACGGCGGCAGTATCGCCCTGCTCGGCATTCTGCCGGCCGACACCGGTATTCAGTGGGACGAGGTGATCTTCAAGGGGCTGATGGTCAAGGGCGTGTACGGGCGCGAGATGTTCGAGACCTGGTACAAGATGGCCGCGATGCTGCAGTCCGGACTCGACATCGGGCCGGTCATCACCCACCGTCTGCCGGTCGCACAATACCAGCAGGGCTTCGAGATCATGGCCTCAGGCGAAAGCGGCAAAGTGATCCTGGACTGGGAAAACGCCGCCTAATCTGCGCTGGTCAGCACTCCGGCACATTGACGGCGAGACCACCCTGCGAGGTCTCCTTGTAAATCGTGCTCATGTCGATGCCCGTCTGGCGCATCGTGTTGATGACCTGGTCGAGCGAAACCTTGTGCGAGCCGTCACCGTGCAATGCCAGGCGCGCGGCGCTGATGGCCTTGAGCGAGCCCATCGCATTGCGCTCGATGCAGGGAATCTGCACCAGCCCGGCAACCGGATCACAGGTCAGACCGAGGTTATGCTCCATGCCGATTTCCGCCGCGTTCTCAATCTGCTCGTTGGTGCCGTGCAGCGCGGACACCAAGCCGGCCGCGGCCATTGAGCAGGCCACGCCCACCTCGCCCTGGCAGCCCATCTCCGCCCCGGAGATGGACGCGTTCTTCTTGTACAGCATGCCGATCGCCGCCGCGGTCAGCAAAAAACGGATGATCCCGGCCTGGTCGGCGCCGGACTCAAAGCGCTCGTAGTAATGCATCACGGCGGGCACGATGCCGGCCGCGCCATTGGTGGGCGCCGTGACCATCTGGCCGCCGGCGGCGTTCTCTTCATTGACGGCCAGCGCAAACGCGTTGACCCAGTCGAGCGCGTGCATCGGATCGCGCTCGCCGGCTGATTCCAGCGACCGATACAGCTTGGGCGCGCGACGCCGCACCCTGAGTACGCCCGGGAGCAGCCCCTGGGCGGTAAAGCCGCGCTGCACACACTCGCGCATCACCCGCCAGATATCCAGCAGGCCATTCTCGACCTCGGCGGCACTGCGCCAGGTGCGTTCGCGCGCCATCATCAGCTCGTGTATTTCCAGCCCATGCTTGGCTCCGAGCTCCAGCAGCTCGGCCGCCGAGTTGAACTCATAGGGCGCGGCCGCGCGCAGCGTTCCCGGATTGAGCTGCTCGCCGGCCTTGACGATAAAGCCCCCGCCGGTGCTGTAATACTCCTCGTGCGCGAGCGTGGCGCCGTGCGCATCGCGCGCGGTGAACTGCATGCCGTTGGAATGGCCCGGCAGCACCTTGTCGTGGTGGAACAGCAGTTGCGATGCCTCGTCAAAGGCGATCTCGCGCTCGCCGCGCAGCCGCAACTTCTTCGCCTTGCGGATTCGCTCGACCGTCGGCTCCACCTGCGTCGAGTCGATGGTCTCGGGGCGCATCCCCTCCAGCCCCAACAAGATCGCGCGGTCGGTGCAATGCCCGCGCCCGGTCAAGGCCAATGAACCGTACAGCTCGGCCGTGACCGCCACGGTTCGTGCCAGCAGCTGCTGCGCGGACAGCGAGTCGACGAAGCTGCGCGCCGCGTTCATGGGCCCCATGGTGTGTGAACTCGACGGGCCGATGCCGATCTTGAAGATCTCAAATACGCTGAGGCTCATGGACTTGGAGGTCGCTCCGGGGTTGGGGGGTTGCAGCCGCCCATTCTACCGCCTGCGCCGCCCGGTTCGCAGGCACCGGCGAAATTAAAGCGGGCGGCGACCCGCGCGGCACCGCTAGGGGGCTCGCAACGCGCCCGGCGGCGCGCCTCAGGCGGTGACCGACTCCCGGCGTAACGCCTGGCACATGCAATGCACCGCCCCGCCACCGGCACTGATCATCGAGACGTCCGGATCGTAGACCTTGAGGCCTTCAGCGCGGCACATGTCAATGAGGCGTCGACTGGAGGCCGGCACCAGCACGCGCTCGTCGCCGAGCGCGACCACGTTACAGCCGAGGTCCATAGCGTCGCAGTACGGCACCTCGAGCAGGCGTATGCCGTGCGCGCGCAGCCACTGCTGCAGTTCCGGCTCCAGGACCTCGACGCAGGCCACGGCCAGCCCAGGTGCCAGCATTCCCAGCTGCACGTCCAGGTGCAGGAAGTGCGGATCAAAGGGGTAGGTGTGAAACTCCCAGCCCTCGGCCGTAAACCAATCCTGGAGCTGCTGCACGGCCGGCTCGATGGAGCGCTCGCCGGAGTAGCCGCACACCGCCAAGCCGGGCTTGAGCACCATGAAATCGCCGCCCTCGACGTTGCCGGCCGTGACCAGGTCGTATATGGGGATGCCCGCGTCAAGGTAGAAGCGCAGGCAGGCCGCATACTCGCCGCGTCGGAACGGCTTCTGCAGCTGAGTGATCACCGCCCCCCAGGGCGTCATCACGCTGCTGTCACGCGCGAACACCTGGTACGGAAGTCGCGGATCGGCGGTCAGCCGGTGCACGCGCACCCCCGCCTGCTCGTAAGCGTGCACCATCTCCGCGTGCTGGCGTGCGGCGACCTGGGCGTCGAACTTGCGACCGACCCGTTCGCTGCGCTGTGCCACCGCGTTGCCCGCCTGCCAGTTGAAGTGATCGATCGGCCCGACCAGCACGTCGGTCAGGCGTCCGTATTCACTGTCAAGGCCCCAGTGCTCCGGGCGCGGGGTGCCGCCACCGTCAACGCGGGTTCGCAGTACCATCGACTACACCTCTGCTAATGAGCTCATTCGTTGGCCACCGCCAGGACGGCGTGCAGCAGCACATTGGCGCCGGCCGCAAGGTCCTGGGGCTTGGCCGACTCCGCCTCGTTATGGCTGAGGCCACCCGCGCACGGCACGAAGATCATCGTGGTCGGCGCAAAGCCTGCAATGTTAAGCGAGTCGTGGCCGGCGCCACTGGTAATGCGCTCGTTCGTGTAGCCGAGCCGGCGCGCCGTGGCCTCGACCAGGTCGACCAGGCGCGGCGTAAAGCTTGTCGGCGGCATATGCCACACCGGCTCGATGCGCGCCTCCACTTTGGCGCGCGCCGCTTCCCGCGCCACCAGGCTCTGCAGCTCGCCGTACATCTGCTCCAGTACCGCGCCCTCGGGGTGGCGGATATCAATCGAAATACGCAGCGTCTCCGGCACGGTGTTGCGCGCGCCCGGCCGCGACTGGGCATCGCCCACCGTGCACCGTCCCCACGGCGCGCGCGCTTCGGCCAGCGCCATGGCGCCGGTGATGATGTGGGCCGCCGCGCGCCAGGGATCCTTGCGCATTTCCATCGGCGTCGGTCCGGCGTGACAAGGCACGCCGGTCAGCACCACGTCCAGCCAGTGCAGCCCCTGGATGCCGGTGACCACACCGATGTTCACCCCGTCCCGCTCCAGGATCGGGCCCTGTTCGATGTGCGCCTCGAAGGCGGCGTGCACCGGGAACGGCCGGGCCGCCCGCTGGCCCCGATAGCCGATTCGATCGAGCTCCTCGCCTACGCTGCGGCCTTCGGCGTCGCGCCGGCCGAGCGCGAATGCGAGCTCGTGAGTCCCGGCGACCGTGCCCGAGCCGAGCATTGCTGGGACGAACCGGCAGCCCTCCTCGTTGGTCCAGCTCACCACTTCGATCGGGCGGCGCGTCTCGATGCGATGCTCGTCCAGCACCCGCAGCACTTCCAGCCCGGCCATCACGCCATAGACGCCGTCAAATCGGCCACCGGTGGCCTGCGTGTCCAGATGACTGGACGCCATCACCGGGGCCGCGGCCTCTTCCAGTCCGCGCCGGCGCGCGTACAGATTGCCAATCGCGTCAACCGTCGTCGTGCATCCGACCTCTTTCGCCCAGGCGGCGAACAGATCGCGCCCTGCCCGGTCCGCGTCGGTCAGGGCCTGGCGATTGCAGCCGCCGCGCGCGGTCGCGCCGATTTCGGCAAATCGCTCGAGCGATCGCCACAGCCGCTGGCCATCGACGCGCAGGTCGGCAATGGACGCGGGGCTAGCGGCGGTGGCACTCACGTGTGCGTGCATGGTAATTCGTGCCGCCGGGGTTGTCGAAGCGATCGCGCCTGCTAGCGTTCGTGCCGGACGCTGTGCGCCGGAGCGGGCCCCGGCCCCCTCAAGAGCCGGGAGGCCGCCGCGGCGGCGCCTTGCTTGGTGGCCGGAGAGGGTATGCGCTAGCATAGTTGCGCGGGTTTCTGACCGGCTGTCCGCCTCGATTTCCCCGGCCCTAATTCAATTGGAATCCCCATGCTGCATCCCATTCGACGACTGATCGCCGGCCTGGCCGTGGCCGCCTGCGCCGTGCACGCGGTACCGGTGGCCGCCGCCGGCGACCCGGTGGCACCTGCAATGCTCAACGGGCTCACGTGGCGGCTGATCGGCCCATTCCGTTCCGGCTGGAGTACGGTGGCTGCGGGCGTCGCCGACCAGCCGGACACCTATTACTCCGGCTACGCCGGCGGAGGCGTGTGGAAGACCACCGACGGCGGCCAGACCTGGGTACCGATCTTCGACAGCCAGCCGGTATCGGCAGTCGCGGCGCTGGCCGTGGCCGCCTCGGACCCACGGGTCATCTACGTGGGCACGGGCCAGATCGAAGAGCGCTACGACATGGCCACGGGGAGCGGCGTATACCGCTCGGGCGACGGGGGCCAAAGCTGGCGCGCCGCAGGCCTCGAGGACACGCGCCACATCGGCGCCGTGTACGTCGATCCGCGCGATGCCAACGTGGTGCTGGTCGCGGCCATCGGCCATCTCTACGGCACGAACGAACAGCGCGGTGTGTTCCGCTCGAGCGACGGCGGTCAAAGCTGGTCGCGCACCCTGCACGTCGACAGTGAAACGGGCGCCGTCGACATCGCCGCGGATCCGAGCGATCCGGACCATGTCTACGCCACCACCTGGAAGGATCGCCAGTGGCCGTGGCTCAGTTATTTCATGCCGTCGATGAGCCCCGCCGGCGCCATCTATGAGTCCCACGACGACGGCCGGACCTGGACGCGTGTGCCCGGCAAGGGGCTTCCCGCAGGCGACATCGGCCGCATCGGCCTTGCGGTCGGTCACACCGCGGCGGGCACGCGCGTGTACGCCAGTGTCACCGCAAAGCACGGCGCCGGCTTGTACCGTTCAGACGATGGCGGGGCGAACTGGACGCGCGTCAACGAGGCGCGTTCCGTGGTCAACTCGTATTTCAGCCGCATGACGCTCGATCCGCGTGATGCGGACACGATCTACCTGACCGGCCAGTCGATCAAGAAGTCGACCGACGGCGGCAAGACCTTCACGGTCGTGCGCGGCTCGCCCGGAGGCGACGACTACCACCACCTGTGGATCAATCCCAAGCATCCCGAGCGCATGATCGCCGCCTCCGATCAGGGCAGCGTGATCACGGTGACCGGCGGGGCGACCTGGAGCAGCTGGTACAACTCGCCCACCGGGCAGTTCTATTACCTGGCGACCGACAATGCCTTCCCGTATCGCGTCTATTCCGGCCAGCAGGACAGCGGCACGGTAGGAATCGCGAGCCGCAGTGACTACGGCGCGATCAGCCTGCGGGACTGGACGCCGATCGGCGGCGATGAGCGCGACTACGACATTCCCGATCCCGAGGACGCCAACATTGTTTACGCCACGGGGCTGGGCGGACGCTTGTCGCGCTGGGATCGGCGCACCGGAGAAGTGCAGAACATCACTCCCTGGCCGGTCAACAGCTACGGCCGACGGCCTTCCGACTACAAGTACCATTACTCCTGGTTTACGCCGCTCGCCTTCGGCGCCAAGGCGCCCTACCCGCTTTACTTCGGCGCGCAGAAACTACTGCGCTCGCTCGATCGCGGCGAGCACTGGGAGGAGATCAGCCCGCAGCTGTCGCATCGCGATCCAAAATTCAAGGCCTGCGGTGGTGACCTGCAGCCGCCGGCGGCCCGCAGTTGCGGGGTCGGCGTGGTATACAGCATTGCCCCCGCACCGCAGAGCAACGAGGAAATCTGGGTCGGCACCGACGATGGCCTCGTGCAGCTGACCCGCGACGGCGGCAAGAGCTGGCACGAAGTCACGCCCCCGGGCGTGACCCCATGGTCCAAGATCAGCCGCATCGACGTCTCGGCAGTCGCGCCCGGCAGCGCCTATGTCGCCGTCGACAATCACCGCCAGGATGAATATGCGCCGCACGCTTGGCGCACGCGTGATTACGGCGCGACCTGGACCGACATCTCGGCCGGCCTGCCGGCGCACTCCTTCGTCAATGTGGTGCGTGCCGACCCGCAGCGCGCGGGGCTGTTGTATGCCGGCACCGACCAGGGCGTGCAGTGGTCGCTCGATGACGGCGCGCACTGGCAGCCGCTCAGCCTCAATCTGCCGCCGGCGTGGGTGAACGACCTGCTGGTGCACGGCAACGACCTGATCGCGGCGACCCAGGGCCGCGCGCTGTGGATACTCGATGACGTATCGCGCCTGCGCCAGTTGCAGTCCAGCGCGGACACCAGCCTCGCGCGCCTGTTCGCTCCGGCGACTGCGATCCGCTGGCGCAGCAATCAGAACAAGGACACGCCGCCACCGGCCGAGACTCCTCTCGGCACGAACCCGCCCGAAGGCGCCATAATCGATTACGTGATCGGGAGCGACAACCGCAGCGAAGCGGTGCTCGAAATACGCGATCACAACGATCGACTGGTGCGCCGGTTCTCCAGCCACGACACGGACGAGTCGCTGGCGGTCGAAGCCTACTTCGCGCCGGACTGGCTCAAGCCGGACCGGAAGCTCTCGGCCGAGCCGGGCGCGCATCGCTTCGTTTGGGACCTGCGCTATCCGCGACCCAAGGCGGCGACCTACAAGTACAGCATCTCCACTTCGCGCAGCGCCGGCGTGCCAGTCGAACCGCGCGGGCCGATGGTGCCGCCCGGCAGCTACCGCCTGAGCCTGGCTGTGGACGGCAAGCGCCAGGAAACCCCGCTCGAGGTGGTCATGGACCCGCGCGTCAAGCTGGACGCAGCCGCGCTGCAGGCGGCCGTGGACTTCTCGCTCGAATACGGCGCGGTGCTCGGCGAGGTCTGGCGTCACACGCGCGAGATCGAGACGCTGCGTGCTGCGATCAACGCGCAATTGAAGGAGCTGGCGAAGGGCGACGCGCTGTACGGCTCCCTGCAGTCCCTCAAGGCCCGAACGCAGCCGTGGGTATCCGGAGAAGGGGAATGGTCCCCGAACCTGGCCAACGTCAACGAAACCCTCGTCGATATTCTCGCCGACGTCGGCGGGAGCGATCGCGCGCCCACCGCGGCGCAGCGCGAAGTCGCCGCGGAGTGCGCCAAGCGCGCTGCGACGGTGGCGAGCCAGTGGCAGAGCCTGCGCGAGCGCGAGCTCGCCACGCTCAATGCACAACTAAGCAAGGCGGGACGCCGACAGATCGCGATACCCGCGCCGGAGAGCCTCGGTCCGGGACTGCCCGAAGAGAGCACGGAGCTGCCGTGAGCCGCAGTCCGGCGTCGCCTCAGCCCTGGTCCCGGGCCTGCGCCCGTGCGAAGGCGGGCCTGCTCACGATGCGCTGGACATACTCCTCGAGGAGCGCGGATTTCGGCAGCATCGGGCTCCCGGCAAACATGGCAAAGGTCGTGCCATACAGCACGTCCAGGGCACTGAAGCGCCCACCCAGCATATAGGGCCCCGCCGCCAGCACGCCCATGAGTGCGGCCATCGACTCGGCCAGCGGCACCCAGCCGGCGGTCGTGCGCGGAGCCTCGACGTTCATGAACTTGGACATCAACGCCGGCTCCAGCACACCCGTGTAGTAACTGAGCCAGGAGAGGTAGGCGCCGCGCTGGGGCTCGCCGGCCAGTGGCCCGAGCCGGTTCTTGGGGAATTTGTCAGTCAGGTACAGCGCAATGGCCGGGGACTCAAACACGACGATGTCCTCGTCAGCGATGGCCGGGACCTTGCCGTGCGGATGCGGATTTTGCGGAGCAGCGTCGCCGCGCGGGGCCGTCGCCGGCCCCGTGACCAGCCGGATCTCATAGGGCGCGGCCAGTTCCTCCAGCAGGAAGATGAAGCGGGTGGAACGCGTCTTGGGCCGATGAAAGAGCGTGATCACGGAATATCACTGTTCGAAAGCCGGGCCGGCATTGTGTCACGATTGGCTCCGGCAACCGAGCGCCGCGGGCGACGCGGCGCACCCTCCGGGAGCGAATCTTCACTAGAGGAGAATTTCCATGATCAAGGTCAGCGTGATGTATGCGAATGCTCCCGGAGTCCGATTCGATCAGGACTATTACCGCGACCGCCACATGCCGCTGCTCCAGGCGCGGATGGGCGATGCCTGCAAGCGCTACACGGTGGACAAGGGCCTGGCGGGGGGCGCGCCCGGCTCGCCGGCGCCCTATGTGGCCCTGTGCCACATCTACTGCGACTCGCTCGCCTCATTCCAGGCCGGTTTTGGCCCGCACGCGGCCGAGATCATGGCGGACACAGCCAATTACACTGACGTAACGCCCGTGGTCCAGATCAGTGAAGTGGTCGTCGGCTAGGGATCCCGCCGCATCAGCGGGTGTAGAGCACGGCGGCGTACCAGGAATACTGGTGTTCGGCCGCGGCATTCTGCAGCCCCCCGCTCGCGTAGGCGAGCAGGTGCAAGCGCTCGCTGAGATCGTAGACAAATCCGGCCCCGGCGCTGGTCTGGTCGCGCGCGTCCTGCGTGTCCGCGCCCTGGTGGTAGAGCTCGGCTCCCACCTGCAACTTGGGCCGCAGCCGCTTGGCCAGCACCCAGCCGGCGAAGCAATAGTTGCGGGAATTCCCGCCATGATCGAGCACACAGCCACCACCACCAAATGTGGACCACTGACCCCAGTCCTTTCCTGCCCAGATCGGCAGCTGGAAGGACGTATGTTGTTCGCCGACCTTGGATGAGACGCTAGTCAGGAACACGCGCGGGAATACTGCGACGTCCCAGCCGGCATCCTGCTGATGGAGAAAACGGTATTTCGCCGCCAGCTCGATATTGCCCAGACCCGCGGACCGTTCTGCGCCGCGCGGCTGCTCGTGGACCACGGGCAGCACAGCGGTCAGCTGCAGGTCCGGCGCACCGCCGAAATTAAAATCGATCCCAAGATCCGAGCTTGTCCCACCGCTGTCGTGAAGACCATCGGCAAAGGCGTAGATCTCAAAGTGCCCTTCGTTAGTGGGGACGGGGTCATCGGTAAAATACGGGGGCCCCGCCGACGCCGTCGCTGAGCACAGCGCGTACGCCAGCAGCATGGCGTGGCGCGCCGGCAATCAATGACCCCTTTTTGCGGTTCGTTGCGGCAGAAACGCGACGCAAAGCGCGATGAAGGCCAGCAACACCGCGGTGGCGGTGTACCGGCTCAGAGCCAGGCCCCCCTGCGCCAGGGGCTTGTCGAGGAAATCGCCCAGCACCGCCCCGAGCGGCCGCGTCAGCACAAACGCCGCCCAGAACAGCAAGGTATGCGACAACTTCGTGAGGAAATACGCCGCGGCGATCAGCGCCAGTAACGAACCGAATATCGCGGCGCCGCCCAGGTATCCCAGACCTGCGCTGTCGGCGGTCCAATCGCCCAGTGCGGTGCCCAGGGTCTGCGAGAACATGATGGTCAGCCAGTAGAACATCTCGACTCTGGGCGTATCGACGGTGTTGACGGCTATCGATCCCTCGGTGCGGTGCCAGATCCACAGCGACGTCAGCAGCATAGTCAGCAGCAGGAGCGTACCGCCGGCGTAACCGATGCCCAGGGACCGGTCGGCGAAGTCGGCCAGGGTGGTGCCGACCGTCGTGGTCGCAATGATCGTGATCCAGTACAGGAAGGGACGAAACTGCTTTGCCGATATCTGAAATGCGACCGCAACCAGGAATATCGCCGCAAAGATCGCGGTACCGACCAGATACCCCAGGTGCATGGACATCGACACCGCGTCGCCGCCGGTCTCGCCCACGGTGGTGGCGGCGATCTTGAGGATCCAGAAGGTCAACGTGACCTCGGGAACCTTGCTGCGGCGGCCGTCTGTTGCAGTGTTCACTTCGCCTCCTCCACCGTGGAAAGTGCCCGCGCCGGACCTCGCTGCCCCGGAGCCTCCAGCAATTTTGGATACTCCTTGAGGGTCCCGCTAAGATCAAGGCCCGGGAATGGTGCCGTGGCCGTGCCGGACCCGGCACAGAAGATGCCCGCCGATAAAGATTCCAGCCACCAGGGAGTCCGAACCAATGCGCAGTGCCTATGGCTTGCTGCTGATGCCGATCGCTCTGTGCGTCAACGCGAACGAGCTCACGATCGCCAGAATATTCGGCGACCCGGCACTCTCGGGCCCCACCCCGCGATCGGTCCAGGTGTCACCGGACGGCCGGCGTATCGGCCTGCTGCGCGGCCGCGCCGATGACCAGCACCAACTCGACCTGTGGTCCTACGACGTCGCCGACGGCGCCCTGAAATTACGCGTGGATTCCAGGCAACTGGTGCCCGCGGAGCAGTTGTCGGCGGTCGAACGGGCCCGCCGCGAGCGCGAACGCACCGCCGACGATCACGGCATCGTGGAATACAATTGGGCGCCGGACAGCCGCCACGTGTTGTTTACGCTGGCCGGGAGCCTGTACCTGTGCGATCTGGATGCGCCGGCCGCGGCCTCGCTCCGGCAGCTGACCCATGGCGGCTCGGCCGTGATCGATCCGCAAGTCTCACCGGGCGGGCGTTACGTGTCCTTCGTGCGGGACCAGGACCTGTGGATCGTCGAACTCGGCAGCGGCGTGGAGCGGCGGCTGACCTTCGACGGCGGCGGCACCATCCACAACGCCGAGTCCGAATTCGTGGCACAGGAGGAGATGCACCAGACCCATGGGTACTGGTGGGCGCCGGACGACTCCGCGATTGCCTACAAGCGCTTCGACGAGGCCGCGGTGCCGGTGGTGCGGCGCTTCGAGGTCTACGCAGATCGGCTGGAAGTGGTGGAACAGCGCTACCCGGCCGCGGGCGATCCCAACGTCGCGGTGCAACTGGGCCTGATTGCACCGGGCGGCGGCCAGACGCGCTGGCTCGATCTGGGACGCGAGCCGGATATCTACCTGGCGCGCGTTGACTGGACGCCCACTGGCAGGGCGGTCGCGTTCCAGCGGCTGACGCGTGATCAGAAGCGGCTTGACCTGGTCCTCGTGGATGCGCAGACCCTGGCCGAGCGCACCCTGGTCGCGGAGACCTCGCCCACCTGGATAAACCTGACGGACGACCTGCATTTCCTGAAGCACCAACCCGCCTTCGTCTGGGCTTCCGAGCGCGGCGGCACCAAGCACCTTTACCTGTATGGGCTCGACGGCCAGCTGCGCTACCCGCTGACGCGGGGCAACTGGAACGTTGATGAACTGCTTGCGGTCGATGAGCCGGCGGGCCAGGTTTATTTCGCCTCCAATCGGGACGCCATCATCGACCAGCAGATCTACACCGCCCGCCTCGACGGCCATGAGGCCGAACAGCCGCACCGTGTCAGCCAGCGTGACGGCTGGCACGCGGCGCAGTTTGCCAAGGATGCGCCACGCGTGGCGCTCTACGTCGACACCTTTTCGGATCCGGACACGCCTCCCCAGGTGAGCGTCAATGCGCCCGACGGGCGCCGGCTCGCATGGATCGAGGAGAATGCGCTGAATGCCGGGCATCCCTACTGGCCGTACCGGGATGGCCACGTCACACCCGAATTTGGCCAGCTCAAGGCGGAGGACGGTCAGGAGCTGTATTACTCACTGCTCAAGCCACCCGGCTTCAGCGCGACGCGCCATTACCCTGTGTACGTTGACGTGTATGGCGGCCCGACCGCACAGGAAGTCCAGCGCCGCTGGTCCAGCAACTACTTCGACGAGTACATGGCGCGCCAGGGCTATGTCGTGTTCCGAATCGATAACCGCGGTTCCGGGCGCCGCAGTCGTGCTTTCACCGACCCGATCTACGGGCAGCTGGGAAAGATTGAGGTAAGCGACCAATTGACAGGCGTGCGCTGGCTCGATTCGCAACCCTGGGTCGACGCCCGGCACGTGGGGGTTTTCGGCTGGAGTTACGGCGGCTACATGACGCTGATGCTGCTGGCGAAGGGATCCGATCTCATTGCCGCCGGCGCCGCCGTGGCGCCCGTGACCGACTGGCATCTTTACGATACCTGCTACACGGAGCGCTACCTCAGGCGCCCGCAGGACAATCCGCGCGGTTATGAGGCCTCGGGAGTCTTCTCATCACTCGACGGGTTGCGCTCGCCACTGCTGCTGGCGCACGGCATGGCCGACGATAATGTGTTGTTCACAAACTCGACGCGACTGATGTCCGAACTCCAGCGGCGCGGCGTCCAGTTCGAACTCATGACCTATCCGGGCGCCAAACATGGTCTGTCCACCCCGCAGATGAAAACCCACGTGTACACCGCGATACAGCAGTTCTTTGATCAGCACCTCAAGCACTGAAGCTCATAGTGGCTGCGCCCCAAGCCGCCTCAGCGGCGGAACAAAAGCAAGTTCGTCTCGTAATAGCGGCCTCATCGCTTGGCGCCGTCTTCGAGTGGTATGACTTCTTCCTCTACGGCACGCTCGCCGGTTTGTTCGGCCGGCTGTTCTTCCCCGTCGCGGGCGCCGCGACCGGCTTTCTGCTCGCACTGGCCACCTTTGGCGTGGGCTTCGCGGTACGCCCGATCGGCGCAGTCGTGTTCGGATCCCTCGGTGATCGGCTCGGCCGCAAGTACACCTTCATCGTGACCATCACGCTCATGGGACTTGCGACCGCGGCGATGGGCGCCCTACCCACCTATATATCCATAGGTGTGGCCGCACCGATCATGTTGGTATCGCTGCGCGCGCTGCAGGGATTTGCGCTGGGCGGCGAATATGGGGGCGCATCGATTTACGTGGCCGAACACGCGCCATCGGACCGGCGTGGCCTGTATACCGGCTTCACCCAGGCCAGCGTTCCGCTGGGGCTGATGCTTAGCCTGGCGGTCTCCCTCGGTACCGTATTCGTCATCGGCGAGGATGCTTGGGAGGCCTGGGGCTGGCGCATACCCTTCCTGGTATCCCTGCTGCTGCTTGCGGTCTCACTGTGGATGCGCCTCAAGCTCGCCGAGAGCCCGGTCTTTGCGGCCATGAAAGCTGCGGGTGCGATCGCGCGCAGTCCGCTGCGGGAAACCTTTGGCAGCCCCGCCAAGACCGGCCGAATCCTCGCCGCGCTGTTTGGCATCTCGGCGGGCCAGGCGGTGATGGGCTACACGGCGTTGTTCCAGACCCTGATCTTCCTGCAGCATGCCTTGCATGTGCAGCCCAGCCTGGCGCGGCTGATCGCCATCGTCGCTGCGTGCGCTGGGGTCGGCTGCTACCTGCTGGGCGGTGCGCTTTCGGACCGCTTCGGAAGAAAGAGACCCACGGTCATCAGCTACTTGCTCGCAATCCTGCTGCTGTTCCCGTTATTTCATTTCATGGCGCGGCAGGCCAATCCAGACCTGGCCGCTGCGATCAGCCGCAGCCCCGTGGTCGTGACGGGGAGCGATTGCTCCTACAACCCGTTTGCCGCCAACGAGCAGCCCACCGCGTGCGGCAGGCTCATGGACCTGCTGTCAAAGCGTGGCGTCGCGTATTCAAGCTTGGCCGGGCACGCGGGCGCTACGCCGGTCGTAACCATCGGCGGTGCGGCCGTTGATGCCGCGGACCCGTCCGAACTTTCAGCGCGCCTGCGCGACGCGGGTTATTCAGACGACAGCGTCACTCCGAAGCCGGCGGCCACCCTGTGGATCATTCTGGCGATCGTCGCTCTATATGCGATGACCGCGATGGCCTACGGTCCGATGGCTGCGTGGCTGGTCGAGCTGTTCCCGGCGCGGGTACGCTACACCTCGTTATCGATCCCGTACCACTTTGGCGTTGGATACGCGGGCGGCTTTCTGCCGTTCATCAGCCAGTACATGGTCGCTAAAACGGGCGATCCGTTTGCCGGGCTTTGGTACGTGATCGGCGTGACAGCACTGGCGCTGCTAGTGACCGTTTTCTACCTGCCTGAGACCGTCGGCCGCAGGCTCGATTAACGGCGCCGGCACCGGCGCTCCGGCCGGTGCGCTCGGACGCGGAGCGAGACCGGCCACGTAGCGGTCGGCGGCCTGCACCAGCAAGCCCTTCTCGGTCATCTTGAAGCGGGCGGTTTCCATGCCGCGCGCGATATCAGGCGCCATTTCCTCCGGCAGGTGCCCCTTGACCCAGCTCTCCAGCTCATCGAGCGGCACCGAACGCCAGAACATCTCCGGACTGTACTGGGCGATGAACAACGGTCCGCTGGGCTGATGCGGAGCCAGCAGCGCGTCGAGATGCTCCACGTAGGCGTTCCATGCGAGCTGCGGGTGCTCCTCGCTGAGCGCGAACACCAGCCATAGCCGCAGCGACTCGGCCTGCGGCGGAATCTCCGGCGAGAGTGCAATCTTGATGGCCGCCGCGGCAAGCTGCGGGCTGCGCACCTGCATCAACGCGGTGTAGTAGCGCCGCAATTCCGTCTCGTTGTGAGCGGACTTGGCGACCGCGTGCAGCTGCGCGAATGTGTCGGCGTCGGCTTCGCGCGCGACGATCGACAGCACGACGGCCTGCTCATCGGGCCGCAGCGAGTTGCGATCCTTGACGAACTCCGCGAATCGCCGCCGCGCCTCGGCGATTATGGCCTGATCGCCCCAGGCGCCCAAATCGCCGATCACCGTGCGGCGCAGGCGTTGAACCCCCGGGGTCTCGCCCGCCTTTGCCTGCCAGCCCAGCTTCTCGAACACCGGCCGCAGCACCGCGCGCGCGTAGGCCGCAAACGCGGCATGTCCGGCGCTTCCGCGCTCGTCGAATTCAATCGTGCCAAGGGCATCGGCAATCTGCGTCCAGGTCCGCTCGTTCAGCTCATCACCCACCGCGGCGACCAGTCCCAGATAGCTCGCGAGCGGCTGCGCCCCCGATTCGACCAGCGCCCACTGATCGTCCAGCACGGCGATGCGATCGCCGCTGGGCAGCCCGGCGAATTGCCTGGTGATGGACGGCAGTACGGACGCGTCGTACTGGGCCCGGAAATAGCCCACGGCACCCGCGTTCACGCTCAACGGCTGGTCACAGCTCCCGGCCGGAAACGCTTGGCCATCACGCGTCATCAGTACCGGTTGCGGCACCCCGTCCGTGCCCGATCGAATCTGCAGGGGGATCATCCAGCGGGAATTGGCCGTGTCATGGCCCTGCAACAGGAAGCGACGCTGCGACAGCGTTATGGTGCGCTGTCCCTCGCTATCACAGCGGGCAGCGACGCTCACCACGGGAAAGCCCGGTTGCTCCGTCCAGCTCGCGGCGATCTCGCCGACATTACGGCCACTCGCTGCGCTCAGCGCATTCCACAGGTCGGCGCTGTTGGCGTTGGAATAGGCGTGTGCCCGCAAGAGCCGCCGCACTCCGTCACGGAACGTGTCGGGGCCGAGGTACGCTTCGAGCATGCGCAGCACGGCCTGCCCTTTGTTGTAGGTGATCTCGGGATCAAAGACATTCACGGCCTGGAGCTCATCGGTCACCTGCTGCTCAACCGCGTGCGAATTCACGCGCGCGTCGGAGCGCATGGCGCTTTCCTTGGTTTCGTCCTGGACCTCCCACCAATGCCAGCCGGGGTGGCGCATATCGGTTTCGGCCGCGCCGCGCCATGAGGCAAAGCTTTCGTTCAGCCAGATGTCGTCCCACCAACCCATGGTCACCAGATCCCCGTGCCATTGGTGCGCCATCTCGTGGGCCTGGATGCTGAATACATCCTGCAAGTCGTCCGCGGTACTGGAGGGAGTGATCAACAACGTCTGGTCGTTGTAGGAAATTGCGCCCCAATCCTCCATAGCCCCCGTAAACCCGCCAGGGACGGCGATCGAGTCCAGCTTCGCCAGCGGATAGGGAATCGAAAAGTACTCGTTGTAATCGGCGAGAATCTGCTGCGCATTGGCCAGCGCGACCGCCCCGTAGGATTCCTGGCCGCGCACCGCCCAGACCGCCAGCTGGGTCTGCCCGCTGCGCGCCGATATCGAGGCCAGATCGCCGGCCGTCAGGTGCACCAGATAGGACGGCATGCGCGGCGAGCGCTCAAACTCGACCGTGGCCAGCTCGGCCCCCGCGATACGCCGCTCGACCGGCATGTTGGAGACCGCGGTCCAGCCTGCCGGGATCGTCACCGACAGGTGAAAGCTCGCCCGGAAAGCCGGCTCGTCCCAGCACGGGAACATGCGCCGTGCGTCTGTGGACTCGAATTGCGTGGACAGCAACAAACCCGGGTCACCCCCCGGCTTGACGTACGGCTGCGCGAACAAGCCCTGGGGTATGGTCTCAATCTTGCCCTGATAGGTAAACGCCAGAGTGTGGCGGCCGACCGCAGCCGGCGCCGCCAGGGTCACGGTGGTCAGCTGCCGATCATCGTTCGAGACCACGCGCACGACGGGCTTGCCGTCAAACCGCACCGAATCGAGAGTTTCATTGAGAGAGTTGAATACGATGCTGGCGCTGGATTCCTTGAAATACAGCGTGACCGACTCCGTGCCGCGCAGGGTCCGGCCCACGGCGTCCGGGGTGATGGCGATCGTGTAGTCGACCGGCAAGATATTCTTCGGTAGCCGTCCGGGGACGGTGGCAAAAGAAAACGGCACCGCAGCACGGACCGGGTCAACCAGCGCTGCGCCCATGGCCAGAGCCACTGCGAAGGCCGCTTGCAACGTCACCCATTTAGGCATCAATCTTGCTCCGTGCGGAGCGCACTTTGCAGGCGGCTCCCGAAAACCAGCACCATAAGCCCGCCCGCAGCGCCAATGGCGGCGTGCAGTGCCCAGAACTGGGCCGGGCTCATCTTCTCATACAGGCCGCCGGTCCAGCCGGTAAGGACGTTCCCGACAAACAAACTGGTAAATACTATGCCCATCATAAATGAGTTCACGCGGGCGGGCGCCGTGCGCGACACGAGCGCCAGCAACGTGGGCCAGTAATAGAGAAAAGCTATCCCCAGGCCCACGCAGTAAAGGAACGGCCAAACCGGATGCACTGGCGCACCACCCGAGCCAACGATCGCCGCGACCAGTACCAGGTTGCTCGCCGCGGCGATCCAGGCGCCGATCCCTATCTTGGCAAGGTCGCCGGGCTCGGCATTGCGCGCCGCCTGCGAGTGCCACAGCCACAACAGCGCGGGGACGAACAGGATGCTCGACAATGCGTCGATCGACTGGTACCAGGGGATGGGAACGCTAAAGCTGCCGATCTTGAGCGCCACGTGGCTTTGCACCCACACCGGCAGCGCGTCGGTGCGCTGGTTGTACGCCACGGTCTGAAAGACGGTAATGCACACCACCACCACGAGCGTGCGCACCACGCGCCAGTCGGACGCAGTGAGCCGGCTGGGCGCGACGCCGCGCCGCTCGACGCGGGCGGGCAAGTGGCGATACCCGACGAGATAGGTGGCTAGGCCGAGCAGCATGAAGATCGAGGCGACGCCAAAGCCGAAGTGCCAGCCATAGAGCTGCGCGACCAGGCCGCACACCAGCGAACCCGCGGCGGCGCCGATATTGATGCCGGTGCTGAACACCACGAAGCCGTGAGAGCGACGTGTTTCGTCGTCGCCGGGATACAGCGCGCCCACCTGGGAGGAAATGTTGCCCTTCAATAATCCCGATCCGGTGACCAGCAGCAACAGTGCGAGCAGGAATGACTGATCGAAGGCCATCGCGATGTGGCCGGCCGACATCGACGCTGCCCCCAACACCACCGCATTGCGCTGTCCGATCCAGCGGTCGGCGATCATGCCGCCGAGCAGCGGCGTGAAATACACCAACCCGGCGTACAAGCCGAATATTTGCGATGCAAACGCCTGTGTGGACAGCGGCCCGGTGATGGACTGCAGGGCCGAACGAAAATGCGACAGCCCGGCAACGTGCTCGGCGCGCCCGGGCAGCAGCAGCTGGTTCACCATATAAAGGACCAGCAGGGCGGTCATCCCGTAGTAGGAGAACCGCTCCCAGGCCTCGGTGAAGGCCAGGTAGAACAAACCCCTGGGATGGCCCATGAACACGGGGTCGCTGGCGCGCCCGCTCGTCGCATCGCTGTGCATCATCGGGGCAGCACCCTACAGAGGTCAGCGTGCCGCCGCCAGTACCTGACGGGCCGTCGCGTGGTAGCCTCGCACCGCTGCCGGTGCTTCGATTACCATGCCCGCAAGGGGGGCCCTATGCCGTATACATCTCACCGCGTCGCCACGGCGCTGATACTCACGTCCATATTGACCGCGCCGGCGCATGCTGCGGCGACGCTGGTCGCCAATGTCCACGGATACACCCTGGCCGGTGACCGGCTGCAGGAATTCAGCGGTTTGGTATTTGATAGCGGCAAGGTGGTTGAGACCGGCGACGGTGCAGCGCTGCACCGCAAGTTTGCCGACGCGAAGTACATCGACGGCGGCGGGGCTACTTTGCTGCCCGGCCTGATCGACGCCCACGGACACGTATTTAGCCTGGGATACAAGAGTGCCCAGGTCAACCTGGACGGCACCGAAAACCTGGCCGCGGCCCAGGCCCGTGTGCGGGCGTTCGTCAGGGCCCATCCGGGGACCGGCTGGGTGCGCGGAGAGGGCTGGAACCAGGTCATCTGGAAACTCGGTCGCTTCCCGCTCGCCACCGAACTGGATGCGGCCGTCTCGGATCGACCCGCCGCACTCGGCCGCATTGACGGGCATGCCATGTGGCTCAACTCGCGGGCGCTACGTCTCGCCGGCATATCCAAGGACACGCGCGATCCCGTCGGGGGCCGGATCGAGCGCGATGCCAGCGGCAATCCGAGCGGCGTACTCGTCGACAAGGCGATGGAACTCGCCGACAAGGTGATACCCGCACCGACCAATGCGGAGCGTAACGCCGCCCTGCGCGCGGCCCTGGCGGAACTGAGTTCGGTGGGCCTCACAAGCGTGGGTGACGCGGGAGTGAGCGCCGAGGACATCGCCGTGTACAGGAGCTTTGCCGACCAGGATCTGCTGAGCGTTCGGATCTACGCCATGATCGGGGATGTCACCGAGGCTTTTGCGGCCTGGGCCAAGTCGGGTCCGCTGCTCGGCTACGGCAACGACCACCTCACCGTGCGTTCGGTCAAGCTGTTTGCCGATGGCGCTCTGGGCAGCCGCGGCGCCGCGCTGCTGGCGCCCTATTCGGATGCTCCTGCACAGCGCGGGCTGCTGTTCATGAGCGACGCCGAGATGACGCGCAAGATTCAAACCGCCCTGCAGGCTGGCTTCCAGGTCAACGTGCACGCCATCGGCGATGCCGCCAACCATCAGGTACTGGATGGCTTCGAGGCTGCGTACCGAAAGGTCGCCGGCGGCCGTCAGCTGCGCAATCGCATCGAACACGCGCAGGTGGTGAGCTTGGACGACATCCCGCGGTTCAAGGCGCTGGACCTGATTGCGTCCATGCAGCCCACCCACGCCACCAGCGACATGAACATGGCGGAGGACCGCGTCGGCAAGGACCGGCTCCGTGGCGCCTACGCCTGGCGCAGCTTTCTTGACCAGGGAACCCGCATCGCCGGTGGCTCCGACTTTCCGATCGAGTCCCCGAATCCGTTTTTTGGATTGCACGCCGCCGTCACGAGAACTGATCACACCAACCAGCCGCCCGGCGGCTGGTACGCCTCGCAAGCCATGACGCTGACGGAGGCCTTCCGTGCATTTACCCTGGATGCCGCCTATGCGCAGCACCAGGAAAAGACCCTCGGCTCGCTTGAGACAGGAAAGTGGGCCGACTTTATTCTCATCGACCGCGACCTGTTCAAGATTGCGCCTGCAGACATCTGGAAGATCAAAGTGCAACAGACCTGGGTCGCGGGACGCAGGGTCCACTAGGAGCTCGGGCGCGTCGGTCAGCCGTGCGCGGCAAGCGCCGCATCCAGCACGTCGATGAGCACCTGGGCATCCTCAACGGTAAACGGCATCGGCGGCCTGATCTTCAGTACGTTGTGGTAGGGGCCGTCGGTGCCCAGCAGCACGCCCTGCTCGCGCATATGGTTGACAACCAGCGCGGCCTCGCGTGTCGCCGGCCGCAGGGACCGCCGATCGCTGACTAATTCAACCCCCAAGAACAGTCCCGCGCCGCGCACGTCGCCGATCAGCGCGTGGCGGGCCTGCAGTTCCTGGAGGCGCCGCAACAGATATTTGCCCACGATCGCGGCATGCGACTGCAGCTGTTCATCGGCCACAATGTCCAGCACCGCCAGGCCGATGGCGCAGGAAACCGTGTTGCCGCCGAAGGTGCTGAAGAACTCCATGCCATTGTCGAACGATGCGGCGATTTCCGGCGTGGTCACGACGGCACCGATCGGATGGCCATTGCCGATCGGCTTGCCCAGCACGACGATGTCCGGCACGGCCCCGTAGTATTCGAAGCCCCAGAACCGGTCCCCCAGGCGGCCGTAGGCCGTCTGGACCTCGTCGGCGATACACAGGCCGCCCTCGGCACGCACCATTTCGTAGACGCGGCGCACGTAGTCCGCCGGCAAGCTCATCTGCCCGGCGACGCTGGGCCAGGATTCCGCCAGAAACGCGCCGACTCCGGCGCCCGCGCCGCGCAATTGCCCGAGGATCCGTCCGACGGCATCGGCATACTTCCCGGCTGCATCCGGATCGCCACGTCGATGCGCGCCGCGGTACAGGTCTGGAAGCGGCGCCACGTGCACCCAGGGGGGCGCACCTTCGCCACCCGGGCCGGCATGTTTGTAGGGACTGACATCGATCAGCGAGGTGGTATTGCCGTGATACGCGTGCTCCAGCACGATTAGATCGCGCCTGCGGGTGTGAGCGCGCGCCAGGCGCAGTGCAAGCTCGTTGGCCTCGCTCCCGGAATTTACGAAGTAGCATACTTTGAGCGCTCCCGGCAGGGTGGCGCCCAGGCGTCCGGCGTAACGGTGAACCAGTTCGTGCAAGTAGCGCGTGTTGGTGTTCAATATCGCCATCTGCGCTCGCCCGGCCTGAACGGCACGCGGATGGCAATGCCCGACGTGCGGCACGTTGTTGTATGCGTCGAGATATCGGCGCCCGTCGGCATCCCACAGGTATTGCATCGCCCCGCGGACAATGTGCAGCGGATTGCTGTAGGAGACACTCAGGTTGCCACCCAGGAGCCTGCGACGCTCGGCAAGCAGTGTGGCGGTCGATGGTGTACCGTTCGATTCCGCGTTCATGGCTCCCACTATTAACCGCAGGCTTGGCGCCAGGCAGCGCGTGCAGATTCCGGCGACAGTCCCGCCAAGTGTTGCAACAGCGCCCAGGCAGGCCTCGCCGTCACTTGCTGATAGGCATCGGTGCTCTTTACCCGGGCATTATACGCGGCGTAGCACACGCTCATGCACAGGCGCGCACTGATCAGCGGCAGCAGCGCGTCAAGCTCCGCGGATTCGAGCCGGAACCTATCGTGATACGCGCTGACGATTATTGCGGCCGTTTCCATAGGCCGCGGCTTGTCCAACATGGCATAAGCCATTGCGATCGCCAGGTCACAGACAACCGCCGAATACACGAGGTCGCCAAAATCGATGAGCCCGACCACGCGTCCCTGCCTCACCAGCACATTGTGGTCGTTGGCGTCACCGTGAATCACGCCATGACGGAGCGTGCGCCAGTCAATTCCCAGCCAGCTTTGCATCGCATTGTGCACCACGCGCTGCTGTTCGGCTGGCAGCAGCGGCAAATGCTCGAGGGCCAGGTCGGCACGCGTGATGTTCCAGTGCAATTCGCGATGCATGGCGGCGTGGGAGAACCCGAGCAACGCCCGATCAACTTCCGCCATCGTCGCTCCGAGCGAGGCCAGCAATGACGCGTCGTGGGGCGCGACATCGGCGAGCATCTTGCCTTCCAGCCAGCTGATCACTCGTACGTAATGCAGCCGGCCCTGCTGGTCCCTGGACTGGGTCAGCTCCTCGCCGAGTTGGGTCGGGTGCAGTCTCGGCACGGCCAGGGCCGGCGCACGCGCCGCAACTTGCCTGAGGGCCGCATTTTGGAGCTCCAACACGCCGCGGTCCTCATCGGACTTGGCGAACTTGAGGACAAATTTTGCGCCACCGGGCGCCTCGAGCAAGAAGTTCTGGTCACGTTCACTGGGAAGCGGCGCCACCCGGCCGGCCACGCCGAAGAGCTGCTCCGCAATGTGCGCCGCCTCCTGGTTGGTAAATCGCGGCGTGGTATCGGGCTGCACCGGGCGAGACTTCCGTTCCTAACGCATGTGAGTGCGGCGATGTTACAGGTCTTGGGTCAAACCTGCCCTGACTCGCAGTCCTGGCCACGAGCGGCAGCAAGCCGAGGCAAGATCGGGCAACGATCCCGGCCCGGTGCGCAGCGCCGCGGGGATCGCTGGCGCAGCGTTGCCATCTGGACCAGAATCGTCCCGGGCCACGGTGCTTGGCTTGTGGGGGAAGTTATGAAGTGCTACTCGATGATCGGCTGCCTGGCCGTCGCGCTCTGGGGTTCAAGCGCAGCGCTTGCAGAGGGCCACGTCACCGTGATTCACGCCGGACATCTCATCGACACCGATGCCGGGCGCGTGCTCGAGGCGCAGACGATCCTGGTCCGCGACGGGGTAATTGCCGAGGTGGGCCCGTCCGTGGCAACGCCTCGGGACGCGCGCGTCATTGATCTGACGGGCTACACCGTGATGCCAGGACTGATCGACGCGCACACGCATCTGACCATTGATCAGAAGAATCAGGATCCGCTCGCCGAACTCGACCATACCGCGGCCGAACGGGCGTTCGGCTCCCTGCCCAATGCCCGCGCGGTGCTGCTCGCTGGCTTTACGACCGTCCGGGACCTGGGGTCCTACCGCGCGCTCGTGGACGTTGCCTTGCGCGACGCGATCAACCGCGGGGACGTGACCGGGCCGCGCATGTACGTGGCCGGGGCCTACGTGACCATTACCGGCGGCGCGGGCGCGGTGACCGGCTACGCTCCCGACGTCACGCTTCCCTGGGATTTGCGCTTCGGCAACGCCAACTCGGCAAGCGAGGTGCGCGAACGCGTCCGGGCGCTGGCCGGCCAGCGCGTCGATGTGATCAAGATGTTCGCCACCGGCGCGGTACTGACTCACAACAGCAACCCGTCGGGGCGCGAGGCGACATCCGAGGAACTCGCCGCGGCCGCCGACGAAGCACACAATTTCGGTCTCAAGCTGGCGGTGCACGCCCACGGCGCCGAGGGCATCAAGGCGGCGATACGCGCCGGCGCAGCCTCCATTGAACACGGCACGCTCATGGACGACGAGGGGCGCGCGCTCATGAAGCAGCACGGCACCTACCTGGTGCCGACCCTGGAAACGCGCGAGTGTGTGGGCAGCAACTACCCGCCCGAATTCGTCGCCAAGTCGCGGCAGACGATGAGCTCCCAGCTGCAGAACTTCCGCAAGGCGGTCGAAGCGGGCGTCAAGATCGCCTTTGGCACCGACATCGGCGTGTGTCCGTTCGGCAAGAATGGGCGTGAATTCAACCTCATGGTGCAAAACGGCATGACGCCGATGCAGGCGATCCAGGCAGCGACGGTCGCGGGGGCCGATCTGCTCGGCATCGCCGACAAGCTCGGCTCGATCAGGCCGGGAAAGCTCGCCGACCTGGTCGCGGTGCGCGGCGACCCGCTCACTAACGTCCGCCTGCTCGAAGACGTCCGCTTCGTGATGAAGCAGGGCGAGATCTACAAGCAGGACTGAGCGCGGGGGCCGCCGCTCTCGCGGATGTCCCGTCAGGCCTTGGGAACCACCCCGCCCGGGGTCAGCTTGTCGATGGCCTGAGGCAGAATCTGCGCCAGTTTCTGCGACAGTTCCTGCGGAGTCAGACCGACCTTGGCCGCCAGCTCAGCAAGGGTGCCCTGGCCAAAGGCCTGGTGTATCTGATCGGCCGAGATGGGTTGATTGGCGCCGGTTTCCACCCAGGACTTGACCGTCGCGCCCAAGCCCTGCTGCTGCAGCTGGGTCACGATTCCCTGCACACCGCCATGTTTCTCGATCAGACCGTTGACGACGGTGGCCATTTCGCCGCCGACCAAGCCGCCGAGTAACCCATCCAGAAACCCCATATTGTGTCCCCCGCTGCGTGTTTGTGTGTGGAAGCGACGCCGGGCCTCGCGGCCCGGCGTCGTCTGTATGAGCGAAATACCTAGGCAGGGAATCTTACTGGCAGGCCTTGCCGTGGTCGGCGCGATAGCCCTGCGCTTTAGCGCTTGCCTCGGACATATATGCCCCGTCCTTGGTCTTCCCGTACCACTGGTCGCCCGGACAGTGATAAACCTTACTGGGCTTGTTCACCCAGACCTGTCCCGCGCCACCACCGGGCGCCGGCGTCGCAGGTGGCGTATACGAACTCGTCTTGGCGGGCGCGGCAGGCGCCGCTTTGCTCATGGGTGCCGGAGCAGGTGCCGTCGCCCCCGCTGCGCCATACCATTCCTTGACGCCGCCATGGCCACTGCAGGCTCCGCTCTTGGACGCCGCGCTGGTTGAAGTACCGTCCTTGCACATGCCCGTTGCGGCAGCCGCAGGGGCGGCACTCGCGGCGGCGGCAGGCTCGGTCTTCTTCTTGCTCTTGCCGGACGAAGCGCCCTTCTCAGAGCTGGTCGATGCCGGGGCCGGGGTACTGGCCTCGGCGGGCGCGCCGTACCACTTCTTGACCCCGTCGTGTCCACTGCAGGCTCCGCTCTTCGAGGCAGCCGAGGTGTAGGTACCGTCCTTGCACATGCCGGTTGTGCCGGGCGGCGCCGCCGCAGGCGCCTTCGCCAACGCCATGGCGCCACCCAAGAACATCGCTGCCAGAACGGTCAGACTGGCTTTTCTAATCATGGAAGATCCCCCAGAAAATGATGAAACAGGCCGAGCCGCGGAGCGGCGCGGGCCATTTTAGGTCGCGCGGCTCCCGGCAGCTTAAATCTCCTTAATATTTCCCACCAAGAAGATCACGGCATCACCGGCAGCCTTCGGCGGCAGGCAATTAGATCTCGCATTGGCGGCCCGGCAGGCCGCACACTCCCGCCTCGGCTCCACCTACAGGACTGCCACGTGAACCACCCGTGCCTGGCCACCCTCATCACGCCCATCCTGGCCGCCGCGCTGTATTCGCCCAGTCCGGGCCAAGCGCAGTCGCTACCGGAATACCGCGTATCCCACACCATCGCATTGGGGGCCCCGGACCGCTGGGACTACCTGACCTTTGATCCGGGCTCGCGCCGCGTGTACGTGGCGCACGGCGACCGGGTCACCGTCGTCGATGGGGGCGACGGAACACGGCTGGGTGAAATTACCGGCTTCCCCGGAGGGACCCACGGCATAGCCGTGGTCCCGGCCTTAGGGCGCGGCTACACCGACGACGGGCAGGCCGGGGAAGTCGGGTCGTTCAGTCTCGCAACCTTCAAGGTTAGCCAGCGCATTAAGGCCATGAAGGACGCCGATGGCATCGTGTTTGATCTGACCAGCGGCCACGTCTTTGTCATCAATGGCGAAAGTGGGACCCTCACCGTGATCGACCCGCGGACTGACAGGGCGGTGGCGACGGTGGCCGTCGGAAGCGCGCTGGAATTTGGCGTTTCAGGGCAGAACGGCAAGCTTTACGTCGACGGGGTGGAGAAGAACGAGATCGTTCGTATCGACTCGCGGACTAACCTGGTCGACGCACACTGGCCCCTGCCGGGCTGTACCACCCCGCGCGGGTTGGCCATTGATCTGGACACGCGCCGGCTGTTTGCGAGCTGTGGAAACAGGGTCCTGGTGGTGCTCAGCGCCGATTCCGGCGCCCTCCAGGCGACCTTGCCGATAGGCGCCGGTACCGACGGCGCCGCGTTCGATCCCAAGCGCCGACGAGCATTCAGTTCGAACGGCCAGGACGGGACACTATCGGTCATTCAGGAGCAAGACGCGGGCGCCCTGATCGCCCTCGGGAACATCGCAACCGCTCCGCTGGCGCGCACGATGAGCATCGATCCGGCCAGCGGGCGCATCTATCTGGTGACCGCGGACCTCGACACCACCGCTCCGGCCGAGCCGGCCAGCGGGCCGGGTCCGCATCGCCGGCACATCGTTCCAGGATCAGTGAAACTGCTGTTCCTCGACCCGGTAAATTAGCGCGCGCGGCCGCGATTTCCCGCATTTTTCGCGGCATTTTTCGCGCCTGAGGCGCCTCGCCCACCCACACCGCCGCACCGCTCCATGCGCCTAGTGTCGCAATTTTTCGACACTGACATAATTTCCCTTGTCACCGCATACTTCGCGCCGAATCGAGCGGACCGTACCCGTTTATTTTAATTGCGATTCCAAATCTTCAGCTTGTTTCACCACGCGAGCGGTAATCGCGGCGCGCCCCGCGTAGCAACCGCGATTGTCTTAAAAAATCCGGATTGATTGAGGACTGCCCTATGAAATTTTCCCGAGCGATGTTTGTTGCCCTTGCCGCCCTGTCATCTCCGTTTGCGATGGCGGCGGGCACAAACCCCGACGGCGGTGTGCTGATTACGCGTCTCAACAATCAGCAGTGGGAAATCCACCTGATTGGCGGCAGCAGCGCGGAGCGGTTCAGCGCAGTCATTGATTCGAACATGCCTTTCTCAAGAGTTGCCGCGGCAAATTTGAATGCCACGGACAGCGCGAAGTTGTCCACTTCCACTTCACTGGCTACAAATCTCAATGTCGGGGCCGGCGGGACCGACAGCGTGAGCTTCTCCGTGAGTGCGGACAGCGCGCTTTGTCTGCGCGACACCGGCAGTTCCGGGGTACACATCTACTTGGGCGACAGCTTGGATGACGCAATTCCAGTCACCGCACCGGTAGCGCTCACCAGCGCCGATGCATGCGGCGACAATTCGGCGATGACCCTGGCGGCAACGGGCACGCGAAAATTCCATCCGGGCCACTATATTGCCTTGGGCCGCGGCGCCGACTCACAGGACATCATGGCGCAATCCATCAAGCCCGGAGTGGTTGGCTTCTTGAAGCGCTACACCTGGCGTTCGCTCGAACCCAGTCAGGGTGTATACCAGTTCTCGGAGATCAAGTCGGACCTGGCTTGGGCGGCGGCCCACGGCATCCACCTGGTCGTCATGATCGAGGACCGGACATTCAAAATAGAGAAGGCCGGCCCGGCGTATTTGGACAAGTATGACCAGCGCAATCGCGCCGGCGGCTACACGATGATACGCTGGAACCCGACCGTCCAGACGCGATGGATGGCGCTGGTAAAGGCACTGGGCGCCCAGATCGACAGCAACAAGAATTTTGAAGGTATAGCGACGCAGGAAACTTCTATCGGCTTGGATGCAACGCAGCTCAAGACCTTCGCTTATACGCCCGAGAAGTACCGCGATTCATACATCACGATCTTGACCAGTGCCGCCAAGAGTTTGCCGACCTCCCGGGTATTCTGGTACATGAATTTCCTCCTCGGAGGCCAGCAGTACATTGGCAACATTGCGGCCGCGGTCGCGCCGCTGGGAGTCTTGATGGGCGGGCCGGATGTCTGGCCCGACAATAAGTCCCTGCAGAGCAAGGTGTATCCTTTCTACACCCAGTTCTACAAGAGAATGCCGCTATTCGGGCAAGTGGAAGACCTCTGCTATGCGGAACCGCACATGACCAGCGGTTTCAGCACGAAGTACTGGACCATGACGGAACTGTTCAACTACGCGCGCACCAAGATGCACGTGAGCTACATGTTCTGGGTCCGCATCACCAAAGCCAATCCCAAGGGCTCCTACGACTGGCTTGATGCGCTGCCTGTCATAGCGAAGAACGCGAACTTTACGCCCGCGCCGTAAAGGTCGCCGTAAAGGTCAGGGCCTAGGATCTGCTGCCGCGCAGCAGGTCCTAGGCCTCTTCTTCTTTTACGCCTCTTCCTTCCGCAATCGAACCTTTGGATTGATCATCTCGGCCGCCATGGCGGCTCCCATGCCGAGGATCAGCCCCAGCACCGTGGCGCTGATCATATTGAGCAGCACATTGGGACTGGCCGGGTCCTGCGGCGGCACGGCGGGGCTTAGTATGGCGATGTTGGTCTGGTTGAACTGACTCTGGAAAGACTGCTTGTTGTAGTTCTGAATGGTCGCCGTGTAGTTCTGCTCTTCGGCGTCGGCCTCACTGGCAAGCTCGTTCAACTGGTCACGCTGACCTTTCAACTGCAGGACCAATCGGCGCTGCGCGCCCAAGGACTGCGAGAGCGCGTTCTGGCGCTGCATCGCAGAGATATAGTCCGGGTGATTCTCGCCCAACTGGCGCGAGCGCACCTCGTCAGTTTCTATTTGCGCGTCGACGAGCTTCTTGGAGATATCGTCCAGGCGCAGGTTCTCCGCCGCCAGCTTTTCGTCCAGGGCGACGATGCCCTTCTGGACCTGGAAGTCGGTCATGCGCGCATGCGCCGCTTCGACCCGCTTCTTCAGCACTTTCAGCTGCTCGTCGAACCAAACCGCGTTGCGGCGCGCCGGCTCGAGTGTGAGCTCCAGCGTGGTGGTAATAAATGATTGCGCAAACGCATTGGCGATCTTCGCGGCATCGGCAGCAGCCAATGCCTCGTAGCTCACGCTGACGACGTGACTGCTGTTCGGCAATGGCTCGACGAGAAGATTGCTGATCAGCTGGCTAGCTATCCAATCCCTGATTGGCGTGGTTTTGACGCCGGCCTGCTTGTAGGCCTGCTTCCATCCTGGCTTGTCCGCCATTTCCAGTTGATCGACAACTTTCAGTGCGACGTTCGGGCTGCGAATGACGTCCAGCTGCGTCTCGAGGTAGCTCGAGGACAATTGGGCCGGAAGAACCGTCGTGTCGAACGGGTTGTCCTCTTTGAAATTGAACAACAGGAGGGTTGCCGCCTGGTATTTCTTGGGAGCCAGGAAGGTCAGTACGCCTGCGCAACCGACCGTAATAATCAGCGTGAGCAGGATAAGCATGAACCTGCCCTTGACGATTGCCAGAAACAGCCTGAAATTCATTTGGAATTCCTGTACTAATTAACGCGAAAGCAATGTCAGAACACAGAAGTCTTGACGTAGACGACGTCGTTGGGCTGCATGCGGTCGTCCAAATTTGATTTGAATGTCTTGACCTCGCCACCAACGCCGCGATTCAGCTCTATGCCCTTGATGCTGCCGCGCGGGGTCAGCCCACTCGCTACTGATAGCCCTTGCATGACGGTCATGTCGCGATCGAGCTGGTAGCGTCCCGGCTTCTGTACTTCACCATAAATATAGAAAACATCCATTTCCGGCACCAAGACCACGTCGTTATTCAACAACGCAAAGTCGGCCTTAATGTTGCCGTTCCCTATTAGGTCGAGGAGATCGACACGTTGCCTATGGGGCTGACCGTTCTCCTTGCGCACTAGGAAGCAGTGATCGGCAGCCTTGTCGGTGGTGCCTCCGGCCTTGGCCAGCAGCGAGACCAGCGTGCTGACGCTCCCCGGCGTTTCCGGATCCAGCGAGTAGGTTCCCGAATGCAGCACCTGACCCAGCACGGTCACACTGCTGGTCGGAACCTCGCTGCGCTCCTGAACGAACATCGTCACGGCCGCGTTCTTGACGAACCCGCCGTCGCGGAGCTTGCCGGCGATGATTTCTTCTGCATGGGCTTGCGAAAACCCGCCTACGGCGACCACGCCAATGAGCGGAAAGGTGATCGTGCCGTTCGGCAAGACGCGGGTAAGCGTGGTGAGATCAGGATTGCCATACACGGAAATCTTGACGAGATCGCCCGGCGACAAAGTCGCGGAAGTCTGCGCGGCCACAGGCCGCGTGGCGCCGGCAATCGCCAGCAGGACGACGATCACGGTCTGACAAAGCCCACGAATGGTCCGGTGGTTTCTCACTGTTGCATGCTCCTAAGCCTTATCCTCTCTGGTCTCCGCCGGGCCGCGGTGGCGGCTCGGCCAACATCCTTGCCGTCGCGGTTCATACTGCCAATCCAATCCGAATCTCTAAACAACCGACGCCGACCCCTATGGCCGAATCGTGGGGTGTTTGGCAATCACCTCAAGCGCATCATCCCAATCGTGCGAACCCGGCGGCACGCGTTGGGTATGGTAATCCCAAAATATATAGTCGACGTGCAACTTGTCGCGGGCAAACTGGAACAGGTCTTCCATGCTCCAATAGTCGCCGCCGCTGTCTTTGCCGCCGTGGCGATGGCGGTAGCTGTTATGCTGCATCGAGTTGAACAGCTTCAATCGCCCTTGGAACTCGTCGTAGTACGGGTAAACGCGCTTTGCAAGCCCCTTGTTGTCCGGAAGTATATCCGGGCCACCCATGACCACTCCAGTGCCCACCACTGCGCTGGCGATCTCGCCGATGTAGCGCTGATTGCGCGGCAGGAAATTCATGTACCAGAACACCCGCGAGCGAGGGAAACTGTTTGAGGCCGAACGCAGAAGGCCAATCAAGGCGTCGCGGTACTTCTCCGGAGTGTAACCGCTGGCGTCCAAGTCACCCTCGTCGACGCTAGGCGATGTCTCCTGGAAACCAATGCCCTCGAAATGCGGATCACAGTCGAACTGTTCGCCGAGCTTCGCGACCAGTTGCTTGAATCGGTCGATCACGTCAGGATCCCAGCGTACGGCAGTGTAACCACCGCTGCGATTGCGCAACGTGTGCTTTCCCTGTAAATACTCCGGAGTAGGCCATTCGTCCTTGAAGGACTTATCTTCGACGAGGGCCACGAGTTGGACATTCGCACTCTTGGCGGTGTCGAGATCGCGGGCGATCGCCGCGAAGTCATAGTGGCCCTCACTCGGCTCCAAATCAGCCCATCGATAACGCATCTGCACACCCGTCACGCCCTTGCCCAGGACGCCGCGAATGCCGTTCGGCGCCTCGGCCCGGCCTATCGATACGTAGTGGCCTGGGTGGAATTTGCGCTGGTCAGGTGCGAGCGCCGACCCGGGCGCTTGGCAGCCCTGGGCAGCCGGTCCTGGGTCAGCAGTCGCAGGGACGGCGCTTGCCGGCGCGGCGCTTAACCCACCGAGTAAAGACAATAATGCTCCAATAATCAAGCCCATGTAATCAGTCTACACGCCCGCCGAGGGATTGGCAGGCCCTTTAAGCCCCAAGGCCGAGCTATTCTAATGAATCTGTACGTATTGTCCGTCCTGCCTGAGCTGATAGGTGTGGTTGGCCGCTAGGTCGAAGTAAGTCGTCGAAGTACCGTCCGGCCAGAGCACGGTGGTGTCGGCTTGTGCGTTTGCAGCAAGGCCAACGTGCACCCGCATGAAGTCCTGCGACCAGCGGTGGAATCCGCCGTTCTGCTCGCGATACTGCATCACGCCCCCCGCCGTCACGTAGAGCTTCGAGCCGATGCCGTCGCGGTTGGAGGTAGTGCCGACCAGATCGAACTCGATCCACTTGTTTCCGTTGCCGAGATTGTGAAAAAGTTGCTTGGGTCCCCCGATGTAGACCGGTCGCATATTAAGGCCGTTCGCAACGAGCAGATCCAGAAAGCCGTCAAGATCGTAATCGGCCACCGCAACGCTGTCGCTAGTACCGGCGTGATCGGCCACGGCAGCGCCGATTAGGCCCGCCGCACCGCCGGCATTGGCCACCTCCGTGAACGTCCCGTCACCGTTATTGCGGTACAGCCGGTTCGCGATGTTGTGGGAGCCACCGGTGCAAGCAAGAAAGATGTCTTCATGCATATCGTTATCGAAGTCACCGGCCGCAGCGCTTTCACACCGCAGCGGCTCGGCAAAGCCAGCCGCTGTGTCGGTGACCAGGCCGTTCGGGCTGTTGGTCAGCAGCAGCGGAGTAGTTCCTCGATCGGCTGGACTGGCCCCGACGAAGGTCAGGCCGGTGATGGGTGCGGTCGACGTGACTTGCAGGTAGGTGTAGTTGTAACCCGGCGTGCCCTGCGAGATCTTCCACTGGCCGGTATCGGGGAGATAGCCAATGTTGATCCCGAGAGAGCCCGTTGCGATGCCCCAATTGTTGTGGTCGGTGCTGTCCAGCGTAACCACCAGACTGGCGGGACTCCAACTGCTGCTGCCGATATCGATGTATTTGGGATCGCCTTGCGGGTCGGAACCGGCGCGGAGGCTCGCGGTAATCGTGATCAAACCCGTGGTTTTGAAGGTCACCGACTTGGACCGGTTCGACGATGTAATTATCTGCGCCTCGAACCCTTGGGAAGAATATTGGTACGCGTCCGAAGGCCGCTCCGGACCGCGAACCAGAAATACGTCGGGTCGCAGGTCGCCGTTATAGTCCAACGTAACGGCATCATTAACCGTATTGTATTGGGGGTATTGCGCAGTGACGTCGGAGATCACGCCGTTTGCAAGGGAATTTACCTTTGGGTACACCCCATTGCGCGGCGCGCACAGCACTTCGAGACCACCGCTAACGTCAATATCCGTGAGGTGTCCCCACTGACCATCGGAGGTGCACGCCATTGGCGCATCGACCCCCGGGCCGTGCCCGAAAGTGCCATCTGCCAACTGCGGCGAGAACGTCGGTCTAGTCAGGGCAATCGACGCCAAATCAAGCCGGCCGTCGCCGTTGTAGTCAACGAAGAGAGTCTGGCGCGTCGATTTGCGGGACAGCTTGTCCACCCCATAGGCGACCGTACTTAAGGTCAAGCGTCCACTGTTATTGATCCACAGATGATCCGCGCTGCTGGAGACCGATTCAAAGAGATCCTCGTCACCGTCGTTGTCTATGTCAGCCCACGCCGCGCCATGCGTATCCACGTCCGCCCGGCCCCCGGTCCAGCCAGGGGTCTTTGAGAGATCCACCTGTTTGGAGACGTCGGTGAAGGTGCCATTTCGATTATTATGGTGCAGGCTCGCACGCGTGCGATGATTATTGCAAAAGAAGTCCGGGTAATAATCGCCGTCGAGATCACCCCAAGAAATACCCCAGGTTTCGGAGGCGGTTTTGGCAAGGCCGGCGGAAACCGAAACATCCTCAAACGCGATCTGTGCGGAAGCACTGCTCACAAGGGCGTCGAGGAATACAAGGGCCGCTGCAAGAATCCATCGGCGGTGGTTTGCAGTGGAGGCAGGCAGCTTGCGCATTTTTCGTGATTCCGTATAGTCGTCTGGAAGAGTTGGGGTATGTAAATGCCGCGGCGTATTCTAGGGCAATTGGCAGCCCCTTCGGAGCAGCGCCAAGTGCCTCGAAAATCCAATTTTTGTGACGGGCGTCGCTATAATCCTTCGCCAGTTACATAAGGCGGACTCCATGCGGGCACAGACCATAACACCGCCAGCGCCGGTCCGAATGCTGGAAATGCGGTGCTGGGAACGTGCATCAATGTCTTGCGTCCCGCGGACTGTGGGGAAGCGGAGAGAGATGGATGGTAACTAGTCCTGTCCCCAGCGATCCTCGTTCGGCCTCCTGGGTCGCGCGCAATACAGTACTTGTGGCCGCCGGCCTAATGGGTTTTTGTAACCTGTCGGCATTCGCGGATAGCACCGACAAATCGCACGGCGCCGACAGCTGGGGTCATTTTCTCGACGTCACGAATCCCTACGTATCGGCAGAATACACCAATGACTCCAACGTTTTACGACTCGACGACATCCAGCCCGTTCAAGATCGCGCCGATCAATACGTAACGCTTGCTGCCGGTTTCGACTCCGAGTTCAAGAGCGGTCGGCAGCAGTACAACTTGCTCGGAGAGTTCAATTCGACCAACTACAAGCACCACAACGAAATTGATTACAACGGTGGCAAGGCTGCCGCGATCTGGCATTGGACCGCCAATGACCTGACGACCGGGACCGCCGGTTACCGCTATATCCGTACACTGCGTAACTTCGAGAACGAGCTCGCGCCACGCCGCGACATTGACGTCCGCACCGAAAATCGTGTTTTTGCTTCTGCCGATCGAGACCTCCGGGACAACTGGAGGCTCGGTGTGCGCGGTGATTTCGGGGACATTTCCTACAACCACACGAGCGATCTTGACATCCGAAAGACCACTGGTGGTCTGTCGTTGGGCTACATTTCAAACGCCGGCAACACGCTGGGCCTCGACTTTGAGTACATCGACGGCTCCTACAAGAACGCCCCGAAGCAAAACTATCATTTGTACACGATCGGGCCCACGCTAGAGTGGAAATTCACTGTCAGGACGCAGCTCAACGGCAAGATTGGCTATACCGCGCGCCAAAATGCGAACCCGGCGCGACCCGCCTTCGACGCGATCACCGGGCGATTCACACTGACCATCGCAGATGCTGGCCGCGGCAGCCTGGCGGCCGCGGCCTACCGTGAGCTCAGTACTCTTGGTGATGAAATTGCCGAATACACGATAATCGATGGCTTCAGCCTCGAACCGGCCTGGACCCTATCCAACGGAGTCACGGTTCGCCTGAAAGGCACTTACGAGAACCGGGACTTCGTAGTAGTCACCGGCCTCTCCCCCGATCGTCTGGATGATGTCGGCTTGGCCAGCGCTTATCTGGATTGGCCGATCGGTCGTCACTTCAAAATTACCGCCGGTATTACGCGCGGACGACGCTCGTCCACGCGTTTGTATCAGGATTACGAATTCTTCCAGCAGCAGCTGCAGATCGTCGGCACTCTCTAAAGGCCGCACCGGCGCTCGCGTGCGCGCAGCACGCTCGTGTCGCGCCCCATCGTTCCCGCGCATGCGTTTGACAATTGCGGCAGTCTGCCGCGTGCGCGCGACATAATTCTTCACCGCGTAGTCGCGTTGCTCGTGCGACTTTTGCTTTGCATTTAGCACTGGAAAATCCGTCGTCTTGCAAAGTGCCGAATGTATCGCAGATTTGCGCATGTCGCGCAGCTGAGACATTCCCGAGCTTGTAGGAATCCATTACCTTCGCACTCGGCAAACCCGTCGAAAGGCGGGGACGCAAAGCCACCGGTTTAAGGGCACTTGGGGCCTATGACAGCGGGGTTGCCGGGATGTCGAGACGTCCCGTTATCGAGTCGGAAGCGGCCTTAGTGGTCGCGCTTTCGGCGACCAGCACCCGCGCAGTCTCCCGATCACACCCGGTGGCTTCACCGCGTTGCCGTGGAGGCGGGCATGCGCAGCGGGTTCAAGGCGGGATTACGGGGCATCGGTCCGCTACTAATCGTATTTTCCCTGATCGCCTGCAACGGCACGCACAACACCGTTCCAAGCACGCCGTCCGCACCGCAATCCGGCCCTCCACCACCCTCCGTGCCACCGCCGCCGCCGCCGTCGGATGTCCCACAGATCTCCGGTGCCCCACCGAGTAAAGCCGTCGTCGGCAAGCCATTCAGCTTCCAGCCCAGCGCCTCCGACGGTACTGGCAGCAAACTGACCTTCGCTGTCTCCGGTAAGCCCTTATGGACTTCGTTCGATGCAGCCACCGGCCACTTGTGGGGCACTCCACGGCAAACCGATGTGGGCGCCGGCGAGCCGATAGTGATAAGTGTAAGCAACGGCGCGCACACCCGGGTGCTGCCGCAATTTGCGGTAACGGTAGTCACAGCGCGCAAGAGCGACTATGGACATTACTTTGCTACTCATTATTCGGATACTCCAGCCGATGCGGCCAGCTTGTGCGAAAAACCGGGCGTCAGCGGCGTGGTTTGGCGGCAGACCTGGAGCCAGGTGGAACCCTCGGCCGGCACCTACGATTTCAGCTCGTTCGATAAGGTGCTAGCGGCGATCGCGGCCTCGCACAATCCCCAGTGCCAATTGTGGCTGTTCGTGGAGTTCAAGAGCTTCAGTAACAGCCCTGTCAAAAATCCGTGCCCGGCGTACCTGCAGGCGCAGCATTCCGCGCTCAACTCGCTGGGGAACGGGGCAGCGACCTGCTTCATGTGGGAACCGGCCGTAACCAGCGCTTACGTCGCAATGATGAAGGCCGCGGCGGCGCGCTTCGATAATAACCCGCGCGTCGAAGGACTCATTCTCCAGGAGTCTTCCCTTAGCCTCAATGGCAGTTACTCGCAGGATGTGGCAGCCGGGGGGACCTACACGCCCGTCGCTTGGCGCGACGCGCTGATCACAATTATTGATCAGTGCGCGGCTGCCTTTGCCAGCAGCCGGTGCATGGCCTTCCTTAACTTTCTGAGAGGCGGCCAATCCTATCTTGATGAGATTTCCGCGGCGATCTCCGCGGTGCCCAACAATCAGGTCTGCTTCTCCGGCCCTGACATATTGCCCAACAACTCTTCCCTATACGATGGCAATACCAAGGTCTACGAGGTGCTTAGCCGTCACACAGGCTGTCGCTCAAACAGCGCCCAGAACGACTCCTTCCAAGTTCCCAACTGCACGCTCGACTGCATCTTCCACTTCGCAGTGGGCGGCACCTTCGGCAGCTTCCCTGAAAACGCGCCCCTCACAGGGGGATTGTGCGTCAATTCATATATCTTCTGGAACGACAGGTCTACCAAGAGCACAACAGGCTTGGACTGGAAGAATGCCTTGCCCGTGATCGCCGCCCATCCCTACGGTCCCGATTGGTTGAACCAGTGCGTCGGCACTGACGGCGTTCCCTGAAGAACGCGCATGCAGAATCGGATGCGCAAATAAGCAATTCGGCCGGCCGCCACTGCGGATAACACCCGTCACATCTTTGCGCACTGATTGATCAATCAGTCGTGCGTTGCTTGATTTTACGGCTCGAGCCGGTAAGCTCTGCAGGCTTCGCCCCTAGGCTCGGGCGCTTTAACAGTACGAGAGAGAAGCATTAGTCCATGGGTAACGGTGAACGGGCCGCAGGTGGTCAGTGTTAGAGCGACGCGTTCGCCCATGGCAACTGCCGCCTGACCCTGGTGAAAGCACGCCCGCGCTGCACTTCAGGCAGGATACCGCCTATTTCGTTGAACAGGTCGACGAATCAGACGATTGGTGGGATCGTATGGGGGACGCGATCGACCTCAATGGTTTGCGGGTGCTGGAATTCGGGTGCGGACACGGCGCGCTCGCTCTGAGTGCCGCTAAACGCGGCGCGACGGAGGTTTTGGGCATCGACCTCGACCGGCGCCGTATTGACTTCGCGCGACGCTACATTCCTGCACAGTATCCCGAGTATGCAAAGCACCTCCGATTCGAGGCGGCAGATATCGCCGATATTGATGACGCCTCCGGCTTTGATGTGGTGCTCAGCAAGGACACGTTCGAGCACGTCGAGAACCTGCCCGCCACCATCGACCATATGCACCGGGTCCTCAAGCCGGGTGGTCGACTGTTGGTAGGGTTCAGCCCGCTCTTTCACAGCCCCTTTGGCGATCACGGCCGGCTCGCGCCGGCACTGCCCTGGCTGCCCGCGTTGCTGCCAGAGCGACTGGTATTCTCACTGGCGCGTCGCAGACATGGGGTGCAGATCGATGCCATGGCCGACGTCGGCCTCAACAAGCTAACCCCGGCGCAATTCCGAACCTCCTTTCCGGCAGGCAAGTGGCACATTGACCGTATTCTCTATAATAGGAGCAAGCGCCGCCTGATGCCGGTGTTGAATGTCATGCGCCTTATACCTGGATTCGAGCGATGGTTTACGGTCGGTATCTACGCGATCGTGACTCGCAAGTAGCGACATTGCCCGCGTCGCGCCGATTGATGTCTTTTGTTCCAGTGACCGGAAGTCGGGCATCAAGCAACAGCAGCCAATTGCCCGATGGTTAGTCGAGTTCCTGGTCCGTTGGACTCGCCATGAGCGGCCAGCCGCGGCTTGCAAATTTCATAATCGGCGGTACCGACAAGGCCGGAACAACGTCGGTGTTCACCTATTTGTCTCAACATCCGCAGGTGTGTGCAGCATCCGCAAAGGAAACCAATTTCTTTCGGCACCATTTCCAGGGTGATCTACCGCGTGATCAAACAAATTACGGCGCGTACTTTCGCCGCTGCGCATACGCCGTGCCCATTGTCATGGAAGCATCCCCTGCCTACCTGGCCGAAGCGCCTGTAGTTGCGCCGCGCATGGCGCAACTCCTGCCGGACGTGAAGCTGCTATTCATCCTCAGGAATCCAATCGACCGGCTGTATTCATCGTATAAATTTCATCTTGGCAAGCTGAACATTCCGGCAACGATATCGATCGAGGACTATGTCAACAAATGCCTGGCCTACGACCGCGACCCCGCAAGCGCCAGCGAGCTCGGCATTAACGAATGGTGCCTCAAGGCGCTAAGCGTCGGGCGCTACGTCGATTCTCTTGGCCCGTTCTTCGAAGCCTTCCCCCGACAAAACATTCATGTAATGTTTTTTGACGAACTGGAGCGGGATGCGCGTCAATTCATGAGAGATCTAAGCGCCTTTCTGCAAATCGACGTGGAGTTCTGGGATCGCTATCAATTCACCAAAGAGAATGTCACGTTTTCTGTCCGCAACAAAAGCTTGCATAGGTTCGCGATGTTCTTAAATCGCACGGGTGAGCAGTTCTTGCGGCGACGACCGACTTTGAAGCGAACGGTCACTAGTATGTATTACCGCCTGACCGGTGCGCAGCGAGGATACGCTCCCATGCCACCAGACGTGCGGGACCTGCTGTACGACTATTATTTGCCTGGCAACCGAGCGCTAAACCGGTTACTGAATCAGGACATTCCGTCGTCATGGTCGAGCGCCTCGCCGCGCAATTGACTTCAGGCAGCCACGCACATTGCACATCTACCGGAGTCTGTTGGCCCGATACGCGACACCGCTACCGTAGTGCTTTGTTTAACGCATGCTCCGTGTCAGGACTGGCACCCAGCCCAAGGCATAGCGCCGCGCTCGGTTCATTGGCCAGCGCGACACCCGCCGTGGACCATTTGGAGTAAAATGCGGGTGCACATGCGGCGCCGCCTATGGCCAAAACACGGGAATCCTTGATGACCGCAGCAATTTGCCCAGGACAAAGGCGCGCGCACCTGCGGCGCACATGCTCCTCAGCGACTCGAAATCCCGTCGCGCCATGAGCGTGATCCAACGGAAGCTAATCTTCATTACCGGCGCGTCCCGTTCCGGCACGACGCTACTCAGTTTCGTATTGCGCAATCATCGAGAGGTATTCGGACTCAAAGAACTACAGTATTTTGGTGACGCCTGGGATCCGCGCGACTACCAACGACGCTTCACAAGAACGCAGGCCATCGCAGCCGCCGCTGCGATATTTGCCCGCCAGGAGCGCGGCATTCTCGCAGCCAGGGTCGGCCCGCCGGAACGCCATGCGGCCACCGAGCTAATCGACGGTCTGGGGCCGGCGGTATCCGATCCGGCGATCGTGTTTGCCGCAGCGGTCCACAGTCTGGCGCAAGCGGCCGGCAAGCCGATTCCTTGCGAACAGACTCCACGCTATATCTTCTACGGGCGCGCGCTGCTCGACCACTATCCCGCGGCGCACATAGTGCATATCGTGCGCGATCCACGTGCGGTTATGGCGTCCCAGAAAAAGCGCTGGCAGCGGCGGCGACTGGCGGCGGACGGCGTAACGGTGTCACGCTACCAGTCATTGCGAGTTTGGGTCAATTACCACCCCTACACGGTGGCGCGCCTGTGGTCACGAGCAACCAAAGCCGCATTGCTGCTGGCAGAACATCCGCGCGTCACATTAATTAGGTTCGAAGATCTCGTTCAGAAACCTGAGACTACCGTTCGCCATCTCTGCAGCCGACTTGAACTTAGCTACGATGATCAGCTGCTGGACGTTGGCCAGATCAATTCGTCGTACCAGTCGTCTGTTGGCGGCGTTAGACGTGGACTGCATGCCACCGCCGTCGATAAATGGCGGGAAGTGCTGACACCGACGGAGACTGCCATAGCGGAGCGCCATAGCGGACCTCTCATGCGCCAATTTGGCTACGAGAGCAGCGCGCCTGGACCAGTGAATTTATTGTCTGAGTTTGGTCAGCGCCTAACTTATGTTGCGCACCTCGGCGGCGTGTTGCTGGTCAATCCGCATCGGGCTTATGTGCAGGGGAAGGCCCTGCTCCGCCGACGCGCGCCACCGGCTTCTGTAGCAGCGACCGGCAGCGTTGCATCAAACCGCGATCCGACGGAGTGACACGGGCGATGGAGCAGGACCACCGGCCTGTGGCGACGGCCCGCGACGCGCCAGACGTGCCCGCCCCGGCGGAGCCGCCGTTGGCAGGCGAGCTGCGCGAAATCATGGGACTGCGCTTCTGGGATATTGATCTGGCCAGCGCCGCCGCCTTCCTTGTAAGCGCGGCCGCGCTCGGGCGACACCTACAGGTATTCTTTGTAAACGCCCATTGCGTGAACGTTGCGGCGCGCGATCGCCGTTATCAGCAGCTGCTGACGAGTTCACGGTTTCTGTTTGCCGATGGCGCTGGTATGGCGCTGGCGGCGCGTTTTTCGGGTATCACGCTGAAGAACAATGTCAATGGGACCGATTTGTTTCCGAAGCTATGTCAAGCGGCCGCTGCGGCGTCCTTGCCGATGGCATTCCTAGGCGCGCGCGGCGGCGTGGCCCGCAAATGCGCCGCGCTCATGGAACACAGATACCCTGGTCTCCGTATCGTATGGGTAGAGGACGGCTACCGCTCAAGCGAGGAAGAAGATGTGCAGATCCCTGAACTCAATGCCTCGGGCGCCAAGCTGCTACTTGTCGCAAAGGGCGTACCGAGCCAGGAACATTGGATCGCTGCGAACGCAGCGCGCCTCACGCCCTCCGTCATATTGGGCGTTGGAGCACTGTTCGACTTCTACTCCGGCACGATACCGCGCGCACCACAACTGGTGCGCGAACTTCGTATCGAGTGGCTCTATCGCCTGCTGCATGAGCCGCGCCGCCTGTTCCGACGGTACGTGGTCGGCAACCCCGAATTTATTGCGCGCGTGCTGCTGAGACGTTTGTTCTATTAGAGCCTCTGGTGACGCACTGGCAGAGGGCAATTGGTGCGCACGATCCAAACTCACCCCCTCCCTGCCGGCGCTCGGCATTGCCGATCCGTGCTGCTCCGGGTTGCCTCAATTTAACTTCGCGCCACTCGTGGCGCATGGGTTTGGGGGCACGTTCGTTCCGACGCGACGCTGGAGTCCTGCAAGTGCACGCTCGACGCCTAGACGCTATGCTAGTGGTGCTTGCAGTCGCGGCGCGGGGACCGCAAAATGAATTTGTTTGCGTCACGCGGCGGCTGCAAGTTAGTCCTCAGGGAGCTGCGGAGCGCCGGTCATGAATCTGGTATTCGCTCTGGCTTGAGTCGGGCAACAAGCTAGGGAGAGCGCTAGGTTCCGTGTCAGTTCAGAGCAGTGCAATCAATCGGGCGGCAATACGTGAAATCGCGAACCATGTCGACATGAAGAACGCCGACTTCGACGAAGCGGTTGCCGGTGCCCGGGTCGCGTTTTTGGTGGGCGCGGGACGCTCTGGCACGACATTGCTGAACAAATTGCTGTGCCTGCACCCGCGAATTGCCTACATCAGCAATTACGAAAACCGCTTCAGCTGGTTTCCTGATGGCCTTGCCGCCCGCGCGATAGCGGGACGCCTCGAGGACAAGTTGGGCGCCTGGTTTGACACACGCGGCAACGCCTATTACATCAAGCGCCCTTGGCTTAAGAAGCTATTTCCGACGCCAAACGAGGGAGAGTCAGTATTTGCGTCCTGCGGGGTCCCGCTATTCCCGGCCCCGGACTACCAACCAGCGGCCTCCACGGCGGCGTGCCTGAGGCGTAGATTTGCACAAATCCGCAATCGCGCCGGCGCAGCCCTGTTTCTATCTAAACGGACCGCCAATAATCGTCGAATCAGGCAACTTTTAACCATATTCCCCGCTGCGCGATTCGTGCACCTGTTGAGGGATGGACGCGAAGTGGCTCAGTCGTTGTCCACGGTAGAGTGGTGGGATAAGCACCGCGTCTGGTGGGACGGGCGTACGCCAGTGGAAATGGAGCAGTCGGGCGAGCCCCGGCTTGCAGTCTGCGCGCGCAACTGGGTGCGCGAAATGCAGGAACTCGATGAGCAATTAGCGCCCATTGACCAGAGCAGAGTGTTCGTGCTGCGCTTCGAAGAATTGCTGCGGGACCCACTACGCCATCTCGAACGGGTATTGAAATTTTTGGGCGTCGAATTCTCGGTGGCTTACCGCTCGGCAATCGAGTCGCTGCACCTACGTCCCATTGCCGCCAAGTGGCCGCTGGAATGGAATGCCGACCAGCTCGCCTGCGTGCTCAAGGAAGCCCAACCCATGCTGCGTCAACTCGGTTACGCCGACTGAGCCGCGCGTTGTCTGCCAGCCTACAAGCGCGGCCAACCTATGTCGGCATCGGAGCCCAGAAGTGTGCGTCGTCCTGGCTGCATAGCATCCTCGCCGAGCACCCACAGGTCGCCGTGCCGCAAGTCAAAGAACTCGATTTCTTTTCGTACCGCTACGACCATGGCTACCAATGGTACGAGAGGTGCTTCCGCACCTCCAAAGTGGCTCGCGCGCGCGGTGAGATCTCACCTTCGTATTTTTGCGAGCCAATGGCGCCTGAACGCGTCGCGCGATATCTGCCCCAGGCGAAAATCTTGCTGTCATTGCGTGATCCAGTCGAGCGAGCCCTGTCAAATCACCGTCACGAGGTGCGGGTGGGTCACCTGACCGGACCTGATCTCAGCTTCGAATTCGGGTTGGCAAATAACCCGATGTACGTGGAGCAGGGACGTTATGCGACTCACCTCAGAAACTGGCTGCGGCATTTTCCGCAATCGGACATTCTTGTCGTGCTAATGGAGGACATTGCGGCGGATCCGCAAGCGGTGAGCAAGACCGTCTACCGCTTCCTGGGAGTGGAGGACCAGTTCATACCCGCCGGATTGGCCACTCACTATAATCGTAGCTTTGCTACCCGGTGGTCGACGCTGGGGGGCATGAAGGACACTGTGTATAGTGCCACGAGACTGCCGGGCCTGCGTTGGCTATGGGACGTCGCGGCGAGCGCGGGCCTGCGTTCCCTCTATCGGGGCCTCAATAATGTGCCAAGCGACTCAGTAATTCCTCAGCCTAAAGCCCAGACTCTGTTAGAACTACGGCAACGATTTGCGCCCGAGATTCGGGAACTTGAAACAATGATCGGTAGGTCCTTAGCGACATGGCTCTAGCAATCGGTTCAGAGCGACGCGGCGATCAGCCAGTGCACGGCTGGACGCACAAGCTGCGCCCGTTGTTGGTGTTGGTCATGGTGGCGGTACTGGGGCTGCTGGGCGGCGGGTTGAGCGCTTCTGGAAAGCCACAGCTGATTGCTGTGTTCTTTGGCCTTGTATTCGTCGCACTGATAGTTGCTTCGCGGGTCGCGCTGTTCTGGTTTGTCGTGATCTGCGGGCTGGTTGTGACCGGCTTGTGTCAACTCTATTTCCCGCAACTCAAATACGTGCGCTACGTCGTGCCGTTGGCTGCAATGCCACTGCTGTTGCACGGCGTGGTGGACTACTTCACCTCCTGGACGCGGGCGAAGGACGAGCCAATGCCCGCCATAATGATGTGGGCAATGGCCTTTGTGATCGCCTGCGCTGTCTCGGTGCTCATCAGCCTGAGCGACCCCGCCGTCGCGTTGGTGGGCATGAAGGGCTATTTTCAGATGTGGGGTCTGTTCCTCAGTGTGGTCTACCTGCGCTGGAACTCACGCTTCACTAAGAATCTCGCCTGGGGCTTGTTCCTCATCGCGCTGCTGCAGCTGCCCTTCGTCGCGCACGAGTATTTGATACTGGTGCCAAAGCGTGTGGGTCTGGGCGGCGGAATTGTCCCGGTGGACATCGTGGCCGGCACCTTCGGCGCAATTCTGGAGGCCGGAGGCGCCAATGCGGTACTGGCCGCCTACCAGTGCATCGTAGTCGCGTGCCTGCTGGCTCTCTGGAAGAACGGCGCGCTGTCGGGATTCAAGGCTGCGGTGCTCTCGCTCATGCTGCTCTCTCCTATGGTGGTTAATCAGGCGAAGATCACGGCGCTGTACGTGCCGCTGGTCTTCATTGTCGTGTTTCATCGCGACATTGCCGTCAAACCGCTCAAATTCTTCGTTGCCGGCGCCAGCACGGTCGGATTGCTCGCCATATTGATGGCGGCACTCGTGCTAGGGAGCAACTCTACCAAGATCAAGAGTTCAGCCGACCTCGTGAATTTCGTCATCGCACAGCAGACCGCCGACGTCAGCGAGCGCGAGGGGCAATACAGTGAACTCAGCCGTTGGACCGCGTTGACCTTCTGGGCCAAGGAACACGTCCGGCTCAATCCGATCAACACGCTGCTGGGGCACGGTGTGGGGGCGTCGCGCGAAAATGCCGGCGGCCTGGACATCACCGACACGCTGGCGGAAAAGCACTACGCCGGTCTGCGCATCGGCTACACCGCACTTTCGGCCCTGCTTTGGGATACTGGTCTGGTCGGCCTGATCACGATCCTGGGCATGTTTACTTCGGCATTCTTTACGGCGGGCCGTCTGGCTCGCTATTACCGTGGCAAGGACAACTTCAAAACTGGACTGTTTGAAGGCCTGCAAGCCGGCATGGCGGTGCTCACGCTGAGCCTCGCCCACAAGGACTTCTTCATCAATCACCTCCCATATCAGGCGTTTACTTATCTGATCATTGGGTTCATCGCCTATTCCTGGCTTGAGGTCGTGCGCAACGACGGCCAGGCATTCCGCGCTTGAACGCCCAAGCCTACAGCGTTCACCGATTCCGCAAGGCGCTACTGCAATTCGTAGGCGGGCGCATCGGGCAGCTGGCAGCGCGCGCGGTACTGGTGTTGGCGCTGGTCCGCATACTGCCGATCGCGGATTACGGCGCTTACATGCTGATCGTGGGCACCGCCGAATTGCTGTTGCAGGTGGGTTCCTTCGGTATCCTGCCGTTGGCACAGCGGTACCTGCCGCAGATGCTCACGACGCTGCCTATCAAAAAGCTCTACAGATTTGTCAGCTTCCTGGTGGTTGCACAGCTGCTAGTGCTCACGGTGATTGCGGCCCTGCTCGGGCACTACTGGAACCTTCTGGGACCGGTCTTTGGCCTGAGTCAGGAGCAAATCTCACGTACCACCCTGGCGGCATGGCTATTCCTGGTCATTCCGGCGTTTCGTTTCTCTTCAGAACTGCTGGAGGCCATGCTCGCTCAGGGACAGACGGCCCGCGCGATTATGGTATTCGTGCGCGCGGCCGCGATCATGGTGCTAGTCCTGGTTAAGAAGCATATCGGTCTCACGGACGTCCTGGTGGTCGACCTGGTGTCGACGAGCGCGTGCGTGCTGCTCAGCTGGTCCAGTATCCGGGCAACGATGGCATCACTCCATTCCCCGGCCGCCGACGGCAAGCTTCCGGTACACGAGATGTTCACATTCGCCTGGCACATGGCGTTGGTAGGGCCCATGAGTGGCACCGCCAACCCGGGCGCCATTCGGCTGGCGCTAGCCAGCGGCCTGGGGGTGGCACAAAGCGGATTGTTCGCATTTCTGCAGAGCCTTGAGCGGCTGGTCAGCCGGTACCTGCCGGCGACGCTGGTACGCAACCTCATCCGCCCCATTCTGATCTCCCGAACCATCGGCCAGGGCAGCACCGATTTGCTCAAGGCGGGAACGGGTCTATTGCTCAAGAGCAATATGCTCAGCGTGGTCGGCGGCCTGGTGGTCATCTCAGTGTGCGGCGACCAACTTGTGCTCATCATGAGCGGCCACAAATTTAAGGGCGCCGGCCTGACGCTGCTATTGTTGTACGTCAACATGATCGCGACCTCGCAGCGCGGCGTGCAGGAGATGGTGATGCAGATCACCGGCCACACCCGGGCACTGTGGATAACCACGGTGGTGTCCCCGATCGCCCTGTTTCTGGTGTGGGCGTTTTCCAAGTACGGCATGAACGTTGCGGTGCTGATCGTCTGCGCGGGCAGCATGACCGCCAACTGGCTGGCCGCATGGGTATTGCACGTGCGGACCGACTGGTTCCGCGTGGATTGGCGGGGCATGGCGGCCATCTTCCTGCCGGGCGCGGCTGCGGCCGCGATTGGTCTGGGTCTGGCAATGTGGATGAAACCACTGCTGGCCGGGGCGATTGCGCCGCTGTTTTTCGTGTTGTTCCTACGCATCGGCAGACCCTTCGAGGCGCGCGAAATCAGAACCATCGAGCGAGCCGTAGGCAAGCGTGCGGCCGGAGTGCTGCGGGGTTTCGCCATCTGATGACCGCACCGGCCGCAACCAAAGTTCTGCACCTGATCAACGGTGAATTTTACGCGGGCGCGGAACGGGTGCAGGATCTGCTAGCGCTGCAACTTGCCCCACTGGGCTTTGCGGTCAGTTTTGCGTGCCTCAAAGACGGAATATTTGCGGCGCGGCGCCGCGCTCAACAGGCACCGCTGTATCCGATGCCGATGAGGTCGCGCTTTGACCTCGCACTGTGCCTGCGACTGACCAAGCTCGCGCGCAGCCAGAACTTTCGTTTGCTGCATACCCACACGCCGCGCTCCGCCCTTATCGGCCGCGTGGTGTGCATGATTACCGGCCTGCCCATGGTTCACCACGTTCACAGTCCCGCCGAGCTCGACACCGAACACGGCTGGAGGAATGTGCGCAATGACCTGGTGGAGAAGTTCAGTCTGCGCGGCGCAAGCCGGCTGATCGCCGTTTCGGCCAGCCTGGAGGAGCGGCTGCGCGCGCGTGGTTTCGCTGCCGCACGCATTCGTCAGATACCCAATGGAGTACCGATCGCCGAGCGCTCGCGACGCCGTTACCAGCCAGGCGAAGAATTAACGATCGGCACGATTGCGCTGTATCGCCCCCGCAAGGGAATCGAGGTGCTGCTCGAGGCCATGAAGCTCCTGCGGGATGCCGGCGCGCGCACCCGCTTGCACGCGGTCGGCCCCTTCGAAACGCCTGATTACGAACGAGCCGTGCTGGTTTTGGCCAGCAAGCTGGGGCTGGAGCAGTCCATCACCTGGGTCGGTTTCACCTCAGACGTCGCGGCGGAATTCAGCCGCATGCACTTGTTCGCCTTGCCGAGTCTGTACGGTGAAGGCATGCCGATGGTCGTGCTCGAAGCCATGGCGGCCGGGCTTCCGGTCGTAAGTACCCGCGTCGAGGGCATACCGCAGGTCGTGCGCGATGGCGTGGACGGATTGCTCGCCGAAGCCGGGAGCGCCCAGGATCTCGCCCATGCCCTGCAGCGTTTCGTACGCGGTGAGGTCAGCAGCGAAATCATGGGCGACAGCGGGTGGCACCGCCAGCGCGAGAATTTTTCCGACGCGTCCATGGCAGCGGGCGTTGCCGCGGTATACCGAGAGGTGCTGCCAGCGTGAGCGCACAGCCGGCTGCTTCTGCGCCCGTGTTCGTGGTCGGCATGAACGGCTCCGGAACCACCATGCTGCTCGACTGCCTGGGCCGCCACCTCGAGCTCTATGCATTCCCGAAGGAAACGCGACTGATCCCCTACCTGATGTCGCGTGTCCCCACTTATGGAGACCTGCAGGTCGACGCCAACTTCCAGCGGCTGTGGGACGACGTGCGGGCGCTGCCGGTGTTCCGCGAAACCAACGGCAACACGCCGATTCCCTTGCCGCCGCAGTGGCGCGACTACCCGCGCAGCCTCGCCGCCATTCTTGACGCCGTATTCGGCCATTTTGCGGCCCGTGAGAACAAGCGGCGCTGGTGCGAAAAGACCCCCCAGCACGTGCAGCACCTGCTGGGACTGTCGCAGCTGTTTCCCGCGGCCAGGTTTATACACGTCATCCGTGACGGCCGTGACTGCGCCGTGTCCTTCCATCGCCGCTGGCTGCGACGTCCGGAACTGACGATCTTTCGCTGGAAGAAGGTTGTCGCGATCGGACGCGCACAGGGGCAGCAACTGGGTTCCGAGCGTTACCTCGAGATTCGCTATGAGGATGTCACCGCGCAGCCCGAGAGCTCGCTTCGCCGGATCTGCGCGTTCTTGAGCCTGCCTTTCGACGCCGCCACGCTGGAATCGGCACAGCCGTATCTGCAAACGGAAAGCGCCGGTGGCACACGCGGCCTGCAAGCCAACTCGGGAAAATGGCAGAGCTACTTCTCGGCGCGCCTGCAGCAGCGTCTGGAGCGAATCGCCGGCCGGACGCTGGCGAGCTGCGGATACGCCACGCGTACTCCCGACGGCGACGCCAATGTTGCGGGCTGGCAGCGCAGGTACTGGTCCGTCACGGAAGCGCTGCGACAGTTCGGGCGCGAAATCTGGCGCAAACTCAACGGCGACCTCGAACGACCGTGGCGGGTAATCCTGGCCAAGCCGCTGAATGCCCTGCGCCAGCGCCAGCACAACGAGTACTGATGGACCTGCCTTCCACTGCCGCCGGGCCGAAACCAGCGCACGTTACCGGCGGTGTGCACGTTACCATCGTGATCAAAGCGCTCAACGAGGAGCAGCACATAGGTGCGGCGCTGCGGTCAGCACTCGCGGCGCTTGGGTCCATAGGCGGCGAGGTCATCCTTGCCGACAGTGGCTCCTCCGATCGGACCGTAGAGATTGCGCGGACTTTTCCGGTCGGAGTGCTGCAGCTCAAGAATCCGACGGAACGGCGTTGCGGCATCGGCCCGCAGCTGGGCTACCAGCGGGCACGGGGCGAGTTCGTGTACATACTCGACGGCGACATGGAACTTGATCCGTCCTTCCTGCCTGCCGCGTTGGCGGCGATGGACGCGGATCCCGGCCTCGGCGGAATAGGCGGATTGGTCGAGGAAGCCAGCGAAGCCAGTTACCAGTTCCGGGGCCGGATACGGCGCGGTGCCGGTGCCATCGCCGGCAACTGCGAATGGCTTGACATGGGCGGCCTGTACCGGGCGGCCGCGTTGCGACAAGTCGGCTACTTTTCCAACCGCAATCTGCACGCCTACGAAGAAATGGACCTGGGGCTGCGCCTCGGGGCTTGCGGCTGGACGCTGCGCCGCCTTGCGAGCCGGAGCGTAGTGCACCACGGGAGGCCCGAGGGCAACTGGGCGCTGCTATTGCGTCGGTGGCGCAGCCGCTACCTCGACGGCGGGGGAGAATTGCTGCGCGCGGCCGTCGGTCACCGGTATTTTTTTCGTGCCGCCAGCACGCAACGTCATCTGTTCGTCGGTTTGCTGATCTGGCTGGGACTGATTGCCGGCCTCGTGTTGCTTAGAACTACGATCTGGCCGCTGCTCATAACTGCCGTCATCTTGATTGGGCTGATATTGATACGCTCGCTGCGCACCCGCAGCATCGCCGACGCTTGCTTCGGACAGGTTGTGTGGCAGGTGACCGCGCTGGCCATGGTGCGCGGGTTCTGCGCAGCGCCACGCGACCCGCTGGAGCCGATCGAGTACGTCGTTATTGAGCCACCGCCGTGACGCTGACGTGACACTCTTTTAATGAGAATTTGATCCGAATTGGGGGATTATTGTTAAGCCCCGCTCGCGCAGCATCGACCGGCGCGTGTAGGACGTGGTTGAATCTTCGCACCGCGCAAATGTCCAACCCGCGGGGATCGGTTCCAACCTCAAACAGGTGCATTGCTCCATGCGATCTAAGAATGCCATTGGGCTGCTGCTGAAACAGTCAGTCCTGTCACTCGGCCTCGCCGCATCGGTGGCATCAGCGCAGATTAGCTTCACTGACGTCACCGATGCCGCGGGCGTTACGCATTCCAGCGAGAGCTACGGCGCCTCGTTTGGTGATCTAAATGGCGATGGCTTCCTGGATATCTACTCCAGCAACCATCGCACACGGGACAGCCTTTTCTTGAATAGAGGCAATGGGACTTTCGTTGACGTCGCGACCCAGACGATGGATTGGCAGAATCGCCCGAACGCGGACACGCACGGAGCCAGCTGGGCGGACTACAACAACGACGGCCACCAGGATCTGATGGTGAGTACCGGAACGGGCAATCTCAGCATGTTTCTCGTGAACGAGAATCAGCGGCTGATCGACCTCACGGTGCCGCTGGGGCTCGGTGAGGCCAACCTTGGCGGGCGCCTGCCGGTCTGGCTGGACTATGACAACGATCACCTGCTCGATGTGGTCGTGACCCAATACGGCGGCATCGCCAAGCTGTTCCACCAGCTTCCCGGAGGCACGTTCGTCGACAACACCTCGGCGGCGAAATTGCTGTGTGTACGATTCATGTACGCGCACCTGTTCGACGCCAACGGGGACGGCAACCTGGATTTCCTTTGCCCGGACGAGACCAACTTTCCCCAGAAGATCTACGACCCCACGAAGTTCCCGTGGAAGAAACTGTTCGACAGTGCCACGCCGAGTTCATTCTTTCCGATCGTCCCGCAGGTTGCCGATTCCGTCGTCGCGGATTTCAACAACGACGGGCGCATGGACATCTTCCTGTTGAGCAATGTGCAGCTGCGCCCCTCGTCCGTGGTTCGGGGCGGCACCAACAACTTCGAATCACTCCTGGCCGGTGGCAGCAAGGGGTTTAAGTTCGTGAGCACCGGCGTAGTGACCTTCAGTGTTGACTGGAACAAGGTCGATGAGGCCGCGGGCACCGACATTACCAAGATTCAAATCGGTTCGAACGGGCATCACCCCTCGGCGCAGACCTTCGCCCTCGATCCGAATGACCCGACCGTGGCGGGCTCGCCGCCGCCGCCGACCGATGCCTCGACCCTGCCCATCATGCAGATCGCCTATACGCCGACCAGCCACCTGTGGACGGCCAAGATCATCACCAAGCTGACGCCGACGAGCCCGAGCATATTCAGCCAGGGCTATTTCCAGGTCAGTTCGACGGCGCCGATCACGGCACTGGCAGGCACGGGCCTGTGGCCCAGCGACAAGGCCGCCAGGCCCACATTGCTGCTCAATACCCCCGGCAAGTACGTCGACGCGACGGTGGCCGCACACCTCGACACCCCCGTGCAATGCTCGAGCGTCACCGCGGGCGATTTCGACAACGACATGTACATCGATCTGTACCTGGCCTGCCGGACCGGCGCCAGCAACATCCCCAATATTCTTTACCACAACAACGGCGACGGCACCTTTACCGCCGTGCCCGACGCCGGTGGAGCCGCCGGACCGATAGGATTGGCAATTGCGGACGGTGCGGGTACCGCGGATTCCGTGATCAGCGGTGACTATGACGTGGACGGGTTCCTGGATCTGTTTGTCACCAATGGCTTCAATCTGCGCCCGCTCTATATCGGCGGACCGGTCAAGCTGTACCACAACAACGGCAATCACAACCACTGGATCGAGTTGGACCTCGTGGCCATTAATTCAGACCGCGACGCCACCGGAGCGCGGGTCTCCGCAACCGCTCTCGGTGTAACCCAGTACCGCGTCCAGGATGGCCGCTATCACCGTTGGTCGCAGGATGCCAAACGCATGCACTTTGGCTTGGCCGGAGCGGCCGCGGCCAATATCACGATCACCTGGCCGAGCGGTGCCGTACAAACGTTTCCAAATGTCGCCGCCGATAAGCTCTATACCATTACGGAAGGCGTGCCTATCCCGGCACCGGTGGCCTTGGGCGTAGCGCCGGCCTATCCGTGCGGTTCGCCCAACCTAAATGGCGCCATCGATTCGGGTGTGTACATCTGGAGAGACTGCCCCTCGGGCGAATGGCGCCTCAAGACGGCGGTCGCCGGGGGCACCAATACCTTTAGCGGAACGATAATGTCCAACGAGAACTACTCGGGTGTGGCGGGTGTCGGCATCAGCGGGTCCGACGTCGTGAATAACTCGATTCCGAATGAGATATCGTTCACCTTCTACACTAAGGGTACAAATACCGACGGCGTCAACTTTACGCCCGTGAATTTCAGCAGTAGTTGCCTGACCATTACTGCGCCGGCCTCTATCCCGGTGTTCTTCGGTCCGTTCCGTATTCCCGAGCCCAAGAACTTCAGTCTCGAGACTCAGTCGGCCTGCCCATAGCGGATTGCCGCCGGCCCCGACTTGGTCCGGCTCGAATGACTGAGCAAACTCCGGACGTCGAGTCCGACATCGAGTCCACTATTCCCTGCACCAAGACGAGACGCCGGCAACTTCCTCGCCACCGCCGATCAATTTGCTCGTGGAATTCCTAACCAGAGGCGCTGTCTGAAATGCAGGTCAAACAGGCCAGGCCTGGTGCCGGTGCGGCACCCATAGTGTCCGGAACAGCCAGCTCTGCCGATCTCGCCACGGCATCGGTTCCCGACGCGCTGAAGGCCCTCGGCGTAAACCCTGATACCGGACTGGCACCCGCCGAAGTAGACGCCCGGCGCAAGTCGTACGGCTACAACGAAGTGGCTGACCGAAAGCGGCAATCGATCCGTAAGTTCCTCGGGAAATTCTGGGGTATGTCGGCCTGGATGCTCGAGCTGATCATGGTACTTTCCGCCTTCCTGCGAAAATACTCAGATCTGGCCGTGGTAGGTGCGCTCCTCGTCATCAACGCGATCCTGAGTTTTTCACAGGAGCATCGCGCGGCCGGAGTCGTTGACGCCCTGCGGCGACGCCTGCAGGTCAGCGCGCGCGTCCGGCGCGAATCCAACTGGCAGCTCGTTCCAGCGCGCGAGCTCGTCCCTGGTGACATCGTCCGGGCTCGAACCGGCGACATTATCCCTGCGGACCTGAAGCTCCTGACCGGATCCCTCACTGTGGACCAGTCGGCCCTGACCGGCGAATCCAAGGACGCCGAAAAGGCGCCGGGCGAAGTCTTGCCTTCAGGATCGATCGTCCGCCGAGGCGAAGGCAACGCTGTCGTCATGTTGACGGGCGCACACACCTTCTATGGCCGAACCACGGAACTGGTACAGAGTGCGCGTCCGACGCTGCATATCGAGGCCGTGGTGGCCGGCGTCGTGCGCTGGTTGTTTGCCATTGTTGGCGCACTTCTCGCCATCGTCATTGCCGTCTCCCTGATCCGTGGGGCGCCACTGTTGGAGATGGTCCCGTTGTTGCTCGTCCTGCTGATGAGTGCCGTACCGGTGGCGCTGCCGGTCATGTTCACCGTCAGCATGGCAGTGGGATCGCGCGAGCTGGCAAAGCGTGGCGTGCTGGTCACGCGCCTCAGCGCCGCAGAGGATGCCGCGACGATGGACGTGCTCTGCGTCGACAAGACCGGAACGATCACCATGAATCGGCTCGCTGTCGCCGGCGTGATTCCACGCGCCGGGGCATCGCAAATCGACGTGCTGTCCGCCGGTGCGCTCGCGTCGGAGGAAGCCAACCAGGATCCCATTGACCTCGCCTTCCTGGCCGCGGCCAGGGACCGGCACATTTTCGACGGCCAGCCCAGAGCGTCTCCGGTCTCGTTCGCGCCCTTCGACGCCGCCAATCGCCGCACCGAGGCCGTGGTTGAGGTGAATGGACAGCGGCTGCGAGTAATGAAAGGCGCCGTCCGGACCGTCGCCACGGCCTGCGGGCTGCAGCCACCCGACATCGAGGCTCTTGAGGCACAGGTCCGCGCATCGGCTCTGAAGGGCTATCGCACACTGGCCGTAGCACACGGCGCCGAGACGGGCACCCCTACCTTGATCGGACTGGTGAACTTGTACGATCCGCCCCGACCGGATGCCAAGGCGCTCGTCGGCGCTCTGCGCGGCCTTGGTGTCTCGGTGAAAATGCTCACTGGTGACGCCCTGGCCGTCGCCAGCGAGATCGCCCGCGGCGTTGGCTTGCCCAACATCCGGCGGGCGGCGGACCTCAAGGCGGAAGGCGCCCGCGCCGGCAACGCGGCAGTCGATCTGCTGGCGGACGCCGACGGCCTGGCTGAGGTGTATCCAGAGGACAAATTCGTCGTCGTGCAACACCTGCAGGCGGCGGGGCATGTGACTGGCATGACCGGCGATGGCGTGAACGATGCACCGGCGTTGCGCCAGGCCGAGGTGGGTATCGCCGTCAGTTCCGCGACCGATGTTGCCAAGGGTGCCGCCAGCGTCGTGCTCACCGACGCCGGACTGACCAATATCGTTGCCCTGGTCGAGCAGGGCCGCACGATCTACCAGCGGATTCTGACATGGATCATCAACAAGATCAGCCGGACGATCCTGAAGTCGGCCTTTGTGGCGATCGCCTTTCTGTTGACAGGCAAATTTGTGGTTTCCGCCTTTGCCATGCTTCTGCTCGTATTCATGACGGACTTCGCCAAGGTCGCCCTTGCCACCGATCGCGTTCGGCCATCGGTGAAGCCGGAGACCTGGAACATCGGCGGCTTCGTGGTGCTTGCAGTCGTGCTCGGCCTTGCAATGGTCGTCGAAGCGTTGCTCCTGCTGTGGCTCGGCTGGTCGCGCTGTGGGCTGGCAGCCAACAACGAGGCGCTCTATACGTTCAGTTTCCTGACGCTGCTGTATTTCGCCGTGTTCTCGATTGTTTCTGCGCGGGAGCGTCGCTGGTTCTGGGCGACGGCTCCCAGCAAGATATTGCTGGCAGCCCTGCTGGCGGACATGATGATCGGAACTGCACTGACGTATGCAGGACTTCCGGATCTCATGCCGTTGCCGGCATGGCAGGTGCTCGCCATTTTCGCCTATGCAATGATTTCGTGCCTTGCCGTGAATGATGCGATCAAGGTGCTGCTGATCAAATGGCGCATTCCCACCACCGCCACGGTTATGCTCGCGGCATCGCGATCGCGGCCAAAGGAGTCATCCGATGAAGTTTGAATGCGACACGTTTTTCCTAGTGGAGGGCAAGAGCGCCAGGCTTGACACGCCGCCGACGACCGTCGAGCCACTGTACAGATCGGGCAAGCATTATCGGAAGCTGATCCAAAGGCCATGGATGCGTCTGGCAAAGACAGCGCCATCAAGCATGTGATGTCCTGTGTCAATCCGCAGGGCTGCTAGGCATTTAGCTTCAGCCACGCCGGCGGATACGCTTGGCGCTAGTGTTTCGATGACCCATTGAGGCCAGGTCAACCATGTGTCCGGTATAAAACGTCAACGATGTGACCCGAACGGACCTCTCGAGAGCCGATTCAGGCAGCCTATAGCTGCCAGATGCGCTTCCACAAAGCCGACTCTCGGCGCCCAGGGGGTGACTGACGCGCCGCATTACCAGCACGCCCGGCCGCGTTAATAGGTCATGTTCCTCGTCAGTGGCTCTCGCTGGCGCTCTTGTAGCTTGGCTGCCCAATATTCCTACTCCGTGAACAGCAGTGGTATCCGGCGCACCAGGATGGGCTCAACCAATTGGATGCTCCACGTGCTAGCACTGCTTGCATCCAGGTTTATCCGGCGCTATCATTGCTAGCATCTGGATGCCTGGGAGCAGAAGGATGGCGCAGCTAATGGTTCGTAAGGTAGCGGACGAATTGGTCAAGGCACTAAAGCAGCGTGCTGCGAAAAACAATCGCAGCGCTGAACAGGAACATCGGGAGATTCTGCAATCTGCGCTTCGAGGTCCCCGGCGACGGGCTCTGGCTGATGTACTGGCATCTATGCCTGACGTTGGCCACGACAAGGACTTCGCTAGAATGCAAGTAGATCGCCGAGGCTGATTGTGCTTCTGGTGGATACCGATGTGATCAGCGAAGCGCGCAAGGGCGACAAGGCCAATGCCGGCGTGCGCGAGTTCTTTGACAACGCGAGTCGGAACAACATTGCCCTGTTCTTATCCGCAATTACGATTGGCGAACTTCGGCAGGGAGTAGAAATTATCAGGCACCGCGGTGATTCCGCGCAGTCTGCGCGTCTTGAGCGCTGGCTTGATCGCCTAACCGTCGATTATGCAGATGCCATCTTGCCCTTTGATCAAGAGGCGGCCCAGATCTGGGGACGACTGCGAGCGCCACATCCTGAAAACCCGCTCGACAAGCAGATCGCGGCTACAGCGCTGATCCACGACCTGACTGTGGTGACCCGGAATACCGACCACTACCGACCTACCGGGGTCCCGCTGATCAATCCCTTCAATTAGCGGAATGGAATGGCGCTCGTGGCCCAGTGGGCCAGCTGGCCCAGAGGTTGACCAACACGACCTTGCCGCGCAGCGCTGCGAGATCGAGCGTTGCCCCGTCAAGTTGCCTGGCAATCAACGACGGTGCCCGCTGACCCACGTCGTCGGGCGCACCCATCGCCAGGCTCGCCACAAACAGCGCCGCATTGCTCGCCATGCCGGCGATCGTGAATCGTTGGAGACGACGCACCATCTCTGGTTCTGCCTACATTCGATAGCTCACGTTCACTCGCCAGAACTGAGAACTGACCAGTTGGTTGCCGCTCACATTGGTGATCAGCGGCAGACCCACGTCAACAAAAACCGACATCTTGGAGACGTCCAGTTGCACGCCGGGGTTCACCAGGAGCCGGGTATAGCCGCTGTCTTCGGGATGTCCGTCCGGCCCACCGTCGTGGCCGCGATAGGTGCCGTTAATCTGCAGCACCGGCGCGATCTTGACGGCCTGTGATACCTGCCAGCCCTCGTAGTACGCGCCCGCCGTTGCGACCACCTCATCGCCCGGGCGGAAGTTGGATTTGTGGCTCACCGGCTCATCCCACTGGGCCTGCAGGAAGTAGCGCCATTGGCCATCCGAGCTGAGGTTGCCTTGGTGGTAGCCACCGAGCAGCAGATCCGTGCTTCCGGAACCGATGGAGGTATCGGGATCAAACCCCGGATAGTCGGTCTCTCCGTTGGCCAATTTGACACCAAAGGTGAGGCCCGTCGACATGTCGGGCGAAAATCCGGTGTAGTAACCCTTGATGCGGATGTCGCCGATGGCCCCGTGCGTGTAATCGACGAGATCGCCCGAATCTTCGTCCACCGTCTTAAAGTACCGGTCCCAGTAAGGAATTTCGACCGAGGCTCCCCAGGACCGATTGAATTGGTACTGCAGGCCGGCATTCATGAAGCTGGTGCGGATGTGCTTGTCGTCATTGTTTTCGGGAGGGGCCTGAGAGGTCCCGCTCCAGTTCTTGTTCTGGTCGATGTAGTCGTATTCGATGAAGGGCATCGCGCCCGAATGCTGGGGAAACATCGAGGCCGTGCCGACATCGAATAATCCGCAACCACAGCCGCAGGCGAGGGTTGCCACAGGCGCCAGGCCCAGCAACAGAACAAGCGCCCGGGCACGCCATGCTGCGGCATTGTTCGAACCAATGGAGTCGCGAGACAGCGCAAGCCGCCCCGCACGTGCAGACGTTGAGTACATGAGAATCTCCCTGAAAGCCACCTACGACGGCTCGTGCGTCCGTCTGGCAGGTGCCAAACGGCGGCGCCGAGCGCCTAATCGCCCATTCGTACTAGGCGAGTAGCGGTGGTCCGCGCGGGGCGGAATATCGGGGAGGGGCCTCGGAAACGACGGACCGTTCCAGGAACGGCACCATCAGGTTTGGTGCCGCGGGCACCACAGCAATAGCGAGCTGGGAAGGAAGCGGCGCGGCACCAGCGCTTACGGCATAGGGACATGGCGAATCGGAGCCTGAGCCGGACTTTCCGTGGTGCCCTTGGTGAGCCGATCCCGATATGCCACCATTGCAGACCACAAGCTGCGTGTGGCCATTCACCGTCCCCGGCATGAAGCCGGTAGGAATCAGCGCGCGCGCGACGAACGCAATGCACGCCAGCGCCGCGAAGCACTCGCGGATCGGACTACGAAGTAATCTGGCCCGATTTCGGCTCATACGGTCGCACTCTGCGGCGCACAAACTCGACTTGGCAAGCGGGGTGAATACGGTAGCTCCTGTGCCCATCCCAGAACCGGCGCCCCTGCGTCTGCATTACTATCATAACGCGCCCTATTGGCGGAACCCCGATGCCACCTCACGCCGCAACTTTGTCGCATTCCTTTGCGCACTGCGCACAGGCTTCCCCACATTCTCGGCATACCTGATGCTTCTCGTGCTTGTCGCACTCGGCCTTGCAGTCGCGGCATACACTGCCCACTACCTTGGCTAGCGCCGCAACGTGAGGCGAGTTCGCGGCGGCAAGTTCGCGCAACGCCGCGCACGTAGCGATGGTGTCACGGACCGTCTTCGCGCAGGCGGCCAGCTCCTTGTCCCCCTGCCCCAGCAGCGTCAGGCAATGGCTCAGGCAAGCATCTCCGGTACTCACACATTTCGATGTCGTCGCAACCAATGCGACGTACTTGCCGCTCGCGGTGGCGTGATCGTGCATGGCCGGCGTGGTCTGCATTTCGTGGGCGGGCTGTGTATCCGCAGCAACGGCGGCCGTGGTTATAGACGCGAGGCCCCCGGCGGTGACGAGGTCCAGTACTTCACGACGGTTCATGTTTGCTGAACTCCCTCGAAGGTCGCGTGCATTATGTCACGTGATTCGAGACGATTGCACGTCCAACCTCCTTCACGCTCTCTACGTCGCCGGTAGTACCTGGCGCTTCCTTCTGCGTCCCTCAATGATGAAATCTATCGCCAACGCGTGCGCGAGCATCTGGCCGGTAGTCAACGCAGCCATGCGCGCGCCTCGCCTGGATCCCTTGTGAATGGCCGCGTGTGCGATCTTTCGGGTGGCTTCCACGCGTTGGGCGAGCGCGTGGAGGCAAAACTGGCATGAGCACGGTGATGCTGGTCCTGCACTGACATAAGGAAACTCGGCACCACGCCCATTCGGCATGGTGCCGAGTCCTGATCCAGCACCTTGCAAGATCCAGCGCTACTGCGACAATCCGCTCGCGCCCCTTGCTGCCTTCTGGATCAAGGCGGCGACGGCGGCTGGCTGCGACACGTAGACCGCGTGACTCCCCTGGACCTCGACGGCGGTTGAGCCTGCCCGCTTCGACATGGAACGCTGGGCCGGCGGCGGAATCATCTTGTCGTCCGTGGCCACCAGGTACCAGCTGGGCTTGGCCTTCCAGGCGGGTGTGCTCACCGCGCCGCCGAGCGCGTCGACGCCCCACGGCACCTGCGAGTTCGCCATGAACTCCGCTTTCCCTTTCTCCACATCCGCGGCAAAGCTCGCCGCAAACTTCGCCTTGTCGAGGAGAAGATACCCGTCCTGAGGGGGAAGGATGGGGGGCACCGGGGCGCCCGGTACCGGATTCGCGATCAGGGTCGACACCGATTCACCGGCATCCGGAGCGAAGGCGGCGATATACACGAGCCCCTCCACCTTCGGATCATTTCCGGCCTCGGTGATCACCACGCCCCCGTAGGAGTGCCCTACGAGAATGACCGGCATGGTCTGGCTGTCGATGACGCGACGAGTAGCGGCGACATCGTCGGCCAGGGAAACCGTCGCGTTCTGCACGATGCTGACATCGAACCCGTCCTTCTTGAGGATCTTGTACACGTCCTCCCAACCCGAGCCGTCCACAAATCCGCCGTGAACGAGAACTATGGCCTTCCGGGCCGTATTTGCGATATTGACCATGAGATTCTCCTTTGAAAGTAGTTGTCGTTGCGAGGAGCTGACTGCCGGTCGACCCCTCGAGGTTCGGGGGGAATCCTAGCCCTGGGCTCTGTACACCTGAAGTTCATATTTCTTGGTGACTAGTGATATTCTTTCACTAATGGAATTCACCTCCAGGCAACTGCGGGCTTTTCGGCTCGTGGCGCAGCACCGCAACTTCGCGCGGGCGGCGGAGGCGCTCTTCATCACGCCATCAGGGCTCAGCGTGTTGATACGCGAGCTTGAAAGTCATCTTGGTTTCCGGCTGTTCAACCGCACGACGCGTCACGTGGAACTGACTGCATACGGAAATGATTTTCTTGCTGTGACCCAGCCAACCCTCGAAGCACTCGATATGGCGATTGCGAACATTGGGCGCAATGCCAAGGGTGGCAGCCAGGCGATGTCACTCGGAACCACGCCGCTGATCGCCGCGAATATCCTGCCGCCGGCCATTCGTGAGTATCGGCGCAGCCGGCCCAACCTGCGTATTCAGCTTTTCGATGCCGATCTCCCGACGCTGATGCAGATGGTGGAAGCCGGAAAGCTCGATATGGCCGTAGGCATCTTCAAGGGCGCCGCAGGAGTACGTCGTGCTCCGTTCTTTCGGTTCTCGCTGATGGCTATTCGTGCTGACAAGGGTGAGGCCCCCGCGCGCGCGATGACTACCTGGTCTGCGCTTCAGGGGCAGACCTTGATTTCGCTATCCCCCACTCACCCGCACCAGCAGCTCATCGACAAACACCTGACAAGAGCAGGAGTGCAGTGGCAATCTGGTGCGGTGGTCAATCTGCTGGATACACAGATCGCGCTGGTCGAAGCCGAAGAAGGAATAGCGATCATTCCGTCGTTTGGCCTACCAGCGTGCCGCGGCCGAAAGGTGATCATGAGCAAACTGACGAATCCGGTCGTGCACCTCGATTTTCACCAGATCAGCAACCGCGGCAAAAAGTTGCCGCCCGGCGCCGACGATTTTGCGGATTTCCTCAAGAGCTATATCGCCCGGTGGGCAGGCCAGGCTGGTGTCCTGTAGCGGTCGCCCGGTCGTGATGTGCGGTCGGCAATGGTCTGCTTGGAGGGCACTTGGACTTTAAAGGTGAGACGAATGACAGCAATTGAAGAAAAGGCCATCTCCACAGTACCGTCCAGCCCTACCGGGTTGGCTCTCCCGGAGTGGCGAGGGCGATTCCCCTATAACGAGATCATTTCGCTGCTCGACGTGAATCGACCATTCAACCTCGCCGAGAGCACATCGCAAGACCTGACCGTCGGAGAGGTTCTGGACCTCGCCGGGCTCGAGACCCTTCGCAGCCTCAAGCTCGGGTATGGTCGGTCTGCAGGGGCGATCGAGCTTCGCGAGGAGATCGCCAAGGCCTGCAAAGTGCCCGCCGATCAGATCGTCACGACCGTCGGTACGGCCTTGGGGCTTTTCCTGCTGGCCTTCGAGGTCTGCCGACCTGGTGACGAGGCGGTCCTTGTAACGCCGTGCTTTCCACCGAGCCGCGACTGTCTGCTCGGCGCGGGTGTCACCGTCCGCGAGATCAGGCTGACATTCGATAACGGCTACCAGCTGGATCTGGACGATCTCGCGGCCAGCCTTTCACCAAAGACCAAGCTGGTCAGCCTCGCTTCGCCGCAGAACCCCAATGGGGTGCGGATATCTCACGCTATCGTCGATACGCTCCTTGCGCTGCTGAAAAGCCGGGCGCCGCAGGCCATCCTCTTCATCGATGAGACCTATCGCGAGGCCACCTACGGCAACGATGCTGCGCCCGACAGTTTCGCCAGCCTGCACCCGCGCATCGTCACGGGCGCCTCGATGTCAAAGGCGCTGGGCGCGCCCGGCTTGCGCGTGGGCTGGCTCACCGTGGCAGATGCGGACCTCAGGTCCCGCCTGGTTACTGCAAAAGTGAACACGGTGATTTCCGGCTCGGTGCTCGATGAGGCGCTGGCCGCCGCACTGCTGCGCCACCGTGACAAAGTGCTTGGGCCGCGTCGCCGACTGCTCGCCGAAGGGCTCGTGCAACTAGCGGCCTGGTGCGAGAGCGAACGCCAGCGCGTCGAATGGATCCGTCCAGACGCTGGCGCCCTGTGCTGCCTGCGCCTTCGCGCCGACAAGTTCGACACTGCCGCTGTCTCGCGCTTCTGGGATTTGCTGCCCCGGCACGAATTGCAACTGGCGTCAGGAGCATGGTTCGGCGAAAGCGACCGCGTCTTCCGGCTGGGCTTCGGGTACCTGCCACCTGAACGTCTGGGCCCCGCACTTTCCGCGCTTTCAACAGTGCTGGACGCTGCCACAGCGAAGTGAGCGCGCAGCGAAACCCTTCGAGCTGCCTTCGGCGCAGGGAAGTTGCCGAGATCGGCGCTAAGCGGTTGATTGTAACGAAGTAGATTGGCCCGCCCTTACGCTACGGTGGCCTGAAAGCGCATCAAGGCGCACGAAAGGCTACGTTTTCGGTACGTTATGCAAATACTTGCATGATCATGCAAGTATCGATATAATTCGGATTGTGGACCCCAGAAGGCCCAAGCCATCGCAAATAAAGCCGCTGGAGTTCCTCGGCTCCAGCCGCGACGACCTGGCGGCCATGCCGGCAGGCATCCGGCACAACATCGGCCTGGAGTTGATGCGCGTGCAGTTCGGCGGCGAGCCCACCGACTTCAAAGCCATGCCTTCGGTCGGAGCCGGGGTCTGCGAGATTCGTGTCCGGGATGCATCGGGCGCCTACCGCGCGATGTATATGGCCAAGTTCGAGGCGGCGGTCTATGTGCTGCATGCCTTCCAGAAGAAGACATAAAAGACCGCCAAGACCGACATTGAGCTGGGCAAGGCCCGCTACAGGATGATTGGAGGATAGCCATGAGCAAGAAAACCGACCCTCGCCTTTCGGACACCCGCCGGACCAAGGGCAGCGGCAACGTGTTCCTCGATCTGGGGTTCGATCCCGCGGAGGCCAAGGTCATGGCGCTGCGAGCGGAGGTGATGATTCGCATGGAGCAGCACCTGAAGGCACAGGGCTGGACCCAGGCCGAAGCCGCCAAGCGCCTTGGCATTACCCAGCCCCGCGTATCACGCCTCATCAAGGGCCAGTGGCAGGATTTCAGCCTGGATATGCTGCTTACGCTGGCCGCCCGTGCGGGGCTGAAGCCGCAGCTGCGGCTGGCTGCCTGATGTAGACGGGCCGCCACGGAGTCGGCCACCCGACCGAATCGCAGGCCCGAATCACTGAGCGCCGCGCTATCGCGACCTGTTACCACAATGTTCGGATACAACGGAAGGTCAATCGCCCGTGTGTGCACACCGTTGAGGGCCGTTCAGGTCCATACGAAACAGCGTATTCTTTGGAAAAATGGACCCCCGATATTGGTGCGCGCCCGGACGGATTCGAACCGCCGACCACTGCGTTCGAAGCGCAGTGCTCTATCCAACTGAGCTACGGGCGCAATGCAATATTGAGATCTGAAGTCCTGTGCCGGCTACAACCCTGTCCCTACCCACCGGCGGTCGCAGTACGACCGCCTTAGGCCGCCCGAAAGCTGCCTAAGGCTACGCTGTCAGACTGGTTCGAAGCTCGCTGGAGCGATGAAAAAGTAGTTTGAACGAAATCTTCTTTGTAATCAGATCAGAGACTTACGTAACCAATGCTGCCGGGACATCGTTGCAACTGTCACCACTGATCACAACAAAGCATCACCAACTCCCGCAAAACTCCCGCAGTCACCTGGTTTGTTGCATCTAACCCGTCGGCTTCGAAAATCTGGGTGGTCGGGACCTTGGGCGTCACACCGGTAGCACAGTCCACTGACTGGGTGAATTTGCGAATTACGGTGCCAAACAAGGTTGTTACGATCCTTTACAGGCCCCGATCGAACTACGACTTATCAATTCGCGAAGGACAAGCGACTCGCCAAGGACGGGGGACGGTTATCTGAAATTGAACTTGCCCGGAACCCTTTGCTGCTCCCCGTATAGGCGCATGTGCGAACCTGACCCAGTCACTGCGCGGCCTTTGCGCGAGACAGGGATTTCACACCATAGGGTGATTGCTGTTCCAGGTGATGAGTCGCGATTCGGTAGGCATCGACTGCAGGGCGCAGCCAATTAATGAAAGCAGTTGCATCGGCGTCGTTCACCGCGTCCTTCCGGCACAGAAGGGTCAGGGTGTGGTCTGATTCACGGGCTTCGCCTATAGGTTTTACAAGCTGACCCGACATCAGCAGGTCGCCGCCCACCAGGACGTCCGTCAGAACGACTCCCTGACCGGCGACCGCAGCCCGCAGACATGCGCAGGGACCGTGATAGACGGGCCCATCGTCGGCCCAGTTGATGTCTCGCATACCGGCCCAACTCAGCCACTGCATCCAGGGCTCCGTCCCCCACTCGTGCAACAACCGCTGCCGGCGCAGATCCGAGACGCTCCTTATCGGATTTGCCCTGGTGATCAACTGGGGACTGCAGACCACAAACTCGTGGCAGCGCCACTGGGAAACGGACTCGTACGGGAGCCGGTCTGTGCGGCCATAGTGCAAAACGACGTCCGCGCGGCACTTCTTGTAGTCTTCTGCGGTACTGCCCCAATACACCTCAAGCGGCATCTCCGGCGCCGCATCGAGGAAGAGTTCGAGACGGCTGACAAGCCACCACTCGACGAAGCCGGGGTCTGCGCATATGCGCAATCGACCCGCAGCGCCGCGACTATCTCGATGCTCAGCCACCCTAAAGGCGATCGCCAGGTCATCCAAGCATTTGCTCGCCGACAGGTAGAGTTCCCTTCCACGTTGTGTCAGCGTAATCCGGCGGACCGCCCTCTCGAATAAAGGCGTGCCGACCCAGCTCTCAAGGAGCTTCACCTGGTGGCTAATCGCGGACGGAGTCACAAACAGTTCTTCCGCTGCGCGCGTAAAGCTCAGTTGGCGCGCCGCGCTCTCGAACGAACGCAATGCGGGGAAAGGCGGCAGTCGACGCATGGTCAATAGATGAACGGAATTCATATACCATGTCAAGTATTCATCTGTTGTGGCGGACTGACAGAAGCTGCCACGCTCAATTGCATTCCATCGCAACCGAAGGATGAACCAGTGTCGCGACCGCGGCCATGGATCGCACCAACCGGCGAGCCTAAGCACAGCCAATCCATGTGTATCCCAGCCACTGGAGCGCTCGAAGCGGACCGCATCTGGGAGATGGACCGTGAGCATTTCCTGCATCCGTGGACCCATCACGACAGCTTCGGCAGGGAAGGCTCCCTGGTCATCGTAGAGGGGAGCGGCGCCTATATCGTCGACGCCAGTGGCAAGCGGTACCTGGACGGCATCGGCGGGCTCTGGTGTGTCAATGTGGGCTACGGGCGGCAGGAGCTGGTCGATGCAATGTCGACCCAGGCCCGCAGACTGGCCTTCTCCAACACGTTTGTCGACATGACCAACGAGCCCGCTGCGCGACTGGCGGCAAAGCTGGCCGAACTCGCACCGGGATCCTTGAACCACGTGATTTATTCGACGTCGGGCTCGAGCGCCATCGACAGCGCAATCCGCCTGGCCCACTACTATCACTCGCGACGCGGCGAGCGGAAACGAAGGCACATCATCTCGCGTCGCAATGCCTACCACGGATCGACCTTCCTCGGTATCTCGGTCGGGCACCGTGACGGGGACAGATCACCGCACTTTCAGTACCTCACTGACTTTATCCATCATCTATCCGCCCCGTATCCCTACCGACGGCCGGATGGTATGACCGAAGCACGGTTCACGGATTACTTGGCCGATGAGTTCGAAGCCAAGATCGCAGAACTCGGAGCCGCCAACATTGCCGCTTTCGTGGCGGAACCAATCCAGGGCGCCGGCGGCGTGGTGGTCCCGCCAACGGATTACCTGCAAAGAATGCGCAACATCGCGCGCGCCCATGGCATCCTTTTTATCGCGGATGAGGTGGTCACAGCATTTGGTCGAATCGGCCATTGGTTCGCATCTGAGAGCGAATTTGGCGTCCGACCAGACATCATTACCTGTGCAAAAGGCCTGACATCTGGCTACCTGCCCCTCGGCGCGACCATTTACTCGGATGAGATTCACGCCGCCATAAGCGCGCCTGACCCGGATGCCTGGTTTGCCCACGGGTTTACCTATGCCGGACACCCGGTGTGCTGCGCCGTGGCGCTCGCGAACATCGATTTGATGGAGCGTGAGCATGTGCTGGACCACGCCAAGTCAGTGGGTGATCACTTCGAGAGACGGCTCAAGGAACTGGAGCGGCTGCCACTCGTCGGTGAAGTGCGTGGCAGGCGCATGATGATGTGTGTCGAGTACGTCGCGGACAAGGCAACCAGGACATTATTGCCTGACGATATCAATATCTCGAAGCGCATATCCGCTGTGTGCGAAGCCAACGGTCTGCTGGTCAGGCCCGTTGGACACTTGGACATCCTGTCGCCACCGCTCACGATATCCATCGAAGAGGCAGACATTATTGTCGACACGCTTAGGGCGGCCATTGAGGAAGTTACCCTGGACCTGGGACCGACGTCCGGTTGACCACCCAATCGCCCTCCCTGGCTCCCGGTCGGCGTCTGTCGCTGTCGGCGCTCATCAGCGTCGCCTTTTTTACGACCTGCGGTGGAGCCTTCGGTCTCGAGCCGCTGATCGGGGCGGTTGGGCCGGGCTGGGCGTTTACGCTGCTTTTTCTGACCCCGCTCCTATGGAGCATCCCGATCGCCCTGATGGTGGCGGAACTAAGCACACTGATGCCGGAGGAAGGGGGTTACTACATCTGGGTCCGCGAGGCACTCGGTCCGTTTTGGGCCGTGCAAGAGGCGTGGTGGACGATTGGGTACTCACTGATGCTGCTGGCGATATTCCCGGTTTTCTTCTCTTCATACCTGGGATATCTGGTGCCGCAACTCGCCACAGCGATGCGCGCGCCGGGTACGGGAACAGTCGTGCGCTGGCTCATCGCACTCGCCGTTATCGGCACGGGGATGATGGTGAACTGGTTCGGCGCACGTGATGTCGGCAGGTCATCGAAGGCCGCAATTACTTTCGTTCTTGTGGCATTTGCCGTGTTTATCGGTGTATGGCTCGCGCGCGACGGGCGGCTATCCGTACCGATTGGAATCATTACGCAGGATCTGTCGACGGGCCACAAAGGCGTTCTGCTGCTGGGCCTGTCGATCGTGATTCTTAACTACGGCGGCTATGACAATATCGCGACCTATGCCGGTGAGGTCGACCGGCCGCGCGTCAACTACCCGATCGCGCTTGGCGCAGCCATTGCGCTCCAACTATTAGCCTACGCTCTCCCGGTCCTGGCCGGTATCGGCGTAACAACGGACCCCGCCGCTTGGAGTGCCGACGTCGGATGGCCAGCAATCGCTGGTCGCCTAGGTGGCCCGTGGCTCGGTGGCCTGCTCGCGGCCGCTGGAATGGTATCGATGTGGGCGATGTTCAACGCTCAATTGTTGTACACATCGCGCATCCCTTTTGTTATGGCGATGGACGGGTGGATACCGGAGGTTATCGCGAGAGCCGACGGGAAGACCGGAGCTCCACGCGCATCGATTTTCGCGATTTGCGTGATCACCGCCATCCTCGCCGCGCTATCGTTCGACAGTCTGGTGGTCATCATGTCGATCCTCTATACGGGAGCGCTATTGCTGGAATTCGCCTCGCTACTTAAGTTCAGAATGCGTCGGCCTGACGCGCCGCGCCCGTTCCGCATTCCGGGCGGAATGTGGGGGCTCGCCTACGTATGTGTGCCGCCGCTGGGTGTATCCGCCGTGCTCCTGGCAACCACCCTGCGTGAGGGCGGCTTGAACAGTCGACAGTTATTGATCATCGCGGGCATTGTGTTGAGTGGCGTCCTTCTCTATGCCATTCGTAGGCCGCGAATCTAATAAGTTGGCGCGCCCGGACGGATTCGAACCGCCGACCACTGCGTTCGAAGCGCAGTGCTCTATCCAACTGAGCTACGGGCGCAATCCGAAATCAGGTTCCGCAGGCCTGTGCCCGCTCCATATCTCTCCTCGATCGGCGGCGGTGTCCTATGGCCCCGTTCTGGCCCGTCGCCAGGGATCCGCCCAGCCTGCCCCGTTGCGCTAGTTCGAAGCCAGGTGCTCTATCCAACTGAGCTACGGGCGCTTTTTGCCCACCCATGGTGTCATGAACCGCCGTTGGGCACCATCCGGTGTAAGCCGTTGTACTATTTGCGATTACCCCATAGTAGGCTGAAGGTCGTGACCGAATTGGATCCATCCGCTGCAGGCCGCCTCATCGACGAACACCTCGTGTGCCTGCCGATCGAATCGTTGCCGGTGGCGCAATGCGCAGGGGCCGTGCTGCGCGAGAATGTCTATGCCGAGCGCGACCAGCCGCCCTTCGATCGGGTCAGCATGGACGGCATCGCCATCGCCTCCGCGGCGGCGGCGGGCCAGCGCCGCTTCCGCGTCCAGGCCACGCAAGCGGCGGGTGAAGCGCCCCTGACGCTGCGCGACGGCGAGCATTGCATCGAGATCATGACCGGTGCGGTGCTGCCGACGGGCTGCGATTGCGTCGTGCCGATAGAGCGGGTGAGGATGGACAGCGGCACCGCGGAGATCGATCAGGCGGCGCTCGCCATGCCCTGGAGGAATGTGCATCGGCGCGCAAGCGACCAGCGCCAGGGCGCGCTGTTGCTGCCCACGGGCACGGTACTGCACGCGCCCGAGATTGCCGTTGCGGCCTCGGCGGGCATGGCACGACTGCGGGTAAGCGGGCAGCCCTCGATTATTGTGATATCGACCGGCAGCGAGCTGGTCGAACCGGGCGAGCCGATCGCGCCGCATCAAATCCGCCGCTCCAACGCGTACGCGGTTGCCGCCGCATTGCGCGAGCACGGGTTCCAGCGCGTCGCCGAGGACCACATCGACGACGATGCCGGCGCGCTGCACGAGCGGCTGAGCCGGCACCTGCGTACGCACGAAGTGCTGGTACTTTCCGGTGGCGTCTCGATGGGCAAGTTTGACCTGGTGCCGCAGACGCTCGAGGCGCTCGGCGTGCAGTGTGTCCTGCACGGTGTCGCCCAGCGGCCCGGACGGCCCATGTGGTTCGGCACCACCCCCGAGGGCCGGGCCGTCTTTGCGCTGCCCGGCAACCCGGTATCAACGCTGGTGTGCCTCTCTCGCTATGTATTGCCGGCGCTGTATGCAGCCATGGGCGTGCGTGCGGCGGGCTTCGAACGCATCGCGCTGGCCGCGGCGCTGGAGTGGGCGCCGCCGCTGACCGGGTTTATGCCCGTGAGGGTGACGCACGATGACTGGGGACGGCCCTGGGCGACGCCCTGCCCGACCAACGGCTCCGGCGATTTTACCGGCCTTGCGCTCACCGACGGTTTTGTCGAGCTGCCTCCCGGGCCGACCAGCCTGGCGAAGGGTTTCCTCACCCGGCTGTATCGCTGGTAGCTTATCGACATGCCGTCCACGCATTCCGCCGCTCTGGCCAAACTCCAGCCCCGCCGGCCGCGCGACACGCTCGGCCGCCCGCTGCGTGATCTGCGCATCTCGGTGACCGATCGCTGCAACTTCCGCTGTCCGTACTGCATGCCACGCGAGCGCTACCACGAGCACTACCGATTCCTCAAGTCAACTCAGCGCCTGAGTTTCGAGGAAATTGTGCGGCTGGCCCGGCTGTTCCTGCAGCTCGGGGTTCGCAAGCTGCGCATTACCGGTGGCGAACCACTGCTGCGCGCCGGACTGGCCGACCTCATCGGCGATCTGACGTCCCTGTCCGGTGTGGAAGACGTGGCACTGACCACCAATGGAGTATTGCTGGCGCAGCACGCCGCCGAACTGCGCGCCGCAGGCCTGCACCGCGTCACCGTCAGCCTCGACAGCCTCGACCCGGCGGTGTTCGCGCGCATGGCCGGGGACCTGGGAAGCCCGGATGACGTGCTTGCCGGCATCCGAGCCGCACAGCGGGCCGGACTGACGCCGGTCAAGGTCAATGCCGTGGTGCAGCGCGGCATTAACGACCAAACGGTGCTGCCGCTCCTGGAGCATTTCCGGGGCACGGGCGTCACGGTGCGCCTGATTGAGTACATGGACGTCGGCAATCGCAATGAGTGGCGGCGCGAGCAGGTGGTGCCCTCGAAGGAACTGCTGCAGCTGGTGAGCGAACGCTGGCCCCTGAAACCCTTGCAGCGAGATTTTGTCGGCGAGGTTGCCGAGCGCCACGCGTACGCCGACGGCCAGGGAGAGGTGGGGTTTATCTCCTCAGTGACGCAGCCGTTTTGCGGCGACTGCTCCCGCGCACGCCTGTCCTCCGATGGCGTGCTGTACACCTGCCTGTTTGCGACCCAGGGGCTGGATCTGCGGGCACCGCTTCGTGCCGGCGCTAGCGACGATGAGTTGCTGGAGGCGATTCGCAGTTGTTGGCTGCAGCGCGCCGATCGTTACAGCGAATTGCGCGGTCGCGTGGATTTGCACGGTGCCGCGCGCGTTGAAATGAACCACGTCGGCGGCTAGGGCAATTCGAGCACCCATGCCAAAGCGAAGTCCTAAACCCAGACTCAGCCATCTCGACGCGGCGCGCCGCCCCACCATGGTGGGGGTCGGCGCCAAGGCGGTTACGCACCGCATCGCCGAGGCGGAGGCACGCCTGGCGCTCCCGGCCGCGGTGGCACGCGCGCTGCGCGCCAGCGGGCACCGCAGCGCCAAGGGCCCGGTGTTCGACACCGCGATCATCGCCGGGGTGCAGGCGGTCAAGCGCACCGCCGAGATCATCCCCTTCTGCCACCCATTGCCGATCGAGGACTGCAGCATCGCGATTGCGCGCCTGGCCGGCAATCAGTTGCGGGTTCGGTGTCGGGTCGAGACCCATCACAAGACCGGCGTCGAGATGGAAGCGCTCACCGGCGCCACGGTGGCCGCGCTCACCATCTACGACATGTGCAAGGCACTCTCGCACCAGATTCGCATCGTGGACGTGCGGCTCATACATAAGTCCGGCGGTCGCCGCGCCGTGGGACGGTCGCGATGAGCGCCGCCCTGTATGGCCTGCTGCTGACCGGGGGTCGCAGCCGGCGCATGCAATCCGACAAGGCGACCCTCGAGTACGCCGGACAACCGCAACTGACGCGCGCGCTGGCGCTGCTTGAACCGCTGGTGGCGCACACCTTCCTCTCGGTGCGCTCCGATCAACTACACGATCCGCAGCGTAACCGGCATCCGTGCATCGTCGATGAGCTGGCGGATGCGGGTCCGATCGGCGGGATCCTGGCGGCCCTGCGCGCCCATCCGCAGGTCGCGTGGCTGGTAATGGCGTGTGACCTGCCGTTTCTCGACGCGGCGACGCTGCAGCAACTGATCGCGGCGCGCGATCCGCTCCGCCTGGCGACCGCGTTTCGCAGCAGCCACGACAGCAAGCCGGAACCGCTGTGTGCGATCTACGAGCCTGCCAGTCTGCCGGCCATGGAAGCCTGGGTCGCCTCAGGCCAGCATTGTCCGCGTGGGTTCCTGGCGCAGGCGCAGGTCGCGCTGTTGACGTTGCGCACTCCGCGCGCGCTGGACAATATCAATACCGCGGACGAATACCGCGCGGCACATGAAGTGCTGGGGGGCGGCAGCCCGGAGCGCGGTGCGGCACGTGAGCTCCAGGTGCAGTATTTCGCGCTGTTGCGCGAACAGGCTGGCCGCAGCGGCGAGAAAGTGAGCACCCGCGCGCGCGATGCACGCGAACTCTACGAGGAACTGCGGCTGGCCCGCGGGCTCAAGCTGAGACCGGAGCAGCTGCGGGTGGCCATCAACGAGGAGTTCGCTGACTGGTCGAAAACGCTGACCGAGGGCGATAGCGTGGTGTTTCTGCCACCGGTGGCGGGCGGATGAGCGCATTTCGCTTCAGCAGCTGTGCTTTCGACCTGCCGGCCCTGCGCGGCGAGCTTGCCGATCCCAGCTGCGGCGGGTACGCGGCCTTCGAGGGCTGGGTGCGCGATCACAACGAAGGCCAGCAGGTCACGCGACTAGAATACGAGGCGTTTGTGCCTCTGGCGGTGCGTGAGGGCGAACGCGTCGTCGCTGAGGCGCGCGAGCGCTTCGGGATCCGGAACGCATTATGCGTGCACCGGCTCGGCACGCTGGAGCTCGGCGAGGTTGCGGTGTGGGTGGGCGCGGCAGCGGCGCATCGGGACGAGGCATTTCGGGCCTGCCGCTACATCATCGATGAAGTGAAGCACCGGCTGCCGATCTGGAAGAAGGAGCACTATGTAGGCGGCGATTCTGGCTGGGTAAACTGCGAGCGGTGCGCAGCCCCCGCCCCGACCTCTGCCCTCCTCTCGGGTCACGAGCCGCGGGCACACGAGCACACTAGCGATTGACCGGCATTCCTGCCTGGCGCCGGGCGCCGCGTACGGCCACCGCCACGGCGTCGCCGGCACCGTGCGCCATGACCGTCATCGCCACCGACCCAGCTCGGGGTACCTGTCAGCCCCAGGGCGTGGAGCGCGCCGTTGGGCCGCCTGCCGACGCGCTCAGAGCCCGGGCTGCAGGCCGACCGACGACATTGCCTTGAGCGGCGCGCACCCCCTAATATCGGGTCTGGAGCTGCGCGCCGCGCGGCACTCGGGACGAGGATCAGACCAGTGGCCAGAGAATACGAGCCCGTGGTGGGCCAGTGGTACGAGAACATCGACGAGAACGACAGCTTTCGAGTGCTGTCGGTGGACGAAGACGCCGAACTCATCAAGATTGAGTACCTGGACGGTGACATCGAGGAAATTGATGCCGACGTCTGGGCGGAGTTTGATCTCGACAAGATAGAACAGCCGGAAGGCTGGTCAGGCGAGGACATCGGCGCGGCCGATGATGAGGATGACGACGACGATGACGACGATGACTGGGACGATGATGATGACGACGACGACGATGACGACGACGACGACGACATTGACGAGGAAACGGACGAGAATTATTGAGTCTGCCGGACGGATGCGAGGTACCGCGCGCGCGGCGCGACGCCCGCGCAGAGGTGAGGTCAGGCGCTCGGCTGCCGCACCATCGAACTGACCCAAGTCGCTGTAAAGCGCAGGCCCGCGAGCCTACACTGGCCATGGACGATCACTTGGCGGCCTCGGTAGGCGCGCTCCGCAGATGTTTGGTAGCCTGAACCCATGAGCAACCCCTACGACAGCTGGTATCACGAACGCGAATCGGCCTGGCTGTATCGCGTCGTTGCCGAGGCCGACACCGATCCCCGCCATCGTCAACTGTTCCGGGCGCTGGCGGATGCCGCCGAAGAACAGGCCACTCATTGGTCCAAGAGCTGCAATCCCGGCGAATTCAGGGTCCAGTTCCGCGCCCGGCTGGTGGCCTGGCTGGTACGCCGTCTCGGCCCGAATGCGCTGAGGCCCGTGCTCGCCGCCATGAAGCTGCGGGGCCTCTCCGTTTACGGGTCGGCGCCATCGACCGACGGTCATCTGATGCCGGTGACGGTGCGCGACGTCGGTCAGCGGCATCGCAGCGTGACCGGCGGCAACAACCTGCGCGCGGGCGTGTTTGGTGTAAACGACGGCCTGGTATCGAATCTCAGCCTGGTACTCGGTGTGGCCGGCGCGGGCGCCAGCGGCCAGATTATTCTGACCACGGGACTGGCAGGGCTGCTGGCCGGCTCGCTGTCGATGGCGTCGGGGGAATACGTCTCGGTGCGCTCTCAGCGTGAGATGTATGAATATCAGATCGGCCTGGAGCGCGACGAGTTGGCGGAGTATCCGGCCGAGGAAGCCGAGGAGCTGGCCTTGATCTACCAGGCGCGCGGCGTGGATCTCGAGCAGGCGCGCATCATCGCCACCCGCCTGATGTCCAATCCCGAGCACGCGCTCAACACCCTGGCGCGCGAGGAGCTGGGGCTCAACCCGGACGAACTGGCCTCTCCCTGGGCGGCGGCCGCGTTTTCCTTTTGCGCCTTTGGCATGGGCGCGGTGGTGCCGCTGATACCCTTCCTACTGCACTTGACATCCCGGCCGGCGCAGCTCTGGTCGATCGGCGTGACCCTGCTGGCGCTGTTCGGTATCGGCATGGCGCTCAGCCTATTCAACGGGCGCAGTGCGATGCTGGGCGGCTTGCGCATGCTGGTAATCGGCGCTGCCGCCGCCGGCTGCACCTGGGCCGTCGGCCACGCCCTGGGAACGACGCTTGGCTGAGGCCGTTAGCGGTCGCCACGCCTTGAACTCTGCCGGTCCGGTATCATCTTAGGGTAAGCGCGGCCCGCCAACCGGCGCCGCCAGAGGGTCGAATAGCATGAAGCGCATACTCCTGTTCCTGGCCACCAACCTGGCCGTGGTGGCCGTACTGTCGGTCGTTGCCCGGGTGACGGGCCTGGACCGCTGGCTCGCGGCCAATGGCAGTAGCTATCAGGCCCTGCTGGTGATGGCCGCGCTATTCGGCTTCGGCGGTGCGCTGATTTCGTTGGCAATTTCCAAGTGGACCGCGAAGCGGGCCATGGGCGTTCGGGTCATTGAACACCCCGCCAACACCGACGAGGAGTGGCTGGTCAACACAGTGCGCGCGCTGGCCGCCCAGGCGCGCGTCGGCATGCCGGAAGTCGGGGTATTTGACTCGCCGCAGCCCAATGCCTTCGCCACCGGAGCGCGCCGCGATGCAGCACTGGTCGCCGTGAGCACGGGGCTGCTGCGCAGCATGAACCGCAGCGAAGTCGAGGCCGTGCTGGGTCACGAATTAACGCACGTCGCCAACGGGGATATGGTGACGCTCACGCTGATACAGGGCGTGGTCAATACCTTCGTAATCTTCCTGTCGCGGATCGTCGGCAGCATCGTCGATCGCTCGCTCTCGCGCGATGGCGAAGGGCGCGGCGGCATCGGCTACTTCGTCACCGTCATGGTCACGCAGATGGTTCTGGGCATCCTCGCGAGCATGATCGTGATGTGGTTCTCGCGTCGACGCGAGTTCCGCGCCGATGCCGGGGGCGCGCACCTGGCGGGCCGCAACAGCATGATCGCCGCCCTCGAGCGCCTAAAGGCCGCGCACGAGCCGAGCCTGCCCGCCCAGCTGACCGCCTTCGGAATTGGCGGCGGCCCCGGCACGGGGCTGCAGAGGCTGTTCATGAGCCATCCGCCTCTTGAGGAACGCATCGCAGCTCTGCGATCTGAGGTGTAGATTTCGCGAGCTAAGCCCTTGAATCGATAATGATCGATTGCAAGGCCCGGACTGCTTCGGTAGAGTCCCTGCCCACTTGACATTAAGCGGGCTGCACTGGCGGCCTACAGGAAATTCATGACCCTCCCCGCCGAATACCGCTCCTTCCGGCTCACCACGCGCATCTGGAATGCCGTCGCCGGTGTTTACGACAGCAGCCGACACAATCTCCAGCTGGCGCGGGCGCAATTTCCGGATCGGATCGACTGGGCGCGCAGCGTACCCTTCCTGCTGATGCACCTGGCCTGCCTGACCGCCTTCTGGACCGGAGTGAGCCCGGTGGCCATTGCCGTGGCAGTCGTCGCCTATCTCGTGCGCATGTTCGCCATTACCGGTTTTTATCACCGCTACTTTTCCCACCGTACCTTCAAGACCTCCCGGGTCGGCCAATTCATCTTCGGATTGCTGGGCGCCTCGGCCGTCCAGCGCGGACCGGTTTGGTGGGCCGCACACCACCGCCATCACCATGCCAATTCCGACCGCGCGGCCGATGTGCACTCGCCTTCGCAGCACGGATTCTGGCGCTCGCACATGGGCTGGTTTCTGACCATCAAGGGGTTTGCGCCCGACTTTCAGCTGGTGCGCGACCTGATGAGATTCCCGGAACTGCGCTGGCTGGATCGCTTTGACATCTTTGTGCCGGTGCTGCTGGGCGTCGGCATGTTCCTGCTGGGCGTGATCCTGCACAACGTCGCGCCCCAGCTTGGCACCACCGGATGGCAGATGCTGGTGTGGGGCTTCGTGATTTCGACCGTGTTCTGCTGGCATGCCACCTACACGATCAACTCACTGTCGCATGTGTTCGGCCGGCAGCGGTACCGCACGGGCGACACCAGCCGCAACAACTGGCTGCTCGCCATCCTGACGCTCGGCGAGGGCTGGCACAACAACCACCACTACTATCCGAACACCGTGCGCCAGGGCTTCTACTGGTGGGAGTACGACGTTACGTACTACCTCCTGAAGATCCTGAGCTGGTGCGGGGTGATCTGGGATCTTAAGCCGATACCGGTGGCGGTCCGCGAAAACCCGGCCCGTCGGCTGCGCGCCCGGGGATAAATCCCGGCGAATTGTCGGCGCACGGCCTTTGGGGGGATACTGGCGCCGTGAAGCCAAGCATTATTCCTGTCGACCTTGGGTCGTCCGCGGTGACTACCGCAGGGCCGCTCGAGTCGCTTGGCCGGCGGCTGCTGCACGCCCAGTTGCGCCGCTTACGCGACGGTGAGATTCGCTTGCTGGACGGCGAATCCGAGCAGCGCTTCGGCGCGCGCACCGAACGCTGTCAGCTCTCGGTAACCCTTGAAGTACTGCATCCGCGCTTTTACGCCGAGGCGGTGTTCGGCGGCACCGTGGGCGCCGGAGCGGCGTACATCCGCGGACTGTGGCGCTGCAGTGACCTGACCGGTCTGACCCGCCTCATGTACATCAACCGGACGGTGCTGGACCAGCTGGACAGTCGCTGGAACTTTCTGAGCCGCCCGCTGCTGCGGGTGTTTCACTGGCTGCACCGTAACAGCAAAGTCGGCAGCGAGCGCAACATCAGCGCCCACTACGACCTGGGCAACGATTTCTACCGCTTGATGCTCGATGAGACCATGGCCTATTCCTGTGGCATCTTTAGCGACGAGACGACCAGTCTCGCGGCGGCTTCGCGCGCCAAGTTCGAGACCGTGTGCCGCAAGCTCGCCTTGCAGCCGGCCGACCATCTGCTCGAGATCGGCACGGGCTGGGGAGGCCTGGCAATCCACGCCGCGGAACATTACGGCTGCCGGGTCACTACCACGACCATTTCACGCGAGCAGCACAGCTATGCGTGCGCGCTGGTTGCACAGCGCGGCCTCGGCGATCGCGTCACCGTGCTGCTGGAGGACTACCGCAGCCTCAAGGGCCAGTATGACAAGCTGGTCTCCGTGGAGATGATCGAGGCGGTGGGCGCGCCGTACCTGGACACCTACCTGGCCAAATGTGCGGCGCTGCTGCGCGAAGGCGGCGCCATGCTGCTACAGGCCATCACCATCCAGGACCAGTACTACCGTGCGCAGTTGCGCACCGTCAATTTCATCCAGCGCTATGTATTCCCGGGCAGCTTCATTCCGTCGGTCGGCGCGATTGCCGAATCGCTCTGCCGCGTCACCGACATGAAGATCTTTCACCTGCAGGACATCGGGCCCCACTATGCGCGCACGCTCGCCACCTGGCGCAAGAATTTCTTCGAGCACCTCACGGCCGTGCGCAAGCTTGGATTCAGCGATCAGTTCATCCGCTTGTGGGAATTCTACCTGTGCAGTTGCGAGGGAGGTTTCGCCGAGCGGGCCCTGGGCGATGTGCAGCTGTTACTGACCAAACCCGGCTGCAGGCGCGACGCCATCGCGACCTGTTGATTCGCGATGCCCTGGGAGAATACCGGCGCGGCGGCGTCGGGGCTGCGCGAATCGCTGCGCGCCATGATCGGGCCGGAGGTGCTGCTCGAGACGGCCGCCGATGCCGCCCCGCTCCTCACTGACCACCGCGGGCTGTTCCACGGGCGCGCCCTGGCGGTGGCGATGCCGCGCAACGTGTTCGAGGTCTCGAGACTGCTGGCCTGGAGCCACGCGCAACGCGTCGGTGTAGTGCCCCAGGGCGGCAATACCAGCTATTGCGGAGGGGCCACGCCCGACCAATCGGGGCTGCAGCTGGTCATCGGGCTGAGGAAGCTCAATCGAATCCGGCAGGTCGACGCCGCCAACTTCACCATGACGGCCGAAGCCGGCTGTACGCTCGGTGAGGTGCAGCGCGCGGCCGCCGCCGCGCAGCGCTTCTTCCCGCTGGAGCTGGGCTCCGCCGACAGCTGCCAGATCGGCGGCAATCTCGCCACCAACGCCGGCGGCCTGAATGTCCTCCGCTACGGGATGGCACGCGCGCTGACGCTCGGCATTGAAGCCGTCATGGCCGACGGGCAGGTGCTGCAGCACCTGCGCGCACTGCACAAGGACAACACCGGCTACGATCTGACCGGGCTGCTGGTCGGCTCCGAGGGCACTTTGGGCGTCATCACCGCCGCAACCCTGAAGCTCTGGCCGCAGCCGCGCAGCACCGCCACGGCTTTCGCGGCCGTACCCAGCGTCGATGCCGCCGTGGAGCTGCTCGCGCTGCTGCGCGCGCTCGCCGGGGAGCGCGTCAATTCCTACGAATTGCTGCCGCGCAGCGCGCTCGATCTGGCGCTGCGCCACGTGGAGGGGCTGACCGACCCGCTCGGCGCCGGCCATTCGTGGTACGTGCTGTTCGAATTGAGTTCGGCGGCGGACGAAGCGCTGGACGGCCTGCTCGAACAGGCGCTCAGCGATGCCACCGCGGCGGGCCTGGTGATCGAGGCGCTGATCAGCGCCAACGAACGCCAGCGCGCAAGTCTGTGGAGACTGCGGGAAACTATCCCCGAGGCACAACGGCGCGCGGGCCCGAGTCTCAAGCACGACATCGCCGTGCCGGTCGGGCGCCTCGCGGACTTCGTTGCGCAGGCGGCCGATTGGGTACGCGTGCATGTGCCGGAAGGCAGGCTGGTGGCCTACGGCCATGCGGGCGATGGCAACCTGCATTTCAATATCAGCTTTGCCGGGAGTACCGCGCCGGCAAGACTCGCCGCGCTTGAACCGGAGGTTCGCCGGGCGGTGCACGACCTGGTGGCCGCCCTGGGCGGAAGCTTCAGCGCCGAGCACGGCATCGGCCAGCTCAAGGTGGGCGAGCTGCAGCGCTACAGCAGCCCGGTGGAACTGGCGATGATGCGCAGCATCAAGCAGGCTCTCGATCCGCACGGGATCATGAATCCAGGCAAGGTGCTGGCGCTGAGCTAGTCCGGATCGCCGGGCAATACCCGGACCAGGCCCTCCTGCGCGGTACTGGCCACCAGCACGCCACCGCGCGTGAACAGGCTGCCACGCGTGTAGCCACGGGCGCTTGAGGCACTCGGGCTGTCGGCCGCATACAGAAGCCACTCGTCCATGCGCGCCGGACGGTGAAACCACATGACGTGATCAATGCTGGCAATGATCAGCCGACCCTTGGCGATGGTATGTTCGTGGCGCGCCAGTGCCGTGCCGAGCAGATGGAAATCCGAGGCGTAGGCCAGCAAACAGCGGTGCAGCCGGTCACCGTCCGGCAGGCGGTCTACGGTGCGGATCCACAGGAACTGGCGCGGCGCGCCGGCCGACGGTGTCGTGGCAGACACGGGCACCACGCGAAATTCGATCGGCCGCTCGCAAACCAGCTGCCTCAGGCGCGGCGACAACCCTTCCAGAAACGCGGACCCCGGCGCCAGCGACTCCGGCAGTTCCTCCGGCGGGGGCACCTGCGGCATGGCCAGCTGGTGTTCAAAGCCCGGCTCCGGGTGCTGAAACGAAGCCGAGCAGTTGAAAATCTGCTCGCCGTGCTGGATCGCCGTCACGCGGCGACTGCTGAAGCTCTGGCCGTCCCGGCTGCGATCCACGAAGTACACGATCGGGGCGTTGAAGTCGCCGCGCCGCAGGAAGTACGCATGCAGAGAGTGCACCACCCGGCCCTCGTCCACCGTGGCGTAGGCCGCCTGCAGTGCCTGCCCGAGCACCTGGCCCCCGTACACCTGCGGGCTGCCGATGTCGCGGCTGGCGCCGCGGAAGATATTGACCTCTACGCGTTCGAGTTCCAGCAGGTGCAGCAGCCCGGCGAGACGCTGGTCCATGGGCCTAGCCGAGGGTGACGCCCAGGCGCTTCTGCATCGCCGGGCTGGTGGTGGTGTACTGCAGGAATTGCTTTTTGTTCGGGTACAGATAGTGCTGGACCGCGAATGCCGCCAGCGCCGCCTCGTGAAAAGCCGACAGAATCAGCTTCTTCTTGCCCGGATAGGTGTTGATGTCGCCGATCGCGAAGACGCCGGGAATATTCGACTGGAATTTCTCCGTATCGACCTTGATGGCGCGCTTGTCGAGCTCCAGGCCCCAGTCGGCGATCGGTCCGAGTTTTGGCGCCAAGCCAAAGAACACCAACAGCTGCTCGGCTTCGAGGCTATGGATGGCACCGCCCGCGCCCCGCACCTCCACGCCCACCAGTTGACCGTCGGCCACGCGCAGCGCCTGCGCGAGGCCTTCGATAAAGGTCAGTTGGCCCGCTGTCTCGAGCGCGCGCATTCGCGCCACCGAGGCCGGCGCGCCACGGAATTCAGCGCGGCGGTGCACCAGCGTCAGCGCGGCGGCGCGCGGCGCCAGCTCTATGGCCCAGTCGAGCGCGGAATCGCCGCCGCCAAAAACCACCAGCCGACGCCCGTATTGTGCGGCCGCGTTGCTGACTTTGTAATGGATCTGCCGGCCCTCAAACGCGTCGGCCCCAGCCAGAACGAGGCGCCGCGGCTGGAACGAGCCCACGCCGCCCGCGATCACCACGGCGCCGGCATCGAAGACGGTTCCCGCATTGCTGCGGACGTGAAACCGGCCGGTGTCGAGCCGGCGCAGCTCGACGGTCTCCTCGCCCAGATGCAGCTCGGCGCCAAAGGGCCTGATCTGCTGCAACAGGCGATCGACCAGTTCCTGCGCACCACAGATGGGCAGCGCGGGAATGTCGTAGATAGGCTTGTCGGGGTACAGCTCCGTGCACTGGCCGCCGGGCGCCGGGAGCGAGTCGAGCACGTGCGCCTTGATACCCAACAACCCAAGTTCGAAGACCTGAAACAGGCCGGCCGGACCGGCGCCGATGATGACCGCTTCGGTCGTGATGGGGACGCGCAATTGTGGAGCTCGCCTGCGGAAGAACTGGCTTGGCAATTCTAGCAGGCAACCTCTGGTCATCAAACGAAAATACAAGGACAATCTGCCCAAGGCCGCTCGAGCAAGCGGGCTTATACACTCCCAGAGGAAATGGTATGGACGCCTCCTACCTAAGAGAGTGGACGGAGGGGAAGTGAAGAGGACCCGCCGGCGCCGACGGCATCAAAGTGCCTGAGGTGGAAGATAAGATCTTCACAGGCAACCGGAGGGTCCAGCAATGAAGCTTAACGTGGTCGGTGTGGATATCGCAAAGCGAGTGTTCCAAGTGCATTGGGTGGAAGCACAGACCGGAGAGATGGTGAGCGTGCAGCTGAGGCGGGAGAAGTTGTTGGAGCATTTTGCCAACCGTGCGCCGTGCCTGATTGGCATGGAAGCCTGTGGCGGCTCCCAGCATTGGGCGCGATCTCTGCACAAGCTCGGTCACCAGGTCAAGCTGATGTCGGCGCGCAAGGTCAAACCGTTCGTGGGCAGCAACAAGAATGATGTGGCCGATGCGCGTGCGATCTGGACGGCGGTGCAGCAGCCGGGGATCAAGGCGGTGGCGGTCAAGAGCGAAGAGCAACAGGCGGTGCTGGCGCTGCATCGGATGCGTGAGCAGCTGGTGAAGTTCCGCACCGCACAGATCAACGGGCTGCGGGGGTTAGTGACGGAATACGGGGAAGTGATGCCGCAGGGGCGAGCCGGAATCAAGCGTGATATTCCGGGCGCTTTAGGTCGATTATCCGATCGGTTAGCGGCCATCGTGATCGACACCTTGCGTGAGCAGTATGCACGCCTGGGTGAGCTGGATGAGCAGATCGGCCAGATCGAGCGGCGTTTGCGACAATGGCAGCGCGAGGACTCGGCCACACAGCGCATTGCGGCGATCCCTGGGGTCGGGCTGCTGAGCGCCACGGCGGCGGTCGCGACAATGGGCGATGCGAGGGCCTTTAAGTCGGGCCGCGAGTTCGCCGCCTGGCTCGGGCTGGTGCCGCGGCAAAGTGGCACCGGTGGTCGAGTGCGATTATTGGGTATCAGCAAGCGTGGCGATAGGTATCTTCGCACGCTGCTGATCCACGGCGCCCGCTCGGTGCTGACGAACAGCAAAGCACCGCCCAAGTGGTTGACCGAATTACTGAAGCGCCGGCCCAAGAATGTGGCCGTCGTAGCGATGGCGAACAAGATGGCACGCACGATCTGGGCACTCACAGCCCATGAACGGGTGTACCAATCCGGGTACGTGAGTCAATCCGCCTAGGGCGGCACACACGATCGATCAACTCTAACAAAGGAAGGTACGCCAAAAGGTTGCGCAAGGACGACAACGTGTGATGGTAAACAGGTCAGACCGTGACCCGCCAAGCCTGAATGGTTGCCCGAGCTTCGAGCTCTTTGAGGAACTGAGGTGCGGGTCAGCGAAATCCATCAGGGCCCGCAGGCTTCGGCCTGCACAACAGGCCGGATATAAACCTGCAGCCTAATCTGTTGCTCATCACACCGAGAAGTACTTGCCATCGGGAGGCGTCCATATAAACGACCATGAGCACCAATGCCGAGCTCCACCAGCGCCGAGTCGCCGCGATTCCGCGCGGCGTCGCCAATTCCCTGCCCGTGTACGCAGAGCGCGCCAGCAACGCCGAATTGTGGGACGTCGAGGGCAAGCGCTATGTTGACTTCGCCAGCGGCATTGCCGTGCTCAACACCGGCCACCGCCATCCCACCGTCCTCAAGGCGATCAGCGCGCAGCTGGAGCGCCTGATACACACCTGCTTCCAGGTGACCCCTTATGCGAGCTACATCGAGCTGTGCGAGCAGCTCAACAGGATTGCGCCCGGAACCACCCCGAAGAAGTCGATGTTGTTTTCCACCGGCGCGGAAGCCGTGGAGAATGCGCTCAAGGTCGCGCGCTATCACACCAGACGTTCCGGCGTCATCGCTTTCAGCGGCAGCTTCCACGGCCGCACGCTCGCGGCCATGACGCTGACCGGCAAGGTGCAGCCGTACAAGGCCGGATTCGGCCCGATGCTGCCGTGGGTATTCCACGCGCCTTTTCCAACCAGCTATCACGGGGTCAGCGTGGCCGACTCTCTCGATGCCCTCGAGCAACTGTTCAAGACCGACATCGATCCGGCGCAGGTGGCGGCCATCATCATCGAGCCGGTGCAGGGCGAAGGCGGCTTCTACATCGCGCCGCCGGAATTCCTGCGCGCGCTGCGCACTTTGTGCGACCGGCACGGCATGCTGCTGATCATCGACGAAATTCAGTCGGGCTTCGGGCGCACCGGCAAGATGTTCGCGGTCGAGTATGCGGGCGTCGAGCCGGACCTGATGACCGTGGCCAAGAGCATCGCCGGCGGAGTGCCGCTCTCAGCCCTGATTGGCAAGGCGGAAATCATGGACGCCCCACCGCCCGGCGGCCTGGGCGGCACCTACGCCGGCTCACCGCTCGGTTGCGCGGCCGCCCTCGCCGTGCTGGAAGTCATCAAGGGCGAGAAGCTGCTGGAGCGGTCGCTGCGGCTGGGTGAGAAACTTCAGGCGGGTCTGCGCACCCTGCAGAAGCGCTTTCCTGCGATCGGCGAGATCCGCGGCCTGGGATCGATGGTGGCGATCGAATTGGTCAAGAACGGCAAGGCCGATCAGCCCGACGCGGACCTGACGCGGGCCCTGGTGCAGGCCGCTGCACGCCACGGGCTGGTGATCCTTTCCTGCGGAACCTACGGCAACGTGATCAGGTTTCTGGCGCCGCTGACGATTCCGGAAGCGATGCTCGAGGAAGGCTTGGGCAAGCTCGAGGCCGCGCTTGCCGAGGTCAGTGCCGCTGCCAGCCAGGCGGCTGCCTAGCCGGGAGGGCTGGCGCGGGCCGGCGGAGGCTAGGCGCGGCCGACGTTCGCGTCGGTGGGCGCGTGAAAGTACTCGCTCTCCGCGGCGATCTGGCCGATCAGGCGCTTGAGCTCAGCGAGCCGCGCCTCGGCCGTATTGATCGGCAGGCAGTCTTCGCAGCGCGCGTCGCCGCAGGGCTGGCGCGCGTACAGCCAGTACTGCACCGCACCGGCCAGCAGACCGTCGGCGATGTCCCAAAGATCTGCTTCCTTGTCCTTGCCGGCCAGGCGGTTGCCAAGATCGACCGCCTTGGTAAAGGCGGCGTCAAACGTGTCTGCCTGTTCGTCCATGGAAGACATTGTACCTGAGCGGCCGGCCGCTGGGCCCGTTCCCGTGCAGCCGGGCTACAGGTAGCCCCGCGCCTGCAAGGCAAACAGCTGCGCATATTGGCCCCCCGCCGCCGTCAGCGAGGCGTGCGTGCCGCGCTCGATGATGCGCCCGCGTTCCAGCACCGCGATCTGATCCGCCATCCGCACCGTGGAAAAACGGTGTGAAATCAAAATTGTAATGCGGCTGTGGGCCAGCCTCCGGAAGTGCTCGAACACCTCCGCCTCGGCGCGCGCATCCATCGACGCGGTCGGCTCATCGAGCACCAGCACGTCGGCGCCGGTGCGCATAAAGGCACGCGACAAGGCAATCTTCTGCCACTGGCCGCCCGAAAGCTCGCGGCCATCTCGAAACCACTTGCCGAGCTGGGTGTGGTAGCGCAGCGGCAGCTCGTCGATGAACTCGGCGGCGCGCCCCATTTCGGCGGCCGCGCGCCAGCGGGCCTGGTCTTCGAAGTGGGGCTCGTCGCCGACGCCGACGTTTTCACCGACCTGCATCTGATAGCGCGCAAAATCCTGAAAGATCACGCCAATTCGCTCACGCAGCGCCACCTCGTCCCACTCGCGCAGATCCAGCCCCTCGAAGCAGATGCGGCCCGAAGTCGGCGCATACAGCCGCGTCAACAGCTTGATCAGCGTGGTCTTGCCCGAGCCGTTTTCCCCCACCAGGGCGAGCGAACTGCCCGGCGGCAGCTGCAGGGTGATGTCCTGGAGCGTGGGCTCGCTCGCGCCCGGATAGGTGAAACTCACGTGCTCGAAGCTGATGCCCGCCTCCGGCCGCGGTCCCCGGCGGGCGTTGCCCGTGGGCGGCGCCACCGGCGTTTCCAGGTATTCATAGAGCGTGGACAGGTACAGGTTGTCCTCATACATCCCGCCGACCGCCGCCAGCATCGCCGCCACCGCTGCCTGGCCCTGGCGAAACGACAGCAGATACATGGTCATCTGGCCGAGGGTGATGGCACCGGCCACGGCCGCCAGCGCGATCCACGCGTAGGCGGCATACAGCGTGATGGTCGCCAGCAGGCCCAGCAGGAAGCCCCAGCTGTCGCGACGGATGGACAGCGCCCGGTCCTGTCCGTACAGGCGCAGAAAGATGTCGCGATAGCGCTGCAGAAAGCGCGCGCCCAGCCCGAACAGCCGCACCTCCTTGGCATGGTCCTCGCGCGCCAGCACGGTCTCGAGGTACATCTGCATGCGCGTTTCCGGCGAACGCCAGCGAAACAGGCGAAACGCGTCGCCCGAGAACTTGGTCTCGGCAATGAAGGCCGGCACCCCGGCCAGCAGCAACACCACCACGGTCCAGTGTGAAAAGTGCACCAGCAGCACCGCGAAACTCAGCAGCGAGATTACGTTTTGCACCAGTCCGAAGGTGCGCATCACCAGGCTCAGCGGCCGGCTCGAGGCCTCACGGCGCGCCCGGGTCAGCTTGTCGTAGAACTCCGAATCCTCGTAGTGCTGCAGCTCGAGGGTCAGGGCTTTCTCGAGAATCATCACGTTGACGCGCTGACCGAGCTGGGCGCGCAGCAGCGCCTGGCACAGCGACAGTCCGCGCTGCACGCCGGACAGCGCGGCCACCAGCAGACCCTCAAACAGCACCAGGCGCAGCACGAGGTGCACGTCATGCCCGGGCGCGTGCGTCGCGGCGACGACCGCATCGACGATCCGCGCGCCGATCCAGGCGACGCCCGCCGGCAGGAGGCCCCCGACCAGCGTCAACGCTGCGGCCGCGAACAGCAGCGCGCGATTGGTGTCCCAGACCAGCCGTACCGCGTGCCGGCTATAGCGGAACACGCCAAAGAAGTTGCGCACCGCCTCGCCGGCGCGCTGCGGTGGCGCGGCCGGCAATGGCTGCGGCGGGCCGTGCGAGCTCACGCCGTGGCCAGTGCGGTGGTGGGCTGCCCGTCGCCACCGGAGTCCGCGGCGCGCTCCGGTTCGTAGCCCAGGTTGGGGGCCAGCCAGCGCTCCACCACGCCCAGGGGCAGGTTCTTGCGGCGCGCGTAGTCCTCAGCCTGATCGCGATCGATGCGGCCCACATTCAGGTAACGGGCGTCGGGATGCGAGAAGTACCAGCCGCTGACGGCAGCGGCCGGCTGCATGGCATAGGACTCGGTGAGCGCGATGCCGCTGAGCCGCTCGGCATCCAGCAAACGCCACAGCGCCGCCTTCTCGGTGTGATCGGGGCAGGCCGGATAGCCCGGCGCCGGACGGATCCCACGGTATGCCTCGCGGATCAGCTGCTCGTTGCTGTACTGCTCCTCAGGGGCATAGCCCCACAGCTCGCGGCGCACCCGCTGGTGCAGGCGCTCGGCAAACGCCTCCGCGAGCCGGTCGGCCAGGAGCTTGAGCATGATGGATGAATAATCATCGTGCTCGGCGGCGTAGCGTGCCAGCGGAATTTCAATGCCAAAGCCGGTGCTGACCGCAAACGCCCCAATGTAGTCGGGCGCCACGCCCACGGGCGCCACGAAGTCCGGCAGGGCCCCGTGCTTCTTGCCCTCCGGCAGATCCTTTTGCTGGCGCAGGAAATGCAGGCGCAGCCGTTCCTCGCTGCGCGCCACGTCGGTGTACACCGCTATGTCATCGTCATCAACGGTGTTAGCGGCAAAAAAGCCGACCACTCCGCGCGCCGTGAGCCAACGCTCGCGGATGACGTTGCGCAGCATGCGCCGTGCATCGGCGTAGAGGGCCGCCGCCTGTTCGCCGAACAGAGGATCCGTGAGGATGTCCGGAAACCTGCCGCGCAGTTCCCAGGCCTGGAAGAATGGCGTCCAGTCAATGCAGCGCGTCAGTTCCTCCAGGGAATAGCCGTCAAAGACCTGTAACCCGAGCTGCCGCGGCACCGGTGGAGCGTAGGACTGCCAGTCGCAGCGCACGCGATCGGCCCGTGCCTGTGCCAGAGTGATCCGCGGACCCTTGAGGCGCTTGCCGGCGTGCTGCTCGCGCCGCCGCGCGTGCTCGCTCTTGACCGTGGCCACCAGCGCCGCGGAGCGGTCGGGCGATTGCAGCTGCTGGCACACGCCCACGGCGCGCGAGGCGTCCTTGACGTAGACCACCGGACCTTCGTAGTGGGGATCGATGCGCACCGCCGTGTGGGCCGGCGAGGTGGTGGCGCCCCCGATCAGCAGCGGGATGGTAAAGCCCTGGCGCTGCATCTCCTTGGCCACGTGCACCATCTCATCGAGCGACGGGGTGATCAGGCCGGACAGGCCGATCAGATGGGCATCCTCGCGCCGTGCGGTCTCGAGGATCTTCTCGCACGGCGTCATCACCCCGAGGTCGATGATCTCGAAATTATTGCACTGGAGCACCACGCCGACGATGTTCTTGCCGATGTCGTGCACGTCTCCCTTGACCGTGGCCATCACCACCCGGCCGTTGCTGTGGGCGGGGGCTCCCTCGGTCTTGCCAGCCTCGATAAAGGGCACCAGGTGCGCCACCGCACGCTTCATCACGCGTGCCGACTTCACCACCTGCGGCAGAAACATCTTGCCGGCGCCAAACAGGTCGCCGACCACGTTCATGCCGTCCATAAGCGGGCCTTCGATCACCGCCAGCGGCCGCGGGCTGAGCAGCCGCGCTTCCTCGGTGTCGGCAACCACAAATTCGTCGAGCCCGTGGACCAGGGCGTGGATCAGGCGCTTGGCGACGGGCCATTCGCGCCAGGCGAGGTCCTCGACCCGCCTTACGCCCGCCTCGCCCTTGTAGCGCGCGGCGATGTGCAGCAGCTGATCGGTGGCATCGGGACGGCGTGCCAGGATCACGTCGGTCACGCACTCGCGGAGTTCGGGCTCGATTTCCTCGTAGAGCGCCAGCTGTCCCGGGTTGACAATGCCCATGTTCATGCCGGCGCGGATCGCGTGGTACAGAAACACCGAATGCATCGCCTCGCGCACCGGGTCGTTGCCGCGGAATGCAAAGGACACGTTGCTGACACCGCCGCTGACCATCGCGTGCGGGCACCGCTCACGAATCTGGCCGACCGCCTCGATGTAATCGAGCGCGTAGCGGTTGTGGGCCTCGATGCCGGTGGCGACCGCGAAGATGTTGGGGTCGAAGACGATGTCCTCGGGTGCGAAGCCCGCCACCTTGGTCAGCAGCTGATAACTGCGCTCGCAGATCGACACCTTGCGCTCCACGGTATCGGCCTGACCCTGCTCGTCAAAGGCCATGACCACCACCGCAGCCCCATAGGCGCGCACCCGGCGTGCCTGCTCCAGAAATTTCGCCTCGCCTTCCTTGAGGCTGATCGAATTGACGATACCTTTGCCCTGCAGGCACTTCAGGCCGGCCTCAATCACCGACCACTTCGAGGAATCGACCATGACTGGCACGCGGGCGATGTCCGGCTCGCTCGCCACGAGATTCAGGAAGCGCGTCATCGCGGCCTCCGAGTCGAGCATGCCCTCGTCCATGTTCACGTCGATGATCTGCGCCCCGGAGGTCACTTGAGCGCGCGCCAGATCCAGGGCTCCGTTGTAGTCGTCCGCTTCGATCAGCTTGCGGAATTTTGCCGAGCCGGTGACGTTGGTGCGCTCCCCGACGTTCACGAACAAGCTGTCGGGCGCAATGGTCACCGGCTCCAGGCCGCTCAGGCGGCAGTGCCGCGGGCGCGCCGGAGGCCGGCGCGGAGCGACGTCCTGCACGCGCGCGCGTATCTGCCCGATATGCTCGGCGGTGGTGCCGCAGCAGCCCCCGACGATGTTCACGAAGCCGCTGCTGGCGAATTCCCCGACCAGCGCCGCGGTCTCGCACGCCGGCTCGTCGTATTCTCCGAAGGCGTTGGGCAACCCGGCATTCGGATACACGCACACCGCGGTGTCGCAGATGGCCGCCAGCTCTTCGATGTGCGGACGCAGCTGGCGCGCGCCGAGCGCGCAGTTGAGTCCCACAACCTCCGGCCGTGCGTGGCGGATGGAATTCCAGAACGCTTCCACCGTCTGGCCGGACAGCGTGCGTCCCGACGCATCGGTGATGGTGCCCGAGACCATGACGGGCAGATCCAGCCCCTGTTCATCGAGCACACCACGGACCGCGTACAGCGCCGCTTTGGCATTCAGGGTGTCGAAGACGGTCTCGATCAGCAGCAAATCCACACCGCCCGCCACCAGGGCCGCGGCGGCCTCGCGGTAGGTCGCGGCCAGCTGGTCGAAGCTGATATTGCGGAAGGCCGGGATCGCTGACGCTGGGCGACAGCGAGGCGGTGCGATTGGTCGGCCCCAGGGCCCCGGCCACAAAGCGCGGCCAGCCATGGCGCGCCTCGTACTCGTCGGCAATGGTGCGCGCCAGTCGTGCCGCGGTGAGATTGAGCTCACCCACCAGACCGTCCATGCCGGTAGTCGCCCTGCGAGGGCGCCGAGGAATTGAAGGTGTTGGTCTCGATGATGTCGGCGCCGGCGGCCAGGAAGCGGGCGTGCATGTCGCGGATGAGCTGCGGGCGCGTGAGCGTCAGCAGATCGTTGTTGCCCTTGAGATCACTCGGCCAGTCCCGGAAGCGCGCGCCGCGGTAGTCCGCTTCGCTCGGATTGTGCGACTGGATCATGGTGCCCATCGCGCCATCGAGCACCAGGATGCGCTCGCCCAGCAGGCGCCGAAACGCTGCCACCCGCTCGGCGCGCGTCATGGACGTTGCGCCAGGGCCAGCAGATAGTGACCACTGACCAGATCGCAGGGCCGCAGGCGCGTCAGCCGGAACCCCGATCCTTCCAGCCACTGGCGCAGGCCCAGCAGCGGATTCAGGCCGGTGCAGGCCTCGATATCGTCGAATCTCTCCACCACCAGCAGCCGGCCGGCGCGGCGCAAGACGCGGGCCGCTTCGTTGAGTACCGCGGCCGGACGCTCGGCGCCCGCGAGCACCCGATCGATCGTGACGGTATCGAAGGATTCGGCCGCAAAGGTGAGCGCGTACATGTCGCCGCGGTGGAACTCGCAGTGGGCGAGCGCGCGCCCGTGGAGCCTGGCCCGGGCCAGACGCAGCGCCGGCGCCGACAGGTCCACACCTACCGCGTGGCTGGCCTGGGCACCGAGCACCTCGAGCAGTCGCCCGGCGCCGGTGCCGATGTCGAGCAGTTCCCCCAAGGCCACCGGTCCGAGTTCCTCACGCAGCACGCCCGCCAACCCGACCTGATCCAGGTCCGCCGGCGCGCTGAGTCCGAGCTCACCGGTGGCCGATTTTTCGCGGTCCCCGACCACGACCGCCATGCGCACCCGGTCACGTTGCAATGCGGGATCCTCGGGGTCTACGGCGGCCAGCAGTTCATTGAGCCAGGCGGCGCGGGGTCCGGCGGCCGGCGTGCGGTAATAGACGCGCTGCTGCTCGCGAGAGCGGTCCAGGAAGCCTGCCTCGGTAAGCAGCCTCAGGTGGCGGGACACCCGCGGCTGGCTCTGCCCCACCACCCGGCAGATTTCTCCCACGGTGAGCTCACCGTGGCCCAGGAGCGTTACCAGACGCAGCCGGGTGGGCTCGGCGAGGTTTCGGAGGACCCTGCACCACCTGTTCGATCTTCGTCCGGTTCTCCACCATCATATAAATATAAACATATCTTTATATATATGCCAGCCCGATGGGGTAAAATGTCTGCACGGCAGAGACTTAGCCGCGGCCGAACGCTTCTGGTACCCTGCACGGCCTTTTTGACCCGCCTTGTCGCAAGCTCCGCCCCTATGCAACGCCCGATCCGCAACATCGCCATCATCGCCCACGTCGACCACGGCAAGACCACGCTGGTCGACTGCCTGCTCAAGCAGTCGGGCACCTTCGCCTCGCACGAGAAGGTCGGCGAGCGGGTGATGGACTCCAACGACATCGAACGCGAGCGCGGCATCACCATCCTGGCGAAGAACTGCGCGATCGAGTACGGCGGCACCCGCATCAACATCGTCGATACCCCAGGCCACGCCGACTTTGGCGGCGAGGTCGAGCGCGTGCTGTCGATGGTCGATGGCGTGCTGATCCTGGTCGATGCGGTCGAGGGTCCGATGCCGCAGACCCGCTTCGTCACGCGCAAGGCGCTGGCGCTCGGCCACAAGGCCATCGTGGTGGTGAACAAGATCGACCGCCCCGGATCACGCCCGGGCTGGGTCGTCGATCAGACCTTCGACCTGTTCGACAAGCTCGGCGCCACCGACGAGCAGCTGGATTTTCCGGTGATCTACGCCTCGGCCCTGCAGGGGTGGGCGAGCCTTGATCCGACCCGGGTCGAGACCGACATGACCGCGTTATTCGAGGCGATCCTGCAATACGTGCCGCGCGCCCCGCAGCGAGCCCGAAGGCCCGCTGCAGCTGCAGATCTCCACGATCGATTACAACTCCTACGTCGGTCGCATCGGCATCGGCCGCATTCGGCGCGGCACGCTGCGTGCCGGGCGCCAGGTGGCGTTGCGCTACGGCGATGAGGACCGCGGCCTCGCGAAGATCGCGCAGGTCCTTAGCTTCAAGGGCCTGCAGCGTGAGAGCGTGGATGAAGCCGCGGCCGGCGATATCGTCGCGGTGACGGGGATCGAAGAGGTCAATATCGGCCTGACGATCTGCGACCCGGAGCAGGCCGAGGGCCTGCCGCCGATTCAGGTCGATGAGCCGACCCTGGTGATGAATTTCCAGGTGAATACCTCGCCGCTGGCCGGGCGCGAGGGCAAGTACGTCACCAGCCGCCAGATTCGCGAACGGCTGATGCGTGAACTGCAGAGCAACGTTGCCTTGCGCGTCGAGGAGACCGAGGAAGCCGACGTATTCCGGGTCTCGGGCCGCGGCGAACTGCATCTGACCATTCTGGTTGAGAACATGCGCCGCGAGGGCTTTGAACTCGCCGTGGGCAAGCCGCAGGTGCTCAAGAAGGAGGTCGACGGTCGAACCCTCGAGCCGTTCGAGGCGCTGACCGTGGACATCGACAGCGATTGCCAGGGCGCGGTTATGGAAGCACTCGGCGTCCGCCGCGCCGAACTCACCGACATGGTGATCGACGCCCTTGGCCGGGTGCGCCTCGAATACCGGATTCCGGCCCGCGGACTGATCGGCTTTCAGGGCGAATTCATGACCATGACGCGCGGCACCGGCCTGATGAGCCACATCTTCGACGGATTCGCGGAAGTGAAGGGCACCATTCCCGATCGCCACAATGGCGTGCTGATCAGCAACGAAAACGGCGAAGCCGTGGCCTATTCGATATTTGCGCTGCAGGAGCGCGGCCGGATGTTCGTCAGCCACGGCGAAAGAGTGTACGAGGGCATGGTCATCGGCATCCACAGCCGCGACAACGACCTGGTGGTCAATCCGATCAAGACCAAGAAGCTCACCAACATACGCGCCGCCGGCAAGGACGACGCCCTGTTGCTCACGCCGCCCATCAAACTGACCCTTGAGTATGCGGTCGAATTCATCGCCGATGACGAACTGGTGGAGGTAACGCCCGAGAGCATCCGCATCCGCAAGCGCTTCCTCTCGGAGCACGACCGGCGCCGGCTGGCGCGCATCGATACCGCCGCCGCCGGCTAGAGCGCGGACCGGCCCGCGTGCTGCGCGCGCGAAGCACGGCTGCACCGTGTCGGTGGCCGGCTACAACTCCCGCAAGCTTGCGCTTTACGCCAAAATCGCGCGAAGCTGCGCTGGCTGGGCCCGGACTTTCGCGCCGATTATTGGCAAATGGAACCTGCCCATGGAGCCCGAGTCCAAGCCGCAACGCGCCACTGCGACCGGAGAAATTCGTGCCCCCTAGCCGCTCTCGTACCACATCTGGCCCAGTCACAGTTCGCCGCTCGGGCGCGAGGGCCGCTTCGCTTGCCGCGCTGCTGCTGCCATTGCTAGCCGGAGCATTGGCCGGCCCTGCCTGGGCCGCCCTCGGGGACACGGTGGCTGCCCTAAGCTCGGACTCTCAGGCGCTGCAGGCCAGTCCACGTGTTGCCGCGCACGCGGCGTTCACGGTCCACGAACTGCAGACGCCCACCGGCACGCTGATCCGGGAATTCGCCGCGCCGTCGGGTGTGGTGTTTGCCGTCTCCTGGCGCGGTCCGTTCAAGCCCAGCATGGGGCTGCTGCTGGGCCGCTACATGGGCGTGTATGCGCGCGCGCCGCGCAGCCCGGGATCGACGCGTTCGCACCTCAGCATCGAGCAACCGGATCTGGTTGTGCACGCGGGAGGCCACATGCGCGCGTTTGCCGGCATCGCCTATATACCGCAATTGCTCCCCGCCAACGTGGTCGAGGCGGACCTGCAATGAGCGCACGCCAAATCCCGACGGCGGCCCTCGGCGCGCTGTCGCTGATTCTGCTCCACGCCTGTGGCGGCGGCGCGGGCAGCTCCAGCGCGCCGGCGCCACCGGCTCTCCCCACCGGCACCAATGTCGCGCCCCTCGTCGTCGATGCGGGGCCGGCGCAATTGGGCGTCAACATACCCTCGGTCAGCGTCACGATCTGTGAGCCGGGGACCGCCAATTGCCAGACCATCGACCACATCCTGGTCGACACGGGTTCGAGCGGCTTACGGATCATCGCTTCGGCGTTCAACTCCGCTGCCGTCAACTTGCCGGCCGCCACCACTCCGGCCGGCGATCCGCTGTTCGAATGCTTCACCTTCGCGGACGGTTATAGCTGGGGGAGCGTGCGCGCGGCCGACATCCAGCTGGCGGACGGCAGCGCCGCCAATTTGCGGATACAGCTGATCGCCGATCCGGCGATCCCCACCGCGCCCACCGACTGTTCCGAGGATCCGACCGCAAATCCGCCCAGTCCCATGTCCCCGCAGAACACGGTCGCGGAAGTGGGCGCGAACGGCATACTGGGGGTGAGTGTCTTCCTGCAGGACTGCGGCAGCGTGTGCGAAACGATAGCCAATCCCAATGGCCGCGGCTTCTACTACGCCTGTCCGGCCGGCGTCTGCGCCGGCACCACGGTTCTTGTGGCCGAGCAGGTGCAGAATCCGGTAAGCAAATTTGCGACCAATAACAACGGCGTCACCGTCGTCTTGCCGGCAATCACTGCGGTGGGCCAGGACACCGTCAGCGGCGCGCTGGTCTTGGGGATCGACAGCCAGTCCAACAACCAGCTCGGCAGTGCGGCAGTCCTGGGAGTGGATCCGTTCTCGGGCAGTTTCAACGTCGTCTTCAATGGCAACACCTACTCGCTGGGCGGATCCATTGATTCAGGCTCCAATGGAAACTTCTTCACCGACACGGCGTTAGCGGCCTGTACCAGCTCCCTTTATCCCGGGTGGTATTGCCCCGCCACCGCGGTAACGCTGTCGGCGACCAACCAAGGCGTCGGCAGCAGCAGTGCGACCTCCACCGTGTCGTTCAGTGTCGCGAGCATTTCCGCGCTCAGCAATGCCAATCCCAGCTTTGCCGCGTACGACAACATTGCCGGCACGCTCTTCCAGCCATTTGTGGGCTTCGACTGGGGCTTGCCGTTCTTCTATGGACGCAGCGTTTCCGTCGCCTTCGAAGGGCAGCCGACCGCGGCCGGCAACGGGCCGTTCGTCGCCTACGCGGATTTCCTGTAGCTTCAGCGTTCGCCGTTGAGGAAGCGTACGAAGCGGTCCAGCGCTTGGCGCTGGTCGTCCCACAGCGTGTAGTTCAGCACCTCATCCCCCACGGTCGTCTGCACCTGCAGGCTCCGCGCGGCCGCAATAAAGCGCAGCGTGGCCAGGTCAGTCGGAAACACCAGTGGCTTGACCGTCCTTCCGGTGGGCGCGCCCACGGATCGAACAATGCCGAAATCCGCGGGAGTCCCGGCGCTCGTATCCAGCCGGATGCGCCGGTCGTCGGCCACCAGAACCAGGACATCGGCCACGGGCCTGGCCGGCTCATAGCGCGCGTCCAGCGTCGACCAGACGTAGGCGATAAGCAGACAGTCCCGCTTGCCGCCGCGGTTCACGGTCGCGGCGGTCATGGTCACATAATCGCGTAGATTTGCGGCCCGTTCGCTCCGGTCCCGGGCGAACAGCAGCGGTTTGTCCATCGCCGTAACGGTGGCACCGCTCTGCTCATCGAGGTACTCGTAAGGCTGCTTGCCGTGTGCGGCCGCCGGGTCGACGGCGGCAGGCCCGCTGGCGCACGCAGCAAGCAGCGCCGTGGTTCCACACACGGTGAACAAACTGCGACAGCGCGGCACTCGGGCGCGGCCTTGGCTAGAACGCAATGCGGTAGGACATGCTCACATAATAGCGTCTTGTGTTCTGGGTCTGAAGCGAGGAATCGCGTTTGCCAAACTCGTAACCCCCTTCGATCTGCACCAGATTGCGCCCGCGCTGCCAGTCCAGGAGCGCCGAGGGCACCAGGCTGAGCTGGTTGCTGCCGTCGCTCGACAGCTGCTGGTGTATCACTGACAGACGCGGCCCGAGCCGCCACGTTGCCCCCACAGGGAAGCGCTCGGTCACGCTGGCCGAGTAGGTCTTCGCCGTCTGCGTGTCAGCGTACAGCACGCTCAGGACACTGAAATCGCCCTCTTTCCAGACGTTGGACCCATACAGCTGTGCCTGGTATGCCGTCTGCAGGCCGCTCGCCTCCTGCGCGGGCACGATGGTGCCGACGCCATTGGTAGCCCCGAACTGCTGGGCGCTCACCGTCGCCGCAAACTGGTAGCGCGGCCCCAGCGGCCGCGATACGGTCACACTGTAGCTGCTGGAGCTCGAGGTGTTATCGCGCGCATTCTGATAGATGGCATCGGTGGGCAGGCCGATTGATTGGTAGAATTGTGCCAATTCATCCAGCGTGCTGAACGGCTGTCCAATCAGCGCATTTTGCGTCGTCAGCACCGGCGCATTGCGTCGCTCGGCGTCGAAACTCAGGTTCCAGCGCGCGGGCAGCTGCATCGTGCCCAGGATCGCCGCGGTGTTGAGTGACTGGTAGAAGATGTCGTAGTCCAGCAGTGCGGTAACCGAGGCGCTCGGCAGCAGCAGCCTCAGCTGTGTGCCCACCGCCTCTCGGTCCGTGAAGCCGTCGCTGCGCCATTGGGTATAAAACAGACTCGCGTCCCAGTGCTTGCCGACGGGCGTATAGGGTACGGCCACTGACCAGAACTTTCGGGCCGTCTGCAATCCCATATTGGTCTGCTCGACCGGGAAACCGGCAATCAGGTTAATCCCGATGTCCGGCCGCACCTGCCAGGCGGCAAACAATCCGTCAAACGTGCCGAGTGCGCCGTCGAAATTTTGCACCTGCCTGCCGAGCCTGGCGAACACGCTGGCCACGCGATCGTCGATTTCGACCGAGGCGATGCTGACGCGGGTCGAGGCGTCGTTGGCGCTGGTGGGGGAATTACCGGCGAAATTCTTGGCGTAGGTCAGACTGGTACGCGCCAGCAGATCAAAGCGCTGCCCGCGCCGGCGCGCCAGCACGTCGAGGTCGTTGTACAGCGAGTTAGAACTCTGGGACTGTGAGGTGGGGGCGGTACCCGAGCCAGGCGCCCCGGGCGTTACGGTGTTGTCCACCCGCGTGCTGTCGTAGCGGTACGTCTGGCCAAAGCCGCCCTCGAGGCTCCACAGCTTCGCGCTCTCCGCGCCGCCTCCGGTGCCGGTGCGCGCCGCGGTGGAAGCGGCGCGCAGTGTGGCCAAGCGGCGTGCGACCCGATCGGCCGCCTCGCCCGTTGGGTAGCGGCGCAGGTACTCCTCGTATTCGGCCTTGGCATGCGCGAGTTGCCCGGAACGTTCCCGCGCCAGGCCCAGCAGCTCTTGCATCTGCGCGCGCTGCGGAAACTCGGGCTGGCGCTGCAGTTTGGTCAGCAGCGGCACGGCTTTGGGGTAATCACGGGCGTTCATTGCGGCGCGTGCCTGCGCCACCAGCTCGGCCAGGTCCGCCGCTGGCAGCGGCGGGTCGGCGCCCATGGGCTCGACGGCGGGCAGCGCTTCGCCACCGCCCCGCGTCGTGGCGGCATCATCGCCGATGGCCAACCAGGCCCGCGGGTAATCGGTGAGGGCCTGGTTGAGAATGCGCTCGGCATCCGCGCGCTTGTCGAAGGGCCCGGCGCGCAGCCGGTACCAGGTCACCCCGTCTACGACGGCCTGACTGACGAACACGGACACCTTGAGCTGGTCGCGTGCGCGCTGAATCGCCTCGGGACGGTAGTCGGCGGGCTGCGATTCCAGGTTGACGGCGTAGCTGCTGGCCGGACCGCTCGGCTCGTTCAGGGTGATCTTGCCGTGACCGCGGGCCCGATCGATCAAACGCAATCGCATCCCGCGCAGGTCCGCACCTTGCGCTATCACGAAGCGCTCCGATTTGCGAAAGCTGAAAGCCAGCGTCAGCTGCCCGGGCACGTCCGAGTCGACGCGCACGTTGTTGATAATGTTGGCGCCCCCCGACAGCGGCGGCAGCTCCCCAACCGTCTGGGTGGCAAGCGAAAATCCACAATCGCCCTGCGGCTTTAACTGGATGCGCAGCTCCTTGCCCTCGGCCGCCGGCTGATGCGTGATGTAGCGCACCGAGCAATTGAACTGCACGGCGATGTCGGCCTGATCGTCGTGATCGGTGAGTTCGACCAGGTCGACGATGCGGGTCGGGCCGTTAGCGCCGATCTGCGCGCGCGCCGTGACCCAAGGCAGGACGCCCATCAATAGCAGCGTTGCGTGCAGCAGCGCCGCGCCCCGGGACCGTGCGGGCGCGGCGGAGCCCCGAGCGGGTGCTGCCCGGGGCCGGTTCATTGCGGTCACTGGCGCGCCTTCACTCAATGCGATGCCTGCTGCGGAAAAACTGCCTCAATCCACATTATGCAAAGGCGTCCCCGTTCGGCGGTGTGATGGGACTCGCACCCATACCAATCGCCGAGACACGGAGAACCACGTCACACAATGATTGCGCGTCACACCATACAGCGGCGTGCGGGTGCGACTCGACTTGTCGCCGATTGACGCCTTGTCGCCATTTGACGTCGCGCAATCGGGGGAGCCACGCGCGGCGCCCGAACGACTAGGGCGCCGTTACGGGCGGATTCGTTCGCAGTGCGGTGCTGCTAATGCTTGAACGCCACGTTTGACGGCCGGTGGTACGGTCCCGGCTGTGGCTTGACGACCGTCTTCGCGGTGGCGTCGCTGTAGACATGGCAGGCGCCGGCGCAATCGCGCAGCTCGCTCGAGGTGTACAGGATGCCGCCGCTCGTCTTCGGGTGCGCGACGGGCTTGAAGTCCTTGGTGTGGCAACCCGCACAGCTTCCGGCATTGGCCGGAGCCGGCCAGGGTATCAGGTCCGAATTGCTGGTATGACATGCGGTGCAGGCCAGCGCCGCCTTGTGATCGCCCGGATAAGCGCTCCCGGTATGCATGAAATGCGTCTGCGCCCAGTCCGGATAGCTGTGGCAGGTCGCGCAATCGAGTTTGCTGTTCATGTGAGTCGCCGGCACGCCGAGCGCAACGGCATTGTTGTGACAGCTCACACACTGGCGGGTCAGAGTCGTGTGATCGACCTTGGCCGGCTTCCAGGCAAGAGTCCCGTGGCAGCTGTCGCACTGCGCGCCGGTCGGCACGTGGCTCGAGGGCAGACCCATGGCATGCACGCTGTCGTGGCAGCTCCTGCAGGTGTGCGCCGCCACTCCGGCATGGTCGAAGCGCGCGGGCGTCCAGGCATTCGTCGTATGGCAGGTCTCGCAGGTGTTGCTGCTCGCGATGTGGCTCATCGACTTGCCCTGCGCCACTCTGCCGTTGTGGCAGCTGGCACAACTGCCCTGCACCTGGGCGTGATCGACCATAACCACCGGCAGCCAGGCGTGCGTGTTGTGGCAGCTGCCACAGCCGTTGCTGCTCGCTATGTGGTCGGCGGGCTTGCCTGCGCCCTGCGCCGAGCTGTGGCAGGTCACGCACGGCGTAGCCGCCGCGCGCGTGTGATTGAATCCGCCCACCGCGGGCACCAGCGCGGCCGCGCCGCCCAGCGCCGAGCCTGCGCGGGTGAGTCCGCCGCCGGTGCCGGCCGCCGCAGCGCCCGGGCGTATGGCCCTCTTGTCGCGGGAGTTGTGGCAACCCGAGCCGCCGCAGTCCTGGCCCGCATGATGGTTGGCGCTGTCGCGTACCCACAGTCTCACGCCGGTGTTGGTCTTCCACTTCATGCCCAATTCGTGACAACTCATGCAGGTGATGGTGGTCACGTAGGCGTGTTTCATGACCGTGCCCGCAAAGGTCGTGAAGTTGGTGGGGCTGTGGCACAGCTCGCAGGCGACGTTCAGACTCGATCCGTTGGGCGGGTTGGAAGGAATGTGCCCGGTCGCACCGGACGGCGGCTGCTTCAGGGTGGGCGGAGCCATGTTGGCGAACGACAGGCCGTAGGCGTGGCAGGTGGCGCAGCCCTTGGTAATGCCGGTGTGCCCGGTCGCGCCCATCACGTACACCGCGTAGTTGCCCGCGGTGGTGTGACACTGCGCGCACGGGGCGGTGGTCGGAATGTGGTTGGCCGGCTTGGATCCCCCCGACACGTTGCTTGAGAACGTCGGGGTATTCGTGTGACAGCCGCTGCAGTCGCCCGTGGTCGGGTGACTCTTATCGAGCGTCGCATTCGGCCGCGAGTCCCCGGCCGCGGTCGAGGTGCTGGCGATCATCCCGACATACGGGGCGGTCTCGTGGCAGCTGGTACACGCGCCGACCTGCCCGGCCACGGTGGTATGGCCGGCCACGTTCAGGGTCGGGCTGTTGAGGTTCGCCGCACCGATCTTGAAGCCCCCGGCCGTGAGCTTGGCGGTGGTGTGGCAGCCCGAGCCGTCGCAATCGAGATTGCCGATCGGGATGTGATTTATCCCGGTGGTGCTCACGATCGTGATATTCGCAAAGGTGTTGGCCACCGCGGGCGCGTGGCAGCTCAGGCAGTTGGTCACGCCCTGGTGGGTGCCGGTCACCGAGTAGACGGCATTGTTGCCCGCGGTGGTGTGGCACTGCGCGCACGGGGCCGTGGTCGGTATGTGATTCGCAGGCTTCGCGTTGCCGGTCTGGTTCGTCGTGAACGTCGGGGTCGTGGTATGGCAGCCGTTGCAGTCGCCCGTGGTCGGGTGACTCTTATCAAGCGTCGCATTCGGCCGCGAGTCCCCTGCCACGGTCGAGGTGCTGGCGATCATCCCCACATAGGGCGCGGACTGGTGGCACGTCTGACAGGCCCCGACCTGCCCCGACACGGTGTTATGGCCGGCCACGTTCAAGGTCGGGGCGCTGACGCTTGCCGCGCCAATCTTGAACCCCCCCGCGGTGACCTTGGCTGTGCTGTGACAGCCCGATCCGTTGCAATCGAGGTTACCGATCGGGATGTGATTTATCCCGGTGGTGCTCACGATCGTGATATTCGCAAAGGTGTTGGCCACCGCAGGCGCGTGGCAGCTCAGGCAGTTGGTCACGCCCTGGTGGGTGCCGGTCACCGAGTAGACGGCATTGTTGCCCACGGTGGTGTGACACTGCGCGCACGGGGCCGTGGTCGGTATGTGATTTGCAGGCTTCGCGTTGCCAGTCTGGTCCGTCGTGAACGTCGGGGTTGTGGTATGGCAACCGCTGCAGTCGCCCGTGGTCGGGTGACTCTTGTCCAGGGTGGCATTGGGCCGCGAGTCCCCGGCCGTGCTTGCGGTGCTGGCGATCATCCCCACGTAAGGCGCAGTCTCATGACAGGTGGTGCAGGCGGGTACCTTCCCCGCCACGGTGGTGTGTCCGGTCACGTTCAGGGTCGGCGCTGAAATGTTGGCCGCACCGAGCCTGAAACCACCGGCGGTGACCTTGGCTGTGCTGTGACAGCCCGAGCCGTTGCAATCCAGGTTGCCGATCGGCATGTGGTTGGTGCTGGCCGTGCCCACGATGGTGACGTTGGCCCAGCCACCCGCGGGCGGCGGCCCATGGCAGCTCAGGCAGTTACTCACGCCCTGGTGCGTGCCGCTCACCGAATAGAGCGCGTAGTTGCCCGCGGTGGTGTGGCATTGGGAGCAGGTGGCGGTGGTCGGAATGTGGTTGGCAGGTTTCGCGCCCTGGGACACGTCCGAACTAAAGGTGGGCGTCTGCGTGTGGCAGTCACCGCAGTCGCCGGTGGTCGGATGGTTCTTATCCAGCGTGGCATTGGGCCGCGAGTCCCCCGCCACGGTCGAGGTGCTGGCGATCATCCCGACGTAGGGCGCGGACTGGTGGCACGTCTGACAGGCCCCGACCTGCCCCGACACGGTGTTGTGGCCCGCTAAGCTCAAGGTCGGGCTATTGATGTTCGCCACGCCAATCTTGAACCCCCCCGCGGTGACCTTGGCTGTGCTGTGACAGCCCGAGCCGTTGCAATCCAGGTTGCCGATCGGCATGTGGTTGGTGCTGGCCGTGCCCACGATCGTGACGTTGGCCCAGCCACCCGCGGGCGGCGGCCCGTGGCAGCTCAGGCAGTTGCTCACGCCCTGGTGCGTGCCGCTCACCGAGTAGAGCGCGTAGTTGTTCGCCGTGGTATGGCACTGCGCGCACGGCGCGGTGGTCGGTATGTGGTTGGCCGGCTTGCTGCCGCCGGTCATGTCGCTCGCGAACGTCGGGGTCGTGGTGTGGCAGCCTGAGCAATCGCCGGCGGTGGGATGCAGCTTATCGAACGCGGTCGGCCGCGAGTCCCCCGCCACGGTCGAGGTGCTGGCGATCATCCCGACATACGGGGCGGTCTCGTGGCAGCTGGTACACGCGCCGACCTGCCCCGCCACGGTGGTGTGCCCGGTCACGTTCAGGGTCGGCGCTGAAATGTTGGCCGCACCGAGCCTGAAACCACCGGCGGTGACCTTGGCTGTGCTGTGACAGCCCGAGCCGTTGCAATCCAGGTTGCCGATCGGCATGTGGTTGGTGCTGGCCGTGCCCACGATGGTGACGTTGGCCCAGCCCCCCGCGGGCGGCGGCCCATGGCAGCTCAGGCAGTTACTCACGCCCTGGTGCGTGCCGCTCACCGAATAGAGCGCGTAGTTGCCCGCGGTGGTGTGGCATTGGGAGCAGGTGGCGGTGGTCGGAATGTGGTTGGCAGGTTTCGCGCCCTGGGACACGTCCGAACTAAAGGTGGGCGTCTGCGTGTGGCAGTCACCGCAGTCGCCGGTGGTCGGATGGTTCTTATCCAGCGTGGCATTGGGCCGCGAGTCCCCCGCCACGGTCGAGGTGCTGGCGATCATCCCGACGTAGGGCGCGGACTGGTGGCACGTCTGACAGGCCCCGACCTGCCCCGACACGGTGTTGTGGCCCGCTAAGCTCAAGGTCGGGCTATTGATGTTCGCCACGCCAATCTTGAACCCCCCCGCGGTGACCTTGGCTGTGCTGTGACAGCCCGAGCCGTTGCAATCCAGGTTGCCGATCGGCATGTGGTTGGTGCTGGCCGTGCCCACGATCGTGACGTTGGCCCAGCCACCCGCGGGCGGCGGCCCGTGGCAGCTCAGGCAGTTGCTCACGCCCTGGTGCGTGCCGCTCACCGAGTAGAGCGCGTAGTTGTTCGCCGTGGTATGGCACTGCGCGCACGGCGCGGTGGTCGGTATGTGGTTGGCCGGCTTGCTGCCGCCGGTCATGTCGCTCGCGAACGTCGGGGTCGTGGTGTGGCAGCCTGAGCAATCGCCGGCGGTGGGATGCAGCTTATCGAACGCGGTCGGCCGCGAGTCCCCCGCCACGGTCGAGGTGCTGGCGATCATCCCCACGTAAGGCGCAGTCTCGTGACAATTGGCGCACGCCCCCACCTGCACGGCGACGGTCGCGTGGCCGGCCACGTTTAAGGTCGGCGCGCTGATGCTTGCCGCACCGATTTTGAACCCCCCCGCGGTCACCTTGGCTGTGCTGTGACAACCCGAGCCGTTGCAATCGAGGTTACCGATCGGAATGTGGTTTATCCCACTGGTGCTCACTATTTTGATATTGGCAAAGGTGCCGGCCACCGCAGGCGCGTGGCAGCTCAGGCAGTCGGTCACGCCCTGGTGGGTGCCGGTCACCGAGTAGAGCGCGAAGTTGCCCGCGGTGGTGTGGCACTGCGCGCAGGGGGCGCTGGTCGGAATGTGGTTGGCGGGCTTCGCGCCCTGGGACACGTCCGAACTAAAGGTGGGCGTCTGCGTGTGGCAGTCACCGCAGTCGCCGGCGGTCGGATGGTTCTTATCCAGCGTGGCATTGGGCCGCGAGTCCCCCGCCACGGTCGAGGTGCTGGCGATCATCCCGACGTAGGGCGCGGTCTCGTGACAATTGGTGCACGCTCCCACCTGTGCGGCCACCGTGGTATGTCCGGCCACGTTCAAGGTCGGCGTACTGATACTCGCCGCACCGATCCTGAACCCCCCCGCGGTCACCTTGGCTGTGCTGTGACAGCCCGAGCCGTTGCAATCCAGGTTGCCGATGGGCATGTGGTTGGTGCTGGCCGTGCCCACGATCGTGACGTTGGCCCAGCCCCCCGCGGGTGGCGGCCCGTGGCAGCTCAGGCAGTCGGTCACGCCCTGGTGGGTGCCGCTCACCGAATAGAGCGCGTAGTTGTTCGCCGTGGTATGGCACTGCGCGCACGGCGCGGTGGTCGGTATGTGGTTGGCCGGCTTGCTGCCGCCGGTCATGTCGCTCGCGAACGTCGGGGTCGTGGTGTGGCAGCCTGTGCAGTCGCCGGTGGTGGGATGGTTCTTATCCAGCGTGGCATTGGGCCGCGAGTCCCCCGCCACGGTCGAGGTGCTGGCGATCATCCCGACGTAGGGCGCGGTCTCGTGACAATTGGTGCACGCCCCCACCTGTGCGGCCACCGTGGTATGTCCGGCCACGTTCAAGGTCGGCGTACTGATACTCGCCGCACCGATCCTGAACCCCCCCGCGGTCACCTTGGCTGTGCTGTGACAGCCCGAGCCGTTGCAATCCAGGTTGCCGATGGGCATGTGGTTGGTGCTGGCCGTGCCCACGATCGTGACGTTGGCCCAGCCCCCCGCGGGTGGCGGCCCGTGGCAGCTCAGGCAGTCGGTCACGCCCTGGTGGGTGCCGGTCACCGAGTAGAGCGAATTGTCTCCTGCCGTCGTGTGACACTGCGCGCAGGGCGCGCTGGTCGGAATGTGGTTAGCGGGCATGGCATTGCCGCTCTGATTCGAAGTGAACGTCGGCGTCGTGGTGTGGCAGCCGCTGCAGTCGCCAGCCGTTGGGTGACTCTTGTCCAAAGTGGCATTGGGCCGCGAGTCCCCCGCCACGGTCGAGGTGCTGGCGATCATCCCCACATAGGGCGAGGTCTCGTGACAGGTGCTACAGGCCGGCACCTTGCCCGCCACGGTCGTGTGTCCGGCCACGTTGAGGGTCGGGGCATTGATGCTCGCCGCACCCAGGCGGAAGCCCCCGGGGTTCACGTTGCTGGTGCTGTGACAACCCGAACCGTTGCAATCGAGGTTGCCGATCGGGATATGGTTGGTGCTGGCCGTGCCCACGATCGTGATGTTGGCCCAGCCGCCGGCCGGCGGTGGTCCGTGGCAGCTCAGGCACTCGCTCACTCCCAGGTGCGTGCCCGTCACGGAGTAACTGGAGTTCTGTCCCGGGGTCGTATGGCACTGCGCGCACGGCGCGCTGGTCGGAATATGGTTTGCCGGTCGCAACGACGCGGCGGCGGTAAATGAAGTGGTATCGTGGCAGATGCCGCAGTCGCCGGTCGGGGGATGATTCTTGTCCAGCGTCGCGGATGGCCGCGAATCGTGCGCGGCGCTTGCAGTGCTCGGGATCATGCCCATGAACTGTGCCGTCTCGTGGCAGCTCTGGCAGGCCCAGCCGGCGGCGGTCGCGTGCACTGCCGGAGTCCCGGTCACATCGTGCCAGGTCGTGTAATTGGTGGGGGAATGGCACCCCTCGCAGCTTCCAGCCCCCGCCGGAACCGTCGGTATATGCGTTGCGGGCTGGCCCTTGGCACTCACGTTGTTGTGGCAGGACGCGCAGCCGGTAGTCATTCCATTGTGATTGAACACGGCCCCCGCCCAGCCGATGGTGGAGTGGCAAACGCTGCAATCAAGGTCGGTGACAATGTGATTCGGGCCCTCGCCGCCAACCGGGCTGCCCGCGTAATGACAGCTCACGCAGCTGCCCATCACCTCGTTGTGGCTGAAGTTGACGGCCGGATTCCAGGCCACGGGCGTATGGCAGGCGTAACAATTGTTCGTGGTGAGAATGTGGTTGGCCGGCTTGGCCGAGGCGCGCACCGAGGTGCCCACGCCGTGACACTGCTCGCAGTCGCGGGGCGTGCCCTTGAATATGGCATTGACGTGGCAGGACTCGCATGGCAGGTCGCGATGCTGCCCGGTGAGTTCAAAGCCCGTGGTCAAATGGTCAAAGAGCGTCCGTTGCGCGGACACGCCCTCGGCGGCGTGTGCGCTCTCCGCAGGCCCCCACAGCGGCAGGCAGGCCATCGCCGCTAGCGCCGCGAGGCGCAGTGCGCTTGCAGACCAAACCGATCGGCGCCTTGTTGGGGAAGTGGTTTGCAGATCCCGCCTACCTTGCGCGCCCGCCCTGGAAGGTCACCGTCGTATGACAGCGCTCGCAGCGCCGTCCAAATTGACCATCATGCACGTCATCCTTCTGATGACAGGAAATACAGTCCGGCGAAAGCTTCACTTCGGCCGCAGGCTGTCGATGGCAGCCGGCACACTTGAGCTTGGCGTGCGCACCAAACAGTCCAAAGCCAGTTTGCTTGAAATGATCGTACTCCCAGAGTGCCCAACCATTCGGGCTATGACAACTGTCGCACTTTTCGCTCAGTCCCCCCTTGTGCACGTCGTCCTTACGGTGGCAGTCGACACAGCGCGACTTGGCCTCGCCAAACGCCTGCGTGCGATGGCACTGGGCGCAACTCACCACATTATGTAAACCGAGCAGCGGATAGACCGTCAGGTCGTGGTCGAAATTGATCTGGCTGCGCCAGTCCTGCTGCGTGTGGCAACTGTCGCAGGAGGTGTGGAAGCTCTTGCCGTGAGGACTGGCCGCCCGATGGCAGCCGTTGCAGTCCGTGGCCAGCTTTTGAGTGGCCGCGTTCGCGGTATGGCACACGTGGCAATCGAGCTTGGCGTGTATGCCCAGCAGCGCGAATTTTGTCTTCGCGAGGTGGTCGTACTTGACCGGCCGCCAGACCTCGTTGTCATGGCAGTCGCCGCACTTGCCGCCAAAGCGCCCCGCGTGAGAATCATCCGCCCGATGGCAGCCGTAGCAGTCCTTGGGAATCTTGTCCTTGTACACGCCACTGCGGTGGCAGCCCAGGCAGTCGATCTTGGCGTGCTGACCGAGCAGTGCGAAACCGGTCTCCTTCTCATGGTCGAACTTCGCCGTCTTCCATTCGGTGGTCGTGTGGCACTTGCCGCAGTCGCTGCCACGTTCGCCTCGATGCGCGTCATCCGTCAAGTGACAACCGGCACAGGTCTTTGGGCCGCCCTTGTAATGGCCGCCCAAGTGACAGCTCCCGCAGCTCAGGGTCTGGTGCGCTCCGGTCAGAGGAAACTCCGTCTTGGCATGATCAAAGCGCGCCGCGGTCCAGTTATCGGAGCTATGGCAATCATTGCAGGTGGTCGCGAGCTGGCCCTGGTGGTAATCGTCCTTCTTGTGGCAGCTGATACATGCGGACGACGCCTTGCGGTAGGCCTCGCCGGTCTTGTGGCAACTATCGCAGCCCAGCGTGCGGTGTGCGCCGGCCAGCGGGAAATCGGTGCGCTCGTGGTCGAATTCCGCGATATTCAAGCGCACGATGTCAGCCCCGCGCCCCAGGTGTTCGGTGTGACAGCCGACGCACTTGCCCGTGCCCGCATTGGCCATCAGCCCGTGGTACCCCTTGTGCTCGCGTATGTCGGCGGCAATTGGTTTGTGGCAATCGAGGCATAGCGCGCTCTGGCGCATTCGGTCCGTGCGGTCGTGACAATTACTGCACCCCTCTTCCAGTTTGGCATGCGCCGTGCTCAGCGGACCGGGCATCAGCAGGCTCTCCACTGCGGCCGCATGGGCGCCGGGCGCGGTGATCGTGCCGGCGGCCAGCAGCATGCCCACCAACCACCCGCCTCCAGTCCGTCGCATCGGGCCCGCAGTCCTGGGCGACTAATACACGGTCACTGAAATCACGTGCACGATTCCGGCAACCAGCGTCATGATGAAGAACGGCACGTGGGCCACGTGCCACAGGGAAAAGAGTTTCACGTAGTAGCCGTGCTCGCGCACGCGGCGCACCGCGTCCAGACGCCGCGTGGCGTAGCTCGTGGCGTTGGCAGTCAGGCGTTGGCCGTGCGCCGCGAGCACGGGGGACTCGTGCGCCGCCTGCAGCACCATGTCACGGATCTCACTGTCCAAACGCCAACGCGCCAGCGCCGACCGCATGCCAACGGTGACCGGCTGCACCAATGCACCCAGCGGCGTCTTGGCCGGACGGAAGAGCCGCTGTTCCTCGCGCTCGATCGCCTCCAGGTAGCCCGGCAGCAGCGTGATGGTGTTGCTCTGCTGGCGCAACTGCTCGGCGACCGCCTTCAACTCCTCGAGTGTGGTGCTGTGCTCGTGCCATTCGCCGTACACCCTGCTGTAGATGTACCGGCCAATTAGGCCGCTGCCGGATACGGCCAACATGCAGAACAGGGCCACGTTGCTGTTGGTGGCGCCGAGCGAAAAATTCGAGTGAAACAAGATCAGCAGCGGCCCGACAATGCCGAGCGTCATGTGGATGCGATACCAGATAGGTACGCCACCAATGACGTGTAGCCATTGGGCGCGCTTGCGTGCCGGATATAGCAGCAGCACCAGCATCAGCGACCCCCCCACGATCCCGAGCGCGTATCCGAGTCCGCGCGTCGGCGTGATATAGCGCTCCAAGTGCGCGTTGTATCCCCACAGCAGCGCCACCACCACAGCGAAGCCAAAGACGCGCACCGGCGTTAGCATTCGCTCCGTCATTGCCGCCGCCTAGCCGATCACTCGCTGAATCACCACCCGCACCGGTTTGCCCGCGGCGGGATCAAACTGGGCCGTCACACCCTGAAAATCGCCGGCGGCGGGCATCGCCTGGCCGGTCCGTGAAGTGCGGGCCTCAATGGTCACAGCGCCCGCCGTCGAGAGCTTGCGTGTCGGCACCATGGCCTGGGAATCGTCGAGCTGAAACGGCAGCGGCCAGGTGCCGGTCGTGGTCTTGATGATGGCCACGGGCGGGCCCGCGGAGTTGACGGATTTCGCGACAATGAAGAGCGTCAGCCCGGCCGGAATCCGGCCCTTGAGCGCGTCCGCCACCACCACTTCACCGCGCACGCTCATGCCGCTTGCGCCTCCCGCCGGAGGCGCCGGTGGCGCGGCCGCGCCGGCCAGGCGCTGGTCCTCGGCAAGGTTTGCGGCGATGACCTTCGCGTCATCGGAGTTCGGCGGCAACACCGCGGCCAGTTGCTTCCAACTGTCCACAGCCGCCTGGTATTGGTGCGTTTCGTGCAGCATGCTGGCATTGAGCCACAAGGCCTTGGGATGCTGGGGATTGAGGCGCAGCGCATTGTTCAGGTAGGTCGTGGGTGGCCCGACCAGCGAATTACCATTGAGCGTGCCCACCACATCCGCATAGTCCGCCCAGGTGTCGGCAGTCATCTCGTTGCGCGCGGCGAGTTTGGCGTAGATGTCGCGAGCTTTGGCGAAGTTGCGCTGGGCACGTGCCGCCTGCGCGGCCTCCACCAGCTTGAGCGCCTCGGCGGACAACGGCGCCGGGGCTGGCGCCGGCGGCGCCGCGGTCGTGACCGCCGGGTTCGGCGCGCTGGCGGTCAGGCGTTTCTGGCGTGCGGCGGCCGCATCGGCGGTCCGCCCGAGAAACTCATAGGACTTGGCCAGCAATTCCCAGTCCCCGTCGGTGCCGCCGTTCGCGGCAAGGCGCCGCTCCAGACCGGATATGGCGGTATCCATGGAACCGGCGCTCTGCTTTTGCGCGCCCGTCGTGCCGGCGCCGGGAGCGCCGCTTGGGCCGCTCATGGCACCCACCGGAGCGGCGTCACGATCGTTGAGTTGCGGGCTGCCCAGTCTTATGTAAAGTGCCAAGGCGACTGCCATCACGGCAACGCCCGCGACCGGCGTCCAGCGGGGCAAAGCGCTCAGCAGTGCCGTGCGCGGCCTTCCGGCGAGCCACGGATACACCACAAACAGCAGCGCAATAACGGCCAGGGCCCCGATAGCGAAGTAAAAGCCATTACCGAGGCTCATGCCATACCATGCCTATACATAACGACGGGCGTACTATCACAGATTGTAACGCCTTTTGTCGCAGGCTCACGATGTCGCCACTGCCGGACAGTTCACTTTCTGGCGACATGTTGACACGTGCGCAGCCTCACGGAACCTTAGGCGTACGCTGAAGTAGTGTTTGCCGGTTAGTGGCCATTGGGCCCGTGAGATTTGACCTAATGAAATTGAGCCTAATCGCCGTATACGCCGCGCCGTTCATGTTGATCATGTTCTGGTATCTGCGGCGGCATTTTCGCTTTGAGAAGATCAGCCGCGCAGTGCACTTCGAGGCGAAGGAAGCCGGCCTGCTCGAGCCCGCCTCCCTGCACCCGGTCATCGACCCGGTGCGCTGTCTGGGTTGCGGCGCGTGCGTGCGCGCGTGCCCGGAGTACCCGCAGCATACCGTGCTTGGCCTGATCAACAACAAAGCACAGCTGGTCAACCCCACAGAATGTATCGGTCATGGCGCCTGCAAGTCTGCCTGCCCGGTTGATGCCATTTCGCTGGTGTTTGGCACCGCGACGCGCGGAATCGACCTGCCGGTGCTGCTGCCGAATTTTGAGACCAACGTCCCGGGCGTATTCATTGCCGGCGAACTGGGCGGCATGGGGCTGATACGGAACGCGTTGATTCAGGGAATCCAGGCCGTTGAAGCCATCCAGAAGAAGAACCAGCGCGCCCCCGGCAAGCGCCTGGACGTGCTCATCGTGGGCGCCGGCCCGGCCGGCATGGCCGCCTCACTCACGGCCAAGTCGCTGAAACTTACCTACCGCACGGTTGAACAGGAGTCGCTCGGAGGCTGCGTATTCAAATACCCGCGCGGCAAACTGGTCATGACGGCGCCGGTCGAGCTGCCGCTGGTGGGCCGCTTTCACTTCCGCCACACCTCCAAAGAGGCCCTGCTCAAAGTCTGGACCGAGATCATGCAGCGCGAACAGCTGCGGATCCAGACCAACGAGCGCGTGGCCTCCATTGAAAAGGACGGCGATGGGTTCATTGTCCGCACGTCCAAGGCCGCCTACCGCGCCTCGACGGTGCTGCTCGCGATCGGGCGGCGCGGCACACCCCGCAAACTGGCCGTGCCGGGTGAGGAACTGCCCAAGGTCGTGTACCGGCTGGTCGATCCCGACCAGTACATCGGCCAGGAGGTGCTCGTGGTCGGTGGCGGGGACAGCGCCCTGGAAGCGGCCGCGAGCGTCGCGGAGGTCTCGGGTACGCAGGTCACGCTCTCCTATCGCGGCGACGCCTTCGGTCGGGCCAAGCCCAGGAACCGTCAGCGGGTTGCACAGGCTGCAGATCGCGGCAATCTGAAGCTATTGCTGTCCTCGAGCGTCAGTGAAATCAACCATGACCTGGTGATTCTCGAACATGGCGGCACGCAGGTCGCGATCAAGAACGAGGCGGTTATCATCAGCGCTGGCGGCGTCCTGCCGAACGAATTCCTAAAGACGGTCGGCATCCGAGTCGAAACCAAATACGGCACCGCCTGATGTGCGCCGTGACGCGCTGGGCGCTGGCGCTGCTGGTGCTGCTTGCCATTATTGACGGCGCTCCGGCGCGAGCAAAAGCCGCGCACCCGCTCGAGAGCGCCAAGCTGGCGCTGAGAACCCGCGACTATCCGGCGGCGCTGGCGCAGCTGCAACAAAGCGCCACCGCCGGCGATGCCCAGGCGCAGCTCCTGCTTGGCCTGGTCAACCTCAATGGCGTGGGCACCAGCGTGAATCAGCCCGCGGCCGAGAGCTGGTTGAGCAAGAGCGCCGCTCAAGGCAACGCGACCGCAGCCTACGTGCTGGCCGCGCTCTACGCCCGCCGGAGCGATGCGCCACCCGGTGCATCGCAGGCGATGTTGCACAAGGCGGCTGCCCTCGGATCGACCGAAGCGATCGAGGACCTGCGTGCCGGCCGCGAACCACTCAGCCCGGATTGGGCGGGTCTCTCGGACAGTGCGCTGCGCACCGATCTGGCGATCTACAGTGCCCGCAATGCCGATATCGAATGCCTGAAGGCCATGGGAACCGCGGTGAAGGATCTGCGCGACCCGTTTGGCAGCTCGCTGCTCGCGCATGCGGTAGCCACCGGGGCCCTCAGCTCCGCACAGCTGCTGATCCAAGCCGGAAGCGACGTGAATCACGCCGACAGTTTCGGCGTCACCCCCCTGATGCTGGCGGCCCGCCTGGAAACCACGCAAATGCTCGAATTTCTGCTGACCAAGGGCGCCAGCGTGGCGGCCGTTGATCAAGCGAGTCGCACGGCCCTGTTCTACGCCGCGCGAGCCAACCGGCCGCAGGCCGTGGCGAAACTGGTGCAGGCCGGCGCGAAGCTCGACGCCACCGACAGCGGCGACTATACGGCGCTCGACGCCGCACTCAGCGCGGACGCCGACCAGGCCGCAACGCAACTGCGGTCGCTCGGGGCCAGGAACCTGGTCGCGCACGCCGCCCGCGATAGCAACGTGGGCAAGTTTGATTCCGCCCGTCCGGGCGACCTGTATCGCGGTTGGCCGGTCGTGGCCCTGGCGGTCGCGCGCAATGACGTGAACTCGGTGCGTACACTGCTCGCCGATGGCGCCGACCCCGACAGTCGCACCAGCCAGGGAGACACCCTCTTGCACGTCGCGCTCCACGTCGGCTCCGAGGCAACGCTCAAGGCGCTGCTGGCGGCGCACGCGAATCCAAAGCTGGCTGACAAGCGCGGTCGGACGGTCTTGGTGCTGGCAGCAACCCGCGGCGAACTCAGCCTCGTCAGCGCCCTGCTGGCCGGCCAGGTCCCTGCCGACACACGCGCCACCGGGGAATCCACGCCACTGCTGGCAGCCGTGCGGGCCGGACATGTCGAGATCGCCCAGAGCCTGCTCGCCGCCGGTGCCCGGGCCGACCTGGCCGACGAGCACGGCGATACCCCGTTACTGGCGGCCGCGACCAGTGGCAACGCCGCGCTCGTCAAGGTCCTGCTGACCGGCGGCGCCTCAGCGCGGCTTGCGGATCCGCGCGGTGAAACCCCGCTGTGGCGCGCAGCCCATAAGGGCTCAGCAGACGCCACGCTTCTGCTGCTCGAGGCCGGCGCCGAGGTGGACGCCGCCGACCGCGAAGGGCGTACGCCGTTGATGTGCGCGATTGTCGCAGGCCAGGACCAAGTGGCCTCGATCCTGCTCCAGGCTCACGCGCGTGTCGATGCGAAGGCGGCAAACGGGGATACGCCGCTGATGATGGCCGCGGCCTTCGGGAGCGGCGCCCTGGTGCATTCGCTGCTGCAGCGCCCGGGCGACGTCAATGCCAGCAACCGTGACGGCGATACGGCGCTAATCGCAGCCAGCCGGAACGGCAACAAGGCGGCCGTCAAGGTGCTGCTGGCCGGAGGCGCCAGCACGGCGCTGCGCAACAGCAAGCGGGCCACGGCCGCGGACGTGGCGCGAGACCGGGGCTTCGGTGATTTGGCCGAACTGATTGGCGGCAAGGGATAGGCGGGCCTGCCGAGCCACGGCGTTCACTCGTCGCGCAGGTTCTGCCCTGGGAACAGCTCCTCGTTGAAGCCGAATTTGCGCAGGTCCTTGATGCGCGTCGGGTACAGGACGCCGTCGAGATGGTCCACCTCGTGCTGCACCACCCGGGCATGGAACCCCTCGACGGTCCGATCGATGGCCTTCCCCCACTGGTCGGTGCCGCGATAGCGCAGGCGGCGGTGACGGGGAACCAGGCCGCGCATGCCCGGCACCGAAAGGCAGCCCTCCCAGTCCTCGTCCTTACCGCCCCGCAGCATCTTCAGCTTGGGATTGATCAGGACCGTGTAGGGCACCGCGTCAACGTCCGGATAGCGTGGGTTCTGGCCGCCGCCGCCGAATATGACGACCCGCACCAGTTCGCCGATCTGTGGCGCGGCCAGGCCGGCGCCGTTCGCCGCCTGCATGGTGTCGTTCATGTCGCCGATGAGCTCGAGCAGCGCCGGTGTCCCAAATTCGCGCACCGGGGCGCTGACCTGAAGCAGGCGCGGATCGCCCATCCGCAGTATCGGTTTGATGGCCATGGAACTATATGGGTATCAAGGGTGCCCAAACCGTCGGTGGCCAGACGGTTCCAAGCGCCCGCCGGCCTCCCCCGGAATATGGGGTTGGCATATGCCGCGCCGGGATCTTAACATGGGCATAGCCTGAGAAAGCTTGGCCCACTTGAGGCCACCACACCCACAGAGGAACATGCTGATGAAAGTTCTGTTGCCCCTAACACTGGTCGCCGCGCTGGTGGCTGCTCCCGCCTTCGCCGACTGCACGGCGCCGACGAAAGAGGTCACGATCCCTGACGGCTCCAAGGCCACCATGGACGAAATGCTGGCCGCGAAGCACGCGATCCAGGAGAACAACACCGCGGTCGAAGCGTATACGCAGTGCCTCAAGGCCGAACAGGATGCCAAGATTGCGGCCGGCGGAACCGACATGAAGGACGAAGAACGGGTGAAGATCAGCACGGAGTACGCCAACCGCCAGAACGCGGAAGTTGAAAAGCTCCAGAAGCTGGCCGACAAATTCAACGTCGAGGTGCGCGCGTTCAAGGCCAAGCAGCCGCCGCCGGCAGCGGCACCGACCGCGCCCGCGCCCGCGCCCAACAATTAGGCTCAGAGCTGCGGCCCGGCGGCGAACGTGTCGCAACTTTCCAGCTTGCCGCCGTCAAACCCGCGCTGAAACCAGCGCTGGCGCTGCTCGGCGGAGCCGTGGGTGAAGGTCTCCGGCACCACCCGGCCCTGCGCGCGCCGTTGCAGGGTGTCGTCGCCCACTGCCGCTGCGGCCCGAAGTGCCTGCTGCAGCTCACCGGGCTCGATCACGCGCTGTGCCTGCATCGCCCAGACGCCCGCGTAGCAATCGGCTTGCAGCTCGACGGCCACTGATACGCGCTTAGCGCCGGTGGCGCCCTGCTGGGCGCTCAGGCGCTCGGACTTCTCGGTGATACCCAGAAGGTTCTGCAAGTGGTGACCGACCTCGTGGGCTATGACATAGGCACGGGCAAAATCGCCGGGTGCACCAAATTCGCTCGACAACTGATTGAAGAAGCCCAGGTCTATATAGAGTCTCTGATCGCCCGGACAGTAGAACGGACCGGCCGCGGCGCTTGCGGTTCCGCACGCCGAGTCGACCTGATCGGTAAACAGCACCAGGGTCGGCGGCGTATAGCGCTGGCCCGCCGCGGCAAAGTATTTGGACCAGACGTCCTCGGTCTCGCCCAGCACCGCAGCGGCAAAGTCGCCCTGTGGATCGGTGGGTGTGCCGGTAGGCACGCTCGAGGTGCCCGTCGAACCCTGCGTAACGGCCTCACCGGCGCTCAGCAAACCAAGCATGGTGCTGGGGCTGATCCCCAGGAAGTAACCGGCAATCACAAGCACAATCGTGCCGATCCCTACGCCCGCGCCTGTCCGGCCGACGGTCAAGCCACGGCGGTCCTCGACGTTGTCGCTGCGGCGCATGTCCTCCAAGCGCATTGCCTGCTCTCCCTCAACGCTCGCTATTTGCCTTTGGGCGGCGGCTCCAGGCCCTTGGTATAAAGCACCTTGCCGTCGGGCTTGACCAGTATCGCATCGACGTCGCCGAGTCGCTCGTAGATCTTGATGGCGGCCTCCGCCCCCAGCACAAACGCGGTCTTGGAAAGACCGTCAGTGCGGGTCGCGGTCGGCGCCAGGACGGTGGCGCTGCGCACCGCGCTCGCCGAATGGCCGGTGCGCGGATCAATGATGTGGTGGTAGCGCACGCCGTTCTCATCAAAATAGCGCTCGTAGTCGCCCGAGGTGGATATGGCAGTGTCGACCAGCGGCAGGCGTGCGATCACTTCATCCCGGCGGTCCGGATGCCGGATGCCAACGATCCACGGCTTGCCAAATCGGTCACCGATGATGCGGCTGTCCCCGCCGGCCGAGACCAGCGCATGTTTGATGCCCGCGCGCTGCAGGATGGCGATACCGCGATCGACCGCGTATCCCTTGGCGATGCCGCCCAGGTCAATGCGTACGCCGGCCTGCGAAAAGCGCACGCTGCTGGTTGCGCGATCCAGCAGTACGTGACGGTAATTGACCGCCGGTAACGCCGCGGCAATCTGTTTCTCGTCGGGCCGGCGGCGGGCCCGGAAATCGTACATGAAGCCGACGCTGGCATACGTGATGTCGAAAGCACCGTCGGTGATGCGGGAGTACTCGAGCGAGGTATTCAGCAGGTCAAACAACTCCCTGCTGATCTTGACCGGGCCGCGCGCCGCCTGCGCGTTGACGCGCGAAATCTCGCTGTCGGGCTTGTAGGTGCTCATGTCCGCGTCGATGCGGCGCATTTCCGCCATCACCGCGTCAATCGCCTTATTGCCGGCGGCGGGCTGCTCGCTCCACAGCTCCACCACGATGCGTGTGCCCATGATGCCGTCATTGACACGCGACAACCATTCGGCGGTGGCCGGCGCGCTTATCGACAGCCACACGGCCGCGGCCAGCCATACCACCGCATTGCGGATCTGCACGTTCATAGCGTCAGTTGCTCGCCTGCCGCGGGCATCGAGACAGGCACTCCCGGCAGCAGTGCGGCAAATGCAGTCATCGCTCCATTCTCGCCATGAATCAAAATCGTCCGCTCGCCCCCGCCCGCGCGCGCGTGCCAGCGCAGCAATTCGGCTTGATCGGCGTGCGCCGAGAAACCATTGATCGTGTGGATCTGAGCATGTACCGGCACCTCCTCGCCAAACAGCATGATGGATCGGGCACCGTCGATGATACGGCGGGCTGGGGTGCCGCGCGCCGCAAAACCAACGAAGACGATACTGGAGCCCGGACGCGGGAGGTTTTGCACCAGGTGATGGCGTACACGCCCACCGGTGCACATGCCCGATCCGGCCATGATCACCGCGCCGCCGTTGATACGATTGATGGCGATCGAGTCCGCCGTGGCGCGCACCAGCCGCAGCCCGGGAAATCCAAACAGATCCCGGCCGCTGGCAATCAGCGCGGCGGCGGCCGCGTCATAACACTCCGGATGGGCCCGATACACCTCGGTCGCCGACACGGCCATGGGCGAATCCACAAACACCGGCAGATGTGGCGGCAGGGCACCGGAGTCCACGGCAGCGCGCAGCGCATACAGGATCTCCTGGGTACGCTCCAGCGCGAAACTGGGAATCACCACGTTGCCCCCACGGGCCAGGGTGGCGGAAATCACGCCGAGCAGCTCATTGACCGATTCGGCCATCGAGCGATGGCGGCGGTCGCCGTAGGTGGTCTCCATCACCACGATGTCGGCCACGGGCGGGTCCGGGTCACGGATGATCGGCCGGCCAGCGCCGCCGATGTCACCGGAGAACAGCACTCGTCGCGCACGGCCGCCCTCTGTGAACTCAACCAGAACATGTGCCGAACCGAGTATGTGGCCGGCGTCAAAGAAGCTCACGCGCAAGTCGGCTGCCAGCGCCAGGCTCTCTCCGTAGCGCGCGGTGCGCCCAAAGCGCGCCATGACCGAGGCCACGTCCGCCTGCGTGTACAGCGGCTCCACCGGCGCGCCGCCCGGGGCGCGGCGCATGCGCCAATTGGCATCGTCCTCCGCCATGTGGGCGGAGTCCTGGAGCACGATCTGTGCCAGCTCGCGGCTGGCGCCGGTGGCGATGATCTCGCCGCGGAATCCGCGCTTGGCCAGCAGCGGCAGACGGCCGCAGTGGTCGAGATGGGCATGCGTCAGCAACAGGTAGTCGATCGCCGCGGCGTCGAAGCCGAACGGCGCGGCATTTTCTGCCTCCAGTTCTCGGGCGCCCTGAAACATGCCGCAATCGATCAGCAGCCGCTTGCCCGCGCATTCAAGCAGGTGGCACGAGCCGGTAACGTCGCGATCGGCACCGTGAAACGAGATCTGCATGCGCCCAGCTCCGCTCAGCCGCCGAACAGATCCTGGCCGGCCTCACGATACCAGGCCGCGATGCTGCTCCAGATGGCCGCGGCGTCTTCGGCATACCAGAACAATTCCGCGTCCTCAGGATCGATGACCCCTTCCTCGATGAGGAATGGAAAATTGACCGCTCGGCGCCAGTACTCGGCGCCCACCAGCACCACCGGGACCGGCGCCACCTTGCCGGTCTGGAGCAGGTTGAGTGTTTCAAAGAGCTCGTCGAGGGTGCCAAACCCGCCGGGGAAGGCCACCAGGGCGCGCGCCCGCTGCAGGAAGTGCAGCTTGCGCATGGCGAAATAGTGGAAACTGAAGCACAGCTCGGGGGTGACGTAGGGATTCGGATATTGCTCGTGCGGCAATTCGATGTTGAGTCCGACGGTCTGGGCCTTGGCGTCAAACGCACCTCGATTGGCGGCTTCCATGATCCCAGGTCCGCCGCCGGTCATGATCACGGTGGTGGCGTGCCGCGGATCCGGGTTGCAATGCGCCACCAGCCGACCGAACTCGCGTGCCACCTCGTAGTAGTGGCTGCGCGCCGCCAACCGCTCGGCAACGGCCGCACGGCGTAGCAGCTCGCCATCCTCGGGTGCCTGCTGGACGGCGGCGCGGGCGAGCGCCAGGCGCCGCTGCGCGGCGGCGGGCTCCTCAATGCGTGTGCTGCCGAACACGACGATGGCGTGCTTGACGCCTGCCGCCTGCAGGAGAATCTCGGGCTTGAGATAGTCAAACTGCAACCGCTCGCCACGCAGGTCCGCGCGCTGCATGAAGGAAGCATCAGCGGAGCCGGCGGTGTAACTCGGGCTGCGCAGCAGCGCGGCCACACGCGCGGGCGCATCCGGATCATCCTCGGCGGGTTTGGCGGTCTGCCCAGGCAGCGGCGCACGGCGGGTCGGCTTCATTATTCGTAGCGCTAGGCAGCAGTGAGTTTCAGACCGCAGCCCGGCGCGCAGGCAAGAATCCGAAGATGCCGCCGGGCGCCGCCGCTGCCAGGTTCGCGCCGGCCACGGTACCGACTCGCATGCTCACCGTCCAGTCCGCCGGGCAAGCCATGCGCACGCCGATCCTTGCCGGGCCACCGGTCGGCCCGTGCCCCACGCGGCCGATCAGCGTCAGGCCGAGTCGCCAAGCGCCGCCGCCAGCAGGCCCTTCTGCGCCAGCCAGTCGCGGTTGAACAAGCGGCTGAGGTATTTCGCGCCGGAATCGCAAAGCACCGTGACGATCAGGTGCCCCGGCCCGAGCTGCCGGGCCAGGCGGGTCGCGGCGGCAACGTTGATGCCGCTGGTACTGCCCAGGAACAGACCTTCCTCGCGCAGCAGCTGGTAGACGCAGGCGACGGATTCTGGGTCTTCAATATGGAGCGCATCGTCAATGGGCGCATCGCGCATATTGGCGGTCACGCGCCCGATGCCAATGCCCTCGGTGATCGAGCCGCTGCCAGTGGGCTTGAGCGCGCCGTTGCGAATATACTCATACAGCGCACTGCCCGGTGGATCGGCCAGCACGGTGCGCACGGCCGGATTCTTTGACTTGAGATATTCCGACACGCCGGCCAGCGTGCCACCGGTACCCGTTGCGGCGACGAAGGCGTCAATGCGTCCGCCGGTCTGTTCCCAGATTTCCGGACCCGTGGTTTCCACATGGGCGCGGCGATTCGCCACGTTGTCGAATTGATTGGCCCAGTACGCCCCGTCGAGTTCGCTGGCCATGCGGCCTGCCACGCGCTGGAAGTGATTCGGGTCGCTGTACGGCACGGTCTTGACCCGGTGGACCTCGGCCCCGAGTGCCTCCACGAGCGCGTATTTCTCCGGTGACTGATTGTCCGGCATGACAATGACGCAGCGATAGCCGCGCGCGCTGCACACCTGCGCCAGGCCAATGCCGGTGTTTCCGGCCGTGCCCTCCACGACCGTGCCCCCCGGCGGGAGCAGTCCGCGCCGCTCGGCATCCAGCACGATCGCCCGCGCGGCGCGGTCCTTAACCGACCCTCCCGGGTTCATGAATTCGGCCTTACCAAAGATGTCGCAAGCCGTGCTCTCACTGGCACGGCGCAGGCGTATGAGTGGCGTACGGCCAATGGCCTGGATCAGATCGGAAGCTGCTTGCATCGATTGGCCCTGTGGGGTGTCCGGCCGGAGTGGTCCATGCATCGGACCGCGCCAGCGGCGGCATTATCCCAGTCTGCCTCATAACGGTGACGCATAAGAAGACCTGACCCAAGACCTGACAATGCCGTGACCCCGGCCGCACCGACTGCGGCACAATGGGCCATGACCAAGCACTACCCCCCGACCCTCCGGCGCCTGCGCCAGAACGAGCACGTGCGCGCCCTGACGCGCGAGGTCCACGTGCGGCTCGACCAGCTGATACAGCCCTGCTTCGTGGCCGAGGGGAGCACTGGGGCTGAGCCCGTGCCGGGGCTGACCGGCGTGATGCAGGAGACGCCCGATTCGCTGCTGCGGCAGGTCGAGGCAGATCTGCGTGCCGGCGTGCACGCCTTCCTGCTCTTTGGGGTGCCGCGCGCGCGCGCCGAGCGGCGCATCGATTGGTCGTTTACCGCAGGCCAGGTGCGTGCCCTCAAGCAAAGGTTTGGCAAGGACATCTGGCTGGCAACTGACGTGTGCCTGTGCTCGTCCACGCCGCACGGTCACTGTGGCGTGCTTAATGCGGAAGGAGATCACGTTGACAATGACGCCAGTGTGCAGGAACTGGCCGCCGCGGCCCTGGCCTATGCGCAGGCCGGCGCGGACTGCGTTGCGCCCAGCGACATGATGGACGGGCGCGTGGCAGCCATTCGCCACACGCTCGATCACCATGGCCTCGAACGCACGATACTCATGAGCTATTCGGTCAAATTTCATTCGAACCTGTACGGGCCATTTCGCGTGGCCGCGGATTCGGCGCCGAAGTCGCAAAGCGGACTGCGTGACCGTGCCAGCTACCAGCTTGACCCCGCGCGCCCCGCGGACGCCTGGTTATGCGCCGAACGTGACGTGGCTGAAGGCGCGGACATACTCATGGTTAAGCCCGGCCTGCCTTATCTGGACCTGCTGCGCGAACTGACGCGCGAATTCCCACAGCCCTGGGCGGTCTATCACACCAGTGGCGAATTCGCGGCCCTGGAGGCCCTAGCGGCGCAGGGGCTGGCGGCCAGGGCCCCATTGCATCGCGAAATCCTGACCGCCTTCAGGCGTGCCGGCGCCAGCATGATCATCACCTACGGCGCGCGACACGCACGCGAACTGCTAGGCCTGTGACGACTTCCGAAGAGCTGTACGCACGCGCGCTCAAGGTGTCGCCGGGCGGCGTGCATTCGCCGGTGCGCGCCTTCCGCAGCGTGGGTGGGACGCCGGTGTTCATGACCGGCGGTGATGGCGCGCGACTTCGCGATGTCGACGGCCGCGAATACCTCGACTACTGCATGGCCTTTGGGCCGCTGATCCTGGGGCACGGCAACCCCGCCGTGCGCGCGGCGGTCGAGCAGGCTCTGGGGCGAGGCTGGAGCCTCGGCACCGCGGAACCCTACAGCCTCGAACTGGCGGAGTACATTACCAGCCGGGTTCCCTGGGTGGAGAGTGTGCGTTTCGTGAATTCAGGCACCGAGGCGGTGATGTCGGCCTTGCGCGTCGCGCGCGCCGCCACCGGACGCTCGAAGATACTCAAATTCGAGGGTTGCTATCACGGCCACGTCGACGCAATGCTGCTGCGCGCCGGTTCCGGCCTTGCCGACGCTCCGGTCCCCGACAGCGCGGGGCTCGGCCTCCTGGCCGCCCGCGAAACTGTGGTTGCACCGCTCGATGACGAGGACGCGCTGGCGGCCGTGTTCTCAGAACACGGCGCACAGCTGGCATGCGCGATCATCGAGCCGCTGCCGGCCAACTACGGCCTGCTGCCGCAGCGCGCCGAATTCCTGCGCACTCTGGCGCGCCTGGCTAACCAGCACGGCGCGCTGCTGATCTTCGATGAGGTAATCTCCGGGTTCCGTGTCGGCTTCCAGGGTTACGCGCCGACCGCTGCGGTGACACCCGACCTCGTGACCTACGGCAAGATCATCGGCGGTGGCTTCCCGGTGGGCGCGTACGGCGGCCGGCGTGAGCTGATGCAGCTGGTCGCGCCGGCCGGCCCGGTCTATCAGGCCGGAACGCTGAGCGCCAACCCCGTGGCCATGTGCGCGGGCCTGGCGATGCTGCGCGCCCTCAGCGATGGCACGGTCTACGCGCGACTGGAATCCCTGGGTGCGCAGCTCGAGCAGGCCCTGCGCCCCGTGCCTGGCCTGATCCTACAGCGCGTCGGATCGATCTTCTGGCTCTGCCTTGCGGGCGCGCACGGCACGGCCGGAACGCCGCTGCGCAGTCCGGCACGCTACCCGCCCGGCTGCACGCAGCGCTACGCCGCGGTGTATCATCCCCTGCTGGCGCGTGGCATCTATCTCGCGCCTAGTGGCTTCGAGGTCGGGTTCATATCCGCGGCGCATAGCAGCGCCGACATTAGCACCCTGGCCGGCGCGATCAGCGCGGTCTGCGCCGACCTGCCGAGCTAGTTGCGCCAGCCCTCCAGCGCTATTTTGTGACGGACAGCACATTGCCGCTGTCCGCGGCACTTTCCGCATATTTTGTCGCATCGGATCTGTGAACCCGTTTAGGGCAATTTTCTGCACCAAATCACACATTTGCAGCCGTGACTCCGGAGGCCTAGAGCGGTGGCAAACACTGCACCAACCACAAATCCCATTGGTCAGGAACCGCGTGCAACGCTGTCCCCCTCTGCGCACGGCCGCGCACCGATCCTGTATGTGCTGTCGGGCGACGATGCACTACTGCTCGAGCTTGGACCGCTGCTGGGCACGCGCTACCGCACGCGTCCGATCGATACCGCGGAACAAATCGCCCCAGCCAGCGCCACGCCCTGGGCACTGATGATTGACGCGGCGGCGCGTAGCGATGCACGCGCTCAGGCGGCACGCGTCAAGCAGCAATTCCCGCTGGCTCCACTCCTGGTCATTTGCGCGGACGGCACAACGGCGGACTGGGCCAACCCGCTAGCTCGCGGCGCGCTTACTGCGATCATTGAACGCGGCGCACTGGCCACGAGCGCCCTCGAAGCGGCCCTCGGCGCGATGGACAGGCAACTGGCCATCGAAACCGTGGCGAGCCCCACGGACGGCACCACAACCGGCAGGTCAGCGCTGCGCGCGCCGGTTTGGCTGTTGATCCTGGGGGCTGCGCTGCTGGCCGCAGCCACCGCCTGGTACCTGTTCGGCCACGGTACCGCCAGCCGTCCGGCGGTTTCCAAGCCCACGCTGCAAGCGCCCCCACCGGTCGTGCCTGCCGCCGTGCAGCCCACGCCCGCGGCCGCCGCCGCCACGGCCGCCCCGCCCCGCACGGTATTGGAGCTGCTGTCCGACGCACGCGTGGCCTTCCGTGAAGGCAAGAGCCTGTTGCCGCCGACCGAGGGCACGCCCACCGGCAATAGCGCCCTGGAGCTCTATGCCAAGGTACTGGCGCAGGAGCCGCAGAACGAGGAAGCCCGCGACGGCTTGCGCCGGCTGTTTGCCGTGGCCAGCGCGCGGATTCGCGCCGACCTGAACGCGGGCAAGGACGAGGAAGCCGGCCGCCTGCTGGCCGCCTTCCACGGCGTAGGTATCGAGTCGGCGGCCATCGCGGCGCTCGAGTCCGACATCGTCGCGGCCCGCCCACGTGCGCTGCTGGTGCAGGCTCGGGCGGCGATCGCCAAGGGCGACTCCGAGGCTGCGACGCAACTGATTGCGCAGCTGGCCGCGGCGGGAGGCGATCGCGCGGCGCTCGCCGAGCTTCGTGACGCGCTAGACTCTCAGCGCAACACGGCGCGGCTGGCCGAACTCGCCAGCCACGCGCGTTCCCAGATCAAAGCCGGCGCGCTGCTGGAACCGGCTACCGACAGCGCCCAGTCAGTGGTGTTGACCATGCAGCAACTTAACCGCGGCAGCCAGTTGACCGTGAACGTCGAGCACGAGCTGCAGGCCGCATTGATCGAGCGCACCCTGGCGGCCTCGCGCGCGGGACAGTATGAGCTGGCGCAGCAGCTGCTCAACGCGGCCGCGATACTGGGGAACGGCCCGGAGCTGAGCGCCGTACGAAAGCAACTGCAAAGCGATATGGAAGCGGTGCGTGCTCGCCCCGTACCGGCCGCGGTCGCGCCGCCCCCGGTTGCAGCCGCCCCCGCCGTGCCGGATTTCGTGCGCGCTAAGCCGGCCGCGCCCCTCGATGTGACCTACCCGCAATCGGCGTTCGACGCCGGCCAGCAGGGCTACGTGATCGTCGAGTTCACCCTCGACGCCAAGGGGCGCGCCAGCGATGCAAAGATCGTCGAGTCCAATCCGGCCCGCGTCTTCGACGACGCGGCCCTGCAAGCGGTCAGGCACGGTCGTTTTGATACCAGCGAGCTGGGCGCGTCCGGTGCATCCCGGCGCGCACGCCTGCGGATTGCCTTCAAACCAGCGGCAAAGCAGCCCGCGGAGTAGCCATGGCCCGCCTGTCACTGACTCATCGCGTCCAATGGCTGCCAGTCGCCGTGACCGCGGCTTGCACGGCCGCACTTGCGCTGTTGCTGTTTACCGGCGTGCGGCTGGCCGCGCGACTGCAGTCGACGTCCTCCGCGCTGCAACTGGCCTCGGGCCTGACGGCGCAGCCGCAGTTCTTGCGCTCGGAACTGACCCTCATCCAGCGCGGGCTGGAGACCCGAACTTACGTCAGTAATTCACTGCGCGCCCTCGCCGCCAGCCGCGCCGCGAGCAACATCGCGTACGCTCATCTTGGCGACGCGATGTCCAAGGGAGGCCTGGCGACGCGCACGGACACCGCGGCGCTGTTTGCCAGTGCCAGCGCCCGCTGGCATCCGGTGGATGCCGGACTGGCGCGCCTCGAGCAAATTCGGGCGGCGGATCTGTACGTGGATTCGGCCAATGGGTCCGCATTGACGCCGGTAGGCGCGAACCTAAAACGCGCGGTCGATGAACTGCTGGTAGCACAGACGCGCGACACTGCGGCCCTGGCCGCCGACCTCGGCAACTTGGCGGCGCATCTGCGCGAGGCGGTCGTGCATGACGGCCAGGCGCTCCGGAGCCTGCTGCTCGGCGGCGCGGGGCTGGCGACCCTGCTGCTCGCCACCATGCTGTATTTCGCCTGGCGGGCGGGCCGGGCCGGGCAGAGCGCCGTGGAGGCGCAACGGCAGGTCGAGGATATTCTGGGCACGGTGCGCGAAGGACTGTTCCTGATCGCCAAGGACGGGGGCATCGGCGGTGCCTACTCCGACTCGCTGCTGGCGCTGTTGCGCACCACCGCCCCGGCCGGCCGCAGCCTCGAGGATCTGCTCCGACCGCTGGTCGACGAGCGCACGCTGCTGAGCGCAAGCAAGTACGTGGGCCTGTTCTGGAAAGACAACGTCAACGAGGAACTGATCGAATCGGTCAATCCGCTGAGCCAGGTCGAAGTGAGTTTCCACAAGGCCCAGGGGCCCGCCGAGATTCGCTACTTGTCGTTCTCGTTCCGCCGCGCGCGCGGCGCGGGTGCGACTACCGATTTCGTGCTGTGCGCGGTCAGCGACATAACCGACCGCGTACAACTGCAGCAGGAACTCGAGCAGCTGCGTTCTGGCAGTGACTCACACGCCGCCGTATTGCTGCAGTTGCTGCGCACCGAACCGTTGCAGCTGCACTCGTTCCTGAACAGTGTCGATGCGGCCGTCCGCCGGAGCAACGCTCTGTTGCGGAGCCCCGGCATCAGGCCAGCCGAACTGCAACACAAGGTCCAAGGTGTGTTTCGCGAGATGCACTCTCTCAAGGGCGAAGCGGCGGCCCTCGGGCTGGATTCCTTCGTGCAGCGCGCCCACGCCGTCGAGACACAGCTGAGCATGCTGCGTGAGCGGGCCGAGCTCTCCGGCGACGAGTTCGTGCCAGTGGTGGTCAAGCTGGACGAATTGCTGAATCACATGCACATCATCGCCAGCATGCGCGAACACGTCCATCAGGCGCGCTCCACCGCGGCGGCCGCCAGCAGCGACATCCCGCCGGAGAACCATGGCGATACCGCGGTGATCGGCTCGCGGGCGGCGGCGGACCGCGCCACGGGACTGGAACTGATGCTGGAACGGCTGGTGCACGAGGTGAGCGCCTCCGGCGCCCGCAGCGTACGCCTGATCTGCGAGGGACTCGACCGAGTGCCCGACCATTATCAGGGCCCGGTGCGCGATATCTGCATCCAGATGGTCCGCAATGCCGTCGTGCACGGAATCGAGACTGCGGAGGAGCGCGCCGCCGCCGGCAAGCCACCCGCTGGCACCGTGCGCGTGCGCTTCAGCGACAGCAAGCCGGAGGAATACTCGCTGCTTGGTCGAGGATGACGGCCAGGGCCTGAGCACCACCCGAATCCGCAAACGCGCACTCGAACGTGGCCTGCTCGACGTCCAGCAGGCGGCCTCCCTGGATCGCAGTGGAGCGTTCCGGCTGATCTTCCAGTCGGGATTCTCGACGGCGAGCGAAGTGGACGAGCACGCGGGGCGGGGCGTGGGCCTCGACGTGGTCAACACTACCGTGCGCGAGTGCGGGGGCCGTATCGGCATCGCCACCTCACCGGGCAAGTACACTCGCTTCAAGACGGTGCTGCCGCGGCGCGCGGCGAGCGAGCCCTCCCAGTCTACGGCGGCGTAGGCATGAGCGGACCTGCGCCACATCATCGCCTGCTGGTAGTCGACGACTCAAATGTGATTCGCCGGCGCATCGAGCGGGCCAATGAAGTCCCCGAGATCGAGGTCATCGGTGCGGCGCGCGACGGTCTTGAGGCCTTGGATATGCATGCGCAGCTGCACCCTACCCTGGTGACCATGGATCTGACGATGCCGCAGATGGGCGGCACTGAGTGCGTGGCGCAGCTCGTGCAACGCGATCCACAGCTGCGTATTCTGGTAATCTCGGCGCTGGCCGACAAGTTGACCGCAATTGAGGCACTCGAAAAGGGCGCCAGCGGATTCTTGTGCAAGCCATTCACCGACCGCCAGCTCAACGAAGCCCTGCGCAAGTTGATCGGCGTCGAATGACGGGGATGCGATGACGCTCGAAACCGAAGTCGGGGTGTTCGTTGGCGGGGTACTGCACTACTTCGGTACCACCGTTCAGCAAGCCGCCCAATGCGGTACGCCGCACCTGGCGCTGGGTGAGCGCCCGGAAATCTCCGATTACACCGGCGTCGTGCAGATTACCGGCAAGCGCGTCGGCCTGGTCGCCTTTACGGCGCCCAAGAGCATGCTCAGTGTCATGCTGATGCGCATGCAGGAGACCGACATGAGCCACGAGAACCTGTGCGATCTGGTCGGCGAGATCACCAACACCCTGTCGGGCAATGCGCGTCGCGACTTCGGCCAACAATTTCAGATTTCCGTGCCGGCGGTCATCCCCGGCCGCGACGGCAAGCTCGACTATCCGCAAGCCAGCCGCCCCATCGTCATCCCGATCGAATGGCGTAATTACCACGCACGACTGATCGTCTGCCTGCAGTAGCACGCGCGGCAGCTAGCCGTATGTCTGCAGGCCCAAGCCGATGCCGGCAACGCTGGCCAGCAGCGCTTCCAGCAGCGCCGGGTCGCGGCGCCCGCCCTCGCGCCAGCGTCGCAGCAGATCGACCTGCATGAGGTTCATCGGATCCACGTACGGATTTCGCAGCGCGATGCTGCGCTGGAGTGTGCGGTCGCTGTCCAGCAGCTCGGCACTGCCCTTGATCTGACAGACCAGATTGCAGGTTAGCGTGAATTCGGCGCGTATGCCCGCGGCGACGCCAGCCAGCTCGGGGGGCGCCAGCTGATCGTAGCAAGCGCTGATTTCCATATCGGCGCGGGCCAGCATGGCTTCGATGTCGTCGATCAGACTCTTGAAGAAAGGCCACTCGGCATAGGCGCTGCGCAGCAGCTCCGCGCCACGCTGCGCCCGCACCGCCTCAAGGCCCGAACCGGCACCAAACCAGCCCGGCAGCATGTGCCGTGACTGCGACCAGGCGTACACCCAGGCTGCCGCCGGAACTGCCTCGAGGCTTTGTGCCTGCTCGGATTCGCGCCGCTGCAGCGCGCCGATGCGCATGCGCTCGATCACGTCGATGGGAGTGGCCGCACGAAAGAACTCGAAGAATCCCGGCGCCTCGAGCAAGCCGCGCCAGGCGGAGCGGCTGACTGCGGCAAGCTGCACCGCCGCTTCGGTCAGGGCGCTGCTCTCCTGCACCGTCGCGCCACGGCGCACCGCCAGTGTCGCCAGAGTGAGCGTGTTGAATGCCCGCTCCAGTGTGCGCATGGCATTGGCGCGCAGCCCAAAGTTTTGCGAAATGCCTTCGCCTTGCTCGGTGAACCTCAGCACGCCGCTGACCGATTCCGCCGGCGCGGCGCGCAACAGCGCATCGATCCGTCCGCCACCGCGGGGAATGCTGCCGCCGCGGCTGTAGAACAGCACGTGGCGTTCCTGCGCCCGGTCGAGTACGGCTGCCAGCGTGCGCTGGGCCTGATATGCAGCCAGCCGCGAGGCTACCAGCCCACTCTCCAGATTGCTCTCGGAATAGCCGATCAGCACCGTCTGCTGACGTTGCCTGGCCGCGAGATGGCGCTGGTAGACCTGGTCCGCCAGCAACTGGCGCATGACCTCACCGCAGCCCTCCAGGGTCGTTACCGAATCGAATTGCGGCGCGATATCAATCGCCGCCGTACCGTTGCGGCGGTCGCGCGCACCGGCCCAATGCGCCAACACCAGCGGGGCGAGCACGTCGGCCGCGGTCGCGGCCGCGCTGACGATGTATACGCCGAGGGCGTCCGGGCCGTAGCGATGGCGTCCCTGCACCATGGTTTCGAATACCGCCAGGGTGCGCCTGCCCAGAGCATCGAAGGCGCGGCTGGGCCCGGTATCGAGCGCCAGTACCTCGACCAGCCGGGCGTGCTGCTCGGCCGCGCTGCGTTCCCGCCATTGCGGGTCGTCGAGTCCCTGGGCGATCACGGCATGGTGCACGCTGGCGTGCTGGCGCAGGTCGAGCGTCGCCAGGTGGAACCCGAAGGTGTCGATGCGCGCCAGCAGGCGGCGCACCAGGAAGTAGCCTGCGTGCATGCCGCGGTGCGCGCGCAGGCTGTCGGCGATCAGGCCCACGTCGCCGCGAAACTGGGCCGGCCGGTCGTAGCCGTTCGGTCGCCCGTCCAGGGTATTGCGCAGCCGCTCGGCGATCTGCCCAAACAGCACGCGGTAGGGCATGCGATCGTGACGCGCCGGGGTGAGTCCGGGTGCCCCGGGCAATAGGGTGCGATATTCCTCGATGCGGCGGGTGACGGCCGCGGACACGCCTACGCGCACGGCGCTTTGCGACAATTGCTGCGCCAGCACCTGGCACTCGCCAAAGTAGTTGTTGATGATTACCTGCTGCTGGCGCGCCAGGGTTTCGCGAATACTCTTGGCGTGCACGTCGGCGGCTCCGTCCATGTCGCCACCCACCCAGGTGCCGAAGCGCACGATCAGCGGCAGCTCCAGGGATTCGGAGTCGGCGCCATAGAGCTGCGCCAACGCGGCTGCGAGCTCCTCGCAGAACGCCGGCACAATCCGATAGAGCACTTCGGCCAGATAGAAGATGGCATGCTCGCGCTCATCGGCAACCGTCAGCTGCTCACGGGGATGCTCGGCGGTCTGCCACTCCACGGTCACGTCGGCGCGAATCCGCGCCAGCAACGCCGACTTTTCCTGCGGGGCCAGCAACGGGTTGCTGCGTTCCAGGAGACGATCGGCGATGCGTTGCTGGCGGCGCAGCCCGGTGCGCCGAGCCGATTCGATCGGATGCGCGACCAGTACCGGCTCAATGCGCAGCTGTCGCAGCAACTCGAGGACGTCAGCGAGCGCGAGACCCTGCGCCTTGAGTGCGGCGAGGGTATCGACCACGCCGTTGGGCTGGGGCCGACCGCTGTCAGCGAGGAAATATTCGCGGCGGCGGCGAATGCGGTGCACCTTCTCCGCGACGTTGGCGAGCTGAAAGTAGGCGGCAAAGGCACGCAGCAGATCGCGCGCCAGCTCCGGGCGCCGTCCCTGGACGCGTGCCCGCAACTCGAAGGCCACATCGGCCGAGCCCACCCGGCGACGGATCGCGGTCTGGCGGTCACCCTCGGCCAGCTCGTAGAGTTCATCGCCCCCCTGCTCCCGCAGCACGCTGCCGACGACCTCGCCGAGCGCATGGATGTCCTCGCGCAGCGGGCTGTGGTGGGGGGGGAAATGGCGGTCGTCGCGGTTCATTTCGCGGATCGTTGGCGGCGCTAATTGCAGGCCGCGCATTGTACCTGCAATGGCTCAGCCGGCCAGTAGCACCGCTTCGGCATGCTCGAGCGCCTCCGGCGTCCCGTGTATCAGGACAATGTCGCCCTCGCGCAGCTCGGTGGCCGCATCGGGCTGGCGTCCGGTAATTCCGTGGCGCCGCACTGCGGTGAAGGTCACGTCCGCGCCCTGCGCGCGCACCTCTTCCAGTCGCCGGCCCACCGCCCAGGCACCGGGCGGCAGCACAATTGAGCGCAGCTCATCACGAAAGGCATGGGTGTCGTCGACGACCTGCGCGCCCTCGTGGCGGAACACGTCGCGCAGCGTCGCGTAGCGGTTGGCGCGAATATCGCTGACCGTGCGCATGACCTTGGACGCGGGAAGCTTCAGGAGCAGCAGCACCTGCACCACTAGCATCAGGCTCGCCTCGAGCGTCTCGGGCACCACGTCGGTGGCGCCCGCCTCGGTCAGTTCGGCCAGGCCGACGTCGTCCTGGGTGCGCACCAGCACCGGCACGTGCGCATTGAGCTGCCGAACGCTGTGCACGATTCCCACCGACACTGCCGGATTGGCGAAAGTGACGATCACGGCGCTGGCGTTGTCCACGCCCACCTGCCGCAACAATTCCTCGTCGGCGCTGTCGCCGAATACAACCGCGTCGCCGGCCTGTCGCGCCAGGCGGATGCGCGCCGGATCGAGGTCGAGCGCCAGATACTCGAAGCCGAGCGATTCCAGTACGCGGGCAATGTTCTGGCCGACGCGGCCAAAGCCGCACAGCACCACGTGCTCGCGGCGCGCGAGCGCCGTTTCGGCGGCGGCCTCGCGCTCTAGGGCGCTCGCCGGGGGTCCGCGCTCGCCCAGTAGCAGCCGCGCAAGCTTGCGGTTGTAACGGATCAGCAAGGGGCTCAGCACCATGCTCAAGACCATCGCGGCCAGCAACGGCTGGCTGACGCGCGGCGAGAGCAGCGCATCGTGCTGCACCATGATCGTCACCAGCGCCACGCCGAATTCGCCACCCCCGGCAAGTACCACGCTGGTGCGCACCGCCTTGAAATTGCTGTCGACGTAGAGCCGGGTGACCAACGCCACCAGCAGGCTTTTGATTAGCAGGAGCGCCGTCAGCAGCGCGGAGATCAGCAGGAATTGGTGGTACAGCAGCCGCACGTCGAGCAGCATGCCGACCGAAATGAAGAATAGGCCCAACAGCAGCTCGCGAAACGGCCGCACCGCCGATTCCACCTGATGGCGGTATTCCGTCTCGGCGAGCATCATTCCGGCCAGGAACGCGCCCAGCGCCATGGACAGACCCACCTTCTCCGTGAGCCACGCGCAGCTCAGCACCACCAGCAGCACCGTCAGGGTGAACAGCTCGCGCAGACGGCTGTGGGCAATCTCGTAGAATAGCGGGCGCAGCAGCCAGCGGCCGATGGCCAGCACCACTATCAGCGCCAGCAGACCCTCCACCACCAGCCGGACAATGCTGGTGGCGGTGAACGCGCCACCGCCGCGCGCCAGCGCGGTGGCCAGCGCCAGAAGCGGCACAAAGGCCAGGTCCTGGAAGAGCAGCACCGCGAAGGCCAGGCGCCCGTGGGTGCGATTGAGTTCCGCCTGATCGGTAAGCTGCTGCAGCACGATCGCCGTGGAACTCATGGCGACGGCGCCGCCGAGCACCGCAGCGGAAACCCAGTCCACTGAGCCCATGCGCAGCAACAGCGCCACCACCAGACCGACGACCAGGAGCTGCGCCGCGCCCAGCCCAAACACCTCGCGCCGCATGGCCAGCATGCGGGCCCACAGGAAATCCAGTCCGAGCGTGAACAGCAGGAACACCACGCCGATATTGGCGAGTGTCTGCGTGGCGGCGCCGTTGGGCAACAGCCCGAAAGCGAGCGGCCCGAGCAGCATGCCCACCACCAGGTAACCGAGTATCGGCGGCAGTCCCTGGCGGCGTGCGATGGCCACAACCACCACCGAAGCCAGCAGCAATATCAGGACCTGAGTGAGTGGCTGCGCAGGCATGCGTGAAAAGTAATGGTTCACGCCACCCTTGTCCAACCGCGTCGCGGAGGACTGACGCGCCGCTGGCGGCCGCTTAGGTGGGCATCATGGTTACGGTCGTGTCGTTGCGATCGAAGCCCTGGATGGCACGACGATACGCATTGACAACCAGCCGTTCGGCGGCCTTGTCGGCGCGCGGCGCGAGCAGCATGCGCATCAGCACGTCCTCGCCCGGCCGATCCGCTACGTCCGCCAGGACCTGCTCGATGTAGCGCGCCAGGCGCGAGGTGATTTCGTTGACAAAGCGCAACCGCGCTCCGTCCTGCACATGCTCGGGATTGGCGCCGTAGGTGCCGCGCGCCTCCATGCTCAGCTCGTGCAGAAATATGGCCAACAGACGCGCCTGCCCGATTGGTGCCAGCTCCCGGAAATAATCGATTTCCGATTGCAGGTTCATGGCTGTCTTGCGCTGGCTACTCGTTCAGCCCGGGAAAAACTCGATGGTCTTGCGCGCGGTAATGACCTCGACATCCTTGGCCTCGAAGCGGAACAACTTCACGCGCGCAATGATCTTGTGTTCCAGATCCGGGTCGTTGAGCTCGCTGCTGAGCATGGTGCAGTCGGTGACTTCGCCGGCCGGGGAAATCGTAAGCTGCAGCACCATTTTGCCCTGCAGGTCGGCGCGCTCGCGCATGGCACGCGTGTAGAGCGCGTATATCGCCCCCTTGTTGCGGTCGAACACCAGCTCGATCTCTTCCTGGCTGCGCGCAGCCTTGCCGCTGTTGCCAATGCGGGTGGCGCGATTCTGCGCGGCGCCGGCCCCGATGCCTGAACTGACGCCAACCGTGGTGTGGTCCGAAAGCGCGCCGGCGCCCGAGCCGAAACCACGGCTCGAGTTGGCCGAGACGATGCCGGCCGAGCCGCTGCCCACCTTGGAAGTAATCAGCGAACGCTCAGAGCGTGCGTCCTTTTCTGCCGCCGCACTGAGGTTCTTGTTCCGTAACTGGCTGGTATCTACCTGGTCGCGCAGGTCAGCCAGTTCATCTTTGATGGCCTTCATAGCCGCGGAATTTTCCACCTTCTTGCGGACGTCTACCGGCTTGGGTTGCGCCGTCGGTACTTCCTTGGGCTTTTCCAGCTTCGGCTGAGGCTTGGGCGGCGGTGGCTTCGGGGGCTCCTCCTGCATGATCCGCGCCAGCCGTGGCGGGACTTCCTCTGGGCCGGCGGCCCGCTTAGGCAGTTCGATGAAGGGCATCAGCAGACCAAAAAGGAATACCAGGCACAGGCCGGTTACCACCAGGCGGCGCAGGCGCCGCTGGTCCTCGGGATCGACCTCCCAGGCCAGTTCGAAACTGCGGTAATACTGCGGTAACGGCACCTATTGTTTCTCCGCGCGCTTCAGTTGGTGCCGCAGCTGGTTAACGTTTACGGTCTTCTCCTTTTGCACCAGCGCAAACGACAGGCGGCCGTAGTCGGCGTCGGTACAGGTGCTCATGACTTTCTTGAGCACCTCGTAGGGAATCATCTTGTCGGCCATCACGGTGATTTCCCGCTCGGCGATCTGCTTTTCAGTCATCACCGCGCCAACCAGTGTCGGGCGCTTGAGCGCCGCGCGCAGCGGGCCAATGATCGGATCGGTGCTGGCGCGAATGTCGTTGACGCTGGCGACGCGCTCACCCTGCACAAACAGGTCGTCCTTAGTCAGCATCACCACTACAGTCTCGCGCGGGCGCTGCTCGGAGATCGATTGCGGTATTTCAATGCCCTTGCTGTTCTGGAGCACCTCGACTTCGGTCGAGTAGACCAGCAGGAAGGACACCATCACGCTGAGGATGTCGATCATCGGAATCAGGTTGAGCTCGGCGTCGGCCTTGTTACGCACCTGATGCTGCAACATGCGCCTGGCGCGATTCGACATGCTCATCGCGAGCCTCCGCCGTCGCCTACCGGCACCGGCGCATCACCGATCGCCACGTCCGGAAACAACTCTGCCTGTATGGTGTTGAGGCCGGCATTCACTTCGACCACGCGCGTGCGGTCCATCACCTGGATCAGGGTGTCATAGGCAATTTGCGGTTCGAGCAGAATGGTGGCCTCGACCTTATCCGGATAGCGGGATTTCAGTAACTTCAGAAACTGCGTCAGCCCGGCGAGGTCATAGCCCCCGGCGGCCGAATTGGGCATGAAGTGCAGGGGCCCGGTGCCGCGATCGGCAACCGTCAGGGAGTTGGCGCGCACGATGATCTCAAGATTGAGGCCCTGAGGCAGCTCCGGAATGCTGGCGTTGTTCGCCGGCAATTTCAGATCAAGCACCACGGTGCGTGAAAAGATCGCCGTCATCAGCAGGAAGGTCACCAGCACCACAAAGATATCGATCATCGACACCAACAGCAGGTCGGAAGAGCGGCGCTGCTTACGCAGCAATTTTCTCAGGAGTTGAGAACGGCGCATTCGAGTACCCGGCTCAGCAGATCGGGACGGTTCAGGCCGCGGCCGCCGCGCTGCGCTCGGTCACCGCGTTCAGGAACTTCACCGACGCCATCTCGAGACTGTCGACCAACTCGGTCGTCTTGGTCTGCAGTACGGCGTGGATCACCAGCAGCGGCACGGCCGTCATCAGCCCAAACGCGGTGCAATTCATGGCCACCGAGATGCTGGCGGAGAGCAGGTTGGCCTTGTCGGCCGGATTGACCGTCGCCACCGCCGCGAAGGCGTTGATCAGACCAACTACGGTGCCCAGCAGGCCAAGCAGTGTGGCCAGGTTGGCAAAGGTGGCCAGGTAGTGGGTGCGCTTCTCCAGTCGGGGCACCACGTCCATCAGACTCTCTTCCATGGCCTTCTCGATGTCGTCGCGGCTGCGCGCCGAGCTGATCCGCGCCAACCCGTAACTCAGGATCTGGCCAATGGCCGCGTCCGACCTACTGGTCACCTGCACGGCGCCCTTGAAGTTGCCCTGCGTCAGCAGGGGAGCGATTTCGTTCCACAGGCCGCGATTGCGCATCGAGGTGTGTGTAAGAACGATATAGCGCTCAATGGCGATGGCAGCGCCTACGACCAGTACCACCGCAATCGGGTACATCATCGGGCCGCCACCCTGGAAGAAACGAACGATCATGCTAAAAAATTGCATCCTCAGACTCCCATGCCTGAATCAATCCGTGAAATTAAAGACCAAGACTTAACATTTGCCCAGCACCTACTTCTCATCCCCGCTCGGCAGTGTAATCGTTGCACCCGCGGCCGGTGCCACTGTCGGCTTGGCGGGCGCAGCCGCGCTTTGGGCCTGCAGGGCCGTAAAATAGCGGTTCTGCCTGCGAAACACGTCACGGTCGACCGGCGCCAGTGCCTCATCGATCAGGCTCTTGGCTGGGCGTCCGCCCATATCGCCGATATCCGGGCGCTTCCAGGGCACGACGTACATCACCTTCGGTAACTCCCGATTTCCTGTAATTTGCGTCGGATCCAGCAGGATTTCGTCGCGCGCGGAAGACTTCTGCCCCGCTGGCTGCTTGCCCGTCCCAGCGACCTTGGCGGCGGGCGGCTTGGCCGGGGCCGGGGACGCCGGCGGTGTGGCCGGGGGAGGCGCTGGCACGGCCTGGGGAGGCGCTGGCGTGGCCTGGGGAGCCGCCGGCATGGCCTGGGACGGCGCCGGCGTAGCCTCGGCAGGCGCCGGCGGGACGCTCGAGGTGTTTACGGCAGGTTCAATCTCGTCGGCGCGGCTCACTGCCGCGATGCCGAGCAACAGCAAGGTCAACAGGCTCTTCATCGTCCACCTCCGTTGGCTGCGGCGTCGGCCGCGGGCGCGGGCGTATCCGCCTGGGCCTGGGCAGGGGCTGGGGTTGGGGCTGGGGTTGAGGCAGGAGCCGAGTCCGCGGGTGCGGGCGCCGCCGCGGGCGGTGCGGTATCGGTCGGCTTCGGTGCCGCCGTCGGCGCCGCCACCCCCGTGCGCCGCCGCAATTCGGCGATCCAGCCACTCACCGGCTTATCCTCACCTGTCAGTTGGCGATATTGCTCGAACTGCGCCAGCGCTTCAGTCGGATCTTGCAGGTACAAATCGAGCAGCACTCCCAGATTCCGGTGCGTCGGCGCGTAGCTGGCGTCGGCCGCAATGGCCTTACCGTAGGCCATCCGGGCGTCGTCGAACTTGCCCAGAGCGCGGCGTACCAAACCCAATTCGTTCCAGGCCAGGGCGTAGTCCGGCGAGCGCGTCGTCGCACGCTCCAGCGCCGCGGCAGCTCCCGCGAGGTCCCCGGCGCCGCGCAGGACTATGGCCAGGTTGACTGACGGTTCGGCCAGAGACGGATAATTTAGTTCCATCTGCTGGAAGTCCAGCTCGGCCTCCGTGGTCTTGCCGCCGAGGGCATCGGCGACGCCGCGTGCAAAATCCGCGACCGCCTTCGGATCAGCGGGAAAATCGGCCGAGGAGAACAGCGAGCGCACCAGTTCGGTCCACAGCTCGGTCTTCGCGTAGCGTGCCGGGCTCATTTCGGCCAGTGCCTGGTAGCTGCGGCGCACGGACTCGTCGTACACGCCGTCAAGAGTGCGCTTGGCGTTGGCCTCGTGAATCGCGATCGCCTGCTCCTCAAAGGGGAAGGCTTGCTCTTCGAGCAGGGAATCAAACTGCTCGCGTTCTTCGGCACTGAGACTCGCCGGCCGCTCCGAGGCGAGCAGGTCGCGGCCGAGCGTGCGATACAGCTCCGCCATCTCGTAGGTCGCAGCGGTCGTGGTCGTGGAAATGTTGTAGGGCAGCACCGCCTTGTAGCCGGCCAGGGCCCTTTCCATGGCCTCCTTTTTAGCGACCAGCGACTTCTTCAAAGGCGCGGTCAGGCGCACGGCCCGGAAGGCATCGCGGGCCGGTTCGGCCAGCGCCAGCTGCGCGGCGGCGGCCAGCGAGCGGGTGCGATCGGTGCGCTGCGAGCCGGCAGCGGCGTCAGCCTTGATGATCTCGTTGCGCCAGTAGTCGCGGCGGGTGACGTTGTTCGACTTCGCGGCGAGCTCTGCGAGACGCGCGCGCGCCTCCATGGCGTCGGCCACCGGCAGCGGGTAGCGCTGCACGAACTGCTCGAGCATTACGGTAGTGCGCTCGAGGTTGCCCGACTTCTCGTACAGATCGGCCGCGCGCATGGTCGCCTCGCGCGCAACCGCCGGGTCTTCCCCGGGGGCGGAGGCAATGCGCTCAAACTCGGTCCCGGCCTGGCTACCGCGGCCAGCCTCGACATAGGCGACCGCCAGCTTGCGGGTGATGTCAGCGCCGTACTGGGTTTGCGGGTAATCGCGGCGGTAGGCCTCGAGTGCGGCAATGGCCGGCTGCCATTGCTTGGCGTTGATCAGCGACGCGGCCGCATCGTAGCGGGCGGTGGGCACGATCTTCGATTCGGGTGCCACGGTGGCAACCCGCTGGAAATCGGCGGCGGCGCCCTCCTCGTCGCCAGCCTTGCGCTTGGCCTCGCCCTGGCGATATACCGAGGCGGCCAGGCGTTCGGTGAGGTCGGCATGCTCCGGAGTCCCCGGCGGGGCCACCTGCAGAGCATGCAGAAAGGCGGGTTCCGACTTGTCAAACACGCCCTGATCAAATTGCGCCTGGCCGATGATCGTCCAGGCGATGCGCTGCTTGGCGACGTCGACCTTGGGCTCGATCGCCAGCAGCGATTCGCTGAGCTGTATCGCCCGCGGCAGATTGTGGGCCGCGAACTCGTCCTGGGCCGCGCGCGTCAAGATGCCCGCGCTCTCAGGATGCGTGGGGAAGGCTTCCGTAAAGCGCACGCTGGCCGCGGTGGTGCGCGCATGCATGTCGGCGCGCGCCGCGGGCGGCAGCAGTTCCTCCTGCTTTTGCAGCGCGACCAGCGCCGCATAGCCCGCCGCGGCCGAGCGTGGGCCCGGCGGATAGTTGTAGGCGGTGCGCTCGTACTCGGTGGCTGCGTCGGCATACTGGTGGCTTTCGAACAGCGCGTCGGCGAGCAGGTAGTTGGTCTCGCTGGCGTCCGGATCGGTCGGGAAGGTCTTCAGCAGGTTGCGGTACCAGTCGGCCGCGGCCGTGTAGTCCTCGAGCCGCTTGGTCTTCTGCGCGGTGGCATGGTAATACTGGGCGAGATCCTTGAGATTGGTCTTGAGTTCGGCCACCACCTCCGGTGAGGTGCTCTTTTCCCGGTCGCGCCAAAATGGCGCGTCAAACCCGTAGGTGCGCACGTACTCGGCCTTGCCCTCGACCACCAGATCGGCGAAGCCGCCCTTGGAATAGGCGTCAATGGCCTGATTCGAGAGTACCGGCGCATGCTCGTTGGCCGGATCGCGGGCCACGAAGGCCCGATAGGTATTCGCGGCGTCCTGAAAGCGCTCCTTCTGCACGTACAGATCGCCGAGGCGCGAGTACAGCAGCCACGCGTAGGGCCGCGCCCCGTGCTGGGAGAGCAGCTGGTCAAGCGAGGCGGGTCCGTCGAGGTACGTGAACGAGATGCTCATGACCCGCAGGGTGTCGTCGGTCAGTTCCCGGTCGGCGCGCCCGAGGGCTTCGAGCTTGCGCTCCTTGCCGGTCTTGCGGTCCACCAGGAGCCGGTCGAGCAGCGTGATGAACGACTGCAGGCAGACGTCGTATTCCGATTGCTTGAATTGCGCCCAGCCCAGCTTGTACAGGCCCTGCTGGTAGAAGCTCGAGCCCCCGGGGCCACGGCTGACCACCTGCTGGTAAGCCGCATCGGCGTCCGGATAGCGCTTGGCTGAGAACAGCAGCTCACCGCGACGGAATTGCACTTCGGCGATCTCGCGCGTCTTGGGGTAACGGCGCACGAGCTGGTCGAGTGTCGCCAGAGCCGCCTGGCTCTGGCCGGTCGTCTCGTAGGCCCGCGCCAGTTGGTACAACACCTGGTCATTGCGCGCATAGTCGGGGTAACCCTTGAGCAGCGTCGTGTAGAGCTTGATGGCCTCGGCTCCGGGCAGATCGAGCTGCGTGACTTCGTTGGCCATGCGCTCGAGTTCGCCCGACTCCAGGTTCAGATCGCCGAGCCGCCGCAGGGCCTCGGCACGCAGCTTGGGGTCGGTGTTTTGCAGCTCCAGAAAGTGGCGGTAACTCTCCATGGCCTTGGCCGATCCGCCGCTGACCGGGGCGTCGGTATGGACCTCGATGGCGCGCTTGGGCAGATCGCCCACGGTGGTCGGAGGCTTCGGGGCGGGCTGTGCAGCCCAGCCTGGGGCGCAGGCGGCGGCGCCGGCGAGCAGTGCCAAGGCCAGGTGCGGCCGCGAAATCATCGTGTCGGCGCCTCCGGTGCGGACTCGTCCGGAGCCGGTGCCGCCGGGGCCGGCGCGGTGGAGTCGGGAGCCGCTGCGTCCGGCGCCGGTGTCGCGCTCGCCGGCGGCGCGCTGGCACGATCGTAAATGTCCGCGAGCGCGAAGCGCGCCTGTACCTGATACTCCGCCAGACGCTCCTTCTGCTCAAGCAGCGCCTGGCTGGCGAGCTGCTCGAGATACTGCTGTTGCTGCTGCGCCGACTGCGCCAGCTTCCCCTTGAGCTGGTCGATGCGGGCGGCAAGCTCGGTGATACGGGAGGCGAACTCATCGGTGTTGGTGGGCACGCTGCTGCGGGCCTTCTGGACCCGCACCCAGCGGTTCTGAGCCTCGTTGAGCTGCGCGTCGAGGGCGCGCAGCTCGCGCCGTTCCGTGTAGTTGCGTTCCTTGAACTGGGCGTCAAGCTGCCACAAGAGCACGCCCTTCATCAGCTTGATCTTGTCGCGCTCGTCGGCCATCTGCGCGTGGGCGGGGTGGTTGCTGTCAGTCGCTGCCGCCTCGAGCTGGCGGATCTTCGCCCACTCGGCACGCTCTTTGGCATTGCCCAGGGCGGCGACGTCGGCGCCGGTCTCGATCGCCGTGAGGCGCGTGTCGATGGCGGCGCGCTCGGCGAGCATGCCGGCGGTGGGGTTGCTGGCGAGCAGCGCGTCGGCGCGCGGCAGGCGTTCGGCGTAGGCCTGACGGCGAGTGTCGACCATGTCGTGGTAGGCCTCGAGGTTGTCGCTCCAGTAGTCGAGCTTGCCGCGCAGGAATCCGAGGTCTCGGTAATTCTTCAGGCCCTCCTGGAAGTCGTTATCGGCCAGCAGCGTGTACAGATAGCGCGATTCCGGGGCGTCAGGGAGTTGCTTGAGCTGCCAGAACCAGCTGATTTCCTGCGTCGGTGAAGCGGCACCGAGCAGGTCGTCGAGCATATGGCCGGAGCCGATGCGCGTCACGGCCGTGTCGATGCGCCCGGACTCGTCCTCGAATGACTTGATGGCCGTCTCGTACAGGTCGGCGGCCTGCGCGTTCGCGTTGAGTTTGCCGTAGGCGTACGGCACCGCCAGATAGGACTCCTGCACGGCGGCGTCCAGCAGGTTGCGGCCGTGCAGCTCGGTCCAGGGAGTGAGCGCGTCCTGATACTGTCCGAGCGCGGCGTCCGCCCAGCCCACGCCCAGCAGCGCGCGCGTCGCGTAGGGTCCGGTCAAGCGCACCCGATCGAGCGCGGTGCGCGCGGCGCTCGGGTCGCCGGCCTGCAGCCAGGCGTAACCGAGCGCCAGATTCGCCTTATCGCGCAGCGTCTGCATCTCGGTGCCCACGGCGTGCATGGTGCCCACCGCGGTCAGCTGCTGTGCGGCCTCACCCAGCCGATTCTGGCTCACCAGCGCCACGCCCAGATTGAAGCGCGCGAACGCCATCCAGTCCGGCGGACCGCGCCAGTTGGCCATGCGGGTGGCCGCCTCTTCATAGCGATTCTGGCGCATCAGCACGTTCACCAGCAGATGCTGCCGTTCGCCCTCGAGGTTCGGCGGGAGCTCGCCGCTGATGTGGCCCAGCGACTGCTCGCTGCGATCGTAATAGCCGCGCGCGTACCAGATCTTCGCAAGATAGAACCACGCCTCGTTGCGCACCGCGGCGGGCACCTGCTGGGTCAACAGGGTTTCAAAGCGCTTGCCGGCCTCGTTGTGCATGCCGAGCGAGAGGTAGAGGCCCCCGGCGAGCAACTCTGCATCCTGGTCGTGATGCGGCATGCGCTGCCAGTGCTGATAGGCCTCGAGGCGGGTCAAGGCCTCAAAATCGTCGCCGGCGTAGAAATGAAACAGTACGTCACCGTAGTGCAAGTCCTGCACGAACACCGGGCGCAGCGCGGGCGGTGGCGGCGGCGGGTGCGACGCCGGCATGGCCGGAACGGCCAGCGCGCTGCCTAGCAGCAGCAATAACAGGGCTTCGAGCCGCCGCACTGGCGCGCTACTCCCAGTCCTTGATCTCGAATTCAGGCTGTTGGCTGCGCACCCGGTCGGAAATCTTGAGTTCCAGATACTTGGCACCTACACCCTTCTCGAATTTGATCGAAGCGCCACGCCTGTAATCGCGATCGTTGGGGCCTTTGCCCGAGAACAGCGCCACCAGCTCGTGCGGCCCCGCCTTGAGGTTACCGACGTACAGCCGTTGCACGCCGCCCTTGACCAGAGCGGCGACCTCGCGCGGCGTGTACAGGTAATTGCTGACCTCGCGGTTGTCGATCTTCAGAGTCACCGCGTCGAGCCCGAAGAAGTCACCGACGTCCATCGAGACGAATACCGCCACCTGCGTGTTGGCCGGAAACAGCAGTTCCTCCTCGAGAACGAACAGGTCGCGGTTCAGGTCGACCACCGACTGCTTGAGGTCCTGGATTTGCTCGTCCAGTGCGCGGGTGCTGGTGTCAGGCGCCGACTTGGCCGCGGCCGCCGCAGCGGCCGGGGCCGGCGCGTCGCCGGGCGCCGCCGCGGGCGCAGCTGCCGGTGTCGCCGCCGGCACGGTGGCGGCCGGCCCGGGCTGGGCCTGCGCCGTCACCGGCGGCTCAGCGCCGACGGCGAGGTTGCAGGCCAGGCTGAGTGCCAGACTGACGGGCGCGAATATCCGGCGGAGGGTACGTGCACTACTCATGTTGGAGAGTCCAGGGGCTAGCAATTGTGGGGTAATTCCGCCGGTTCACAGCGGATCATCGAGTAACGCGCGCACCTGCGCGACGTACGAGTTATCAGTACCGTGATAGTCCGCCAGCAGGTAGCGCACCCGCCCGCGGCGGTCAATCAGCACGGTCGTGGGGATCAGCCCGATGCTGTAGGCACGCCCCACCTCCTTGAGCCGGTCGAGCAACAGCGGGAAGCGTGCCGGATGAGATTTTGCGAACTGCGTCGCACTTTTCATATCGTCATCGACGCTGACGGCCAGGGTGACCAGCCCCGCCGAGCGATAGGTGGTCTGCAGGTTGCCCAGCGCGGCCAGCTGCGCCGCGCACACCGAACACTGGCTGCTCCAGAAGGTGAGCAGCACCACCTCGCCACGGTGCTCTGAGAGCCGCACGTTGCCCCCGGCGGCGGCCGGGAGGGTGAAGTCGGGGGCCATCTCGCCCACCGCAATGGCTTCGGCGGTGGCCGGCTGCAGCAGTGCAAGTAGCAGGGCGCCGGCACACAAGCGTCCAATACGGCGGATCACCAGCAGTAACTCCTTACGGGTTTGGGGGAGTCATTATCCGCCGCCGCGCACCATTTGACATCATCTGTGCTCCGGAAGCGACAGGCAGCGCGCGACCGCGGGAGGGCGGTCGCACGCGGTAACGGGTGCTGGTCAGACCCGCGCCGAGGCCCTACACGATCTGTGGCAAGCCTATAAGGCTGCCGTAGGTCCCCAGGCTCCCCAGGCTCGTGGACACGCCCGTGGCCCATTGCATGGTCTGGAAGCTCCCCTCCTTGCCGTGCAACGCGAGGTAATTGAGGACCACCATCTCGACGAGCAGGTTGACGGCGTTCGCGCCCGGGCTGCCCACACTCGCCACCGAACCGTCGGCGGTGTAGTAGCCGATCTGGTTGCGGATCGCGGTGATCGGCCCCTTGGGGTTGTATACCAGGAAGAATGCCGCCGCCGTCGACTGATTGTCACCGGTCCACACGCCCTTGCCGCGTCCCGCCGCCGAATTGTCGATCATCCCGTTGGAAGACAGCGAACCGTCGCTGAAAACGTACAGCATCAAGGGTTGCTGGCGGCGCGCCGCGTACTCGATGCATGCGCCCATGCAGCGGCCCGCGCCAAAGTCGCGCATCTCGCCCGTGGCCCGGTCGCCGGTGTGATAGTCGAAGCCACCCAGCTCGACAGTGCCGGCGCCGGCGTAGCCGTTGACCACCATCTTCATGACGGCCGCGGTCTTGCGTATGTCGTCGTCGGCGTCGTATTCCGCCTGCGAGAATATGCCGGTGGGCCCCACGATCATCGGGTCAATGTCCGGATCGAGAGCCTGCTTGGAATTGCCGTAGCGATCGGCCAGGTCGGCGGCCCGCACGTAGCCACACTGCACCAGGTCCTTCGCCACCTCGTCCGCCGTGGGCACGCTCAGCATCGTGGTCTTGTCGAGCTTTTTCTTGCTGATGCGTTCCATCGACTCGAGCACCAGCGTGGCGTCGCTCTGCGAGAGCAGTCCGACCAGCTTGCCGGTGTCGACCAGGCCCGTCACGTCCGAGGCCTGGTCCACTTTGGTGGGTCGCGCCGTGTCGACCATCATGTAGGAGGGCGCCATCGAATTGCCGCCGGAATCCGAGGTGTCGGTGCCGATCAACGTCAGCAGGTCGCCGCGCGAACCGGTCGAATAGATGCCGTACATCGGATTGTGCGGATTGTTGGCGGTGTCGTTCTGGCTCAGGGCCGGAATGACGGTGCCGTTGACCTTGGCACGGGTCGCGGGGGCGGTGCGCTCGAGGATGCCGCGCAGGAACGCGCTGTCGCTGTGGAAGGCCAGCCCCAGCTGGCGGTCCACGAAGCTGCCGGCCCCCAAAGATGAATTCGGCGTCATGTTGCCCGGGATCCCGAGCTTGCTGTAGCCGGCGGTGGACAGGAAATCGAGCTGGCCGCCCTTTTGGCCCACCAGCACGTTCGAGCCGGCAATATTGGCCCCACCGGCCAGGTCAAAGCAGATGAATGGAATCATGCCGGCGCCGAGCTTGATATCGCACAGGCCGCCCTGGGACACGGGCAGCTTGAGCTGCGCGATGTCGGGCGACAAGGTGGCGTAGGCCTTGCGCGGATCGGCGAACAGGCTGAAGGCGGAGGCGCCCGCCAGCGCGATGCTGCCGGAGATGAATCCCTGGCCGAGGAACTCGCGCCGCGTGACCGGCCGCGGATGATCGGGATGCCGCAGCGGCTCTTTCGGTCCCAGGGGCTGCTTGCGTCGGATCTTCATGGTCGGCCTCGTAGGATTCAGGGAATCGCAGTTACTTGATCAGCAGCGTGCCGCTGCCGAGCACCGCGGCGCAGGCCGCTTTGGCAATGGTCTTGGTACGCACGGAATTCGCGCAGCTGGCGCCGCAGCTCGAGAGCTTCGTGATCAGGCTGTTGAGTTCCGCGCGCACGTCGACGTCGTCCGGCTGCGTCGCGATGCCGGTGCCGATGCCCTTGGCGATCAGCGGATCGATCAACGCGTTGGTACTGGCAAACGCCGTCGCCGGAGCCGCCGCGAAGTTCAGGCCCGGGAAGAAGCTGCTCGCGGAGCTGGATTCGACCAGTGAATCGCAGTACTGGATGGACATCTGCGCCACGCCGACCTGATTGGACGCGAGGAACGATTCCAGCGTGGGTACGCTGGGGAGCTGCTGCACGACCAGCTGGTAGGTGGACTTGACCCCGGCGTCGTTCATCGAAACGCCCGTGATTCCGGCCAGTGAGGCGTTGATCTCGTTGAATACGCGCACGCCGAGCTGCGCACTCTCCGGCTTGTCGGCCGGCGGCGCCGGCTGCGGTGCCGCGGGTTCGGTGCGCACGTGCGTGCTGGTGCCGATCTGGTCGAAGCTGAGGAAGAACATGTCGGAGTCGGGGCCCTTCTCGAGGGCAATGACAGTGCCCACCGACGAGAGCAGCTGGCCGGTGCCTGGCACGTAGTTGGTGTCGGTGACCTTGGTGTCCAGGCGGGCGTAGGCCTGGCCCACGGTCGCCTCGGCACCGTTAATGCCGATGCGCATGCCCTTAATCTCGATGGTGCCCGGCTTGACGGCGGGATCGAGGCTGATAAACGTCGGCTTGCCGAACAGGTAGCTGTAGCTGTCGTACAGGCTGGCCTCCAGCATCACGTAGGCCTGGCTGACCCCGGTGAGCGCCGCAACATTGAACAGCAGGAAGTAGCGCTCGCCCACGCCCGCGGCGAAATTCTGCTGGACCTGCTCCTGCGTCAGGGCGTGGTTGAAGACGGCGGCAAAGCGCAGGGTGCCCTGCCACTTGCGGTTGCCCGAGGTCTCATTGCCGAGCAGGAAGATGAAGGTGTTGTCCCAGTTGCCGACCGTGCCGCCCTTGGCAGGGTCCACGTCGCCTGTGTAGTTGCCGTTGACGTACAGGCGCCGGCCGTTGACCGGATCGTAGGTGAGCACCACGTGCTGCAGGGACGCCTGCGCATCCTTGTCGGTATCGGCCGTTAGCAACGAGGGGCCGCCGTTGGCATCCGAGGCGCTCGAGCGGGCGAACATCTCGTACTGGTAGGCATGCTGCCCGATGGTGAAATTGCGCGCGGTCGTACCGCCGGAATAGCTCGCGATGTAGGCGTCTTCCTGCGTGACGTTGGCCGGCGCCACCCACAACTCGACGCTGTACTCGCCGCCGGACTTGATCAGGTCGTAGATCTTGCGGCTGGCCGCGCCACCGCGCGCCGCGCCGCCGTTGGGCCCAAAGCTCACGCCCCAGCCGCCGACCCAGCTGGTATCGCCGGACAGCGTCAGGTTGAGGGCCGGGTCCACGCCGCTGGTGTCATCGGCGGTGCTGCCCGCACCCTCCTTGAACTGCCACTTGGCGATGACGCCGGTGTCGTAGCGGTTGTTGCCCGAGGCGATCGTGCCGTCGTACAGCGTCAGGGCCTTCGACAGCACCAGGGTCGGGTCGACCTGCGTGGGCGCAATGCCGCCGACGAAGGCCTGGATGGCCGCCAGCATCGCCGCCGCGCTCTTCGGGCAGCTCACCGCGGTGTCGCCGGGGACGACCCAGCAGTTATGGCTCTCATCGTGCAGGCGCACGTAGAAGCGCGACAGCGTCGGGGTGTCGAGATTGATCTTGGCCTGCGCGTTGGCGTAGGCCTCGTTCACGTCGCTGCTGGCGAAATACGGCGTCTGCGGCGTGGTGGCGTTGGCGTTGTGGCAGCGCGAACAGAACTGGCTGAGCAGCGGGTACACGGTCTGGGCAAACGAAGCGCTGCCGTTGTCCGAAGCATTGGCAGGAAAGGTCTTGGTGCTGCCGACACTCTTGACGGTCGGCGCCTGCAGTTTGATCTGCGTCGCCCCGGTGGTAGCCCCACCTGCCCAGTTCTTGATCCAGGTGGTGAGGATGTCGGCGCAGGCCTGCGGGCTCGAGAGCCAGCAGTTGTGGCCGCCGGCGACCTTGAGGACCATGAGCGACTGGTCGGGCTGGGCCAGGTTGACGACCGTGAGCGCGGCGTTATAGGCCAGATTCACGTCATCGGAACGCGCGAACTGCGGCGTCTGGCCGCCGGCCTTGTGGCAATTTCCGCAGCGATCGGCGGTGTCGATGTACTGCCAGAGATTCACCTTGAAGGCCTGCACGTCCGCCGAGGCCGGGGCCGGCCCGGTATAGGTGGCGGCACTGGCGGTCTGCGCGTCGGGCAACGCGGTGGTGGCGGGCCCGCCGCCTGAGCAGGCGCTCAGGGCAAGCGCCAGGCCCAGAAGCAACAGGTGCGGAACACGCAGGATAAGCTTCACGGTTCTCTCCCTAGTTGCCCATGCAGTAAATGGCAGCATCGGCGAACACCTGCTTCATCTTGTAGCCGGTGGACTTGAACGTGGCCTTGATGGTGGCCACTTTCTGGCGATCCGCGGCGTTGCCCGGATCGCGCAGGCACACCGCCCGGAATACCTTTTCCACCTGGCACTGCGCGAAGCCGTCGCTGCGGGCCAGTTCCTGGCCCATCGACTTGGCGCCGCTCCCCGTGCCCGGCAGGCTCGCGTCGAAGCCCAGCACCTGGTTGGCGCCGTGGCGGTAGTAGTTATCCCAGTGATCGTCGGTGGTGACGAATCCATACTTGAAGTTGTCGGAATTGATCAGGTACTTCGGCTGCACGGCGCCGGCGGTGTAGACCAGCCGGTTCGCGGTGGTGTCAAAGTTGTAATAGGCGAAGGCCTGTGCCAGCGGATCCATGCCGTCGTGGCAGGTGATGCAGCTGTTGAGGAACACCCGGCTGTCGCCGCCCGGCGAACGGCTGACGTCCTGGCGAATGCGATCTGGGGGGAGCGAGGGGTCCTGGAGCTGCTCGAGGTCGCGGCACATGAAATTGATCATCGTGAAGCGGAACATGGCGCGGTTGGTGCCGTTGATGAAGAACGCCGCCGCCGCCGTGCGCGTGGTCATGACGCCGGCGGTCGCCGCCACCGGGAGCCCCAGCAGGCCCGACTGGGTCGCCGGCCGCAGCGTGCTCTTCAGGTCGACGTTGTTGTCGTCCAGGTACTGATAATGGTCGTTGTTGACCGGCGAGTAGGCGGGTGCGCCCGAAGCGGTGCTGGTGTAGAGCAGGTCGGCCGACAGCACGGTGCTGAAATCCACGTCGTCGCGCACCATGCCAATGACGGTCGCGGTGTAGTCATTGAGCGGTACGAACACCGAGCGGTCGCGGCTGGTCCAGGGGGCGACGAAATTCCTCAGCGTCACGTTGTAGAAATTCTTGTTGGCCATCGCCAGCTGGGCGGCCGCTTGGGCATTGTTGGCGGTAATGTCTGCCGCCATCTGCGTCAGCACCGCGTCGCTGGGCGGTACGCCGGCCAGCCGGTCGTGCAGCTGCTTGGCCTGCTCACGCGGCCCGGCCCAGGCGGGGGTCCCGCCCGGCAGCGCCAATAGCAATACGCCAGCCACCACGGCCGCACCGGGCGTTTGGCGATCGTACTTACGCTGTCTCATGCTGCGCTCCCATGCGCCGGCTTTGGCGCCATCTGCGGGTCAATATACGTAGAACCAAAATGCTGCTGTAATGTCTCATTCGTCTGACGTCGCCGGTCGCCGACAGCGGTAACGCTTGCGTTTAACCAATATCCTTCTGTGCCTGATCTGCGGACCGGGTCACGGCGTCCCCCAGCATGATCAACTACCTGTGCATGCTGGACATGCGGGTGGCTACCGCCCCAAGATGCTGCAAGGAACCCCATTTGGGGCCCGTGGAGACGTGACCGAGTTGGCAGAATGGGAGTCCGGGCCCGCTGGCTGGAGCAATTAGTAATGAACCGTGAATTTCGTCTGCTGTACGGCCTGTTGACGCTGCTGGCGCTGTCCGCCTGCAGCGACCGCGGCTCCGTGGAGCTCGGTCACGGCCAGTCCGGTGGCAGCTCGCAGTCCACCGACTACGGCATCGCCTACATCAAGCACAGCCTGCCGACCGACCCGGCCGACCTTGCGGTAATGCGTAACAAGGACGACCTGCGCCATTACCGGCGTTACTGGAGCAAGGCGGACGTGTTCATGCGCTCCCAGGCCGAGGAAAGCGGCAAAGAGACGAACATCACAGGGCGGGTCACCGGCAGCGATTTCTATGATGTCAGGGATCTCGACGTCTCGGCCGACGGCAAGTTCCTGGTGTTCGCGATGCGCGGACCGCTGCAGGACAATCAGCGTGACTTCAATCCGCCGAACTGGCGCATCTGGGAATACGACATCGCCAACGACGACCTGCACAGCATCACCGACGACGTGACTGCCAGCGAGGGCCAGGACATCTCGCCCCACTACCTGCCCAGCGACAGCGCGCATCCCAATGGCCGCATCCTGATCGCCTCTACCCGCCAGCGCGATTCCAAGCTGGTGCTGCTGACGGAAGGCAAGAGCGGCTTCGAGGCGCAGACCGAGGACGTGCGCGAGTCGGCGTTCACGCTGTCCGTGCTTGATCCCACGCAGACGGGCCCGAGCGCTTTCCAGCAGATCTCGTTCAATCCGAGCCACGACATCAACCCCACCGTCCTGAGCGACGGGCGCATTCTCTACACCCGCTGGTCGCACACGCGGCTGCAGGTGACCAACGGGATGCATCTGTACACGAGCAACCCCGACGGCACCAACGAGCAACTGCTGTACGGCGCGCACAGTCACTTCGTGGGCACCGCGGACCCGGCCACCGGGCTGCCCACGGCGGTGCAGTTCGTCAAGGCCCGGGCAATGCAGGACGGGCGCGTCATGGCGATCATCCGCGGTGCCGACGCCGGCAGCGATTTTGGCGGCAACCTGGTGATCCTGGACGTCGGCAACTCGGTCGAATGCTTTCAGAACACGCTCGCCGCCGGGCCGGTCCTGCCATCCACCAATCCCTGCCCGCCGATGAGCTACGCGACCAACAATGACGTGCGCACCATACCGGGCCCCTCCCCCGGCGGGCGCTTTAACTCCGCCTATCCGCTGTGGGATGGCACCGGCCGGACGCTGGTGAGCTGGGAGGAGTGCCGTTTGCTCAACCCCGCCGGAGTAATCGTGCCCTGCACGGATGCCAATCTGGCGATTCCGAACGTGCAGATTGCGCCTCCCCTGTACAGCGCCTGGCTGCTCAACCCCGGCAACAACACCTTCAAGCCGGTCGTGCCGCCGACTGAAGGCGTCATGGTGACCGACATCGTGACGCTGCAGGCACGCACGCCGCCCGCCTATATCCCGCCGATCGGAACCAGCACGCTGACCGGCGACGCCGCCGGAATCCTCGACATCCGCAGCGTCTACGATTGGGCGGACGCCATCAATCCGCAGGCCATCGCGCCGGAGACCAATGCCCAGACGATCGCACGCATGAGCATCACGCCGGCCGATTCGCGGCGCGTACGTTTTATGCGCTTCGAGAAGATCGTGTCACTGGGCGACCCGCGGCTCGATGATGGCTTCCCGGATTTCAACACTGCCATCGCCCTGGACAATTCACCGCGCTACATGCGCGAGATCCTGGGATACGTGCCGATCGAGGCCGACGGCTCGGTGCGCGTCAAGGTGCCCGCCAATGTGGGCTTCACCATCTCGATCACCGACGCCCGTGGACACCGGCTGGCCGGATTCCCGATCCATCGCACCTGGTTGCAGGTGCGGCCCGGCGAGGTGGTCCAGTGCAATGGCTGCCACAACGCCAGCACCTCAACCAGCACCACCTCGCACGGTCGCAGCGGAGTATTCCTGGCGCAGAATGCCGGCGATGCCAGCGGCAAGACGGTGGCGCAGGAGATATATGGCGCCAACACCGATTGCGCCACGACGCCGTGTAATGCCGCGACACCGACCGTGGACGTGATCTACAAGGGCACCGGCGCCCCGGGCGACAGCAGCATCAACCTGGCCTACAGCAAGATGACCACACCGGCACCCACCGTGCCGCAGACCTGCGAGAACAGCTGGACCGCCGTCTGCCGGATTACCATCAATTACGCCGCCAGCGCCCCCGGGGCCGCCAACACCTCCCCGGCGATCATCGACCCGTTGTGGACCGTCGACCGTGGAGCGCACACGTGCACCACCTGCCATACGGCCACGCGCACCAAGACGGTAAGCTGCACGCCGGCGGGCACGACCACGCCGATCAATGTGACCCTCGGGGTGGCGCCCGATGGCGGCCTGGAGCTGGACGCGGATCCGGCGCAGTTGCCCACCGCCCAGCTGCGCGCCTACGTGCAGCTGGTGGCCACGCACACGACCTCCACCTTCAGCCTCGATCCCGCCTGCGCCCCGGTACGAACCGACAGCCAGGTCCCCGGGTCCATCACGAGCGGGTCTGCTTCCGCGTCACAGTTCTTTAAGGTGCTCACCGGCAACTCCGTGGGTACTGTGAATCACAAGACATACATGTCTCCCTCTGAACTGCGACTGCTGGCAGAATGGGCGGATGTTGGCGCCCAGTACTACAACAACCCGTTTGCCGCGCCGCTCAATTAACTGGCTGCGTCCGCTGGCACTGCTGCTGCTTGCGCTGCCGCTGGCCGGCCAGGCCGCGCAGCGCGAACTGCTGCAGCTGTTTGTGACCGCGCCGTACCTGGAATTGCACACCGGACCGGGCCGTGGCTATCCGGTCTCGCAGGTCGTGGAGCGCGGCGACTCGGTGGACGTGCTGTTCCGGCGCACCGAGTGGTACAAGGTGCGCACCGAACGCGGCGTGGAAGGCTGGGCGTCGGAAGATTCGCTGCTGCTCACGACGCTGGCGGACGGCTCGGCCTTCAAGGTGGACCGCGGCAATCGCGACGGCTACCGCGCGCACCGCTGGGAGGTCGGCCTGATGGCCGGCGACTACGCCGGCGCGTCGGAATTTGGCGGACTGGCGGCGTACTCGCTCACCGACAATCTCAAGGTTGAGCTGTACGGGGCGCAGTTTCTCGGCAATATCTACAATGGCTACCTCGTGGATCTGGGGTTGAACCACGTGTTCATGCCGGAATGGCGCTTCTCGCCATTTGTGACGCTGGGCACCGGGGTGGAGCGCGTCGAGCCCAGGACCACCCTGGTCAAGCCGGTCAACCAGAACTACCAGACGGCCTATGTGGGTGTGGGCGGCCGGTATTATCTAGCCAGGCGCTTCTTTCTGCGCGCCGAGTACCGCAGCCACACGGTATTCACGAATACCGATTCGAACGAGGTGAAAACGGAATGGAAATTCGGATTCGCATTCTTCTACTAGCCTCGGTGGTTGCGCTCACCAGCGGCTGCGCAACCATGCACCGTCTGTGGCCCTGGCATCGCCAGGTCGATGCGCAGGTGGCGGCGCAGAAGGCCGACGCCGATGCCGACGCCGCCGCGGCGGCGGCCGACACGGCCGCACCGCCCACCGTGATCGAACCGCAGGTGGTTCGCCGCAAGATCAAGGTGCCCAAGATCGCCGCCAAGGACATCGAGATCGGTGCCAGCTACGGCGAGATCTCCATCGAGAGCTACACCGCCGCGCCGGTTTGGGGTGTCATGGCCGACTACCACATTACGGAAGATTTCTTCTTCGAAGCCGCGGGGGGCCGGGCTCAGGCCGGGCAGACGAGCTTTGAGACGCTCGGCGGCGACATTCAGCTGCTCACTAGTGCTGAGAGGCAGTTCACGTACTACAACCTCTCGGTCGGTTACAACTTCCTGCCGGGCGAAGTGTTCCTGGGCCGCGACCACGCCATGACCAGTGCGTTCTACCTCTTGGGCGGCCTGGGCGGAGTAAAATTTGAAGGAAATTCGACATTTACGGCGAATTTCGGGGCCGGATTCCGGGTGCTGCCCACGGACTGGTTGGCCATCCGGATCGAGGCCCAGGACCTGGTGTTCAAGTCCGATTTCCTCGGCACCAATCGGCTGCGCAACAACATCAAGGCATACATCGGCGCCTCGGTGTACTTCTAACAGGATGAAACAGTCATGAAACTTCTGACGCGTTTATTTTGTCTCACTGCCTTGGCCATCGCCCCCGTACTTGCCGTGTCCGGACCATCGCTCCAGGCGGGAGCGCCGGCCCCCGCGTTCGAGCTCAATTCAAACAGCGGCAAGCCGGTCAGTCTGGCGGACCTGAAGGGCCAGATCGTGCTGGTGAATTTCTGGGCCAGCTGGTGTGGCCCCTGCCGTCAGGAGATGCCGATCCTCGAGCAGCTGAATCATCAATACCACAACAAGGGCGTGGCCCTCATCGGCGTCAATGTCGAACCCGATTCGGCCGCGGCCACGGCCTGGCTCAAGGCGACGCCGGTCTCCTTTCCAATACTCTACGACGTCGACAGCAAGGTCAGTAAGCTATACGAGGTGCAAGGCATGCCCAACACGGTGATTCTCGACCGCAAGGGCGTCGTACGCTATATACACCGCGGCTACAGCCCCGGCGCCGAGAACGAATACCTTGATCAGATCCGTGCCCTCATCCGTGAATAGACCCGCGCCCATGCCGGTGCGCGCGCCGCTGCGGTGGCTGTTGCTGCTGGCCGGCGCCGTGGCGCTGTCGGCCTGCAGTTCGGTTCAGCCCTGGGTCAAGCCGTACGAGCGCGAGCACCTGGCCGATCCGATCATGTCCTTCAATCCCAACCCGGTATCGGCCGTATACTTGGAGCACGTCTTCGAGGCGCGCGAGGGCGCCCGCGGCGCGACCGGCATCGTCGGCGGCGGCTGTGGATGCAATTGAGCGCGTGAAATACTCCAGCCACCTGCAGGTTCGAATTGCCGCCGGGGCGATGCTGCTGCTGGGTGGCGCGCACGCCGGGGTTTTGCCCGAGGATCGTGCCGACGTGCTGTATCACAGCTACGAAGGCGGTGGCCTCACAGTCGACGGCCCGTCGGTGCTGCTGCGCAAGAAATTTGGCGACCATTTTTCGGTGGCATACAACTACTACGAGGACATGATCTCGAGCGCCTCGATCGACGTGATCACGCAGGCGAGCGCGTACAAGGAAGTGCGCAAGCAAAACAGCCTCAGCGTGGATGCAATCCACGGCAAGTCCACGTACAGCCTCGGCTATATCGACAGCAACGAGCCCGACTACAAGGCCAAGACCGCCTTCGGTTCCATCAGCCAGGACATGTTCGGGGACCTCACCACGGTGACCTTTGGCTTTACCCGCGGCTGGGACAAGGTGGGCGAGCGCGGCACGACCCGTAGCGATCCGCTGGACCGCAGCGGCTGGAACGTGGGCCTGTCGCAGATCCTGACGCGCAACACGGTGCTGAACCTCAATTACGAGGTGACCGAAAGCAACGGCATGATCAACAACCCGTACCGCCAGGTGCGTTACCTCGACCCAACGGAACCGCTGGGCTACGCCTACCAGAAGGAGATCTACCCCCGGACGCGCTCGGGCAATGCCGCCTCGGCCACTGTCAAGTATTACCTCCCCTGGCGCGCCGCGGCCACCGGCAGCTACCGATTCTACTCGGACACCTTCGGCATCAACGCCAATACCGGCGAACTCGCCTATACCCAGCCCATATTCCACGCCTGGACCGTGGACTCGCACCTGCGCTACTACCACCAGACGCACGCGAACTTCTACAGCGACCTGTTTCCGTACGCCAATTCGCAGAACTACCTGGCGCGCGACCGGGAGCTCGCGACCTTTGGCAGCGTGACCTTCGGCATTGGCGCCAGCTGGGAATACCGCGTCAACCGATTCTCATGGCTGCAGAAGGGCACGGTCAACGTGAGCTGGGACCGCATGCACGTCAGCTACGACGACTTCCGTGACCTGCGGGTGCAGGGCGTGACACCGGGCACCGAACCGCTGTACACGCTCAATGCCGACATCCTGCAGGCCTTTGTTTCCTTCTGGTTCTGAGAGCATGATCACGGCCGACGTGAGCCGTCAAAAATTCAGGGGATCGACCATGAGCCATTCCGTGCCGCACAGGGCGCTGCTGTTCATTGTGCTGTCCATGCTGCTTCCGGGCGGCGCGGCGTGGGCGCAAAGCCGCGAGGACGCGCGCCTGATTACCGCGACCCAAGTGCTCGAAGAGCTGCGTGCTACGCCCGACCAGAATATTCCCACCTGGCTGCTGGACCGGGCCTACGGCGTCGCGGTCATACCGGATGTGCTCAAGGGCGCGTTCGTGTTTGGCGGCCGCCATGGGAACGGCGCGCTGGTCGCGCGCGACACCTCCGGGCGATTCAGCAATCCGGTGTTCATTTCACTCACGGGCGGAAGCATCGGCTGGCAGATCGGCGCCCAGGCCGCCGACATCGTGCTGATCTTCGCATCCCGCAAGAGCGTGGATAAGTTCGCGAGCGGTGACTTCACGCTGGGACTGAGCGCGTCGGTCGCCGCGGGCCCGGTCGGCCGGAGCGGCGAGGCAGCCGCGGGGGTCACCTCGGAAATCTATTCCTATTCGCGTGCCCGCGGATTGTTCGCCGGTGTGGCACTCGACGGTACGGCCCTGGTTTTTGACCGCAGCGCCAATCGCAATTTCTACGGGCATGACGTCACGACCGACGACATCTTCGGCGGCTCGGTCACCACCAATGCCGAGTCCGCACGGCGCTTTATCGCCGCGATCGTCGCCGGCATGTCGCCCGCCACGGCGACTGCTGCCGGCCCCGCCACCGGCACCCCGGCCAGCCCGCCGCCCGTGGCCACCCCGGCACCGGCCTCGACACCCGCTCCTGCAACCCCCGGCGCCCAGAGCTTCCCGCTTCCCGACCCGAAGCCGGGCAGCGAACCGCATTAACACCGCCGCCCCACCGGCCTATAGCTTCAGCCGCGGAGTCCGCATGGCCCGCTCAAATTGCCCAGGCCACGTTACCGCCGGTGCAGGCCACCCGCGCTGCTCACCGGCCCGGGCGGTCGTCCGGCTCGTCGCGCTCATGGCGTTGGCGCAGACCTTGCACGCCGCCACGGACGATGAGGGCTGGCCCCGTTTTCGCGACGCCTATCGGGAGCTCGTCGAGACCAACACGACGCTTTCGGCGGGCGACTGCACGCTGGCGGCGCAGCGCATGGCGGCGCGACTGCGCGCTGCCGGATACCCAGAGGGTGACCTGCGCGTATTCATACCCGAGGGCCACCCCAAGGAGGGCGGGCTGCTCGCGATCCTGCACGGCTCAAACCCAAAACTAAAATCGATCCTGATGCTCGCGCACATTGACGTGGTCGAGGCGCGGCGCGAGGACTGGACGCGCGACCCGTTCACCCTGATCGAGGAAGGCGGCTATTTCTACGGTCGAGGCACCACGGACATGAAGGCCCAGGCGGCGGTGTGGGTCGACAATCTGGTGCGCTATCGCGAGCAGAACTTCAGGCCGCTGCGCGACATCAAGCTGGCGCTGACCTGCGGTGAGGAGACCAACAGTGCGATCAATGGCGCCGGCTGGCTGGTCCAGAACGACCGCGATGCCATCGACGCGGAGATGGCACTGACAGAGGGCGTCGACGGCGACCTGGACGCCCAGGGCCATCGGATCGCGCTCGAGATACTGGCGGCGGAGAAGATGTCCCAGAACTTCCTGTTCGAAGTGACCAATGCCGGCGGCCACAGCTCGCGACCGGTGCCGGACAATGCGATCTATCACCTGGTGCGGGCCGTAGATCGGGTCAGCCACTATGAATTCCCGGTACAGCTGGACGACGCCAACCGCGCGTACTTTACCGGCATGTCCAAGATCTACGGCGGCGAGCAGGGCGCGGCGATGTCCGCCATCGTTGCCGATCCGGGCGACGCCGCCGCCCTCGCCGTGCTCGATCGGAACATGAACTGGCACGCGATGATGCGCACCACCTGCGTGGCGACGCTGCTGTCGGCGGGACACGCGACCAACGCGCTGCCGCAACGGGCCACGGCGAACATCAACTGCCGGATATTTCCCGGCGTGGCGCGCGAGGAAGTCCTCGCGCAGTTGATCAAGGTCGCCGACGACCCCGCCGTCTCGGTCCGTATCGCGGAGATTCGCGGGCCGGCGGCCAGTCCCGCGCCATTGACCCCGCGCATACTCAAGCCGATCGAGACCGTGGCGCACGAACTATGGCCAGGGGTGCCCGTGATCCCGGCGCTGGAGCCGGGTGCCTCCGACGCGCAGTTCCTCAATCCGGCCGGCATCCCGACCTATGGTGTCACCGGCATGTTCACGGATCCCGACGGTGGTCATCAACACGGTCTGAACGAGCGTATTCGGGTGCAGTCCGTGCGCGAGGGCCGCACCTTCCTCTATCGGCTCGTCAAGCTGTACGCGAATCAGCAGTGATCCCGGCAGGGACTGCCAGCGACCCACGCGATGCGGGTATTGAATCCGACCCTAATGTCCGGAGCGCCGGTAGGCAGGTGACTGGGCGTGGGAGTCAACCGTGTCCAGCGAATCACGCACCTCGGAGAGTTTCCGGCGCAATGCCTGCACTTCGGCGGGATTGGCTTGGCTTGCGCCCAGCAGGTTGACCGCGTGATCAATCGAATCCAGGCCCAACGTCAGCCCGACCCGCGTCGTGGCATTTCTCAGGGCGGCCTGAAAGCCGGGGTCCGCCTGCAGCTCCGTCTCTCCCAGGACCTCGGCCTTGCCGAGCAGGTCAGTGAGCACGGCAACCGCCCGCGAAATATTGGCCGGTGACGACAATTCGCCGGACTTCGTGAACTCGGCAACTTCCGGGAGGCTCGATGCGAAGCGCCGCAGCGCGGCGGCCTGTTGTGCGTTGCGCGGATTGTCCTGATGCATCACGGCCTGGGCCGCGCCCATCAGGGCGAAGGGTGCCATGGCCGCGTGCGTCATCATCGGTGTCCCCGATACCAGACCGCTGACCGGCAGGGCGATGAGTGCAAGACCGCCCAGGCCGTGCACCAGGTGCAGCGCCTTGCCCTCAAACGCGAACACTTCGCGCAGCAGGACGCGCACCGGCATCAAGGCCAGGAGCGCGGCGGCGATCAGGCTCCCCGTGGACAGAGCCGTCTGGCCGCTCACCTTGAAATGCTGGTAGGCCACATACAATCCCGCCGCGCCTAAGACGCACAGCAGGAAGTGGGTCAGCCGCACGAGTATGGAACGGCTAGCGGTGCTCGGCCGGGCGCTCGCGCGCGGCGGGGCCGGTATCCCGGAATCACTGGTGACCGCACTCATGGCGCCTTGCCGCAGGGTCGCGATAATTCGACGCGCCGATTGTGGGCCCGCCCTTCGGGCGTGGCGTTGGTTTCGACCGGCCGCGTGAGCCCATAGCCCTTCGCCGTAAGATGGGCTGCCGGCACCCCAAAATCTGTCACCAGCGATTTGCGCACCGCCTCGGCTCGGCGCTCCGAAAGATCCTGGTTGTACTCGGCGGTACCCATGTTGTCGGTGTGCCCCTCGATGGTGAGGAGCGCAAACTTCGATTCCTTGATGAGCTTGGCCACGGCTGTAAGCGTGGGCCGGGATTCATCAAGAATCTGCGCGCTGCCGGTGTTGAAGTAGATTCCCGACATTTCGGCGCGGCACGATTTGTCGAGCTGCGCCGACAGCTTGTCTATCCCTGATCCGCCGCCCCCGCCAGCGGCGACGCCGGAGCCGGCCGCTCCGTCGGCCGACGCAAGCGGCAGATCGATCCGCGTCACCAGCGAGTCGATGGTCCCAAACACCCACTTGAGCGTCAGCGGATAGGCCGGATTGTCCAGCCACCAGAACTCGGCATGCTGGGCCGGCTCAGAGCCAAAGGTGAAGGTCCCTGCGGCATGGACCGCGGGCAGGTTCGTGCGCACGCCATTAACCACGACCGAGACCGTGACCGGGCCGGATTCGACCCGGTGCAGCGGGCCGCGGAAATACATGCGCCCGGAGTTCAACATCGACATGGCCGAGCCCATGCTTCCAAGCGATCCACCGGCACCGCCCGCCGCCCCGGCGGCCGCGCCCCCGAGCTGTCCGACCGCGCCCAGCACGCCGCCGAAGGATTCATTGACCCCCAGCACGAACGGCACGTCGGCCCCCGATTTCAACGATGCCAGGGTTTTCGTGGACGTTTCCGCGAAAGTTTGTCCGGGATACGTGAGCGGATCGATGGTCGAAGTCAACAATGTCATCCGGGTCGACTGCTCGATGTCGGTGCGCCGGACCTGGCGGTGCACGATGAACTTCTTGGCGTCCTCGTTGGCCTGCTGATTCGTCGGCGCGGCCACATGGAATCGGTACGTGATGTCCTGCGGCGTGACCGATTCGACCGACGTCCAGGTTTCCTGATCGAGATTGTTGTAGCCGTGCACGCCCTTGGACTGCGCGACCACCAGCGTGGAATGCTCAGTATTGGTGATGACCAACCCCTGCACCGGTCGAATGGCCGAGGCGTCGGTGTCGGCAAACGCGAATCGCACGCACGCCAGTCCTATCAGCGCAGCGCCGGCCATCCTTTTGAATGTCACGCGCATCGTGGTCGATCAATTCTCGGCGTCAAATTTTCCTGCCGTGGCCTCGGTGAAACCCTTGGGAATCGCGAACTGATCTGCGGGCAGGGCCTTCTTCTCGATGCCAGTGACGATTGTTTCCTCACGGCTTTCGCCGCCGGAGATATGGCGCGTCATGACCGGAAAGCCGTCCAGCTTTCCATACATCTTGTAGACCGGTGAGATGGCGCGGGTCATCTGCGGCGCGGCCGAGACCACGTCGGCCGCAATGAGGGCCGCCTTGTGGGTGGCGTCAACGAGTTCGTCGCCGCCGGTGAGACTGCCCTTGGGCGCCACGCAGTATTCCGTGACTGGCTTGCCATCGCGCACGGCTTGCCAGATCTGGCAGGTGTAGGAGCCCACGTGCTCGGTGCGACCGGAATTCGTCACCTCATAGTCATGCGTTTCCTGCTGCATCGCTTTCATGTGCTGCTCGATCATGGCACGCCGCTCAGGAGGCATGTTCTGCATCATGGCCTGCATACGGTCGCTCAGTTCACTCTGCTGATTCGCCACCGCATTCTTGTCAAATTTCCGGAAAGTGTGTTTGCGCGTATCCACTTCCCAGATCGCGCCATCGCGAATCAGCGTGAAATCCTGCACCCGACCCTGCTCATCGAGCTTGTCGATCCGCAACAGCCCATCCTGCGCATACAAGACCTGCTGGTTTCTTGGTTGACTGTCGGCATTTCCCTGGGCACTCATGTGCACCACCACGCCCGCGTGCGCAGCGGTCGTGGCCCCCAAGCAAACACACAGGCCGGCCAATAGTGATCGCATGTAAGCCACTCCCTGGGTTCAGAACTTGCGCATGGCTGCAGCCACGAGCGCCTTCACCTTGTCATCATCGAGGCCGCGATGATCAATCTTGACTTCGACGTCCCTCTTGAGCGCCACAAAATCGTTATAGACCAGGCCGCCATGTTCCCACGGGTCACCGGGCGCTCCGGCCGGAATTGGCGGCTCGTCGGTCTTAGGGGTCGCTGCGCCGAGCGCTCCGGTCATTACCTTCTCGCCCACGGTGTCGGTCACCGTTCCGCGCACCGCCCTCGCGCCTAGCCCCACGACATACGCATCGCTGCGAACAGCGGCGTACCCGCCCTGCCAGATGTAGCGGAGCTCGTAGCTACTCGGCATGACACCCTTGGGGGGCACCTTATATTCGCAGTCGGTGGTGCCGGCGGGCATCGGCGGCGAAATCAGCGGGCCCACGATGGCTTCGACCTCGCTCTGCGACAGCACGGAGCAGGGGGCGATGGGTTTCGGGCGCGTCTTCACGAATGCCTGCGCGGCAGTCACATTGGCCGCACCGTCGAGTTTCAGGGGCTTGTCGATGCGTTTGTAGGCGGCATCGACCAGGGAAGCGGCCTGGGGCAGCTTGGCGTCGGTCCCGGTGAAATCAATGCTGATCATCTGATCGCCGCGCAGCGCGTTGAAGATGCAGCAGTTCATGGCCATAAGCTGCGCTTCGTCCCACTCGCCCGCCAGCTCCGTGCCATCGTCCATCGTGAACGCCTTCTTGACGCCTTCGCCAGGCGCAGTACTCAGCAATTTCTTGGCGAAACCGGTCATGTTGTAGCTCTGCGCCCCGTCCGTGAACTCCACGGTGAAGATGATCTGATGGAAATTTGCGGTCTGGTACATGCAGTCCGGGCCATCAGCAGCCGGCGTACCGTTGGAGGCGCGGTACGGCGGGGTTCCCAGCGGCGCTCCAAGCACCGCTTCAACTTCCTTGGGCTCGAGCAGCGAGCAAGGATCGTCCTGGTCGTTTTGATCGGAGCTGCCCTGTGCCATCGGCGGTGGCGCGGCATCCATAGGATTGGTGGCGTGCTTGCTGCTACAGGCGCCCAGCGTGAGGCACGCCATCCATACCAAGCCGGCTAACCGATTGCTCATAACGTGTACCCCGTTATCAGGCGAGCGAATCCGGACGGTTCGGAATCTACGCGCAAGACCCAGACCTAGGCAACTGGGTCAATGAACCGGCCCGGCGGGGCGTCGGCCGTTCGGCGAACTGACGAATTCTGCCTGGACGCCCCGCGCGCTGGCCCGTGCAACATTAAGCGAAAGCAATGTTGGGTGACGAGGCCTCCAAATAGGGCATGATCGATCGGATGGCGCAACGCGATGTACCTGGGCCTTTGGGCGGTCCTGCCATGGGTACCGGCCCGTAACGTCACCGAAACCATGCGAATCAAGATATTCCTGGCTGCGCTCGGGCTTGCCGCCGCGGTGGCGACATTGGGCGCATTCGCGCCCTACATCGGTGCCGAATACCTGCTCCGTCAGCACGGCGCGATAGTCGGAGCGCCGATCGCGGGAACGGTCCGGGGGCGGTGGTTTGACGACTATTTCCTGGTGGAGGCTCTCGATGCAACCACCTACGCAATCGGCGAGCCGCGGTATTACCAGGGCAATTACAGCTACCTGCTCGTGGGCCGCAGCCGTGCATTGCTCTTCGACGCGGGTACCGGGCAACGCGACATTGTGCCCGTGGTGCGCTCCCTGACCTCGCTCCCTGTGACGGTACTGCCCTCGCACCTGCATTTCGACCACGTCGGCGCCTTAGGTCGCTTTGAGCGCACCGCGCTGCTCGATCTCGCGCCCCTGAGGCGCCGGATTCGGAGCGGCCGTCTTACGCTCGGGCGCTACGAGTTCCTCGGCTTCGCCGATTCGCTGCCCGCGCCCGAGTTTGCGGTCAGCGATTGGTGCGCGCCCGGTAGCACCATCGAGCTCGGCGGACGGGCTGTGCAGGTGCTGTCCACGCCGGGGCACACGCTCTCTTCGGCCGCCCTGTACGATGCCGATCGCCGCCAGTTCTTTGCGGGCGATTTCATCTACCCAGGTACGCTGTATGCGTTCCTGCCCGATTCAAGTCGCAGCGGGTATCTGGCCACGACGCGAAGTCTGCTGGCGACGCTCGATCCGGCGACCCGGATATACGCCGCGCATTTAGCCGACAATCCAACGGTGATTGCGGCACCCGTGCTGGAAGTCGCCGATCTCCGGGCGCTCGAAGCCACCCTGCTCCACATCGGCGCCAGTGACTTGCGGTATATGGATCTGTACCGAAGAGCCTATCCGGTGCGGGGCGTGATTACCTTCGCCACCGGCTATCCCTGGAACAACCGCTGATCTGTCGGCACTGCGCCGAAGCGCTTGCATTACTATTGCGCGTTGCCCCCGGTCCGGATTGAGGGTGCCTGAATGACTGAAGGAATGAACGTTGGAGCTGCGCACGAGCTTATCGAAACCGGCGGCGGCGGCTCGGACGGCTCACGCAGGTGGCTTCTCGAAATCGCCGAGGCCGTGGCCCTCTCGGTTATCGCGGTCACCACCGCCTGGTGCGGATATCACGCGGCGCGCTGGGACGGCCGCCAGGCCATGCTGTATGGCAATTCCACGCGGCTGCGCGTCGAGGCAGCGGTCGATGCCACCCAGGGGGGACAACAACGGCTGCTGGATGTCGTCACATTCAATACCTGGATCCGCTTGCGGGAGATGCACGACGACAAGGTCGCGAGCATCTACGTGCGCAGGTTCAGCGCGGAATACCGGACCGCCTTTGAGGCCTGGCTCAAGACCGATCCGTTTACGAATCTGAATGCTCCTGCGGGGCCGGCCGACATGCCGGAATACCACAACGCGAAACTGCTGCTGTCCGACCAGCTCAATCGCCAAGCCACCGAAGCCTTCGACCAGGGCACGCAGGCGCGTGACAATTCCGAGCGCTACGTGCGCAGCACGGTATTGCTGGCGACGATCCTGTTTCTGATTGCCGTGGCCCAGCGCTTCAAAATCCACATGGTGCGCGTCGGTTTGTTGCTCGTGGCGACCGCGATGATCGTCTACGCACTGAGCAACGTCGCGCACTACCCCAAGCTGTGAGCGGAAAGTCGAGCCGCGCGCCGCCCCAGGCCCAGGCCGCCGCTTGGCCGCAGCGGCGCACCACCGGGCTACTTGGTGTTTTGCGACAGGTACGCGGCGAGCGCGTCGAGCTCGGGGTCGCTGATCTCGGTCTTGCGAAACTGCGGCATCACGGAGATCCCGTGACGCACGAAATGCTTCACGATGGCGGCCGGCAGGTCCGTGCGCTCGAGCAGCACCGCGGGCTTGGTCCCCTGGTACTTGGCCATCAGGGCATGGGTGCCGGGGTGGTTGATACCGGGATCGTGGCAAGGCGCACACCATTTCTCGTACACGACGCGCCCCGATGGCCCGGGCGGGGACTGTGCGCCGAGCGGTGCTGCCAGGACTATCGCGAAGGCCGCGGCCACGGCGGCCGCCCCGGAACCGATGCGCTTCGCGCCGGTCATCGCTTACCCTCCCGCAGGTGCCTGGGCCAGATCGCATAGCGGCCAGCCGACAGGATGCCGTTAGGATCAACGGCATCCTTGAGCGTCTCGTGGAAGCGCTGCAAAGCGTGGTCGTTGAACGAATACACGTCCATCACCGACTTCTGGAATACCGGTGCGGTCCGGTACTCGCCCCAGCCGTGCTCCCCTCCGATCTTGATCAGTTTCTTGAAGCCCTCGCGATAGCGCTTATTAGTCGCCGGATCCTCGGTGACCGGCGTCGCCAGTATGAAGATGAACGCCCGCTCCCAGAAGCAGGCCGGGAGCGAAAAGGACCGGAATAGCGGCATGTCGAGTTCGCGCGCCGCTTCGCTGAAGACCCGGTTCACCTCGATGATGGCCGCAGCGGTCCGCGGCACGATCGGCGAGAACCACATATGGCCCTTCGAAGGCGTCGGGTTGTACGGCGAGCGGGCTCCGATCGAGAACGCCCGCAGCGCCGGAACTCCGAGTTCCGGCTCGTGGTAGTCCGAAGCCTTGGCCGGATCCAGCGGCAGCTTGAGGCGATCTGCAACACGGAAGCGGGCGCCTTCGATCTTGGAGAAATGTCGTTGCGCGGCGTTCCACTGCGCCTCGACCACTTCCATCGGCCCGTAGAAGCTCAGCCATAACTCCCAGTACGCAATGCCCTTGCGAACCCCGTAGGCCTCGAGTTCGGGGGAATACCCGGCCTTCACGGCGCCGAGCAGCCCGAGATGCTCCTTCTCCAACGGCGGTGGGCCATTCTCCATGAACAGCTGGATCTGGCCGATCGGGGGATAGCCCAGCAAGGGCGAGGAGATGTCCGGGAACCCGGAGGTGATACGACTGTTTTCGAGGTAGTTGAGGGTCTCGACGATGGCAGTCAGGTCCGCGAAGCGCGGTGCCGAAACCACGCAGCGCAGGTACGCCTCGGGCTCGGGCATGAGCCAGAAGCCCATCTTCGTCACGATGCCATAATTCGATTGCGAGAAGATGCCGTCGACCCAGGGGCCACAACCACTCTTGTACTGCTGCCAGGTCTGGGAATTTGGGATTGCGCCCATCCCGGTGCGCAGCAGCTCCCCGGAGGGCAGCACCACCTCCATGCCGCAGTGGGCGTCGAAGTGATTGCGGTAATTGGCGGCGGTATAGCCGCCGCCACGGTCAATGGCATTACCGATCACGCTGCCCCAGCCCGGATCCGGGCAGTCGATCCACACCTTGAGTTTGCGCTCCTGGATATAGCGATACAGGTCGAAATAGCTCACGCCCGGCTCGACCAGAGCGTAGGCATTGGCTTCGTTGACTTCGAGGATCCGGTTCATGCGCTTCAGGTCCAGCACCACGCTGCCGGAGTACGCAGGCGCCGAACCGCCGTAGCCCAGGTTCTTGCCGGTCGAGATCGTGTACAGCGGGATGCGGTAACGATTGGCAATGCGCACGATCTGCTGCACCTGCTCGGTTGAAGCCGGCGCCAGCGCACCGGAAGCAATGAGTTCCTCAGGCTCGTTCAGGAACGGTGAATAGGCATCGCGGTATAGGTCCAGATCCTCGTCACTGGTGAACACCCATTCCTGGCCGACCACGCCGGCAAACTCGGTCAGTGCCTTGGCGTAGTCCGCTTGGCTCACTCCCGGTGGAACTCTCATATCGGCGCGACCTCGGTGCTGTGCGATCGTACGGACCAACTCGTGACCCCCGAGTTTGAGCGGGCGGCGATGATCCAGGATACCAACGACAACGCTGGGCCATTGCGCGCCATGCCGGGCGCCAGGACGACGGTTTCGGGCCGCCGGCCGCTCTGCCCAGCGCCAAGTTCCATCAGGAGCGGCGCGAGCATGCGCTCGGCCCAATGGGCATCGTCCGTGAGTGCCGCGCGCGCCGCTGGCAGGGTGGCTTGTTGCAGGACCAGGCGATGTCGCAGTGTCCCGTCGGTATCCTGGCGGTGCTCGACCCGGGCCACGACGCGCATCCACTGTTCCCAGGCCAGCTGTTCCAGGCACAGCAACGAGGCCGGCGTCGTCATGCCGACAATGGGCAACTTGCGTTCCGCCCACAGCGGCTGCAATTCTTTAAACCAGAGCGCCGTGACATCGCCGGTAATGGGCTGGATCGGGCATCTCAGCGCAGCGGCGCGACTGCCAAACGAACAGCAAGCTTGGTGGCGTGCGTCATAGATGACCTTGTAGGGCCGAGGACCGCGGACGCCCTCGGCCGCGCCGCTGGTGGCGAAGGCGGCGAGGCCGATGGCCGCCGCGGCCGATGCACTGTGGACGACGAAATCCCGGCGATTCATGACAACTTCCCGGCTGCCCCGCATTTTGGACCCCACCCTGCACGCGGACACTACCATTTTTCTGACAGCGGGTTGCGCAAATGCCGGGGCGCTTGCTACATCTGGGACACCACTCGTGTGCTCTCGGGCATCGCCGCCGGGGTCATTTGGCCGTGCCGTGGGTCATGATCAGCCTTGAAAAGTGGGCGCGTCGATAGGATCAGACGCACGCGGCGGCTGGCCGATCGCCGTGATCGCCCTCCTTCAGGCACCGCGCACCGCTCGCTGAGGAATCCCGACACGCTTCTGTAACGCCAATTACCCTAGTCGGGCCACATCGTAACGGTCTAGGTCCATGACTTTGCACCATGCAGCGACGAAGTCACGAACGAACTTTTCCTGCGCGTCCGCGCTGGCATAAACCTCGGCGAGGGCACGAAGCTGGGCATTCGAGCCGATCACCAGATCAACGCGCGACCCGGTCCACTCTACCTGCCCTGTCCGGGCGTCGTGTGCTTCGAACAGGTCCTTGGCGCTCGAAGTCGCCCGCCATGAGGTGCGCATGTCCAGCAGGTTGACAAAGAAATCGTTGGTCAGCGACTCCGGTTTCTTGGTAAGAACACCGTGCTTGGTCCTGGCCACGTTGGTGTTCAACACCCGCATGCCACCCAGCAGCACCGTCAACTCAGGTGCGGTCAACATCAGCAGCTGCGCCTTGTCGAGCAGCATTTCCTCGGCCGGTGCGCGCATCCTGGCGCTGGTGTAGTTGCGAAAGCCGTCCGCGACCGGCTCGAGCACCGCAAAGGACTGGACGTCGGTCTGCTGCTGCGAGGCATCTGTGCGACCGGGCGTGAAGGACACGGCGACAGCGTGACCGGCCCTCTTTGCGGCTTCCTCGACGCCGGCGCAACCGCCAAGCACGATCAGGTCAGCGAGGGAAATCCTCTTGCCGCCCGACTGGCCCTTGTTGAACCCGTCCTGGATCGTTTCGAGACTCGTCAGGACCCCTGCCAGCCTGGCGGGTTCATTTACCGCCCAGTCCTTCTGCGGCGCCAAGCGGATGCGCGCGCCGTTGGCCCCGCCGCGCTTGTCGGAGCCGCGAAACGTGGACGCGGAAGCCCACGCGGTCGACACCAGATCCGCCACGTTGAGTCCCGATGCCAGTATCTTCGCCTTGAGCGCGCTCACATCCTGCGCGTCGACCAGTTTGTAATTGACGGCCGGGACCGGGTCCTGCCAGAGCAGTTCTTCGGCCGGGACTTCGGGACCTAGGTAACGTGCTCGCGGACCCATGTCGCGATGGGTGAGCTTGAACCAGGCACGCGCGAAGGCGTCTGCGAACTGCTCGGGGTGCGCCAGGTAACGGCGGGAGATCTTCTCGTAGGCGGGATCGAAACGCAGCGCAAGATCCGTGGTCAGCATGTTAGGCGCGATACGCTTCGAAGGGTTATGCGCGTCGGGCACCGTGCCCGCTCCGGCATTGTCTTTCGGCCGCCACTGCTTCGCGCCGGCCGGGCTCTGCGTGAGCTCCCACTCGTAGCCGAACAGATGCTTGAAAAAGTCGTTGCTCCACCTTGTCGGCGTGGTGGTCCAGGTAACCTCCAATCCGCTGGTGATGGCGTCCCCGGCAATGCCGGTACCGTAGGTGCTGCTCCAGCCCAATCCCTGCGCCTCCAGTTCAGCCGCTGCCGGACTCGCACCCACATGCGACGCATCGCCGGCGCCATGGGTCTTACCAAAGGTGTGCCCGCCCGCAATCAACGCCACAGTCTCCTCATCGTTCATTGCCATGCGAGCGAACGTTTCGCGAATGTCCCGAGCGGCGGCCAATGGATCGGGCTTGCCATTCGGCCCTTCCGGGTTGACGTAAATGAGGCCCATTTGCACCGCTCCCAGCGGTTTCTCCAATACGCGGTCCCCGGAATAGCGCAGGTCCCCGCCGAGCCACACCTTCTCCTGGCCCCAGTAGACATCCTGGTCCGGTTCCCATACATCCTCGCGGCCTCCACCGAAGCCGAAGGTCTTGAAGCCCATCGATTCCAGAGCGACGTTGCCGGTCAGAATCATCAGGTCGGCCCAGGAAATCTTCCGGCCATACTTCTGTTTGAGCGGCCAGAGCAGACGGCGGGCCTTGTCGAGGCTAACGTTATCGGGCCAGCTGTTGAGCGGGGCATAGCGCTGCTGCCCTCGCCCGCCGCCGCCGCGGCCGTCGGCGATTCGGTAGGTGCCGGCGCTGTGCCACGCCATGCGAACGAACAGGGGTCCGTAGTGGCCGAAATCGGCCGGCCACCAGGGCTTGGAGTCGGTCATCACCTTCAGCAGATCTTCCTTGAGCGCCTTGAAATCAAGGCTCCTGAATTCCTTGGCATAGTTGAAATCCCTGTCCATCGGATCGGACTTCGAGGAATGTTGATGCAGCAGGTCGATCCGTAGCTCGCTCGGCCACCAGTCCCGATTCGAGGTACCACCACCGGCCATGGGCCCGAACGGACACCTATTTGCAACTGCGTTCATCTGTTGATACTCCTCAAAGCGCGATTTCTACGACGCTGGGCGCCACGGCGTAACCTTCAGGCCTACAAGCGACCGGCAACAGGAGATTGTTGGTCCCCGCCTGCTGCCTTGCTACACGTACTTATGCGTATGCGGTGACTCTAGCGGCGACCCGGCCGCGGCAAGCTGTGGCGAAGTAACAGACCTCATCCCCTCAGGTTGACGGTAACAACCGAGCAGAGCCGGGATTACGCCTGCCCAGTCGCCGGTCATTCCGCAAAATTGAAGAATACTCTGCAACGTCCAAGCCCGCAGTACCCGCCCGGATGCCTCGCGAGATACTGCTGCTCATGCTCTTCGGCGCAATAGAATGCTGGTGCGGCGTGGATTTCGGTGGTTGCCTGGCTCCCGCCTGAGCGCTGCAGCGGCGCAAACTGTGTTCCGCCCGCGCGCGCTGTCGGTCGTTGAAATAGAATATGGGCGAATGGCATTGACGGCCGATATCGTTGCCCTGTCGCGTGCCCTGCGTGGGATCGTGCGACTCTCAGAGATGATAGGTTTGCGACTGCCGCTCATTCTTGTGGAGTGCTATTTAGGATGACCGACAATTCCAGGAACCCACACCTGCGATATGCGCAGCTGCTGACCGCCGCGCGGGAGCTTCCGGCGCTGACCACCGCAGTGGTCCACCCGTGCGACGAGATGTCGCTGCGTTCGGCCGTCGAGGCCGCCAAATTGGGCCTAATTGAGCCGATCCTGGTGGGTCCTGAAGCTAGGATCCAGGCGCTCGCCGCCACGCTGCAGCTCGACATCAGCGCAATCCCGATCGTATCCACCCAGCACAGCCACGGGTCCGCCGCGCGTGCCGTGGAGCTCGTGCGCGAGGGCCGCGCCCAGGCGCTGATGAAAGGCAGCCTACATACGGAGGAAATCATGGCCGCGGTGGTGGCGCGCGAGAGCGGCATTCGGACAGCGCGCCGCGTCAGCCACTGCTTCGTCATGGACGTGCCTGGCTATCAGACGCCGCTGATCATCACGGATGCCGCCGTGAACATCGCGCCGACGCTCGAAGAAAAGGCGGACATCATCCAGAATGCGATCGACCTGGCTCACGCGATCCGCATCGAGGAAGTGCGGGTTGCGATCCTCAGCGCGATGGAGACGGTAACCTCGAAGGTGAACTCCACGATTGAAGCTGCGGCCCTGTGCAAGATGGCAGAACGGGGCCAGATAACCGGTGCGTTGCTTGACGGGCCGTTGGCGCTCGACAACGCGATCAACCCAGAAGCTGCTGCAATCAAGAGCATCATCTCGCCGGTTGCCGGCCGCGCCAATGTGCTTGTCGTGCCAGACCTTGAGGCCGGAAACATGCTGGCCAAGAGCCTGACTTTCCTGGCCGGCGCCGACGCTGCCGGAATCGTGCTGGGCGCAAAGGTACCGGTAATACTGACCAGTCGCGCCGACAGCCTGCTGACCCGCATGGCCTCGTGTGCCATAGCGTCGCTGTTGGCCGCCGCAGATCGGGTAAGGCAGGCAAAGGCCCTGAACAAGGCGTCCGGCCAGTAGACCCGCGTCAGCTGGAAGAGCGCAAGCAGGCTCCTCCGCCGTCAAATTTGCCGTGCGTCGCGCCGGGATCCGGATTGACTCTGCGATTCCTGAGTCACGTCGACCCCCCCATGTGCGTTCTCCCGCCCAGGGAAGCTGGCTACACGACCTGCTCGGCCTTCTCACCCGTCCGCGACTCGGCGAGTTTGAAGGGAACTCCGCAGCCCCCAATCCCGCAGTAGCCATCCGGGTTCTTCGCCAGGTACTGCTGGTGATAGTCGGCGCTGAAACTGCAATTGCGGCGGAAACCAACGCATTAGGTTGCTGGCCGTGGTCGGCGGGTCGACTTTCGGTAGACATTGCAGCCGATCCACCGGTAGACCAAGGCGCAAGGCCGAGCACCCAAGAGCTTGCAGACTCGTGAACCAATGGTATAATTACTATACCTTTATTATACCTCACACTTGGTGGTCGGACGTCATGGGTTTCGAATACGACCCGGACAAGAGCGCCGAAAACAAGCGCAAACACGGCATTGATTTTGAGGAAGCGCAGCAACTCTGGGCCGACGCCCGGTTGGTGGAGGTTCCAGCTCGCACCATAGATGAGGCCCGTTGGTTGCTGATCGGGAAGATCGACGAGAAGCATTGGTCGGTGATCATCGCCCGGCGCGGCGACAACATTCGGCTGATTTCCGTCAGACGATCTCGAGATGAAGAGGTGGAGATTTATGAAAGCGAAGATCTTTGATCGTAAATTCGACGCTGGTGGGAAGATCGTGGACCAGCTCGATCTAAGCAACGCACGGCGCGTCGGCACAGACGCGAGGCGGGTCAACGTGGACTTCCCCGCTTGGATGGTGGATTCCCTCGACCGTGAAGCGCGCCGACTCGGCGTGACGCGGCAGTCGTTGATCAAGCTTTGGCTTGCCGACAAGCTTGGTCAGCCGGTCGTCGCCGCGAAGAGATGACCCTGCGCGTGCGGTGGGCAGTGTTCTGTTGGGAGCTGAAGGCAATGGGGCCTCGCCTCGCCGTTCTACCGATCGGCGGGTCGAGCTGATGCCGGAATGAAGAAGCAATTCCTCCAGGCCGTGCTCGTTGTCGCCCTAGCCGCGGCGGCCGCCGGGACGTGGCGGTTTACCGGCATGGTCGTCCATGAATATCGGCACGCGAATGAGGTCGTATTGACGCTCAAACTCGGCGTCTACCCTGATTCCGCTGGTGTTCTCGAGGCCTATCGTCAGGGCCGCATGGAGGCCATTGCTCAGCTTGGCGCTTACACCCTTTGCCTCGCAGCGCTGGTGGGTGTGGCACTGGGGTTAGTCCGCTCGATCCGAAAGGGCTAGCGACGACGCGCCCCGGCGTCCACCCTTCGCCACGAACTATCGTGCAGCCCGGTTGACGGTAGAGTTCCGGTAGACGTCGGCGCTGAAGCTAGCCTGCTTTCTTCTGCAGAAGCACCTAGAATTTTCGCGCACGCCGACGCTAACCACACGACTTCCTTTTGGAACTCTCGGCGTAGCGAAGACTATGCCTTCTCCCCCACCTGTAACTCCGCGAGTTTGAAGGGAACTCCGCAGCCTCCAATCCCGCAGTACCCGTTCGGATTCTTCGCGAGGTACTGCTGGTGATAGTCAGCGGGGAAGCTGGAAATCCCGCGGACGCCCCGGAGTTACATCTGCTCGCACCACCGCTCGGTCGACTTCCGGTAGACCTCGGCGTCGTTCCACCGGTAGACCAGCACGGACCTCAGACGGGCTGCAAGCTGCCGTCGGCGCCGTGCGGATGAGGGCTGATCCGCGCGGCCTGCTTTCCAACCTTGTCTTTGGCCAATTCCAGGTCGAAATGCCCTTGCAGATTGATCCAATAACCATCGGAGGTGCCAAAATACGCCGAGAGCAGCACGGCCATTTCCGGCGAGATTGAGCGCTTTTCGCGCACGATGTCGTTTACCCGGGGCAGCGGCACGCCGAGCGCCTTGGCCAGCGCATACGCACTCAGACCCACTGGCTCCATGAACTCCTCCCGGAGAATCTTGCCCGGGTGCGTAAGCTTGATCTTTCGCGTTGCCATAACTCTATTCCCGCCTAGTGATAATCGACGATCTCGACGTCAAAGGCGTGACCATCACGCCACCTGAAACAGATCCGCCACTGCCTGTTGATCCGGATGCTGTACTCGCCCTTTCGATCGCCCTTCAAGGCCTCGAGCTGGTTCGAGCTTGGAATCGAAAGATCCTTCAGGTCTCCAGCCGCGTTCAGCTGCTGCAGCTTCATCAGCGCTCGCTCTTGAATATCCCGTGGAAGAAGCTTGGAGTATTCGCGCCTCCAGACCCTTTCCGTCTCCTTGCCCCGGATGGACTTGATCACAGCGCATAGTAACGGTACTCGTTAGTATCGTCAAGCGTTACTAACACATAGCGGCCTAGCATGTTCCCATCATGCCGAACCGGCCTCGCGGCTCGAATGCGCGCGGGCGGCAAATTCCTCACCCGAATTCGAGCGTGGGAAAGGCGCGTTCGGCACCACCGCGCCGAGGAAACGGCACAGCGGCTGCCACCCCTCGGTCACGTCGAAGACAAGCAATCGCTCCTTTGGCAGCGCGTTCTTTACGGCTTCGTTGTGCGCGGAAAATGCCGCGAAAGCGCTCGCGTCGTCGGGCGGCAACATGGCAGGCGAAAGTTTGGCAAAGAATTCAACTGACTTTTGCATGAACGGGGCGAGCTGGGGACTGGGAGGGTTCGCACGGATTGCGGCTCCGGCCGCCAGCATGGATCGCCGCCACGAGTCGGGCGGACGCGTCGTCAGGATCACTTTGGCGTCTGGGTAGGCGGCCGCAAGCTCGCGCCAAAGGAACGACGCTGGTGCATCAACTGCTGAGTTGTAACCCCTGTAGACTTCCTCCCAATCTACGCTCTCGCTCCTGTACACGCGAAGCCAGAGCGGCCACTGTGAGCGATCCTCCAGTAGCTTGTACATGTGATGGCACGGCCCGAAGCCAAGCTGATCGAGCGCAATCTGAAGGGAGTTCGTTCCAGTGCGCGGCAATCCCGCGCCGATGACTTTCAGCGGCATCTGTGTTCTCCAGATTGCAGATTTTTACACTCGAAGCTTGCGGCGAAGATTGCAAGGCCGCTGCCCTTGGAAACGGCACCCTAGTCATTGGCTCCAAGGAAAGCTTGAGTCCGCTGGCTCCAATTCCTTCCCCTCGGACTATTCTATGACCAGAGCACCGGTAGACTTCCGGTAGACATCAACGCCGGAAAAACATCGCGTCTTCCCGCACAAGAAAACATCTTTCTTTGCTAACCCCTTGGCTTCCTGGTGGAAACCAAATCGATCCAGCCCCTACGCCTTCTCCCCCACCTGCAACTCCGCAATTTTGAAGGGAATTCCGCATCCCCCTATGCCGCAGTACCCGTTAGGATTCTTCGCCAGGTACTGCTGGTGATAGTCTTCGGCATAGTAGAACGCCGGCGCGGCACGGATTTCGGTCGTGATCTTGCCCAGTCCTGAGCGATGCAGCGCCTCACCGTAGCGGCGCAGACTTTCTTCGGCCAGCGCGCGCTGTGACTCGGTGAAATAGAATATGGCCGAACGATATTGCGGGCCAACGTCGTTACCCTGTCGCATGCCCTGGGTGGGATCGTGCGACTCCCAGAACACACGCAGCAACTGCGCGTAGGAAATCTCCCTGGGATCGTAGATCACGAGCACGACCTCGGCGTGGCCGGTGCGCCCGGCGCAAACCAGGCGATAGTCCGGGTCAACCGCCGTGCCGCCGGCATAGCCCACCGCCGTTGAATATACGCCAGGCAACTGCCAGAAGAGGCGCTCGGCGCCCCAGAAGCAGCCCATGCCAAACAGCGCCTGCTCGAGTCCGGGGGCAAACGGCGGCCGAATGCTGCGGCCATTCACAAAGTGATTAGTCGCGGTCGCTGATTGCTTCATTGCTCCTCCTCCAAAATCGAATGCCGCTACAATGACCGCTCCGATTCAATTGCACCGGTCGAATCATGGGCATCTCGAACGCGCATAATCTGCTCCAGCCACCCACCATCGAACCGCGCCCATTTGGACTGCGGGTCAGCCTGCGCGCCCTCGATCCATTCGCCAAGTTGTGCGGTGCCGACTGGCAGCGCAGCCACTGGTATCGTACTGCAGCGGAGCGCGATGCGGCACTCATCGAAATGAGTCGGAAACACGAATATTCAAGGCCCGGGGACCGCCCTGCCCTCGTATATACCAAAATCGAGAATCTCGCCGCCAGCCGCGGGCTGTAATGGCATGAGCTAGAAATTGTGGCCCAGAAACAGGTAGAAGCCCGTGGTGCCGGCCTCGTCGTAACCTACCGCTAGGTACACCGGGCCGATGTAGGTGTCGGCGCCAAAGAACAATGAAGCGTCGCGCCGGGCGGAGTCCAGGCTGATGTCGCTTCGCTGCGTCCATACGTTGCCAAGTTCAAAGGAAGCGCCGACGTAGGCCGGTACGTCGAGTATCCCCTCACCGCCGTTGCCCACGCTGTGCAGGAATATCCCGCGCGCGATCGCATAATGCGGCCCCGCCAGCGATTGCGCGGCCAGTCCGGACAGGCTCAGGAAGCCGCCCAGTGGAAAGTACTCGCGTACGTTGGTCTCGCTCCCGCCGATGGTGCTGCCGCCCGACAGCCAGGCGAGGAACGTATCCTTGCCGCGCGACCAGGCCGCGCGCCAGTCGATGGTCGCCAGGTCGGATCCCTCCGCCCCGCTCCCGGAGAATTCATCGCGCACTAACAGGGTAAGCGCCTGACCCCGGTGCGGGAAATCGGCGCTGTCGAGGCGATCGTAGCTAAAGCGCAGGAAGGCGGCTGGAGTGTGAAAGCTCTCTTCCGGCACGCTGAAATCGCCGAGCCGCACGTAGGTGCTGCCGCGGCTGTCGAGCACCCCGCCGCGCAGCTGACCCCAATTGCCAAATTCGCGCCCGGCATCGAGCCCGTACTCGAAGGTGCGGACTCGGTACTCGCCGATGATGTTGCCGTTCTGAAGCTGCGGCACGTCATGCGCCTCGGCCTCCAGTCGTGGGGCGACAAAGTAGCTGCGGCGCACGGACAGCGGCTGGTAGAATTCAGCCGCAACGCGCGGTGAGGCGCCGACCTGTACATCGAGCAGGGCTTCCGCGCCCAGCGCATTCAGTTCGGTAAATGACACCCGCGCGGCCGCGTTGAAAGTGCTGTTGCCTTCGAAGTCGTCCTGCAGCGACAAGCCCAGCCGCAGATAATTCGGACCCCAGGAATTGCGCCGCGCGCTGAACACCAGGCCGTCGGTGCCCTGCGCTGAGCGCTGCAGGTGGTAATCCAGCACTTCGAAATTGCCACTGCCGTAGAGCACCGCCAGGCGCTGGGCAATCAGTCCGGGATCCATGGGTTTGCCCAGCTGGTCGGCGAACGTGGTCTGCAGCAGTCGCTCATAACGCTCCGATCCTGCCTCGGTGGCAATGAACTGCACCGTTACCGGCTCCGCGCTGGCGAGCGCCGGCCGCGGTACCTCGTTCGCCGGGGTGGCGGGCCTGGCTGCGGCGGCCAGGCTGGCAAGTTGCGGCTGCGCGGCGCGAGCCGCAAGTTCACCGGCGAGCACCGCACTCTCGACCGTGCTGAAGTCATAGGACGAGCGCGTCCCCAACTCCGGGCGCAGCACCAGGTCCTTGGATGTCAGGGTGGTCCGCTGTCGCTCGACGTCGCGACGCACCAGTATGGCCAGGGCCTGATTGGAGATGCTGGTGAGCGAGTTGAGCCGGTCGCGGGTCTGCAGAGGAAAGCCGGCATCCACTACGATCAGCACGTCCACGTGCATGCTCCGCGCCACGTCGATCGGGAGGTTCTCGACGAGCCCCCCGTCGACCAGCAGGCGCCCGTCACGCTCCACAGGTGCGAACACCCCCGGTGCGGACATGCTGGCCCGCAGCGCGGTGGCCAGATCACCGGAGTCCATGACCACGGGATCGCCGGTTTCCAGATCGGTGGCCACGGCCCTGAAGGGCGTCGACAATTGATCAAAGCGCGTGATGCTTGCCGCCGGCAGGGTGGCGCGGCGCAACAGCTGCGTCAATTTTTGTTCCTGAACCAGGCCCGTCGGGATCAGCAGCTCCCGGCCCCGAATGCCCAGCGGGAAGTTCACCAGGAAGTCGCGGTCCTCTTCCTTGCGCCGGAAACTGAGGTCGTCCCGGGGCACGCGCTCACGGAACGCGTCCTGCCACTCCGGCGAGCTGAGCAGTTCTTCGATCTTCCGGGCCGACATGCCGCTGGCGTACAGCCCGCCGACGACCGCTCCCATGCTGGTGCCCGCAATCGCATCGACATGCACATGCAAGTCGTCGAGCACCTTGAGGACGCCCACGTGCGCCATGCCCCGGGCACCACCGCCCGACAGCACCAGTCCGATACGCACCCGCGCGGCGGGTTCGGGAGACGGGGTAGCGGCCACCGCTGAGTCGGCCCGGGCCTCGCCCGCCAGCAACAGTCCACCAAGGAAGAGTGCTGTCAAGCGCATGGATCAAAATACTACCATGTGCGCGCGCCGCTTCCGCTCGGCGCCCGCGAGCGCTTATGCTTTAGCGCGCCCTATGAGCCCGATCTTCCTAGTTGCCCTCGTTCTGCAGGTAGTGCTCATCATCCACTGCATCCGCACCGGCAGGAACACGGTCTGGATCTGGGTGCTGGCGCTGCTATCGCTCCCCGGCGCCATCGCCTACATTGCGGTCGAAATCGTCCCCGGCCTATGGCGCTCGCCCGGCACGGGCAGAGCGCTGCGCGGGGTGCGCCGAGCGCTCGATCCGGGGCAGGAATTGCGCCGCTACGAACTCGCGGCGCAGCGCACCGGCGACGTCGCCAGCCGGCAGCGCTATGCCGAAGAACTGGTGCGCCAGGGTCAGGCGGCCCGGGCCGTCGCGGTGTACGGCCAGACCCTGAGCGGACTGTATGAACATGACCCGAACCTGCTGCTGGGCCTGGCGCAGGCGCAGTATGCCGCGGGGGAGGCCGGCGCCGCCCGCGAGACCCTGGACCGGCTGATAGCGAAGAATCCTGGCTTCAAGTCACCGGAGGGCCACCTGCTCTACGCCCGTGCGCTCGAGGGCGAGGGAAACCTGCCCAAAGCACTCGAGGAGTATGCCGCCGTCGCCGGTTACTTCGCCGGTGCCGAGGCGCCGCTGCGCCACGCGCTGCTGCAGGTCAAACTTGGCCAGCACGCCGCCGCGCGGCAGACCCTCAGCGCGCTGCTGGAGCATGCGCAACTTGCACCGCGCCACTACCGCCAGGCCCAGGAACAGTGGTTGACGGCAGCGCGCCGCGAACTCGCCGCGCTTTAGGTGACACGAATCCGGGGGTTGAAGCGCGGCGGCGGGAAACGCAGCGCCAGCGATCGCATCGCGCCGTACATGATCTGCGCCACCGCCAGGTCACGGAACCACTTGTGATTGGCAGGCACCACGTACCAGGGCGCGTGACGGGTGCTGCACCGTCCCAGCATGTCCGCAAAGGCCGCATGGTAGAGCCGCCACTGGCGGCGCTTGTCCAGGTCATGAGGATCGAACTTCCACTGCTTGCGTCGCTCGCGGATACGTTCCTCAAACCGGCGCCGCTGTTCGGCCTTGCTGATGTGCAAGAAGATCTTCACGACGCGGGTGTTGCTCTCGGTCAGCATGCGCTCAAAGTCGTTTATCTGGCGGTAACGCGCCTGCCAGATGGTCCGCGGCACCAGATTGTCGACCCGCGCAATCAGCACGTCCTCGTAATGCGAGCGGTTAAAGACCGCAATCTCGCCGTGTGGCGGTGTGTGCGCGTGGATGCGCCACAGGTAATCGTGGCTCAGTTCCTCGGCGCTGGGTGCCTTGAAGGCGCGCACCGTGCAGCCCTGCGGGTTAAAGGCCGAGAATACGTGCCGTATGGTGCTGTCCTTGCCGCCGCCGTCGATCGCCTGCAGCACCACCAATACCCCGTAGCGGCCGTCGGCGTGCAGCCGATACTGCAGTTCCCCGAGCTTGCCCGCCAGACGCGCCGACTCGGCGCGCGCCCGCGGTTCGTCCCAGCCGTAGGTGTGTGCCGCCGAACCTTCCTTCAGGTGAAAGCGCCCGGCACCGCGCACCCGCAATTTCTCCGGAAGGTCGAGTCGCAGTCTGTTCATGGCCGGCGAAGTGTGCCGCACTCCGCCCGCCATGCGCCAGTGCCGTTGCGGTGGCGCCGTGTCCCCGTCGGGCCCGGTGCATGTGATAGCATCTGCGCCTCATTTTTTTGGCTCACCACGGAAATCACGCAGTCCCATGACCATGCCCACGAGTGCGAAGCCCACAGCGCCGGCGAACGGCCGGAAGATAACCATCACCGGCAGCAAGCTGCAGGTGCCTGACCGGCCGATTGTTCCGTTCATCGAGGGTGATGGGACCGGCCGAGATATCTGGCGCGCGAGCGTGCGGGTGCTGGACGCGGCCGTCGCCAAAGCCTACGGGAGCAAGCGCAAGATCGAGTGGATGGAGGTGTACGCGGGCGAGAAGAGCTACCAGGCCTTCAACAGCTGGCTACCCGATGAGACCGTTGCCGCCTGCCGCGAGTACCTGGTGTCGATCAAGGGGCCGCTGACCACGCCGATCGGAGGCGGGATCCGCTCGCTCAATGTCGCGCTCCGCCAGCTGCTCGATCTGTATGTGTGCCTGAGGCCGGTGCGCTGGTTTAAGGGCGTGCCCTCCCCGGTCAAGTCACCGGAGAAAGTCGACATGGTGGTGTTCCGCGAGAACACCGAGGATCTGTATTCGGGCATCGAATTTGAGGTGGGCACCGAGGATAACCGGAAATTCATCGCCTATCTCAAGGACAATTTTCCAAAGCATTACGCCAAGATCCGGTTCCCGGAGACCTCCGGCATCGGCATCAAGAACGTGTCGCAGGAAGGGACCGAGCGCTTGTTCCGCGCCGCCGTGGAATATGCGCTGGTCAACAAGCGCAGGAGCGTGACGATCGTCCACAAGGGCAACATACTCAAGTTCACCGAAGGCGCATTTCGCGGCTGGGCCTACGCGCTGGCCGAGCGCGAGTACGCCGACCGGGTGTACACGTGGACGCAGTGGGAACGCACCAAGGCAGCGCAGGGCGAGGCGGCCGCGAATGCCGAGCAGGCCGCGGCCCTAAAGGGCGGCAAGCTGCTCATCAAGGATGCAATAGCCGACATTACGCTGCAGCAGGTGCTGACGCGTGCCGACGAATTCGACGTGGTGGCCACGCTCAATCTCAACGGCGATTACCTTTCCGATGCATTAGCCGCGCAGGTTGGCGGCATCGGCATCGCGCCCGGGGCCAACATCAACTACCTGACCGGGCACGCCATATTCGAAGCGACGCACGGCACGGCGCCCAAGTACGCCGATCTTGATCAGGTCAATCCGGGCTCAGTGGTGCTCTCTGGCGAGATGATGCTGCGCTACATGGGCTGGACGGAAGCGGCCGATGCAATAATCAACGCCATGGACAGGACCATCGACCAGAAGATCGTTACGTACGACTTCGCGCGCATGATGCCGGGCGCTACCAAGGTGAAGTGCAGCGAGTTCGGTGACGCGCTGATCAGGAATTTCTAGCGGCGCCGCGATCAGGGTTGCGCCCCATCCCAGGTCCGGCCCCGGCAAGCGCGACGATGCGGCGGAGGTCCGGTGGCGCTCAGGCCTTGGCAAGCGCCTGCTCGAGATCGGCGAGCAGGTCGTTGATGCTTTCCAGCCCGATCGACAGCCGCACCGTGCCCGCGCCAACTCCCGCCAGGCGCTGCTGATCCGCGTCCAGGTCGCGGGCCACCAGCAATTGTGGCGGCAGCACCAGCGAGTCGGTCGCACCGAAACTCGCCGCCATCGCGAATAACTCCAGGGCCTCGGCGAACCGGCGCCCCGCCTCCGCCCCGCCGCGCAGGTCGAAGGTCACCACCGAGCCGAACTCGCTCATTTGCGCGCGGGCCAGCGCATGGCCCGGATGGGTGCTGAGGCCGGGGTAATAGACGGCGCTGACGGCGGGGTGCTTGGCAAGGAATTCCGCCACCAGCTGGGCACTGCGGCTGTGCTCGCGATAACGCACCTGGTAGGTCTTGAGGCCGCGCTGGATCAGGAATGCCGCTTGCGGATCGAGGGCGGCACCCAGGACATTGAAGTCGGGCCGCATCTGGCCGATCAACTGTGCATTGGCGATCACCGCACCGCCCATCACGTCGCCGTGGCCGGAGGCAAACTTGGTGAGACTGTGCAGAAAGATGTCAATGCTGAATTCGCCGTGCTGGTGGGGTCCGGCCAGAGTATTGTCGAGGACCGTGAGCGCGCCGTGCTGGCGTGCCAGCTGCGTGATCGCCCGGATGTCGGCGATGCGATTGATGGGATTGGTGGGGCTTTCAAACAGCACCAGGCGCGTCGGCGTAGTCGCCAATGCACGCTCCAGGCCCGTCAGGTCGCTGACCGACAGCAACGTGTGGGTCACACCGAACTTGCCGAGCATACGGCGCACCAGGTGGCGTGTGGGACCGTAAAGCTCCACAAACAACACGATGTGGTCACCCTGCTTGGTGAGTGACAACAGGGTGTTGGCGACGACCCCCACGCCCGAGGCACAAGCCAGAGCATCTTCGCGACCTTGCAGCTGGGCCAGCGTCAATTCGAGCTGGCGGGTGGTCGGGTTTGCGGAGCGCAGGTAATTGAATCCCGGGCGCGCCCCGCGCCAGTTGCGCACCGTCTCTTCCACGGTCTCGAACTTGAACTTGACGCTGCGGTGAATTGGCGCGACCACCGGGCGGTTGTCGGCCGGCATCGGCACATCCGGCGGATGGTTGAGGCGGGTAAATCTGTCCATGCGGGCATTGTACCCTTAAGTCCTAGCTGTGCTGGCGTTGCGCCCAGTCCGCCAGCCGTTGTGCACCTTCCACCAGCGTCGCATCGCGTTTGGCAAAGCACAGGCGCAGCAGCCGCAGCGGCGGCGGCTCGCGATAGAAGACCGAGAGCGGTATCGTGGCCACGCCAGCCTCTTCGATCAAGGCACCTGCCAGTTCGACGTCCCCGCGCGTGGACACCGCACTGTAATCCACCAGCTGGAAGAACGAACCGGCAGAGCGCAGCACCCGCAGTCCACTGCCCTCCAACAGTGCACTCAGGCGGTCACGCTTGGCTTGAAAGTAATCGGACAAATCGGCGCCGCACCGCGGTCGCTCGCGCAGATATCCGGCCACGGCCTGCTGCAGGCAGGTCGCGATCGTGAATGTATTGAACTGATGAACCTTGCGCAGCTCTGTGGTCAGCGCAGCGGGTGCGACCGCGTAGCCGATGCGCAGTCCGGTGGCGTGCAGGGTCTTGCCAAAGGAATAGACGGCCACGCTGCGCGCGCGCAGCTCTGGATGCGCAAGCACACTCGCGTGTCGAGCGCCGTCGAACACCATGTGCTCGTAAACTTCATCGGCCAGTATCCGGCAATTGCGGTCGCGGACGAGGGCGGCCAAGGCGTCAAGGTCGGCAGGTAACAGGCAGCTGCACGCCGGATTGTGCGGTGAATTGACGATCACCAGGCGCGTGCGCTCAGTGACCAGCTCGCCCACCCGATCCCAGTCCGGGCGGAACGCCGGTGGGGCCATCGGGACGTGCACGCAGCGGGCGCCGGCCAGGCGCACGGCCGGATCGTAGGAATCGTAGGCGGGATCGAAGACGATCACCTCGTCGCCGGGCCCCACCAGTGCCTGAATCGCCGAGTAGATCGCCTCGGTGGCGCCAAGCGTCACGGTGATTTCGTGGCTCGCGTCCGCGGCCACCCCGTACACCCGTTTCAGCTTCAGCGCGATCTGCTCGAGCAACGCCGGCAGGCCCGGCATCGGCGCGTACTGATTGTAGCCCTCGGCCATGGCCTGCTGCACGAGTTCCGCCAGGCGCGCGTCTATCGGGTAGTCGGGGAACCCCTGGCCCAGATTGACGGCGCCTGCCTCGGCCGCGCGGCGGGACATCACGGTAAAGACCGTGGTCCCGACGTCCGGGAGCTTATCCGGCAGCAGCATCGCGCCCCCGGCCACTATTCGTTCGCGAGCTGCATCTCACGCTGACGGCGCTTCTCCTGGCGCTGCATGGCGAGCGCCGAGAGGACCACGCCGGTGGCCACGATCAGCACCATCAGGGTGGCAAGCGCATTCACGTCCGGGCTCACCCCGAGGCGTACCTTGGAAAAAATCACCATCGGCAAGGTGGTTGAGCTCGGGCCGGCCACGAATTGCGAGATCACCACGTCGTCCCAAGAGAGCGTGAAGGCCAGCAGCCAGCCGGAAATGATGGCGGGCATGATCAGCGGCAACGTAATGCGCCAGAAGACCTTGGCCGGGCGCGCACCCAGGTCCATGGCCGCCTCCTCCAGCGAGTCGTCGAAGTTGGCGAGCCGCGACTGGACGATGACCGTTACGTAGGCCATGGAAAACGTGACGTGCGCAATCGTGATCGTGGTGACGCCGCGCCCAGCCGGCCAACCAATCAGCTGCTCCATGGCCACGAACAGCAGCAGCATCGCCAGTCCGGTAATGACCTCCGGCATGACCAGCGGCGCCGTGGTCATCGCCGCCAGCAGCGTGCGCCCGCGAAATCGGCCAAAGCGCGCCAGTACCAGTCCGGCGAGCGTGCCGAGCACTACTGAAATGCAGGCATTGAGCGTGGCAATCTTGATCGACAGCCACGCCGCACCCATGATCTGGTCGTTCTGGAACAGCAGGCCGTACCATTTCAACGTCGGTGAATTGGCCGCATCCCAAACGGTAACCAGTTTGGAGTAGTTGAACGAAAACACCATCATCGACAGGATCGGCACGTACAGGAAGGCGAATCCGAAGGCCAGCATCGTCGGCACAAAGAATTTCCGCCCGCCAATCATTTGTGTGCCAGCTCCCGGTTCTGATAGCGCTGGAAGATCATGATCGGGCCCACCAGCAGGATAAGCATGGCGGTGGCGACCGCGCTTGCCACCGGCCAGTCGCGATTGGCGAAGAACTCATCCGACAGCACTCGCCCGATCATCAGTTGGTCGGTCCGGCCGAGGAGCGAGGGAATCACGTACTCGCCGACCGCCGGAATGAACACCAGCAGCGCCCCGGCGACAATGCCCGGCATCGACAGCGGCAAGGTGATCCGCATGAAAGCCTTCCACGGCCGCGAACCAAGATCGGCGGCGGCTTCGAGCAAGGTGCGGTCGTGCTTCTCGAGGTTCGAGTACAGCGGCAGGATCATGAAGGGAAGGTACGAGTAGACGATACCGATGTATACCGCGAAGTCGGTCTGCATCATGGTGATCGGCTCGTGGATGACGCCGAGCGACATCAGCACGTTATTGATAACGCCATTGTTCTTCAGCAAGCCGATCCAGGCGTAGACCCGCAGCAGGAACGACGTCCAGAACGGCAGGATGATCAGCATCAGGTAGATGTTGCGGGTGGTAGGCGGCGAGCGCGCGATCCCGTAGGCCATCGGGTAGCCGACCAGCAGGCAGCAGAGCGTCGAGACCGCCGCCACCTTCAACGAGTACAGGTAGGAGCTGATGTAGAGCGAATCGGTAAACAGGTAGTTGTAGTTGCCCAGGTGCAGCCGCAGCGTCAGTACCTTGTCATCGACCCAACTCCACAGAGATTCGTAGGGAGGGATCGCCAGCACCGACTGCGAAAACGAGATGCCGAAAACAATGATGAACGGCACCATGAAGAACAGCACCAGCCAGACCATCGGCACGGCAGTTACCAGCGGCTTGCCGATCCAGTGATCGCGGACGTACGCCGACCAGCGCGCGGGGTGCAGCCGGTGAAACCACTGCCAAAGAGGCTCCCAGGGCGTCGTCAGGCGGGAGCCCCTTTTGCCCGCGCCGTTGGGCGTGCGTGGCGCCCTGCTGCTGGACGCGGCCATGTCAGTTCAGGCCCACCACCGGGCTGGATGCGTCCCAGGTCAGGTACACCGCTTCGTCCCAATCAAACTGCTCGTCAGACTTGCGGGTGCGATTGGCCTGGGTAACGCGCACTTCCCGGCCCGAATCGAGCTTGACGAGGAACACCGACATATCGCCTAGGTAGGCAATGTCGTGAATTACTCCATGCGCCCAGTTGTCCGCGCCCGCCGGCTGCTCGCGCGTCAGCACGATCTTCTCGGGGCGGACGGCGACCCAGCACAACGCGAGCGGCGGCGCGCTCATGCCATGGTCCACGTACACCGGAACGCTGAGCTCCTCGCATTTGACGCGCACATGATCCTGTTCGTCTTCCGTCAACTGGCCCTCGAACAGGTTCACCGAACCAATAAAGTCAGCCACGAAGCGCGAGGCCGGAAATTCGTAGATCTGGCGGGGCGTGCCCACCTGCACAATCTCCCCGCGGTTCATCACGCCGACGCGCGACGACAGCGTCATCGCCTCTTCCTGGTCGTGCGTCACCACCACGAACGTCACGCCCAGCTTCTCCTGAATGCTGAGCAGCTCAAACTGCGTGTGCTCACGAAGTTTGCGGTCAAGGGCGCCCAGGGGCTCATCGAGCAGCAGCAGCTTTGGCCGTTTGACCAGCGAGCGAGCCAGCGCCACGCGCTGGCGCTGGCCACCGGAGAGCTGGTGCGGCTTGCGCTTGGCGTATTCGGTCAACTTGACGATGTCGAGTATCTCCGCGACGCGTCGTTCGATCTCGGCGCGCGCCAGCTTTTCCTGCTCCAGGCCGAATGCCACGTTGCCGGCCACGGTCATGTGCGGGAAGATCGCGTACGACTGGAACATCATGTTGACCGGGCGCTCATAAGGCGGAATGCCCGCCATGTCCTGGCCGTCGATATACACGGTTCCCGAGCTGGGTTGCTCAAAGCCGGCGAGCATCCGCAGCAACGTGGTCTTGCCGCACCCCGAGCCGCCCAGCAGGCAGAAAATCTCGCCCTTAAAGACCTTGAGCGAGACGTTGTTGACGGCCACAAACGTGCCAAAGCGCTTGGTGACGTTTTCGATGCGGATGTAGGCCTGGGCGTGCGGATCAAGCCAAGGCTCGGGCGTCTTGCTGCGGTTTTCAGCCATTATTGTTGAGGATCGCCGCCGGCTACCGAACGACGCGCCCTGCTCCGTGGTTGTCTAGTGGCCGGACTTGACCCGAGTCCACATGCGATTCAGCAAACGCATATAGGGCTGAGAGCGCGGCAGATTCGGGGCCAGATGCGCGGTGGTTTCAGGCGCCGGGAATATGCCGCGGTCGTTGTAGATGGCAGGATCGATCAAGGGATAGGCCGCAGCGTTGATCGAGGCGAAGTGTACGGCGCTCGAGTTCCTGGCCGAGATTTCAGGCCGCAGCAGGTAGTTGATGAACAGGTGCGCGTTGTTCGGATGCGGCGCATCCGCCGGAATCGCCAGCATGTCGAAAAACAACACCGCGCCCTCTTTAGGTATCAGGTACTTGATATTGTTGCCGTTCTTGGCCTCGCGCGCGCGCAAGGCCGCCTGTCCCACGTCGCCGCTCCAGCCCAGGGCCAGGCAGATCTCGCCGTTCGCCAGATCTTCGATGTACTTGGAGGAATTTATGTAACGCACATAGGGCCGTATCGCCATCAGTGTCTTTTCCGCCGCAGCCAGGTCCTCGGGTTTCTCGCTGTTGGGCTGTATGCCGAGGTACACGAATACTGTATTGATGACTTCATCCGGCGCGTCGAGCAGCGTCACGCCGCAGTCCTTGAAATGCTTGACGACGGTCGGGTCATAGAACATGCGGAAACTATCGACCGGGGCGTCAGGCATGGCGGCCTTGATCTTGTCGACGTTGTAGCCCACGCCCGAGGTGCCCCAGAAGTAATTCACGGAATATTGCATGCCCGGGTCCAGGGCTTCGAAATATTTGACCATGTCCGGATCGACATTCTTGAGGTTGGGCAGCAACGACTTGTCGAGCTTGCGGAACACGCCTGCCTTAATTTGCAATGCCAGGAAATTGGCCGTGGGAACGACGATGTCATAGCCGGTCTGGCCCGCCAGGAGTTTGGTCTGCAATACCTCGTTCGAATCGAAAACGTCGTAGTGGACCTTGATCCCGTACTCCTTCTCGAAGTTCGGCACGACCTCGGGCGCGATGTAATCGGACCAGTTGTAGACGTTGAGAACTTTCTCTTCGGCTGTCGACCCGGCGGGTCCCGCGCTGGAGGGGGCCGTGCCCGGCGCCGCCGCATGCTTGGCGCCGCACCCGGCCAGCGCGACGGCCATCATGGCCCACGTTGCGTAGCGACAGGCTGTATGGGGCATCTGGGGGTTCCGGGTGTCGTGAATAATTATTTAACGCACGTCATCAGTCGGGGCACGTCCGCGGCAGACCCCTCATAGGCAAGGGCCAATATACCAACGCGGCGTCCCCAGAAACAGCCCTCGACGGCCCGGCGCGGCGGCCCTCTACACATTCAGCAACAGGTGTTCGCGCTCCCAGGAGCTGATCACCTGCAGGAACACCTCGTGCTCGGCCTGCTTGACGATCGTATAGGCGGCAACGAAGGGCTGGCCGAGCAGGCTGACCAGCGGTTGGCAGTCCTTGAGACGCTTGAGGGCATCGTCGAGTGAACGCGGCAGATCCCAGGGCAGATCCTGCGCGCTGCCCGTGATCGGATCGCTGGGCTGGAGGCTCTGCACCATGCCCAGGTACCCGCAGGCCAGCGAGGCGGCGATTGCGATGTAGGGGTTGGCATCCGCCCCGCCGAGCCGATTCTCCACCCGGCGCGCGTCCGGATCGGAAACCGGCACCCGCAATCCCGCCGTCCGATTGTCGTAACCCCACTGGACGTTGACCGGTGCCAGCTGATAGCGGGCGATGCGGCGGTAAGAGTTCACGTTGGGTGCGAACAGGCTCATCGCCGGTGGCAGGTAGCGTTGCAGACCAGCAATATGCGAAAAGAACAGCGCCGAAGGCGTGCCGTCCGCATTGCTGAATATGTTGGCGCCGGTCTTGGTATCGAGCACGCTCTGGTGGATGTGCATCGCACTGCCCGGCTCCTTGGCGTGCGGCTTGGCCATGAAGGTGGCGTACATCTTGTGACGCAGCGCCGCTTCGCGTGCCGTGCGCTTGAACAGGAAGGCCTGGTCGGCAAGGTTCTGAGGATCGCCGTGCAGCAGGTTGATTTCCATCTGCGCCGGGCCGTCCTCGTGGATCAGCGTATCGATCTCGATGTCCTGCGCCTCGCAGAAGGCATACATGTCGTCAAACAGCGGGTCAAACTCGTTGACCGCGGCGATACTGTACGACTGGCGGCCCGGCTCCGAGCGGCCGGAGCGCCCGATCGGCGGCTTGAGCTGATAGTCGGCATCGATGTTGGGCTCGACCAGGTAGAACTCCAGCTCGGGTGCCACCACCGGCTGCCAGCCACGCTCGGCGTACAGTTCCAGCACGTGCTGCAGCAGCTGGCGCGGCGCCATCGTGACGCGGCGGCCGTCGGAGTAGAAGCAATCGTGAATGACCTGGGCCGTAGGCTCGGCCGCCCACGGCACAACGCGCACAGTCTTCGGGTCGGCCTTGAGCACGATATCGATTTCCTCCGGGCTCATGGCCGATGAGGTGTCGCTCGGATAATCGCCGGTCACGGTCTGCAGGAAGATGCTCTCGGGCAGGCGCATGCCCGCGTCCTCGGCGAATTTCTCCGCGGGCATCAGCTTGCCGCGGGCAATACCGGCCATGTCGGGAATGATGGCCTCGACTTCGGAGATGCCGTGATCGCGGAAGAATTGCTGGATCTCATTGGACATAAATCACCTTGGTTTACATTTGTGCTCGGCAGGCGGCGCCGAATTCGGCGAACAGCGCCATCGAGAACTTATTTTTCAGCACCTGCCATTCGGGGTGCCATTGCACGGCGAGCGCAAAATTGCGCGCCTCGGTAACGCGAAAGGCTTCGATCACGCCGTCACTGGCGCGCGCCTCCACCGTCAGGCCCGGGGCGAGCTCCCGCACGCCCTGGGCGTGCAGCGAATTGACGCGCAGCCGCTCGGCGCCGCCGGCCAGGCGCTGCAGCAGTCCGCCAGGCGCGAGGGTAATGTCGTGCGCCTCGGCATACTGCTGCTCGAACGGATCTGCCTTGTCCTCGCGATGATCAATGTGCCCGGGCACTTCCTGCAGTTGCTGCCAGAGCGTGCCCCCGAAAGCCACGTTCATTTCCTGGAAGCCACGGCAGATGCCAAACACCGGCACGCCGGCCGCGACCGCGCGCGGAATCAGCGGCAGCGTCGTCTGGTCCCGATGCGGATCGTGGAGCGTGCCGGCGGCGCTCGGCTCGCCCTGGTAGTGGTGGGGTTCGACGTTTGAGGGACTGCCCGTAAACAGCAGTCCGTGGATTGAATCGAACAAGCCGTCGTAGTTCAGCTCACGGCCTAGGGCCGGAACGATCACGGGAATGACTCCGGCGGCGTCCAGGGCGGCGGCGACGTACTTTTCGCCGGCGAGATGGTAGGCCTGTGGCCCCAGCAGACGGCGGTCCGCGGGAATGCCAATCAAGGGGCGTTTGCCAGACATGAAAAGGGGCTCCGACGCACCAAGCCGCTGGGGTCGGTACGCCATTGGCGTGCTCTCTAATGAGTCCATTAGACCATAGGGGACCTGACCCAGTCCCGTGGAGAATGGCAATTTTGGCGGCGCCAGAATATTCTGTTAAATTCTATCTCATTGTTTCAAATGATCTATTTACCACGTGCCACGCCGCCCGCGGCCCTGGAGTCTGGCCACGGGCAACGGCTGGTTTGACTTAACGCTCCTCAGGCGTAGAAGTCGTATTCGCGATTGAATACGGTTTCGATCAGCTCGCCGTACTCGCCCCTTTTGACCTCGGAGTACACCCTCAGGTACCGCGCCGGAATGTACTTGGCGAGCGCGCTGGAGCGCTCCAGCCGGTCGAGCGCGACGATCAGGTCTCCGGGAAAATCCGTATCGTGCGTGCGTGTGACCCGCCCCTCGATTGGCGCGGTCGCTTCCAGGCGGTTTGTGATGCCGTGCAGCAGGGCCGCCAGCACTCCCGCCAGGGCCAGGTGCGGACTCGCGTCGGCGCCGGCGACGCGATGTTCGATCCGGCGCGCCTCCCCCTCGCCCAGCGGCACGCGAAAGGCGACGCTGCGGTTGTTGTGGCCCCAGTCCCGGCTGGAGGGCACGAACGGGCCGAGGAACCGTCGCTGCGAGTTGAAGTTGGGGGCGAACAACGCCATCGAGTCGTACATCAGGGCCTGCATTCCGGCAATCCCATGGCGCAGCAGCGCCTCACCGTTCGCGGCCCCGAATCGATTGCGACCCGCCTCATCGACCACGCTCACGTGCACGTGCAAGCCGCTGCCGGGCTCGGCCATGAACGGCTTCGCCATGAACGTGGCCTCCATGCCGAGCGAGCGCGCCACGCCCCTGACAAGGCGCTTGAGCAGCACCGCCTGGTCCGCCGCCAGCACCGGGTCGGCGACATGGCGCAGATTGACCTCGTACTGGCCGACGCCGTATTCGGCCACGGCGCCACAAACCGGCAACTTCTGCTCTGCCGCCGCGGCATCGACGCGGCTTAGGAAGCCCGCCATGTCTTCGACGGCCTCGAGCGACAGGTTGCCCGCCCGCCGGGTCGGCGTGCGCCCCGGCAGTGCGCCCAGCGCGATGCCGCCATCGGGCGAGCGGCGTGGGTCGATGAGGTAAAACTCCAGCTCGCAGGCCATGACCGGATGGAGCGCGGCAGCGCGGCATTCGGCCACGACATCGGCCAGGATTACGCGCGGGTCAAACCACAGATCTTCGCCTGCGGTGGCATCCACCATGTGGCAGATGACCTGCGCGGTGGGCGTCGTGGCCCACGGGACTCGTTGCAGGTATCCGTGCAGCGGCCGCGCTACCCCATCGGGATCGCCGTCGGACTTGCCCAGGCCGCCGGCGTTGTGCCCAAGCCCGCGACAGTCCGCGAGCGGCGCACAGGCCGAGTACATCACGCCTTCCTTGTAGAGCTTTTCCCCGTCGACTGCCGGGAGCCGCTTGCCCGTGGTATGGCCGTTCAGGTCGATGATGAAGGCATCGATGGCCTGGATGTCGGGATTCGCGGCCCGGAATTGCTGCCACTCGCTTACCGGAGCTGTCTTGCTGGATTTGTGTTCATGCATGATTTCCCCACTTCGTGATGATTGGTCAGAGTCGGTCTCTAAGGGCATAGAAAAGCATGGCGGCCACCAGCGTCGGCGAACGCAGCCACGGGCCACCCGGGAACTTGGGCACCGGCACCCGGCCGAGCAACTCGAGGGCATCACGCTCGCCACAGAGCGCCTCGGCGATCGCCTTGCCGGTATAGGGTGCCAACAACACGCCCAGGCCGGAGAAGCCGCTGGCGTTGATGAGTCCCGGCTTGAACTCGTGCACCCACGGCATGCGCGTCGGTGTGATCGCGAGCGTTCCGCCCCAGGCATAGTCGTAACGAACCTGGGCGAGCTGCGGAAACACCTTCAGCAGGTGGGGTCGTACGAATGCCGCGATGTCGCGCGGAAACCGGTAGCCATAGTTTTCACCGCCGCCGAACAGCAAGCGGTCGTCCGCAGTGATGCGGAAATAATTGACGACGAAGCGCGAGTCCGATACCGCCGCGCCATTGCTGATCAGGCGCCGGGCGCCGTCGGCCCCGAGGGGCTCGGTGACTGCGATGTAGTTGTTGATCGGCATGACGTGCCGTTCCACCCGCGGCGCCAGCCCCCGCAGGTAGCCATTGCAGGCGAGTACCACGCGATCGGCGATGAGCTCGCCCCGTGTCGTCCCGACGCGCCAGCCACCGCCGCCCTGCGGGTCGATGGCGGTGACTTCCACAGCCTCGTGCAGCCGGGCGCCGTGGCTGGCGGCCGCGCGCGCCAGCCCGAGCGCCAGATTGAGCGCATGCAGGTGACCGGCGCGTGCGTCAAAACTGCCGCTGAAATAGTCGCGGGTGGCCACCATGGCTGCGACCTCGTCGCGCTCGACGAATCGAATGTGTTCGTAACCGTAATTCGAGCGCAGGTGCTCGACGTACTGGCGCGTTGGCGCGCTGTAGCGCTCGCGGTGGTTGGCGTGCAGGTAACCCAGCCGCAGGTCGCAATCGATCCGGTAGGTCTCAATCAGCCAGTCGAGGTGCGCGCGCGCGCCGAGCGAGAAATCCCACAGGCGGCGCGCATCCGCGAGGCCCATTTGCTGCTCGAGCCACCCCTGGTCGCGCCGCATGCCGACGTGGGCCTGGCCGCCATTGCGCCCGGAAGCCCCCCAGCCCAGGAGCGATTGCTCCAGCAACACGACATCGACCCCACGCCGTGCCAGGTGCAGGGCCGTCGACAGCCCGGTATAGCCGCCGCCGACCACGCACACATCAGCGCGTGCCGGGCCGGCGAATGGCTCGGTGGCGACCCGTTCCCTGAGCGTGGCGGCATAGTAAGAAGGCGCATGGGCAGCGCTCGGCCTCAGAGCTGCGGGAGCGGTCGGCGCCATCACACCCTCGGCTTCGTTCCAAGGAGCTCGCTCACGGCGCGATGAGCCTGGTCGATGGCGACGTCGGTATAGGCTCCGCCGCCAGAGTCCGAATTGGCGATGGCGATGCGGCCAAAGCGCGCCCGACCGATCACCTGTGGTTGCTGCTCTTCAGGGAGCTCCGGCTCCCACAGCGAGTTGTGCTCCGGTGCATAGCCGTGCGGCCAGCGATTGACCGTAATCGCCGTGATATCCGCGGCCGGGTCGAAGCCTGCGCTCCCCAGCATCCGCGCGAGCTGCGCGCGGATATTGCGCTCGAACACCTCGAACGGCGTCGCCAGCAGCTCCGACCGGCCGGCACGGTTCTGATCGTGCTCGGACAATCCGGGTTTGCACGGAGTGCGCATCATCCACAGCAGGTTCGGCTCGTCCGGGGAACGCGGGCTGCGGTACTCGCCGATGTCGACGATCGCATTGAGGCGGGTCAGGGTGTGGTAGCCGCCCGGTGCATAGATGCGGTTGACGCCGAGCTGGGCAAACGCCCGCGTATTGCGGACTGCCACGCTGGTATATACGAGCGGGGTCTTGACGAGCGCGTGCAGAGCCTTTTTCTGGGTTTCCGGCAGCTCGGGCGCAAGGTAGGGGATCATCATGTTGTAGCCGGCGAGCACGCAGTGGCGGGCGCGCAGTCTGCATACGCGCTGGTCCCGGATGTAGGTCACAAAGGCGCTCTTGGCGGAGTCCGGTGCACCCTCGTTGCGCACATGCAGCACGGTGCTGTTGAGTCGCAGGCGCACCGGCTCGCCGGGCCGATCGAGGCGCGCGTAGTCGACGCGCGCCGTGATCAGATCCTGCACGGTGGCGCCCGGCACCGCCGCCGGGATCAGCCGCCGCACAAGTGCGCGCGCAATCGTGGCGTTACCGTCCGGGAAGTGCAGACGCACCGACCCGCCGGTATCAGCGTAGCCCGCGGGGGTAAAGCCCATGCCCGGTATTGAGCCGGCTTCGAGCTTGAGCCCAGCGAACCCGGGAAACCCGAGACCCCAGCAGTCAAGGGCCGAAACCGCATCGATCCCCACCCCCCACTCACCCTGCGTCATGGCTTGATGCATGGCCAGCACCGCCGGGTCGACCCGCACTGTATCGCGCAGGTAATCGCGATAGCTGACCTTCATCAGCCGCTGCTTCTTCTGCGTCGAGGTCAGGCCCGGCATGTAATCCTTGCGGCTGGTCTCGAGGCTCTCGATGTCGCGCTTGGCGTTTGCCGACAGTGGCGCACTCGCCAGGAATTCCCGCCACGGCTTGTGTCGGTATCCGACCGCGAGGTGGTCCGCGCCAAAGGTCTCGCGGTCGAAGAACACGCCAGTCCGATTGGCATGGATGAAGTCGTAGAAGTCCGGGTCCTGTGGCCGTATGACCTTCGCCAGCGCCGGTGCGTCGATGCCGACCGCCCTGAGCACGCCATCGGCGACCGCGCTGTACGGCCGGGGACTGTCGATCAACAACGTTCCGCCGTTGATCAGGTACAACTTGTTGTTGAGCTCGAACTCATTGCGCTTGGCATGACCGCCGAAGTCGTCATGGTTGTCGAGCAGCAGGATCCGGGCGGCCGGGGACATCTCACGGTAGAAATGCGCGGCCGCAAGTCCGCTGATACCCGCGCCGACCACGACCAGATCGTACTGCTCGTCGAGGTCCACCGGTTTGGGGAACGCGTTGCCATCGCGCAGCGCGTGGGCGCTCTCGAAGGATCCTGGGTGACTGCCGCGCATCCCCGTGAGGCGCGGCGGGTAGTAGCCGGGACTGTCCTGGGCCGCGGCCGGCACCGCGGCTTCCCTCTGGCCGCAGCCCGGGAGCCACGCGGCCGCCAGCAGCCCGGCGCTGCCTACGGCAGCGCCCTGGACAAAATCCCGCCGAGTGATCGGCATCCCCATGCCCAGTGCGCGGTCGGACGCGTCGCCGGAACGATTGCTCGCCATAGTGGTGCTACTCCATTCGCTGCCGGCTGCCGGCCGGACTGCCCCTCAAGGCCACGGCGCGCCGTGGCCTTGAGGGTCGAACCTTATTTTCGATACGTAAGGGTCAGGCCAATGGTCCGTGGCCGGAAGGTGTAGTTTCGCTGGATGCGGTTGAGATATGAGTTTGGCCCACTGTCCGGGCCCGGATCGATCGTCCAGTCATAGTTCGTGGTCGGATGCGTGTCGGTCACGTTGTCTATGAACATCGATGCGGACCATTCGCCGACTTCGACGCCACCGCGCAGGGTCAGGAAACTGGTCGACGGCAAGGCGTAATTCGCCTGGTCGTACTGGCCGCTGTTCGGATCCTGGTTGGGTCCGACCCATTTCGGCGAGCCGACGTACTCGTAATCGGCGCGGGCGAACGAGTTCCTGTCGAAGGCCGTGAAGTGGTACTCAAGGCCGATCGAGCCGGTAAACGGCGCGCCCGGCTGACCGCCCAGGCCGACGATGGCGTCCCCGCTCGAGACGATCGGCAGCAGGGTCGGGTCGGGCGACAGCCTCGAATCCTTGGTGTAGCGCGCGTCGGTATAGCCCGCCGTCAGGTCCATCGTCAGATCGTTGGTGAGGGCAATATCGGCCTGCACGTCCAGACCCTTGGCGGTGGCCTCGCCCAGGTTCGATATGAACGAGATCTGGCAGACCGGCGGGACCACGGTCTGCTGGATGTTGTGCCACTTGATGTAGTACACGCTGCTGGCCAGCTTGACGCGGTTGTTAAAGTTGTTCTTGGCTCCCACTTCGTAGCTGTCCACGGTGTCCGAATTGTAGGTCGGCGGAGCGCCGGGTATGCCGAAGAGCTGGAAGTCGCCGGCGCACGAAGCGTAGGGCACCGGGTTGTTGCCGCCGCCCGGCCGGAATCCCTTGGCATAGGTCAGATAAAACAGATCGCTCGGATCCGCCTGGAACGACACACTGACCTTAGGCGTGAATGCGTTTTCGGTCTTGCTGCTTTCGAGCGCCGTGGTCACGTCGTACAGCTGCGGTCCGCCCGTTAAGGAATTGAAGGAGAACTTCATGTGCGCGTAGCGTGCACCGACGGTCAGCTTCCACTGATCGGTGAACCGATAGTTGGCCTCGCCAAACCACGCGAGCTGTTCATCCTTCGCATGGGTCCTCAGGAAGTACGAATCGATCGGGTAGGCGGGGTCGTAGCCGATACCGAAGAAGTCGTTGATGTAATCGTTCGGTGTGGCTCCGGGGCCCAGGGAGTTGCCGGTGCCGGTATAAATGGCCTGCAGGAATTGACCGACATTCGGATCGATGATCTGCTCGAGGTAATCCTGGCGGTTACTGGCGTAGAACACGCCGGTGGTCCACAGCAGCTTGGCGTTCGGATCATTCGACTGCAGGCGGATCTCCTGGGTGAAGTTCTGTTGCGTGTTATCGACCTCACCCTTCGCCCGGTAGCCCACGGCGCCCGGCACCCCGGGCGGGTTGTACAAGGGATCGTTCAAATGGAGCCCCTGGGCGTCGATCAGCAGCGGGTCCAACGGACTGAACGCAAAGAACTGCTGGTAGAAGCCGAGGTTGTAGAGCGTCCCGTCGTAACCGGTGGTGTTTTCGCGGTGGTAGTACGATGTATTCGAGATCAGCTGGAATGCCGAGAAATTCCCCTCGATTTTGAGAGAGGGCAGGTAGAGCTTGTCGGGTGAATACAGTTGTGTCGGGTTGGCGCTCACGTAGTGGCCGCTCGACGGATTGGAGTACAGCGTCCAGTAGTTGGAGACGTCGTTCTTCTTCAGGTATTCGTAGTAGACGCCTGGCGTAACCGTCCAGTTGTCGGTTACCGCCCAGACCGCGGCCAGTCGGGCCACGGTGGAATCCGTGTAGTTCGTGCGCTTTCCGGACAATGCCAGGGTGTCGGGGTTGATGCGGTCAATCCAGCCGCCGTCCTTGCGGTACCAGATCGACGCGCGCACTCCCAGCTTGTTGTCAATCAGTGGGCCGCCGACGGCGATGCCGGCCTCGTAGCTCGGGTCGCCATCAGCCGTATAGGAAATCTCGCTGCGCGCGTAGACGCTGGTCTTGGTGAGGCTGGGCTTGGTGGTGATATAGCGCACCGTGCCACCCATTGAACCGGCGCCGAACAGCGTGCCTTGCGGCCCGCGGAGCACCTCGATTCGGTCGATATCAAAGGACTTAGGAAGCGCCTCGTCCGGGTTGAAGGCGAGCGCCCGCATCTGGATCGGCGTGTCATCGATGTAGATGCCCGTCGTGCCGGCACCGCCGCTTGAGGCAATGCCGCGTATTGCGATGTTGTTCGTGCCGGAGTTGTCGACATTGATGCCCGGGGTGAAGCGCGCCAGGCTCTCGATATCCTTGACCCCGCGGATGTCCAGGCCTTCCTGGGTGATGGCGGTGACGCTCACCGCGATCTTGCTGAGGGACTCCTCGCGACGTGTCGCGGTAACGACTACTTCCTCAAGTGGGCCGGTGGCGGCGGCCCCGGGCGCGGCGGCGGTTTGCGCCCCCGCGACGCTCGCGGCCAGTGACAGGAGGCCGGCGGCGGCCGTTGCCAGCAGTATGTTGTCGGTCCAGGCCGCGCGCAGCCGTGGCGGTATACCTGTGTCTCGCATGATCGTTCCCCTTGTCCTGATTATGCGTGCCCGCCGCAGGCTTCATGCCTTAACGGGGCACGGTAACCTCACCTTACCGCCGTCGCGGAACGAACGCAATTTGCACAATCAGGGCCGCAGGACAGGTTGCGCCTCTGCAACAGGGCGGAGGCATCAGCGCCCGTGGCGCACGCCTTAGAATCGCCAGGCCATCGCAAGCGACGCCTGATTGACGTCGTACGCATAGCCGAGATTGTCGCCAGTGGCAAGGTGCGTCCACTCCACGCTGAGCCGCGCGTTGCTGGCCAAATCAAAATCCATCCCCAGCCCGTATGAAAAGCTGGTGTCATTGGCGTAGACGAGACCAAAGTCACGCCTCAGGTCGACGTTGGCCACCCCACCGAGCCCGTAGAGTGAAAAGCCGGGTGCCAGTGGAACGGAGCCCTTCAGGTAGCCCGCAAACAAGGAGCGCACGTCGAGGCCGTAACCGTTGGCCTGGGCCGAGCCCAGTCCTCCACCGAGCCGCCCCTCGATCGCAAGGTTCGGGGTCAGCGGTGCGCCGACGAACACCATCGCCGTGGCCGGGGTGATGGCAGCGAGTCCTTCCTCGCTGTAGCGCAATTGTCCAAAGCTAAGGCCCGCGTAGGCATTGTAGTAAGGTGGCCGCCCTGACCCATAGGGGCCGTAGCCCTGGGCCCAGGCCCCGGAGGCCGCCAGCACGCAGAGCGATCCCAGCCAGATTCTGTTCATGTGCCACTCCAGTTGCCGTATCTGGCACCCAGTCTGGGTGGGAGGGCCTGAACGCGAACTGAACTGGCCCTCGCAGCGGGCCCCTGGGGGGACGCGGCGCACACTTTTCCCAGCCCCACATTGCCTCCCGCGGCGCTGGCGACTATATCTACGTCCAGACTCTATGGAGGCCCTATGATTCGTCACGGCATGGCCCTGATAGCTACGCTGTCGCTGTCCGCCTGCGGGTTGGCCGAAACGGCGGCCACGGGCGCCAGTGTGGCCGCCTCCGAGGCCGAATCGGCCAAACAGGCGCAAGCAACCGAGCAAGACATCCAGCAGAAGCTCGACGCCGCGCAGCAGACCGCCGCCGAGCAGCGGCGGGCCGCCGACGCGGCCGCCGGCAACTGAACCCGCCGGACGATCGCTCTAGTCGCGCGCGCGCAATTCGTAGGCGCGGTGTATGCGCGGATTGCGCCTGAAATCGAAGGGTATGGTCGCCGCCGACACGTCCTGCACGGCCCAGCGCTCGCGCGCAGCGTCGTCCAGCTTGAATCGCTGCGCGTTGGTCGAAAACAGCAGCAAGCCTCCCGGCGCCAGCAATCGCATGCACCGCTCCAGCAGCTGCATGTGGTCGCGCTGGGTGTCCAGGACGCCGCGCATCCGCTTGGAATTCGAGAACGTGGGCGGATCAAGAAAGATCAGATCCCAGCTTGCGGCGGAGGCGTCGGCAAGCCACTCGCTGCAATCGGCGCGCAGCAGCTCATGTGACTCGCGCAGCAACCCGTTGGCGCGAAAATTCTGCGCGGCCCAATCCAGGTAGGTGGTGGACAGATCGATGCTAAGGCTGTGGCGGGCACCGCCGGCAGCCGCGTACACGGTGGCACTCGCGGTATAGCAATAGAGGTTCAGGAAACGCCGGCCCGCGGCCGCGGCCCGCAGACGCTGGCGCGTCAGGCGGTGGTCGAGAAACAGCCCGGTGTCGAGGTAGTCGGTGAAATTGACGAGGAAGGTCAGGCCGCCTTCGGCGACGCTGACATGTGCACCGTCGCGCCCCAGGCGTGAATACTGACTCGAGCCCCGCTGTCTGCGACGCACGCGCAGGTGCACGTTGGCCGGATCGACCTGCGTGGCGTCGGCCAGTACGCTCATCGCTTCCGCGCGCCGGCGCACGGCCGCGGCAGGCTCGACGGAATCGGGGGCGGCGTACTCCTGCACATACAGGTGCGCCGTGCCGCTCCCCACCTCAACATAGCGATCGACAGCTAGCGCGTATTCGGGCATGTCCGCGTCATAGAGGCGGAAGTTGCTCACGTCCTGCTGACGCGCCGTCTTGCCGAGCATGCGCAGATTCTTGGTGATCCGATTGGCGAACATCCGCGCGCCCGGGCTGGCCGCAAGTTGCGCATCCGGCGCGCGCGGCGCGCCCGGGGCGCGCGCCGGTGCGCCAGGGTCGGCCAGGTCAAAGCGCAGCAGCCGGCATTGCAGCGCGCCGTTCCACAGCTCGTGCGTGCGGTAGCTGCGCAGTCCCAGCGCCTGCGCGCCGTCGCCGGCGCCGGTCAGCACGGCCGCCTGCCAGCCGCTGAAATGCTCGCGCAGCACCGCGCCGAGTTCCCGATGCGCGCTGCGCGCCGCCTCCTCGTCACCGAGCCGGGCGCCGTACGGCGGATTGGTGCACACCAGCCCGACAGCCGCGCCTTCCGGCCGCACCTGAGAGACCTCACAGGCCGTGAATTGCACCCAGGCCGACACGCCGGCGCGCTCGGCGTTGGCCGCGGCATTGCGCAATGCCGCCGCGTCGCGATCGCTTCCCCGGATGGGCGCAGCCACGGCAGCGCGAACCCGCAGCCGCGCGGCCGCCAAGGCCTGCTGCCACAGCGCCTCGTCGTGCCCGCGCCAGCCCGCGAAACCCCAATAATCCCGACGTAACCCCGGCGCCATGTCGGCGGCGATCATCGCCGCCTCGATCGGCAGCGTGCCCGAGCCGCACATCGGATCCAGAAACGCTCCCCCGGCCGCGGCAATCTCCGCCCAACGGGCGCGCAGCAGTATTCCCGCCGCCAGGTTCTCGCGCAGCGGTGCCTCGCCACTGCGCAACCGGTAGCCACGGCGGTGCAGCCCCTCGCCCGCCAGGTCGATGTACAGCAGCACCCGCGGGCCGGTGGCGTGCGCGACCACGCGCACCGCGGGCCGGTCCAGATCGATGTCGGGGCGCACGCCGCAGGCCTCGCGCAACTGGTCGCAGATCGCATCCTTCAGCTTGAGCGCGCCAAACTGACTGTGCGTGATCGTCGGATGCACCCCGGTGAACTCGCAGGCCAGGGTGGCGTGCGGTCCGATGTGCGCGCGCCAGTCGATGGCGCGCGCCCCCGCGTAGTACGCATCGGTGTCGGGCGCGTTGAAGTCCGCCACTTCCAGCAGCACCCGGCTGGCTACCCGCGACCACAGGCAGGCGGCGTAACCGTCGCTCAGCGCGCCGGAATAGCGCACCCCGGCCGTGCGCTCGCTGAGCTCGCGGACGCCGAGTGAGCGCAGCTCGGCCGCGGCCAGGTCGGCCAGGCCGCGCGGCGCGGTGGCCATGAAGCGCAGCGCCGTGGCGTTCAAGCCAGATCGATCCAGGTGGTCTTCAATTCGGTGTATTTTTCAAGGGCGTGCAGCGATTTGTCGCGGCCGGTGCCCGACGGCTTGAACCCGCCGAAGGGCAGGGTGAGATCGTCGGCGTCGTAGCAGGTGACGTACACCGTGCCCGCCCGCAGTGCCCGCGCCGCACGATGCGCGGCCGTGGCCTCGCCGCGCGGCTTGAGCGCCTGAGCGCGGGCGTGCGAGTCGACATTAGCTTGGGTAGGGGGCATAGCGAGATCTCGCCGCGGTGAGCATTCCGAACCGTGGATCATTCTATCCTCGCACGGCGAGCGCGGCCCGAGCGGCCGGGCTCGCCCGCCCCTGCGCAGTGCACACACTCGGGCGGGTACAGGAGATGCCTGGGACACGCCGGGTCAGTGCGATGCAAATCTATTCGCGGTCTGGGGCTGTGACCGCGAGCTCCCGCACCGCGCCCCGGCTATTCGTAGATGGCGTAGATCTTGGTGCAGGCCTCGATGACTTCCCAGCTTCCCGAAAAACCCTTGTCAATCATGAAGGTATCGCCGGCCTTATAGGTCCACTGACGCCCGGAGTCGTCTGCCAACCGGACCACCCCGGTCAGCAGATGGCACAGCTCCCGTTCGGTGTAGTTGATGCGCCATTTACCCACTGACGACGCCCAGCGCCCCACGTGGAAATGGGCGTCGGGATCTGAGAACGCATTCCATATCTGCTGTTGCGGGCTGCCCGAGAGCACCTTCTCCGGCGCCGGAGCACTGTGCTCGGCCGGCCCCAGCGAACTGAAGTCGATGATTTTCAAGTTGGCCTCCTGACGCTGATACTAAAACATGCATCCGCCGCGCGCCGCTATGTTCAAATAACTGGATCCCGACCGATGGTCCCGCGGATTCACTTCAATAACAGGCGGGCATACCCGCTCCACCGGGAGTGGACCCGCAGCAGCACAGGGCTCAGCACGGATGCCAGACAGCCGACCGCCAACAATTGCCTTCTTTCCTGAGGCGGCCTATGGCCCGGCGCTCAATTCGGTCGGCATCGCGCAGGCCGTCACTCGGCTCGGCCACAAGGCTGTGTTCCTCTCCGATCCCGGATTCGTGGATGTGTATCGGGGTTACGGCTTCGATTCCCACCCGGTCAATTTGTCCGAACCCATGCCGCCCGAGCAGATGGCGCGCTTCTGGGAGGACTTCATCAACGGTCACCTGCCAAATTTCTACAAATCCGCTTACGAGCAGATCGACAACTACGTCAAGGAATGCTGGGCAGCCATCGTAGAAAGTGCCCGCTATGCGCAGCGCGACCTGCCCGGAGTGCTTGCGAAGATTCGCCCCGACCTCATTTGCGTCGACAACGTGATCCTGTTCCCGGCGATAAAGCAGCACGGTGCGCCGTGGGTGCGCATCGTCTCGTGCTCCGAGAACGAGATTGACGACCCGGCAATTCCGCCCCATCTATCGGGCTGCGCCGCCGACGATCACGCCGGCCATGCGCGTTTTCGCGCACGCTTCAATGCGGTAATCCGGCCACTGCACGAAGACTTCAATGCGTTCCTGGTCGCGCAGGGCGAGCGGCCCTATCCGCTTGGCCAGTTCTTCGAGACCTCGCCCTCTCTAAATCTGCTGCTGTACCCCGAGCCAGTAAGATTCAAACGCTCCCGACCGCTGCCGCCGGAGCAGTTTCAGTACCTGGAAGGCTGCGTGCGCCAGGACAAGCCTTACGTGGTCCCGCAATTCGCGGCGCACGCCCAGGCACCGCTGATCTATCTGTCCTTCGGGAGCCTTGGCGCCGGCGATGTGCCATTGCTGCGGCGCTTGATCGGCGCGCTGGGACGTCTCCCGTACCGCGCCCTGGTCAATGTGGGCGGTTACAAGGACCAGTACGCGGACCTCCCGGCCAACGTAATCATCGACAGCTGGTTCCCGCAGCCTTCGGTCATTCCGCAGGTCGATGTCGTCATCCACCACGGCGGCAACAACTCGTTCACCGAATGTCTGTACTTTGGAAAGCCGGCGATCATCATGCCCTTTGCCTGGGACGGACATGACAACGCCATGCGTGTGCAGGAGACCGGCCACGGCTTCCGTGTGACGCGTGCCGATTGGACCGAGGCCGAACTGGGCGCGCGGGTAAGGGAGTGCCTGCACGATCCCGCACTGCATGCTCGCCTCGCCGCCACCAGTGCCCGCATGCGCTCGGAGGATGGTCCCGCGAAGGCAGCGCGGCTCCTTGCCAGGCTGCTGGATCCGGCGGTGCGCCGTGACTGAACCCGAATCGTCCGCCCCGCACCTCGCCGACGCCACCAGGCGCGTTGACCTCGTCTCATGGGGTGCACAGCCCGAGTCAATCGCGGGCGCCTCGCAATCGAGCGGCCGCCTGCTCTTCAAGGGCCCCAACGGCCGGCCCGAGGCCGGCCTGTGGAGCTGCAGCCCGGGGCGCTGGCGCCTGAGCATTCCGCGCGACGAGCTGTGTTATTTCGTGGCGGGCCGCGCCGAGTATCTGCGCGACAACGGCGAGCGCATCGAAATCCTGCCCGAGACGCTGGTGCTGTTTCCGGCCGGCTGGACTGGCGAATGCACGGTGCACGAGTCAATGCGCAACACCTACATGTTGACGGGTGACGACTCGCAGGGCGCCTCTGCACCGCCGCCGCCGGTACCCCAATTGCGCAATCCACTGGCCCAGACCGCGCTGGTCGACTGGGGCGTCATACCCACCATGTTGGCGGGCGAGTCACGCACCTCCGGCAAGCTCCTGCACAAGGGCCCGCAGGGCCGGTCCGAGTGCGGGATCTGGCGTTGTACGCCCGGGCGCTGGAACTGCCACGTGACTCGCGATGAGTTCTGCCACTTTCTCGCCGGGCGCAGCACTTACGTCCACGCCAGCGGCGAGGTCATTGAGATTGCGCCGGACACGGTGGCGTTCTTCCCGCAAGATTGGAAGGGAGTCTGCACTGTTCACCAGACCGTGACCAAGGTCTACATGATCCGCTGACCCAAAGCGCGCTGTTGGCGCTGCGACACGTGTGGACGCGAGAATTTGGCATTCATGAAGACACTGCTGATCGTCTATCAGTCCCGCACCGGGGGCACGGCGCAGATGGTGCGCGCAGCCGCGGAAGGCGCCGCCACGGCCGACGGCGTCACGGTCCAGCTCACGCCCGCGGCGCAGAGCGGGCCCCAGCAGGTACTGGCGGCCGACGGTTACCTGTTCGCCTGCCCGGAAAATCTGGCCGCCATGGCGGGCCTGATGAAGGATTTCTTCGACCGCTGTTACTATCCGGCGCTGGAGCGGCTGAACGGCCGGCCGTACGCCGCGCTCATTTGCGCGGGAAGCGACGGCAGCAATGCGGCGCGACAGATCGAGCGGATCGCGACAGGTTGGCGTCTGGAGCAGATTGCCCCGACCCTGATCGTCTGCACTCACGCGCAGACTCCCGAGCAGATCTTGCGGGAAAAGAACATTGGCGCCTCCGAGCTCGCGCGCTGCCGCGAGATCGGCGCCACCTTGGCCTCAGGCCTGGAGATGGGGATATTCTGAAGCAGGAGCCTCGCGAATGACGACCGTCCAATCACCAGCGCCGCCGCGTCTGGGGGTCTTTCTCGGGTGTGCCGCACTCGCGCTGGCGATCGCGCCGGCGCAATGGTCACAGGCGCAGCCGACGCCCGAGCGCCTCGTGCACCAATACCTGGAGGCGCGCATCTCGCCGGACGCCGCTTATGTCGCCGCCGTCGAAGGCGACGCGCCGTCCGGCGGTTTCTATCCGGACGTGCGCGATCTGGTGATCCGATCGACCAATGGCGAGGCGGAGGCCCGCATCGCTTTGCCTTGCGGCCGCGTGCCGCAATGCTGGCCGGGCTCGATCGCCTGGTCGCCGGACGGCAAGGAGCTGAGCTTTACCGTGCGCACCCCGGGCAGCCACGCCTACGGGCTGTACAGGGTCGCGGCCGACGGCAGCGGCCTGAGCAAGCAGCTGGACTTCAACGGCACGCTGAGCGACCTGAAGTATGCGACCGGCGGCGCGCTCGCGGTGCTCGCCGTGGAGAACGCCCGCAAGGAGGTGGGCGCGACCGAAGCCGGCGCTGCCGTCGCCGGCGATCTGGACGCGCCGCCGGCCGAGCAACGCATCGCCGTGGTCAGCAATGGAAAGTTGCACTGGGCATCCCCGCCGGATCTGTTTGTCTACGAGTACGACTGGCGACCCGGTGGCCATGGATTTGTCGGAACCGGCGCCCACGGCGACGGCGACAATAATTGGTGGATCGCCAAGCTCTACGCATTTGCGCAAGGCGATGGCGCGGCGCGGGTGATCTACACGCCCGCCAGCATCCGCCAGCAGATTACCGCGCCCCGGGTATCGCGAGACGGTCGCTCGGTCGCCTTCATTGCCGGCCTGATGAGCGACTTTGGATCGACCGGCGGGGACGTCTACACGGTGGCGCCCGACGGCGGCAAGGCGCTCGACGTGACGCCGAACATCAAGGCCTCGGCAACTTCCCTGACGTGGGGTTGCGATGGCACCCTGCACGCGCAATTGCTGGTGGGAGACCAGGACCAGATTGTCGACTTGGGGACTGGCACCGCGCCGGTCAGGACGCCAAAGGTGCTGTGGAGCGGCACTGAATCACTGAGCGGGGACGAGGCCGGCGGATCGTGGGCCTGCCCTGCCGGCGTGCTGGCGACGGTGCGGGAATCCTATACGACACCGCCGGAGATCGTGCTGGGAGCGCCCGACCATCTGCGTGCGCTCACCCGTGTCAATGCCGGACTCGGCGCGCAGCTGCAGGCCGTGAGCGTCAAGTGGAAGCATGAGGGATTTGATGAGCAGGGATGGCTGCTGTTGCCGCTGCACGTCAATGGCACACTGCCGATGGTGACGATCGTGCACGGCGGCCCGGCCGCCGCAGCGCAACCGTACTACTACGGGCCGGGACTGCAGCAAGCCATGCTCGAGCGGGGCTGGGCCGTGTTTCGGCCCAATCCACGGGGCAGCTTCGGCCAAGGCGAACGCTACACCGTCGCCAACATCCGCGATTTTGGGCACGGCGACCTCCGCGACATCCTGGCGGGCATCGATGCCGCCGAGCGCGCCGCACCGATCGACGAAAAGCGCCTGGGGCTGACCGGCGGAAGCTACGGTGGGTTCATGACCATGTGGGCGGTCACGCAAACGAACCGCTTCAGGGCCGCGGTTGCCGACGCCGGCATCAGCAACTGGCAGTCATACTACGGTCAAAACGGTATCGACGGCTGGATGCTGCCCTACTTTGGCGCATCGGTATATGACGACCCGGCAGTGTACGCCCGCTCCTCGGCGATCAATTACATCCACAACGTGCGCACGCCCACGTTCAGTTTTGTCGGCGAGCGGGACATCGAGTGCCCGGCGCCGCAGACCCAGGAGTTCTGGCACGCCTTGAAGGCCGTCGGCGTACCGACCGCCATCATGATCTACCCGGGCGAGGGTCACGCGCTGCGGGATCCTGTAAATACGCGGGATTCCGTGCAGCGATCGCTGGGCTGGTTCGATAAATATTTGAGGTAAGCTGAGCCGAGTACGGCAGCAACGCCGCGCTCTATCGGAAATGGCTGCAACCTGGTTGGAGAATCATCGCATGGTTAGGGGGTTGGTCAGTCTGGCGCTGCTCGCGCTCGCAACACAACGCAGCGCTGCGGCCGAATGGGCCTACGTGGCCCCGGTGCTGGGAAAATCGCCTGCCGGCGCGAGCGTGAAGGGAACGACGGAGATCGACGTGAGCAGCGTCGTACCGGTCGACAAGGCCATCAAGGCATGGTTCAAGCTGACGTACAAGGCGAACGTCGCCAACCCCGTCGATGCCTCCAAACCGGTCCGCAAGGTCAAGTTCCTCTATTACCATCTGTGTGAGGAACACAAACGCGCGTTGATCCAGGTCATGTACGACGATGCTTCCGGAGCGACCGTTTATTCCACGTCGTTCGCCAGCACGCCGCCGAAATTCGAGGACGTCATCCCGGACACCACTGGAGAAGCGTGGCTCAAGGCGGCGTGCAAGATCGCCGCCATGAAGCACAAGACGGCGGCCAAGCCCTAGGCCGCCCAGGACCGCGCCCATTGGCAATTGCTCAGTCAATGCGGTGGCAGTTCTGGATTGATCGCGGCGGCACTTTCACCGACATTGTCGCGCGCCGACCGGACGGACGGCTGGTCACACACAAGCTGCTATCCGAACATCCCGAGCGCTACGCGGACGCGGCGCTGCAGGGCATTCGCGAGCTGCTGGAGCTGCAGGAGCAGGCGCCGCTTCCCGCCGATCGAATAGAGCTCGTCAAGCTGGGCACGACGGTGGCAACCAACGCCCTGCTGGAGCGCAAGGGCGAGCGGACACTGCTAGTCACAAATGCGGGCTTCGCGGACGCCCTGCAAATCGGCTACCAGAACCGTCCCCGGCTGTTCGCACTGAAGATCGAGCGCCCCCCCGCGTTGTACTCAGGCGTGATTGAAGTCCGCGGGCGCATTGGCGCCCATGGGGAGATCGTTCAACCGCTGGATCTGGCGGATGCCGAACGGCAGTTGCGGGCGGCGCTAAACAAGGGATTCCTGGCCTGCGCGGTGGTATTGATGCACGGCTATCGTTATCCGCAGCACGAGGTGGCGCTCGCGGAGGTGGCGCGACGCCTGGGATTTACCCAGGTTTCCGTATCGCACGAGGTCAGCCCGCTGATGAAGCTGGTCTCACGCGGCGATACCACGGTCGTCGATGCCTACCTGTCCCCGGTATTGCGCCGCTATGTGGACCAGCTGGCCGAGCGGCTTCCGGCCGTGAGGCTGCAGATCATGCAGTCTTCGGGAGGGCTCGTCGAGGCCAAGCGCCTGCACGGCAAGGACGCGATCCTGTCCGGACCCGCCGGCGGCATCGTCGGCGCCGTGCAGACTTCGCTCCTGGCCGGCATGAGGAAGATCATCGCCTTTGATATGGGCGGCACCTCGACCGATGTGTCGCATTATGCAGGCGAGTATGAGCGCAGCTTTGAGACCGAGATCGCCGGCGTGCGGCTGCGCTCGCCGGTGCTACAGATCCACACCGTGGCCGCCGGCGGCGGGTCAATTTGCAGTTTTGACGGTGCGCGGCTACGCGTCGGGCCGGAGTCGGCCGGCGCCCTGCCCGGTCCGGCGGCGTACCGTCGCGGCGGCCCGGTCACACTGACGGACTGCAATGTCATGGTCGGCAAGCTGCGGGCCGAATTCTTCCCGCGGGTATTCGGGCCGAACGGCGATCTGCCCTTGGACGCCGACGCAGTGGCTGAGCGCTTCGCAGCGCTTGCTCAGATGATCGGCTCGGTCACCGGCCGTCAGCGAACTGCAGCCGAAGTCGCCACCGATTTTCTGCGAATCGCCGTGGACAACATGGCCAACGCCATCAAGAAAATCTCGGTGCAGCGCGGTTACGACGTCACCGAATATACGCTCAGCAGCTTCGGCGGGGCCGGCGGCCAGCACGCCTGCCTGGTGGCGGACGCCTTGGGCATCAAGACGGTCTTTGTGCACCCTCTCGCAGGGGTGATGTCCGCCTATGGCATCGGACTCGCCGACGTGCGCGTCCTCAAACCACAGGCCGTCGAAACCGCCCTTAATCAAGCCGCGCTCGAGGATCTGGCGGCCGCCTTCGCCCGGCTCGAGGCAGGCGCGCGGCGCGACGTTGCGGAACAGGGCGTGCCCGAGGAGCGCATCCGCGTGGTGCAGCGAGTGTCGGTCAAGTACCTCGGAACCGACAGCCCGCTGGAAGTAGCGCGCGCCGACCTGGAGACCATGCGGACGGAATTCGAGCGTTGCTATCGCACCCGCTTTGGCTTCCTGATGGCGGGGCGCGCCCTGGTCATCGAATCCATAAGCGTTGAGTGCATCGGTGCCACCGAGCGCGCTGCCGTGCAGGAACCCGCGTTTACGGCACGCCCGGGCACCCTGGCACCGCTGGCGGTGCACCCGGTATTTTGCGGCAACCGCTGGCAGCAGACTCCGTTCTTTGATCGCGACGCGTTGCGTCCCGGCGATCTCATCGACGGACCGGCCGTGATCCGTGAAGCCAACGCGACGACTGTCATTGAGCCTGGCTGGCAGGCTGCGCTGACGTCCCTGAACCACCTGCTGCTGCGGCGCGGGGCGGCCCCGGGGCCAGCGCACATGGGCAATACCGCGGCCGACCCCTTGCGGCTGGAGCTGTTCAATAACCTGTTCATGTCCATCGCCGAGCAGATGGGCGAGGCGCTCGCCAAGACGGCATACTCGGTCAATATCAAGGAACGCCTCGATTTCTCCTGTGCCCTGTTCGACGGTGACGCGCAGTTGATCGCCAACGCGCCCCACATGCCCGTACACCTGGGATCCATGGGCGAATCCGTGCTTGCGATACTGCGCAGCTACGCTGGCCGTATGCAACCCGGAGACGTGTACGTCCTCAATGCACCGTACGCCGGCGGCACGCATCTGCCAGACATCACCGCCGTGATGCCGGTCTACTGTGGTGCGGACTGCACGCGACCCGATTTTTTCGTCGCCGCGCGCGGCCATCATGCCGACGTCGGCGGCATGACGCCGGGGTCTATGCCGGCGCACTCTGTCCATATCGAAGAAGAAGGTGTCGTGATCGACGGCGTGCTGCTGGTTCGCGGCGGCAAATTCCTCGAAACCGAGATGCGTACATTGCTGGGAAGCGGCCGCTACCCGGCGCGAAACCCCGACCAGAACATTGCCGACCTGCGGGCGCAGGTCGCAGCCTGCCAAAGAGGCGCGCACGAGCTGTCGCAGGCGGCGGCGCATTTCGGGCTGGACGTGGTGCGAGCCTACATGGGGCATGTGCTCGACCAGGGCGAGAAATTTGTGCGGCGCGCGCTCGGTGCCTTGCGGGACGGGAAGTTCGAGTACGCCTTCGACGACGGTGCGAAGATCCGGGTGGCAATAAGCATCGACCACTGGCGCCGCGAGGCCACTATCGACTTTACTGGCACCAGTGAGCAGCAGCCGAACAATTTCAATGCGCCGCAGGCGGTTGCCAGGGCGGCCGTGCTGTACGTGTTCCGCACCCTGGTGCCCGACGAGATCCCGATCAACGCCGGTTGTATGCGGCCCTTGCGGATCGTGATGCCCGAGGGCTGCATGGTCCACCCGCGTTACCCGGCTGCCGTGGTTGCCGGGAACGTGGAAACCTCGCAGGTGATCACTGACGCGCTGTATGGCGCCCTCGGCGTCCTGGCCGCCAGCCAGGGCACGATGAACAACTTTACCTTCGGCGACGATGAACACCAGTATTACGAGACCATCTGCGGGGGCGCCGGCGCGGGTGCGGACTTTGACGGCTGCGACGCCATTCAGACCCACATGACCAATTCGCGCCTTACGGATCCCGAGGTGCTCGAATGGCGCTATCCAGTGCGGCTCGAGGCCTTTCGCATCCGCGCCGGCTCGGGCGGCGGCGGGCTGCATCGTGGCGGCAATGGCGTTGAGCGCCGGATTCGTTTCCTGGCGCCCATGACGGCGGTCATGCTCGCGAATCATCGCCGCGTGGCGCCCTTTGGACTGCAGGGCGGCCAGCCGGGCGCCGTCGGACGGAACTGGGTCGAACGCGCCAGCGGAATACGCGAGGACTTCGGCGGGACCGCGGAAGTGGCCGTGCAGACCGGTGATGTATTCGTGATTGAAACACCCGGGGCGGGCGGTTACGGCGAGGCTAGCGGGTAGGCGCTCATGGCAGGGATCAGCCGAACTGCCAGCGCGAGCATGGTCGGAACAACGCTCGAATATTTTGACTTCGCGGTCTATAACTCCCTGGCCGCGCTGGTATTCAATCGCCTCTTCTTTCCGACCTTCGATCCCCTGTCGGGAACCATACTGGCGTTTGCCACCTTTGCCGTGGGCTATCTGGCCCGGCCACTGGGTGGGGCGATCTTCGGCCGGCTGGGCGACCGGCGCGGGCGGCGCTTCGTGCTCATGGCAACACTAATCCTGATGGGACTTGCCACCGTATGCATCGGCCTCCTGCCCACCTACGAGGAGGCGGGAATTGCCAGTCCGCTGCTGCTCGTCCTGCTGCGCTTCGTGCAGGGCATGGCACTGGGCGGCGAATGGGCCGGCGCGGTGTTGCTGTCGCTCGAGCACGGCGAGCCCGCTCGGCGCGGCCGCAATGGCGCCTGGGCACAGCTGGGCCCGGCGCTCGGTACGCTGCTGGCGACCGGATGCATTGCCATCATCACGCTGGCGATGCCGGCGGCGGCGTTTCTAGCGTGGGGCTGGCGGATTCCGTTTCTGGCCAGTACCGCGCTAGTCGCCTTCGGCCTGTGGCTGCGCACCGGCGTCGGCGAAACGCCCTTGTTCGAACTGCTGCGCGCCCGAGCGGCCGTCGCCCCAGCACCACTACGCGAAGTATTCGTCGGCCATTGGCGCCGCCTGTTGATCGCCGGTGGCGTACGCATTGGCGCGGACGTGCAGTATTCGCTGCTGATCGCCTTCACGTTGACCTACCTGACGACTGTCCTGCACCGGCCGCGAGCCCTGGCGCTTATCGCCGTCTCGTTCGGCTGTGCCCTCTGCGTGCCGGCCATACCGTACTTTGCTGCCCTCTCAGATCGCCGCGGGCGACGCCCGGTTTACGCGGCCGGGCTGAGCGCCGCGCTCCTCTGGGGTTTCGCCTACTTCCGGCTACTCGACCTGCTGACGCCGTTCCTGACCTGCCTCGCGGTCATGCTCGGCTTCCTGAGCCATTCGGCGATGTACGGTCCACAGGCGGCGTTCATTGCCGAACAGTTTCCCACCCGGGTGCGTTACGCCGGCTCTTCGCTGGCCTATACGCTGGTGGGCTTTGTGGGCGGCGGCCTCGCACCGATGGCATTCGCGGCGCTGCTCCGCGCCACCGGTTCGACCCTCGCCATATCGGCGTACCTGGCCGCGGCGCTGGCGCTAAGTGGCCTGGCACTGCTGGCCGCGAAGGAAACGAGTCGGCTGCCGATTGACTGAAGGCGCGCGGCTCCGGCGCTTACTTCGGGTCGAGCCTGTAGACGGTGCCGGTGGTTCCGTTGAGCGTGCCGGTGCCGTTGGCGAGCAGGTAGATCTCGCCGCGCGAGTCCCGCATCCATCCGAGCACGGCCAAGGCAAGCGGATTGCGGTTCGCCGCGACGAGTTCCCTGACCTGGTTGTTCGCATCGAGCACGAACATGTGGCCCGCCACGGTGGCACCGATCTCAGCGGAGTAGTCGCCGAACACATAGCGCCCCTGGAGCCCGGCAATCTTCGTGCCGCGATAGACGAAGCCACCGACGATAGCCACCCGCGTCTCCGGCAGGCCGACCCCGTCGACGTGATCGTACTCGGCGATCGGATCCGCGAACCGCGCCGGCAATCCCGGGGAATCCCGGTAAACGAAGGCGTGCGGCGGATTCAGGCAGGCGCCGTCGTCGAACAGGAACGTGCCCTCCTTGACAGGCCAGCCGTAATTGCGGCCCTTAGCCACCACGTCGGCTTCCTCGATGTCGTTCTGGCCCACATCGCCAACCCACAACTTGCCAGTAACCGTGTCAAACGATATGCGGTAGGGATTGCGGAAACCTCGCGCATAGATCTCGTCGGCGCCGGTCTTGCCGATGTAGGGGTTACTCGGCGGAATTCCGTAGCCGTGGTTGGCCGAGTTTCTTCCCAGCGGATCGATGCGCAGGATCTTGCCGAGCACGTTGCCGGCCGCGAGGCTCTGGCCGTTGCCTCCGGGTGCGTGCCCGGGCCCCTCGTCATTGTCCTTGCCACCATCGCCCAAAGAGATGTACAGGAGCTTGTCCGCACCGAACGCCAGTGCGCCGCCGTTATGATTGAACTGCGGCTTGGCGATGCGCATCAGCTCGCGCGCACTGTTCGGATCGACGGCGCCGCTGCTGGTCACGTGCCACTCCGTTATGACGGTCTGTTCCTCGACTTCATGGACCTTCAGCGGCGAGCGCGGACCGCTCACGGTACTGAAATCCGGCGTGTGGCCGGCGGCCCGCTCTGAGGTGAAGGTGTAGAAGAGTCGGTTGCTCTGGTAATTGGGATGAAAGGCGAGTCCGAGCAGGCCCCGCTCGTCGTAGTTGAGCGGACTGAACAGTCCGAGCGGCACCAGGCGCGCCCTCAGGTCTAGAAACACCTGCGACTGACCGGCGCGAGGACCCGACACGTAGATAGCCCAGATCTTGCCTATCTGGTCCAGAACAAAGATTCGATTCGAAATCCCGGGCGCAACCGCGCCGCCGACCGGCGAAATCAGACCCGTCTTGATACTCGTGAGCCTGACCTGGGTCGTGCTCGGTGGGATCAGCCCCGGGATCGGGTCCTCGATCTTGACGTGCGTGCCGCACTGGGTCGGCGCAGCGAACGATCCGCCGCAAGCCAACAGGCCGAGGCACATTCCGAGCGCCGCGGCGCGCCCCGGAGCTGCTCCGCCCTCGCACACGCGCGCCGCGGATTTGCTGCGTGCTTTCATAAGTGTCACTCCGTCCGACTATTAGATAGTTGGAATTATGTTAAGCGGGTATCTGCGACCGCGGATCGCGCTACCTTCCGGATCCGCCCACGATGATTCGCGCACTGCGCCGATATGTCCAGTAGGCCGCGGCCCAGTCAATAAGCACGACCAGCCGATTTCGAAAGCCGATCAGGAAAAAGATATGCGCGGACAGCCAGAACCACCAGGCCAGCAGCCCCGAGATCCGCAATCGACCAAAATCGACGACGGCGGCCCTGCGACCGATGGTCGCCAGGGAACCGCGGTGCCGGTACTGGAATGCTTCAGTTGGCCTTCCGGCCAGTCGCGCCGCGATCGCTCGTGCCACGTGAGCACCCATTTGCTTGGCCGCTGGCGCAATGCCAGGGACGGGACCGGCGCCGTACGCCACGCTCGCGAGGTCTCCGGCGACGTAGACCTCCGGATGATCGGGAATGCTCAGGTCCGGCGTCACCAGCACGCGCCCCGCGCGGTCCACCCGGGCACCAAGAGCTGCGCCCAGGGGCGATGCGGCAACGCCAGCCGCCCAGAGAACCGTGCGGGCCAGCACGTGTTCCGTGCCGATGGATACACCGCCCGCGTCGACCCCGGTGATTGGCTGGCCCAGAGTGACGTGGACCCCTAATCGCGCCAATTGCTGCAGCGCGGCCGCAGAAAGCGCCGGCGGAAACGTCGGCAGCACTCTCGGCCCCGCCTCCACGAGCATTACGCGGGCGGACGTTGGATCGATGCGCCGGAACTCATGCCGCAACGTGTGGCGCGCGATTTCAGCGAGCGTGCCAGCGAGCTCTACACCCGTCGGGCCGGCCCCCACGATTACGAAGTTTAGCCACGCCTCGCGCTCCGCGCGGTCCTGGGCAGCCTCGGCGTGTTCGAAAGCGCTGAGCACGCGGCTGCGGATTTCGAGCGCGTCATCGAGCGTCTTCAGGCCGGGAGCGTTCGGGGCCCAGCCATCATGACCAAAATATGCGTGGGTGGCGCCCGCCGCCACCACGAGGAAGTCGTAGGCGTGGGCGATGCCATCGACGACGACTTCGCGCGCCACCACGTCGATGGCCGCGGCAGTTCCCATTAGCACCGTGACGTTCCGCTGCCGGCGCAATATATGGCGGAGCGGCGCTGCGATGGACGGAGCCGCCAGTCCCGCCGTCGCCACCTGGTAGAGCAATGGTTGAAAGGTGTGGTGATTGCTTTTGTCGATCAGCACGACGTCCGCCGCTGCCCGCTGCAAGCCACGCACGGCCCACAGCCCTGCAAAGCCGCCGCCGATCACTATGATTCGCCGCCGGGAGTTCATTGTCGCGTCAGGGCGCCTGCAGGTCCCACAGCCCGACCTCGAACGGCTTGAGCTCTAGTGTCACGGGCCGCTCGGCAGACCACGACCCCGTTGCTCCGGCGCGGCGCGGGTTACTGACGCGCCAGGATCGCCCCGCACCTTCGGGCAGCTCCAACGCGGCGGCCAGATCAAGCGAGAAACTCTGCGGGTGGCCGCTGGGATTCCGCAGCGCGATTACCGCCCTGGCGGGGGACCAGGACGCCCAGCCGTAGACATTCCCGCGGGCCGGGTCGCCGCCGATCCAATGGCTATCACGCAGAGTATCGGCGCGCGCACGCGACCAATTCGCGGCCGCGGCCAGCTCGTCCCAGTCCTTGTCGCTCAGCAGATCCGCGGATATATACAATTCCTGCAAGCCCGTGCCACTCGCAAAATAGGACCAGATTTCGTCGTCAAAGTCGTGGCCGGGATCTTGATCCAGTCCCTGGGCGTGGCGCGCAAAGATAATGCCATGAAGCATCAGTGAATTGAGTGGGTACAGGGGCCCCAGGCGCACGATCCCACCGTAGGTATCGGCGTCCCGGTAGGTTATCCAGCGCTGCCGGTTGCTGCCCTCTCCGGCAAAAGCGTGATCCTCACCGCCGCGCCAGATCGAATCCACCGTCCGCAACCAAAATGGCGATGGCCAGGTTCCGGTCGTGAGGTTGATGAACAGCTCGGGCCGCACTTGGCGTAACTCCCCGATCAACGCTATCGCTGCGCCGAAGTCACTGTCGAATTCGCTGCCCGGCGTGACCTTGTCGGGACTGCCCGTGCCATCGAGCTTGAACTGGTTAATGCCGTAGTCGCGCAGCAGCTCCAGCGCCACGCGATGAAAAAGCCCGTAGTATTTCGGTCCCGACAGGGCCAGGCCCTGCTCGTCGATCTCGTAGCCGAGCGAGCTGGCCGTCAGCAATCGGGCCTTGCGCGGCGCACCGTAACCGCCCCAGGGAGAAAGCCAGATGCCCGGCGCCGCGCCATATTGCGCGGCCGCCTCCCTGAGAGGGTCGAACCCGTGCGGAAATCCGGAGTGGAACTGCCAGAGCCTCGAGGTGTCGTCCCAGCCGTCGTCGAACAGGAAGGAGTCCATGCGCACGCCGCGCTTGCGCACCAGTTCCGAGCCGACGGCGTTGATGGCACGCAGTGCATCGGCCTGGGTGTAGGGGGTGAAGTAACCTATGTCGTACCAGGAATTGTAATGCAGGAACGTACGGTACGGATGCGCGCGTTCGCCCTCGAGATAGGCCTGGAAGGCCCGACGCATTTGCCGTTGCGGTGCGACGCCGAACACGGCCGAATACACTACTTCGACGCCGGTGCGTAACGGCATGCTGCGCTTCAGGGACGCCGTGGCGTGGCCGAACAGCACCGTCGATACGGCCATCGGGTGCTCGAAGCCGAAGAACCTGTCATCGGCAACGATCGGCGAGCCATCGACCGTGCCAGCGACGGACGCGCCCTCGAGGCTGAGGTCAATCATCCGGATCGAAGCCAGGTCGATGTCGTGGGTGGGCTTGAGCCGAATCTCCTCACGGACATAGGTGCCCGCGTCGTGCAATATCAAGCGCCAGTCAACAAGCAATCCGCTGCCTTCATCCCTGAGTGTCGCGGCAAGTTGCATGCCTGCGCGTTGCGCGGAGGCGCGGACTGCGGCAGGCACGGCGGCTACCTGGCTACAGACGGGGCCGCCCACGAGGCGCATGGAGCTGGCATCGAGGCGGTGCCCATCCCGCGATTGCAGTGAATACAGCTCGCCCGCCAGCACGTGCGCTGCAGCCGTCTGCCGGTTGTCGAAACTCTGCGGACGCAGCCCCGTGGCCGGGATCGCGACCACAAGCCGGAGTGCGGCATTGTCCAGTGTGGCGGAATTCTCTCCCACCGTGCATCGGGCGACGCCTGGATCAGGGGGCAGCCGGGGATTCTGTGCCCAGGCCGTGGAGCCTAGCAGCAGCGCGCAACATTTCAGGCAGCAGCGAAATATCCGCACAATCCTCCCAGCCGCTGGCACGACGGGCCACGGTCAACACAAGGCACGGAACCGCGTTGCAAAGCTTAACGCCAATGTGCGCATTTCGTGGCGATTGCTTTGCATTACTCCGCGCGATATATGAGCATTGCGCGGGTGCGGGCAGCCTACCGGGGCGCGGGAAGCGTGCGCCGCGCGAGCGCATAGCTGGCACGGGGCTCCTGGGGTCTGCGATTTTCTTGCAGTCACTTGCCGTGGGGCGATATGAGCGCCCGGTCAAGCCGCACTGGGCCAGACGGACAATTCAAGAGGACCAGAAGTATGAATTCGACGGTCGTTGCCACCGGCGTCAGCGCGCAGCCTGCCTCGATCACAATCGCGTGGAGTGACGGCACGGCGGGCGAGTTCGCCAGCATCTGGCTGCGCGATAACCTTCCCGAGGACCGCGATCGTCATAGTGGCCAACGTCTCATTGACGTCATGGACATACCGCCAGCACCGCGCATTCGCTCGGTCTCGCTGGCGGGTGATGCCCTTGACATCGACTGGGCCGGCGAGCAACGACGCTCCTCATTCGATCTGCAGTGGCTATATGAATGCGCAACGGGCGGCCTGCAACGCCCCGAGCTGCAGATTCATCTGTGGCTCGAAGGCGCAGCACGCAACCCGCAGCGGGACTTCGGCTGGCTGACCTTTTCCGAGTTGCAATCCGACCCGCGCGCGCGGCTCGGCTGGCTTACTCGTCTGCTGCAAGATGGCATCGCATTCCTCAGTGAGGTGCCCCGCCATAATCATGCCATCCTCGAGGCTACCGCCTGCATCGGTCACGTGCCCGAGACCAATTACGGGCGCGTATTCGACGTTCGCGCCGTACCGCAACCGGAGAACCTCGCCTATTCCGACCTTGGCCTCGGGCTGCACACCGACAACCCCTACCGGGAGCCGGTCCCCGGCTTCCAGGCCCTGCACACGCTCTTGGCAGCGCCCGACGGGGGCGACAGCCTGTTCGCCGACGGCTTTGCCGTTGCGGAACACCTGCGCAAGACGGAACCCGATGCTTTCGAGACCATCCGCCACACGCCAGTGCCGTTTTGGTACCGGGCAGCTGGCGTGGATCTCTATGCTGAACGGCCGCTCATCGAGACCAGCTGCACCGGAGCCGTCACCGCAGTGAACTACAACAATCGCGCGATCAGACCCGTACGATTGCCTGCGTCGCAGTGCGCGGAGTACTACGCGTCCTACCGAAAGTTCGCAGCCCTGCTGCGCGAACCCCGCCTGCAAATGGCAACGCGCCTGAAGGATGGTGATCTTGCCCTCTTCGACAATCGCCGCGTGCTTCACGGCCGGACCGGGTTTGCATCGGCGCACTACCCCCGCCATCTGCAGGGCTGCTATTTGACTCGGGACAGTGTCTACAGCACGACCGCCGTGCTGCGACGGCAGGTGAATGGTGAAGCGGCATGAGCACGGCCGATGAGATCATGGCGCTCTATTCGCGTCGCGGCGCCCAGGCGTACTTTGGTGAAGACGTAAACATGAGTGAACACGGATTGCAGGCAGCCTACTTCGCGCAAAAGAGCGGCGCAGCCGAAGCCCTCGTGGTGGCGGCCCTGCTGCACGATATAGGGCACTTGACCGAGTCGGTTCCGGACGACATTGCGGATTGGACCAAGGACGCCGGTCACGAACGCAGCGGCAGCCGCTGGCTGGCTGGGCGATTCGGCCCGGAGGTCTCGGAGCCGGTGCGGCTCCACGTGCCGGCCAAGCGTTATTTGTGCGCCACAGAGCCCGCGTATTATCAGCAGCTAAGTGCGGCTTCCGTCACCACTCTCAAACTCCAAGGCGGCCCGATGTCCGCCAGTGAAGTGGCAGCGTTCGAGTCCGAGCCATACTGGCGTGACGCCGTGCGGGTTCGAAGGTGGGATGACCAGGGAAAGATCGGGGGCCTGAAGACTCCCGGGTTCGAACATTACCGCCCACTGATCGAGCGTCTCGCGCGCGCGGCAACCCCGGGGCAGGCACGCTCAGCGGACAAACCGGTGCGCGCGTTGCTTTTTGACCTGGACGGCACGCTCATCAACACCGAGATGCACACCGACGCCACGGTCAACGTCGTCATGGCCCGATACGGCTATGCGAATTTCAACCTGCCGCACACCGAAACCCATGGTCGTACCTGGACCCACGTTGCCGAGACGATTCGCCTCCGCACCGGAATCACGGTTCCCGCAGCAGAACTCGCCGCGGCCATGCTCACCTATTGGAATGGGGCGGTAAGTGAAGTGCAGGCGATACCGGGCGCGCCACAGGCGCTACGCGCGGCCGCCGCCGCCCGGCTGAAGATTGGGGTGGTCTCCTCCAGTCCACGGTCCGTGATTGATCACTTCCTCGCCCGCCTGGGGGTCGGCGATTGTGTCGCTGCGGAAGCCCGCATCGGCGCGGAATCCGTGCGCGTCGGTAAGCCCGATCCCGAGGGGTTCCTGCTTGCAGCACGCGCACTGGAGGTGGACCCTGCGGAGTCCGTCGTTTTCGAGGACAGCGAGGCCGGGCTGCTCGCGGCTCGCGCGGCAGGAATGCGCTCGATATTCATTACCTGTGTCGCCGCGGACATCCCTGAGAACAGCGCGCGCGCCACGGCCACCATCACCGACTACCAAGGCCTGCCGCCACAATTCTGGGATGACCTCGCTGCGGGCACCATGCCGCACGCGCACAGGTCGTTTTCGTGAGCGCCGCGAATCCCGCACTGCTGCGCCGCTATCGGGCTCAGCTGTTCACGGCGACCTGGCTCTCATACGCGGGCTTCTATTTGTGCCGTAAGGTCTACGCGGTCGTAAAGCACCCCCTCAAGCTCCAGTTCGGTTTCGATGACGAGCAAATCGCCCTGCCGTGGACCATCTACCTGATCTGCTACATGCTCGGGCAGTTTTTCGCCGCGTGGCTGGGCCGGCGCATGGAGAGTCGGCGCGTGCTCGTGTACGGCATGACCGTGGCCGCTGCCAGCAACGTGGTTCTTGGTTTCCTCGTGGACTCGCACCAGGCCAGCGCATTGCTGTGGATTTGCGTAACGATGGGCCTCCACGGTCTCGCCCAGGCGACGGGCTGGCCGCATAACGTCGCGTTGTTCGCGAACTGGACCCGCCGCTCCGAGCGCGGAACGCTGTTCGGGGTCTGGGGTACCTGTTATCAGCTTGGTGCCGTCGCCGGCAAGGGGCTCGCCGGATTCCTGCTGGGCTGGCTGGGCCTCGCCTGGTCGTTTTTCGGCTCGAGCATCGTATTTTTCGTGATTACCGTGGCCTTCATGTTCCTGGCGCGCGAGCGCCCGCAATCCGTCGGCCTGACGCTGGCGGACGATGCCGAGCCCGACGTGCCGCCTCCCGGCGCACGCGGGGCCGCCCCGGTGCGCGAAGCGCCGCTGCCGCCGGGCTTTGTCGGCTCGATCATTGCCATGGGCCTGATCTATTTCGGCTTCAAGTTTCTGCGTTACGCGCTCGACAGCTGGTCAGCGTTGATACTCGGCGAGCATTTCGCGCTGCCATCTTCAACCGCCGCTTACCTGTCGACGGCATTCGACTGGATCGGCCTGTTAGGCGTCATCGCCGGCGGTTACTGGTCCGATCGCATCCCCGGCTCGCGACGGACGCCCGTCATCTTCTACATGTGCTGCTGTTGCCTTGTGTCCACCTGCTTCATGTGGCTGTTCGGGTTGTCATCGGCGGTCCTGTTCGTGGTGCTGCTGGGGGTGATTGGCTTCTTCGAGATGGGGCCGGACGCACTGCTCTCCGGCGCCTGCGCCATGGACGTGGGCAGCCGACGCCAGGCGGCGCTGGCCGCCGGCGTCATCAACGGCTTTGGCTCGATTGGTCCCATCCTGCAGGAACCGCTGATCGGCTGGTTGAAGGAAAGCTTCGGCCTGAACTCAGTGCTGTTGCTGCTGGTGGTGGTCGGAGTCGTGACAACCGTTGCGACATGGCTGCTGATGCGGTTCGAACACGGGCGCGTCTGACCTACGCCGGTCTTACTTCGAGCGAGAGTGTGCGACCGTGCTGCCGCGGGTGGGCTGGGCCGGCGTAAACATCCGCCACTCCTTCGTACACCCGCCGCGTGGCGGGACGTTCGCTGACGGCGCGAAACCAGCGCGACAGCTTGGGGTATGCCTCGAGCTGCTGGCCGTGGCCCTGGTGCGGAACGATCCAGGGATAGCAGGCGACATCGGCAACCGAGTATTCGCCGACGATATACCCCTCGTCCTGCAATTGCCTCTCCAGGACGGAATACAGGCGCGCGGTCTCCCTGGTGTAACGGTCGATGGCATACGGCACTGCAGCGGACGCATGGACCCGGAAATGCCCGGCCTGTCCGGCCATCGGCCCAAGTCCCGCCATCTGCCACACCAGCCACTGCAGCACCTTGTGCCGCTCCCGCGGTGTTTGCGGGAGCAGGCGGCCGCACTTTTCCGCCAGATACCACAATATCGCGCCGGACTCGAAAACACTCAGGGGCGCGCCGCCGTCAGAGGGCTGGTGATCGACGATGGCGGGTATCTTGTTGTTGGGTGAGATGGCAAGAAACTCCGCCCGGAACTGCTCACCCTTGCCCAGGTCGACCGGCACGACGCGATAGGCAAGTCCTGCTTCCTCCAGAAACAGGCGGACCTTGAGGCCGTTGGGAGTGGGGAAATAGTACAGGTCGATCATGGCGCCGGACCCCGACCAGCAGGGTCCGCCCCGGCGCTGGCGGTCAATAGGTCGACGCCGAGAGTTACCCGCACGCCACCTAAGGATCCATGCTTCATGGCGAAGCCTGGGACGCCACGTCCGTGGACAGGGGCTTGCCTTTATCACGGACCATGACCACGAGGATCCGGGCCGGTTCCGACTGGCTGGCGTTCGCCGACACCGTGTGTACATCGTCGGGGCCTTCGTAGAACGCCTCACCGGGACCGAGCGTAACCTGCGGAGAGCCCGCTACCTGCATTTTGACCCTGCCGGACAATACGTACACAAATACCTGCGCGTCGTGCCGGTGCGGCCGCGAAGCGCCGCCGCCCGGATATTCCACCGTGAGCATCCGGACCTCCTTGCCACTGGCCGCGACCAGATCACGGGTCATCAATTCCTGCACGGCGACGGCCGGCTTTCCGGAGCCTGTGTCCGCGGCGCAGACCAGCAAGGACATTAAGGCCCCGACGGCCAGGCCGCCGGTCCTGCTCAGGACACTTCGAGCTGGATGCGCTGCCATACGAGTGAACCCTCCACGCGCGGACGCCCGGTCACGAATCGCTTCCGTTTGCACGCCGCCTCAGTCAAGATTGCGCGCCTCTTTGGCTCTATAAAAGATCCACTATCTTCCATATATATGGAACCACTTCTCGGACTGCCCATCACCGCTCCCCGGCGTGGATCGCGCACAGTGCTCCGGTCGCTTCACGGCCAGTTGCGCGCCGCGATCCTTGCGGGCCGCCTGCGACCCGGAGTGCGCCTGCCGTCGACACGCTCGCTCGCGCGAGCGTGCGGCGTATCGCGCAACACCGCGGTGGCGGCCTATGAGTTGCTGCTCAGCGAAGGCTATGTGTCGGCGCGGCGCGGCTCCGGTACCGTGGTCGCTTCGCTCCCCTCGCAACCCTACGCCGCCCATCCGCATCAGGGCCGGCGCCGGTACGCGCGCCAGCTGCACCGCCAGTGGCGCGGCCGGCTCCTGGCGCCGGAGCGGGTGCCCGTGGCACCCGCGCGCTATGACTTTCAGATCGGCGTCCCGTACGCGGCGGGGTTCCCCTTTCCGATCTGGCGACGCCTGTCGGGGCGCGTGGATCGCTGGCTGAGAGACGGACGCCTGAAATCCACTGACCCGCAGGGATTGCCTGAGCTGCGCACCGCCATCGCCAGGCACGTGTCCTACTCCCGTGCCGTGGCATGCGATCCGGCGGACGTCATTGTCACCGCCGGCGCGCAGCAGGCTTTCGATCTTTTGGCCCGAATCCTCACGTCGCCCGGACACGGTACGGTGGCCATCGAAAATCCCGGCTATCCGCCCGTCGGGGCCGCCTTCGCGGCCCACGGGGCGCGGCTCGTGAGAGTTCCGGTGGATGCGGAAGGGCTGCAGGTGGAACGCATACCGGCGCACGCCAGCGTAGTGTGCGTAACGCCCTCCCATCAGTTCCCGCTCGGCGCGGCGATGTCTGCGCGCCGCCGCAGCGAGCTGATTGAGCGTTGCGCCAAGCAGAGCGCCGTGATCATCGAAGACGATTACGACAGCGAATTCCGATTTTCAGACCGGCCGCTCGACGCTCTGCAGACTCTCGACCGATCGCAGTCCGTGTGCTACGTGGGCACGTTCTCCAAGAGCCTGCTGCCTGAACTGCGGCTGGGCTATATCGTCGCGCCGCATTGGGCGCTGCCGGCCTTGGTCGCGGCGAAGCAGGTTGCCGATGGCTACAGCAGCCCTTTGACCCAGGCCACGCTGGCATTGTTGATTCGTGAAGGTCACCTCACCCGTCACATCCGCAAGATGCAGCGCCTCTATGCCCGGCGCCGTGCACGGCTTCTCGACGAGCTGCAATCGGCGTGCGGTTCCTGGCTCGAACCCCTGCCCTCCGTCGCGGGGCTGCACGTTGCGGCCAGATTGACCACCGGCCGTGCCGAAGGGCCCGTCATTGCGCAGGCGCTGGCGGCCGGGGTGGCCGTGCGGCCTCTGGGCGCCTACTACAGCGCACCCCCAACGGTGCCCGGACTCGTCTTCGGCTACGGAAATATCTCCGAGACCGACCTGGTCGCAGGCATCAGAGCCCTGGCCGCCAGCCGGCCCGCTCGCTAGGGCTTTTCAAGGCCCGCGCACCAGGCTATGCGGCGGAGGCCAGCCGGCCGTTTCGATAATCGGCGAGCGCCTGTTCAATTTCCTCGCGCGTGTTCATCACAAACGGGCCATATTGCACCACCGGCTCTCCTATAGGCCTCGCCGCCAGGAACAGAAAGCGGACGCCTTCGGTTCCGGCCTGCACACGGACCTCGTCCCCGTCGGCCAGTACTCCTGCGGCCCGATTCGGCAGCACCTTGGCATCAGAGGCCGCACCGACCTTTGCACTCCCCTCGTAGTTGTACAGGAAGGCATTGTGACCTGAGGCAACCGGCGCGATGAATTCGCCACCCGCAGGCAGTCTGACGTCCAGGTACAGCGGGTCCGTGGAGAGCTTGGCCCCCTTGCCGTTGATCGGACCAAATGTGGCCACGGCGCCCGCGCCCAGCTTACCCGCGATGACCTTCACTACGCCGCCCGAAGGCAGCGTCGCTGATGGGATATCGCGGGCGGGAATATCCCGGTAAGCGGCCGGTTTCATCTTGTCCTGCGAAGGCAGGTTGAGCCACAGCTGGAAGCCGCGCATCCGCCCCTCGCTCTGCTGCGGCATCTCGGAATGGATGATCCCGCGTGCCGCTGTCATCCACTGCACGTCGCCGGGACCAAGGTCACCGCGATTGCCGAGATGATCTTCGTGGCGCATGTGGCCGTCCAGCATGTAGGTGACGGTCTCAAATCCGCGATGCGGATGTGCCGGGAAGCCGGCCATGTAGTCGTCCGGGTTGTCGGAATAGAACTCGTCGAGCATCAGGAACGGGTCGACGTGCAGCCCACGCTGACTGCCCAGGCTCCGGCGCAACTTGACGCCGGCGCCGTCGGAGGTCGCCACCGATTCGATGATATGGGCCAGAGTGCGCGTCTTCATGTGTAACTCTCCTTTGGGTCTCAAGCGGCAAGCAATGCGATTTCGGCCCCAGCCTTGGCCAGGCCCGCTTCCTTGCTTTGCGGGCTGACGGCCAGCCCTTCCGCGTAGACAAAACTCACGTCGCTAATTCCAATAAAGCGCAAAAAATCGCGCACGTAGCTGGTTTGCGTATCCAGGGGCGTGCCGGCATAGACGCCGCCGCGCGCCGCAAACACGTAGGCCCGCTTGCCGGTAAGTAGGCCGACCGGTCCCCGGTCGGTGTACTTGAAGGTTACGCCGGCGCGCGCGATGTGATCAAAGTACGCCTTGAGCTGCGAGGGTACGCCAAAGTTGTACATCGGCAGACCCATGACGATGACGTCCGCCTGCTGCAGCTCATTGATCAGGGCGTCGGAGTACGCGACCACCGCATCCTGTGCAGCGGTGCGCTCCTGCGGTTTGGTAATGAAGGCGCCAAAGCGCTCCGCGTCAAGGTGCGGCACCGGCTCGGCCGCCGCGACGTCCCGCACGACAGTCTTGATTCCGGGGTCGCGTTTTTGGAGGGCGGCGACGAATTGCCTGGCGAGCTGGCTGGATTGCCCGTTGCCGTTGTTAATGCTGGTGTTGATCTGGAGCAGGGTTGTCACGGGAATCTCCTTCTGGCTCGTGGGGCGTAAGTCTCTTTGGCCATACGTATTGAACTATTTACTGAACTGATATAAAAGTAGAATTATTCCGCTATATCTATCTATTTATAAGATATATGTCCCCACAACCGAAGATCTCCATAGAGCAGTGGCGTTGTTTGGTGGCGGTGGTCGACGCGGGAGGCTACGCGCAGGCCGCGGCCGTGCTGCACAAGAGCCAATCGGCCGTCACTTACGGGGTGCAAAAACTCGAAGCCCTGTTGGGGGTGAAGGCGCTGGCAGTCGTGGGCCGCAAGGCGCATCTGACCGCGAGCGGCATGGTGCTCTACCGGCGTGCGAAGGCTCTCCTGGAAGAAGCCGGCGCGCTTGAGACCGCGGCCGGAAACCTGGCCGCGGGCTGGGAGCCCGAAGTGCGGCTGGCCGTGGAAATCATCTTTCCGACCTGGCTGCTGCTGCAGTGTTTCGCGCGCTTCGGCGAGGAACAGCCGCAGACGCGCATCGAACTGTACGAGAGCGTGCTCAGCGGAACCGAGGAAGCGCTATTACAGCGCACCGTTGATCTGGCCATCTGCTCGCAGGTGCCCCCGGGATTTGCCGGGGACCCGCTGATGCGCCTGCGCTTCGTCGCCATGGCCAATCCGCAGCATCCGCTCCACCGGCTTGGGCGCGAGCTGACACTGCAGGACCTGCGCCAGCACCGCCATCTGATTATCCGCGATACCGGCAGCCAGCGACGCAGCGGCAGCTGGCTCGGCGCTGAGCAGAGCTGGACGGTGAGCCAAAAAGCCACGTCGATACACGCCGCCGGAATGGGCCTGGGTTTCGCCTGGTTTCCGGAGGATACGGTGCGCGGCGAACTGGAGCGCCAAGAACTCAAGCCGCTCCCCTTGCGCGAAGGCGGCGAGCGCTGGGGAGAGCTCTATCTGGTGTTCGCGGACCGCGACTACGCCGGTCCCGGCGCACTGCGCCTGGCGCAGCTCATCCGCGCACATGTCGCTGAGCAATGCCGCCAGCACCCCTCGGCGGCAGAACAAGCGCACACGGATCCAAAGTCAGCGTGACCCGACAAGAGGCCGAATGCTTGTCCACTTGAGGGCAGCCGTCTCTGACCGCGGCAGGCACACTTCCTCACGCGCGTTTACAAGGTGCGGGCCACGGCGCGCGTGAACTTGTCGACGAGTTCCGCCAGCTCGGCTTCGGTTGCATTGTAGGGTGGAGCAATGATTATCGTGTCTCCCAGTCCCCCGCCAGCGTTCCCGGCGCATGGAAAGCAAATCAAGCCGTCCGCAAAGGCGCACGTCGCAATCTCCTGGCTCAGGCCACGCTCCTGCGGAAATGGCGCCTTCGTCACACGATCGCTCACAAACTCCACACCTATAAAATAACCACGCCCACGCACGTCGCCGACCTGCGCAAACTGGCCCAACGCGTCTCGCAAAGATGCCTGGAGCGCTGCACCCCGGATCCGCACCCGCTCTAGCAGTGCGTCGCGCTCGATGATGCGCTGTACCGCAAGACCCGCGGCGCAGGCGGCGGTGTGCCCGGAATATGTGTGCCCGGTCAGAACCGCCCCCTGCGCCTGCACGATGGCATCGCCCAGTTCCCGTCCAAAGATCGTCGCCGCAAGCGGGATGTAACCGCCCGCCAGTCCCTTGGCCACCGCGATGATGTCGGGCGTGACGCGGTCATGCTCCAGTGCGCACCAGGTACCGCAGCGCCCCGAGCCGGACATCACTTCATCGGCGATCAGCAGCACCTCATGACGGTCGCACACATCACGCACCGCCTGCGCGTACCCGGGGGGTGCTGGCACGACGCCACCCGCGGCGCCCACCACCGGTTCAAACACGAACGCGGCCACCGTTTCCGGCCCCAGCGAGTGAATCCGCCCGTCCAGTTCGGCGGCCAGCGTACTTACCAGATCGGCGGCCGTCACGCCCGGCGGGGCCCGGTAGCTGTTTGCGGCAGAGACGAACGACACGTCCAACAGACTCCTGAGAAACGGCTTGCGCCGCTCGGCAAACCCGGACAGCGAAAGGGCCCCGAGCGTGCTGCCGTGGTAGGAGCGTTCGCGGGCTATGAAGCGGTGCTTGCCCGGGCGTCCGCGTGCGTCCCAGTACTGCAACGCCACCTTCATCGCCGATTCGATGGCCTCTGATCCATCGGAAGAAAACACGATGTGACCAAAGGTCGGCCCGCACTTTTCAAGCAGCAGCTGCGTCAACTGTTCGAGCGGCTCGCTGGTAAACAAGTAGCGGTAGCCGCAGGCCACCTGCGCCAGCTGTGCGCCGATCGCCGCGTTCACTTCGCGATTTGCATGTCCCAGGCAGAAGGCCGCCGGGCCGCCGGAGCCATCCAGATAGCGCATGCCGGCCGCGTCATACAGATAGCTGCCCTCGCCGCGGACGATGCGCGGCATGCCTTCCATCTCCCACCCGATCGCACGATTTACCGTCATAGCCTGTTGTCCCGCCATTGATATGCCCTGCATCGCGGTAGCGCGGCCCCCAGGATGGCACGTGGATTCCTCGTTCGCGACACCCTTACTCCCCGGCGAACTGCATGATACTGGCGAAACGGGCCACTAGCCTGAACAGTTTTTTTACACAAAGTTTTCACGTGCAGAACGCTACCGTAGCGGTCATGGCTTTCAGAACTTTGAGGATGAGCGCGTCGTGTATCCAATGATAGTTGTTGCGGATCCGTCAGAACCGAGGATTGCGAACGTGCGCAGCATCGCGAGAGCACTTGCGGCGACATCACTTCTAGCGCTCGCAGCAGTGGATGTGGCCATGGCGGACGACACCAAGGCAGACGCCAAGCCGACTGCACCGCTGCTGTCCGAAATCCTTCAGGCCTCAGGCGTCACCGCTACGGGCTATTTCGATGGCACGTACTCGTACCTGTCACAGTCACCGGCCACAGGTCCGACGCAGGACACGAACAGCTTTGCGATAAATCAGGCTTCCTTGACGGTGGCCTATACGCCGCCCACGGACTTCGGGGTTCTGGTCAACGCCGTGGTCGGTACCGAGGCCTGCGATGGGTGCTACGCTCCGGGCTATGGCTCATCGGGAGCGCATGCCGGCACCAGCGACATCAACTTATTGCAAGGCTATGTACAGTACGTGACCGGCAAGGCGACGATCTTGGGAGGTAAGTTCCTGACACTGGCCGGCGCTGAAGGCGCGGTACCGACGAACAACGCCAACGTCACGCGCTCGCTGCTGTTCTGGTATAGCGAACCCACGACTCATGTGGGTGTTCGTGGGATCTTCACCGCATCCGACAAGGCGACCTTCACGCTTGGCGTCAACAATGGCTGGAATAATGACGGTTCGGTCCCCAATGGGGGCAAGACTGCCGAGCTCGCCCTGAGCCTGACTCCAAGTAAGGCCTTGTCGCTCGCGGCCGCCACTTACTACGGTGCCTTTGACTTGGGTGCCGGTCATGTTGGCAATCGCGCACTGATCGACGTAGTCGGCACCTGGAATGCCACCTCTGCACTTACCGTCATTCTCAGTGCCGACTGGGACCAGCAGGACCATGCCGCCGGACCGGGAAGCGGCTCAGCGAGCTGGTATGGCGTCGCCGGCTACATTAACTATGCCATCAATGACACCTGGCGCATGTCGCTGCGGGCCGAGTATCTCGATGACCAGGACGGCTTCAATTTTGGTACCAGCACAAAGGTTAATGAAGGTACTCTGACCTTTGGCTATATGCCGGCAAAGAAATTCGAGCTCCGTCTGGAAGGCCGCTATGACACCTTCAAGCCGGACGGCGGTGGCAACTCCAACAATACGCAGGCCTGGGTGCAAGCGCTTTACAAATTCTAGGCGCGCTCTCAACAGACACGGCAGCGCACGCCAGGAGGTCCTTGGCCGGCTCTGCCTTGGCGGCTGTGCGGCCGTGCAGGTCCACTTGAGCGGCCGGCACAGCACCGGGGCAGGCAGAATTTGCTGCGGGCGGTCACGGTGCTAGGTAGATTTTACACACGATTTTCACGCCCGTCGGGCTAGCATGATGGCGTTTCGGCAGCGGAGCATAGTGCAATGGACGACGCTGTTTATATCCTGATTCTCGTCGGACTCTTCGTAGTCACGTACGGCCTAGTCTGGGCCGTGGTACGGCTTGGAGAGAAGCGATGAACGCTATGTACTGGTTGAGCGGGTTGCTGGCGCTATCCCTGTTTGTCTACCTGCTCTACGCTCTGGTGAAAGCGGAGAAATTCTGATGCACGCGGAACTGGAATTCTGGTTGCTGCTGCTTGCGCTGCTGGGCCTGGTACTGCTGTGCGTCAAGCCGCTTGGCGCCTATATGGCCAATGTCATGGCCGGGAAGCCGACATTCGCACTGCGGATGGGTGGTCGCGCTGAGGGATGGATCTATCGATGCTGTGGGATCAGGCCTGACGAGGATATGGGCTGGCCGCAATACACCATCGCCCTGCTGCTTTTTAACCTCCTGGGCGCCGCGATCGTCTACGGCTTGCAACGCCTGCAGTTCTGGCTGCCGTTCAACCCGCAGCATTTGACAGCCGTGCGCGCTGATTCGTCCTTCAATACTGCAATCAGCTTCACTACCAACACAAACTGGCAGGGCTACTCGGGCGAATCGACCATGGGTTACCTGGTGCAGATGGCCGGCCTGGCGGTGCAAAATTTTCTGTCGGCCGCGACGGGTATCACGGTGGCGATCGCGCTGGTGCGCGGCTTCGCGCGCCACAGCGCCAGCACGATCGGCAATTTCTGGGTGGACATTACTCGTGCAACCTTGTACGTGCTGATGCCGATTGCTGCGGTCTTGGCCGTCGCCTTGGTCAGCACCGGAGTCATCCAGAATTTTCACGGCTACAAGGACGCGACCACGATCGAACAGGTGGTCTATCAGCAGCCAAAGACCGACGCGGCTGGGAGACCGGTCAAGGACGCGGCCGGTAATCCGGTCATGGAGACTATCAACACACAAGTGCAGTCCTTGCCGATGGGTCCGGTCGCCTCCCAGGAATCCATCAAGGAACTCGGGACTAACGGTGGCGGCTTTCTAAACGCCAATTCGGCCCACCCGTACGAAAACCCGACCGCGGTGTCCAATTTGCTGGAGATGCTCGCGATCCTGGTGATCCCGTTTGCACTCACCTACACCTTCGGCAGGATGGTCGGCGACACTCGGCAGGGCTGGGTACTGCTCGCGGCCATGCTCGTGCTTCTGGTGCCGATGATTGCGCTCGCCTACTACAGCGAGCAGCATGGCAATCCGTTAATTGCCCAGCAGGGAATTGACCAGGTCGCCAGCGCCACGCAAGCCGGCGGCAACATGGAGGGCAAGGAAGCACGTTTTGGTATTGCGGCCTCCAGCCTTTTCGCTGCGGTCACAACCGCGACCTCGTGCGGTGCCGTTAATTCCATGCACGACTCGATGACCCCGTTCGGCGGTTTCGTGCCCTTGTTCCTAATCCAGCTCAGCGAGCTCGCCCCGGGCGGAGTGGGCACCGGGCTCTATACCATTTTGATCTTCGCTGTACTCGGCGTGTTTATCGCCGGGCTCATGATCGGTAGGACGCCCGAGTATCTGGGCAAGAAGATCGAGGCGTTTGAAATGAAGTTGGCGTCGATCTATATCCTGACCACGCCGTTTGTAGTGCTGATCGGTACGGCATTCGGGGTGGCGACCGCGGCGGGTAAGAGTAGCGTGGCAAATCCCGGGCCACACGGTTTCAGCGAGATTCTCTACGCATTCTCCTCGGCCGCAAACAATAACGGCAGTGCGTTTGGCGGCCTGTCTGCCAATACTGTCTTCTACAATGTCGCCACGGGTTTGGCCATGTGGTTTGGTCGCTACTGGCCAATTGTCGCCGCGCTCGCACTAGCGGGCTCACTCGCCGCAAAGAAGCGCGTGCCCGTCACCGAAGGCACGATGCCCACGAACGGGCCGCTCTTCGTGGCGCTGCTGGTAGGTTCAATTCTGTTGATCGGCGTTCTGACCTACGTCCCGGCGCTGGCTCTAGGGCCTGTCGTCGAACATTTCATACTCCATGCAACCCATTGAGATCCTTGTATGCCGCGGCAAGAACTGACCTTATTCGATCGCAAACTACTTGGTCCGGCACTGGTCGAGTCATTAAGAAAGCTCGACCCGCGGGTACAGTGGCGAAATCCGGTTATGTTCGTCGTCTATGTGGGCGCGATTGTGACCGCCCTCCTCTACGTCCAGGCGCTCGGCGGACACGGAGAGGCCGCACCGACTTTCATTCTCTCTATCACAGTGTGGCTGGTCTTTACCGTGCTGTTTGCCAATTTCGCCGAGGCGCTCGCCGAGGGGCGCAGCCGCGCACAGGCGGCCGCCTTGCGGGGCATGCGCCAGACGGTGCTGGCCAAGAGGTTCATTGATGCGAAACTTGCCCGGCGCGACACAACCAGCGTCAAGGCGGACGATCTGCGCAAGGGCGATGTGGTGCTGGTCGAGACGGGAGTGGTGATTCCCGCGGATGGGGAAGTCATCGAGGGCGCCGCGTCGGTCGATGAGAGCGCCATCACCGGCGAATCAGCCCCGGTGATCCGCGAGTCCGGCGGTGACTTTGCTTCAGTGACGGGCGGTACCCGGGTACTGTCCGACTGGATTATCGTCAGGGTGTCGGTCAATCCTGGCGAGACCTTTCTCGACCGCATGATTTCGATGGTCGAGTCTGCGAAGCGGCAGAAGACGCCGAATGAAATCGCGCTGACCATCCTGCTTATCGCACTCACACTCGTGTTCCTGATCGTCATCGTCACGCTTTTGCCGTTTTCGCTGTTCAGCGTGGAAGCCAGTAAGCTTGGCAGTCCGGTAACGATCACGGCGCTAATTTCGCTACTGGTATGCCTCATTCCGACAACCATCGGCGGTTTGCTGTCTGCGATTGGTGTCGCCGGCATGAGCCGGATGATGCAGGCAAACGTCATTGCGACTTCCGGGCGCGCGGTTGAGGCGGCCGGCGACGTCGACGTGCTGCTGCTCGACAAGACCGGGACGATTACGCTGGGCAATCGTCAAGCGACTGCGTTTCTGCCCGCGCCCGGCGTGACTGAGCAGGAACTCGCTGATGCCGCGCAGCTCGCCTCACTCGCGGATGAAACCCCGGAAGGCCGCAGCATAGTCATTCTCGCCAAGCAGCGGTTCAACTTGCGCGAACGGGATCTGAAGGCGCTCGAGGCCACGTTTGTGCCGTTTTCGGCGCACACCCGCATGAGCGGCGTGAACCTTGGCACGCGCGAGGTCCGCAAGGGCGCACCGGACGCGATCAGCAAGCACGTTGCCGCGCAGGGTCAAACATGCCCGCGCGCGGTCCTCGATATGGTGGAGCGCGTCGCCCGACAGGGCAGCACCCCGTTGGTGGTCTCCGACGGGCCGAGCGTCGTCGGGGTCATCGAACTCAAGGACATTGTTAAGGGAGGCATCAAGGAGCGCTTCGCGGACCTGCGACACATGGGCATAAAGACGATCATGATCACGGGCGACAATCGGCTGACCGCCGCGGCGATCGCCGCGGAGGCCGGTGTCGATGACTTCCTCGCCGAAGCTACTCCCGAAGCCAAGCTCAAGCTGATCCGCGAGCATCAAGGCCAAGGTCGGCTAGTAGCGATGACTGGCGACGGCACCAACGACGCGCCGGCCCTAGCCCAGGCAGACGTGGCCGTGGCAATGAATACGGGCACCCAGGCGGCGAAGGAAGCCGGCAATATGGTGGATCTGGACTCAAACCCGACCAAGCTGATAGAGATCGTTGAGACCGGCAAGCAGATGCTCATGACCCGCGGCGCGTTGACCACGTTCAGTATTGCTAACGACATCGCGAAGTATTTCGCGATCATCCCGGCGGCGTTTGCGGTAACATATCCGCAACTCGGCGCACTCAACATCATGCGCCTGACCACGCCGAACTCGGCGATACTGTCAGCCGTGATCTTCAATGCGCTCATTATCGTATTGTTGATTCCGCTCGCCATCAGGGGCGTCAAGTATCGGCCCCTGGGCGCCGGTCCACTGCTACGACGGAACCTGCTGATCTACGGGCTGGGCGGCGTTATCGTGCCCTTTCCGGGAATTAAGCTGATCGACATGGTATTGGCCGGCGCCGGCTGGGCATGAGGGAGTAAAGAGGCATGTTTGCAAAGAGTGTACGACCGGCCGTCAGTCTGTTACTCCTGATGACGGCAATTTGCGGACTGGTTTACCCATTGGCCATTACCGGCATCGCGCGGATGCTGTTCCCGGCTCAGGCTGAGGGCAGCCTGATCCGGGTGGACGGCAAGGTTGTCGGCTCAAGTTTGATCGGCCAGAGCTTTACCGATCCGAAATATTTTTGGGGTCGGCCCTCGGCCACAACGCCGCAGCCTTACAATGCCGTTGCGTCCACCGGCTCCAATCTAGGGCCGCTCAATCCCGCCTTGATCGACCAGGTCAAGGCTAACGCCAGGCGCCTGAGAGATGCAGACCCGGACAACCGCCAACCCATTCCCGTGGAGCTGGTGACGGCGTCGGCCAGCGGGCTCGACCCGGAGATTAGCCGGGCCGCGGCCGATTATCAGGCGGCGCGCGTCGCGCGATCTCGGGGCCTTCCGCTCGCCGACGTCCAGGCGCTGGTCGCGGCGCATTGCAAAGGCCGCGTGTGGGGTCTGTTCGGGGAGCAACGCGTCAATGTCCTCGAATTGAACCTGGCTTTAGGTAAACTGCGCTGATCCAACCTCGACCATGCCCTAATAATGGTTGATTCCGAGCGCCGCGATCCCGACGAACTGCTCGCCGCCATACAGCACGAGGAAGCGCGCGCGCGCCGCGGGCGCCTCAAGATTTTTTTTGGGGCATCAGCCGGCGTCGGAAAGACCTACGCCATGCTCGAGGCCGCCCGCGCGGCGCGCGCCACTGGCATCGATCTGGTCGTCGGTTACGTGGAGCCACACGGACGCTCCGAAACCGAGAAGTTGCTCGATGGTCTCGAACGGCTGCCATTCCTAGCGGTCCGCTATCGGGGCATCTCCCGGCCGGAATTCGATCTTGACCGAGCACTACAGCGCGCGCCGGCTACGCTCCTGGTCGATGAACTTGCTCATTCCAATATCATCGAAGGCGACCCGCGGCCCCGACACGCAAAGCGGTGGCAAGACATCGAGGAATTGCTCGATGCCGGAATCAACGTCTGGACCACTCTCAATGTCCAGCACTTGGAAAGCCTGAACGACATTGTTGCTGGCATAACCGGTATCCGTCAGCGGGAAACAATCCCGGACCGAATCTTCGACGACGCGGATGAAGTGGAGCTGATCGACTTGCCACCGGACGACCTCTTGGAGCGTCTCCGATCAGGCCGTGTCTACCTGCCTGACCGTGCGGCGACCGCCACCGAGCGCTTCTTTCGCAAACCCAACCTGCTCGCCCTACGGGAAATCGCGCTGCGCCGTACGGCCGACCGCGTAGACGCGGCGGCACGCGACTATGCGGTCGCCCACGGCACCGCCCGGCCCGGCTTGGCGCGTGACCGCTTCTTGATCGCAGTGGCACCAGACGACCAGGCGGAACAGCTGGTGCGTTTTGGCAAGCGCTTTGCTGACGCAATGGATGCCGAATGGCTCGTAGTGTCTGTCGAAACTCCCGCGTTGCTCAGCCTGGGCGAGAAGGCGCGCAATCGGCGCATTGACGTGCTGCGTCTCGCTGAGTCGCTCGGCGCACAGACCGTGACACTGGATGGCCCGAGCGTCGCGGGCACTTTGATTGCATACGCTCAGCTTCGCGCAATTTCAAGAATTGTCGTCGGCGAGCCAACGCGCAGTGGCTGGCGTGCACTCTTGCGCCGCTCCACAGCCACCGAACTGGCGCGCGGCGGCCACGGCTTCGACTTGTCCATCATTGCGCGCCAGGCGGGAGCGCAACAACGGGAACGCCGGACCATCGACGCTCCGCAGGAGATTCTGTGGAATCGTTACTGGACCGCGCTTTTGGTGTCCGCGCTCTGTACCGGCCTTGCGGCCCTAATGTACCCGTATTTTGAGCTGACCAACCTGGTCATGGTCTATTTGCTGGGGGCCACAATCGCGGGACTACGGCTGGGCCGCGGACCAGCAAGCGTGACGGCCATTGTGAACGTGGCGGCATTCGATTTCTGCTTTGTGCCACCGCGCTTCACTTTTGCTGTTTCTGACTTTCAGTATGTAGTGACCTTTGCCGTGATGCTGATAGTGGCGTTGATCATCGCCAGTCTGGTCGCGAGCGTGCGCGCGCAGAGCCGTGTAGCCGGTGCTCGCGAGCGGCGCACCGCCTTGCTATACGCGATGAGTAGGGAACTGGTGGCAACGAGAACTCTGGAAAATCTCGCCCGGGTCGCGATTAAGCATGTGGCCGAGACCTTCGCCAGCCAGGCCGTGGTACTGGTCCCAGAATCCGGCACCGGCCACCTGCTCCACCCCCACGGCTTGCCGATAGCCGGGTCCTTACACGGTGCTGATCTGTCAGTGGCGCAGTGGGTCTTCACTCATGGCCGCCCCGCGGGCCTCGGCACCGACACGCTGCCCGCCGCCAGCGCACAATACCTACCCCTCAAGGGGACCAGTCGTACATTCGGCGTGCTGGCCGTATGCCCGAGCCAACGTCGCCGACTCCTGCTCCCCGAACAGCAGCACCTGCTTGAAACCTTTGCCGGGCAGATTGCGCTTGCCATCGAGCGCGCACATCTCGCCGAAGACGCTGAAACGGCCCGCGTAGCGGCGGAGACTGAAAGTCTGCGCAATACACTGCTCAGCTCAATCTCACACGACTTGCGGACCCCCCTGGCCGTGATCGCCGGCGCCAGCAGCGCGCTCAACGATCCCACTTTTGCCCTGGACGCGGCAACTAGGGCGCGACTTGCCGCGTCGATTGAAGGCAAGGCGAGAGAAATGTCGGAGATGATCTCCAACGTGCTGGACCTCATGCGCTTCGAGGCGGGTGAAGTTAAGCTGCGGCGTGAGTGGCAGACGGTCGATGATCTGGTTGGTACTGTGCTGGAAAGGATGAGCGAGCGTTTATCTGGTTACACGGTCGATGTGAAGCTGCCAAATGAACTACCGGCGGTCAATGTGGACGGCCCGTTGATTACACAGGTATTGAGCAACCTCATAGATAACGCAACAAAGTATGCCCAGGCGGGGTCACGAATTGAGATTGGGGCGAGCGCCGAGGGGCATTCGGTAAGGGTGAGCGTAGACGACAACGGGCCGGGCTTGCCACCGGGAGATCCGGAAAGGCTGTTTGCGAAGTTTCAGCGAGGGCGCGAGGAGAGCACTACCGGTGGCGCCGGACTCGGATTGGCAATCTGTCGTGCGATCGTCAATGCACACGGCGGGCAGATAACCGCAGCACAGCGCTCCGGAGGCGGAGCGCATTTCGAGTTTACGCTTCCCACGGCAGAAAGCGGCTCATGACGAGCGCAATGTTCCTGGTGCTAGTTGTTGAAGATGACCCGGCGCTGCGCAATATTCTGGGCACGCTGCTCGTGGCACATGGCTACCGTTTCGCCGAAGCGTCGACCGGGAAGCGTGCCGTCATCGAAACACGTAGTCACCGCCCGGATCTCGTCATGGTCGATCTGGGACTACCCGACCGGGACGGGGCCACGGTAATACGCGAGATTCGCTCGTTTTCCACCGTGCCAATCCTGGTGCTGTCGGCGCGTTCTATGGAATCACAAAAGGTACTCGCGCTTGATGCCGGGGCCGACGACTACGTGACCAAGCCTTTTAGCACCCCGGAGCTAATGGCGCGGGTGCGTGCCGCACTGCGCCGTAATTCGCGCAGTGGCGACGGCCTGCCAATCCTTCGCTTCGGAGAGGTAACAGTGGACCTGACCGCGCGGACCGCCAGTAATGCCCAAGGCGCCTTACACCTGACCCCGCTTGAGTATCGCGTGCTGGAGTGCCTGGCTCGAAACACCGGCATGATCGTTACCCAAAGGCGGCTGATTGCCGAGGCATGGGGACCCGATCGGCAAGGCGATGCACGTGGCCTGCGCTCGTACATCAAAATGCTGCGCCAGAAGATCGAATCGAACCCGGGACGCCCACGCTATCTTACGACCGAAATGGGCGTTGGCTATCGGCTGTGCCCTGATGAACAGGCGACAGCGGATGCAGAAATTTAAGGGCCATTCAGTTGTTTGATGTACCGGCAGCAATTGGCCAGATCCACATGCGCAAAGTCGTCGTCCGAGCCGCTGTATAGGAACTGCCAAACCCCGTCACGAGGGGTAATGTATTTCAACTAGCGCCCCTGACCGCACTGCACCGCTCAAATATGAACGACAGTGCACCGGTCGGACAAGTCCGCGCATAATTTCGCCGACGCGGTGCTTCTAACTCACACCTAGACTCTTGGCCAACGCCTCTCGCAATGCGCCAGCACAGTCGACCGCATCGTCGGGGCTGCGCCACGCCACGAAGCCGTCCGGGCGCACTAACGATGCTCCTACGCCTGAAATGCCATAGGCTTTGGTAAAACATTGCTCCGGGTCTCCAAGATCCTTCCCCACGCAGTAGGCGTTCAGTGGCAAGCCTGAAAAGGTGTCTGCAACCTCGGCGGCAGCCCGAATCCATTTGGCACCGGCGGCGCCGGCAAGCAGCACGAAATCTCTGACCAGATCGATTGTTGATACGCGCTGACCTGATCGAGTCAGCCACACGTGTGGCGCGCGTGACCCGGGCATGCCTGCCGTGGTGCGCGGATCCGCATGCGGCACGTTAGCGGAGCCATAGAGATAGCCAAGCTCAATGTGCAGGTCATCGACGATTGGCTCTGGCCGCTGACTCGACGCAAGCCAAGGCGCCGTACGCGCCACATACCGCGAGAAGGCCTGCTCGACGGTAAACTCGGTAACCGGTTTGCGTTCGCTCGCGTAGGTATTTAGCAATGAACTGTTAGCGTGGCCTGCAACTACCAACGCGAGCTTCCAGGCAATGTTGTGCGCATCGTGAATACCTGTGTTGCCACCGAAACCGCCATTCGGGGGCATGAGGTGCGCGGCATCGCCGGCCAAAAAGATCCGCCGGTCCTGGAATGAGCGCGCCACACCAGCCGTGGCGCGCCAGCGTGAAAAACCATCGATCCTCACATTGAGCTCCGGCGCACCCACTCCCAGGCGCACCAGCTCGATCAAGCGGGACTCGCTCACGTCCACGGCAGCATTTGCTGCGGCCCGAGGATCCAGTTTGTAGTCACCCACGGTATTGACGCCAAGAAAGCCCGCCTGGGCCGCGCGATTCATGCGGAAGAACCCGCTGAACTGCGGGTTATTCACATAAATTATGCTCCAGGCCTTGTCCCCAAGCCACGGCGAGAGGTCGGCCGTGAAGTAGATCGTCACCGAGTTCGAGAACACGCCCCGGCCTCCGAACGGGATGCCAAGCAGCTCGCGGACCTTCGAATGGCCTCCGTCAGCCGCTATCAGGTACTGCCCGCGAAACTGCCGCTGCTTACCGCCCTCAACCTCCCTGGTCACCAACGTGACGCCATCGCCGTCCTGATGCACGTCGGTCACCTCGAGCCCCTGGGCCACCGAGGCTCCCGCGGAAAGGGCGCGTTGCCGCAAGATCGGCTCGAGACTCGGCTGATTGAGGTACAGGCGACGACACGGACTCAATGCCTCCACGCCCTCATTTAGACTCGGCATGATGTCGGCCAGTTTTCGCCCTGACAACGAATCCATGGCAACAATCGCCCCCTCGGGCACGAAATCCCGAGCGGATCGCTCGCGCACGTCATCTTCAATACCCAGTGAGCGAAACATTTCCATCGTGCGCATGTGGAAGAACGCGGCTCGCGGGAGCGGTGAAATGGCTTTGAGTCTCTCGATTGCTAGGGTGCGAATCCCCCGCTGGGCGAGAAACGCGGCGGCACAAAGCCCGACCAGGCCGCCTCCGGCAATGAGCACCGGCGCCTGGTCGTACGCGCTCGATTCACCGTTAACCATCGTCTGTCCTCTGCTGCACGCAATCTTAAGACTGTTACAGCTGGATCAGGGAATACTCGCGATCAAGGACGCTTTCTCACCACCGTGAACGTTTCGTCGTTGAACCACAAGCCACCGTACTTATGCAGAACCTTTTGCGTAGCCGTAAGGTAAGCACCGTCGCTGACGACCGCGTCGAGGCGTTCATCTTCGATCTGATTTACGTAGATTGCGGCGTTCCAGGCCGCAAACAGGGTGGAGGTGCCAATGCGGTCGCCGATTTCCGACGGCAACGTGTGCATTTCGTAGCGAAATACTGACTTGTCGTCGGGCAATACGGCGAGCTGGTAATCGCGCGCCTCGCGGCCCAACTCCGTTTTGAGTGCCGCCACCAACTGGTGGCGGTCCACTTGAAACGGATTCTCCTTTGGCCAGAGCTGCCGGACGATTTCCAGTCCCGGATCGCGGCCCCAGGATTGGATCGCAAGGAGTCGCCCGCCGGGCGCCAGGCTTCGTGTCAATGGCGCCAGAACCCTTTGTGCCTTGAATGCTGCGGACATGCGTGCTCGCCAAGGCTGCGAGGCCAAAATCAAATCGTAGCTCTCATAGACGCACCCTGGGCGCGGGACGACGCCATCCAGGAGAAACTTGTGATCTTCCCGATATATCACCAATACCGACGGGCGCACGTAAGTCGGATTGCCGGTTTTCGTACTGGGCTTGGTTTGCCATCCATAGGCGAGAGACTCAGCCAGCTCCTCAATCTGAGTGGCATAGTCGTGAGCCGAATGTCCGGTCAGGCGCAATTCCTGCCAATTGAGGGATGAGGCGGCCTGTAGGTCGCGCGACATGAGACGCGGCGCCTCGGCATAAGTGAGATTGGTGACCACGAAGGCGGTGGCCGGGTGTTCGCAAAACCGATCCGGCATTTTTTCAAGACCGAGCCTCACGTCCTCAAGACTAATTTCCTTGGCCACCACCAGCATCGGCACGGTGGGAAATGCGTGATGGACATTGCGCATCAGGCGCGCCAGTACCGTGGCATCACCCATGCCCGCATCAAAAAGCCGGATGGCGGGTGGGCGTGGGCGAATCAACGAGACCTCGTGCGCGGCGCGACGCGCCACCGCGGCCTTTTCGTTGCAGGTGTTAACAAAGGCCAGGTACTTCTGGCGATTGTCGTAGAATCGAAACGGCGGAGAGGCCGCGACGACTGAGCCGGCCTTACTTCTTGAACTCACGCCCCCACTCGCGGCGCTATGTCTTTAAAGAACGGCGGCAACACGAACCGATCCAGTCCAACCAAACCAAAAACGCGAGACTTAGGGTAGCGACCGCCTGCCACTCGTATGAGCCGTCTCGAGGCGGCAACTTCGGCATGTACACTTCCTGATTCACCGCATTGTCCTCGGGTGGCGACTCCAATGCCTCGCTGCGGCCCATGCCTTTACCGCCACAAGCGATCACTGGCGATGCGCGCGCCCTCCGTCATTGCCGCCAGTTTCATATAGACGATGTCCGGCTCAACCGGTCCGAACCCAGCGAATGTACTGAAGCCGCAATCCGACCCCGCGATCACCCGATCACGGCCGACCAGATCGCAGAAGCGACAGATACGCTCGGCCACCAGCAACGGATGTTCTATGTAATTACTCGTCGAGCTGATTACGCCCGGTATCAGGATCTTGTCCTCGGGAATGTCGGCGTCGCGAAACACCGTCCACTCATGGGCGTGACGCGGATTGGCGGCTTCGAACAGCAATGCCTGTGGCCGCGCCTTGATGACTACCGGCAGCAATACGTCCATCGGCACGTCGTGGTGGTGCGGGCCCTCGTAGTTCCCCCAGCACATATGCATCCGCAGCCGCTCCGGGGCAATATTTCGCAGCGCATGGTTTAGCACTTCGACGTGACGCGCGGCACGGGCCAAATACTCAGCCACGCTGGCGTTCCGGTACATGGTGTGTCGGCCCATGCCGAGGTCGGGCGCATCGATCTGCAGCAGAAATCCCGCGGCTGCTATAGCCTCGTATTCAGCGCGCAGGGCCTCCGCCAATGCCTCCAGGTAGGCATCCGGTGTGGAGTAATAGTCATTGGGCTGAAACAGCGCAATCACGCCAGGAGCGGCCGCATTGAGAAAAGCCTCCACTGGCCGCGCGGCGCTGACAGCCGCCGAGAAATTGCGCAGGTCTTCCGTCAGGGGCCCACTGTTCTTCACTTTGATTTCCCCGACGCAGCGAGGACGACGGTACTTGGCCGTGGACCCCAATTTGGCCAGCTTGGCCAGCAAGCCTGGAAACTCGACCAGGTCCTGCCCGGGTTCCCGGGGTGTGTCTCCGGCGAAGCCCGTGAATCGATCCGCGATATAGGTGGCGTAACTGATCTTGCTCATTTCGCCATCGCTGACGACGTCGACGCCGACGGCGACCTGGCGCCGCACCACCTCCGTGACGGCAGTGGCGATTACGGCAGCGGCAGCCAGCTCGTCGCTCACCTCATTGCGTTCGCGCGCGAACAACACCTCAGTGACGGCCTGGCTGCGCGGCAGGCTGCCAACATGAGTGGTTAGGATCCGATCAGTGCTGCACCGCATGAGCCAGAACGCCGGTTGTCACCGATAGGTATTATTGGAGGTGTGGTCCCCTCCCATCCAGCGCTTGAGATCGGCGTGCGCGCTCTTTCGTCGATCGCTGTTGATCTGCTCTGCCCGCGGAGCATCGAGCGTGAATTCCAGTATCAGCCCGTTCGGGTCGGACACGTAGACTGAGCGGCAGTAGCCGTGCTCGAGGACGAAGGTTTGCGGTTCCTTAAGGCCGGCCGCGGCCAGACGTTTCTCAATCGCCTGTTGGGTCTCTTTGTCGACATTGAGAGCGATGTGATGGAACGGCGAGAACGGCATCTTGGGTGCAAAGAGCTCCTCATCCTCGGGCTTGGCAAACTTGAAAAAGGCCAGCGCACCTCCATCGCCGAGCGCAAAGAACAGATGGCAATAGACGCGCTCGGCGCCGAATAGCTCGTCCACCTCGCACCAGGTCGCGACCAGCGGTAGCCCGATCAGGTCCTCGTAGAACGCGCGTGTCGCCTCAAGATCCCGCGTCACGTAAGCATTGTGATGGAGACGGGACGGCAGCTTGGACAACGTAGCCATGAGTCAATCCTCCAAATCAGAAGCGATAGTCAAAGTTTAGCCCGTAGCGCCGTGGGAGCGCCCGCCACAGGAATCCAGCACCGCCGACATTGCCCGGAGAGAATTCCGCGTTGTACTTCGTGTCGGTAAGATTCTTGGACCATGCCGTCAGGGACCACTTCGCGCTCTGCAATCCCAGACGCGCGTCCACCAGCGAAACAGGATCGCGCGAGGTGATGTTGTACGGTTCCCACCAGGTACGCCCGATTTCGTTGTAATCCACGCGCATGGTCACGCTCAGTCCGTTGTCGAGTGGCTGTCGGTACTGTGCACCGACATTGACCGTGTTCCTCGACACCAGCGGCGCCTGATTGCCGATCACCGTGGGATCTTCCATGGCGGTGATATTGCTGTCGGTGTAGCCGTAGCTGGCGTACAAATCAAGCCGGTCTGTGGGCCGCGCGGTGACCGAGATCTCCGCTCCCTTGTAGTCTGCATCGAGATTGCCGAGGTTCTGCGTGGAGTTGGCGGCGATATAGACGAAGAAATAGCCGTTGGTCGACTGGCTGTAGAAGACGTCCGCGTCCACCGCGAGCTTACGGTCAAGCCACTGGCTCTTGACGCCCACCTCGTAAGTATCGACTGTTTCGGCCTGGAACAGGTCGTGCACTCCCAGCACCCCGTTGGCGACCGCCACCGCGCCAACACCGGTCTGATTGAACCCGCCGCTTCGGAACCCGCGACTCCAACCCCCATAGAACGTCAGGTCACTGCTGGGTTTGTATGTCAGGGTCCCCTTCGGTTGAGTCTTGCTGAAGGTGGCATCGCGCACTTGGCCCGTGTAGGCACCCTGCGCAATGCTGCCCAGGGGCAGGAACACGGTCGGCGTGTTGGTCGTGTTCTGGCGATCGTCCTGATCATAGCGCACCGCTAGGTCGAGTTCCCACTGCGGAGTAATTTCGAAGTTCGCGTCCCCAAAAAGCGCCCAAGCGTCGTTGCTCTGGGTGTCGGCCAGGAAAGTCTGGTTGGTGTTGGTCGCAACCGGATTGGTCGGATCTACATAGGGATTGTGATAGACGGGCGTAACGCCGGTCCCGCGATCCACGAGATTGCCTGTGGAGATGAATCGGTCGGTATGCAGATAATAGGCTCCGGCAATCCACGAGAAGCCCCCGACCTTGGGTGAGGTGAAGCGCAGTTCCTCGCTGTAGGTCTTTACGTCGATGAACTGACTCTGGCTTTCGTCGAACGGACCACCCAGAGAAGCCGGCACGCCACCGGTAAACGCCCAGTACAACGAGGTGGTGATCGGCCGGAAATCGTATGCGTCACCGGTGTCGATCTCCTTCGTATGGTTGTAGTCCGAAACGGAGGTAATTGTTCCGTAATTCAGGCCAAAGTCCAATTTGAGCGCCGTATCAAACACGTCGCGATTGTCAGTTCCAAGATTGTTGTTCTGGATGGGCGAAGTGGTGTCATTGGCATCACCCGGCGTAGTGAAGTCGCTGAACGGATTGCTCTCGTCACTGCGCGGAATAACGTAGTTGTATGCGGTGGTGTCGACTCGGTCGTAATAAACGCGGAAGTCGCTACTGAAGGCCTCACTCGGCTTCCAGACCAAGCGCACGCGACCCGAATAATCCCTAAAAGGGTCAACGTTCCGGCCCAAATAGGCATTGTTGATGTAACCGTCGGTGTTGTAGTAACTCCCCGACGCCCGGTAGCGCAATGTGCCTGCCGAATCTATCGGTCCGCTGATTGCACCCTGCACCCGCTCTGACACTCCATTCCCTATGCCCAGTCGAGTGCTGGCCTCGAAATGGTCGCTCGGATCCGCGGTGTGGACAATGATGGCGCCCCCGATGGCGTTGCGCCCGTACAGAGCGCCCTGCGGACCCTTCAACACCTCAATTTGCCTGATATCGTACAGCTCGTCGTTGAACTGATACGGATTGGTTTCGAGCACTCCGTCGACCAGCACGGCTACCGACGGTTCGCTGTTGCGCGCCTGCGAGATGCCACGGATGGTCACGAAGGAATTGCCGACGTTCTGCACCTCCACCATTGTCATATTGGGGACCAAGGCAATGAAATCGCGCGGCGTCTCGATACCGGCAGCTTGGATGGTCTGTGTCGTGAAGACATTCATGGTGATCGGCACACTTTGGAATGTCTCATTGCGCATACGCGCCGTAACCACCACCTCTTCAAGGTCGTTGGGTACAACCTCGGTGGCCACTGCAGTTTGGGCCCGAATTGGCCCAGCGCTCAAGGCAACGCACAATACAATTGCCAGCAACGACAGAATCCGGCGCATAGCGATAGACATGGTGAATTCCCCTCTTCTCTAGTTTCCTAGAATTTCTCGTCCCCACAATTTGATGTGCGTTCGGTCTGCAGTTGCGTGCGTAACATACGCGCTCCCGCAACCATGGCTTTGAGCTTGCCGAATGCGACGTGACGCGGAAGATATTTCAGCCCGCAATCAGGTGCAATGATGAGATCCTCGGCTCTCACGTGTGCCAAGGCGCGCCGAATCCGCTCTGCGACCCGCAGCGGCGATTCGATCGCCTGGTCGGAAAGGTCCAGGACACCGAGCATGATCTTCTTCCCGGCAAGTTCGCGCAGAACTGTGCAGTCCAGATTCGACTGCGCAGTCTCAACGGAAATCTGTCGGCACGTGCAGCCGGCAAGCTCCGACAGGAACGAATACCCCGAGGGTCGCGAATGGATGATTGCCGCATAACCAAAACAGATATGGACTGCCGTGTTGCCCTTGATACCTTCCAGAGCTCGATTGAGGGCCTGCAGTCCAAACTCCCGGGCTTCGTCTGGGCGGGCCTGCATATAGGGCTCGTCAATCTGCACAACGTCAGCTCCTGCTGCAAACAGGTCGCGGACCTCCTCGTTGACCGCTGCGGCGTAGTCCATCGCGGCGAGCTGGCGGCTTCCGCCGTAATGGTCAATCTGCGCCTGCTGCGCCATCGTGAAGGGCCCTGGAACCGTGACTTTAACCGCTCGATCGGTATGGGCCCGCAGGAAGCGCAGATCGTCAACACACACCGCGTGCTTGCGCCGAATGTTCCCAACCACTCTGGGCACGGGATTCGGGTGACCACTGCGATCGAGAGCGGAGCCGGGGTTGTCGAGGTCGACACCTTCGAGGGCGGTGGCGAAGCGATTGGAATAGCTTTCGCGGCGGATTTCCCCGTCCGTCACGATGTCTATCCCAGCCTCTTCCTGCGCTCGTATGGCCAGCACGGTAGCATCATCCTGCGCCTCCGCCAGGTAAGGTTCGGGGATTCGCCACAGTTCGCGCGCGCGCACGCGCGGCGGGAACCTGCCCGCCAGCTTTTGCCGGTCGATCAGCCAATCCGGCTGCGGCATGCTGCCGACAAGAGTCGTGGGAAAGAGCTCTGCCATTGGCGTGGGGCTCACAGGGATTTACCCGCCCACCGCGTTAGCCACAATCGGCCACTTGGCCGCCGGCCAGTCCTTGCTTGCCGCGAGCGCCAGGCGTATCGCTTCACCGTGTTGATTGAGCATGGGCGCTGCGGACACGGAATCCATGCGACTGCCATCGAACTGTAAGGGTGGGCGCACGGCGAAGCTCCCTCCGGCGCTGCGTGCATCTACGGGCACCACGAGGCCCAGGTGCTTTACCTGTGGGTCCGCGACCACTGATTCAATATTGTTGATCGGGGCAAACGGCACGTCATGCCGGTTCAGGCGTTCCATCCATTCGGAGAGCGGGCGGCGTTTAAAGATCGTATTGAGTTGTTCGCCGAGCGCCTCATAGTTCTCAATGCGCAGTAGTCGTGTGCCAAACCGCTCATCACCATTAAGGTGGCCAGCCTGCGCCGCACTCACCAGACCCGTCCAGAACTTCTCGAGCGAAGAAAGGTGTATGGCGATTAGTTGATCGTCGGCAGTCTGCAGGATGTAGGCCTGGGCGAGACGCGGCCGGTCCGACGACTTCGGGTTTATGCCAAGCGCAAAGAACGCCGCAAAGGGCTCGACCGCGAAATGTGCCATGGCCTCCAGCATGGACACTTCCACGTGCCGCCCCGTATGTGTGCGGGTGCGTTCCAGCAGCGCACCCAGTATTCCATAGGCAGCGTAGATGCCGGTGATTGCGTCGGCGAGTGCAGGCCCAAGAAAGCGTGGGCGATCCGGATCCACCACCACGCCGAGGAATCCGGAGAGCGCCTGGGCCACGGAATCGTAGCTGGGCCGATCAACGTACGGACCGCTTGAGCCAAATCCGCTGATTGAGGCATATATCAATGACGGGTTGATCTTGTGCAGTCGGTCGAGACCGGCGCCCAGGCGCGCCGCCGCACCGGGTCGGAAGTTCTGTATGTAGACATCCGCCTTGGCAATCAACTTCTCAAAAACCTCCCGATCGGCGGAATTCTTGAGATCGCAGACCATGGCCCGCTTATTGCGGTTGTAGGCTTGGAAGTGGGGCGAGTACAGCTTGCCCTGATAATTTCGGTAAGGATCGCCCTCCGGACTCTCGATCTTGATGACATCGGCACCAAGGTCCGCAAGCATCATGCCCGCGCACGGCCCGGTGATGAACGTGCCTTGCTCGACCACCCGGGTTCCGCGAAGTACCTGGGCAATTGTCACAGCGCGGCCGCTAACACTTGCGTCGACTCGTGCACTTCGCTTTCTACACTCCCTCGCTGGGTACAAAGCCCGGCGGCAGCACGCCGTCGTAGGCCACCGAGGAAGAACCCGAGTGCGCCAATGCAAAACCAATGGGGCGCTCCTGCTCTTCAAGCAAATGTGCTACCAGGCTTGCCGTGCGCGCCAGAAGCGGTACTCCCTTCACGGCCAGCAGCGGATAGCCTGCATCGAGCAATATGGCGCCGATGGCGGCCGAAACATTCATGACCAGGGGCTTGCCAATGATTTTCGGAATCCACTTCTCGACCGCGCGCGCTATCTCGATGTGGCGGCCCTCGATACCGTTCCTCTTCGCAACCGCAAGCAGCTGGAGTGCCCTGGGATCGAGCGCCTTGTGCAGCGGATGTCCGTAGCCGGGTATGGCGCAGCGGCGATCATGCATTTCGGTAAGCATCACCCGGCTCGCCTCTTCGAGCGAGACGCTCGAAGCCCGCTGTTCTATGTCCGCAAACAGCCGGGCTGCGGATTCGGCCGCTCCCAATATGACCGACCCGCAGCCCAGGAGTCCGGCAGCCACCGCACCCTGAAGTGCCTCCGGCGCGGCCGCGAGTGTCATGCGGCCGGCCACGACGCTCGGCACCAGTCCGTGCTCGGCGATAGCCACAAGCGCGGCGTCCAGAATCTGCCGCTGCGCGTCGGTCGGCAGGCGACCGGCCACCAGCAGCCAGATGTGATCAGTAAAGGTGATCTGACCAATGAGATCGCGACACAGATCCAGTCCGCGGACGACGATCACATCCGCGTTGGTGGTCGATATCGCGGATTTGGATGGACTTTGCCGGCCGATCTTCAACTGCGAACGACCCCCAGGCGTATTTTTCGGATAGCGAACGCTCGGTCGCGTATCGAATATACTGGTCTGGTCCGCACCCCGGTGTCAATAGCGAGCGCATGTCGCTCTTCCGCTATTTCGGATATCGAAATACACTAGATTGCAGATGGCGCCCCCAACAAAGAAAAGCCCGCCGGCCGCACGGCGCGAAGCCATGGGTGGACTCGCCAAGGGCCTGGCGGTCATTCGTGCGTTCTCCCGTGAGCACTCACCGCTCACGTTGAGTGAGATTGCCGCGCGCGCCGGAATGCCTGCTGCCACGGCGCGCCGATGCATCCTTACGCTCGAAGAACTGCATTACATTACCCGCAAGGGACGTACATTCTTCCTGCGTCCCAAGGTGCTGGAGTTGGGAGCCGCCTACCTTGAGTCCATGGACATCGATCATCTCACGCAGACCCATTTGGAGGAGCTGGCGCGAATGACCGGGGATTCTGCGGCCCTTTCGGTGCTGGATGGCAATGACATCGTCTACGTCGCCCGCACATCGGTGCGTACGCTGGTGCGTCTCGAAGCCCACGTAGGCAGCCGCTTTCCGGCACATGTGACCTCGATGGGTCGCGTCCTGTTGGCTGGGATTAGCGCGGAGCGCCTGGAGCAATATTTCGCTACGCAGGAGTTTGTGCCGCTGACCGACCGAACGGTCACCGACCCACGACGGGTCCGCCGCCTGATCGATGAGTGTCGCCGCGCCGGTTATTCGGCGGTTGAAGATGAATTGGCCTACGGCGTGGTCGCGGTCGCGGTCCCGGTATACGATCTGCAGGGCCACATCGTTGCGGCCTTGAACAGTTCCAGCCATTCGAAGCGCATCACAAAGGCCAAACTGGTGCGCGAGCGACTGTCCCTCCTCAGGCAAGCGAGTCGACAGATATCCGCCGAGTTTTCCCGAGTGCCCGGGCTCGCATTGAGCGCGTTGGGCTGAGTGCCGGAGCTTCGCTCGCGGCTTGACGCTCCTAGGCGTGGTCTGTAGGCTGAAGTCGAAATAACTTTCGCTATGCGAAGACAACTCGATTGACGCTAGCCTACTCTAGACCGCCATGTGACAGCGCGGACTTAATCCGGAGATGAATCCAATGACCAACGTGCTTGTCCTTTATTACAGCAGCTACGGGCACATCGAAGCGATGGCCAATGCGCAGGCCGAGGGCGCTCGCCGCATTCCACACGCTAATGTCACGATCAAACGAGTCGCGGAGCTCGTGCCGGAATCGGTGGCTATATCGTCGGGGTTCAAACTGGACCAGCATGTCCCAATCGCATCACCCGATGAACTTGAGCAATACGACGCAATTATCTTCGGCACGCCGACTCGTTTTGGAAACATGGCGGCACAGATGAGGAATTTTCTTGATCAGACGGGACCACTCTGGGGTCGCGGAGGTTTGGTGGGGAAGGTTGGTAGTGTCTTCTGCAGCACGGCAAGTCAGCACGGGGGACAGGAGACGACGATCACTTCGTTTCACCTGACCCTGCTGCATCACGGAATGGTCATCGTTGGTTTACCCTACACGTGCAAGGATCTCACCACGATGCATGAAATCACCGGCGGCGGTCCCTATGGTGCAAGCTGCATTACCGGAGGTGGTCCGGATCAGCGAATGCCGACGCACCTGGAGCTAAAGATCTGCCAATTTCAGGGCGAGCACGTGACCCGAATCGCAAGTCATCTCGTGGCCGGAAGCAAGCTGAAATAGAGGCCTCGCCTCCACGGGAGACCGCCCTCCCGCCTATGGAGTGTGCGCCAACTGCAGACTGCTGTGCGCGCCCGCGTAAATTAGCCTGGCCAGTGGGTGTCGGTGCGGGGAGCCCCGACTTGGGGTCATTTTAGCCCCTGCCGTGGCAGTAAGCGCGGGGCCCGAAGCCCCGACTTCGGCATCTCTGATGATCCGAGATTGTTCGCCGTTGCGGACGCAGCCCGACCTTAGTGTCCGTCAGCTCGGGGACTCAGCGGTGTCAGAAACTTAGGATCAGCGACTGTCGCTGGCGAACTGCGCTTGGATTGCCTGCACGAATGCCTCATCCGTGCCCGCCAGGTGGCTGGTTCGACTCCGTACCGTTCCGGCTCGGTCAGTCACGGAGATCACGGCGGAGTGACTGTAGGAGTGGCCCTCAAGCTCACGGAATTGGATACCCAGTGCTGCGGCCAAAGCCCGCACGTCGCCGCTCGATGCTCGGGCAACCAACCAGTTGGCGCCCTGAATGTGATGTTCCGATCGGAACGCGCTCAGCACCTCGGGCGTGTCCCGGACCGAGTCGAAGGACACCATCAGCACGCGGACCTGGTGTCGCGCGGGCGGCGGCAATCGGCTCATCACGCGCTGGAGCTGCGTCGTCAAGAGCGGACAGACGCTGGTGCAATGAGTGTAGAACATGGTTATGACCAGCGGCTCACCCCGGAGATCCGAAAGCTTCAAGGTGGTGCCGTCTGCGGTCGTGAGCGTGACCGGAAGCTGGTACAGCGAATCCCCCGGCAGTTGGTCCGCAGCGGACATGGACTCTCCCTGCGCAGCCCTACCGGGCGCTGCGGCCGCACAGAGGGAGCTGTTCAGGACCAGCCCAAATAAGACCCCACAGAACAACACCTGCCAATTCATGGCGGCGCTCCGGCGGCACAGCGGAATCCGAGGCTCCGGGCTGTGGAGCGCGCCTCGAGAGAGCTCAGGAATGCCACCCGCATCAGAACCGCGAAGTTATCCTTGTCTTGCAGGCTTAGGGCGCCGGCGCCGCAGAATTTGAGCTTGTCCGGATCGCCCTGCTCGCGGCTGTCGCCGCTGACCATGAGCGCGTTAAAGTCCTCGACCCATTCCCAGATAAGGCCGTGCAGATCCTGTATGCCGTAGTAGTTGACCGCTGACTGGCCGACGTCTGCCAGGCTACCGCCCGCCGGCTGTCCATACCAATCGAGAATCCTCTCGCGCCATGCCGGATCGGCGCGCGCGTCGGGGCGCTGCGCATCGGCGGCGGCCGCATATTCCCATTCATACCAGGTGGGTAGGCGCCCACCCACGGACTCGCAATAAGCGCGAGCGGGAAACCAGCTCACGCGCGTGACCGGCTGATCGGGTCGCGCGTTGGCGCCCAGTTCCGTTGCGGAGGCCCAATGTGACAGGTACTCGCCGTCCGCGAACAGGGCGGCGATCCGGCCGCGACGCCACTGCGGGTGCGCACTTACGAAAACCAGAAACTCTGCGTTTGTGACCGGCCTGCGATCCAGGCTAAATCGCTCGAGGTGAGCGCGCGGCGCCGTGCCTCCGGCGGGCAGGACCGAAACGAACTCGCCGGGGCCTATCGGCAACCGCCCTGCGGTGGGGTCGGCAACGGCGACAGTGCACAGCAACACGAAGAGCGCGGCGGCTTTCATGGAGTGCGCAACTCCCGATCGTCAATTGGCGGCGCCCGGGGGACGCTGCGTAGATCGCCGCACGTCGCTCACTTCCTTCACGGTGAAGGCATCGCCCCCCTTGTTACCCCACGAATGCGTTACATAAGTCAGTATGTTGGCGATCTCGTCATCGTTGAGCTGACTCATGGGTGGCATGACGGAGTTGTACGTTTTTCCGTTCACTGTCAGCTCGCCCGAAAGTCCATTGAGGGCAATGTGAATGGCCCGCTTGGGTGTGGCCGCAAGCAGGTCAGAGCCGGCCAGCGGCGGAAAGGCACCTTCGATACCTTGGCCATTTGGCTGGTGACACACAGAGCATGTGCCTGAGAACAGGGCTTCGCCGGCCTTGATCTGCTCATTGAGCGACAGCGTACCCTGTTCGGTCGAGGCGGCCGCCTGGCTGACGACCTTAAGGCTCTCGGCCTTGTCGCCAAGATATACTGAATCGATCTCCTTTCCTGAGTAGACCAGTTTGTTCTCCGCACCCGACACCTTGAGGATGGCCAGCGCGCCCTTGTTGAAGGCGCGGAAGATCGAGTGATCGACGATGACGAAACTGCCCGGCACGACCGTATGAAACTCCGCAATCGCCGCTCCCCCGGACGGAATCAGCGTGGTTTGCACGTCCTCCTGATAGCGCGTGCCACCCTCAAACCAGACTTTGTCGAAGATCTCTCCGATCAGGTGAAACGAGGACACGAGGTTCGGGCCGCCATTGCCGATAAACAGCCGCACCTTTTCACCGACCTTGGCGGTGAGCGCGTTGTCGCCGACCAGCGATCCCTCGCCTCCGTTGAAGACCACATAGGTCGGCTTCTCGTCGATGGCCTTCTGCATGTCGAAAGCCTGCAGACCCTTCTCGCGATATTTGCCCACCGTGTAGAAGTCGCCCTGCATCACGTAATACTCATGATCCACGGGGGTCAGCCCGCCAGGAGGCTCGACCAACATCAGGCCGTACATGCCGTTGGCAATGTGCATGCCCACGGGCGAGGTGGCGCAGTGATAGACATAGATGCCCTGATGCAGCGCCTTGAACGTGAACTGGGATTCATGTCCGGGCGCGGTAAAGCTGGAGGCCGCGCCACCACCCGGTCCGATCACGCCGTGCAGATCAATGTTGTGCGGCATCTTGTTGTCAGGATGGTTCTTCAGGTGGAACTCGACCGTGTCCCCCTGCCGAACGCGGATGAAACTGCCTGGCACCGTTCCGCCGAAGGTCCAAAACGTATAGCGCACGCCCTCGGAAATCTCCTTTTCGACTTCGCGGATCTCAAGATCGACGATCACTTTGGCAGGGCGGGTCCGTTGCGTGGGTGGCGGCACATTGGGCGGCGAAGTCAACAGCGCATGTATCGGTGGTCCGACCGGAGGACCCTGATCTCCATCCAGCGGCGGCTCGCTTGCACGCGCAAGTCCCACCATGCATGCGCACGCGAGCGCACCAGAAATTAGCCTCGCCGCCCACGACTGTCTTCCATTGCTCATCGGAATGTCCTCACTGACGACGGAATTGTCTTCATGCTTCCCTGCCCCCTCATCTACGCCCAATCTATGCTCGGCGCGCATCGGAGGGCTACTGACACAGGCGAGCTCAACCTCCCCTAGCATGGCACGCCTGTCTCGGCCCGCCCTGCTATCCAGACAGGCGCGGAGGGCTCACCCCCGTCCTCCGCCCGAGGTCTTATTCGACCTTGATCTGCTTGGCTTTTTGCTTCTCGGTCTGCGCCACTTTTGGCACATGTACAGTCAGCACACCGTCCTTAGACTCGCAGCGAATGGCCTCGGCATTGGCGTTCTCCGGCAGCGAAAAACTGCGCTGAAAACTGCCGTAGACGGCCTCGATCCGGTGGTACCTCTCGTTCTTGTCCTCCTTCTCCTGCCTGCGCTCACCCTGGATGGTCAGCATGCCGTTGTCCACGGTCACCTTCACGCCCTCCTTCTTCACCGCGGGTAATTCCGCCCGGATCAGGTATTCCTTGTCGGTTTCCGAGATATCCGCGGAGGGTCGCCACTCAACTTGCCCAGCGCCTTCGTTCAAAGTGACACGTGGCCAGCGCCCGAGCAGACCCGGCAGCATCTGGTTGAAGGCTTCTTCGGCTGATGCGAGTGGATCCCAACGAACAATGCTCATGGCTTTCTCCTAATATCAGCTGACTAATCTCGCCGGCTGCGACCACTTGCGCCGCCGCCGGTATCCGCTAGGACTGTGCCTCGTTACGGCGCGCGCTGCCATCCGCACACATACGTATACGGCTGGCTGACCGAAAGCGCTATGGTTGTGTGCAATAGATTAGGGGTGCCGGTCATGCCATCCTCCGCCCTGTCGCCCGCTAAACCAACCATTGGCCATGTGCTTGTCGCCGACAGCGGAGTCGCGCGCCTAATGCGGATCACGGGCCCGCGCAAAAACCGAGCCATCGAGGAGATTGAGACCCTGGTGCGTGCCACGGCGCATCTGCCTGGGCGCGAGCTGGTCTCGGATCGAACCGGCCGGGTCTTTGAGAGCGCAGGCCGCGGGGGCCGGAATGCGACCAATATGCGCCACGGGGTCGCTAGCGACTTCGATCCGCACGCCATAGAAATCGAGCGCTTTGTTGTGCGCATCATGGGAAGGCTCCGTACTCTGCAGAATGCGGGGACGCTGCAGGCGCTTACGTTACTGGCGGCGCCGAGGTTTCTTGGCCTGATTCGCCGCAGGCTCCCCGCTGGCGTGCGCCGGACAATCGTGCAGCAGAAGACCGGTGACTTCGTGCACAGCACGCCGCGTCGTATCCTCCAGGTAATCGATCGGCCGTAAATGACACTCGCTTTTGCTGGTGTAGGTACATGTACCTAGTTAAATACCAGTGATGCGTATTCCTACTCTGGCATCGAAAGAATAACTTCTCCGTCAGTTCATAAGTGACCGAATGAGCTGCGCGCCAACGCCCGGCGCTCATTTCCGAACATCGGTGGAGCAGTTCCATGACGAGAATACTCATTCTGCTATCGGTTCTGGCCGGTGCAGTCGGGCCGGCCCTGGCGCAGATGAACGTGGTCGTCATCATGACGGACGATCAGCGCTCCGACACCGTCAGCTGGACGCCCAATATCGCAGCACTTGCCGCCCAGGGCGTCACGTTTAGCAATGCCTTCATGCCCACGCCGCTTTGCGGGCCGAGCCGGGCCATGCTCTTCTCGGGTGGGTATCGTTCCCAGAATACCGGCGTGCTAACAAACGCCGCGCCCAACGGCGGCGCGAAAATTTTTAACGACGCCGGAAACGTGGGTGTGATGCTCCAGACCGCGGGTTATCGAACGCAGTTTGTGGGCAAATGGATCAATGCATATGAGGGCATGGGGAAGTACGTTCCTCCAGGTTGGACGAAATGGGTTGGCAGACATTCGTTCGCGACGACCACGAGCTGGTCGTCGTTCCAGTACACGACTGGGACCAGTGGCAAGACTTCAAGTACGGGAGTGATATCCACCGCTCATCAGTACACAACGGACTTCGAACGGGACCAGGTACTGGATTTCATGAGCAGCACACCCGCTGGGCAACCATTCTTCGTCCTGTGGGCGACAAGCGCACCGCACCCGCCGGCGACGCCCGAGGCACAGGACGCCAACCTGTTTCCCGGGTACGTCTATCGAGGGCGCGGTTACGGCGAGACGGACCTGAGTGACAAGCCGGCTTGGGTACGGTCCTTCACCGGCAAGGACACGGACGAATTTGTGCGCGACCAGTTGAGGTCCCTGCAGAGTGTCGATCGTGCGGTGGCCGACGTGGTCGCCAAGCTCAAGGCCCTGGGCAAGCTCAATAACACCGTGATTATCTTTACCTCAGACAACGGCTATCTGTGGGGTGAGCACGGCCTGTGGGGCAAGGACAAGATTTACGAGGAATCAATTCGTGTCCCATTTATAGTCGTCATGCCTGGCGTGGCGCCGCGCACGGACGACAGTCTGGTGCTCCCGAGCCTCGATATCGGGCCCACGGCCTTTGAGATCGCAGGAGTAAGCAAAAAGACGGACGGCATGAGCTTGATTTCTCTGCTGACCTACTCCGGGCAACCCTGGAGAACGGATTTCTTTTTCGAGCACGCTGCGGAGAATGTCAACGGCAACGCCATCTGGGCCGGCATACGAGACAGTCGCTGGAAGTACGTCAGGTACTGGACTGGAGACGAGGAGCTCTATGACCTCAATGCCGACCCGTACGAGTTGAAAAGTCTGCACAAGGACAGCTCGCTGAGCGCTCTGAAGACCATGATGTGGACACGCACTCAGCAGCAGCTCGGATTGGCAATAATTCCCGTGAAGAAGTTCCCGAGCTCAAAAGTCGGGGTCCACTTCAGTTACCAGATGAAGCCCTGGGGCGGCGTGGCCCCGTTTACCTGGATTGTAGTATCCGGACAGATTCCGCCGGGCCTCACGCTCAATGCAGCGACGGGCGTAATTCAAGGTACGCCCACTAAGCAGGGCACCTATAGCTTTGCCGTGCGCCTTACCGATTCATCTCTGGCAACCCAGGCGGGAAAGGCGAGAACCTTCATAACGAAAACGATGGCATTGGCCGTCACGGCCTAGGCAGGTTCGAACTGCGGCGCCGCCGCCGCAGCTGCTCTTTCGGCCGCTCATCGTAAGCCATCAGTTTGCTGCATGGATCAGTGATTAGCTAGTCATCTCGATGCCAGCGGGCCCGCTCACGCGAGGACGGTAGCAGCCAAAGTGGGATACAGATAGTCGCGATCATTGCGGCAGTTCCTGCGGCGACGGGGAGATGCGGGTGAGGCCAAATCCGCATGCCCAGAAGAAAATCCAAACTGGGATACCCGGATTCAGGTTTTTTCCGGTATAAGACCTCAGCATTCGAAGGATGCCGATGCGGCGTGGCTTGCAGCGAAATCCCATGCGAAACCGATGTCTGTTTACCATTCTGGTTTGGTGTCTGGGCGGTGACGCCGGAGCGTCGTGCCTTGATTCCCTCGTCAAGCATCGATCGCAGGTCGAATTCGATTACTTGCAATCCAATGATTCGCCATTCGATAAGGAATTGAAGGCTGGATTTGCGGGATTCTCCTATTTCGCAGGCGACAGCGCATTTTGCGTGGACGCGTCTTTTGAGCCGAGCGGGGACACCAAAGTGTTCTCGATGCCATCGTTCGACGGCAAGACTCTGCCGTTTCGGAAGTACGGCGTGTTTCATTTTCAGCTCGATGGCGCTCGACGTTCACTCTCGGCATACCAGCGCATGGATCTGCCGCCGGATCAGAGGCAATGGGTTCTGGTGCCATTTCGGGACAGCACCACAGGGCATGAAACCTATGGCGGGGGCCGGTACCTGCAACTGGACTTACCGCTTCCCGCCCGCACGACACTGGATTTCAACCGCGCCTTTAATCCCTTGTGCGCCTACAAGTCGACATTCACCTGCCCCATACCGCCGGCGGAGAACTGGTTAAAGGTTCGCGTAGCGGCGGGCGAGAAAGCTTACGTAGGACAGCACTGATCAAAATAGGCGGTGAGGCAGACGGGCTTGCATGAGGCTATTTAGAGCACGGCTGACTGGCCTGGAAGGCCCCTGACGGTAGCCGCTCGTTCGAACCAGCACTAGCCTGGTAGACCGACGTCATGAGCTTTGGCCTTGGGCACGTCTTGGCTCGAGCCTCTGAAGCGAGGTGTCAACCGGTTCGCCCAGACACTTGGGACGGCGGGTGCCGTCGGCGATCATGGCGCGCCGGGCCCATAAGTCATTGAATTGGTGGCTAGGGTGGGACTCGAACCCACGACCTCGGCATTATGAGTGCCACGCTCTAACCAGCTGAGCTACCTAGCCATGCACCCCAAAAGGGTGGCGGATTCTCCCGGCCTGTCGTCGCAGCGTCAAGATGGGCTGCGATCTTGAGGCCTTTCAAGGGGGCCGACCTTATGTCAGGTACATCGGGGTGTCGCTAAAAGCCAACGGCTGTCTTACAAAATAATGCTTGGGGTTCGCCCCAAACGCGCGCACCATCGCTACTTAAGAATTCTGACGACCGCGTTGAACCAACGCGCGCCGTCGTGAAGCCTGAGGGTCACCAACGCGAGGATACGGAGCGGATGTCGCCAGCGAGCGCGAAACCGAGTATCGCCGACACGTTTACTCGCCTGCTGAGGCTCAACCTCGGTGGCGGGCCGCCGCAGGTTAGCCGTACCCGGCTGATGGAGGCGTCCGAAAAGCAACTGGCCCGCGCTGCGCGCGCCGGCACGTCACGCGAGCAACAGATCGCCGGCCCGCTGCTCGCCAATCCCAAGGGCTACCGCACTTGGGAGGCCGAACACGGCCGACTCATGGACGCTGTCGCAAGCCAGCCGACCGGCGAACGGCAAGCGCGCTCGCTGCTGTCGACCGCCTTTTCTCTGGTGCACCGCACGGCGCTGTTTGAATATTTCCGCGCGCACTCGCCGCGCGAGGCGGGTCGTCGCCTGCTGATTCAGCATTTTCACGGCAATAAGAGCTACACCCGGGCCATGGTGGCCGAGCACGGTACCTACCAGCGCAGTTTTTCGAGCTTGGTGTGTGTCGAGCATATTGGCACGACGCTGCTGGTGCACCAGGCATTCGGCGAGCCCTTCCGTCGCTACGAGAACCTGTACGCTGAATATTTTCGCAGCTACTGCAACAGCTTCCTGACCCCGGCCGAAGCCGGCGACGACGGCAGCGACAGCATGCGCATGCTGCTGCCCTATCTGAAGCGCGACGTGCTCGACGTCCGTGCTCGGCTACTGGCGATGCACTCTACCGGCGAGGCAGGCTCCCACTCTACACGTTGAACCTAAAGTGCATGACGTCGCCTTCGCGGACGATGTACTCCTTGCCCTCGAGACGCAGCTTCCCCGCCTCACGGGCGCCCGATTCGCCCCGGTAGCGTATGTATTCGTCGTAGGCGATGACCTCAGCGCGGATAAATCCGTGCTCAAAGTCTGTGTGGATCACCCCTGCCGCCTGCGGCGCCGTGCTGCCGCGGCGCACGGTCCAGGCGCGCACTTCCTTGGGGCCGGCCGTGAAATAGGTCTGCAGGCCCAGTAACTCGTAGCCGGCCCGGATCACGCGGTTCAACCCCGGCTCATTCAGACCCAGGTCCTCGAGGAAGTCGGCCCGCTCCGCCTCATCAAGCTGGGCGATCTCCGCCTCGATCGCCGCGCACACCGGCACCACGCTCGCGGCCTCGGCGCGGGCTCTCTCTCTCAGGGCCGTAAGATAGGCATTGTCCTTGGTAAGGGCGGCCTCATCGACGTTGGCGACATACATGACGGGCTTGGAGGTGAGCAACTGGAGTTCACGCAGCTCGCGGCGCTCCTCGTCCGGCAGCGGCACCGCGCGCGCCGGCACGCCCTGGTCGAGCGCCGCGCGTACCCGCTCGAACAGGTCGTGGCGGCGCACGGCCTCCTTGTCGCCGCTCTTGATCAGCTTCGCCGCGCGGTCCACAGCCTTGTCAATCACCGCCAGGTCGGCGAGCGCCAACTCGGTATTGATGACCTCGACATCCGAGACGGGATTGACGCGCCCGGCGACGTGCACGATGTCGTCGTGGTCAAAGCAGCGTACGACGTGGGCGATGGCGTCGGTTTCGCGGATGTGGGACAGGAACTTATTGCCCAGGCCCTCGCCTTGGGAGGCCCCGGCCACCAGTCCCGCGATATCGACGAACTCGACCGTCGTCGGCACAATCTTCGCCGGATGCACGATAGCGGCGAGCGCCGCCAAACGCGGGTCAGGCACCGGCACAATGCCCACATTCGGATCGATGGTGCAGAACGGATAGTTCTCCGCGGCAATCTGGGCGCGCGTCAGGGCGTTGAAGAGCGTGGACTTGCCCACGTTCGGCAGCCCGACAATTCCACATTTGATGCTCACGAGTCCTCTTTGGTATGCAAGCGATGCATGGCCTGCTGGGCGCCTACGCGCAGCAGGTCCGGGAGCGCCGCGAGCGCGCGCTCCAGCGCCGCGTCGATAAGCTGCTGCTCCGCGGGCGTGGCCCGATCCAGCACCGCGTCAATGACCTGGTCCTTGCTACCCGGGTGACCCACGCCGATGCGCAGCCGCCAGAACTCCGCTCCCAGCTGTGCCATGACGTCGCGCACTCCGTTATGCCCGCCGTGGCCCCCGCCTTCCTTGAGCCGCGCCACGCCGGGCGGCAGGTCGATGTCATCGTGCACGACCAGAACGTCGGGCGGCGCGATGCGGTAGAAGGCGGTGACCGAATGCACGGCGGCGCCGCTGTTATTCATAAAGGTCGTCGGCTTGACCAGCCACAGCTCACGCTCAGCCACCGAGACGCGTGCCAGCTCGCACTGGTGGCGCGACTCGCGCCGCCACACACCGCCGGCACTGCGCGCGAGCTCGTCCACGTACCAATAACCGGCGTTGTGGCGCGTGCGCGCGTACTCCGGCCCGGGATTGCCAAGTCCGACGACGAGCTTTAGAGGCTGCCCGGCCAAAAACTACTCCCCAGGTGCGCGCTGGCTGCCGGTCGCGCGCACGGTGGCAGCCGCGACCCAGGATCGCGGCCGCTCCGCAAGATTGCTGCGCGCGCCAGCAGGCATATCGACCTCTCGCCGCGTGGCTGGCCGAGCCACCGACCATGGCCCCGCGGCACCGCGGGGCTGCGAGACCACGCGCGACTACTTCTTCCCGCCTTCCTTCTTCGCGTCCTTGGCCCCTTCGTCCTTGCCGCTTTCCTCCTTCTTGCCCTCTTCCTTCTTGGCGCCGGCGGCGCCCTCGGCAGGAGCAGCGGCCACCGCGCCCTCGGCCGGAACGGCCTCGGCTTCGGCGGTCGGTTCGGGTTCGGCAACGCGCGGTGCATGGATCGAGACCACCGGCGGATTGGCGCCATGCGCCAGGGCCGAGATGGTTACGCCCGCGGGCACCTTGACCTCGTTCAGGTACAGCGAGTCATTGAGGTTCATGGCCGACAGATCCAGCTCGATGTACTCGGGCAGATCCTGCGGCAGGCAGACGACTTCCATGTCCGCCATATGGTGGGAGACCACACCGCCCTGGGTCTTTACGCCCGGTGCCGAGGCCTCACCCTTGAAGTGGATCGGCACGTGCAGGCGGATCTTCTCGTTCTCAAGCACGCGCTGCAGATCGACGTGCACCACGGCATTTCGCGCCGGGTGCATCTGCACGTCCTTGACGATGACCGGCTGCTTTTGCGCGCCGACGCTGATGCTGATGATCGAGGAAAAGAATTTCTCGTCACTGACCAGCGCCAGCAGTTTGTGATGCTCAAGCGCGAGCCGCGTCGGCTCGACGTGAGCGCCGTAGAGTATGGCGGGAACCTTGCCGGAATGACGCAGGCGGCGGCTCGCACCCTTGCCCTGATCATTACGCGGTTCCGCGCTGAGTTCGAAAGAGATACGCATTAAATTGCTCCTTGACGTTTACAACCACGGGCCGGCACCGCGACCAGGGCCAACCCACCAGAAAACCATTCGCGCTCAATCAATATAGAGTGAACTTACCGATTCCTCATCGCGGATGCGGCGGATGGTCTCCGCCAGCAAGGCCGCCACCGACAGCTGGCGAATGCGTCCGCACTGACGGGCGGCCTCCCCGAGGGGTATGGTGTCGGTCACCACCAGCTCATCGAGCGCGGAGTTCGCGATGCGTTCGACCGCACCGCCCGAGAGCACCGCATGGGTGATATAGGCGACCACGCGCTGGGCTCCCTCATCCTTAAGCGCCTGGGCCGCCAGGCACAAGGTGCCGGCGGTATCGACCATGTCATCGATCAGCACGCAGCTCTTGCCGCGGACCTCGCCGATGATGTTCATGACCTTGGATTCGTTGGGGCGCGGACGGCGCTTGTCGATGATGGCCAGTTCGGCATCATCGAGTCGCTTGGCGAAGGCGCGCGCGCGCACCACGCCACCCACGTCCGGTGAGACCACAATCAGATTCGGGTAGGTCATGCGCCATACGTCGCCCAGTAGCACCGGCGAGCCATAGACGTTGTCCACCGGGACACCGAAGAACCCCTGGATCTGCTCGGCGTGCAGGTCCAGGGTCAGGACGCGCTCGACGCCGGCGCCGCAGATCATGTCGGCCACCAGTTTGGCCGTGATCGCCGCGCGTGTGGCGCGCGGGCGCCGGTCCTGGCGCGCGTAGCCGAAATAGGGAATCACGGCGGTGATGCTGCGCGCCGACGCGCGCCGGCAGGCATCGGCCATCACCAGCAATTCCATGAGGTTTTCGTTGACGGGCGGGCAGGTCGACTGCAGCAGAAACACGTCGCGACCGCGGACGTTCTCCATCAGTTCGATGTTGACCTCGCCATCGCTGAAGCGGCTCACGGAGGCGCGGCCCATGGGCAGCATCAGATGCCTGGCAATGTCGTGGGCCAGCCCGGGATTGGCGTTGCCCGTAAACAAAGTGATCGACTGCGAATCCACGGCCTAGCTCATCCCTCTGCAAATACTGGCTGGGGTGGAAGGATTCGAACCTCCGAATGGCGGGATCAAAACCCGCTGCCTTACCACTTGGCGACACCCCAATAACACGCGCACCTCAAGTGATTGACGCCAGTGCCGAGACGAGCGGTGAGCGGTTCACGCCACGCGCCACAAAACTCGTCCATTCATCGGGCACCCGCGCCGCGACGCGCTCCGCCTCCGCCGCGGATGCAAACGACGCAAACACACACGAACCCGTACCGCTCAGGCGCGCCGGCACCCGAGCCCCCACCCAATCGAGCGCCGCGGCCACGGCCGGGTAACGGGAGCGTACCAGGGGCTCGCAATCGTTACGCGTCTGGGCCGGCGAAAGGGCGCGTATTGTGATGAGGGGGGAATTTCGTGTCAATTCAGGGGCCTGGAATATGCCGGCGGTCGAGACGGCCACCCGGGGCCAGACGATCAGGTACCAGGCCGCGGGAAGCTCCAGGGGGGTCAGTTTCTCCCCCCGTCCCTCCGCCCAAGCCGATGAACCATGTACGAAAATTGGCACGTCCGAGCCCAGTTGCAGCCCCAGGGCGGCGAGCTCCGTCGGCCCCAGATTCGTGCCCCAAAGCCGGTCCAGGACCCGCAGCACGGTCGCGGCGTCCGAGCTGCCGCCCCCCAGCCCCCCGCCCACGGGAATGCGCTTGCGAACCCTGATCTGCACGCCCTGGCGCACCCCGCAGGCCGACTGGAGGGCCAGCGCGGCGCGCACGCTCAGATCCTCGGCAGGCGCAATCGCCTCCGGACCCCCGAGGCGCTCGACCCGGCCGTCGGCGGTGACTTCGAGTTCGAGCTCATCGCCCCAGTCGAGCAACTGGAAGACGGTCTGCAGGTCGTGGTAGCCATCGCTGCGGCGCGCGGTCACGTGCAAGAACAGGTTGAGCTTTGCCGGTGCCGGCCACCAGGAGCGTGGGCGGGCGCTTATCGGGTCCACCGGCCCCGTCACGGCAGCAGCCAGTGCGAGAGCTGCAGCTTCACCTTGACCTCGCCCCGGTGCATGGCCACGCGACGCGGCAGCCACAGACCCGCCGCCTGCTGGTATTCATCGTAGTCGACCTGCCACTCGCCCTGCTGCAGTTGCGCCAGGCGCTGTTCGCCGTCGAGGGTTTCGGTGGCAACGCTGGCCGGATCCGGCGTGCCCAGCAGCCAGTAACGCAGACTCCCCAGCGGGGGAGCGAAGCCCAGCACGCGTGCCACTTCCGCCTCCGCTGTGGCGCCTTCCAGCTGCGTGCCCTGGCTATTGGTCACCCGCAACATGGCGCCGTCGAAGTTCAGGTGCGCGCCGCCCATTCCCAGCGGCGCGCGCAGCAGCAGGTCGCTGGCGGTGCCCTGCTGCTGCCAGTGCAGATTTGCGCTGAAGCCTTCCGAGGGTGTCGCGACCGCCAGTTGACCGTTAACCTCGAACTTCTCGACCGCCTGCAAGGCAGCGCGGCGTTCGCCCCAGGCCGTGGCCGGCAGGGGCGCGAGAGTGTGGCAGGCGGCCAGAGCGAGCAGCGCGGAGCAGAGCGGCAGGGCACGCATGACGCGTCGCGGGCGGTCAGATCGACGTGCGAGGCGCCGGCTCCAGCGCCGGTGGCGGCTTGGGCGCCGCCAGTGTCGGCGCGTAGTGATGCACGGTCGTCGCCAGCAATTTGTTGTCCGGGTCGGCGGCGAGTGCGCGCTGCCACGCCGAACGGGCGGCCGCCTTCTGCCCGGTGGCCCACAGGGCCTCGCCCCAGTGGGCGCCGACGTCCCCGTCGTGCAGCAAGCGGAATGCCCTCTCCAGTTCGGGGAGCGCGGCGGCGAACTGGCCGCGCCGGTACAGCACCCAACCGAGGCTGTCCAGCAGCGCCGGATTGTCAGGCTGGGCCGCCAGGGCCTCGCGTATCAGCTGCTCGGCGCGCGGCAGTGCGCGCTTGTGATCCGCGAGCGTGTAGCCGAGGGCGTTGGTAATGCCGGTGTCCATGGGTCGCTCGCGATGCATGGCCTCGAGCGCGCTGATTGCGGCATCGACGCGTCCGGCTCGGTCGAGCAGCACCGCGCGTTGGTAGGTTATCTCCGGATTTCCCGGGGAGCGTCGCAAGGCGCTGTCGATGCGGCTGAGGGCCTCGTCGGCGGCCCCCGAAGTCGACAACAGGTCGGCGGCCGCCAGATCTGCGCGGATGCGCTCATCGGGCGCGGCATCGCGCGCCGCATTGAGTACCCGCACCGCGGCGTCGCGCTCGCCCTGGCGGTAGAGTATCGAGGCCGAACGCTGCCGGCCCTGCGCTTCAAAGCCGGTGCCGGACAGCAGGGCGTAGTCACGCGAGGCGGCCTCGTCGTCGCCGCGACGCTCGGCGATCAGGCCGAGGTAGAAGACCGCCAGCGGCGCGGACTCGGGATCCTCGAGCAGCGCGGTGCAACGTTGCTCGGCTACCGCGTAGTCGGCGCTGTCGATGGCCACCTGCGCCAGCATGCGTGCCGCGCCGCCACCCACGTCCGGATCGCTACGCAGGCGCAACAGTTCCTTGACGGCGTCGCCGTCCTGGCCGAGCAGCAACATGATCTGGGCGGGCGAGAGCTTGCCCGTCGGCTCCGCCGCGGCCAGGCGTGCTTCGGCTGCGGCGCTCTTGGCATCGCCGAGCACGGCCTGGGCCCGGGCCGCGATCGCCGCCGCAGCCGCGTTGCTGGCGCCGGCGCCACGTGCGGCCTGCGCATAACGCAGCGCCAGCTTGGCGTCCCAGCCCTCGAGCGCCAGTGCGGCGAGCGCCAGCTGTGCCGCGCCGCCCCGTAAGCGCGCATCGTCCAGGTCGCGCACCATCGCCAGCACCGGCTCGGCGCCCGCCCGCTGGGTCACGGCGTCGATGTTGTCCGTGACCTTGTCCTTGGACGCGCCCAACAGCGTCTTGAAGTGGCCGCGCGCTTGCGGGATCTGGTAGCTCCCCAGTTCGGCGTGTGTCAGCGCCAACATCGCGTCGGAATCGCCCGGCGCGAGTTTCAGCCAGTGTTGCGCGATCACGCGCGCGGTCGGGTATTGACCGCAGGCGAGCGCGACGGCACTGGCACGCGCGGCCAGGTCCACCTCGTCCAGTGTCTGAGCGGCCTGCTGGTACAGCCCGCTGGCGATGCCGCAATCGCCCCGCTGCAAGGCCTTCTCGGCATTCGCTACCGCCACCTTGCTGTCGGCCAGCGCCGTGGCGTGGGCGGATCGCGCGCTGAGGGCCGCGCCCAGTATCACCGTCGCCAAAATGAGCGCTGCGGCGCGTGACGGGCGGTGGCAAAGCGGCATGATCATGCGACTATAGTAGCCGATGAAAGTTTCGATCCGGCAAAAACTGGAACGGTCCGAGGAGCGCTGCGAGGAGGTCGGCCGCATGCTCGCCGACCCCCAGGTGCTCGAGCGCGCCGACCAGTTTCGTGAGCTGTCGGTCGAATACGCTCGGCTCCTGCCGACCGCCACCGCCCTGCGGGAGTACCGGCGGCTGGAGGCCGAGCTCGAGTCGGCCGAGGCGCTGCGCAGCGACGCCGACCCGGCGATGCGCACCCTGGGCGAGGAGGAAGCGGCCCGCTTGCGTACGGCGCTGGCCGCCAGTTCCGAGGCCTTGCAGCGACTCCTGTTGCCCCACGATCCCCATGACGAAGGCAACATATTCCTGGAGATTCGCGCCGGAACCGGGGGGGACGAGGCGGCGATCTTCGCCGGCGACCTGCTGCGCATGTACAGCCGCTATGCCGAAAGCCGCGGCTGGCAGGTCGAATTGATCAGCGAGAACGCCGGTGAGCATGGCGGGTTTCGCGAGGTGATTTGCCGCGTGGTCGGTCGCGGGGTGTATTCGCGTCTAAAATTCGAGTCCGGCACCCACCGCGTGCAGCGGGTGCCCGCCACCGAGGCCCAGGGCCGCATCCACACATCCGCCTGCACCGTGGCCATCCTGCCGGAACTGGCGGCGATCGACCGCATCGACATCAATCCCGCGGACCTGCGCGTCGACACCTACCGCTCGTCGGGCGCCGGCGGCCAGCACGTCAACAAGACCGACTCGGCGGTGCGCATCACCCACCTGCCCACGGGCGTGGTGGTCGAATGCCAGGACGAGCGCTCGCAGCACAAGAATCGCGCACGCGCGATGTCGCTCCTGCAGGCGCGCCTGCTGGCTGCCGAGCAGGAGAAGCGCGCCAGCGCGCAGGCCCAGAGCCGCAAGCTCCAGGTGGGGAGCGGAGACCGCTCGGAGCGCATTCGGACCTACAATTTTCCGCAGGGCCGCCTGACGGATCATCGCATCAACCTGACGCTCTATAAGCTCGCGGCCATCATGAACGGTGAGCTCGACGAGCTGCTCGAGGCACTACAGAGGGAATATCAGGCCGAAGAACTGGCCGTGGAATGAAGCACCAGCCAGAGGGCGTTGAAGTACACCAGCGCCACGGCCTGCACGCCCAGGCCGCATGCGGCCGCGAACGCGCTGAGGGCCGCGGGCTGCACGCCGGCGAGGGTCAGGAGCGATTCCAGAATCCCCAGGCACGCCGCCGCGGCGATCGCACAGACCAGGAATACCAGCGCGGCGATCACGGCGCTCGCCAGGATCTTGATCCACATCGGCCGCGCCAGACTGAAACATCGGCTCAGCGAATGCCAGGGATCGCGCGCGTCAAAGAGCACCACGGGCCGCAGCAGCAGCAGGCACACCGCCGCGAACACCCCCGGCAGGATCAGGGCCACGAAGCCGGCAAACACCAGCAGCCAGGCCAGCACCGCGGTGACCACCAGCATCGGCCAGCGCGCCAGGGCCATCGTCAGCTCGTGCCGCAGGTCGGGCGCACGAGCACTGAGCAACGCCCGCTGGCGCAGCATCAAGGCCGCGGCCAGCAACTCATAGCCGGCAAAACCCAGCCCCGCCAGCACCCAGAATGGGGTATCGACCGGCGGGTGCAGGATATCCAGGGGCTTGCCCTTGGCCAGCCAGTAGAAATTGGGCAGAGCCACCAGCAGAATCGCGAACATTCCGGCCGGAAGGGTCTTGGCCAGCGTCCTGCGGAATACGCCGGTGGCGGCCTCCAGCAGATCGCTGACGGACGCTGACCGCGGCGGCACCTTGAACTCGGGCATGCGACACTCCGTGCTCGAACCTCAGAGCATGTGGCGCGCAATCTACCATTACTCACGATGACAGCAGAGCCTTCCCCACTGTCGGTGAGCGCGGTCCTGGCGCGTGCGGCCGGCCGGCTGCGGCCACTCACCAGTGCGCTGCTCGACGCACAGGTCTTGCTCGGCCACACGCTGGGCCGCTCGCGCAGCGAGCTCATGGTCCACGGCGAGCAGCTGCTGACGCCTGAAAATGTGTCCGAGTTCGAACGGGCCGTGCTGCGGCGCGCCGCGGGCGAACCGCTGGCGTATATCGTGGGCCGGCGCGAGTTCTGGTCGCTGGAACTGCAGGTCTCGCCCGCGGTACTCGTGCCCCGTCCCGAGACCGAATTGGTCGTCGAACGCTGCCTCGCATTGTGCGCCGGCCAGCAAGCCGCGATCGCCGATCTGGGCACCGGATCCGGCGCCATCGCCCTGGCGCTCGCCTGGGAACGTCGCGGCTGGAGCGTCACGGCGACCGACCGCTCGGCGGCGGCGCTGGCCGTGGCCCGGGCCAACGCGCACGCGCTCGGCATCGACAACGTGCACTTTGTCTCGGGCGACTGGTTCGCCGCGCTGGGCGGCCAGCAGTTCGACCTGATCGCCAGCAATCCACCGTACGTGGCAGCGGCCGATCCCGCGCTGAACGATCCCGCGTTGCGACATGAACCGGCCGGCGCACTGGCCAGCGGTGCGAGCGGTCTCGAGGATCTCGCCGCGCTGGTCACCGGGGCTCCGGCGCATCTGCACAGCGCCGGCTGGCTGGTGCTGGAACACGCTCCGGGGCAGGCTGGGGACGTTGCGGAATTGCTTGTCGCGCGGGGGTTCCGTCACGTACGCTGCCATGCTGACCTGGCCGGGCTGGCGCGCGTGACCGAGGCGCAGCGGCCAGAGGACGCTGGCCTAACAACGCAGAGCGAACCCTCATGATACGTTTTGACACTACGCACGGCGCCTTTACGGTCGAACTGTTCGAGAAGGACGCGCCGCTGACCGTGGCTAATTTCAACCAGTACGTGGACGACGGCTTCTTCGACGGCACCATCTTTCACCGCATCATCCCCGGCTTTGTCATCCAGGGCGGCGGAATGACGGCGGATTTCTCGCAGAAGCCCACGCGTGCACCGGTCAAGAACGAAGCCAACAACGGCCTGCAAAACGAACGCGGCACGCTGTCGATGGCCCGCACCGATTCACCCCACAGCGCGACCTCCCAGTTCTTTGTAAACCTCAAGGACAACGAGTTTCTCGACCACCGTCCCGGACACCATGGCTACGCCGTATTCGGGCGTGTGGTCGAAGGGATCGAGGTTATCGACAAGATCGCCGCCGTGCGGACCGGCCAGCGCCAGGGCCATAAGGACGCGCCCCTCGAGGACGTCATCGTACACAGCGCGCGGCGCGTGACTGCAAAGAGCTAGCCGAGTCGGTCCGGGGCTGGCTCTTGAGCGGGCGGGTGAAGCGGCGGGCAAGTCTGCCCTGGCGAATCGCGCGCGGCCTGGGCTGGCTGCTGCTCGGGACAATTGCCTGCGCACTGCTGCTGATTCTCGCGTTGCGGTGGATCGATCCGCCGACCAGCGCCTTCATGCTCGGCACCCGCATGGCCGCGCTGGCCAGCGGCGATCACGGCTACACAACCCACTACCAATGGGTCGATCTGGAACACATCTCCCCGCAGGCGGCGCTGGCGGTGATCGCCGCCGAGGATCAGCAGTTCCCGTTTCATGCCGGCTTCGATTTCAAGTCGATCCGCGAGGCGGTGCGCCACAACGCCGGCAGCCGGCACGTGCGCGGCGCCAGCACCATTTCGCAACAGGTGGCCAAGAATCTGTTCCTGTGGTCGGGCCAGAGCTATTTCCGCAAGGGTCTGGAGGCCGGGCTGACCGTGCTGATCGAATGGTGCTGGCCCAAGGAACGGATCCTCGAGGTGTACCTGAACATCGCCGAATTCGGTCGCGGCATCTATGGCGTGCAGGCCGCCGCGCAGCATTTCTTCCGTGAGGATGCGCGGCGCCTGGACCGGACCGACAGCGCGCTGCTGGCCGCCGTGCTCCCGAACCCGCGGCGATACCGGGTGGAGGCTCCCTCGCGCTTCGTGCTCACGCGCCGCGACTGGATTGCCCAGCAGATGGCGGACCTGGGCGGCACCGCCTATCTCAACCGCGTCGAGGCGGACGCCAATCACCGGCCCTGAGCCGCGCAGCGCGCCGCGGGCGCTCACGCTCGGCTAAGCTTGCCTCATGCCCACAGCCCCGGCACGCCAATACCGCTATTACGACCTGATCATGGCCGCGTACGTGTGCATTCTGCTGTGCGCGAACCTGATCGGGCCGTCCAAGGTGGCCGCCGTGGACTTTCCGGTGTTCGGCAAGGTGACCTTCGTCGCCGGTGTGCTGTTCTTTCCGCTGTCCTACATATTTGGCGACATACTGACCGAGGTCTACGGCTACGCGCGCGATCGGCGGTGCGTGTGGGCGGGTTTTGCCGCACTCGCGTTTGCGGCATTCATGGCCTCGGTCATCGTGGCGCTGCCACCGGCGGCCGAATGGCGCGACAAACAAGTCCACGTACAGGCGGTCTTCGGCAGCACCTGGCGCATCATCGGCGCTTCGATCATCGCCTTCTGGAGCGGCTCGTTCGTCAACAGCTACGTACTCGCCAAGATGAAGATCTGGACGCGGGGCCGCTGGTTGTGGACGCGCACCATAGGCTCGACCATCTGCGGCGAAGCGGTCGATTCCGGCCTCTTCTACACGCTGGCCTTTTACGGCATCTGGGACCAGTCGCTGCTGCTGCGGGTCATGACCACGCAGTATGTCCTCAAGACCGCCTGGGAGGTGGTAAACACCCCGCTGACTTACCGTGTGGTGGCATTCCTCAAGCGTGCCGAGCGCGAGGATTACTACGACACCGACACCAACTTCACGCCCTTCTCGCTACAGACCTGAGCCGCCCTGGGCCGGCCGAAAGTCGACCCCGCTGAGCTGCGCCGACACCTGCCAGAGCCGCGCGGCGTCGGCATCACTGCGCGCCTGCACGGACGTCTCGGCCGGCGCGCAGTGCGCGTAATAGCCACCGCTCCGCTTGGCGACCTGCGGGGACTCCGCCAGGTAAATCAGGGTCTGCGCGCCTTGCTCCGGGGTAACGGCGGCCACGGCCTTGACACAGTGCATGAGCGCGCGCCAGCCATAGCCGCAGTTTTCAGCGAAGCGCGTGGCCACCAAGCCGGGGTGCAGGGCATTGACGGTGGTGGTGGTGCCGGCCAGCAGCTGCGCCAGCCGCCGCACAAACAGCAGATTGGCCAGCTTGGACTGCGCGTAGCCGCTCATACCGTCGCGGTGCAGGTGTTCGAAGTCGATGCGCCCCTGCATGTGCGCACGCGATGCGGTGCACACGATGCGTCCCTCGGGCGCGGCCTGGAGACTGGGCAGGAGCAGCAGGCTCAGGACGTAGTAGGCCAGGTGGTTGACCGCAAAGGTGACCGCCAGCCCGTCGACGGTCGTGGTCGGGCTCATCGTCACTGCGCCGGCATTGTTGATGAGCACATCGACGCGAGCTTCGGCCGCCGCGATTTCCGTGCCGACGCGCCGCTGATCGGCCAGCACCGCGAGGTCGGCGAAGTGCGCCGCATGTGCGCGACCGGGCCCGGCGGCGGCAAGGCGTGCCAGGGTGGCGCGGGCGCGCGCCCGGTCCCGCGCCACGAAGACCACGCGGGCCCCGCGCTCGGCCAGGCGCAGCGCCGCGACCTCGCCAATGCCGGAGGTGGCGCCGGTGATCACCACGGTCTTGCCCAGCAAGGCGGCGCGCTCTAGTTATAGCGCCCGGGGCTGTGCTGCACGGGGCCGTCGGCGGCAAACAGTTGCTCGAGATCTACCGAGTCGTAGCGGTAGTCGCGGCCGCAGAACTCGCAGGTCACCGTGAGCGCCCCCTGTTCGGCCAGCGCGAGCCGCGCCTCCTCGACGCCCAGGGAGCGGACCAGGCCGGCGACGCGCGCGTCGCTGCAACGGCAGCCGAAGCGCACCGGCGTGGCGCCGAACAGCCGGCAATCGTGCGCTCCGCACACGCGGCGCACAGCCTCCTCGGCCGTGGCCTCGAGCAGCACCTCGGGCGAGAGGGCATCCAGGCCGCCCTGCAGATCCTCCCAGGCTGTTTGCAGCAGCGCTCCGGCGCTCTCGCCGCCGCCGCCCCCGCGGGGCAGCTTCTGCAGCAGCATGCCGCCGGCGCGCGTCGCATCGGCGGCCAGCATCAGGCGGGTCGGGAGCTGTTCCGAACTTTCGAAATAGCGCTCCAGGCACCCGCCCAAATCCGCGCCTTCGAGCGGCACGATGCCCTGGTATTGGGCGGCCGTGCTGTCGGGCTGCAGCGTGACCGCCAGCCGCCCGGTGCCCACCAGTTCGGAGAATTCCGCGACCTCGCCGGGACCCAGATCGTGGTGGGCCACCGCGCGCAGCTGAAAATCATCGGTGCACTGCGCAACCAGCAGCCGCACCCGTCCGTCGCCCGCCAGTTGCAGCGTCAGGGTGCCGGCAAATTTCAGGGTCGCGGTCAGCAGCACCGCCGCCGTGGCGGCTTCCCCCAGCAACGCCTCCACCAGCGGCGGGTAGCCGCGATGCGCACGCAGTTCCTGCCAGGCCGTGCCGAGCCGCACCCAATGACCGCGCAACGGCTGTGCTTCCAGCAGGAAGCGACGCAGCGTCCCGGGCTCGCCCGCCGGGCCCACTCCAGGATCGCTAGCCACTGAGCGCCTTCTTGAGCAGCTGGTTCAGGCGCTCGGGATTGGCCTTGCCCTGCGTCGCCTTCATCACCTGACCGACGAAGAAACCAAACAGCTTGTCCTTGCCGGAACGGTAGTCGGCCAGTTGCCCGGGATGGGCCGCGAGCACCCCGGCGATCGCCCGCTCGATCGAGCCGTCGTCGGTGATCTGCCGCAGACCGCGCGCCTCGATGACCGCGTCGGCCTCGAGTGCCTCGTCCCACATGGCCGCGAACACGTCCTTGGCGATCTTGCCGGATATGGTCTGGTCGTCGATACGCCGCAGCAGCACGGCAAGTGCCGGCGCCCCGACCCGCGTGGCCGCGATCTCCAGGCCGTCGCGGTTGAGGAACGCCGCCAGGTCGCCGCCCACCCAGTTGGCGGCGAGCTTGGGCGAGCCGCCGAACTCGCGCACCACCGCCTCGTAGTAGTGCGCAAGTTCGCTGCTGCTGGTGAGCACCTGCGCGTCATAGCCGGAGAGCTGGTATTGCGTCACGAACCGCTGCGCCTTCTCGTCCGGCAGCTCGGGCAGCTGGGCCCTCACCCCTTCAACGTAGGCCGGCTCCAGCTCCACCGGCAGCAGGTCCGGATCCGGAAAGTAACGGTAGTCGTTGGCTTCCTCTTTGGAGCGCATGGAGCGCGTCTCGCCCCGGTCCGGATCGAACAGGCGCGTCTCCTGCACCACCTTGCCGCCGCCCTCGAGCAGCTCGATCTGGCGTCCGACCTCGAAGTTGATGGCCTTCTCGACGTAGCGAAAGGAGTTGATGTTCTTGATCTCGGCGCGGGTACCGAATTTCTCGGCCCCCATGGGACGTACTGAGACGTTGGCGTCGCAGCGGAACGAGCCTTCCTGCATGTTGCCGTCGCAGATGCCCAGGTAGCGCACCAGCGTGTGCACCTTCTTCATGTAGGCGACCGCTTCCTTGGCCGAGCGCATCTCCGGCTCGGAGACGATTTCGATCAGCGGCGTGCCGGCGCGATTGAGGTCTATGCCGGTGAGCCCAGGCAAGCCCTCGTGCAGTGACTTGCCCGCGTCTTCCTCGAGGTGCGCGCGCGTCACGGCGACGCGCCGCGCGCTGCCGTCATCGAGCACGATGTCGACGTGGCCGCCGGCGACGATCGGCAATTCATATTGGCTGATCTGGTAGCCCTTCGGCAGGTCCGGATAGAAGTAATTCTTGCGCGCGAACACCGAGCGCGGTGCAATCCGCCCGCCGATCGCGAGCCCGAACAGTACCGCCATGCGCACCGCCTCGCCGTTGAGCACCGGCAGGATGCCCGGATAGCCGAGATCGACCAGGTCCGCCTGGGCATTGGGTGGCGCACCGAAGGCGGTCGCCGAGCCCGAGAATATCTTCGAGCGGGTCGCCAGTTGCGCATGGATCTCCAGCCCGATGACGGTTTCCCATGCGCCAGCGGTGCCCGGGGCGGCGGCCATCACCGGTACCCCTCGGGCGCGCGCTGGTGCCAGTCGGTCTCGCGCTGGTAGCGATGGGCCACGTTGAGCAGCCGCTCCTCGGCAAAATGCGTGCCGATGATCTGCATGCCGACCGGCAGCCCGCCGACGAACCCACAGGGTACCGACACGGCCGGCAACCCCGCGAGGTTGGCGCCGATCGTGTAGATGTCGTTCAGGTACATGGTCACCGGATCGTTCATCTTGGCGCCGATCTCAAAGGCCGGCGTCGGCGTGGTCGGACTGATCAGCACGTCCACTTCGGCGAAGGCGCGCCGGAAGTCGTCGGCGATGAGCGCCCGCACGCGCTGCGCCTTGAGGTAGTAGGCGTCGTAATAGCCGGCCGACAGCACGTAGGTGCCGGTCATGATGCGCCGTTTGACCTCGGCACCGAACCCCTCCCCGCGCGAGCGCTCGTACAGGTCCTTGAGGTCGCGCGGATTGTCGCAGCGGTGCCCGAAACGCACACCGTCATAGCGCGCCAGGTTGGACGAGCATTCGGCCGGCGCCACCACGTAGTAGGTCGGCACGGACAGCGGCAGGCTGGGCAGGCTCACTTCCCTGAGCAGCGCGCCCTGGCCGCGCAGCACCTCCAGTGCGCTGCGCAGGCTGGCCTCGACCGCCGGATCCAGTCCCTGCTCGAAGAATTCCTTGAGCAAGCCGACCCGCAGTCCCCGCAACGGCCGTTCCAGGCCCGCGCGGTAGTCCGGCACGGGCATATCGACGCTGGTCGAGTCCCGCGGGTCAAAGCCGGCCATGACCCCGAGCAATAACGCGCAGTCCTCGGCGCTGCGCGCAATCACCCCCGCCTGGTCCAGACTCGAGGCAAAGGCCACCAGGCCGTAGCGCGAAACCCGCCCGTAGGTGGGCTTGATCCCGGTGACTCCGCACAGCGCCGCCGGTTGGCGGATCGAGCCGCCGGTATCGGTGCCGGTGGCCGCCGCCACCAGACGCGCGGCGACCGCCGCGGCCGATCCGCCCGACGATCCTCCCGGCACGCGCGCCGGATCCCAGGGGTTGCGCACCGGGCCAAAGAAGCTGGTCTCATTGGACGAACCCATCGCAAACTCGTCCATGTTGGTCTTGCCGAGCACCACGGCCCCGGCCGCCCGCAGGCGCGCCACCACGGTGGCGTCATAGGGCGAGACGAAGTTGGCCAGCATCCTGGACCCGCAGGTGGTGCGCGAGCCGGCGGCACAGAACAGATCCTTGTGCGCGATAGGCACGCCGGTCAACGGAGGCGCACCGCCCGCCGCGAGCAGGCGATCGGCCGCCGCAGCCGCCGCCAGCGCCGGCTCGGACTCGACGGTGATAAAGGCATTGAGCGCCGGCTGCGCCGCGCTGATGCGCTCGAGCAGGCTGCGGGCCAGCTCGGTGGCCGTAAACTTGCGCTGCTGCAGAGCCGAGCTCAGCTCGGTTACCGTCTGGGAATACATGCGGGCCTACTCGATGACCTTGGGCACCAGGTACAGACCCGCCATGGCTTGAGGCGCATTGCGCTGATAGAGCTCGTGCCGGTCCACTTCCGTGACCTGATCGGCACGCAGCCGCTGTGTCTGGCCCGGCAAGGGGTGCGACATGGGCGTCACGCCGGCGGTTGCAGCGTGATCCAGTTCACCAACCAGCTCGATGATGCGTGAAAGACTGTCGATGTAGACCGGAATCTCGGCCTCGGTCAACGCCAATCGAGCCAGATGGGCAATGTTGTCGATGTCGCGGCGGGTCAAACTCATGATGGTGGGGCACAAAAGTTTCGGAAAAATGGGCGCAAAATCATACACCTCGCCTTGTGGAATGTCCTGTCGGTTGCTAGATTACCGGGCGCTTTTCCGCCCTGGCCATATAAGGTCCCGCCTGCCCCATGTTCAAACGTTTGCGCGGCTATTTCTCGAGCGATCTATCCATTGACCTGGGAACCGCCAACACCCTGATCTACGTCCGGGATCGCGGCATCGTGCTCAACGAGCCGTCGGTGGTCGCTGTCCAGGACGAACCCTCGCGCGGCGGCAAGGTCATCGTCGCGGTGGGCACCGAAGCCAAGGGCATGATCGGGCGCACCCCCGGCCACATCACGGCGGTGCGGCCGATGAAAGACGGCGTGATTGCCGATTTCACCTACACCGAAAAGATGCTGCAGTACTTCATCAACAAGGTGCACGGCAACCGCTTCCTCAAGCCTTCACCGCGCGTGCTGGTGTGCGTGCCGTTCGGCTCCACGCAGGTGGAGCGGCGTGCCATCCGCGAGTCGGCGGAAGGGGCGGGTGCGCGCAACGTGGCGATAGTCAGCGAACCGATGGCCGCCGCGGTGGGCTCGGGCCTGCCGGTGCAGGAGGCGCGCGGTTCGATGGTGCTGGATATCGGCGGCGGCACCAGCGAGGTGGCGGTGCTGTCACTCAACGGCATCGTCTATGCAAGTTCCGCGCGCATCGGCGGCGATCGCTTCGACGACGCCATCATGAATTACGTGCGCCGCAACTACGGCATCCTGATCGGCGAGGCCACCGCCGAGCGCATCAAGATTGAAATCGGCTCGGCCTATCCGGGCCAGCAGGTGCGCGAACTGTCGGTCAAGGGACGCAACCTCTCCGAGGGCGTGCCGCGCAGCTTCACGCTCAACAGCAACGAAATCCTCGAGGCTCTGCAGGAACCGCTCCAGGGCATCGTCAGCGCCGTCAAGCAGGCGCTCGAGCAGACGCCGCCGGAACTCGGCGCCGACGTGGCCGAACGTGGCATCGTGCTCACCGGCGGCGGCGCGCTGCTGCGCGACATCGACAAGCTGCTGATGGAAGAAACCGGCTTGCCGGTGGTCATCGCCGACGATCCGCTCACCTGCGTGGCGCGCGGCGGCGGCCGAATCCTCGAACTCATGGATCAACTGGGCCCCGGTCACTTCGGACTGGAGTGAAGTGGCCGGTTTCGGCACAAGCATTGGTCGGCCCATCTACGGCCGGGGTCCTTCGGCCGGGCTGCGCTTCACCGTCTACGCGATACTGTCACTGACGCTGATGCATCTGGATCAGCAGGCGCACTGGTCACAGCGCATACGCTACGGCCTGGAAGCGGCCGCCTACCCGGTGCAGGTGGCGGTCAATTCCCCGCTCGCGGCCTGGCACTGGATGACCGACAGCTTCTCGACGCGCGGCATGCTGCGGGCGCAGAACACCCAGCTGCGCACTCAGCTCCAGGAGCTGCAGCTGGCCATGCTGCGCCACCAGGCGCTGGAGCAGGAAAACGCGCAACTGCGCGAACTGCACGGCGCCTTGCCGCCGCTGATCAAAAAATGGCTGGTCGCCGAGGTCATCGGCGTCGACCCGGGGATCCTGCGCCAGCGCCTGATCATCAACAAGGGAAGGCACCAGGGCGTGCAGCTGAACGAGCCGGTGGTCGACAGCAGCGGCATCCTGGGGCAGGTCGCGCACATCGGCCCGTGGAGCGCGGAAGTCATCCTGATCACCGATCCCGAGCACGCCATACCCGTGCAGGTGGCGCGCAACGGCCTGCGCACCATCGCGGTTGGCGCGGGCAATACCGACGAGCTGCTGCTGCCCTATCTGGCGGCCAATTCCGACGTCAAGAGCGGCGATCTGCTGACCAGCTCAGGCCTGGGCGGGGTTTTTCCGGCCGGCTATCCGGTCGGCCATATCACCGGCGTGCGCCGCGAGGCCAATCAGCTGCTCGCGCAGGTGCGCGCCGCGCCCCAGGCCAGGGTCGATCGCACCCGGGAGGTGATGCTGATCGAATTCGATCCCTCCAACCCCGCCGCACCGCCCGCTCCGGAGACGCTGACCGAGGCCAGTTCCCCGCCGCCGGCGCCCAGCACGGCCCTGGCACCCAACGCCAGCGGGCCGGACGGCGCGCCGCGCGACAAGGCCAGAGGCAAGGGCAAGGGCAAGAACAAGCCGTGATCAGCCGCGAGACCCTGCCGGTCATCCTGCTCACCTCGATCGTGGCGCTGGTTCTGAGCATCCTGCCCCTGCCGGGCTGGCTGCCGGTCATACGCCCGGCCTTTCTGGTGCTGGTGGTGCTGTACTGGTCGACCATGGCCCCGTTCGTGGCCGGCATGGCGCTGGGATTCTTTGGCGGGCTGGCGCTCGATGTGTTCCAGGGCTCGCTGCTGGGCGAGCACGCGCTCGCGCTGTCGTTTCTCACCTACCTGGCGCTGCGCCTGAACCTGCTGACGCGCGCCAAGCCGATCTTTGAGCAGTCGCTGTACGTGCTGGTGGCCCTGCTGGGCTACGAGCTGCTGCTGTGGCTGATTGACGGCTGGACCGGGCGCTCGATGTCCAGCCCGCTGCGCTGGGTGCACACGGTCATCGGCGCGATGATCTGGCCGGTCATCGTCGGCATGCTGGGCCGCTTCCATACGGCGCGCTGAGCGCAGCTAAGGGTACAGGGCTCGCATGCGTATCAAGGATCAGTGGAACGAGCAGCGCATCTTCTCCAGCCGCACGTTCGCGGCTATCCTTATCATCGGCTTGCTCAGCCTCAGCCTGCTCGGCAAGCTCGCTTACCTGCAGATCATACGGCACGACTACTACCTGGAACTGTCCCAGGGCAACCGCGTGCGCCAGGACCCGATCCCCGCCAGCCGCGGGCTGATCCTCGACCGGCGCGGCCGCGTGCTGGTCGACAACGAGCCGGCCTTCCAGCTGGAGCTGATTCCGGAACAGACCCCCGACCTGGCCGACACGCTGCAGCGCCTGGCCGCGCTCAAGCTGCTCGACCCGGACGACATCGAACCGCTGCGCCGCATCATCCGCTCACGGCGCGTGTTTGACAGCGTCCCGATCAAGCTGCGTCTGTCCGACGAGGAGATAGGGCGCTTTGCGGTACATCGTTACGAATTTCAGGGCGTCGAGCTGCGCGCGCGCCAGACGCGCCACTACCCTTACGGCCAGCTCGGCGTGCACGCGCTGGGGTACGTGGCGGCCGTCAGCGAAGAGGATCTCGATCGCATCGACAGGCCCGGCTATGCCGGGACCACGCTGATCGGCAAGCTGGGCGTGGAGAGCGCGTACGAAACGCGGCTCCACGGCCTCAACGGCTATCAGCAGATACTCGTCAACGCGCAGGGCCGCTCGGTGAAGTTTCAGGGCGCCTATCAGCCGGACCTGCAGGCCTCGGCGCCGGTGCCGGGCACCGACCTGATGCTGTCGATCGACCTGGCCGCGCAGCAAGCGGCCGAATCGGCGCTCGGCGAGCGTCGCGGCGCGGTGGTGGCCATCGACCCGGCCAATGGCGACGTGCTGGCCCTCGTCAGCCATCCCGGCTTTGACCCGACGCTGTTCAGCCGCGGCCTGACCCGCGCCGAGTACGGGGTATTGATCAACAACGAGGACAAGCCGCTGCTCAATCGCGCGCTGCGCGGCACGTATCCTTCCGGCTCTACCATCAAGCCGATGATGGCGCTGGCGGGGCTCTCCTACAACGTCATCGACCCGGCGCGCCGCGAATTCTGCAACGGCACCTTTCATCTGCCCGGGAGCACCCGCCAGTTCCGCGAAGGCAAGGGCGGCAAGCACGGCGAGGTCAATCTCGTCGATGCCATCGCCCGCTCCTGCGACGTCTATTTCTATGGCCTCGCCTCGCAACTGGGCGTCGATCGCATCGCCGCCTTCGCCAGTCAGTTCGGCATCGGTTCGCTGACCGGCATCGATATCAGCGGCGAGAAGCCCGGGCTGCTGCCGACGCCCGCCTGGAAGAAGCAGGCCTTCAAGCGACCCGAAGACCAGATCTGGTTTCCGGGTGAAACCGTCAATTTCGGCGTCGGCCAGGGCTATCTGCTGGTGACACCGCTCCAGCTTGCGCACATGGCGGCGGTGCTGGCCGAGCGCGGCAAGAGCTTCCGGCCGCGCGTGGTCATGGGGGTGCGCGACGCCGCGGGCCGCATCGTCCCCAACCTGCCGGTGGCCACCGCCGGACCCAAGGGCATCAGCGATGCGAACTGGGCACTGGTGCTGCAGGGCATGATCGGGGCCGCCACCTACGGCACGGCGGCAGTGATCAGCAAGGATGCGCGCTACAGCATTGCCGGAAAAACCGGCACGGCCCAGGTGTTTACCGTGGCGCAAAACGCCAAATACAACGCCAACACGGTCGCCGAGCGCTTGCGCGATCACGCCTGGTTCATCGCCTTTGCGCCCGCCGAGGCGCCGCGCATCGCCATCTGCGTGCTGGTTGAAAACGGTGGCTTTGGCGCGACCGCGGCCGCGCCCATCGCCCGTGCGGTCATGGACGCGTACCTGCTCGAGGAGCCGGCGTCGCCGGGCAAGCCCAAGGGAGCGGCCGGCCCGACATGATTATGGATGACAACCGCGACTCGCCCGCGCGCCGGACATTCTCCGCGACCGCGCGATTGTTGTCGGCGCTCAAGCTCGACGGCCCGCTGCTGCTGGGGCTGGGGCTGCTGGCCATCTACGCGATCGTCGTGCAATACAGCGCTTCGGGCCAGAGCGTGGACACGATCCTGCGCACGCTGATGCGTGTGGGCATCGGCACCGTCGCGATGATCGCGCTGGCGCAAAGCAGCCCGAACTTCCTGCGCAGTCTTGCTCCCTGGCTGTACGGGGTCGGCGTGGTGCTGCTGCTGGTGGTCGATGCCATCGGTTACGTCGGCAAAGGGGCGCAGCGCTGGCTCGACGTCGGCCTGATCCGCTTCCAGCCCTCGGAGCTCATGAAGCTCGCCGTGCCCATGCTCGCCGCGTCGTTCATGCACGAGCGCCGGCTGCCGCCGGACTGGCGGAACCTGCTGGTGCTGGCGGGCATCATCCTGCTGCCGGTCGCGCTGGTGGCCATGCAACCCGATCTCGGCACGGCCGTGCTGATCTTCGCCGCCGGCGCGCTGGTGGTGCTGATGGCCGGGCTCCAGTGGCAGGTGATCGCCGGCCTGGCGCTGGCCGCCGCCGGCGCCGCGGTGGTGGGCTGGAACTTCCTGCACGACTACCAGCGCCAGCGCATCCGGATCTTCCTTGACCCACAATCGGACCCGCTCGGCTCCGGGTATCACATCATCCAGTCGCAGATCGCCATCGGCTCGGGCGGCCTGTTCGGCAAGGGCTGGATGAATGGCAGCCAGGCGCAGCTCAATTTTCTGCCGGAACGCTCCACGGATTTCATCTTCGCGGTGATCGGCGAGGAATTCGGGCTGCTGGGCCTGGTGGTGCTGATGCTCCTGTACCTGGTCATCGTCTCGCGCGCCGTGTTCCTGGCGACGCAGGCCAGCGGGACCTTTGCACGGCTGCTGGGTTTGAGCCTGGCGCTGACGTTTTTTGTGTATGTATTCATCAACGCCGGCATGGTCAGCGGGCTGCTGCCCGTGGTCGGCGTCCCGCTGCCATTGATCAGCTACGGGGGCACTTCGGTCGTGACGCTGCTGGCCGGCTTCGGTATTCTCATGGGCCTGTACTCGCACCGGAAGCTCGTCAACTCCTGATGCCGCGCCGCCCGCTACTGCTCCTGGCACTGCTCACGGCGCTGACACCGGCGCTGCGGCCCGCATCGGCGGTCGCGCAGTCGGAGGCGCCCCCGCGTCCGGAGCACGCGCTGCCCGGGCACACGCGCTTTGACCTGGAGCGCGCCGACATTGCCGCCTTTGTCGAGCACATGACCACGGTGGGCATGAGCCGCGAGGCGGTGGATGCCGTGCTCGCCAAGGCCGAGCCGCAGCCCAAGATCATCGACGCCATGAACAAGCCGGCCGAAAAATCGCTGGCGTGGTGGGAGTACCGGGCGCGCTTCCTCGACGACGCGCGCGTCGACGCCGGCGCGCGCCTGTGGCGCGAGCACCGCGAGTTGCTGGATGCGATCGCCATGGAGCGGCATGTGCAGCCCGAGTACGTGCTCGGCATCATCGGCGTCGAGACCTACTTTGGGCGCCTGATGGGCCGTTACCGCGTGCTCGACGCGCTGGCCACGCTGGCCTTTGACTACCCGGCGCGCGGCGAATACTTCCGTCGCGAGCTGGAGCAGTTCCTGCTGCTCACCCGGGACGGCGAGCTCGATGCGCAGACCGCGCTCGGATCCTACGCCGGGGCGATGGGCGCCACGCAGTTCATGCCCTCGAGCTTCCAGCACTTTGCCGTGGATGAGGACGGGGCCGGACGCCCCGACCTGTGGACCGACTGGGCCGACATATTCGGCAGCGTGGCCAACTACCTGCAGCAGCATGGCTGGGAATACGGCCAGCCGGTGCTTGCCGAGGCAACGCTCGGCACGGCTCCGGCCCCCGCCATGCCCTCCGTCGTTACCCTCGATACCACGCTCGGCGGACTGCGCGGACAGGGCATGACCGTGGCCAGCACCCTCGACGATGCGACCGCGTGCCTGGTCATCCCGGCCGCGCTCAGCTCCGGGACCAGCTACCGGGTAGGATTCCGCAACTTCTACGTGATCACACGCTACAACCGCAGCCCCATGTACGCCATGGCGGTGAACGATCTGGCGGAAGCGATCGCTGCGCGTGTACTGGCGCCGGATGCGCCCTGATGCGCGTCACGCGCCTCACGCTGGCCGCTGCGCTGGCCATACTGCTCGCCGCCTGCTCGGGCACGCCGCGACGCAGCGCTGAACACGTCAAGTCGCTGCCACCCCCCGGCAATGTCGCCGACGCCGTGCCGCGCACCGAACCGCGCAGCACTCACGGCAATCCGCCCTTCTACGACGTGAACGGCCAGCGCTTTACGGTGTTGGCCAGTGCCGACCACTACGTGGAGCGCGGCGTGGCGTCCTGGTACGGGCCCGACTTCCACGGCCACAACACTTCGAGCGGCGAGCGCTACGACATGTACGGCATGACGGCGGCGCACAAGACGCTGCCCATCCCCTGCTACGCGCGCATCACCAATTTGAGCAACGGCCGCAGTGTGGTGGTCCGGATCAACGACCGCGGCCCCTTTGTGGGCAACCGCATCGTCGATCTGTCCTATTCCGCGGCCACGCGCCTCGATATCGTCCGCACCGGTACCGCCTTCGTGGAACTGCGCACCGTCGGGCCCGAAGCGTCCGGCCCCGCGCTGAGCACGCCCATCGTGGCGGCCGCCGCGCCGCCTCCCGTACCGAGCGCGGCGGCCGCCACGCCCACCGCCACTGTCAGCGCGGCCCCGGCACCCGCGGAAGCCGAATTGCCGCCGGTCCCGGAGCCGCCGGAGCCCGGGGATTCCGAACCCGCCACGGCGCCGCTCGCGCTGTATATCCAGGTGGGGGCCTTCGCCGACGAGGGCAATGCGCAGCGCCTGATCCAACGCCTGCAGAGCGCGGGTATTCCCCGGGTGTTCTCGCTGGCCGGCTCCGAGCCGGGCCGGACGTTGCGGCGGGTGCGGATTGGCCCGATCGCGACCGTCGAGGAGTTCGATCGCCTGGCGGCGCAGCTGGCGACGCTGGGCTACCCCGAGGCACGGCTCGCCAACGACTGAGTCATGCCGTTACACTGCCGCCCGCTGCGCGCCCGCCGCCAGCACATCCCGCACCCGGAGACCCACTGATGAAGTCGAGCCTGGCCCTGGTTCTTGCAATCGCCGTGACGATCAATGCCGCCGCACCGCTGTCGGCGGCCACGCGCCATCGGCCGGTGGCCGCCGCGCCGCCGGCCCCAGCTCCGGAGGCGGCGCCGCTGGCCGGTCCACCCGTGGTGCCGGCGCGCACCTGGGTGCTGATCGATTCCGGTTCCGGACAGACGCTCGCCGAACACGACGCGGATCAACGCATTGAACCGGCCAGCCTCACCAAGCTGATGTGTGCCTATGCCGTGTTCAGCGCGCTGCGCGATGGGCGCCTGAAGATGAATGAGACCGTGTTGATCAGCGAACACGCCTGGCGCGCCGAAGGCTCGCGCACCTTTGTGCAGGTGGGCACGCGCGTACCCGTCGACGTACTGATCAAGGGAATGATCATCCAATCCGGCAATGATGCCACCATTGCGCTGGCCGAACGCATCGCCGGCAGCGAAGCCGCGTTTGCGCAGATGATGAATGGTTACGCGCTGCGACTCGGCATGCGCGGCACCCATTTCGAGGACTCGAGCGGGCTGCCCAACCCCAACCATTACAGCACCGCACACGACCTGGCGATTCTGTCACGCGCGATCATCAGCGAATTTCCACAATACTACGGCACATTTGCCATGCGCGAATTCACCTGGAACAACATACGCCAGGAAAACCGCAACGGCCTGCTCGAGCGCGACCCGAGCGTCGATGGCATCAAGACCGGCCACACCGACACCGCCGGCTACTGCCTGATCAGCTCCGCGGTACGCTCGGGTATGCGCCTGATCTCGGTGGTGCTCGGCTCCCCCAGCGTGCAGGCGCGCGAGTCGGGCAGCGCCGCGCTGCTCAACTACGGATTCAACTTCTACGAGACGGTGCCGGTCAGGAAGGCGGGCGAGATGGTGCTCAAGCCCCGCGTCTACAAGGGCGCGGAGCAGTACATCGCCGTGGCGCCGGCGAGCGCCATCCAGGTGACCGTGCCACGCGGCCAGGCGGGCACCGTCGCGGTGCGCACGGACGTGCACCAGCCGCTGGTCGCACCGCTGGCAGCCAACGCGCCGGTCGGGCAGCTGCAGGTCACGGTGGCCGGAAAGGTGGTCGCCAACGTGCCGCTGTATCCGCTGGCCGCGGTGGCCGAGGGCGGACTGTGGCGCCGGCTGGTCGATACCATCATCCTCTGGTTCTAGCGCGGCACGCGAGTTCCCATGGCCGATCCCCTGCCCGTCTGCTATCTCAACGGCGCGCTCATGCCGCTGCGCGAGGCGCGAGTTTCGCCGCTGGACCGCAGTTTCCTGTTCGGCGACGGCGTCTACGAGGTCGTCGCGATGCACGCGGGCTACGCCTCGAGGCTGCCGGCCAACATTGCGCGCCTGCGACGGAGCCTCGCCGAGCTGCGCATCCGCAATCCGCACAGCGACGCGCGCTGGGCGCAGCTGGTGCAGGAATTGGCGGACGCGAACGGCGGCGGCGATCTGTACGTGTACCTGCAGGTGTCGCGCGGCGCTGAGTTTGGCCGCAACCACGCCCCGCTCCCTGACGTGGAACCCACGATCTTCGGATTCTGCTCGCCCCTGCCGGCGGTGTCCGCGGACGTCCTTGAGAACGGCGTGGCCTGCATCACGGCCGCCGATACGCGCTGGGCGCGCTGTGACATCAAGTCGGTGGCCCTGCTGGCCAACGTGCTGCTGCGGCAGCAAGCGGTCGAGGCCGGCGCCGCGGAGACCATACTGTTGCGCGACGGCTGGCTTACCGACGCCAGCGCCTCGGCCGTCCACGTCGTGGTGGGCGGGGAGATACTCACCCCGCCGCGCAGCCACCAGTTGCTGCCCGGCACGACGCGCGGGCTGATCGAGGAGCTGGCCGACCGCGAGCAGCTGCCGTGCCGTTCCGCCCCGGTCAGCGAGAGCGCATTGCGCAACGCCGAGGAAATCTGGCTCAGCGCCGCCACCCGCGGGGTCATACCCGTCACGCGGCTGGACGGCAAGCCCGTCGGCGGCGGGCGGCCCGGTCCGCTGTGGCGGCGCATGCACGCGCTCGTGGTGGCCAGCTGGCAGCGACCGTAAGAGGCGAGTGCGCTCCGCGGCCGGCGCGCCTAGGTTGGCATCACCAGCTGCCAGTAGCCCACGTCGACCCAGCGGCCCAGCTTGAAGCCAACCTCCGCGAAGTGCGCGATCTTGCGCATGCCGAGCTTTTCGTGCAGGGCGACGCTGGCCTCGTTCGGTAACGCGATGCCGCCGATGACCGTGTGGCAGCCCAGTTCCCGCAGGCGCGCCAACAGCGCCGAGTACAGCGCCGTACCCAGGCCCTGCCCGGTGGCCGCCGGTTCCAGGTAGACGGTCGACTCGACCGAGTAGCGGTAGGCACAGCGCCCTTTCCAGCGGCTGGCGTAAGCAAAGCCGTTCACGCCCTGCGGCGATTGCGCCACCAGCCACGGGAGCTTCGCGGCGCTGATCTCGGCCACGCGGGCGCTCATGTCGGCCTCGCTCACCGGCGCTTCCTCGAAGGTCACGACCGTATGGGTGATGTAGTGGTTGTATATCCGCGCCAGGGCCGCGCCGTCCGCGGCAGCAGCGACGCGAATTGTGGCCTCCGGCGGCACCGCTAATGCCGGAACATGAAGTAGACCGCCCCGCACATGCACAGTGCCGCCCAAAGGTAGTTGAGCCTGACCGGCTCGTGCATGTAGAACCAGGCGAAGGGCACGAACACGCTCAGCGTGATGATTTCCTGGAGGATCTTGAGTTGCCCAAGCGACAGCTCGGTGTGGCCCAGCCGGTTGGCCGGAACCTGGAACAGGTACTCGAACAGTGCGATGCCCCAGCTCGCCAGCGCGGCGATCAGCCACGGTCGCTGCGCCAGATTGCGCAGGTGCGCGTACCAGGCAAAGGTCATGAACAGGTTCGAGATCAGCAGCAGCGCGACGGTTTTGGCGATCACGGGCATGGGAGTATTCTGCCCGGTTTCGAGCCCCGCGGCGACGCGTGCGCCCCGCGGCACGGTGGCCCGCGGGCGCGCGCTCCGCGCTATGCTCCCTGCCATGGCCGCGCCCGAATTACTCAGCTTCCCGTGCGCATATCCCATCAAGGTGATGATGCGCGCCGGCCCCGAGCCGCGCGCCCACGTGGACGCGGTCTTTGGCCGGCATGCGGGCGCCGCGGTTGCGGCGGCGGCCACCGAGCGCTCCTCGGCGCAGGGCAATTTCCGCGCCGTGACCTACACCATCCAGGCGCGCGACGCGCAGCACATCGCCGCGCTGTTTGCCGACATCAAGGATATTCCGGGCGTGCTGATGGTGCTGTGATCACGCTTCGCCCAGCTCGCCGGGCTGGGTATCGCCGTGCCCCAGGCGCCGGAGCAGGAGCGGCACGAGTGCCCGAGCCGTCTGCCGGACGTCGCCGGGACCGCCGAGCGCGGCCAGCTGCGTCATCTCCAGGCCCGCGTAGCCGCAGGGGTTGATGCGGCGAAAGGGCGCCAGGTCCATGTTCACGTTGAGCGCCAGGCCGTGATAGCTCCCGCCGCGGCGGATGCGCAAGCCCACGCTGGCGAGCTTGCGCTCGTTCACGTAGACCCCCGGGGAGCGCTCGCGGCACACCGCGGCGATGCGATGGGCGGCGGCCAGATCGATCACCGCCCGCTCGAGCGCGGTCACCAGATCGCGCACGCCGAGATGGGCGCGCCGCACATCGATCAGTGGATAGACCACCAGTTGCCCGGGACCGTGGTAAGTGACCTGGCCGCCGCGGTCGATCCGCACCACAGGAATTTCACCCGGATCGAGCACGTGCGCCGGATCGGCGTTCATGCCCAGCGTGTACACCGGGTCGTGTTCGAGCAGCCACAGTTCATCGGCGGTGGCGGCATCGCGCGCGTCGGTAAATTGCTGCATGGCGCGCCAGGTCGGCTCATAGGGTACGCGCCCGAGCCACCTGACGCGCATGCCCGGTGCTGCGGACTGCAGGACGGCGTTCACGACGCGCGCTGCGCCGTTCCGTCGCGCAGGCCGGCATTGTTGCCGGCCAGGGCCTGCTCCGCGCGGTAGCTGGAGCGCACCAGCGGTCCGGCCACGCACTCGCGAAAGCCGCGCGCCAGGCCCCATTGCCGGTAGCGCAGGAACTCCTCGGGCGGAACGAAGCGCTCGACCGGAAGATGGTGGATGGTCGGCCGCAGGTACTGCCCGAGCGTGACTATGTCGACCCCGGCCGCGCGCAGGTCGTCCATGCACTCGGCAATCTCGGCCTCCGATTCGCCCAGCCCCAGCATCAGGCTGCTCTTGGTGAGTATCGTCGGCCGGTGCGCCTTGGCGTGCGCGAGCACCGCCAGCGTCTGCTCATAGCTCGCGCGAGGATCACGCACCGGGTGCGTCAGGCGCCGCACGGTCTCGATGTTCTGCGCGAATACGTCCAGACCTGAATCCACCACCAGTTCGACGTCGCGCAGCACGCCCTGAAAGTCCGGGGTCAAGGCCTCCACGGCCGTGGCAGGCGTGCGCGCCTTGATGGCGCGCACGCAGGCGGCGTAATGCGCCGCGCCGCCGTCGTCCAGGTCGTCGCGATCTACCGAGGTGAGCACCACGTACTTGAGCCCCATGAGCGCGACGCTGGCGGCGACGTTCGCGGGCTCCTCCGCGTCCAGCCAGCCGCGCGGATTGCCGGTGTCGACGGCGCAGAACCGGCAGGCACGGGTGCAGACCTTGCCCATGACCATGATGGTGGCGGTGCCGGCGTTCCAGCACTCGCCGATGTTCGGACATTTCGCCTCTTCGCAGACCGTGGCGAGGCGGTGCTCGCGCACGGTCTGGCGCACGGCGTCGTAGCCCGCACCGGCCGCCAGCGGAGCCTTGAGCCAGCGGGGCTTGCCGGTCAGGCCGCGCCGCTCAGGTTCGCCCCGCGCGCGCACGCCGTCCTTGATGGCCGTGTAGCCCTGCGCCGTGCGGTACTTCTCACCGCTCCGTGCTGGCGCGGGGATGACCGGGATGTTCTTGAATTCAGGCATGGGTCAGGGTCCGTGCTCGCCCGCTGGCGCATCGTTCAGCGCCGCCAGGCGCTGCACTGATCCGACGTCGGTCCAGCGCCCATCATACCGCTCGCCGCTCAGGCGGCGTGCTGCGATCGCCTCCCGCAGCACCGGGAGCAGCGGAAAACGGCCCGCCGCGCAACGTGCAAACAGCTCGGGGCGATACACGCCTATGCCCGAGTAGGTCAGGCGCGGTGCGGGGCCCGCCGACACCTCGCGCCCCTGCAGTACAAAGTCGCCACCGGGGTGGTGTTCGGGGTTGGGCACGAGCACCAGGTGTGCGAGCGCGCTGGGGGCAATATCGAGCTTCGCAAAGTCGAGATCCGTGTAGGTATCGCCGTTGACCACGATGAAAGGGGCGGCGCCCAGCAACGGCAGCGCACGGAAGATGCCCCCGCCCACTTCGAGCGCACCGGCAGGCTCCTCGCTGTACTGGATCTGCAGTCCGTACTGCGCCCCGCCGCCGAGCGCCTGGCGTATCGACTCACCGAGCCACGACAGATTGATCACGACCTCGCGCACGCCGGCGCGCGCCAGCGCTTCGAGGTGCCACACCACCAGCGGCTTGCCGCGCACCAGCAGCATGGGCTTGGGAGTGTGGTCGGTCAGCGGCCGCAACCGCTCGCCACGCCCGGCGGCAAGTACCATGGCCTTCACGCGGGCACGCTTGCATGCGCCCGGGCGTTCGCCGCCTCGAGTCCCGGGACCAGCGCCGCTTCTACCCAGTCGCTGAAGCGCCTCAGCTCCCGGTAACGGGCCGCGGTGCTGCGCACGTATTCGAGCGTCAGCGGCAGATCCGCCAGATACTCACGCTTGCCGTCGCGGTACCACAGGCGCGAGAAAATACCGAGCACCTTGAGGTGCCGCTGCAAGCCGGCGAGATCGAACCAGCGCAGGAACTCGTCCGCGTCGGCGCCCACGTGGGCGCCGGCCGCGCCCAGGCGCGCCCGGTAGTCCGCAAGCCATGCGCCGACACGCGCCCGCGGCCAGGAAACGTAACAGTCCTTGAGCAGCGAGACCAGGTCGTAGCCGATCGGGCCGGCCAGCGCGTCCTGAAAATCGATGACCCCGGGACTGCGTTCCGAGGTAATCATGAGATTGCGCGAGTGGTAGTCGCGGTGCACGAACACCACCGGCTGCGCCAGGGCTTCGCGCGTCAGGAAGTCGAAAGTCTCGGTGAGCAGGGCCGCCTGCTCCGCGCCCAGCGTGAGCCGCAGGTGGCGCTCACAGAACCAGGCCGGCAACAGCCGCATTTCGCGCTCCAGTGCCTCGGCACCGTAAGGTGGCAATTCGCGCGCGGCTGCTGCGCCACGCAGCTGAATCAGGGCCAGTGTGGCCAGCGCTTCGCTGTAGAGCTGGTCCGGTTGTCCGCCAGCGCGCAGGCGGGCCAGCATATGGGTGCCGCCCAGGTCCTCCAACAACAGGAATCCGCGTGCGGTATCGGCCGCTTCGACCTCGGGCACGTGCACGCCGCAGTCGCGCAGCAGAGCACCGACGCGCAGGTATGGCGCGGTATCCTCCTTATCCGGTGGTGCATCCATGACCACGGCGGTGCTTCCGGAGGCTCGCCAGACCCGGAAATAGCGCCGAAAGCTGGCGTCGGCGGACGCGGGCTCCAGCCGCACGTCGCGCGGCCAACCGAGCTCGCCCGCCAGCCAGTCCCGAATCAGTGCAATCCGCACATCTGCCATCGGTCGATCACCCGGCTTTGAGTTTGCATGGCCGGCCTGATTGCCTGGGCCTATGCGCAATAACGACCATTATAATGGCCGCGCCCATGAATGCCCTCCCGCACTATCGCGGCTGCCTGGTGATCGTGCTGCTGCTGTGCGCGCTGGCCGGGCCCGTGCGCGCGGCGGAGCCGGAGTGCCCACCCGCCAGCACCGGCGAGCTTGTCCCTGCCGCCGCCGAGGCGCCGGGCACGGTGCGTTGGTCGGGCTGCCGGATGACCGTGGCCGCGAATGGCGACACCGAGTTGACCGGCGACGTGGCCGTCAGCATCGACGGCAAGGAGCTGCACTGCGACCATCTGAGCTACCTGGCAGAGACCCAGGAGCTCAAGATGTCCGGCACCGTCCGGCTCGAGGACGCGGCCGTGCGGATCATCGGCGACACCGGCAATTACAGCAACACGGGCGCGCAGCTCACTCACGCGCAGTTCGAAATGCTCCAGCACCCGGGGCGCGGCGAGGCGGCGGCGGTCTCGACCGTGCAACCCGACGTGTTCGAACTCAAGGACGTCACGTACACCACCTGTCCCAAGGGCGTCGCCGACTGGCAGCTGCGCGCACGCAGCATCACGCTCGACACCAAGACCCTGCGCGGCGTCGGGCGCCACACCGTGGTGGTCTTCAAGGACGTGCCGATCCTGTACCTGCCGTGGATATCCTTTCCGCTGAGCAGCGCGCGCCAGTCCGGATTTCTGTATCCCACGATCGGCAGCTCCTCGCAGAGCGGCTTCATATTCTCCATACCCTGGTACTGGAACATTGCCCCGAACAAGGACCTGACCGCCACGCCGACCGTGTACACGCGCCGCGGCGTCGATCTGGGTGCAGAATACCGCCTGCTGGAAAAGGACGGACAGGGCACGCTGCGCGTCAATTATCTGCCCAGTGACAATCAGCTCGACAGCGCGAACCGCAGCTGGCAGCGGCTGGATGCGATCGATGAAATCGGGGAGCAGTGGCGCGCGCGGGTCAACGTCCAGAATGTCAGCGACACGCATTACTTCGAGGACTTCGGCAACGGCCTGCTGGCCAGCAGCACGGTATTCCTGCCGCGCGATCTGAGCCTGACGCGGCGCGACGATGTCTGGCAGCTCGGCGCGCAGGTGCTGACGTTTCAGACACTCGACAGCCAGCTGATCGTGGCCGATCCGACCGCTCGCCCGTACTGGCAGTTGCCGCGGCTCACCGCTCTGGGGCACTGGCAGGACGCTTCAGGCCTCACGAGCGATCTGGAAAGCGAAGTGATCTACTTTCAGCGCGACATCGGCACTACCGGCTGGCGCGGCTGGGTACAGCCCGGCGTCGGCTACAACTTCGAGCGGCCCGGCTTCTACCTGCGACCACACGCCGCCTGGAACCTCACCGGCTACGATCTGCACGACGCCCCCACGGCCGACGCGACACCCAGCCGCAACCTGCCGGTGCTTACCCTCGACAGCGCCCTGCAACTCGAGCGCAGCGCCGGCGCCGACGACGCGCGGCGGGTAACTCTCGAGCCGCGGATCAAGTACGTGTACATACCCTATCGCGACCAGCACGACTTGCCGGTATTCGACACCGACGTGCCCGATCCGAACTACGTCTCGTTGTTTCGCGACAACCGCTACGTGGGCCTGGATCGGATCGGCGACGCCAACGAAGTGACCTTGGGACTCACCACGCGCATGCTGCAGGCCAGCACCGGCCAGCAGTTCCTGAGCGCCACCATCGGCCAGACGGTTCATTTCACCACGCCGCGCGTGACGCTCCCCGACGAGGCCCCGGACAGCAGCAAACGCTCCGACCTGATCGCCGACATCGACCTGACGGCCTACCGGCACTGGAATCTGCATTACGACCTGGCGTGGAATCCCGAATTGTCGCAAACCGAGAAATCGAATCTGAGCCTGCAATACCTGCGCTCCGGCACCCAGGTGATCAACCTCGGCTACCGCTATACGCGCGGCAGCGTGGACCAAGTGGACGCCTCCGCCGCGTGGCCGGTCGGCCAGCACTGGGATCTGTACGGGCGCAGCGTCTACTCGTTCCTGGATCATCAGTTCGCCGAGAACTTTGCCGGGTTCCAGTACCACGAAAGCTGCTGGGGAGTGCGCTTTGTGGTGCGCGACTCGATCACCAACCGGTCCGGCTCCCGCGAGACCGGCTGGTACCTGCAATTGGAACTCAGGGGCCTTTCAAATGTCGGATCTGGTGCCGACTCTTTCCTGCACGGGTCGATTCAGGGATACTCCCCGCAATGACACTCCGCACAAATTCCCGGCTGCTGGTGGCGGCGCTGGCCTGGACCCTATGCGCCGCGGCGGCCGACGTGCCCGCGCCGCGCGCGCAGCCCAGCCACGGCCTGCCTCTGGAGCGCATCGTGGCGGTGGTGAACGACGGCGTCGTGACCGAGAGCGAGCTCGACGCCCAGGTGGCAGAGGTCACGCAGCGCCTGCGCGCGCAGAACGTCACGCTGCCGGCTGCCGACGTGATGCGCAGCCAGGTGCTGGAGCGCCTGGTGCTCGAGACGATCCAGGAGCAGCGCGCCGATCACGCCGGCATCACGGTTTCCGATGAGCAGGTCAACGCGGCACTGCAGGACATCGCGGCGCGCAACAAGGTCAGCTTCGACCAGCTGCCCGAGAAGCTCGCCGCCGAAGGACTCGTTTACTCGGAATACCGCAAGACCCTGCGACGCGAGATTCAGCGGCAGATGCTGCGCTCGCGTGACGTGGTGCAGCGAATCAACATCTCGCCCCGTGAGCTCGACCGCTACATGGAGCGCATGCGCGGCACGGCCTCGGCCGCCAACGAATACAACGTGTCCCATATCCTGATCGCGGTCGCGCAGGATGCCAGCCCGACGCAGCTGGCCCTCGCCCGCAAGAAGGTCGAGGACGTGGCGGCGCGCGCCGCCCAGGGCGAGGCCTTCAATCAGCTGGCGGTGAGCTACTCGGACAGCCAGACCGCACTGGAAGGCGGCGCGCTGGGTTGGCTCAAGGGACCTTCACTCCCCACGTTCCTCGCTGAAGTCGTGCCGCGTATGAAACCCGGCCAGATCAGCGATATCCTGCAAACCGGGAGCGGCTTCCACCTGGTCAAGCTCAACGAGGTGCGCTCCGCGACCGGCACGCAGATCATCAAGCAGACGCACCTGCGCCATATCCTGCTCAAGACCAGCGAGGTCGAGGATGACGCCACGGTGAAGCAGAAGCTCACGGAAATGCGCGCCCAGATCCTGGCAGGCGCCGATTTCGCGGTCCTCGCCAAGGCCAGTTCGGCCGATCCGGGCTCGGCCATCGAGGGCGGTGACCTCGGCTGGACCACGCTGGACACCTTTGCGCCGGAATTCGCCAAGCAGGCGGAGGGCCTCAAGGATCTGGAAATCAGCGAACCGTTCAAGACCCAGTACGGCTGGCACATCGTCCAGATGCTGGGCCACCGCGACTTCGACAACACCGCCACGGCCGAGCGCGAGCAGGCCTATGCGCAGCTGCGCGAAAGCCGCGTCGATGAAGCTACCGACGTCTGGCTGCAGCAGCTGCGCGACGAGGCTTACGTCGAACTGCGGCTCTAGCGCCGCTTCCCAGCCGTTGCCGTGAGCGCCGCGCTGCCCATCGCCTTGACCTGCGGGGAAAGCGCCGGCATCGGCCCCGACCTGTGCGTGGCCGTCGCGCAGAGCGCACGCGATTACCCGCTGGTGTGCCTGGCGGACCGGACGATGCTGCGCGAGCGCGCCGGGCGGCTCGGGCTGCCCTGCCTGGTCCAGGAGTACACGCGCGGCGTGGCGGCGACTTGCGCGGCCGGCGAACTCACGGTGCTGCACCAGCCGCTGGCCGCGCCGGCGGTGGCCGGGCAGGTGGACCTGCGCAACGCGCCCGCGGTGCTGAAGCTCATCGACCGGGCGGTACTGGGCTGTCAGCGCCAGGAATTTGCCGCGATGGTCACCGCGCCGGTGCACAAGAGCGTAATCAACGATGCCGGCGTGCCTTTTACCGGCCATACCGAGTACATCGCGGCGCTCTGCAAGGTGCCGCTGCCGGTCATGCTGCTGGTGGCGGGCAAACTGCGGATCGCACTGGCCACCACGCACCTGCCGCTGCGGGCCGTGCCCGATGCGATCACGCACGACGGACTGCTGGCGGTATTGCGCGTGCTCAACGCCGGCCTGCAGCAGCTCTTCGGCCTTGCGCGCCCGCGCATCGCGGTGTGCGGCCTCAATCCGCACGCGGGCGAGAGCGGCCACCTGGGCACCGAAGAGCAACGGGTTATCAAGCCGGCGCTGAATTCCGCGCGCGATTTCGGCCTCGACGTGCACGGGCCCTACCCGGCCGACACTCTGTTTGTGCCGCGAAACCTCGACCTGTACGACGCCGTGCTGGCGATGTACCACGACCAGGGACTGCCGGTGCTCAAGCACGCGGGGTTCGGGGCCGCGGTCAACGTCACGCTCGGGCTGCCGATCATCCGCACCTCGGTGGATCACGGTACCGCGCTCGATCTGGCCGGCAGCGGGCGCGCCGACGCCGGGAGCCTGCTCGCCGCGATCCGGCTGGCCGCGAGCCTGAGCGCACGGCCGCGCTGAGGCGCCGGCCGCCGCAGCGCATGCATGCCCGCAAACGGTTCGGCCAGCACTTCCTGCACGACCCGCAGGTCATCGAGCGCATTATCGCCTGCATCGCTCCCCGTCCGGGCGAGGCCTTGCTGGAGATCGGTCCGGGCCAGGGGGCCCTGACCGCGCCGCTCCTGGCGGCCTGCGGCGCGCTCGATGTGGTTGAGATCGACCGCGATCTGGCGGCCGCACTGTCCCGCCAATACGCAAACCGGCCGGCACTGCGCGTCCACGTGGCGGATGCCCTTGAGTTCGACTACGGTGCGCTGGCCCGCGCGCGCGCACGAGCGCTGCGTGTGGTCGGCAACCTCCCCTACAACATTTCCACTCCGCTCCTGTTTCGCCTGCTTGCCTACAGCGCGGACATCCACGACATGCACTTCATGCTGCAGAAGGAAGTTGTCGATCGGATCGTGGCGGGGCCGGGCAGCAAGCAGTACGGCCGGCTCGGCGTGATGCTGGCCCCGCGACTGCGCGCCAGCCGGGTGCTGGAGATCGGACCGGGTGCCTTCCGCCCGGCGCCCCGGGTCTGGTCGGCGCTCGTGCGGCTCGAAGTGCGGCCGGAATTCCCGGCCTGGGCCGCGGAACCCCACTACGGAGCGGTGGTGACCGCCGCCTTCGGCCAGCGCCGCAAGACGCTGCGCAACGCCCTCGCGGGACTGCTCAGCGCCGCGCAGATCAGCGCCGCCGGCGTGGACCCGACCGCACGCGCCGAGACTCTGGCGGCCGAGCAGTTCGGGCGCCTGGCGCTGGCAGTAGCCTCGGGGCCGCGGCTGTGATTCACTACCGGCTGAAGGAGCAAGCAGGTCCCGTACCATGTCCAGTTATCGCCAACTGCTGGTGGCCATCGATCTTAGCGACCAGAGCCGTGCCATCGCGGCCAAGAGCGTCGAGCTCGCGCGGCAGTGGCAGGCGCAGCTGCGGCTGCTGCACGTCATCGAGTTCGTGCCGGTCGAGCCCATGAGTGACGCGCTGGTGCCGGTGGTGCAGATTGACGATCGGGTGGTGGCACGCGCCAAGGAACAGATCGTGGCGCTGGCCGACGGCCTCGGCGTGGCGGCCGATTCCTGCCGGGTGGCAACCGGCAATGTCAAGGGCGAGATCCTGCGCCAGGCCCGCGAAGTGGGTGCCGACCTGATCGTGCTCGGGTGCCGCGAGCGTCACGGGCTCTCGATCCTTGTCAACCTGACTGAAGACACCGTGCTGCACGGCGCACCCTGCGACGTGCTGGCCATGCGAGTACGCTAGGACAGCAACATGAATGACCGTCATCAGATCCAGGTCGATGTCGAGACCGCCTATCTCGAGGAGCAATCCGAGCCGGCCGAACACCGCTTCGTATTCGCCTACACCATCACCTTGCGCAATGCCGGTCAGGTGCCGGCCAAACTGCTGACGCGCCACTGGATCATTACCGACGCCAACGGGCGCATCCAGGAAGTGCGCGGCGAGGGCGTGGTCGGCGAACAACCCCACCTGCAGCCCGGCCAGGGCTTCCGCTATTCCAGCGGCGCCGTGCTCGAAACCCCGGTGGGGTCGATGCACGGCAGCTACCAGATGCTGGGTGACGACGGCCAGCAGTTCGACGCGCCGATCGCCGCCTTCCGGCTCGCCAAGCCAGGGCTCCTGCACTGACTCCCGGGGACCCCTGGCGCACATGACCCGCTGGGCCATCGGCGACGTGCAGGGCTGCTACGCAGAACTCGACGAGCTGTTGCAGCGCATCCGCTTCAACGCCGATCGCGACCTGCTGCTGTTCACGGGCGATCTGGTCAACCGCGGCCCGCAATCGCTCGCCACGCTGCGCCGGGCCCGCAATCTGGCCGCGAACGCGATCGTGGTACTGGGCAACCATGACCTGCATCTGCTGGCAGTGGCCTTCGTGCCCGACCATCGGCTGCGGCGCAGCGACACGCTCGAGGAGGTCCTGGAGGCCAGCGACCGCGATTCGCTGCTGGCCTGGTTGCTGGAGCGACCGCTCGCGCATTACGACAGCGCGCATCACGACCTGCTGGTGCACGCCGGGCTGGTCCCGCAGTGGCATGCACAGCAGGCGGCGCAGCTGTCCGGCGAAGTGGAAAGCGCGCTGCGCCGCGATCCGCGCGCGGTGCTGGCGGCCATGTACGGCGACGAACCGGACCGCTGGGACGAGTCGCTGGAGGGTGAGGACCGGCTGCGCTTCATCATCAACGTGCTGACGCGGGTGCGCGTGTGCACCGCGCAGGGTCGCGTGGACCTGCGCCAGAAGGGCCCACCCGAGGAAAGCCGTGCGCCGTGGATGCCGTGGTTTAAGGTCAAGGAGCGCGCCAGCGCGGCGGTGCGGGTCGTCTTTGGCCACTGGTCGACGCTGGGCTATTACCGCGGCGACGGCGTGCTGTGCCTCGACACCGGCTGCGCCTGGGGTGGGGCGCTCACGGCGGTGAACCTGGACGACCCCGACGCACCGCCGGTGGCCGTCCAGGCCCGCCGCAACAGCGGCGCTGGTTAGCGACGCCCTCCCCCTCAGTACCTCGCGCGCAGGCCGATCGCGTAGCGCGGTTCGAACTGCGTGGTATTCAGCTTCATGTCGGGCCAGACCAGGTAATAGTGCTCCGATTCCTTCGTGAGGTTGGAGCCTTCGGCGAACACGGTCCAGTGCGGCGCGAATTCGTAGCTCGTGGAAGCGTCCAGGTAGAACGTTGAATCCTGGTATTCCTCGAAGCCGGCGATGCCACCGTAGTCCTCGGCGACCGCACGCTTGGAGCGATAGTTTCCGGCGACGCGCACCTCCAATTTCTTGTCCTGGTACCAGAGAATGACGTTCGCCTGCTCCTTGGAATTTTCCTGGAAAGGAATGGTGTTGCCGGCGATGTCCCGGCCCACGTCGCTCGGCGAGTAGGTGAAATTGGCGTCGATGCCCAGATTCGCGAACTGGCCCGGCAGGAAATCAAACGCTTGCTTCACGCTGAATTCCAGCCCATGCAACGACTTGCCGGTGCCCTGGCTGGGCCCGCTGATACCCACACAGCGACGCACCACGCCGTCCTGGTCGGGCAGGTCGCAGCGTGTCGAGCCTTGCTGGACAATGAAGCTGGCCACGTCGACGTAAAAGGCCGCGAGGCTGATCATGCTGGAGCGGTTGATGTAGTACTCCAGCGACATATCGTAGTTGGTCGAGCGCCAGGGCTCGAGATCGGGATTGCCTGCCTGCTGGCCGCCGTACACGGCAAACACGGCCGGCGGACCGGCGGTGTAGGCGTAGTCGAGCGTCAAGCCCGCGCCCCACTGGTCCAGGTCCAGCAGCTGCATGTTCTTGGAGTACGCCAGGCGCAGCCGCAGGTTGCTGCGCAGGTCGAAGTAGACATTGACGACCGGCAGGGTGTCGGTGAAATTCCGGTCGGTGTTGACGATGCCTCCGTCATGGGGATTGACGTAGTAGGCCACCGGGATCGGGCTGACGCTGTGCTGGTCGATATTCAGAGTCGTCTTGATGAATTTCACGCCCACGTTGCCACCGAAGGGGACAATCGCGGTGCCCTGGAAGTTGGCCTGCAGGTAACCCGTGGTCTGGCCGACGTCGACCCGCCAGGTGCCGGCCGGGTCATAGTCGCGAATCTCGCCCGGGTACATCGCGTTCTGGAACGCCAGCACGTCGTCCATGATCTTGGGATCAAGGGCGTAGAGGCTCACGCCCTGCACGCCGGCGAGGTGCTGATACAGCCGCGTGTTCTGTGAAATCATGCTGCCCAGCTGCAACGGGTTGAGGCCCACCAGCGGATTGGCACGGTAGAAGCCTGTGACCGGGTCGCCCGCCTTGCAGGCCCCGGGAATCCCCTGGCCGTCAAGCACGATGTCAGCCGCCTTGTAGTGCTGGTAGCAGCCGGTCGGCACGGGAATCCGGGTGTTCAGATCTTCCTGGCCTGTCACGGGGTCGATGACCGGGTTGTAATAGGCCAGGCCCGGGTAGACCGGCGCAATCAGCGCGAAATTCTCGTTCTGAGCGGTGCGATTTCCCTGCCGCAGCCCGAAGTCGAGGCTGATGCCGTGATCGGTGAACTTGAAGTGCCCGTCCGCGCGCAGCACCTGCATGGTGGCGCTGCGGTCGTAGTCGCCTTCGGACGCCACGGTCTTCAGGGCAAAGGCGCTCTCGTTTCCAAGCGTCTTGAGGATCGAGCTCGGCAGCGTGATCCCCATGTGATTGCCGGTAAAACTCAGGTCCGCGGCGGTCGTGTTGGGCGCGAATCCGTACGGATTGAACGCGCGCGATCCGCCGGGAACCGGGTACGCGTAGGTGGCCGGCGGCACGGGCGCGGGCAGTGCATCGAGCGGATCATTCTTCCAAATGGAACCGTCCGAGACCGCGTACTGCAAATAGCTCTCCATGTGCAGCTGGCTCGCGTTGGCGTAAACCCCGCGTACCTCGCCGGTGAATCTACCGCCGTTATCATAGCCAAGCTCGAGATTGAAGTTTCTCGAGGTCGAATTGGTCACGTTATCGTCCGAATAGGTCTCGATGTCACCCATGTAGAACTGGCGCTGGGGCGCAATGTAGAAATCAGCCAGCGGCGCGCCACTGTCGGGAGTGTTATACCCAGCGTAGACCTGAACACCCGTGTTGCGCGCGTTGATCGGCAGGAAAGTGGCGCCGTCCCAATTGGCGGAGTTGAGCTGATAGCCCGTTTGCCGATCGTAGCTGTCCTGTTTGGTGTAGAAAAAATCTCCAAGCAGCTTAAAACCCCCGCCGAGCTCACCCTGCATTGACAAATTGACGCCCAAGCGCTTGTTCTCCAGCTGCTCATCGATGGCCGCATAATCGGCCGTGTTGTAGTAGACGCCGTTGGCCTTGCCATCACCATTGACATCAACGTCGCAACCCGTGCTACCGCTCGGGATGTTCTGGTAATGGTTGGGATCGGCGGGATCACCGCCATAGATGCACTGCGACGGATGCAGCATCGTCAAGCCCGGCGGCAAAGGGGCACCATTGTAGGCTCCCAGAAAGCCCACGTCGGTCACCGTGTTCCCCGGTATGTTTACTGGATCAGTACTGACCGACGTCTCGCCGACCAATTCGCCGGTGTACTGACCCATACCGTCGAAGGAATGCTCCAGCGTGGCATCCGCATAGGCGGCCGACACCACCACGCCCCACCGCTCAGAGTGGTAACCGATCAGGCCGTCGACTTGCGGCTGGTCCTTGTTGGTCTGACCACCATGCAGCACGGCGCCGGAAACGGCCGTAGTCCAGCCCGGATCCAGGTCGAAGGGGCGTCGGGTCTTCAGGTTGATCGTACCGGTGATGCCATTATTGAGCAAATTCGCCGTTGCCGACTTGATGACGTCGGCGCCCGAGAACAGCTGGGAGGGAATGTCGCTGAAATCAGGCTGCACGCTCACGATCGAGCCGCTGGTCAGGAAGGACTCGCCGTTGAGCAGCGTGCCCACCTGCGGCAAGCCGCGAATATTGACGGACGTGCCCTCCCCGCCGTCGCGATTGATCTGCACGCCGGTAATGCGCTGCAACGAATCCGCGATGGTGCGGTCGGGCAGTTTGCCGATGTCCTCGGCGGCGATGCTGTCCTGGATGGAGGCCGCGTCGCGCTTGAGTTCGACCGACTTCTGCTCCGAGGCGCGCACGCCGGTGACCACCACCTCCTCGAGCTCGGTCCCGACCGAGACCGGTGGGGTCGCGGCGTAGAGGCCTGAGGTAGTCACCAGCAGGCCCATGGCTGCGCACAAATATTTATTAGTGATCATTTACTTCTCCCTTGCGTGCTAATTGGGCAATGGCGTGGTCAATACTTCCATCTGCCATTTATCCGTCGCGTGATCGAGGCGACTCTGGTAGCCGTAATACTTGCCGCCGAAGACATGCTGAAACAGACAGGCGCGCTCGCCCGTCTGCACGGGGTTCCCGGCCGCAGGCTGGAACGGCCCGTCCGCCGCGCTGGCGTAAAAGACCTTGACCTGCCACTCGCCGTGCTGCTTGTCGTTGTAGCGGTTCGGATAGATTTCCGTGGCCAGGTAATAGATGCCCTTGCGGTCCGGCCCGCCCCTGGGCAGGTACAACAGGTTGGGGGCGGCCACGGTCTCGGTGGTGTGCATCAGGATCTTGTCCGGCGCCCGATCGAGCTCCAAGACGCTGGCGGCGCTCTTGCTGACGATGTCGAAATAATTCTCGTCATTGCCGCGATAGAAGGTCAGGAAGTAACGCCGCGTGACCGGGTCGCGGAACAGGTTCGGATTCTGGTTGCGCTGCTTCGGGACCGGCGGCACCAGATTCTTGAGCTCCGTGAGCTTGATGCCGTCCTCTGAACTTGCCAGGACGATGCGGCTGCTGGGCGTGTCGTAATCGCGCGTGATGGCGAAATACAGCGTGTGCGGGTGCGCCGGGTCGCCGCCCAGCAGCACCGATGGCCAGCGGGCATTGAGCCAGAGCGGGTTGCGGTCGAACTTGGTCCAGTGCAGCAGGTCGTTGCTGCGCATCAGGCCGATGCCGCGGCCATTGTTGAGGCCGTACCAGGCCCAGTAGCGGTAGCCGTCGCGGTTCAACTCCAGCACGGACATGGTGTGCGGCTGCTGATCGCCCTCCCAGGCCTGGGCAGGCAGGGCAAGCAGCCGCGGTTCGGGCAAGGGCAGATACGCCGGCGGGGCGGCCTGCGCCGCTCCGCCGATCGCGGCGCCGAGCGCCAGCGCCGCCCGCAGCAGCGCGGATCGGAGTGCGTGCCTGGTGCCGGGCGCGCGGCGCCTGCCGCTGGCTGCGTTGACGCTCATTCCTTCGCTCCGAACAGTGCGTTGTTGATCAGCGGCCTGGCCCAGAAGCCCACGCTCAGAACGCAGCCGAAGGTCACGTACAGCAGCAGCATCCCGGTGCGCAGGCCGAAATGGTCCCCGAGCGCGCCAATCAGCAACGGAATCACCGCCCCGCCCATGATCCCGGTGCACAGAATCCCCGCGAAGGGCCCGTGGTGGGCGGGCACGGAATTGAGCGCCAGGGAGACCAGCGTCGGCCACATGATCGAGGCGAACAGGCCGATGCAGGGAAAGGCCAGCAGCGAGACCCGCGCGGGCCCGAACAGTGCCAAGGTGAGCATCAGCAGCGCACCGAGGGAAAATCCGATCAGTACCCGGCGACTGTCGTACAGCTTGAGCAGCAGCATGCCGACCAGGCAGCCGGCGGTCAGCAAGCCCCAGAAGTACGACACCGCCGAGGCTCCCTGCGAATGCGGATCGAAGCCGTGATAGCGGTACAGAAACTGCGACATCCAGTCCGCGCTGCCCTGCTCGCAGCCCACGTAGGCGACGATCGACAGGAAGTAGAGCCAGGTCACCGGGTTGCGCAACAGCACCGCATACATCGCCAGGCTCCCCGCCGATTCGTCGGCGGAGCGTTCCACAGTCGGCAGCTTCAGGGTCGCCACGTAGAAGGCCATGGCGACGGTGGCAAATGCGAATAACCAGTAGATCGACACCCACGGCAGGTTCGACGGCGTCACGCTCGCCAGCAGGCCGAGCAGCCCTCCCGACGGCCGGCCGCCGGCCCCGAGCCGCGTGACCAGGTAGGCATACACCAGCGGGCTGAGGAACGAGGCGGCGCCAAACACCAGCTGGGCGAACGCGGAGTTGAAAGCGAAGTGGGCCTCTCCGCCGGCCACCCGCAGCAGCGGATTGATGGCTACCTGGAGCGCGGCCATGCCGGCGCCCATGACGAACAGCGACGCCACCGCCACCTGGTAACTCGGGAACAGGGCAAAGCTGAGGGCTCCGGCCGTGCCGCACAGAAAGGACACGATGATCAGGGTCTTCTCGCCCCACCGCTCCACCAGAAAGCCGGCCGGAATCGACATCACGCCGTAGGCGATGAAGAACGAAAACGGCAGCACCGCGGCCATCGTGAGCGAGACGCGGAAGCCGCTGATGATGTCGGGCACCAGCGGTCCGAGGATGTTGGTCAGGAAGGAGATGACGAAAAATATCAGGAACACCAGTCCCACGACGAATCGGCTGGAGCCCGCGGTCGATTGCTGGCGCTGGATTTCGGTCATCATTCGGTACCCGTGATCTTGGTGGCCTGCTCGAAGTGCCCCGCTTCGCGCCCCGCCAGTGCGGCCAGCGCCAGCGTCATCATCTGCACCGGCAGGATCTCGAGTATCGGCCGCAGCGCCGCCGTGCACTCCGGCAGCCGGAACGCCGGCAGGGTCGCGTCGTGGCCGATCTCGTAGCAGTGCGCACCCCTGGCGAGCAGGTCGCGCGCCAGCCGGTGATTGAGATCCTGGGTGCGCTCGTCGCCCCGGTAGACCACGATCAGCATGTCCGGGCGCAGCATCTCAATCGGACCGTGACGGAAGGCCGCGCTGCTCATGCCTTCGGCGTGCACCCGGGCCGCCTCCTTGATGATCAGCGCTCCGGTGCCCACGGCGCTCAGCGAACTGCCGCGGCCGGTCAGAAAAAGGTGCCGCATGCCGCGCAATTTGTCCGCCAGCACTTCGCTGTTGGCCCGCCAGCCCTGCAGATACCCCGCGACCAGCTCGGCGGCGGGCTCGAGCTGCGCCACGCAGTGCGCCTGGTCGCGACCGGACAGCAGCGCCGCCAGCCACTGGAGCGTCAGCATGTTCGCCACGTAGGTCTTGCAGGAGACCGAAAACTCGGGTCCGGCCTGCGCCAGCAGTGCCAGGTCGGCGCGTTGCGCCAGTGCGCTGCCGGCGGTATTGGTCACGCCGAGCACGCGGGCGCGGCGCTCCAGTTCCAGCAGGCGCACCGTTTCAGCGCTCCCTCCGGACTGCGAGACGGCGACCACCAGGGTCTGATCGTCCAGCAGCGGCAGCCCGTAATGGACCAACTCGGAGGTCTCCATCATGACCGGATTGAGTCCGGCCTCGATCAGCGGTCAGATTGATGGGATGCAGCGTGTGGTACGAGGAGCCCATGCCCGGTCAGCACGATCCGCCGCCACGACCGGGACCTGACAAAGCTCTGCGCCGCCTCCCATCGACCGGCTTGGCTCAGCCACGCGAGCGTCGCGCGCAGCGCCTGGGGCTGAGCCATCAGGTCATGAAAATACTGCCCCTCGATTACTTTTGGCGCCGCGTTCACGGATCTCCCTCAGTGCCTGGCGAATCTGTGCTGCCACACGGCGCCGGCGCCAATCAGCGGCGCGTCGCCCCCGAGGGCCGCGGGCAACAGCTCGACGCTCGCGGCCGGCACCAGCGCGCAGCTCCCCCGCACGACCGCGCGGATGAGCGGCATGAACAGGTCGGCACTGTCCATGACGCTGCCCGACAACGCGATGACCTCGGGAGCGAACAGCGTGATCAGGTTGGCCACGCCGACGCCCAGGTAATGCCCTTCGCGCTCGACCTCGCGCCGCGCGCGCGCGTCGCCCTGTCGGGCCAGTTCGCAGACGCCGCGCGCGCTCAGCCGCTCGCGGTGCGCTGAGGCGGGCCCTGCCTCGTCGGCAAAGCGCGCCGCCATGGCCGGCCCGCGCGCCAGCACCTCCCAGCACCCCTTGGCACCGCAGTAACACTGCGGCCCGGACGCCTCGATGACGTGGTGTCCGACCTCCGGATGCGCGCCGTCCACGCCGCGGTAAAGCACGCCGTTGAGCACGATGCCACAGCCAATGCCGGTGCCCACGGTCACGCAGATCAGGTGCCGCTTGCCGCGCCCCGCACCCCACTGCATTTCCCCGAGCGCGGCGGCGTCGGCGTCGTTTTCCATCGCGACCGTGAGGCCAAAATGGCGCGCCAGCCAGGCGACCGGATTGCGCCCGCGCCACTCGGCCAGAAATTCCACCGAACCGATCTCCCCGCTCAGGGGATTGACCGGACCGGTGCTGCCGATCCCGATGCCGCACAGTTCGACGCCGGCGCGCTGGCGTACGGACTCGAGCATCGCCGCCACGCCTTGCATGGCGGCATCGAAGCCAGCGGCCGTCTCGGTCGCACGCTCCTCCCTGGCGAGTACCTTGCCGGCCGCGTCGATGGCGCCGACCGCGATCTTGGTGCCGCCGATGTCGACGGCGCCGACCACGGGATTGCGCGCAGCGGTCACTGGGGCTGCCGCCATTCGAGAATGGCGCCCCCATAGGCAGGCAGTTCGACGTTCCAGCCGTCCTGGTCGCGCGGCAGTGCGCTGCCACCCGCCGTGTCCAGCCGCCGCAGCTCGCGCACCGCCAGCGTGGTGCTCAGCCGGGTCTTGAGCGCTTCGCCGCTGTGATTGACGAGCACGAAATAACCACGGGCCCGACCGCTCAGCGCGGCAGCTTCCACCGAGGGTTGGTCCGTGGAGACGCGCGGGCGCAGGCCGCTCCACTCGCGCAGCGCGCGGTACAGGCGGTGCACGGTCTCGTGGTTCTCGAAGGCCTCGGGCTGGCTGCCGAGCCACGCCTCGAGCGGATAGGCGGACAGCAGCGTGCGGCCCTTGCCGAATTTGTGCGCCACCAGCGCGGGGCGCTCCTTCTCGTCGACTGCGATGACCTCCCCCCCGTCCACCTCCAGTCCCGTGCCCCAGAATTTGGCGGTCGCACCGGGCGCCGTGAAGTGAAAGGTATCGCCCGGGGCCAGACTGCCCAGCGGCTTGACGATCTTCAGCGTCACTTCGCTCACCACGACCGTGTCTGTCATGCGCGCGCCGAAAAGCGCAGACATGTCCGGGATGGCGGCGTTGGCCGCGAGCGAGGCATAGAGCACGCCGCCGTCTCGGACGTAGGCGCTGGCCCGCTCCCAGAAGTCGGTGTGCAGGTGCACGAAGATCGGATCGGTGGCCGTGAGTGGTGAGGGCAGCAATAGCAGCGGATACTGGCGCCAGTCGTCGGCTTCGCGCGGCATGGCCGGCTGCAGGCCGGCGCGATGCGCAAGGATGAAGGCCGAGAGCACCGAGCTCATCACCCACTGGTTGCCGTCGTAGGGCGCCGCGGGCTGGCCGTTGACCGCGCCGCCCTCGCTGACCGATACGTAGGGGAGGACCTCGGGTCCGGTCAGCCCGAAGCGGGAGTAGTCGCCGCGGGTGCGGGCCCACTCCTCGGGGATCACTATCCCGGCATCGGCCGTCGGCAGCGCCAGGTCGTCAAGGTTCATGTGCGCGACGGTCTGCTCGAACGCTTCGAAGGACAGCCCCTGGGGGCGCATCTGCCGGTCCCAGGTGGTCAGACCGAATTGCGTCTCGTGCGGCGAGCGCAGGTAGGGGACCTTGCGATACTGCGCCGGCGCGGCATCGGTGTAGCACCACAGCAGGAAGCCATTGGCACCGGCGGCGAGCGCGGAGTACAGGCTCACGCGATCAAAGTCGCTGATCTTCTCTGGCGTGTACTGCGCCGAGGACGCGCCCATCTCCTGCACCATGACCGGCCGGCCGGCGCCCCGGCTCAAGCGTCGTCTCGAAGGCCGCCCCGTAGGTGCTGCGTTCCGACACCATCGGATCGGGGAACAGCTCGGGCGTGTAGATCGTGTAGGGATGCACGCTGAGGAAGTCGACGTCCGCGGCGATGGTGTCCGGGCGGAACGGCCCGTGCTCCATGTCCTGGGTGCTGACGCCCACCACGATCGGATGCAGCTTGTCGTACTTACGCAGGCCACCGGCGATCAGGCGCGTCCAGTTAACGGCCATGGCGTCGCTGGTATCGGCGGCGATCCAGAACGGCGGCTCGTCGGTCAGATCCCAGGCCAGGATGGCCGTCTCGCGCCCGTAGCGGCGCCCGAACTCCTGGGCCTGGTTGGTCTCGAGCCGCAGCATCTCCGGATCGGCCTGCGGGTTGCGACCCAGCCGCCACGGCACGTCCCAGTAGGCTTCCCCGACCTCGCCGCCGACAAACAGCGTCGGGTGCAGATAGATGTGGTGCTTGTGCGCGAGTGCAATCAGCTGGTCGAACTGCCCGAAGGCCTGCGGATTGTAGTCTCCCGGGCGCGGCTCAAACCAAGCCCACATCAGGTCGAGACGCACGGTGTTGAAGCCCATGCGCTCCATCTGCGCGAAGTCCGCCTCGACGTCCTGGGGGTCCCATTGCAGCGGCCACTGCATGGCCGCCTTGGCCGGCACCCAGTGGGCGCCCACCACCAGAAAACGGTGGCCGTCGCGGGAAAAGTAATTGCCGTCCAGCTGCGCGGCCGGGAGTGCAGCGGCCCGCGTCGCGGCCCCCGGGGCCGGCACGGCCGGACCGCAGGGCAGGCACAACAGGCCGAGCGACATGATCCATGCCGCCGTCGTGAGTCTTGCGTACTGTTGCCCCCTGGGTTGCACTGTAAGCTCTTCCGGCTTGCGACAGGGACGCCGGTGGCGCCCCTAGTACCCGTCCCCGCAAAGTGGCATCATATTATCATATGTAGTATTGAGCAATCCTTGGATTCCCGCGAGAATCAGCAGCCTATGCGCGGCAACAGCAGCGAGAAAACGACGGGCACCGTGCCGCTGGACCTGCACGTCGATACTGCCAGCTTCGTTCCCTACTACCAGCAGGTGGTCGAGCAGATCCGCGCGCTGGTCAAGTCCGCCACCTTGCGCGAAGGCGACGTGTTCTACTCCGAGGGCGAGATCGCCGGGCTGCTGGGCATCAGCAAGATGCCGGTGCGCCAGGCATTTCTGAAGCTGCGCTCGGAAGGGCTGCTGATCATCGAGAAGGGCAAGCGCCCGGTGGTCGGCTCCAGCCAGGTGCCGTGGAATTTCCAGCAACTGCGCGGATTCAGCGAAGAGATGCGACGCCGCGGGCTGGTCCCCTCGGCCAAAGTACTGAGCCTGAAGCGCGCCGCGGCGAGTGCCGAGGTGGCCCACGCGCTGCATCTTGCCGCCGGCGAGCCGGTGTTTGCGCTGCGGCGCCTGCGCTACGTGAACAACGAGCCGGTCGCCCTGGTGACCAGTTACCTGCCGGCGGCGCTGTTTCCGGATCTCGATCGCCAGGACCTCGGCAAGTCATCGCTCTACGCGGTCTTCGAGAAGGTCTACAAGCGCAAGCTGAACTGGGCCGAAGAAGAGATTGGCGCGGTTTGCGCCACCCGCGAAGTGGCTCGCATTCTGGGCACGACCGCGGGCAAGGCCCTGCTGTTCGTGCGCGAAACCACCTACGACCTGCGGCGCATTGCCATCGAGCACAGCCATTCGCTGCTGCGTGCCGATCGTTACAAGGCCACGGTCGTCTCAGTCCGCAAGCGCTGAGGCAGCGCTCAGGGCCCGTAGCGCAGCGTCAGCTCGGTGGTCGCCGGGGCGTACAGTCCCTGCGGCACGGGCAGCACGGTCACGCCCCCGGTGTCAGGCACGCTCATGATTACGCGCTGTTCACCGCGCACTTCCAGGTGCTTGAACGAGCCGGGGCGCACCGCAAACTCGAGCCGGATCGGCCAGCCGTGGCCGGGAGCGGGCCGTAACTGCAATTCGCCCTCCCCGGCGATGCCGGTCAGCTCGACGCGCAGCGCGTTGCGATCCCAGGTCTGGGCGAGCGCCGGCGCGCTCACCCCCTGCGCTGCCACCACCACCAGCTCGTTGGTCGCCGGCTCCGGCGGGGGCGGTGCGTGGTGCCACGGCCAGAGATTGTGGATGTGGCTGCAGGCGCCAAGGCCGGCCGCCGCGGCGATCAGGATGAGGCGGGCGGCGGTCCGCGGCGCTGGATTCGGATTGTCTGTAATCACGGCAGTATCCTAGCAAGACTCGGCCCGAGCTTGGCGTCCAGGCCCTCGCGAGGAATGCCCGGGTTTGCGTACCATACGCGAGCTTGCAGGGAATTATCAGCTGCCGGTCTTCGCCGACATAATATAGGCGCATGCAGACTCCACAACCGCTGAATTTGCACCGCTGGATCGAAGAGCACCGCTCGCTGCTCAAGCCGCCGGTGGGCAATAAGCTCATCTACCAGGACAGCGAGTTCATCGTGATGGCCGTCGGTGGGCCGAACGTGCGGCGTGATTTCCACGTGGACCCGGCCGAAGAGTTCTTCCACCAGCTGGAAGGCGACATGGTGCTGCGCTTGGCCGAAGCGGGCAGGATTCGCGAGCTGCCGATACGCGCCGGCGAAATTCTGCTGCTGCCGCCGCGGATTCCGCATTCGCCGCAGCGTCCCGCCAATACCGTGGGCCTGGTCATTGAACGCCGGCGCCGTCCCGGGGAACTCGACGGCCTGCAGTGGTACTGCGAACAGTGCTCGAATCTGCTCTACGAAGAGTACCTGGCGCTTACCGACATCGAGACCCAGTTTCCTCCGGTCTTCGACCGGTTCTACGCCAGCCCTGAGCATCGCCGCTGCAAACGCTGCGGCGCGCTCGCTCCGCCGCCGGCCACGCCCGCCGCCGGCAATTGACAGCGGCGATGGCAATCACCCGCACGCTGCAGTCGGCCACGGTGGACATCGACGGCGCACGCTACACGGTTGACCTGGGTAATCCCCACGATCTGGCGATCGCCCTGGCGTTCGACGACCTGCAGCCGCGATGGTTCGCCGCCCCGCCGGCGCGCAGCACCCCCTTGGCCAGCGGTAGTTTTACCGGTCGGGTGCAAAGCGGCGCCAGCTGCAATTGCAGCACGATGACGCTTACCCCGCACCTGGACGGCACCCATACGGAATGCGCCGGGCATCTCACGCTCGAGAGAATCGAGGCTCGCGACGTGGTCCCGGCCGGATTCCTGAAGGCACTGCTCGTAAGCCTGACGCCTACTCCTGCCGGGCGCACGGAGGAGAGCAGCCGTCCGGCGCCTCACGCCGACGATCTACTGATCACCGCCGCCGCACTCACGCGCGCCTGGCCGGCCCGGATGCCGTTTGTGCCGCAGGCGCTGATCGTACGGACGCTCCCGAACACGCCTCTCAAGCGGGCACGCGACTACCGGTCCGAGCCCGCGGCGTTCCTATCGGTGCCGGCCGCCGCCTTGCTGGTGGCGCGCGACATCGAGCACCTGGTGCTGGATGTGCCTTCGGCCGACCGCCCGGAGGATGACGGGCAGCTCAGTGCGCACCGGGAATTCTTCGGCCTGCCCGCCGGCAGCGTGTCGCAGGCCGCCGTACGCCGGCCGCAATGCACGATCACGGAACTGGCCTACGTGGACGACGCGGTCGCCGACGGAGCCTACCTCCTAAGCCTGCAGGTACCCGCGCTCGGCGGGGACGCGCTGCCCTCCCGCCCGCTGTTGTTCCCGGTGCATGCCGCTTGAGCGCGCCCCCCTCCCCTGCGGCAGGCCGCGCGCACGCCCGGGCACTCGACGGCGCGGACGCGCTGGGATCCTGGCGCGCACGCTTTGCGCTGCCGCGCGATGAGCACGGGAGCGAGCTCATCTATCTATGCGGGCATTCGCTGGGGCTGGCCCCGATCGACGCGCGGACGCGCGTGCTTGCGGAACTTGAGGACTGGGAGCGGCTCGGGGTCCTGGGCCACGAACGCGCGCGGCATGCCTGGATTGGTTACGCGGAACGCCTGGGCCCCGGGCTGGCGCAGCTGACCGGGTCCGGTCCGGCCGAAGTGGTGGCGATGAATTCGCTCACCGTCAACCTGCACCTGCTGTTGGCCAGCTTCTACCGGCCCTCCTCGGGCCGCCACCGCATACTCGTCGAGGCCGGGATCTTTCCGTCCGACCGGCACGCACTCAACTCGCAGATCCGTTGGCACGGCTATGACCCGGCCACGGCGCTCATCGAGCTCACGCCGCGGCCGGGCGAGGAGTTGCTGCGCGAGGAGGACGTCGCCGCACGGATCGCCGCGGAGCGCGCGGGCCTGGCCCTGGTGCTCTGGCCGGGCGTGCAATACCGCACCGGCCAGGCCTTCGATTTGGCGTCAGTGGCGCGCGCTGCACACCGGGCCGGCGCGGTGGTGGGTTTCGACCTGGCGCACGCCATAGGCAACCTGCCGCTCGCACTCCACGACAGCGGCGCGGACTTTGCCGTCTGGTGCAGCTACAAGTACCTGAACGGCGGACCGGGAGCCATCGGCGGCGCCTTTGTGCACGAGCGCCACGCGCACGACGTGCACCTGCCGCGACTGGCCGGCTGGTGGGGAAGCGATCCGGCCACGCGTTTTCGCATGGGCGATGAGTTCGAGCTGTCCCCCGGCGCGGCGGGCTGGCAGGTCAGCAATCCACCCGTGCTGTCCGCGGCGCCACTGTGCGCATCGCTGGAAATGTTCGCAGCGGCGGGTCTTGAGGCGCTGCGCGCGAAGTCGGAACGCCTTACGGCCTTTCTGCACGAGGCCTTACACAGTCAGTGTCGCCAGAACATAGAGGTAATTACGGGCGCCGACCCGCAGCGGCGCGGCTGCCAGCTTTCGATCCGCGTCCGCGGCGGCACCGCGCGGGCGCGCCGCGTGTACACGGCGTTGGGCGAGCGCGGCGTAGTCGCCGACTGGCGCGAACCGGACACGATCCGGCTGGCGCCGGTGCCGTTCTACAACAGCTTCACGGACGCCTGGTGCGCAGCGGAACAGCTCGCCGGAGCATTGGGCGACCCATGAGTGAACACCGCGGGTGTTTCGGGAGCGTGGCTTAGGTGAGCGGGATTGAGCGCGGTGCGGCGGCCGATGTACTCATCGTCGGTGCCGGGCCCGTGGGCGTGCTGCTCGCCATATTGCTGGCGCGCGGCGGCCGCCAGGTGCGGATTGTGGAGCGCCGTACCGATCCCCGCACGCAGGATTCTGAGCGCGGCCGTTCCATCAATCTGGCCCTGGCCGCGCGCGGCTTGCTGGCGCTGGAGCGCGCGGGGGTCCTCGCCCACATCCGCCCAGACATGGTCGAGATGCGCGGCCGGCGCCTCCACGACCTGGCGGGGAATGGTCCGCTCCTGCCCTACGGCCAACACGCGGGCGAGGTAATCCACGCCATCAGTCGTGCGCGCCTCAACATCGCCCTGATCGAGGCCGCGGCGGCATTGCCCGGCATCGAACTCTGTTTCGGGCGGCGCGGGATGGATATCGATCCGCGCGCGGGCATGGTGCTGTGGCGCGACGAGGCGGACCGCAGCATGCACCAGGACCCGGCCAGCCTGGTCATCGGGGCCGATGGAGCCGGCTCGGCGCTGCGCAATGCCCTGCACGAGCGTGGGCTGATGCAGGCGAGCGAGGAAGTGCTCCCGCATGACTACAAGGAGCTGCACATCCCCGCCGCCGCCGGCGGCGGCTGGCCCCTCGAGCCGCACGCACTGCATGTCTGGCCGCGCGGCGGCTATATGCTCATCGCCCTGCCCAATCCCGACCGCTCCTTCACGGCCACCTTGTTCCTGCCCGCCCGCGGCGCCCCGGGGTTCGATTCGCTGGCCGCACCGGGAGCGGCGCGGGCCTTCTTTGCCGCCCAGTTTCCCGACGCGCTGGCGCTCACGCCGGACTTCGACCGTCAGTTCGCCGAACATCCGCAGGGCAAACTCGCGACGCTTTACTGCTGGCCCTGGCACGTGCAGCGCTTACTGCTCATTGGCGATGCCGCCCACGCGATCGTGCCGTTCCACGGGCAGGGCCTGAACTGCGGGTTTGAGGACTGTGTGCTGCTCGCCGACCTGCTGGCTCGCCACGAAGATGCCGAGGCCGCCTATGCCGAGTTTGAACGCTCCCGCCGGCCCAACACCGATGCGATCGCCGCCATGGCGATTGAGAATTATCAGGAAATGCGCGCCAGCGTCCTGGCGCCGGATTTTGCCAGACGCAAACAGCTGGCGCTGGACCTCGAACGACAGTTTCCGCGGCGTTTCATTCCGCGCTACTCCATGGTGATGTTTCACGCCGATATCCCCTACGCCGAGGCTCAGCGCCGCGGTGCCTTACAGGAGAACGTGGTCGACGCCCTGATCGCCGCCAACGCCGGCGCAGAATCCGCGCAGGCACGGCAACTGATCGATACGGCGGGCCTGTGACTGCGGGCACGCGCCCCGCCTTGGCCGTCAGCGCCAGCTAAGGCCGGTCACTTCCGCTCGAGCGTAATGAAGGTCATCGCGTAGGCGTGACGATCATCGGCGGCGTGTTCGACTCGGGCGACTTCGCGCCATTGCTCCGGCTGGAATTGCGGAAAAGTCACCTCGCCATCGATGGTGGCGTGCACCCGCGTCAGTTCCAGGCGATCGGCCCGCGGCAGCACCTGCCGGTAGACTTCCGCACCGCCAATCACGCACAGCTCGGGCTCCCCTGCACATGCCTCCAATGCCGCCTCCAGACTGGCGACGCCCTGGACCCCTGCCGGCAATGGCCGAGTTCCCCGCGTGAGCACCAGGTTGCGCCGCCCGGGCAGCGGACGACCAATCGAGTCAAAGGTCCGCCGACCCATCAGGATCGGCCGGCCCATGGTCAGCGACTTGAAGCGCCGCAGGTCATCGGGCAGGTGCCAGGGCAGCGTGCCGGAGCGGCCGATCACGCCGTTGTCGGCGAGCGCGGCAATGATCGTCAGCCTCAAAGTTCGACCTGGGTCGCCAGCACGATCACCCGCTTGTCCGGCATGCGGAAGAACTCCACCGCCTGGGTGCTGCGCCGCTGCATCCAGGCAAACATGCGCCGCCGCAGTCCCTCGTAGCCGCCGCGCGGGCGCGGGCGCACCAGGTGCCAGCCGAGGAAGAAGGAACAATCCTGGCCAAACAGCTTCAGGCCGCGCACCCGGCACTGCTTCAGGGCCGCGCTCACGTCCGGGGTCTCCATGAACCCGAAGCGCGCCGTGACCAGGTAAACATTCTCCAGCAGGGTGTCGATCCGCACCCGGTCGTTCGGATCCTGACGCGGCGTGCGCACAAATTCCATGTTGAGAAACACCACCCGCTCGTGCACCACGTGATAGTGCTCTAGGCTGCGCAGCAAAGCCGTCGGCACGAAGCGCGGCTCGCTCACCAGAAACACCGCAGTGCCGGGTACGCGGATCGCATCGCCAAGGAGCTTCGGCAAATCCCTGAGCGGCACGGCGACGGCTTGGAGCGCGGCGTGTAGTAGCCTACGGCCGGAACGCCAGGTCATAAATACGCCATAAAGCAACGTAGCGAATAACAGCGGCACCCAAGCGCCCTGCACAAACTTTGTAAGGTTTGCCACACCGTAGGTCAAATCGATGAAGAGAAGTGGGCCAAATATCAGCGCCACCTTCCATGCGGGCCAACGCCAACGCGAGGACGCCAGCACCATTCCCAGGGATGTCGTAATGCCCATGGTGCCGGCCACGGCTGCCCCATAAGCGCTACCGAGTGCATCAGAGGATCCGAAGCCGACGACAAATATGCACACAGCAATAAACACCAGCACGTTCACCACCGGCACAAAAATCTGCCCATGTTCGTGTGCCGACGTCTGCAAAATCCGCAAGCGTGGCAGCAGGTCGAGCTGCACGGCCTGGCGGGTAACCGAAAACGCACCGGTGATCGTGGCCTGAGAGGCAATGATGGCCGCGAGCGTGGCGAGCAATACCATCCATGGCAACATGATCACCGGTACCAGCGCGAACAGTGGTTTGTGTGCCGCGGCGGGATCGGTCAGTACCAGGGCGCCCTGCCCGAAATAGCTCAGCAGCAACGCCGGCCAAACCAGACCAAACCACGCCAGCCGCACCGGCCCTTTGCCGAAGGATCCCATGTCGGCATACAGTGCTTCGCCTCCGGTAACGGTCAGGAACACGCCGCCCAGAATCGCCAGGGCCACGCCCTGGTGCTGCGCCAGCAGCATGATGCCGTAGTAAGGATTGATTGCGGCCAGGACGCGCGGGATTGTGCACGATGGCCATCGCACCAGTGTAGGCGAGCACCAAGAACCACAGCACCATGATGGGCGCAAACAAGTGCCCGACTTTTTCGGTACCGCGATGCTGGATTGCGAACAGCAGCGCAATGATCACCAGGGTCACGGGTACCACCACTCTCGCCATGTCGGCGTTGAGCAACTCAAGCCCCTCGACCGCGCCGAGAACCGAGATGGCCGGCGTGATCAGCGCGTCGCAGTAGAAAAGAGCCGCCCCGAGTACCGCCAACGCAATGAGCGCCTGGCCCCACCGTGGCGTCTCTTCCAACCAGCGCTGCACCAGCGCGAACAAGGAAAGAATGCCACCCTCGCCGGCGTTGTCAGCACGCATAATCAGCAAGACGTACTTGACCGTTACCACGCTCAACAGGCTCCAGAATATCAGCGACAACACCCCCAACAATGCCGCGGGCGAATGCGCATCGGAACCAATGGCATTGAGGGACTGCTCCAGTGCGTACAGTGGACTGGTGCCGATGTCACCGTAGACGACACCGATCGCTCCCAACGTGGCGCCCAGCGATATGCGTTTTGCCTTCATTCGTGCGGTACCGAGTGCCGGGCGGTCTCGCGCGCGGCGTTGCCCTTGGCCATTCGTCGGCGCCGCCTGCGCTTGGGCCGCTGCGCGGGCCACAACATGGTGCCGCGGCACTGCTGCACGCCACAGTGGCAGGCAAACACCTCGTCGACGTTGGGTGGATCGTCGCGATCCCGCGCGATCGAGTAGTCGTACTTGAGTTCTTCGCCCGGCTGAATGGTGCGCACTGCGTCAATAAACACGCGGCGATCCTCGATCACTGATTCGCAGTTCGGATCGCAGCCGTGGTTGATGAAGCGCGCGTCGTTGCCGTCGGTGCCGGCATCGATGACGATGCCGCGGTCGACGACAAACAGGAAGGTGTGGTTGTCCTCCGGCGTCTTCTGGGCGTAGCGCCGGTTTGCCTCGCGATGGCCAATGCGCTCGCCCAGGTACTCGATGATGCGCGTTCCCTTGGCGATGCGGCGGGTGGCGAACGCGCCCATGCCGTGCACGGACGAGCGTTGTACCCGCAACATCTGTGGCTTGGGGAGCTTCATACGGCAATCGGCGCGCTGATCGACGGGTGGTGCTGGTAGTTCACGAACTGGAAATCCTCGTAGCGATAGTCGAACAGGCTGGGCGCCCGCCGCAACGCCAGGCGCGGCGGGGGATAGGGGGTGCGGCTGAGCTGCAGCTCCGCCTGCTCGAAATGGTTCAGGTACAGATGGCAATCGCCCCCGGTCCAGATGAATTCGCCCGGCTGCAGGTCGCACTGCTGGGCCACCATGTGCGTGAGCAGCGCATATGAGGCGATGTTGAAAGGTACGCCGAGAAACACGTCGGCGCTGCGCTGGTACAGCTGGCAGGAGAGCCTGCCGCCGGCGACGAAGAACTGGAACAGCGCATGGCACGGCTGCAGCGCCATCTGCTCAAGCTCGCCCACGTTCCAGGCGCTGACGAGGATGCGCCGCGAGTCCGGATTACTGCGCAGCATCGACACCGCCGCGCTGATCTGGTCGATGTGGCGCCCGTCGGCGGCGCCCCAGCTGCGCCACTGCCGGCCGTAGACGGGGCCCAGTTCACCCTGCGCGTCGGCCCATTCGTCCCAGATGGTGACGCCGTGCTCGCGCAGATAGCGCGTATTGGTGTCGCCGCGCAGAAACCACAGCAACTCGTGGACCACGGCGGGCAGGTGAATCTTCTTTGTGGTCACCAGCGGGAAGCCCGCCGCCAGATCAAAGCGCATCTGGTGGCCAAACAGCGCGTGTGTGCCGGTACCGGTGCGATCGGCCTTGGGCACACCGTGGAAGCGCACCTGGCGCAGCAGCTCGAGATAGGCCTTCATTTTGGGAAGGTGTAATTTCCCGAAGGTTGCCGCCATGTGCGCGGCAGATTCAGCAGCAGCAGGCCCGCCAGCAACATCGGCAACGACAGTAGCTGGCCCATGGTGAACCACCCGCCGGCGAGGTATCCAATCTGTACGTCGGGCATGCGCACGAATTCCACAATAATGCGCGCACTGGAATAACACAGCAGGAACACCGCCGAGGGCATGAAGCGCGGCCTGGGCCGGCGCGTGTACAGCCAGACGATGGTAAACAGCAGCACGCCCTCAAGTCCCGCCTCATACAGCTGCGAGGGATGGCGGGCAATCAACGGTCCACCGGGCGAATCGCTCACCAGCATGCCCCACCAGCCATCGGTAGGCCGGCCCCACAGCTCACCGTTGATGAAGTTGCCGATGCGCACCGCAAAGATGCCGATGCCCGGGAGCGGTGCCGCGAAATCAAACACATCAAAGACGTTTCTTGCGCGCTGGTGCGCAAACAGCGCGGACGCTCCCACCACGCCCAGAAAACCGCCATGGAATGACATGCCGCCTTCCCAGAGCTTGATCGGATACCACGGATCGCCGTGCCACATGCCCAGGCCATAGAACAGCACGTAGCCGACACGCCCGCCGACGATGGTGCCGATCATGGCGTAAAAAATAAAATCATCCACATCGCGCGCCGACCAGTTGCAGGGCGGCGTCGCGGCCCGCCGCCGTGCCAGGAACCAGGCGGCCCCAAAGGCCACCAAGTACATGATTCCGTACCAGTGTATGCGGAGCGGTCCGAGCTGCAAGGCGATCGGATTGATGTGCGGATAGGTCAGCATCGGGTGCGCAATTCTAACCCCAACGCGCCCGCGATAACCCTAGGCGCGCGTGACGCGGCAAAAAAAAGCCTTCAGATAGCGGGTTTCCGGGATCGCCGGATGCACCGGATGGTCGAGCGCCTGGCCCCCCGCCGCCAGTATCTGGGCGAAGCGGCTGTTATGGCGCGCGGCGGCCTGAATCAGCCGCACCAGATCATCGGCCGGCAAATGAAACGAACACGAGCAGCTCACCAGGAGCGCATCGCGCTCGAGCAGGCGGATGGCGAGCTGGTTGAGTTTGCGGTATGCGGCCTCGCCGCGCGGCAGGTCCTTGCGGCGCTTGATAAAGGCCGGCGGATCGAGCACCACGACGTCGAAGCGCTCGCCCTCGCGCTGCAACTGCTCCAGCACTTCGAAGGCGTCGCCGCGTCGCACCTGCACCGACACTCCGTTCGCCGCCGCGTTGCTTTCCGCGACCGCCAGGGCACTTGCCGAGGAATCGACGCACAGGGCTTCACGGGCGCCGCAGCGCAATGCCGTTATCGCCCAGGCTCCGGCGTAGCTGCAGACATCGAGCACCCGCACCCCCGGCCACAGCAGGCGTCGGAACAGTTCGCGGTTTCCCGCCTGATCGTAGAACCAGCCGGTCTTTTGCGCGCCGGCCATCGGCACCTGGAATTGCAGCACGCCCTCGACTATCTGCAGCTGTTCGGGCATCGGCCCGCGGGCGCTGACCAGTTGCTTGGGCAACTGCTCCAGGTCGCGCGCACTGCCGTCGTTCTTCCACACCAGCGATAGCGGCGCGAGCATCCTTTCCAGCGCTGTCTCGATGTCAGCGCGCAGCGCCTCCATCCCGGCGGTGGCGATCTGGCCGACTATCACCTCGCCGTATCGGTCCAGCACCAGCCCGGGCAGCCCGTCCCCTTCGCCAAACACCAGGCGGTAGTACGGCGCCGCATAGTGGCGCTCGCGCAGCGCCAGGGCCACCTTGAGGCGGTGCGCCAGCAACGACTGGTCGACCGGGTGCACCGGGCTGCGACTGAGGATGCGGGCGCAGATCAGCGCGTGCGGATTCACGTAGGCATAGCCCAGGAACTGATCGCGATGGTCGTGTACGCGGGCCAGCGCGCCGGGCGCGAATCCGGCCAGCGGCGTCGCCGCCGTGTCGACCTCGTTGGAGAACACCCACAGGTGCCCGGCGCGCAGGCGGCGATCCTCGCTGCGCTTCAGGCGCAAGGCGGGCAGGTCCGCTGCGGCAGCGCTTTCCGGCCACTCGCTCTCGGCAGCACTCGGTGACTCGTCGGCAATCATGGGATCCGGGGCTTAAGGTATAGTGGCGCGCATTCTACTCAATAGTGCGGCAGGCACTTACGGACTATGCAAAGGGGCAGCCACCGCAATCGGCTGGCGGCGGAAACCAGCCCCTATCTGCGGCAACACGCGGCCAATCCGGTCGATTGGTATCCCTGGGGTGCGGAGGCACTGGCGCTGGCGAAGCACAGCGGCCGGCCCATACTGCTGTCGATCGGCTACACCGCCTGCCACTGGTGCCACGTGATGGCGCACGAGTCGTTCGAGTCGGAGTCGATCGCGGCGCTCATGAACGCCCGCTTCGTGAACATCAAGGTGGATCGCGAGGAGCGCCCCGACCTCGACCGCCTGTATCAGCTGGCGCACCAGCTGCTGACCCGGCGCGGCGGCGGCTGGCCGCTGACGATGTTTCTGATGCACGATGATCAGCGCCCGTTCTTCGGCGGCACGTATTTCCCGCCGCAGCCGCGCCACGGCATGCCCTCCTTCGCCGAGCTGCTCACGCACGTCGCCGACTATTACCGCGACCATCTCCAAGAGCTGCGAAACAGCGCCGGAGCGGTGGTGCAGGCACTGGGCCAGCTGGAGCCGCCGCCCGCGGCCGGCGCGGTCGCACTGGACGATACCCCGCTCCGCAACTGCCGCGCGCAGCTGGCGCGCAGCTTTGACGGCGAATGGGGCGGATTCGGCGGCGCTCCCAAGTTTCCGCATGCGCCACTGGTGCAACGGGCGCTCCGCGATTGGCGCCACAGCGCCGCTCGCGACGCGCCCGATCTGCACTCGCTGTACATGGCCACGCTCACGCTGACGCGGATGGCCGAGGGCGGACTCTTCGACCAGCTCGGGGGCGGCTTCTATCGCTACAGCGTCGATGAGCAGTGGGCGATTCCGCACTTCGAGAAGATGCTCTACGACAATGCGCTGCTGCTCGGCGCCTACGCGGAAGCCGCCAGTGCCACGGGCGAGGCGCTGTTTGCGCAAGTGGCCCACCGCACCGCCGACTGGCTGCTGCGCGAGTTGCGCGCTCCGGGGGGCGGCTTCTACTCCAGCCTGGATGCCGACGCGGCCGGCGTCGAGGGCAGTTACTACGTCTGGGAGGCCCCGGCGGTGCGGGCCGCCCTGACCGAGGACGAGTACGCGGCATTTTCAGTCCGTTTCGGGCTGGACCGGCCGGCGAACTTCGAAGGACACGCACACCACCTGATCGTGGCCACCGCCATGGAAGATATCGCCGCCGCGCGCGGCCAGAGCGTGGCCGATGTGGCCGGGCTGCTGCAAACCGCGCGCGATAAACTGCTGCGGTTGCGGTCGGGCCGCGCGCGCCCGGAACGCGACGAAAAAATACTGACCAGCTGGAACGCGCTGGCTATCCGTGGGCTGGCGACGGCGGCGCGGGTGCTCGGGCGCGACGATCTGACCGAGGCGGCTGCGGCCGCGCTTGCCTTCCTGCGCAAGCACCACTGGCACGACGGGCGGTTGCTGGTCACCAGCGCGGGGGCCGATGCCCGGCTCAACGCCTACCTGGATGACTACGTGTTTCTCGCCGACGCCATCCTGGAGCTTTCCACGCTGCGGGTCGACAGCGGCGAACTGAACTTCGCCGCGGCACTGCTCGAGGTCGTGCTCAAGTCCTACGCGGACGCTGAGCGCGGTGGCTTCTACTTCACGTCCGCGGACCACGAAGCGCTCTTCAGCCGGCCCAAGTCCTTCGCCGACGAGGCGCTGCCGGCGGGCAATGGCATTGCCGCGGTGGTACTGCAGCGTTTTGGGTTCCTGTTAGGCGAATCCCGCTACCTGGAGGCCACGGAGCGCACACTGCGCGCCGCGTGGGCGTCGATACAGGAGTATCCCAGCGGCCACGCCACGCTGCTGCAGGCCCTGGAGGAACTGCTGCAACCGCCCGTCATAGTGATCCTGCGCGGGCCGCAGGACGCCATCGAACCGTGGCGCGCCGCACTCGCCACGCTGTATGAGCCCGGGCGGCTGGTGCTGGCGATGCCTTCGGACCGCCCGGCCGGAGCCGGCGAAATGCCCGCGTCGTTTGCCGCGAAGCCGGCACTACCGGGCGGCGCGGCTTACGTGTGCCGTGGCAGCCAGTGCTCGGCGCCATTGACGGGCCTGGCGGATTTGATCGCGGAACTGGGCCGGTAGCGCACCGCGCCGGGAACTTGCCCGGTCCAGCAATGACGCCTTAGAGTCCGTGGATGGACCGCCGCTCCCCCCCAGACCATGATCACGACGCGCACAGCGAACTCGGCGAGATGGAGCTGCGTGTGCGCGCGCTGCAGTCGGTGCTCGCACAGAAGGGCTACATCGACACCGCCGCCCTCGACGTCCTGATCGACACCTACCAGACCAAGATTGGCCCGCGCAACGGGGCGCGCGTCGTCGCTCGTGCCTGGGTCGATCCGGACTTCCGCGCCTGGCTGCACAGGGATGCGACGGCCGCAATCGCCTCGCTTGGCTACCTCGGCCGCCAAGGCGAGTACATGGTCGCCGTCGAAAATACCGAGCAGCGCCACAACCTGGTGGTCTGTACGCTCTGCAGCTGCTATCCGTGGCCGGTGCTCGGATTGCCTCCCGCCTGGTACAAGAGCGCCCCCTATCGCGCGCGCGCGGTGCGGGATCCACGCGGCGTGCTCGGCGACTTCGGCGTGACGTTGCCCGAATCGACCGAGGTGCGGGTGTGGGACTCGACGGCCGAGGTGCGCTACCTGGTCATCCCGCGGCGCCCGGCAGGGAGCGCGGATCTGGGCGAGGCCGAACTGGCGGCCCTGGTGACGCGCGATTCAATGATCGGCACCGGTTTGCCGATAAGTCCCGCGGTTCGACAGTGAACTACCACAGTCGCGCGGATTTGGGCGGCCAGCTCGGGCACGGCCCGGTCACCCCGGAGCCCGAAGGCGAGCTGTTTCACGCCGGCTGGGAGCCTAAGGCGCTGGCGCTGACCCTCGCGATGGGCGCCACGGGCGCGTGGAATATCGACATGACGCGCGGCGCCCGTGAAACCCTGGTGGACTATTCCGTACTGAGCTACTACGCCATCTGGGTCAAGGGGCTGGAACGGCTGCTGCTCGAACACGGATTTGTGCAGGCCGAGGAACTGGCGGCAGGCCGGGCGCTCACCGCGACGCGCGTGCCGCCGCGGCTGCTGCGGGCGGCCGACGTCGCCGGCGCATTGGCGCGCGGCGCGCCTACCGTGCGCCCGGCCAGTGCCGCCGCGCGTTTTGCAGTCGGCGCTGAGGTACGCACGCGACCGGGCGAGGTGCCACACCACACGCGATTGCCGGGCTACGCGCGCGGCAAGCGGGGCCGGATCGAACGCGTGCTGGGTGTGCACGTCTACGCCGATGCCCATGCTCAGGGTCTGGGCGAGCAACCTCAGTGGCTGTATACGGTGGTGTTGACGGGCCCAGAGTTGTGGGGCGCCGAGGCTCCCGAGAACCTGTCGGTCTCCATCGATGCGTGGGAGCCCTACCTGGAGCCGCTCGCTTGAACGGCGCGCTACCGCGCCTGCCCGGACAGCCGCACGATGGCGACGGCCCGGTATTTCGTGAGCCCTGGGAAGCCCAGGCCTTTGCGACCGCGCTCCTGTTGCACCAGCGGGGGTTGTACTCCTGGAGCGAATGGGCACACGCGCTGGCGCAGCAAATCGCCGCTGCCCAGGCCAACGGTGACGCTGATCTCGGGGACACCTACTACCGCCACTGGCTGACGGCACTAGAGGCGCTCCTTGCGGCCAAGGGCCTGAGCACCGCGGATGAGCTGCGGCGCTATGAACACGCCTGGGCACACGCCGCCGAGCGCACGCCGCACGGCCAGCCTATCGAGCTCCAGGGCCGGGACTTCGCTCCCTAAAGGAACCCGCTTCTAGGCGCTGGGCTCCGACCAATCCACGATCCTGCGCAGGAGTGCCGTTCAGCGTGCCGGATCCGGCACGGTCCATGCCGGGCGACACGTAGCCCCACCTTATATAGGCGTTGATTCCGGGATCATGGAGCCGGGCCAGCCACCCCAAGCCTCTCGGTATGGGTCACTCCTACCCATCTTGTTGCGAATGGTTCTCATTATCGTTAAGATTTGGTCCCCTGGGGTCCGGTTAGGGAGCAATCGCAGTGGCTCGAACTGACGTCCTGCGAATCTACGACGCGATGCACAAGAACGAACTGTCTTCACCGGCCGATGAGACCCGCACTCGGGGCGGGATCAGCAACCCCCTTCATTCGGGCGAAGCCGGAGCGCCATCGCAGGCGGCCGCCGGTGCCCGACATGCGCTTTACATAAGGATCCAGGGCTTTATGAACGTCGCAATGCACAAGAGCGCCCGCGTTGCGCTGGCCGCGGCCTGCCTGGCGGGGAGCATTGTCCACGCCGGCACGCCCGATGCCCTCACCGAAGACCGGCTCGAACAGCAGATCACGCAGCTGCAGCAGGAGCTTGATCTGTTGAAGGCGCAACAACAGCAGCTCAAGGCGCAGAACGAGGCCCTCGCAGCGCAACAGCAGCAGCAGGCGGCGCAAGCGCAGCGCTCGAGCGCTGCCGCGCCGGCCGGGGGGATATCACCGGACCTGAGCCTGTGGGGTTACGGCGAAATCTACTACACCCATCCGATACATGACTCCAGCCTGACCGAATTCGACCTGGCGCGTGCGGTGTTCGGCATCGGCTACCGATTCGACGAGCGCACGCTATTTAACTCCGAGTTCGAGGTCGAACACGCCATCGCCTCGGCCGATGACGCCGGCGAATTCGAGGTTGAGCAGTTCTACGTCGAGCACCAGCTGGCCGACTGGGCCAGCCTCAAGGCCGGCCTGTTCCTGATGCCCTTCGGCCTGCTCAACGAACACCACGAGCCCACCAATTATTACGGCGTGCAGCGCAATTTTGTGGAAACGCTGATCATTCCCAGCACCTGGCGCGAGGGTGGCGTGGGCTTCCACGGCACCACCGCCGGTGGACTCAGCTGGGACGTCGGCCTGACCACGGGCGTGAACATGAACGGCTGGGACAATAACCCCGAAGACCCGCTGTACCGTACCGCGCTGCAACTGGGAAATAACGGCGTCGGGCCGCTGGCGGCCACGCATCAGGAGCTGTCGCTTGCCAACGGTCAGAACCTGTCTCAGTACCTCGCGCTCAATTACAACGGCGTGCCCGGGTTGTTGCTTGGTGCGGCCGTATCCACGGGCCTGGCGGCTAAGCCGACCATGCCGGCCGGCCTGCCGAATGAGCGCGTCACGCTGTGGGAAGGGCATGCACGCTGGACACCGGGGGCCGCGGACCTGTCCGCGGTCTACGCGCGCGGCACCATCTCCAACACCGCTCCCTACAACCTGGCCAACCCCGGAGTCTCCAACCCGCTGCCCTCGGCATTTCTGGGCTACTACCTCCAGGGTGCCTACACCGTGTGGCAGCGCGCCGGCGCGCGGCTCAGCCCCTTCGTTCGCTGGGAGCGCTACGACATGGGCGTTTCCTACGACGGCATACCGCCCGGCTACACCCCGGTGCCTGCGGGGCTCGCTTCCGACGGGAAGCCCTGGCCGCAACCGAACGATCGCGTCTGGACCTTTGGCGCAAATTTCTATATCAATCCGCACGTCGTATTTAAGGCCGACTACCAGACCTTTGATGTCAACAGCGACCTGTCGCGCTTTGATCTGGGGATGGGCCTGAATTTCTGATCGCCGGAGGCTCCATGATCCCTGGATCCCGCATCGTTGCCATGCCGCTGGCCGCCCTGTGTGTCTGCCAGCCCGCCCAGGCGATGGTGTACCTGAGCATCGCGCAGGCGCAGCAGTTGATGTTCGGCAGCCGCGTGCTCGCTCCCCTGCCCATCGTGCTCAGTGCGGCCGACATCGCCGCGATCGAGCACGATTCGGGCGTCAAGGTGTATGCGGGTTCACTGCGGGGCTGGAAGGCCGATGACGGCTACTTCTTTGTCGACTCGGTCCTCGGCAAGCACGACCTGATCGATTACGCGGTCGCGCTGAGCGCCGAGGGGCAGGTCCGGCAAGTCGAGATCCTCGAATACCGCGAGGCGTACGGAGGCGAAGTGCGCACCGCGCGCTGGCGCGCGCAATTTGTCGGCCGCCACCACGGCGACCCGGTCCAGATCGGCCAGGACATCCAGAACATCAGCGGCGCAACGCTCTCCTGCCAGCACCTCACCGACGGGATCCGGCGCCTGCTGGCCACCTATGCCATCGCCATCGCCGGCCGCTGAGGGAGCGCCATCCCCGAGCGACGCCGGCCGCGAGTGCGAAGTGCGCCGGTCGCGTCCGCTCCTGGGCACGCGGGTCGAAATCCGCGCCGCCGGGCCGCAGTCGGAGTCGCTCCTGCATGCGGCGGTCGATGGGGCATTCGCGGCGCTCGAGCGCGTGCACCAGCTGATGAGTTACCACGATCCCGAAAGCGAGCTGTCGCGGATCAATCGCGAGGCGGCCGGGCGCGAGCAGACCATCGACGCAGAGTTGTACACGGTCCTCGAGGCGGCGCTGCGCTTTGCCGCGCTCAGCGAGGGGGCCTTCGATCCGTGCATCGGGGACCGCCTGGAGGAATGGGGATACCTGCCGCCCAGCCTGCCCGCCGCCCGGCGTGCGGGTGCGCCCATGGGAACATGGCGCGACGTGCGGCTGCGCGGCGCGCGGCGCGTGCACTTTGCCCGTCCGCTGCGGCTGGACCTGGGTGGGATCGCCAAGGGCTACGCGGTTGATCGCGCGGTGCGCTCGCTGCAGCGCGCCGGGGTCGGGAAGATCCTGGTCAATGCGGGCGGCGACCTGCGGATCGCCGGTCCCTGGCAGCAGCGCGTGCGCCTGCGTCATCCGCAGGCACCGCAGCTCAGCGCCGAAATGCTGACTCTGGGCGACGCCGCACTCGCCACTTCGGCGACCTACTATTCGCGCCGGCGGCTGCCGTGCGGGGAGGTTTCGGCGCTGCTCGATCCGCGCAGCGGGCGGCCTTACCGCGGCGAGGGCAGCGTCAGCGTGCGCGCGCCCGATTGCCTGAGCGCCGACGCCTTGACCAAGGTGGTGCTGTTCGCGGCGCCCGAGGTGGCCGAGAGGGCGCTCGCCGCCTGCGATGCGCAGGCCTTCGTGCATTCGCCCGCTGCCGCCGCCGGCTAGCCCGGACTGGACGGACTCTCGCGGGCCGGGGCTTCCGCGTGCGGCCTGCGGGCCGCCCCGGGCCTGAGGTGGTGCGCCCGGGCCGCCATGCGCCGCTCGCGCGCCTGCGCGGCCAGGCGTTTGCCCAACACCACGTGCAGCACCAGCGCGGCGGACGCCCCCAGCCCGACCACCCAATGCAGCGCGCTGGTCACGGCGCGCTGGCGCTCGTCGACCAGGTAGTACAGACCATAGCCGCTCAATGCCAGGAGGCTAACGGCCACCACCACCGTCAGGCCGCTGTAGCGGTTGACGCGCTGGCGCCAGTTCTGCAGCACGTGCCCCGGCAGCAGCGCGCCAAACACCACCAGGAAGCCGATCACCGCCGCGCCGTGCACTCGCATCAGCCACGGCTCGGCCGGATGCGGTCCGGCGCCCGCGGGAGAGCGCAACAGGTAGTGCGCGACCAGCCAGCCGGCGCCGGAGAGCAGCAGTACCGTGCCGCTCAGGTACAGGTAGCGTTCATGGCGGCGACTGAGCCGCTGCTGCACGCGCGCACTGCCGTGGCGTCGCCTCATGGATGCAAGGGTCCCCGAGCGGCCGCGCCGCCATTGTCAAAGGTGTAAATGGTACGCATTCGCATTTTCACATGCCCACGAAGGCACCGCCACTCGACCTCGCGGTACGCGCGCAGTCAGGCCAAGGGCGCGGCGCGGCTTCCCGGCCGAGCGACCGTCACCGCGCGCGGGCTTGCTGATCTAGGGCCGGCCGGAACCGCAGCGTCGCGGGGCGCGCGGGCAGGCACCGCTGCGCGGACAAATGACGCCGGCCGGCGTTGCCAGGGCATCGTGGATCCAGTGGATGTTCAGCACCTGGGACACCGACTGCAGGGCGGCGCTGGCCGCCGCCGGAATGGGCGCATCGCCCCCGCCGCGCCGGCAGGCTTCGGACACGGCCGCGACGATGCCCTCGCTGTCATAGCCCTGAGCCTCGAGCGCCGGCACCAGGTCGACGCCCACCGACTGCACGTGCACGGCGCGCGCCGCGTCGCGCGTCACCATCGAATGGCAGCAATACAGGCGCGCGCGCTTGCCGTCCTGCATCACCGAAATCTGCGACATCGGCTGGTGCGAGGCGTGCTTCGGCAGGGGCGCCTGGCCCAGCAAGCGGAATACGGCCCAGCGCGGGCAGGGGTCCGACACCAGGCTCATGTTGCCCCACGGCAGCGGGATGCCGTTGCCGCGATACACGGCGCGCAGAAATCCCGGGGGATAGGCATCGAAGTAATGCCAGTAGCGGTAGGGCGAGACGGCGGTCATGCGACGCATGACCACCGCGGTCGTCACGCCCAGCTTCCGGCAGGCCGACAGGCGATGGGCTTCGCGCACCAGGAAGCGCCGGAACGGCACGCGCGCGCACAGCAGCGCACCGGCGAAAAAGCTGCACTCGAAGTCGCGCCAGGCGTACAGCACGTCCTGCGCTCCCATGCCACCGCTCCCGCCTGCGCTCGCCGGCAGTTCCGCGTCCGAGGACCAGCTGGCCTCGTGCGCCGAGACCAGGCCGTCGCCGTTGTGCAGCAGACGGTGCCCTATGAAATACGCCAGGTCGTAGCGCAGGCGTTCCTCCTGGTCGCGCAGGTTGCGGTTGATCAGCACCGTGTCCGGCGCTTCGAAGCGCGCACGCAGCCGGCCGCCGGCGCCCGAGGCGCGCTCCGGATCGACCCAGCGCACCTGCAGGCCGAGGTGCTTGCATATGCCCTGGAGCCGCTCCAGCGACAGCGGCAACTCACGCCGGCCGACCGCCTCGGCCGCGCGTTCGATGTCGGGAAAGTCGTTGTGGTGCGTTTCCTGCCACACGCGAATCAGCAATTGCGCGAACTGTCGCCCGCTGGTGCCGGTTTGCGACAGCAGCTCCGGCAGCGCGTTCTGCAACAGCTCGTGCGAGAACAGGAACGAGGGCTCCAGCGGCATGGCCTCCAGGCCGCCGCGCTCGCGGCGCGCCGGTACGGGTTCGACGGCGGTGTTCTCGTCGAGGAACCAGCGCGTTTCCTTGCCGAACAAGCGCGCCAGCATGTCCAGCAGCTCGGCCGACGGCATGCGCTTGCCGTTCTCGATCATGCTCAGGTACGAAACCGACGGGGCGGCGCCCGGGTCCTGCTGTACGCAGCGCGCCGAGAGCTCGTCCAGCGTCAGGCCATTGCGCTTGCGCAGCGTTCGCAGCTTGGTCCCGAGGAAGTGCCCTTGGCGCAACAATCCGCTCATTTGTGAAATTCACACTGTGAAATTTCTATTGTGTAAATCCTCTCCTTTCGACGGTAGGCTGTCAACCAAGCGCTAGCAAAATCACGCAGGAGCCCGAAGCATTATGACAGCCGCCAATCCGCAAGCCGCCCGCCTCAGCGCCGACTGGGCCAGCAATCCCCGCTGGCGCGGTGTGACCCGACCTTACTCGGCCGAGGACGTGGTGCGGCTGCGCGGCTCGGTGCACATCGAACACACGCTGGCGCGCCTGGGCGCCGAGAAGTTCTGGGGACTGCTGCACAGCGAAGCGGTGATCGGCGCGCTCGGCTGCATGAGCGGCAACCAGGCGGTGCAGGCGATCCAGGCCGGGCTGAAGGCCATTTACTGCTCGGGATGGCAGGTCGCCGGCGACGGCAACTCGGCGGGCCAGATGTATCCCGACCAGAGCCTGTACCCGGTCGACTCGGTGCCCAAGATGGTCGAGCGCATCAACAACGCGCTGCTGCGTACCGACCAGATCCACCACCTCGAGGGCAAGACGGAACACGACTGGCTGGCACCCATCATCGCGGACGCGGAGGCCGGATTTGGCGGCAACCTCAACGCCTTCGAGCTCACCAAGGCGCTGATCGCCGCCGGTGCCGCCGCGGTGCACTTCGAGGACCAGCTGTCCTCGGCCAAGAAGTGCGGCCACATGGGCGGCAAGGTGCTCGTGTCGACCGAAGAGGCCGTCCAAAAGCTGGTGGCGGCGCGCCTGGCCGCCGACGTCACCGGCGTGCCCACCGTGCTGATCGCGCGCACTGACGCCGACGCCGCCACCCTGCTGCTGTCCAATCACGACCCGCGCGACGCGCGCTTCCTGACCGGTGAGCGTTCCAGCGAGGGTTTCTTCCAGGTCAAGGCCGGCATAGAGCAGGCCATCGACCGCGGCCTGGCGTACGCACCCTACGCCGACCTGGTGTGGTGCGAGACCTCCAAGCCCGACATGGCGCAGGCGCGGCGCTTTGCCGAGGCCATCCACGAGCGCTATCCGGAGCAATTGCTGGCCTACAACTGCTCGCCGTCCTTCAATTGGCAGAAGAACGTCGACGCCGCCACGATGCGCCGCTGGCGCGAAGAGCTGGCGGCGATGGGCTACCGCTTCCAGTTCATTACGCTGGCGGGCTGGCATGCGCTCAACCTGTCGATGTTCGAGCTGGCCTCGGCCTACCGGGACGAGGGTATGTTCGGCTACTCACAGCTCCAGCAGCGCGAGTTCGCCCAGGAGAGCGCCGGCTACCGGGCCGCCAAGCACCAGGCGTTCGTGGGCACCGGCTACTTCGATGCGGTGCAAACCGCCGTGACCGCCGGCCAGTTCTCGACCGGCGCGATGGCGGGCAGCACCGAGGACGACCAGTTCACGAGCGCGAAGCCCGCGCTCGCGCTGGCACGCTGAGCGCCGGCCCATGAACGCCCTGGCCATACTCCCCGCCGGCGCGCTGCGCCGCAGCGCGGGCGTGGCCACGCCGCACGATGCGGCGGCGCTGATCATGGCGCACTTTCGCGCCTACAACGAGGAATTTGGCCGGATCACCCGGCGCGCCGCCGAGCACTTCCTCAGCGGCGACGGCGTGGCCAGGGAGCGCGATGCCGTGGCGCGCATCGAGCTGTACGAGCAGCGCGTCGCGCAGGCGCTGCACGCGCTGCGGGCCGCGCCGGTCGGGAACCTGGATCCGCACTCGCCCGCTGCCTCCGAGTTCTGGGCGGCCGCGACCGCCGCTTACGGGGCGATGATCGAGCGCGTACCCGACAGCGACTTCTACCGGACGTTCTACAACTCGGTGACGCGCGACCTGTTTGGCACCGTCGGCGTCAACCCGAGCGTCGAGTTCAGCGCCACGCACAGCGGGCGGGCCTCGGGCTCGGTTCCGATCCGCGTCTACCCCGCGGCCGGCTCGCTGCAGTCGGCGGTCAGTGACGTACTCGCCGACCTGCCCTTTGCCCATGCGCTCGCCGCGCCCGAACTTGCGGTGCGCCGCGTGACCACCGAGCTGGGCCGGCATTTCGAGACGCGCCCGCCCAGCGCCGCGCCGGAATCGATCGAGATGATCGAGCCGCTGTTCTATCGCGCCGGCGAGGCCTTCTTGGTCGGGCGCCTGGTCGGCGACAGCGCCGTGACTCCGCTGGTCATCGTGTTCCGCCAGGGTGCGGACGGGGTGCAGGTTGAAGCGGTGCTGCTGTCGCGCAACGACATCAGTTCCCAGTTCGGCTACGCCAACTCCTACTTTCACGTCGACCTGCCGGTGGTCGGTGCCGCGGTCACGCTGCTGCGCTCCTTCATGCCGCGCAAGCCCGTCGACGAGCTCTACACCGTGCTGGGCCGCGCCAAGCAGGGCAAGACCGAGCGCTATTTTGCGCTGCGCCGCCATCTCGACCGCTCAATCGACGCGTTCGTGCACGCGCCCGGGGAGCGCGGCCTGGTCATGATCGTCTTCACGCTGCCCTCGCACGATCTGGTGTTCAAGGTGATCCGCGACCAGTTTGGCGCGCCCAAGCACGCCACCCGCGCCGACGTCATGGAGCGCTACCGTTTCGTGTTTCGCCACGACCGCGCCGGGCGCATGGTGGACGCCCAGGAATTCAAGCGCCTGAGCCTGCCGCTGGCGCGGTTCATGCCGGTGCTGGCCGAGGAACTGCTGCGCGAAGCCAGCCAGAGCTGCCGCCTCGAGGGCGAAGAGCTGATCATCGAACACTGCTACATCGAGCGGCGGCTGCGACCACTCAACCTGTTTCTGCGCGAGGCCGAGCCGGCCGCCGCCGAAGCGGCCATCGTCGATTATGGCAACGCGCTGCGCGACATGGCGTCCACCAACATCTTTGCCGGCGACCTGCTGCTGAAGAACTTCGGCGTCACGCGCCACGGGCGCGTCATCTTCTACGATTACGACGAGGTCTCGCTGCTCGGCGATTGCGAATTCCGTGACCTGCCCGCGGCCAGCACCGAGGAGGAGGAGAGCGCCAGCGAGCCCTGGTTCTACGTCGGTCCGCGCGACGTGTTCCCGGAGCAGTGGCTGCCGTTTCTGGCCATGCCCTCCTCGATACGCGAGGTGTTCCTGGCGCGTCACGCGGAGCTGCTGACCGCGCGTTGGTGGCGGGGGCGGCAGGCGGCACTGGCGGGCCCCGCCCCGCCGGGCGCGGCGCCGGCGGCCGGCGCGCTCAGCTAGTCGCGAAAGTTCTCGAACTGCAGCGGCAGCTCGACGCTGTGCTTGCGCAGCAGCGCCATCGCGGTCTGCAGCTCATCGCGCTTCTTGCCGGTCACGCGCAGCTTGTCGTCGTTGATCTGGGCATCGACCTTGAGCTTGGCCTCTTTGAGGCCGGCGATCAGCTTCTTGGCGACGGCATGATCGATGCCCTGCTTGATGGTGATGGCACGGCGCGCCTCCGCCAGGTTGACCTGCACCTCGCCCAGCTCCATGCAGCGCGCGTCAATGCCGCGCGCGCCCAGGCGCAAGCGCAGGATGTCCAGCAGCTGGCCGAGCTGGAACTCGCTCTGCGCGTACTGGGTGATCAGGTGGTCCTGGAGCACGAAGCGCGCCCCGGTGCCGCGCAGGTCGTAGCGCTTCTCCAGTTCGCGGATCGCCTGGTCGACGGCATTGCTGAGCTCGTGGGGATCGACCTTGGAAACCACATCGAACGAGGGCATCGCGGCGCAAATCCTCTGCTGACGGCGGGGCCAGGCCGCCGATTATACGCCGCCCCGATCGCCCGGCCGGCGATTGACCGCGACCACCGCGGCCTTGGGGAAGAAATTGAAGTTTGAGGCGCAGGCCCAGGTGTAGGCGCCCATCTCGCTCCCGACGATCAGGTCGCCGGCCCGGAGCTGGGGCAACTGCAGATCCTCGGCGATGACGTCGATGCTGTCGCAGGTGGGGCCGGCCAGCACCGAGGGCAGCAGCGGACCGGTGCGCAGGGCGCGCACCGGATAGCGGGCGTGGTCATAGTGCTGGCCGCTGTACGAGCCGTACAGGCCGTCGTCGAGGTAGTACCACCAGTGGCCTTCGCGCTGCGCGCGCCCCATGACCGTGGCCACCCCGATCGCCGCCGGCCCGACGATGAAGCGCCCGGGCTCGGCGATGACGCGCACCCGCCGCGGCAAATGCGCCAGCGCGCGACGGATGGGCGCGCACAGGCGCCCGATGTCGGTCACGCGCTCGGTGTAGTCGACCGGAAAGCCCCCGCCGATGTCGAGCGTGTCGCAGCTGCCGAGCCGCTCGCGGCGTGCCGCGGCCAGGAGCCGCGCGCACACGCCGATCGCCTCGACGTACTTGGCGGCGTCGGCGACCTGCGAGCCGACGTGAAACGAGTAGCCGCGCACGTCGATGCCGAGGCCCGCGGCCAGCCGCGCCAGATCGAGCGCCGCCTCCGGGTCGCAGCCGAATTTGCGCGACAGGTCGCACACCGCTCCGGGGCTGCGGAACGAGACCCGCAGCAGCAGCGCCGCGCGCCCGGCGCAGCCGCGGAACTTGCGCACCTCGTCCGGGTTGTCGGCCACGAAGGTGGTGAGGCCGTAGGCAAGCGCGTTGCGGATGTCGCTCGGCCGCTTGATCGGGTGGCTGTGGATGCAGCGTGCGGCATCGACGCCCAGGCGTTGCACCAGCTGCACCTCGCCACTGGTGGCCAGGTCCAGCCAGCCGCCCTGCCCGGTCACGGCCTGGATGACGGCGGCGTGCGGCAGGGGCTTGAGTGCATAGTGCAGGTCGACCCCCGGCAGCGCCCGCTGCAACTTGCGGTACTGCCGGCGGACGCGCGCGCAGTCCACGATCAGGAGCGGCGAGCCAAACTCGCCGACCAGGCGGCGCACGTGCTGTGGCTCAAACGGGTCGATGTAGCGCTTCCCGGTCAGGGCAAATCTCCGAACTCCGGAGCCGTGGCGGCCGCCGCGCGCGTCAGGCGGTCGCGCACCGCCTCCCAGCGCTCGTCCTTGGGGACCTCCTGCACCAGCAGGCAGGAAGCGCCGGCCTTGTCCAGGGTGCGCAGATTCGCGTACAGGTCGTGCGCATAGCTGTCGGGGCGCGTGCCGGCATTGACCCAGGTCACGCGCCGGAAACTGCCCAGCGGCGAGCGCTGCGCGAGCACGCCCACGCGGCTGCCGCCGCGCGACAGTTCGGCGGCCAGCCGCTCGATCTGCCCGTCGGCCACCAGCCGGAGCGGCGTCGCGGGCGCGTAGTGCGCCTGCAGTGATCCGGGCACGCGCGGCACGGCCGCGCTGCTGCCACCGGCCAGTTCGCCGACCTCGTGGCGCAGCTGCGCCAGCGTAATCTGTCCCGGACGCAGCAGCCGCACCTCGCCGCCCACGCAGGACACGATCGTTGATTCAAGGCCGACCTGGCACTCGCCCCCGTCGAGCACCACCGCCACCGCCTCGCCAAATTCCTCGCGCACATGCTCGGCGCGGGTCGGGCTGACGTGCCCAAAGCGATTCGCGGAAGGCGCGGCGATGCCGCCTCCAAAGGCCCGGAGAAGCTGTTGCGCCATGGGATGAGCCGGCACCCGCACGGCCACCGAGTCCTGCCCGCCCGTGACCAGATCGAGCACGTTGGCGGCGCGCGGCAGCACCAGCGTCAGCGGACCCGGCCAGAAGCGCTCGGCCAGGCGCGCGGCCGCGGCCGGCACCTCGCGCGCCCAGCGATGCAGGAAGCGCGCGCTGTCGAGGTGCACGATCAGGGGGTGAGTGGCCGGCCGGCCCTTGAGGGCGAAGATCTTCTGCACGGCGGCCGCGTGCTGCGCGTTGGCGCCCAGTCCGTACACCGTCTCGGTCGGAAACGCCACGACCTCACCGCCGCGCAGGGCCTGCACGGCCGCATCCAGCTCCAGCGGAGTCGCCCTGATCGCCCTGGCCATGCCGTCAATATTAGTCGAGAGCGCGCCTATTCGAGCGACACGCGCTCCCAGCGGTTGTCGATGCGGCGCAGCTCGTAGGCCGGCCAGTAGTGGCGATCGAGTTTGAGCGTAATCATCTCCGGGGCACCGTTGAGGGCCAGGGTCTTGATGCGCAGCGAGGTGCGATCGGCGCGCCCGATCACCACCTTGAGGAATGCGTCCAGGTCGGGGGTCGGCTGGCCGTCAACCTCGACGATCCGGCGGCCGGGGACGAGCCCGAACCGACTCGCCGGGGAACCGTAAGAAAAATACGCCACGTACACGCCGCTCGGTTCGATGCCCCGCTGCGCGCTGATGGCGCGATGCGGCGCCTGCAGCGTGGCCCCGGCCCACAGCACCACCCGATCGAGATCACTGCCAGTGAGTGCCGCGGTGCGGATCGTCAGCGTCAGTTCCTCGCTGGCCCGCCAGATGGTGGCGCGCACGCTTTCCTTGGTCGCCACCGCGCGCTCGACGTCGCGAAACGCGGTGACCGGCCGGCCGTCGATGGCGAGCAGGATGTCGCCGGGCTGCAGGAGCTGTGCCGCGTCCGAACCCCCGACCAGACGCGTGATGCTCAGCACCTGGCGCTTGCTGGGATTGCTTTTCTCGATGCGCGCCATCCACTTGTTGCTCAGCCCCAGGCCGCGCGCCGCCGCCAGCGTCTGCGCGACAAACTCGACCTCGAGCGAATGGAGCGGCGCCGCCTCGCGCGCCAGCTTGAGTGTCTCGCTGATCATGTCGGGTGAGATGCCGCGGCTCTGCTGCACCGCCTCGCGGCCGTTGTCGAAGGCGAAACTGGCCCACAGCCCGCGCACGCGCCCCTCGTGATCGGCCAGCACGCCCACCAGGTCGTCCGGCGGGTTGACGAGCGCGGCGACCGAGATGTTGCTGTCGCGGAATGCCAGCGAGCGCGACAGCGGCAGCAGCAGCGGGTCGACGTCGGCGACCGTCGTGGCGCGCGACTTGAGCGTGCCGTTGGAATCGAGCCCGACCACCACGACGTTCTCGCCCGTTTGCAGCGGCGCCTCCGTCAGGGCCGCCGACTCCAGGTGGGTCCCCTTGAGCAGCGCCGGATCGTACTGAACCACGGCGAGGTTGTGGAGCGGATGGATGTACACCACCCTGGCGGGAATCTCCAGGGTGTCGGAGAAGGTCAGGCGCACGTCACCGATCGATACCGGCACGGTGTTGCGGTCGGTGACCACCAGCCCGCGCTTCGCATCGACGATCAGTCCGGTGCCACGATAGTTGCGCTCGTTTACTCCCGAGAGCGGATAGGGCATGTCGAAGCTCATGCCGACCAGCGAGGGCGCCAGCTGGCGCTCGATGGCATCACTGATCTGCGGCGGCGGAGCGCTCCCGCCGGTGGGTGCCTCCGGCGCCGGACCCGCGGTCAGGTTGAAGCAGTCCCAGTAACCGCTCGCGTCATTGCGGACGCAATGGCGCGCCGGGAACCAGCGCCGGTCCATGTACACCGAACGCAGCTCGGCGCGATGCGGGTCATCGAGGGTCACGTAGCGCACGGTGTAGCGCTCGCCGTCGCCCAGCGTGCCAATCTGCGCCTCGAATTCCGCCAGCGTGGCGACGGGCTTGTCGTTGACCGAGGTTATGACCGCACCGCGCGGCACGCCGGCCGCATCGAGGCTGTAGCCGGCGTTGGCGACAAACACGCCGCTGACGGGCAGATGGAAGTGGCGGGCCTCCTGGTAGGAGAGCGTGTGCACGATGGCGTCGCCAAACTCGAGGTAGCTGGCCGGTGTGATGGCATTGAGGTCCTCCACCGCCACCTCAACCTTGAAGGGCTTGCCGCCGCGCTCGAGCTCAAGGCGCACCTTCTTGCCCACGGACTCATCCAGGACCGCTTCCAGCGGCTCAAACCCGGTCACCAGCACGTCGTTGAGCCGCACCAGCACGTCTCCGGCCGCGACCACCTTGTCGGCGCTCGAGCCCGGCTGCACCCGGTCCACGACCAGCATGCCGGTATTGGCCGGCTGGGCGGTGCGGGCGGCAGTCTCGGTCTCCGTGCGCAGCCCAAGGCGCCGCAACTCGTCGTAGGGTCGATAGCGGAATTCGGTGCCAATCGTGCCGCGGGTGATCGGCTTGCTCTGCTGGATGAGGCGCACGACGCGCTGCACGCGTCCCAGCGGCAGATAAAAGCTGGTCGCCGAGCCGGTCGCGCCGCCGGCATTGAGGGCCAGCACCCGGCCCTGCACGTCAATCACCGGCGAGCCCGAGGAGCCGCCCGAGGTGCCCGAAGCGGCCTGGATGTAGAAGGTATTGAAGTCGTTGTAGCGGCCGATGCCGTACTCGGGCGCCTCGCGGTCCAGGCGCGCCAGGGTGCCGGCCAGGATCGACAGTTGCTCGCCGGCGTCGTTCCCCACCACCCGGATCTCGCGCCCGACCTGCGCATCTTCGGGCGCCAGCGGCAAGGCGGCGGGCTTGAGGAAATGGAGCTTGGCCGGGTCGTAGCGGTAGATGCCAAAATCATGGACGGGATCGCGATACACGGCGCGCAGCTCGACCTCCTCGTGGTTGAGGAAGGTCGCCGTGGCAATCACCGGGCCCGGCGTGACCACGTGCCGGTTGGTCAGTATCAGCCCGCGATCAGCGTCGATCACGAAGCCGGTGGCCTGCGCTGAAATATTGCGTTCGGTATCGAAGGAGCGCGTCTGATCGATCGCGATCGTGACCACGCTGCTGGCGATCCGCTCGAGCGTCCGGGCCCAGTCCGCCGGCGGCGCCACCACGGCCGCCACGGGCACCGGCGGAGCCTGGATCAAGGTGGGCGGTGGCGGCGGCGGCTTGCGCAGCGCGCCGCAGCCCCCGATCAAAATCGCCAAAAGCACGGCGCCCAGTGCCGGCAGCGTACGCGGGGTGCGGCATGTTCCGGTCATAGGGTGATCCCGAAGTTCTGGTGAAAGCGCGCGGCAAAGGTGGCCCATTCATATTGGTGTTGCTGGGTGCCGAAATGTTCAATCTTTATCGCGCCGGCCAGCGAGGCCACGCGCCCGGTCGTGGGCCAATCGAGCCCGCGCTGCAGCCCGTACACCAGCCCCGCCCGGTAGGCATCGCCGCAGCCGGTGGGGTCGGCCACCTGCGCCGGCTTGGCGGGCGGAATGTCGTGGCGCTGGCCGTCGGCGTATATCCACGAGCCCGAGCCCCCGCGCGTGACGATCAGCGCCCGCACCCGCGTCGCGATGGCGTCGGCGGACCAGCCGGTGCGCTCACTGAGCAGGCTCGCCTCGTAGTCGTTGACGGCCACCCAGGCGGCCCGGCTCACGAACGAGCGCAGCTCCTCGCCGTCGAACATCGGCAGGCCCTGGCCCGGATCGAACAGGTACGGTATCCCGGCCTGCGCAAATTGCCCGGCGTGATCGAGCATGCCCTGACGCCCGTCGGGAGAGATGACCCCCAGCTTGACGCCCGGGGCGGCGCCGACCTGATTGAGGTGCGCGTGATTCATCGCGCCCGGGTGAAATGCCGTGATCTGGTTGTCCTCCAGGTCGGTGGTGATGAAGGCCTGGGCGGTAAATTCGGCCGGCACGCGGCGCACATGCGTGAGGGCGATGCCCCGCTCGGTGAGCCAGCTCTCGTAGGGCCCGAAATCATGGCCCACCGTGGCCATGATCAGGCCCTCGCCGCCGAGCAGCTTGAGGTTATAGGCGATGTTGCCGGCGCAGCCGCCGAAATTGCGCCGCATGGAGGGTGCGAGGAACGAGACATTCAGCATGTGGATGCGATCGGCCAGGATGTGGTCGCGGAAACGCCCCTCGAACACCATCACGGTATCGTAGGCCATCGACCCGCAGATCAGTGCAGTCATTGAATCGCTCCAGCCGAGATTAGCGGTACAGCAGCACCAGTGCCCAGACCAGTGCGCACAATAACAAGCTCAGGAGCACCGCGGCCGAGCCAATGTCCTTGGCCAGCCCGGCGAGCTCGTGGCGCTCGGGACCGACCCGGTCCACGGTCGCCTCGATGGCGCTGTTGAGCAGCTCGACGATCAGCACCAGCAGCACCGGGGCGACCAGCAGCGCGCGCTCCACGCCCGAGCGCCCGAGCCACAGACCGAGCGGCACCGCGAGCACCGCCAGGGCCAGTTCCTGCCGGAATGCCGCCTCTTCCCGGAAGGCGCCGACCAGTCCCTTGCGGCTGGCGCCGAAGGCCCGGAACAACCTGGCCCAGCCGCGCGGCTTGTCGCGAACGGTCAAGACCGAAGGCCCCTCAGGCGGCGCCCGGGCGGTGCGCCAGGTCCAGCTCGCGCGCCGCGCGCACGTCGTCGAGCCGGCGCACCGGCATGCGGTGCGGGGCGCCACGCACCGTCTCCGGGTCCTTGTCCGCCTCGCGCAGGATCTCGGTCATCGCGGCCACGAAGGCATCGAGCGTCTCCTTGCTCTCGGTCTCGGTCGGCTCGATCAGCAGACACTCGGGCACCAGCAGCGGAAAGTACGTGGTCGGCGCGTGGAAGCCGAAGTCGAGCAGGCGCTTGGCGACGTCCATCGCCGTGACGTGCTGCTGCTGCGCGAGCGCCTTGAGGGTCAGGATGAACTCGTGGCTGGCGCGCCGGCGCGGATAGGCGGCGACATAGCCGGCCTGCTGCAGGCGCGCGAGCAGGTAGTTCGAATTCAGGGTCGCAAACTCGCCCACCCGGTGCATGCCCTCGCTCCCCAGCATGCGCATGTAGACGTAGGCGCGCAGCAGCACGCCGGCGTTGCCGTTGAAGCCCGTGAGCCGGCCAATGGACTGCGGCAGGTCCTGCTCGCCCAGCCAGCGGTAGCGCGCGCCCTCGCCCTCCCCGCTCCGCGCCACCACCGGCAGCGGCATGAACGGGAGCAATCGCGGCCCCACGCCCACCGCGCCGGCCCCCGGTCCCCCGCCGCCGTGCGGCGTGGAGAAGGTCTTGTGCAGGTTCATGTGCATGACGTCGAATTCCATGTCGCCCGGGCGCACCTTGCCCAGAATCGCGTTCAGGTTCGCGCCGTCGTAGTAGAGCAGCCCGCCGGCGGCGTGCACGATGCGCGCCACTTCGACGATCTGGCGCTCGAACACGCCGAGCGTCGAGGGGTTGGTGAGCATGATGCCGGCGGTCTTGGGCCCGACCGTGGCACGCAGGGCCTCGAGGTCCACGTCGCCCTCCGGGCCCACCCCGACTTCGCGCGCCACGCACCCGCACATGGTGGCGGTGGCCGGGTTGGTGCCGTGCGCCGCCGTGGGGACGATGATCTCGTTGCGCTCCAGGTCACCGCGCGCGCGGTGATAGGCACGGATCATGGCGACGCCGGCGAACTCTCCGTGCGCGCCGGCCATCGGCGTCAGCGCGACCCCGCGCATGCCGGTGACGGCCTTGAGCATCTCCTGCAATTCGTACATGCAGGCCAGGAACCCCTGGCTGTGGCGCGCGCTGGCGAGCGGGTGGCGGCCAAGGAATTCCGGCAGCAGCGCCGCGGCATTGCAGGCGCGCGGGTTGTACTTCATGGTGCAGGAACCGAGCGGATAGAAGTGCGTGTCGATCGAGAAGTTCAGCTGCGAGAGCCGGGTGTAGTGCCTGACCACGTCCAGCTCGCTCACCTCGGGGAGCGCCGCGCGCTGCGCGCGGCGCAGGCTGGCGGGCACGGCCGGCGCGGCGCTCTGCGCCGCCGGCCACTGTCCGCGCGCGCCGCGACCGGCGCGTCCGTAGTTAAATATGAGCGGCTCGCACATCGGTAAACTCATGCCTGGTACCTCACGGGTGTGCCGGCGCCGGGCGGCCGACGTGCATCGATGGGGCGAACGGGGCGCGGGCCCACACGCGGCCCGCCGGAGCGAGCCCGCCACGCGCCGCGGCGCTCCACGACAGGGTGTAGATCCGCTCCCAGGGGGCCGCACGGTCCGCCGTTCATGGGCGGATCACGCCACGCGCACGGACTTGAGCACCTCGGCCAGCGCCGCGGCGTAGGTCGCGACGTCGGCGGCCGTGTGCACCTCGGTGGCACAGACCAGCAAGGCGGAGCCAAGTTCCGGGAAGTAGGCGGACAGATCAAGTCCGCCCTCGATGCCGCGCGCGGCCAGCGCCTCGAGCACCGGTGCGGCCGGCCGGTCCAGCAGCAACACCGCCTCGTGAAAGCGCGCGCCGGAGAATGCGCTGCGCACGCCCGGGAGCCGCGTCAACGCCGCCACCAGCTCGGAGCTGCGGGTCATGCAGGCGCTGGCCACACGCTCCAGACCCTCCGCACCCATCAGAGCCATGTAAATGGTGCCGGCGATCATCAGCAGTCCCTGGTTGGTGCAGATGTTGGAGGTGGCCTTGCCGCGGCGTATGTGCTGTTCGCGCGCCTGCAGCGTCAGCGTAAATCCTGGCCGGCCGTCCAGATCGACGGTGCGCCCGACGATGCGCCCGGGCATCTGGCGAACGTAGTCCATGCGCGTCGCCATGAAGCCAAAGTAGGGACCGCCCGAGGACAGGGGGCAGCCGAGCGGCTGGCCGTCGCCCACGACGATGTCCGCGCCGCGCGTGCCCCACTGCCCCGGCGGCTTGAGCAGCGCCAGCGAGATCGGATTGACCACCGCGATCACCAGCGCGCCGCGCGCGTGCGCCCAGTCGGTGAGCGCGTCCACGTCCTCCAGCACGCCGAAGAAGTTCGGCTGCTGGATGACCAGCGCCGTCACGTCCTGGCCTTCGAAGGCGGCCAGCGCCGCCGTGTCGGTCTGGCCGCTGGCGCGCAGGTACGCCGGCACCCTGAGTTCCAGCCCCTGCCCGCCGGTGGAAGCCTGCGTCACGGCCCGGTAGTGCGGGTGCACCGTGCTCGGCAGGAGGATGCGCGCCGAGGTCGACTTGCGGTTGGCCCGCACGGCCATCAGGCAGGCCTCCGAGACCGCGGTGGCGCCGTCGTACATCGACGCGTTGGCCACCTGCATGCCGGTGAGCGCGGTGATCATGGACTGGTATTCGTAGATCGTCTGGAGCGTGCCCTGGCTGGCCTCCGCCTGATAGGGCGTATAGGCGCTGTAGAACTCACCGCGCGAGACCAGCGCCCAGACCGCCGCCGGGATGTGGTGCGGGTAGGCGCCGGCGCCGATAAAGTTCAGCGGCAGCCCGTCCTGGCGCGCACGCTCGTGCATCAGGCGCATGACCTGCTGCTCGTTCAGGCCTTCGGGCACGCCGGCCAGCGCCCGGATGCGCAGTTCCGGCGGTATCTCCGCGAACAGCGACGTCCATGTCCGGCGCGCCGATGGCGGCCAGCATTTCCCGGACGTCGGCTTCAGTGTGTGGAATGAAGGGCATGACAACTCCTTTGGATCAAGGGGTCGGCGCGCTCAGCCCGCCGCGGCGAGCGCGGCGTAGGCCGTCCGCGTCCAGCAGATCGCCGCTGGCCAGGGCCGCGCTGGGCTTGAGGCGCATGATCCAGCCCGCCGCCGTAGGGATCCTGATTGACCAGTTCCGGGGCCTGGGCCAGCGCCTGGTTGACGGCCACCACCGTGCCGGCCACCGGCGCGTACACGTCGGAAGCGGCCTTGACCGACTCGACCACCGCGCAGGCCTCGCCCTGCTGCAGCGTGCGACCCACCTCGGGCACCTCGACGAACACCAGATCACCGAGCGACTGCTGCGCGTGATCACTGATGCCGACCTCCACCGTGCCGTCGGCCTGCTCGCGCGCCCATTCATGGCTGCGGGCGTACTTGCGATCCTCGGGTACATTGCTCATCGCCTCGAGTCTCCCTATTTTGCTGCGTGAGTTCGCGTGCGGGCTTACAGGTCCACCAGGACGCGGCCGAGGCGCACGAACGGTGGCTTGACCACGCGTGCGTCCAGGATCTTTCCGCGTATGTCGACCTGCACGGTGCCGCCGGCGGGCGCCGCGGCGCCCGGGACGCGCGCCAGGCCGATCGAGCGTGCGAGCGTCGGTGAGAAGGTGCCGCTGGTCACCACGCCTTCGCCGGCCGGCGTCAGCACGCGCTGGTGCGAGCGCAGCACCGCCCGCTCCTGCAGCAGCAGGCCGACCAGCTTGCGCCCCCCGGGCGCGGCGCGCGCCGCCTCGAGGGCTGCGCGGCCCATGAAATCGCGCCCGGGCGGCTCGAAGGCCACGGTCCAGTCCAGGCCCGATTCCAGCGGCTGGGTGCTGCTGTCCATGTCGTTGCCGTACAGATTCATGCCGGCCTCGAGGCGCAGCGTATCGCGCGCGCCCAAGCCCGCACGGGCGCACCCCCAGTTCGTTGAGGCGGTTCCAGGCCTCAACCGCGCCATCCGCGGGCAGCATGACCTCAAACCCGTCCTCGCCCGTGTAGCCGGTGCGCGCCACGAACCACTCGCCGAGCTGCGCGCCGAAGAAGGTCGGCAACGCAAGCGCGGTCTGCGCATCGGGCGGTGTCAGCAGCACCGCCAGGCGCGCGCGCGCCTCCGGGCCCTGCACCGCGAGCATCGCCAGGTCGCGTCGCTCGCGCACCTCGAGGTTGAACGGCGGCCGCGTGCGCGCGTATCCAGGCCAGGTCCGAATCGCGGGTGCCCGCGTTGACGACCACGCGATACCCGCGCGGATCGAGAAGATAGACGATCAGGTCGTCCAGGATCCCGCCATCCTCCCTGAGCATGCAGCTGTAGAGCGCCTTGCCCGGCTGGCGGAGCCGGCCGACGTCGTTGGCCAGCAGGCCGCGCAGGAACTCGCCCGAGCGTGCGCCGTGCACGTCGATGACGCACATGTGCGAGACGTCGAACACCCCGGCGGAGCGGCGCACGGCGTGGTGTTCCTCGATCTGCGAGCCGTAGTTGCACCGGCATGTCCCAGCCGCCGAAGTCGACCATGCGCGCGCCGAGCGCGACGTGTCGGTCATACAGGGGGGTGCGTAAACCCAATGCAGCTCCAGCCCGCGGGATGCGGTCACCAAAAAAAAAGCGGCAGGCGCACCGCGTTTAAGGCCGTGCCCCTGCCGCCCCTCTGTCCTTCCTACCTGAGAGATCGGGCAAGCCGGCCTCAAGGCCCGCCGCCGCACCCCTTCGGTGGGCGGGCCTGCCGACAGGCGCCGCCGCTCTCCAGAGCCCGTCCTTGATCTGCCGTTCCTGTTGCCTGAGCGTTTCCGGGCGGAATTTGCGCCTTCGGCGTCCGAAACCGGGCCCGCGGCCGTAAGGTTCCGGATCTCTTCGGACAGATCCTTTTTGACGGGGCCCGAATCATAGCAGTTACCGCGCCCGCGCCTCTACAATTGGCCATCGTGCAAAGCGGCTCCGCCCAGCGTCCCCGCCATGCCACCTTGACCGTGGACGTGGCCGGCGTGCCCGTCGGGGGCAGCGCCCCGATCGTGGTGCAGTCAATGACCAACACGGACACCGCCGACGTCGCGGCCACGGTCAGGCAGGTGCGCGCACTGGCCGAGGCCGGCTCCGAGCTGGTGCGCATCACGGTCAACACCGACGCGGCCGCCGCCGCGGTCGCGCCGATCCGCGATGCGCTCGCCGCGCAGGGCTGCACGGTGCCGCTTGATCGGGGATTTTCATTTCAACGGCCACAAGCTGCTCAAGGACCATCCGGCCTGCGCCGAGGCGCTCGCCAAGTACCGCATCAATCCGGGCAACGTCGGCCGCGGCAGCAAGCGCGACCCGCAGTTCGCCGAGCTGATTGACTTCGCCTGCCGCTACCAGAAGCCGGTGCGCATCGGCGTGAACTGGGGAAGCCTCGATCAGGACCTGCTGGCGAGCCTGATGGACGCCAACAGCGCGCTGCCCGAGCCGGAATCGGCCCAGCAGGTGATGCGCGAGGCGCTGGTGCGCTCGGCGATCGACAGCGCGCACGCGCGCCATCGAGCTCGGTCTGGGGCCGGACCGCATCATCCTGTCGGCCAAAGTCTCCGCCGTCCAGGACCTGGTCGCCGTGTACCGCGAACTGGCCACGCGCACGCGCCACCCGTTGCACCTCGGGCTCACCGAGGCCGGCATGGGCTCGAAGGGCATCGTCGCCTCGAGTGCGGCGCTGGCGGTGCTGTTGCAGGAGGGCATCGGCGACACCATCCGCATCTCGCTCACGCCCGAGCCCGGCGGCGACCGGACGCGCGAAATCATCGTCGCGCAGGAGCTGCTGCAGACCATGGGGCTGCGCAGTTTTTCGCCGCTGGTGACGGCCTGCCCGGGCTGCGGGCGCACCACCAGCACCTACTTCCAGACCCTGGCGCAGAGCATCCAGGAGCATCTGCGCCGGCGGATGCCGGAGTGGCGGCGCGCGCGCGTGGGCGTCGAGAACCTCTCGGTCGCGGTGATGGGCTGCGTGGTCAACGGCCCGGGCGAGAGCAAGCAGGCCAACATCGGCATCAGCCTGCCCGGGACCGGTGAGCGGCCGGTCGCGCCGGTCTACGAGGACGGCGCCAAGACCGTGACGCTCAAGGGCGAGCACATTGCCGAGGAATTCCAGCAACTGGTCGAGCAATACGTCGAACGCAGCTACCCCAGGCGGATCACTCAATAAACCGCGCGCCGCGCGCGCATCGGACCCGGTCATGGACACACTCACCAGCAAGCGCTGCAAGCCCTGCGAGGGCGGCGTGCCGGCGCTGAGCCGGGCCGAGGCGGAGGCGCAGCTCCGCCAGCTGTCGGCCGACTGGCAAATCAGCGCGGACGCGCGAAGTCTGACGCGCGCCTTCCGCTTCGTGGATTTCTATCGCACCATGAGCTTCGTCAACGCGCTGGCCCACGTCGCCAACATCGAGAATCATCACCCCGATCTCGAGCTCGGCTACGACTACTGCCGGGTGCGCTACACCACCCATTCCATCGGCGGGCTCTCCGACAACGACTTCATCTGCGCCGCCAAGATCGACCTGATCGCCGCCAAGTAGACACGCGCCCGCCCGGGGGCGCGCCGTCAGGCCCGTGCCGACAGGCGCAGCCGCACCTGGCGCAGCGCCAGCGTCCCGCTCAGCAGCGCCTGCAGCGTCACCGAAACGACCGACACCATCCAGATCTGGGTGATCGAAAAATTGGCGCGCGTCGAAAGCCACCACACCGGTGTTATGAAGGTAATCAGGCGCGAGGCGGAACTCCACAGCGCCGGCCAGGTATAGCCGAGTCCCTGCAGCACGCCGGAACACACGAAGACAAAGCCGCTGGCGACACAGTTCCAGGAGACGAACCGCAGGTAATCCGAGCCCACGCCGATCGCCGCCGGCTCGGCCGTGAACGTGCCGATGAGCGCGGCCGGGCGCCACAGGCACAGGCCCATGACCACCAGCATCAGCACCGTGCTCATCAGTGCCGCCGACCGGAAGGTCTGCCGCACGCGCGCCTTGTGACCGGCGCCGTAGTTCTGGCCGACGATCGGCGCGACGGCAAAGGCCACCGCCATCGCCGGCAGGAAGATCGCCTGCAGGACGCGCGTGCCGACGCCGAATCCGGCCTGCGCCGAGGCGCCGAACGGCCGTATCACGAAATAGATGAACGAAAAGATCACGAACATGATCACGAACTCGCCGCCCGCGGGCAGCCCGATGCCGAGTATCTGCCGCCACACCTCGACGCGCGGCCGCCAGTCGCCGCGCACGAAGCCGACGTAGTGCTCGAGGCGCAGGAAATACACCCACAGCAGCAGCACGCCGACGGCGATCGCGATCGAGCTGGCCAGACCGGCGCCGGCCACGCCCAGCGGGTGGCCCGTGCCCCAGCCCCCGATCAGCACCGGCGCGAGTATCACGTTGATCACGACGGTGAGCATCTGGGCGGTCATCGCCGGCTTGACGATGCCGGTGCCCCGCAGCGCCGAGGCCATGGCGACCAACGCAAACTGCAGGGACAGGCCCGGCAGGTACCAGCGCAGGTAGGTGGCGCCGGCCGTGCGGGTCGCCTGGTCCGATCCCAGCGCCCCGGCAAACTGTCCCGCGAACAGGGTACCCAGCACCAGGCAGGCCAGCAGCGCGGCCAGCGCCAGCACCGAGGACTGGTTGAACACCAGGTTGGCACGCGCCTGGTCCTTGCGCCCCACCGCCTGGGCAATCAGCGCCACCGTGCCGACCCCCAGCACCTGCGTCAGGGCCATCACCAGGAAGGCCAGGTTTCCGGCCGAACCCACCCCGGCGATGGCCGCACCGCCCAGCCGGCCGACAAAGTACAGGTCGACCAGAAAATACAGCGTCTGAAAAATCATGCCGGCCGCGATCGGCGTCGCCATCGCGACCAGATGCTGGTCTATCGAGCCTACGGTGAGATCGCGCATGCATCCATGCTAGTGGAAAGCCAGCGTAATTGCCCGCTGCCAGGCGTGCGGATCGGTGAGCGCCACGAACGCCAGTCCGGTGATTGCGCCGCCCAGATGCGCGTCGTGATTGATGCGGCCGCGCAGGAACCGGCCGGCATACCAGGTGTAGGCCAGATAACCGACCGCGAACAGCGGCGCAGGTATCGGCACCGGCAGGGGCAGGATGTACAGCGACTGGGTCGGGAAATAAACGAGCGAGGCGAACAGCACGGCGAGGATCGCCCCGGAGGCGCCGAGCGAGGCATAGTCGGGATCCGCGCGGTGCTTGAGCCAGGTCCCGGCATCGCTCACCAGCAGGCCGAGCGCGTACAGGAGCACAAAGCGCCCCGAGCCGATGACCGCTTCGAGCGCGCGGCCGAACGACCAGAGGGTGAAGGCATTGAACAGCAGGTGCGCGAAGCTCGCGTGCATGAAGCCGCTGGTGATGAGGGTGGCGTACTGTCGCCGCGGCACCAGCCAGTAGGGACGCAGCAGGCTGCGCTCGAGCCACGTGGGCGCGAACGTGAGTCCGGCGACGCTCGCCAGCACGATGAGTCCAAGGATGATCCCGGTCATGCCCACGCTTCAAAACCAGGCGTAGTTAAAGCTGACGCTGACCCGCTCGCCGCGCGCCTGATTGGGCGGCACTTCATGGCGCAGCCAGCTCTCGAACAGGACTACGCGCCCGGCGCGGGCGGGCAGCGTCACCCAGGCCCGATTCTTCGCGCGGGCGCGATTGCGGCGCGGGGGCGCGGCCATGAAGCGCTCCAGCCGTGGATCTTCGAACTTCAGGCCGGCGCTGCCGCGCGGCACCTGCACATAGTAGGTGCCGCTGATCGTGGACAGCGGGTGCAGATGGAGCCCGTGCACGACGCGGTGGCGCATGATATTGACCCAGCAATCGGTCATCGCCAGGCGCTTGCCGCGCAGGTCGAGGTCGAGCAAGCGCGCAAAGCGCTGGACGTGGCGGTCGATGCTGCGCTCCAGCTTCGCGAACGTGGGCGAGACGCCGTGCAGCCGGCTCTGGGTATTGTACGAGGTGTAGCCGCCCGGATAGTTGCGTGCCGACCAGGCGCGGCCGGCGCGATCGTCGTGCCGCAACTGCAGGCACTCGCGCAGCAGCCGGCGGTTGAGGGGCGCAGACGAGCTCGACTCAAGCGACGCGGCGTACACCGGCGTCTGGAACAGGTATTGGATCGGCACGCGATCAGCATAACCCATGCGCGGCGCCGGCAGCTTCGGGTAGATTAACGCCATGGGCACGGTGGTTCCGGGGCGATTCCTGAAGGGGTAGGCATGGCACAGAGCAGACGCTCCTTTGCGAGCGACAACGTGGCGCCTGCCGCACCCGAGGTCATGGACGCCATCGCCAGGATCAACCAGGGCAGCGTGCATTCCTACGGCGAGGACCCGGAAACTCGGCGCCTCACGCGCCTGGCGCAGGAAGTCTTCGAGTGCGAGCTGGTGATTCATCCCGTGGCTACCGGCACCGCGGCCAACGCGCTGGCGCTCGCGACTTTGGTGCCGCCGTTTGGCGGCGTGTACTGCCACGAGATCGCGCACGTCAACACCGACGAATGCGGCGCACCGGAATTCTTCAGCGGTGGCGCCAAGCTGCTGGCGCTGCCCTCGCCGGACGGCAAGATATCCGCCGCGCAGCTGGCGGCGCCCGTGGCCCACGCCCGCGAGATGGGCGTGCATCACGTGCTGCCCGCGGCGCTCAGCGTATCGCAGGCCACGGAATGGGGCACCGTGTACCGGCGCGAGGAACTGGCCGCGCTCGCCGCGGCCGCCCACGGCTACGGGCTGCGCGTGCACATGGACGGCGCCCGCTTCGCCAACGCGGTCGCGCACCTCGCGTGCACGCCGGCCGAGGCCAGCTGGAAGTGCGGCGTGGACGTGCTGTCATTCGGCGCCACCAAGAACGGCGCCCTGGCCGCCGAGGCGGTCATCTTCTTCAGGCCCGAACTGGCGCGCGAGTTCGAGATGCGGCGCAAGCGCGCGGGCCACCTGTGGTCCAAGATGCGCTTTCTCAGCGCGCAGCTGACCGCCTGCCTGGACCACGAGCTCTGGCTGCGGCACGGCCGCCACGCCAACGCACTGGCCACGCATCTCGCCGCGGGCCTGCGCGAGTGCGGCATTCCGCTGCTGCAGCAGGTGCAGGCCAACGAGGTATTCGCAGCGCTCCCGCAGGCGCTCATAGATGCGCTGCGCGCGCAGGGCTTCGAGTTCTACGAGTGGCCGGCACCGCCGCTGCAGGGCTCGCCGGTCGTCCGGCTGGTCACGGCTTACGACATGGCGCTCGCGGACGTCGACGCGCTGCTCGCCGCCATTGCGGCTAGGCGGGCATGACCACGGCGGTCGAGGTATCGGAATCGTCGCTGCCGGTGCCCTTAAGATTCAGGGTCACGGTCACGGCCGTCAGCATCAGCAGCGTGGTCAGGCCAAACGCCCACAAGGACAAGCGCCACCAGCGCCGGGAAACGCGTTCGCTACTGGATTCACCGGCGACCAGCGTGGCCACCATCGTCAGCAGGCCCGCCAGCACCGCTCCGGCAACCAGGCGCATGGCACCGTCCGTGATCGGCGCGTCAATGTAGGCAAACCAGGCAAAGCCCGCCCCCAGAACCGCCAGATCCAGGCGCAGCAGGCCACGCGCCGAGCGCTGCAGCCTGTTGGACGGCACGCCCGGCGGCGCGGAGCCCGCTTCATTCATGTGTCAGCCATCCATCGCTCCATGAGCCTTTGCACCACGGCCAGCAGTATCGGCCCGACAAATATCCCGGTCACGCCGAAGGCCAGCAGGCCGCCGATCACCCCTACCAGCACCAGCATGAAGGGCAGCTTCGCCCCGCGCTGGATCAGCCACGGTCGCATGATGCCATCGCCTACGCTCATCATCACCGCCCACACGGCGAGCGCAATCCCCCAGCCCACCTGCTGCTGCAGCAGCAACCACAGCGCGGCCGGGATCAGCACCGGCATCGGCCCGATCTGCATGACGCAGAGCATGAAGATGATCGAGGTCAGCACCCCGGCCGCCGGAATGCCGGCCGCCCACAGCCCCAGGCCGCTCAGTACCGCCTCGACCAGGGCCGTCACCACGACGCCCGCGGCAATCGCCCGCATCGCCTGACCGGCCAGCACGGCACTCTCCACCCCGCGCGCCCCGCCCACGCGCCTGGCCAGGCGCAGCGTCCACTTCGCCAGGGCTTCGCCGTGCAGGTAGAACACGGCCACCAGGATCAGCGTCAGCAACAGGTCGATCGTGACCCCGCCAATCGTGCCCACATGCTGGCTCAGCCACAACGCGGCGTTTCCCAGGTACGGCTTGATGACCCCGGCCCAGTACTCGGGGCGCTGCGCGGCGGCCTGTTGCCACTGCGCGCTCAGCTGCGTGCCGAAGGGCAGGCGCGCGAGCCACGCCGGCGGCTCCGGCCAGGGGGTGCTGAACAGGCGCTCGCCGACGTCGCGCAGTTCCGGGAGCCGCGTGACCAGCGTGCCGAGCAGCAGCGCCACGGGTCCGACCACCGCCACGAACAGGCCCGAACTCATCGCCACCACCGCCAGGCTCCGATGCCCGCCGGTCAGGCGCTGCACGTGCAGCATGATCGGCCACGTGGCCACGACGATGATCGCAGCCCAGATGATCGCCGAGAGGAAGGGGCGCAACACCTCCAGCACGCCCCACAGCAGTGCGGCCACGCAGGCCAGCAGTATGGCGTTGCCGATCAGCTGCGAGCGCTGTTCGCTCATCGATTCCTGCGGTGCCGGCGTGGGACGCGAGCTACGCTCATCAGTACACGCGTCGCGGGATGTTCGCGTACGGCGTGCCGTCCCGGTGCGTGAAGGTCGCGGGGACCCCGCCGGCCGGCGCCATCAGGTCGAGGCCCGGATAGGTGGTGACATCCTGCGCCGGTGCGCGCGTGCCGACTTCCAGCACCAGCACATCGGCCACCGAACGGTTCTGCAAGGTGTGGCCGTCGCGCTCGCCCGCCGGGAATCCGGCCGCGTCCCCGGAGCGCAACAACTCGGTGCCCGAATCGGTAACCAGCGTTACCTCACCGGCCAGCACGTAGACGAACTCGTCCTCGTGGCTGTGCCAGTGCCGCTGGCTCGACCAGGAGCCGGGCGGCAGACGCAGCAGGTTGACGCCGAACTGCTTGAGCCCCGCGGCATCGCCTAGCCGGCGCCGCTCGCGATTCCGGCACGGCTCGTCAAAGGGCGGCGGGTACAAAGTGCCTATAACGGCTGCCAAGGCCGCGGGGTCGATGCGCTTGCTCACTGTGGACACGTCCCTGTCCGCCCAAGAGGCCGACAGGATACTCTGAACCGGGCTTTGCCCGCGCTGTGCGGCGGTCAGGGGGCCCAGGCCAGCGAGGACACCGGCATCACCGGCGCCGTGGGCACGGGCCAGGTGCGCAGCAGACTGGTGGGCGCCAGTCGGCCGTGGCTGATGTCCCAGGTGACGCGCGGGCCGAATTGCATGCGCGGGCCAGTGCCCCGGGTAAACTGCAGGTCGACCAACGAACGGTGCGCAAGTGGCGCGCAAAACCGTTCCGCCGGGTCGCCCGAGACCGGCGAAGAGCGCTCGTACCGGAATCCAAAAGCCTCGCGGGGCGTGCCTCGGGCCGCGAACGACCAGCTCATATAGAGCATGACCTGGGACCCGGAATAGGAGGGAACGAAACCGGCCGACTCGCCGGCACGGGCGGGCGCAACGCAGCAGCAGGTCGCGATGCCGCTCAAGGCGATCGCCAATCCCCATGCCCTGCAGAGCCTACCCAAGGGCTGACTCCTCACAAAAGATGCGTCACTCCCAAGGCTCCAATGTCGGCCAGCGCCGCGCGCAAGTCCATACGTTCGGGACCCCATTCTGTGCGCTGGCTCACGAATTCGATCGCCGCGCTGCGGTTATGGAAAGCGCCGAGGCGGACGCCGGTCGCAAAAACGCAGGCCGGCGGCCGGCGCTTTACTTAAGCAGGCGGACCCTCGCCAGCGCCCGCGACGGGCGTGCTGCCGCCGAGGACCTGCAGGAAGCGCGCGCGTTCGATATTGCCGCCGCTGAGGATTACGCCCACGCGGCGGCCGGCCAGGCTGGCACGCTCCCTCAGCAGCGCCGCCAGCGGCGCGGCGCCGGCGCCTTCGGCGACCTGATGGGTATCGTCAAAGTAGACGCGCATCGCCTCGGCCATCTCGTCCTCGCTCAGCTCCACGAAGCGGGCCGCGCCGCGGCACATGGCGTCCACGGCTTCCTGCTGCGGTTCGCGCGTGGCAATGCCGTCGGCGAAGGTGTGCGCGCTCGCCGTCGTCACCGGCCGCCCCGCGGCGTAGGAACGCGCGCTGGCGGGCGCGTTGGCCGCCGAGACCCCGACGATCCGCGTCTTGAGCCCCAGCAGATCGCGCACCGCGATCAGCCCGCAAATGCCCGAGCCCATGCCCACGCCGACATACACGGTATCGAGATCGGCGACCGCGCGCAGGAATTCCAGCGCATAGGTCGCCACGCCCACCACCAGGTCGCGATGAAACGAGGGCACGAAGTGCAGCGCGCGCTGGCTGGCCACGCGGTGCGCCTCGTGCTTGGCTTCGTCGAAATCCGCGCCAAATTCCACCACGGTCGCGCCAAAGGCGTGCATCGCCGAATTCTGGTCGGGGGAATTTCCCCTGGGCACGAAAATCGTCGCGTGCACGCCGTGGCGTGCGGCGGCGAAGGCGATTGACTGGCCGTGATTACCGCGGGTCGCGCTCACCACGCCGCGCACGTCCGGTTGCGCACGCAGCAGCCGGTTGAGGTAGATCAGGCCGCCGCGCACCTTGAACGCCCCTGTGGGCGTGTGGTTCTCGTGCTTGACCCACACTTCGCAACCGCTGCGCTGGCGCAGCTTGGGCCAGGCGTATTGCGGCGTGGGCGGCACCACCGCGCGCAGCAGCTCAGCGGCGCCTTCCAGCTCCTCGAGCGTCACTGGCTGCATCGCCCTGTCCTCGCGTGTCGGTATCGCCGATCAGTGTCCGGGACCCGCTGCCCCGCAGGCCAGGCGCGCGCCGTGCTGCGCCGAATCGGTCCTAGCGGTCCCGATCTTCGTAGCGCCGGTCGACATTGCGCGCGGGCCACACGCCGGTCGAGCCTGGCTCGCGCATGGACGGGCCGCCGACGCCCCAGTTGCCGGTCTGATCATTCCCATCCGGCGGCGCGCCGGCGCGCTCCGCGGCAGTATCCACGGCCCGCCAGTTCAGGGCGATGATGCGCATGCTCAGCAGCAGCAGCAGCACCAGCGCCATGGCCAGGAATGCCGCGCGCAGCGGATGGCCCTGCCCGAACATGGCGATGATGCCCATCACCGACCAGGCGCCCAGCAGCGCTATAAACACCAGGCCGGAGCTCACCAGAGCCAATCGTGCGCCGCGCGGGCCGCCGCTGCGGGTCGCCGAGCGAGTTTCTGTGCTCATGATTTGTGTCCCCCGTATACCGTACCGAAGGTGCGGATTGACCGGACTATGTCCCTAGCATGCGACCTCACTCGCGCTTCGCGCAAGTGCGCGTCGCCCCCCGGCGTTAAGTCATGTGCGCGGCCCCCTCCGGGGCCGTTTGGGCGCTTTGTCGCCCGCCGTGCGGGCGGCGCCGAGCGCGCGCCGCAGCCATACCGCCAGTTCCTCGGTGTCGTCGTAGAGCCGCGCCGGCAGCGTGTAGTAGTTCATCGACTTCGTGCCCGGCCCCATGGGCGCAAAGGCCTGCTGGCCTTCGGCCTCGTAGTACGCGCGGCTGACGGCATCGGCGCGGAAGTAGAGCACGTCGTCATCGGCGATCGCGAAGAACAGACCGTCGGCGTAATAACCGACGCCACCAAACATGCGCCGGGCACTCACCGGCCGCACGGATCCGAGCAGATCGAGCACAAAGGCGTTGAACTGCGCGCTCACGGCCATGCACCATGGTAGCCTGATTTCGCAGCCCCGGAGAGCGCGTGCCCCTCAGTGCCCTGTGTGCCGTGTTGCTTGCGGCGCTATGCCACGCGGTCTGGAACCTGGAAGCCAAGCGTGCCGCGAACTCGCGCCATTTTGTCTGGCTGTATTCGGCGGCGTCCTTGCTGCTGTGGGCCCCGGCGGTGCTGTATGCACTGGCGCAGCGACACGCGCCCTACGGCCTGCCGCAGTACCTCGCCCTCGGGGGCACCGCGGTGCTGCACCTGCTGTACTCGCAGTCCCTGCAGGCCGGTTACCGGGCGGCCGACCTGTCGCTCGTGTATCCGATCGCGCGGGGCAGCGGGCCGCTGCTGTCGTTTGCCGGCGCGACGCTGCTGTTCGGCGAACGGCCCGGGCCACTGGCGCTGGCCGGGTTGCTGCTGATCATGGCGGGCATCGTGCTGGTCGCCGATCTGCATCACGCGCTGCGCCACGGTGCGCTGCCGGGCCTGGTGTGGGGTGCGCTCACCGGCGCGTGCATCGCGGCGTACACCCTCAACGACGGCTGGGCCGTGAAGGCCCTGGGCGTCTCGCCGTTTCTGATCGATTTCTCCGGCAACAGCTTTCGCGTCATGGCCTTGTCGCGCCAGGCCCTGGGCGACCGTCCCGGGCTGGTGCGCGAATGGCGCGCCTACCGGCGACCGGTGCTGACCGTGGCCGTGCTCGGCCCGTTGGGATACCTGCTGGTGCTGTTCGCGATGCGCCGCGCGCCCATCAGCCACGTCGCGCCGGCGCGGGAACTGGCGACGCTGGCGGGCACCTGGTTCGGGGCCCGGCTGTTGGGCGAGCGGGCCGCCGCACAACGGCTGGCCGGCGCGCTGTGCATCGTCGCCGGCGTGATCAGCCTGGCGCTTTCAGGTTAACGCAGCAACGCACAGCTAATCTGCGCGCACGTGATCCTGCTCGCGATAGAGCACCGCTACGCCAATGAACACCACGCCGAAAGCCGCCATCCAGTAGGCAAAGAAATTGAAGTACTGCGGCCCCACCAGCTTGTAGGTCGACACCCCGCCCTCGGCAGCGTCCCAGGAGCCGCTCGTGGCCACCGCCTGTCGGTGCTCGTTGTCCATCAGGCGCACCGTGTCGCCGCGAACCTCGGCCACCAGGAACGTGCCGGCCAGCGGCGCCTCCTTGCCGTCGGCGGTGTGCACGATGAGTCCGGTATGGTCGTTAAAGTCGATCTTCTGACCGGTGACCATCCTGGTGCCGGCCGGCAGCGTGACCCAGGTCTGTGCGCCGCTCACGGCCGTGGCCCCGGGGAGCTGGTGGACCATGAAGTTATTGACCGCGGCGGTCATCAGGTTGCCCACGCTCGTGGACAGCAGGAACAGCGCCATGATGAAGCTCTTCATGCGCAGCGGCGCCTGCTTGTAGGAAAACTCGAGCGCCGTGATCGAGACCAGCACCTCGGAGGCCGAGAGCACGACGTAGGCCAGGATCTGCCACCAGGCCGAGACACTGTGGCCGCTCTGGATGCGCTTCTCGATCCAGCTGACGATCAGGAAGGAGGCGGCCACCAGAAACAGCCCCACGGAAATCTTGCGCAGCGGCGTGACCTTGACGAAGCGGCTGCACAGCGGATAGATCCCGAAGGTGAAGATCGGCACCATGATCAGGATCAGCAGGCCATTGACGACCTGGATCTGCGCCGGCAGCAACACCAGTCCAAAGCCCATGTGCTTGTCCATGAGGTCCGAGGTCGCCTGCAGGGTCCAGGTCTGACCGTTGCTCTGGTCCCACAGCGCCCAGAACACCGCGACGAACAGGTACACGATCAGCAGATTGCCGATCAGCTTGAGGCCCGCGGGCGAGAGGATGTCCTTCAGCCACTGCTTGCCGGCCGGGGGCACCACCGCGAAACGGCGCCGGCCGAGGTAGAAGACCAGCGTGGCCACCGCCATCATCGCCGCCGGCACCCCGAAGGCCACCTTGGGCCCGTAGGTGTTCAGCCATTCGGGGCACTTGTAGATCGAAAACGAGGAGCCGAGATTTATCGAAAGGTAGAAGTAACTGAAGGCCCGCTCGATCAGGTGCTTATTGCTGCTGGTGAACTGGTCGCCCACATTCGTCGACACGCAGGGTTTGACCCCGCCGGTGCCGAAGGCCATGAATCCCAGACCGACCGCCAGGTTGAGGGGCGTCGCCGGGCCCAGCGCGAGGATGGCGCAGCCCAGCACGTAGACGATCGAAAAGGTGATGATGGTGCGGTACTTGCCCCAGAACACGTCGGAGACCACGGCACCGAGCAGTGGAAAGAAATAAGCCCCCGCCTTGAACAGGCTCTGCCAGCTGGTCGCGCGCGCCTGCCCGAAGTGCAGCGTGGTGGTCATGTAGATGGCGAGAATCGCGTTGATGCCGTAGTAGCAGAAGCGCTCGGCGAACTCGTTCGCAATGATGTACGGGATGCCCTTGGGCATCTTGTTGGGATCCATCGGGTATCCTTGGGTTGAAGAGTGGGTCGACGGCGTCGGCCTTAGAATGGGTTGACCTGCATTTGCGGCGTGAAGTGCATGTAGCCCAGGTCGATGCCCTGCCTCCAACCCACGCCAAATCGCACCGGCGCAATCACGATGGTGCCGCGCTGCAGGTAGTTCACGCCAAAGCCACCGACGAAGTACAGGCTTCCCTCGGCGCCTGGAAAGCGCTGGAACAGCGCCTTGGTGTGGGGCAGCCCGTAGATCAGTGCGAATACCTTGACGGCATCGGCGCCTATGTCGAGGCCCACCGAGGGCCCCTGCCAGTACACCTTTATTCCGGGGGCGCCCTTGTAGATCAACTCGCCGTGGCCGTAACGCACGCCCACGGCGAGCGCACCGCCCGCCTCCTCGCCGCGGATGATGGCGATCGGGTGGCCCTTCTCCTTCAGCACCTTCGCCAGGACCTTGCCGAGGCTTTCGGCACCGGTCTTGAAGAAATCGTTGGCCTCGCGCGTCACCTCGTCGTCGCTGTACGCCGTGGTTGCCGTCGCGGACGCCGGCGGGGTGGCCGCGAGCGCAAGCGGCGCGCTCAGGCACTGAGCGAGCAGTGCCAGCACCAGCCACGGCCTAAATTCCTGCATGTCGACCCATCCAGTCATTTCCCAGACACGTCGCGCGCGTCAGTGCCGTGATCCGCCCAGCAGCCGGGCCGGCAACATCACGATCGCCCGCAGCAGCGCAAACACACCCTCGACGGCGATGCCTAGGATACGGAATGGCAGAGTAATTACCCAGACCACCGGCCACAGCAGCAGCGCCAGCACTGCCAGCGGCCAGCACAGCAACAGCAACAGCAGCCACAGCAGGAGCTTCAGCATGTGGCCGCCGTGGCGGGGCGCGCGCTCTGCACCCGTCGCGCCAGGTGCGGAACCTCGCCACTGACCCCGAGCGCCTGGCGCGCAAAGCTGCGGCGCGCGATACCGGTGGCCCCGGCCAGGCCCAGCAGGCGCGCCGCGAGCCACCCCCCTGGGCCGCGTCCGCGCGCGAACAGCTCGTTGAACGCGCTCATCGACCAGCTCATCAGCGTGTCGTGGGTCAGGCGCAGCTGTTCGTAGCGGGTCAGGAGTCGTGCGGCACCCGGATCTTCGCGCTCGGCCACGCCGGCGGCCAGGACCTCGCACAACACCGCGGCGTCGAGAAACCCCAGGTTGACTCCTTGTCCGGCCAGGGGATGGACCACGTGCGCCGCGTCGCCGAGCAGCGCCACGCGCGCCCCGACCATGGTGGCCGCGGTCGCACGCCGCAACGGCGCACTCCAGCGCTCGCTGAGGAGCCGCGTCGCTCCCAGTACGCCGTCGGTGGCCGCATCGAGCTGGCGCGCAAACTCCCCGGCCGGCAGCGCCATCAACTCGGCGGCCAGCGCCTGGTCGGCGGACCAGACTATCGAACTGCCGCCATTAAAGAGTGGCAGCAGGGCGAGCGGTCCGGAGCCCAGGAATCGCTGCCAGGCGGTGTGCTGGTGCGGCCTGGCGCTGGCGATGTCCGCCACCACGGCGCTTTGCCGGTAATCGTGCGTCCGGAGCGGGATGTTCAGAAATTCGCGCACCTGGGAATGCGCACCGTCCGCCCCGATCACCAGGCGCGCGCTGATCTCGCCCTTGCGGGTGTGCAGGCGCGCGGCGCGTGCATCCGCCCGGAGCCCGTCGATGCGCTCGCCCAGCACCTGGCCACCCTGTGCGGCAAAGCTCGCCAGCCCCGCCGCGGCCAGGGCGCGGTTCTCGACGATGTATCCCAGGTTCGGTTCGGCCACTTCGGCCGCGGAGAACACCAGGGCCTCCGGTCCGTCGCTGGGCACGGACTCATGCCAGACGCGCATGCGCTGGTACGCGCACATTCGTTCCTGGGGCAGGCGCGACCAGGCCTGTGCATTGTGCAGCACCATTTCGCTGGCGCGGGATATGGCCGCCACGCGCAGCGGCGGCGGAAGCTCCGGGGTCGGTGCGCCCCGGGCGGCACCGGGGGCAAGTTCCGGGGCGATCAGCACGATGCGCGAGGCGGCAATGCCGCTGCAGCGCGCCAGGAGCGCCGCGGCGATGGCGCCGTTGGGCCCGCCGCCCACGATGGCCACCTCGAAGTCGGTACTCATGGCAGCTCCTCGTGCATCAGGCCACCGGCAGCCCGCGCATCAGACGCGGCGTGTCGCCGCCAAAGCCCCAGCTCAGGCGCGCAAGCGCGCGCTTGGCCCCCGGGGACACGTCAAACAGCAGCAGGCCGAGATTGCGGGCCGCCGCCGCGCCCGGCCGGTCACTGGCAAAAAGCTTGACCAGCCCGTCGGTGAATCCAATCATGCCGCGACGGTCGGCGCCGCGGCGCCGCTCGAAGTGCTCGAGCAGCCCGGGCGCACCCGGATCGGCGGCGGCGCCGACGGTCTCGGCGAGCAGCGCCGCATCGCGCAGCCCCAGGTTGAAGCCCTGCCCGGCGACCGGGTGCAGCGCCTGCGCCGCGTTGCCCACCAACACCGTGCGCGGGCCCGCCAGCGACTCGGCGCGGCTGAGCCGCAGCGGATAGGACGCCCGTGCGCCCACCTGCCGCACGCGGCCGATGCGCCAGCCAAAGCTGCGCTGCAGTTCCTCCACGAAGGCGGCATCGTCCAGCGCCAGCACCTGCTTCGCGCGCTCGGGCCGGAGCGTCCACACCACCGTGTAGCGGCCGTCCGCCAGCGGCAGCACCGCCAAAGGGCCGGTGGCGGTGAAGCGCTCGTAGGCAATGCCGGTGGCGGGCCGGTCGGTGCTCAGATGCACCACGACGGCGAGCTGGTCGTAATCCTCCACGACCGCAGCGATGCCGGCGGCGGCGCGCACCAGCGAGTGCGCGCCGTCGGCCGCAACGACCAGACGCGCGGCGAGTCGCTCCGGCGCGGGCGAGCTTGCCCCGCCGCCGTGGGTGTCGACCACCAGCTGCACCGCGTCGGCCCCCAGCCGCACCTCGCGCACGCGCGCCGGGCAGCGTATGAGCAATTCCGGATGCGCCGCGAGCTGCTTCCACAGCGCCGCGCCGAGACGCCGGTTCGAGACCACGAAACCGAGGGCATCGAGCCCCTGCTCGGCCGCGCAGATCCGCGCCGCACCGAGGCGTCCCGCTTCGGTAACCCGGATCTCACGCACGGGGCCGGCCACGGCGTCCAGGTGCGGCCACACCCCCAGCGTCTCGAAAATCCGCCGGCTCCCGTTGCCCAGCGCGCTGGTCCGGTCGTCGAAGCTCGGCTGGGCGGCGGCGTCGGTGACCACCGCCTCGATCAGCGCGACCCGCTTGCCGGTGCCGCACAGCGCCAGCGCCAGACTCGCTCCGACCAGGCCCCCGCCGACGATGGCCACGTCGAGCTCGGTCGGCACGCCGGCACTCATGCCGCCGCCATCAGCTTCTCGATCGCGTCCGGATCGGTCGGTGCCCCGGCGCTCAGCACCTCATGGCCGCGCGCGGTAACCGCCACGTCGTCCTCGATGCGGATGCCGATATTCCAGAAGCGCTTCGGGACGCCCTTGGTTCCGGCGGGAATGTACACGCCGGGCTCCACCGTCAGCACCATTCCCGGCTCGAACACGCGCCATTCGTCGCCGACCTTGTAGTCACCGACGTCGTGCACGTCGATGCCGAGCCAGTGGCCGGTGCGGTGCATGAAGAACTTGCGGTAGGCCTCGTCCCTGATCAGGCCGGCGACCGGTCCCTTGAGCAGCCCGATGCGCACCAGCCCCTGGGTGATGGCGCGCACGGCCGCGTCGTGCGGTTCGTTCCAGTGGTTGCCCGGCTGCACCTTGGCGACCGCCGCGCGCTGGGCGGCCAGCACCACCCGGTAGACCGCGAGCTGGGCGGGGCTGAAGCGGCCGTTGACCGGGAACGTGCGGGTGATGTCCGAGGCGTAGTACTCGTGCTCGCAGCCCGCATCGATCAGCAGCAGGTCGCCGTCCTTGAGGGGCTGGTTGTTGTCGCGGTAGTGCAGCACGCAGGAATTTGCACCGCCCCCCACGATCGGATGGTAGGAGACCTCGGCGCCGTGGCGGCCGAACTCGTGCACCAGTTCCGCGCACACCTCGTACTCGGTGCGGCCGGGACGGCAGAAGCGCATGGCCCGGACGTGCGCGCCGGCACCGATCGCGCCGGCCCGGCGCATGATCGCGAGCTCCCGGCGGCTCTTGTACAGGCGCATGTCGTGCAGCACGTGATCGAGGGCCACGAACTCGAGCGGCGGATGCGCCCCCGAACGCGCCTCGGCGCGCAGTGCATTCACCCAGCCCACCACGCGCTGGTCGAAGTCGTGGTACTTGCCCATGGTGTGGTAGACCCGCGCCCGGCTCTCGAGCAGGCCGGGCAGGATGTCGTCCAGGTCGCCGATCGGGAAGGCGTCGTCGGCCCCGTAGCGCCGCCGCGCGCCCGCCGGCCCCGCGCGCCTGCCGTCCCAGATCTCGCGCTCGTCGTTGCGTTCGCGCACGAACATGACGAATTCGCCCTGCGGCCGTCCGGGCATCAGCACCGCGACCGAATCGGGCTCCGCAAAGCCGGTCAGGTAGTGGAAGTCGCTGTCCTGCCGGTAGTTGTAGTAAACGTCGTTGTTGCGGGTGCGCTCGGGCGCCGCCGGCAACACCGCGATGGCATCGCGGCCCATGAGCCGCATCAGCTGGCGGCGGCGGCGCGCGAATTCCTCGGTCATCTTGTCGGGCATGCGCACACTCTAGTGCAGTTGCGGGCGCGGCGGGCGCGCCGGGGGCGGCTGGCGCAGCGCGCCGAGCTCTTCAAACACCACCTGCACGCCGACCCGCACGAACTCCACCAGTTCGGCGAGCGCCAGCTCGTTGGCCTCGCGCCCCTCGCGCTCGTCGACTCCGGCCCGCATGATCTGCGCCAGATCGCGGACGATTTCGCCGGCATCGCCGGGCAGCCGTTCGGGGTCGGGGGCGCCGCCGGAGCCCAGGCCGTAGACGAAGCCGTTGCACCATAATGTGAGTGCCTCGGCGCGCAGCTCGATCGGCTCGTCGTCGTCGGGCATGAGCAGATCGAACTGCATCTGCGTGCCGGTGAGCGCGGCGCGGGTCTCCTCGTACAGACCGCGCAGGCTCAGCACGGCGGACTCTTCCGGCGCAGCGCCCTCGGGCAGGATCTCCGCGAGCCAGTCTTCGACCCCATAACCGTCCACGGCGCACAATGCGCCCGCCAGCGACCCGTGCGCCTCGGCGGCTTCGGTCACGGCGCGACATTCGGACATCAGACGCTGAATTTGCGCGTAATTGCTATGGCGGGCCACTTGGTACAGACGGCGTGAAGCGACCGCCGGCATGGTAGAGCGCGCCCCTGCAGCGCGCAACACCCGTCTACGGCATCATCCCACCGTATTTCGGTTGACCGCGCTCGTCACACGGCACTATAGTTTTGCATGGCCGAAAGCAGCAGAAACAGCAGTCTGGATGTGGAATTCAAGCGCCTCGAGAAGCGCCTCGAGGAACTGGTATCCACCGTGCACCGCCTCAAGGACGAAAACCGCGCGCTGCGCGCGCGCCAGGACACGCTGGCGGCGGAGAAGACCACGGTGATGAACCGCAGCGAGCAGGTGCGCGCCCGGGTCGAGGCGATGATCGGCCGCCTCAAGGCCATGGAACGCACGGCATGAGCGAGGCGGACGGCACCCGCGTCAGCGTACGCATCCTCGACAAGGATTACTTCGTGGCCTGTCCCAAGGAGGAGCGGAACGACCTCATCGACAGCGCCGCATTCCTCAACGCCCGCATGAAGGAGATCCGCGACACCGGCAAGGTGGTCGGCGCCGACCGGATCGCGGTCATGGCCGCGCTCAACATCACCAATGAGATGCTGCGCCAGCGTGAACACGGTCACGGTTCGCAGGCAGATCTCAGCGGCCGCATCAAGATGCTGCGCGAACGTGTCGAGACTGCGCTCCAGAAGGGGCAGCAGCTCGATCTTTAGTGTAGAGTCGGGCTGGCGTCGCCTGTGGTGCTCGACAAGCGGGCTCGGTTACCTCTCGACCCTAAGTTGAAACACCCCGGGACCTGACCTTGCTGGCAGCATTGTGCAAGTCTGCCCCGAGCAGAAAGCCTTACCTGTCGCAGGAAGTCCCACTTGTTGCTCTGGTCGAGAGCAACGGTTCGCACCGGCATTGCGGGTGACGCTTTCTTCTTCCCCAGGCGCAGCAGCGTGAGCCCAAAAGCCAGCGAGCCGGCGAGGTCGCGTCCCGCGCTGCGCCGCGCGCTGTGGCGGGCCCGCGACGCGATGCCGCGCGCCGCGCGCGCCGCGGCCGAGCGGCTCATCTGCAGGGCCTTGGCCCGCAGCCCCTGGCTCCGGCCGGGGACCGCCATCGGGCTGTACGTATCGCGGGGCACCGAGGTCAGTACCGTGCCGCTGCGCGCGCTGGCGCGGCGTCGCGGCTGCCGGGTGTACCTGCCACGCATCACCGATTTCCGCGCCCGGCGCATGCTGCTGCTGCCCGAGACCGGCACGCCGATGCGCCTCAATCGGTACCGCATCCCCGAGCCGCTCGGCGGCGCCCCGATCCCCCCGCAGGCACTGGCGGTGGTGTTGATGCCGCTGGTCGGCTTCGATGACGAGGGCAATCGCCTGGGGAACGGCGCGGGGTTCTACGACCGCTATCTGCGCCGCCGCCAGGGAACGCGCGCCGCACCGCTCCTGGTCGGTGTCGCCTTCGAGCGGCAGCGCTGCCCTGCACTGCCGGCCGCCGCGCACGACGTGCCGCTCGATGCCGTGATCACCGAACGGGGCATCCAGGTTTTCAAACGGAAGCGCTGAACCATGGCCCACTGGCTACTTAAAACCGAACCGGAGAGCTTTGGCATCGAGCAGCTGGCGCAGCTCCCGAAGCGCCGTGCCAGCTGGGACGGGGTGCGCAACTACCAGGCACGAAACTATCTGCGCGACGGCGTGCGGCGCGGCGACCTGGCTTTCCTGTACCACTCGAGCTGCGCGGTGCCCGGGCTGGTGGGCACGCTCAAGGTGGTGCGCGCGGCGTATCCGGACCGCACCGCGTTCGAGCGGCGCGACGAGCACTACGACCCCGCCAGTGATCCGGCCGCACCGCGCTGGTACACCATCGACGTGCAGTTGCAGCGCCGCTTCAAGCGCGTGATCTCACTCGACGAACTGCGCGCGCACGCCGACGGAAGATTGCGCGGCATGACCCTGCTGCAACGTGGCAACCGACTCTCGGTGATGCCCGTCGACGACGCTCATTGGCGGTTCATCTTGTCGCTGGAGTGAGTGTGAGTGAGTTCACACCATGTGGCGTGTGACACACACGCTTGTTTTTTTATGTCTCGTGTATATACTCGGTCCCCGGACTAACCTGATATATGGAGATCACTCATGGCTAAGGCAAAGAAGAAGGCCAAGAAGAAAGCTGCGAAGAAGAAGTAAAGGCCTTTACTTCAAGGTGAGTGAGGATCAAACCTCGCAAGCCTGATTCAAAGCTGAGACTGTGCCCGCGCAAGCGGGCACAGTCATTTCTGGAGGCTGCAAACATGGCACTTTCAGCTCAGGAGAAGAAGCAGCAGGCCGCCACCGCAGCGCTCAGCATGCTGCGCGATGGCATGGTGCTGGGGGTCGGCACCGGCTCCACCGTGAACGCTCTGATCGAGCTGCTGGCGCCCTGGAAGACCCGCCTGCGCGGCGCGGTATCCAGTTCCTCCGCCAGCTCGGCGCGCCTGCAGGCCCTCGGCATCCCGGTGCTGGACCTGAACGAGGTGCCCGAACTCGGCGTCTATATCGACGGCGCCGACGAGGCCAACCCCAGGCGCGAGCTCATCAAGGGCGGTGGTGGCGCACTGACGCGCGAGAAGATCATTGCCGCCGCCGCACGCACCTTTGTCTGTATCGTCGACGACAGCAAGCTGGTCGAGGTCCTCGGACACTTCCCGTTGCCGGTGGAGGTGATCCCGATGGCCCGCCAACTCGTGGCGCGCCAGCTCGCGGCGCTGGGGGGCAAGCCGGTTTGGCGCAGCGGCGTGGTCACCGACAACGGCAACCAGATCCTCGACGTGCATGGCCTGAGCATCGCCGAGCCGCGCGTGTTGGAGGCGAGCATCAACCAGCTGGCGGGCGTCGTGACGGTGGGCTTGTTCGCGGCGCGGCCGGCCGACGTGCTGATCGTCGGCGGCGACAGCGGCGTGCGCTCGATCTAGCGCCCGAGCGCGGCGGCTAGTTCTTGGCCGCGCCGGCCACGGCCAGACCTTGCGCGTGCCACTGCAGCATGCCGCCGGCCAGGTTTGCGACCTTAGTGAATCCGGCCCGCTGCAGTAGCAGGGTCGCCTGCGCCGAGCGGCCGCCCGCGCGGCACACGGTGACCACCGGCCGCTCGCGATTGAAGGGCGCGAGGCCGCCGGCCAGCGTGCCCAGCGGTACCAAGTGCGCCCCGGCGATGTGCCCGAGGGGCCCGTCGAACTCCGCCGGCTCGCGCACGTCGATCAGCTGCAGGCTCTGCAGGTGCTCCTCCACCCAGGGCGCGCTTACTTCCCAGAACCCGGCGTAGGTGAAGGCGAGCGGACCCCAGGACTGGCTGGCGTCCGGCGTCTCGGCCCCGGCGGCTTGGCCGCACTTGCGGTTGGCCGGCACGGCGATGTCGATTTGCTTGGGGTGCGGGAGCCCCAGGTTGTCCATGTAGCCGACGAAGTCGGACTCGCTCAGCAGTCCCCCCAGGCGTGGATTGAAGGCGCGCTCCTCGGCGACCGAGGACACGGTATTGCCGCGGTAATCGTGGCCCGGGTACAGCAGGCAGGCGTCGGGCAGCGTAAAGATCTGCTCATGGATCGAGCGGTACAGGGCGCGGGCATCACCGCCCTGAAAGTCCGTCCGGCCGCAGCCGCGCACCAGCAGGCAATCGCCCGTGAACGCCATGCTCCGGTCGTGCAGGACCAGCGTGATGCATCCGGCCGTGTGGCCGGGCGTGTCGCGAACCGCGATGGACTGGGACCCGAAGCCGACGCTCTCGCCGTGCGCGATGTAGCGATCGGCGCCCTCCGCACCGGAGCGCGCGCCCACGACAATTTTGCTGCCCAGGTCCTGCTGGAGCCGCCAGGCCGCGGTGACGTGGTCGGCGTGCACATGGGTGTCGACGGTGCAGCGCAGCGTAAGCCCCAGCTCCCGGATCAGCGCCGTGTCGCGCCGGGCCTGCTCGTAGACGGGGTCGATCAGCACCGCCTCGCGCGACCGGGCGTCGGCGAGCAGGTAGCTGTAGGTCGAGGAGACGGGATCAAACAGCTGCCGGAACACTGCGGGCCTCCCTACACCTTAGGTAGTGGCTGGGGGACTAGGATTCGAACCTAGGTTAGCGGAGTCAGAGTCCGCGGTCCTACCACTAGACGATCCCCCACCCGTACACCCACACCTTAATGAAGAGCGCGGTACCGCCGAGCCGTGGCGACAGCAGTCGGACTCGACTCGCCGCGCGCTTTAGCGCTTGGAGTACTGCGGGCCGCGGCGGGCTTTGCGCCGTCCGACCTTCTTGCGTTCCACCTCACGGGCGTCGCGCGTGACGAAGCCCGCCTGGCGCAGCGGCCCGCGCAACTTCGGATCGTACTTCATCAGCGCGCGCGCGATGCCGTGGCGAATGGCGCCGGCCTGCCCGGTTATGCCACCACCGGTGACCTTCACGCTGATATCGAGCTTGCCGGTCAGCTGCACCAGTTCGAGCGGCTGGCGCACGATCATGCGCCCGGTCTCGCGCCCGAAGAACTCATCCAGCGGACGCTCGTTGACCGTGATGCGGCCGGTGCCGGCCTGCATGTACACGCGGGCGGTCGAAGTCTTGCGTCGGCCGGTGCCGTAGTCTGGGGTAGCTGCCATGGGCGGTGATCCTGAAGCTGTTTACAGTGCGAGTTGTTTGGGTTGCTGCGCCGAGTGCGGGTGCTCGCCACCGGCGAACACGTGCAGCTTGCGGTACATGTTGCGGCCCAGGGTGTTCTTGGGGAGCATGCCCTTGACCGCAAACTGAAGTGCGCGCTCCGGGTGCTCCTTGAGGAGCTTGCCCAGCGCAATCGTCTTGAGGTTGCCCATGTAGCCGGTGTGATGGTGGTACAGCTTGTCGTCGAGCTTGTTGCCGGTGACGGCAATCTTCTCCGCATGCAGCACCACGATGTGATCGCCCATGTTGACGTGCGGACTGTAATCCGCCTTGTGCTTGCCCTTGAGGCGGTGAGCGATCTGCGAGGCAAGGCGCCCCAGGGTCTTGCCGGTGGCATCGACCACAAACCAGTCGCCACGCGCGGTGGCGGAATTGGCGAATATCGTCTTCATGATGCTAGTCGGACTCCAACCTGAACCGGAATGGGCCGGGCGGCGGATGGCCCGCGGCGCCTCTTGGGCTTCCGGAAAAATGGCGCGGAAGTGTACTCAAGCCCCCTCCGCTTTGCAAAGTAAGCCCGGCGGGGCGGGTCCGGGGCCCCCGGAGGCCTCCCCCCCGGCTCCGGGAGGGCTCGCGCCCCTCCCCCGGGGAGCACTCTATAATGAGGGGCATGGCCAGCCCCCTGCCCCCCAGTTTTACGCTTGATGCCCTGCTGGAGGCCGCCGATAACGCCCTGCGGGCCCTGTTTGCTCCGGCCAGCGCGGCACGCACCCCCGGGGAGCTGCCCGAGGCCCCCAGCCTGGGCGAAGCCGAGCGGCGCCACGTGGCCGGACTCATGCGGGTCAACCACGCCGGCGAGGTATCGGCCCAGGCGCTGTATCACGGCCAGGCGCTGATGGCCCGAACGGCGGCCACGCGGGAATACCTGCTGCAGGCCGCCGCCGAGGAAGGCGATCACCTGGCCTGGTGCGAGCAGCGGCTCAAGGAGCTGAACTCGCACACCAGCCTGCTGAACCCACTGTGGTATGCCGGATCGTTCGCCATCGGCGCGGCGGCGGCAGCCTTTAGCGATGCCCTGAGCTTGGGGTTTCTCACCGAGACCGAGCGCCAGGTCGAAAGCCACCTGGCCGAGCATCTCGGGCAGCTCCCGGCCGATGACCTGCGCAGCCGGCGCATCCTCGAGACGATGCAGAGCGACGAAGTCCGCCACGCGCAGAGCGCCGCTGGCCGGGGCGCCGCCGAGCTGCCGCCGTGGGCGCGTTCGGGGATGGCCCTGACCTCCAAGGTAATGACCCGTCTCGCCTATTGGATGTGAGTTTTCAGAAAAACCTTGCGGCCAGATGGACTTATGTAATAAAAAGCGAAGATGAACAATCTTTCACGCGACCAAAGCACACGCCCTATGGAAGAGAATGTCAGAGCATTGAGCGACATTCCGGCAATCAATCGCTTCTTGAGTTATTGCCGGGTTCGTACCGTTCCGTCCAAGACCGTGCTGATCCACGCCGGGGATCTGCCCGACGTGCTCTACTACGTGATCAGCGGCTCGGTCGAAGTCATGATCGAGGACGAGGAAGGCAACGAGATGGTGCTGGCCTATCTCAACAAGGGCCAGTTCTTCGGGGAAATGGGCCTGTTCTACGAGCAGCCCACGCGCAGCGCCTGGGTGCGTACCCGCAGCGCCTGCGAACTCGCAGAAATGACCTATCCGCGTTTCCGCCAGGTGGCCACCGAGAGCCCTGGCCTCATCTTCGAACTGGCGACCCAGCTCGCGACACGCCTCGATCGCACCAATCGTAAGCTCGGCGACCTGGCCTTCGTGGACGTCACCGGACGGGTCGCGCACGCCATCATGGATCTGTGCGGCGAACCGGACGCGATGACGCATCCGGAAGGCATGCAGATCAAGGTATCCCGCCAGGAGCTCTCGCGCCTGATCGGGTGTTCGCGCGAGATGGCGGGCCGCGTGCTCAAGGTGCTCGAGGAGCAAGGGTTGCTGCGCGCCACCGGCAAGACCATCGTGGTGTTCAACGCCCGGCCGAAGATGAAGACCCGGCCGGTCGTAATTCCAGCGCGCAGCGCCGGTGCGCCCTCGGCCCGGCCGATGGCCGCCAGCGCCCATGTCGATGAGGACGCAGACGAGGACGAGGACGAGTAGCGCCGAGAGCGCTCGCGCCTAGGGGGCTGCTTTTAGATCCTTGGCCGCGGCGGCGAGGCCGCCCGCGGCGATGCCTGCGCGCAGCGCGCGTATGGTCGCGGCGTAGTCCGCACTGCCGAAGATCGCCGAGCCGGCCACGAAGGTGTCGGCGCCGGCCCGTGCCACGGCGGCAATCACCTCCGCCTTGATGCCACCGTCCACTTCCACCCGGATCTCGCGACCCGTCGCCAGTACGCGCCTCCGGACTTCGGCAATCTTTGGCAACACGCCCGGAATGAACTGCTGTCCGCCAAAGCCCGGATTGACCGACATCAACAGCACCAGGTCGATCTTTTCAAGCGTGTAGTCCAGCCAATCGAGCGGCGTGGCGGGATTGAACGCCAGCCCGGGACGGCAGCCGTGCTCCCGGATCAGCGCGATGGTGCGATCGACGTGCTCGCTCGCCTCGGGGTGGAAACTGATGTAGGTCGCCCCGGCACTCGCGAAGTCCGGCACGATCCGATCCACCGGACGCACCATCAGGTGCACGTCGATCGGCGCCGTGATTCCGTACTTGCGCAGCGCCGCGCAGACCTGCGGGCCGATCGTGAGGTTGGGAACGTAATGGTTGTCCATCACGTCGAAGTGCACGAGGTCGGCCCCGGCGGCCAGCACCGCGTCCACTTCGGCGCCCAGGCGCGCGAAGTCGGCGGACAGGATCGACGGTGCAATCCAGGGAGTGGCCATGGGCTTTAGTCTACGTGAGGGCCGCGCTCAGCGCATGCCGCGCGCCGCGCGCACCAGCTCGTAGGCCGCCTGGATCTGCTGGGTGCGCTCCTTGGCGCGCTCCAGCATCGACTCGGGCAGCCCGTTGGCCTGGAGCTTGTCGGGATGATTGCGGCTCATCTGCCGCCGGTACGCCTTGACCACTTGCTCGTCGCTGGCGCCGGCTGCCGTTTCCAGCAGGGCGTAGGCCTGGCGGAGCCGGTCCGCCTCGCTCGGCCCGCGCGCGGTGCCGGGCTCCGCCCCGCCACCCATGCGCCAGCGCATCAGGGCCTCGAGCCGGGCGAAATCGTCGCTGGTCAGCCCGAGGAAATTCGCGGTACGCAGCAGGCGCGCGCGCGGCCGCACCCCCAGCCCGTTGCCCGCCAGCGACGCCTGCAGCTGTATCTCGATGAAGAACTGCGCCAGCTGCGGGTAGGCGCGCAGCAGCGGGCGCAGCTCGGCCAGTTCCGCATCGAGCGCGAAGTCGGGCTGCTTGCCCTCGCCAAAGTAGCCTATGGCCAGGCGCACCTGTTGCGGATTGAGCCGCAGGGCCGCCATCACGCCACGCGCCGCCGCGATTTCCTGCTCCGAAACGCGGCCGTCCGCCTTGGCCACGTGTCCCATGACCCGGAATACCGCCGGGAAGTACAGCTCGTGCACGCGCGCCGCACTCTCGGGCCCGGGCTCGACGCCGTGCGCGTCGCCGACGTCGAACTGGTGGCCGACCAGCAGGCCGAGCGCGGCCCCGACCGGGCCGCCGACCCACATGCCTATGGCCGCACCAATGATCTTGCCGTTCCAGCCCATGACTCGCTTCGCTTGACCACGCCGCCGAGCGGGCGGCAAGATGCGCGCCCCGCGCTTCGCCCGTATGGTAACCGAGCTTGGCCAACACTCCCGCCGCCGTCTACGAGACCGCGCTCAAGACTCTGCCGCTGCTGCATCGTGGCAAGGTGCGCGACGTCTACGCGGTCGACGCCGGGCACTTGCTGATCGTCACCACCGACCGGCTCAGCGCCTTCGACGTGATCATGCCCAATCCCATTCCCGGCAAGGGGCGGGTACTGCATCAGATCTCCGAGTTCTGGTTCGACCACACCGCCGGCATCATCCCCAATCACCGCAGCGCGCGCCGCGTGGCCGAGCTCATCAGCGACCCTGCGGAGCTTGCGATGCTGGAGGGCCGCGCCTCGGTCGTGCGGCGCCTGCACGCCCTGCCCATCGAGGCCGTGGTGCGCGGCTATCTTTCCGGCTCGGGCTGGAAGGACTACCAGCGCACCGGCGGGATCTGCGGGCACGCGCTGCCGCCCGGCCTGCGGCTGGCCGATGCGCTGCCCGAGCCGATCTTCACTCCCGCGACCAAGGCGGCCGCCGGCTCGCACGACGAGAACATCGACTTTGCGGCCGTGACCGCGCTGCTCGGTGCGGAGCGCGCGCGCGCCGTGCGCGATGCGGCCATCGCGCTCTATCGCTACGCCTCGGTGCACGCGCGGGCGCGCGGCATCATCATCGCCGACACCAAGTTCGAATTCGGCGTCGATGACAGCGGCGCCTTGCTGCTGATCGACGAGGTGCTGACCCCCGACTCGAGCCGCTTCTGGCCGGCGGCCACCTGGCGGCCGGGCAGCAGCCCGCCCTCCTTCGACAAGCAATTCGTGCGCGATTACCTGGAAACCCTGGACTGGGACAAGCGCGCCCCCGGACCGCAACCTGCCCGCCGAAGTCATCGCACGCACGGCCGAGAAGTACGCCGAAGCGCTCGCGCGCCTGACCGGCCCGCCACTGGCCTCCGGGACCGCTGCGTGCTGATCTGGGAGCGCCTGCGCGCTCACTTCGAACAGTGGCTGTTCGCTCCCCGCAACGGCGGTGGCTGGCGCCAGCGCCTGCGCCGCGCGGTGCGCTACCCGTACGCGCTGCTGCGTGACCTGCTTAGCGGCCAGCTCAACATCCACGCCAACGGGCTGGTGTTCGCGACCATCCTGGCGCTGGTGCCCCTGATCGCCTTCAGCTTCGCGTTGCTGCGCGGCTTCGGCGCGCAGCGCGAGCTGGAACCCCTGATCTACGAGTTCTTCCAGCCGATGGGCAGCGCCGCCGGCGAGGTCACGCTCAAGGTCATGAACTTCGCCGACCGCATGCGCGGTGGCTTGCTCGGCACGGTGGGCCTGACGTTCCTGCTATGGACGCTGATCGGCATGCTCAAGCGGGTGGAAGACAGCCTGAACTTCGTCTGGCACGTGGAGCAGCCGCGCAGCTTCCTGCGCCGGATCGCCGAGCACTTTGCGCTGCTGGTCATTGCTCCGGTCCTGATCGGCGCGCTGGTGGGCATGGCCAAGCTGACCTCGGCCAACAGCTCGGTGCAGATGCTCGCGCACCTGCCGTGGCTGGGCGCCCTGGCGCGCGGCTTGCTGGGGCTGTTCCCCGTGGTCCTGATCAGCGGCATATTTGCGCTGGTGTACGCGTTCATCCCCAACACGCGCGTGCAAGCAGTCCCGGCGCTGCTCGGCGGCCTGGCGGCCGGCACCCTCTGGACCGCAATCGGGCGGACCTTTACCGGCTTCGTCCAGGTCTCCACCCACCTGACGGTCGTGTACGCGGGCTTTGCCATCTTTATCGCCGCGCTGGTGTGGATCTACTTCAGCTGGCTGATACTGCTGCTGGGAGCCCAGCTCTCCTTCTACGTGCAAAATCCCAGCTATCTGCGCATCGGTCTGCGCGAGCCGCGTCTGTCCAGCGTCGAGAACGAGCAACTGGCGCTGAGCAGCATGTACCTGGTCGCACGCAGCCACTTGCAGGCCAGCACGCGCTGGACCGTTAACACGCTCGCCTCCGAACTCGCGCTTCCCGGGGTCGCGGTGGCGCGCATGATCCGCACGCTCGAATCCGCGGGGTTGCTGGTGACGACCGAGCATGAAGCGCTGCTCCCGGGGCGCGACGCCGGCCGCATTCCGCTGCAGGAAATCCTGGCGGTGGCCCGCAGCGCCGACAGTCTGCGCGGCGCCAGTCGCTCGCCGGCGCCCGCGCCGGTCATCAAGCTGTGCGGCGAACTTGAGGGCGCGTGGCGTGAGCGCCTGAGCTCCCAGACCCTGGAAGAGTGGGTCACCGCCAGCGGCTGACGGCCGCCTATTCCCCGGCGATCGTCATTCCCTCGACCACCACCGACCCGCAGCGTATCGCGCCCTGAATATCGACGTCGGTGCCGACCGCGACGATGTTTCGGTACATGTCGCGCAGGTTCCCGGCAATCGTGATCTCGTGGACCGGATAGGCAATGGCGCCGTTCTCGACCCAGAAGCCGCTGGCGCCGCGCGAATAATCGCCGGTGACACCGTTGACGCCCTGGCCCATGAGTTCGGTCACGTACAGCCCGCTGCCCATGTGCCCGAGCAATCCCTGGAAGTCGTGGCTGGCGCGCGCCGCGCTGACCAGCAGGTTGTGCACGCCGCCGGCGTTGCCGGTGGTCTTCAGGCCCAGCTTGCGCGCCGAGTAGCTGCTCAGCACGTAGCCGTCCAGCACGCCGTCGCGCACCAGGTCGCGGTCGCGCGTCGCGACGCCCTCGGCGTCGAAGCTGCCGCTGGCCAGGGCCCGCGGCAGTCGCGGGCGCTCCTGCATCTGCATAAATGCGGGCAGCACCTGTTGGCCGGCGGCATCGAGCAGGAACGAGGCGCGCCGGTACTGGCTGGTGCCGCGAATCGCACCGATCAGGTGCGAGTACAGGCCGCGCGCCATCTCGGGCGAGAACAGCACCGAGGCGCGCCGGGTGCCGAGGCGCCGCGCGCCCAGGCGCGCCACCGCGCGCTCGCCCGCGCGCCGCCCGATCGCCGGCCCGGGCTGGAGCTCGGTGGCGTCGCGCCCGACCGAGTACCAGTGGTCGCGCTGCATGTCCGCGCCCAGCTGCGCCAGCAGCGCGCAGCTGAGCGAGTGGCTGGTGCTGGGGTAGCCGGCCAGGAAGCCGTGGCTGTTGCCGTAGACGCGCACGCCGCGGTGCGTGCTCAGGCTCGCCCCTTCCGAGTTGGTGAGGCGCGTGTCGACCGCGAGGCCCGCCGCCTCGCACTCGCGCGCAATCTCCACCGCCTGCTCGGGCTCGAGGCCCCAGGGATGGTCGAGATCCAGATCCGGAAACTCGCGCGCCATGGCCTCGGCATCGGCCAGCCCCGCGCATTCGTCGCTGGCGGTGTGCCGCGCAATGGCGCAGGCCTTGGCCACCGTCAGCTGCACGGCGGCCGGCCGCAGGTCGGCGGTGCTGGCCGAGCCCTTGCGGTGCCCGAAGTACACGGTCACGGCCATGCCGCGATCGCGGTGGTATTCGATGGTGTCGACCTCGCCGAGGCGCACCGTGACCGTCAGCCCCTTCTGGACGCTGGCGTCGGCGTCGGCCGCCGAGGCGCCGGCGGCCTGGGCCTGGGCGAGCGCGCTGCTGACGACCTGCGCCAGTTCCGGAATACGCGTCGCGTCGACTTCCTGTGACATGGCAGAATTGTAACAGTGCGCGAGTCCGCGCCCCGCGGGATCCGAACAATGAGCGACGCCGAGGACGTGGACGAAGACGACGAGTTTGTCGAGCGCCCGTCGCGCTCGGCGCGCAAGCGCGCCGCCGAGCACGCGCAGCAGCTCGGGGTGCGGCTGACCGCCCTGCGCGAGGACCAGTTGCAGAGCCTGGACCTGCCGGCCGAGCTGCTCGAGGCCCTGCACGAGGCGCGCCGGCTCCGCGGCCATTCGGCGCTCGCCCGCCATCACCAGTACATCGGCCGCCTGATGCGCGAGCTCGACCCGGAACCCATCGAGCGCGCCCTCGAACGGGCCGCCGGAGCGGGCGGCACGCGTGGTAAAATCCGCCGATGAAGCCTCTGGTCGGCATCATTATGGGCTCGGCTTCCGATTGGGAGGGGCTGCGCCCCGCCTCGGAGACGCTCGACAAGCTGGGCATCGCCCACGAGGTGCGCGTGGTCTCGGCCCACCGCACGCCGGATCTGCTGTTCGAGTACGCGGGCACGGCGGCCGGGCGCGGACTCGAGGTGCTGATCGCCGGCGCCGGCGGCGCAGCGCACCTGCCGGGCATGACCGCGGCCAAGACCATGCTGCCGGTGCTCGGCGTGCCGGTGCAGTCGCGCGCGCTCAACGGCCTCGACTCGCTGTTGTCGATCGTGCAAATGCCCGCAGGCATTCCCGTGGCCACCTTTGCGATCGGCGCTGCCGGGGCCACCAACGCGGCCCTGTTTGCCGCCTCGATCCTGGCCGCGCGCCATGCGGCCGTCGCGGACGCCCTGGCCGAGCACCGGCGCCGCCAAACCGAAGCCATACTCGCTCACCCCGATCCGCGGACCCCGGCGGCATGACCGTCGGCATCGTGGGCGCGGGCCAGCTCGGCCGCATGCTCGCGCTCGCCGGCTACCCGCTGGGCCTGGATTTTCTGTTCCTCGATCGCCACGCGGAGGTGCCGGCCGCGGCCCTGGCCCCGACGCTGGTCGGCGAGTTCGACGATCGCGCGCTGCTGCGCCGGCTCGCCAGGCGCTGCGAAGTGCTCAGCTTCGACTGGGAGAATATCTCCGCGGCGGCGCTGCGCTCGGCCACACGGGGCCTGCGCACCCGCATCGCGCCGCCGCTGCGGGCGCTCGCGACCGGCCAGGACCGCCTCGCCGAGAAGCGGCTGTTTGAACGCCTCGGCGTGCGCACCACGCGGTACGCGGCGGTCGCCAGCCGCGCCGGGCTGGAGCGCGCATGCGCGCGCATTGGCGTGCCCGGCGTGCTCAAGACCCGGCGCATGGGCTATGACGGCAAGGGGCAGGCGGTCATCCGCGATGCCGAGGGAATCGGCGCGGCCTGGAGCGCGCTGGGCGGCACCCCGCTCCTGTACGAGGAGCTGGTGGACTTCGAAGCCGAGGTGTCGGCGCTCGGGGTGCGCGCGCGCGACGGCGCCGAGGCGCACTACCCGCTGACACGAAACTGGCACGCCGCGGGCATGCTGCGCCTGAGCGTGGCGCCCTGGAAGGCGCCGGCACTGGAGCGCCAGGCGCGCCGCTATATGCGCGCCGTGTTACGGGAATTTAATTATGTCGGCGTGCTGGCGATCGAGTTCTTCGTGCGCGACGGGCGCCTGATCGCCAACGAGCTCGCGCCGCGCGTGCACAACTCGGGCCACTGGACGATCGAGGGCGCGCACACCAGCCAGTTCGAAAATCACCTGCGCGCCATCGTGGGTCTGCCCCTGGGCCGGACCGCCGCCCTCGGCCACGCGGCCATGGTCAATCTGATCGGGCGCATGCCGCCGCGCGCCGCGGTGCTGGCGCAGCCCGGGGTGCACCTGCACGACTATGGCAAAAGCGCGCGGCCCGGGCGCAAACTTGGCCACTGCACGCTGGTCGCGCCGAGCGCCCGGGAGCGCGATCTGCGCGCCCGCCGCCTGTTGCGTAGCCTGGCGCGGGCGCTGGGCGGCACCGCGGCTAATCCGCGCTACACTGGGCGACGGTAGCGGGGGGAGCGCTGCGGCCGGGGGCAGCGAGAGAGGCAATGTACCTGAACACCTTCAAACTCAAGGAAGCGCCGTTCGAGGCCAATCCGGACGCGCGCTACCTGTACCTGAGCAAGGGCCACGCGCGCGCCAAGGCGTACCTGGAGTCGGCCCTGACCACCGCCGACGATTTCGTGGTGATCACCGGCGAGGAAGGCTCGGGCAAGACCATGCTGGTCAACACCTTCCGGCTCGAACTCGACAAGAGCGTCGTGGTCGCGCACCTCACGCAGGCCCCGATATCGACCAACGAGTTCCTGCAGGCCCTGCTGGAACGGTTCGGCTACGTACCGTTCCGGGGCAACAAGGCGGCGCTGCTGGGCACGCTCAACACTTACCTGGCCGAAAAGCGCCGCGCCGGCCGCAAGGCGCTGCTGCTCATCGACGAGGCGCAGGACCTCGCGCCACCGCTCCTCGAACAGCTGCGCGCACTGCTGCCCAGCGAGCCGGGCCAGGACGGCGCGCTGCGCGTCATCCTCATCGGGCGCCCGGCGCTGAGCGAGCACCTCGACGCCGCGGAGCTCGCGCCGCGGGTGCGGCTGCGATTCGACCTGACGGCGCTGAGCCTGGATCAGACGCACGGCTACGTCGTGCACCGCCTGGCGATCGCGGGCTCGCACGGCCGCGAGATCTTTGCACCCGGATGTTTCGCGGTGATCGACCGCTACGCCGGCGGGGCGCCGCGCCTGATCAACTCCCTGTGCGACGCCGCCCTGCGCCTGGCCGCCGAGGCGGGGCGCGATCAGGTGCTGCCGGAAGACGTGGAGGGAGCCGCGCTCAAGCTGCAGCTGCCGGCGCTCAGCGAACCCCCGCCGATGCCCGAGGCCGCGCCGGCCGCGGAGGCTCCGCCGGCTGTGGAGGCCGCGAACCTCGCGCCCGAGCCGCCCGCCGACGAGCCGCCCGGCCCCAGCCGCTTGCCGCTGCCCAAGGACCGGGCCGGGCCGCGCGTCGCGCGCCTGCGGGTCATGAGCGGGGGCCAGCTGGTCGCCGAGCATGCGCTGCGCACCGGCCGGATGATGATCGGCCGCGCGGCCGACGCCGACCTGCAGATCGATGATCGCACCATAAGCCGCCATCATTGCCAGATCATCAGCAACGAGTATCTGAGCGTCATCCAGGACCTCAACAGCACCAACGGCGTGTACATCAAGGATCGGCGCGTACGCCGCCACAACCTGAGTGACGGCGACGTGGTGGTGCTGGGCTCATTCCAGCTCAGGTACCTCGATGAACGCGAAGGCGAACAGCCCGACTATCAGGGCGAGTTCGCCGCACCCCGGCCTGCCGGCCTGCGCGAATCGGACGGCGAAATCACCCAGAACTAGCCGCGCCGCGGATGGGGCTTCAGGGCGGCTCGTCGACGGACTCGCCCACCGGGCGACCGCGCTGCATGTAATCGGCACTGGTCGCGCGGTAGTCGCGCCGCCGCATCCACACCATCAGCCCCGCGACCAGCCCCAGGAGCCCCGCCACCGCGCATGCGGTGCTCCAGCCGGCGTCCCGATGGCGATAGCTCAGCCATAGCAGCAAGGCGCCCAGCGCGGCGTACAACGCCGGAAGGCTTTCATAGAGGGGTTTATTGATGCGGCGCACCGGCGAATGCTAACGCGTAGGCGCGGGCAGGTCGAACCGGCGCCCTGTGGCGGGGCCGGGCAAGCCCTACGCGGTGCCGCCCACGGTCAGAGCGTCCACCCGCAGCGTGGGCTGGCCTACGCCCACCGGCACGCTCTGCCCTTCCTTGCCGCAGGTGCCGACGCCGGCATCGAGCTTCAGGTCGTTGCCCACCATCGCCACCCGCGTCAGCACGTCGGGACCGTTGCCGATCAGGGTCGCCCCCTTGATCGGCGCGCCCAGCCTGCCGTTCTCGATCAGGTACCCCTCGCTCACCGAGAACACGAATTTTCCGGAGGTGATGTCCACCTGTCCGCCGCCGAAATTCACGGCGTAGATGCCGCGCTCCACCGAGCGGATGATTTCCTCCGGCGCGTAGGGACCGGCGAGCATGTAGGTGTTGGTCATGCGCGGCAAGGTGAGGTGCGCGAAGGATTCGCGTCGACCGTTGCCGGTCGGCTGCGCGCCCATCAGGCGCGCGTTGAGCCGGTCCTGGATGTAGCCGCGCAGGATCCCGTCCTCGATCAGCGTCGTGCACTGCGTCGGCGTGCCCTCATCGTCGATATTGAGCGAGCCGCGCCGGCCGGCGAGCGTGCCGTCATCGACCACGGTGCAGCCCGGGCTGGCCACGCGCTCACCGATGCGGCCGCTAAAGGCCGAGGTGCCCTTGCGGTTGAAGTCTCCTTCCAGCCCGTGACCGATCGCCTCGTGCAGCAGGATGCCGGGCCAGCCGGGACCGAGCACCACCGTCATGGTGCCGGCGGGGGCATTTACGGCTTCCAGGTTGACCAGCGCCTGGCGCACCGCCTCGCGAGCCAGTTCCATGGGCCGGTCGTTGGCGACCAGCTCGGCCAGCGTGTAGCGCCCGCCCGCGCCGCAATAGCCCTGTTCGCGCCGTCCGTTCTGCTCGACGAGTACCGACACGTTCATGCGCACCAGCGGCCGCACGTCGGCGGCCAGCGCACCGTCGCTGGTGGCGATGAGCACCAGTTCGTGCACCGCGTGCACGCTGGCCATGACGCGCACGATGCGCGGGTCCAGCTTGCGGGCTTCGCGGTCGACGCGCTCGAGCCATGCGACCTTGTGCTCGTCGGACAGCGAGATGGTCGGATCGACCGGCTGATACAGACTCCGGCCTGCAACGCGATGCCAGGCCTGCATCGATCCGCTCCCGCCGCGGCCGGCGATCGCGCGTGCGGCGCGCGCCGCTTCCTCCAGCGCCTGGGGCTGGATCTCGTCCGAGTAGGCAAAACCGGTGCGCTCGCCGGCCATGGCGCGCACGCCGACACCCTGCTCGATGCTGGCGCTGCCGTCCTTGACGATGCCATCCTCCAGCGACCAGGACTCCTCCTGCGTCACCTGGAAATACAGGTCCGCGGCGTCCACCTTGGCCCCCAGCACCAGGTCGAGGGTCTGGCCCAGGCGGCCGGCGTCCAGCCCGCCGGGCTCGAGCAGGCTGCGCTGCGCCAGTTGCATCGCCTCAGGGGCGGCCGGGGTTGCGGCGGTGGTCATGGCTTCCTTTATACCCTAGCCGTTCAGGCGCGCAACGCGGTGCGCGAGCGCCGGGAACCGGCGGCGCGCCGCGGCCTGCGCGTCCAGGTCGAGGGCGGCCGTGACGACGCCCTCGCCCTCGGCCAATTCGGTGAGTATCCGTCCCCAGTAATCCACGATCAGGCTGTGCCCCCAGGTCTGCCGGCCGTTGGGATGGGTGCCCCATTGCGCGCTCGCCACCACGTAGCACAGGTTCTCGATGGCGCGCGCCCGCAACAGCGTCTCCCAGTGCGCCGCGCCCGTGGTGGCGGTAAAGGCCGCCGGCACAATCAGCCACTGGGCCCCGGCGGCCTGCAGGTGGCGGTAGAGTTCCGGGAAGCGCACGTCATAACAGACCGACAGGCCCAGGCACCCCGCCGGCGTATCGACCGTCACCACCTGGTCTCCCGGGGCCATGTGCGCCGACTCCCGATAGCTCTCGGCGCGGTCCGGCAGTTCGACGTCGAACAGATGGATCTTGTCGTAGCGCGCGGCGCGCGCACCCTTGGCGTCGTAGACCAGGCAGGCCTGGGCATTGCGCTCGCTCCCCGGCTGCCGCAGCGGCACCGAGCCGGCCACTATCCAGATGCCGAGCCGGGCCGCGGTGCGCGCCAGAAAGTCCTGCACCGGACCGCTGCCGTCGGGTTCCGCGTGCGCGCGCCGGTCGGCCTGGTGCAAGGGCATCAGTGAGAAATTCTCGGGCAGCACGGCCACCCGCGCACCGCGCGCCGCCGCGGTCTGCACGAGCCGTTCGGCCGCGGCCAGGTTGGCCTGCGGATCGTTCCCCGAGCACATCTGCAGCGCAGCCACGATGCTCGCCTGCGCACTCGGCCTGCTGGGCTCGGCGTCCATCCGCTTAGGCTAGCACGATGTCGTATTGCTCGACGCTGTAGAGCGCCTCGGTCTGCAGGCGGATGGGCTTGCCGACCCGCTGCTCCAGATCGGCCAGCACCAGCGCCTCCTCGTCGAGCATGCGCTCGATCACTTCCGGGTGCGCCAGGATCACGAGCTCGCGCACCTTGAACTGGGCGCTCTGCCGCAGCGCTTCGCGGTAGATGTCGTGACAGACGGTCTCGACGCTGCGCACAAAGCCGCGGCCCTGACAGGCCTGGCAGGGCTCGCACAACACGTGCTCCAGGCTCTCGCGGGTGCGCTTGCGCGTCATGGCCACCAGTCCCAGCGGGGCGCCCGCGGCCACCTGAGTCTGCGCCCGGTCCGCGCTCAACGCACCCTGGAAGGCGGCCAGCAGCTGCTCGCGGTGCCCCTCGTCCTGCATGTCGATGAAGTCGATGACGATGATGCCGCCGAGATTGCGCAGGCGCAGCTGGCGGGCGATGGCCACGGCGGCCTCGAGGTTGGTGCGAAACACCGTGTCCTCGGGATTGCGGGTACCGACGAAGCCGCCGGTGTTCACGTCGATCGTGGTCATGGACTCGGTCTGGTCGATGACGATGTAGCCGCCGGACTGCAGTTGCACCTGGCGATCCAGCGCGCGGGAGATCTCGGCTTCGACCCCGTGCAGTTCGAACAGCGGCCGCGCGCCGCGGTACTGCTCGATGCGCTCGACCGCCTCGGGCATGAAGGCGCCGGCGAACTGGCGCAGGCGCGGCATATTCCTCGGCATCGTCGACCGCCACGCGGCGCACGTCGGGGCTGAGCTCATCGCGCAGCATGCGCGCGCCGAGCGGCAGCTCGGCGTGCACCAGCGCGCCGCTGGACACGCGCAACTGCTCCTGGCGCACGTGTTCCCACAGGCGCGAGAGGTACAGCATGTCGGCGTGCAGCGCTTCGGGCGGCGCCCGGTGCGCGGCGGTGCGCACGATGTAGCCGCCGCCGTTCCCCGCGGCCACGCCGGTGGGCGGCGCGATGCTCTCGGCCAGGTCGCGCACGGAGCTGCGCAGCTGCTCGCGGGTCTGCGGATCGTCGATGCGCGCCGACACCCCGACGCCGCGGCCGAAGGGCAGGTACACCAGAAACCGCGACGGGAGCGAGATCACCGTGGACAGCCGCGCGCCCTTGGTGCCGAGCGGATCCTTCAGCACCTGCACCAGCAGGTCCTGGCCCGGCAGCACCAGGCTGGCGATGTCCGCGAGCGCCGGGGCGGCGCCGTCGGCTTCCGCCGCGCCGGCGCGCGCGATGTCGCCGGCGTGCAGAAACGCGGTGCGCGCGAGGCCGATGTCGACGAAGGCCGCCTGCATGCCCGGCAGCACGCGCGACACCCGGCCCTTGTATAGATTGCCGACCAGCCCGCGGCGGCCGGCGCGCTCGACGTACAGCTCCTGGGCGCTGCCGTTCTCGACCAGCACGGCGCGGGTTTCGCGCGGCGTGACGTTGACAAGGATCTCGCGCACTAGCGGCCGCTCCCCGCCACCGCCGCGCCCGCCGGTGGCGCCCGATATTGCCAGCGCGGCACGCCGGCGGCGTCGAGCAGTTCCGCCGTCTCGTACAGCGGCAGGCCCATGACCCCCGAGTAGCTGCCCACGCAGGCGGCGGACGAACACCGCGCCGAGGCCCTGGATGGCGTAGGCGCCGGCCTTGTCGCGCGGCTCGCCGCTGTCCCAGTAGCGCGCGCATTCCGCGGCCGACAGCGTGCGGAACTCGACCTCGCTGTCGCTCAGGCGCAGCTGGCGGCCACGCCCGTCGACCAGCGCCACGGCGGTGAGCACGCGATGGCTCCGGCCGGAGAGCCGCCTCAGCATGGCAATCGCGCTGTCGCGGTCGCGGGGTTTGCCCAACAGCTCGTCCCCGAGCACCACGGCCGTGTCGGCGCCCAGCACCGGCAGTCCGGCCGGCCCGACCTGCTCCGCCTTGGCCAGGGCCAGGCGCTGCACGCACTCGGCCGCCGACTCCCCGGCGCGCGGTGTCTCGTCGAGGTCGGCGATCGCGATCCGGTGCGCGACGCCGATCTGCCACAGCAGTGCGCGCCGCCGCGGCGAGGCCGACGCCAGCACCAGCACGGGCGGGGTTTCCTGCGGTCGGGCGGGGGGCTCATCCAGGGCGCTCATGGCTACCCGCGATGGTACGGGTGCCCGGCCAGCACCGTCGAGGCACGATAGAGTTGCTCGGCCACCAGCACGCGCGCCAGCGCGTGCGGGAAGGTGAGCGCCGAGAGCGACCAGCGCAGCTGCGCGCGCGTGCCGACGCTCGCATCCAGGCCGTCGGGACCGCCGATGATGAAGCTCAGCGGCCTGCCCTCGGTGCGGCGCTCGGCCAGCCAGGCGCTCAGTTGCAGCGTCGTAAATGCGCGGCCGCGCTCATCGAGCGCCACCGCGTACTCCCGCGGCTCGAGCAGGGCGAGTATGCGCTCGGCCTCCAGCCGGACGGCGCGCGGCGAGTCGCCTGCGCCGTGGCGCCGGGATACGGGAATTTCCACCAGCTCGAGCGCATCGGCCCCGCGCAGGCGGCGCGCGTAGTCGTTCCAGGCGGCCTCCACCCAGGCGCTCATCCGCGTGCCCACCGCAATCACGCGCAGACGCATGTCGGCTGGACCCGGGGACCTTGGGCGGTGCCTAGCGCCGCGGCGTCGCGGCCGCGCTGCGCCGCCGCTGCGCCTGCGGCGCTTCCCACAGCTGCTCCAGCGCGTAGAACTCCCGCACCCGCGGCAACATCACGTGCACCAGCACGTCCTGCAGGTCGACCAGCACCCATTCACCGTCCGGCTCGCCCTCGGTGCCCATCGGCCGCCGGCCCGCGGCCTTGGACTGCACCACGACGTTCTCGGCAATGGCACGCACGTGCCGGTCCGAGGTGCCCGAGGCCACGATCATGGTGTCGGCCACGTCGGTGAGGCCGCGTACGTCCAGGACCTTGATGTTGACCGCCTTGAGGTCTTCCAGCGCCTTGAGCACCAGCTTCTCCAGCGCGATCAGTTCGCGGCTCCGGGGGGTCTTGGCGGGACGCGCGGCCGGTGCGGAGTGGGAGGCGGCGGGGGATTTGGATCGGGGCGCTGGGTTGGGCGTACGCCGACCCGGAGCGCTGCCTGGGTCGGGATGGAGCCGGCGCGGACGCGGGCTGCGGCGGGTTGTGGTCATGCGTGTTGGATCACCTCTATTGCTGAGCATAGCACCCGGTCGAGACGATCAGCTCGCGGACCGCGTCGGGCACCAAGTAGCGCAGGTCGCGGTTGGCGTAGATGAGCTGGCGCAGGTCGGTCGATGAGATCTCCAGCTGCGTGACGGCCAGGACGTAGACGCGCCCGGCCTTGCTCTGGTGCAGGTCGCGCACGCTCCCGGTGCCGCGATCGACCATGACCTCACCGAGCGGCCCGGTGATGGGCGCCTTCCATCCCGGCCGGTGGGCGACGACCACGTGCGCCAGGTCGAATATTTCCCGCCAGCGGTGCCAGTTGGGCATCCCGAGGAACGCATCCATGCCCAGCAGCAGGCACAGCGAACGGTCCGGGAACTCGCCCCGCAGGTCGAGCAGGGTGTCCACCGAGTAGGAAACACCGCTCCGGCGCATCTCCCGATCATCGACCACGAAGGCGCTCTCGTCCGCGATGGCCGCGCGCACCATCCGCAGGCGCAGCTCCGGGGGCGCCTGCGTCGGCTCGCGGTGCGGCGGATCGCCGGTGGGCAGAAACCGCACCTGCGCGAGCCGCAGCGCCTGCCAGAGCTCGAAGGCGGTGCGCAGGTGCCCGTAATGGATCGGATCGAACGTGCCCCCGAACAGGCCGATCGGTTCACTCATGCGCGTGCGCGCTCCCACACCCCCGCAAATCGCGGCAAGGGCAGTGTACGCCTGCCGCACATCTCCACGACCAGCAATGCCAGCTCGTCCCAGGCGTCGCCGTGGGCCTGGCCCTTGGCCACGCGGTCCACGCGGGCCGCACGCGCCACCAGGCGTGCGATGGGGAGGCGGCGCGGACCTTCGGCCTGGGCGCGCAACGCGCGCACCAGCCACCACAGCACGCGCACCGGCTCGTCGCCTTCGGCGCGCAGGCCGGCGAGGATCCGCAGCGCGCGCGCCGCCTCCGCGGCAGCGATCGCCCCGGTAAGCTGCATCACCTGGAATCGGGCGCTGTCGCCGAAGGCGTCGTTCAGTTCCTGGGCGCCCAGGCGCACGCCGGACCCGAAACGCAGCCGGAGCTTTTCAATCTCCTGCTGAGCGGCCAGCAGGTTGCCCTCGGTGGCCTCGGCCAGCAGCGCCACGGCCTCGCCGGACACTTCCAGGCCGGCGGCGCGCAGGCGCCGTTCCAGCCACTGGGGAAACTGCGCGCCGTCGGGCGGCCACAGCGGCAGCCACGCCCCGCGCTCCTGCACCGCGCGCACCCAGGCGGCGCCCTGGGTCTCGCGGTCCAGCCTGCCGGTCACGATCAGCAGCAGCAGTTCCTCGCCCGCCGCGGCGATGAGCTTGAGCAGCGTCGCGGCACCCAAGCCCGGCTTGCCGCCGGGCATGCGTATCTCAAGGATGCGCCGGCTCGCAAACAGCGAGCGGCTGTGGCTGACGGACAGCGCGTGCTCCCACACCGCGGCGCTCCGCTCGATATGGACCTGCTCGCGCTCCTCGAACCCCAGCTCCAGGGCGCGGGCGCGAATCGCGTGCAGCGCCTCGCCCGCCAGCAGCGGCTCGTCGCCGGACACCAGATAGACGGGCAGCAGACGGTCAGCGAGCTGCCGGGGGAGATTGTCGACGGTGAGTTTCAGGAGCGCTCCTTGCGTGGCGCAGATTAACTGAATCCGGCCCCGACGCGCGACTTGCCGCAGGCCCCGCCGAGCGTCTACGCTGCATCCATGCCCACCCTGTTTGAGCGCATCATTTCCGGCGAACTGCCCGCCGACGTCGTCTACCGCGACGAGCGCGTCATCGCCTTCCGCGACATCCATCCGCGCGCCCCGGTCCACATTCTCATCGTGCCCAACAAGCCGATCCCGACCGCCAACGACATCGCCGACGCGGACGAAGCGCTGATCGGCCACATGTACACGGTGGCGCGCGACCTGGCGCGGCGCGAAGGAATCGCGAAGGACGGTTACCGTCTGATCATCAACTGCAACGCGCACGGCGGCCAGGAGGTCTATCACCTGCACGTGCACCTGCTCGGCGGACGCCCGCTCGGGGCGATGGTGCAAGCATGACGACGGCCGGCGCGCTTTACCCGCCCATCCAGCCCTACCGGCGCGGGCGACTGCAGGTGTCGGCGCTCCACAACCTGTATTTTGAGGAGAGCGGCAATCCGCGCGGCAAGCCGGTGGTCTTCCTGCACGGCGGTCCCGGCGGCGGCACCAGCCCGGCGATGCGGCGCTTTTTCAACCCGCGCCGCTACCGCATCGTGCTGTTCGATCAGCGCGGCTGCGGCAAGAGCCGCCCGGCACGCCTCTTTGGTCGAGAACACCACCTGGGACCTGGTCGCCGATATCGAGCGGCTGCGCGAGCATTTGCAGATCCGCCGCTGGCAGGTGTTCGGCGGCTCGTGGGGATCGACGCTGGCGCTGGCCTACGCGCAGAGTCACCCGCGGCGCGTCACGGAGCTCGTGCTGCGCGGGATCTTCCTGCTGCGACGCTCGGAGCTCGACTGGTTCTACCAGGACGAGCTGGGCGCGGCCGCGCTGTTCCCCGACCTGTGGGAGAAATATGTCGCGCTGATTCCCCCGCGCGAACGGGGCGAGATGATGCGCGCCTACTATCGCCGTCTCACCTCCAGCAACGCCAAGGTGCGGGCGCGCGCCGCGTACGCCTGGTCGATATGGGAGGGCGCGACCAGTTACCTTAGCGGCCAAGGAACACGACCTCGCGCAATTCTCCAAACCGGAGATTGCCGCGGCCTTCGCCCGGATCGAGTGCCACTACTTCGTGCATCGCGGCTTCATGCAGCGCGAGGACCAGTTGCTGCGCGGGGTGCGCAAGATCCGGCACATACCCGCGGTCATCGTGCAGGGACGCTACGACGTGGTTTGCCCGATGCGCAGCGCCTGGGCCCTGCATCGCGCCTGGCCGGAAGCCGATTTGCAGATTTCCGTCGACGCCGGCCACTCCGCGTTCGAGGCGGGCAACGCGCGCGCGCTGGTGGCCGCCACCGACCGCTTCGCGGGCCGCCCGCGCGCTAGGCGGCGCGCAGCCGCCCGGTAAGCCGAGCCGCCGCGTCGATGATGCCCGCGGTCTGCAGCCAGGCGCGGGCGTCGTCGGCATCCTGCTCGAACCAGGCGCGCGCATTGCCGAGCCTGAAGCTGTAGCCCCATTCGTCCATGTCGCGCCAGGCGCTGGCCCGGTCGCAGCCGCGGATCTGCTCGGCCAGCAGCACCTGCAGATAGCACACGGCGTTCTCCTCCGCGTCGTCGCCACCGGCGTCGCGGTCGAGTCCCACGCGGCGCTCCGGACTCATGCAGATGAAATGCGCGGCCTCGTGGAAGATGGAATGGAGCGGCGTGTCGAGGCGCGCCAGCAGCGTGCCGCCCCGCAGGCCCGCTTCGCTCTCGCCCCAGTAGGAGCCCGGAATGTCCGCGCCCGGCTCGCTCAGGCGCAGATCGAGCCCGAACCTCGCCAGCAGTCCCGACAGCGCGCTCCGGTCCGCCTCGCCCAGGCGCAGCATGGCACTACAGCGCCGCCAGCCGGTGCATGATGAGCGCCGCCAGGTCGTCGGCCAGAGCCTGCCGGAGGATGTCGCTCTCGCGCTGCTTGGCGAGCAGCTGGGTTTCGTCGAAACTGTACTCGCGGCTCAGCGTGTGTTCCTCGGGCGGGAGCAGTTCGCGTCCCTGGTACTCCACCGCCACCTTGACGCGGTAGCTGAGCACGTAGGCCGTCGGGGTGTTGCGCGCCGACACCGTCAGCACGCGCTCCGCACTGGCATCCTCGAGGATGCGCACGGTCGCCGCATCGGTCGTGCCGGTGTCGAGCTGCGAGCCGGCGGCCTCGAGGGACGCGCGCAGCGAGCTGTAGAAATCGGATTGCCGGTCGCCGGCCTCGAGGTTGGTCACGGCGAGCGCGTGCGGCAGGGTGACCCGCCCCTGCAGGTGAAAACCGCAGGCGGCCAGCCACGCCAGCGGCGCCAGCGCCAGCAGCGGCAGGCGGGCCCTTGGGAGCGGCGCGCGCATCAGACCACGATGTTGACGAGCTTGCCGGGCACGTAGATCACGCGCCGCGGCGCCGTCTCGCCGACGAAGCGGCGCACCGCGGCGTCGCCGAGCGCGGCGGCGCGCGCGCTGCTGGCGTCCGCGCCGGCCGCCACCCGGACGCGACCGCGCAGCTTGCCGTTGACCTGGACCACCAGCTCGACCGTCTCCTGCACCAGCGCCTGCGGGTCGGGCTGCGGCCAGGGCTCATCGATGAGCGCGCGTTCGTGGCCGAGCGACGCCCACAGCACATGGCAGACGTGCGGCACCATGGGCGAGAGGCAGATGACGGCGGTCTCGAGCGCCTCGTGACGGATCGCGCGCGCGGTGTCGCCCGGCTCCTCGTAGCGCGCCACCGCGTTGAGCAGTTCCATGACCGCGGCGATTGCGGTGTTGAACACGCGTCGCCGCCCGATGTCATCGCCTACGCGCACCAGGGTCTGATGCGTCAGGCGCCGCATGTCCGCGGCCGCGCCCTGCAGCGCGCCCCACGGCCGCCGCTGCGGCAGCGGGCCGGCGGCGCTGTGGTCGTAGACCGCCTTCCACAGGCGCCGCAGGAACCGGTACTGGCCCTGGGCGCCCTCGTCGGACCACTCGAGCGTCTGCTCGGGGGGCGAGGCGAACAGCATAAACAGCCGCGCGGTGTCCGCGCCGTATTTTTCCACCAGGGTCTGCGGGTCAACGCCGTTGTTCTTGGACTTGGACATGGTCCCGAGCCCGGCGTACTCCACCGGCCGGCCGTCGCTTTGCAGGGTCGCGCCGGTGCGCTTGCCGGCCGCGTCGTGCTGCACCAGCACTTCCGCCGGGTTGAAATACACGCGCCGGCCCGCCGTCGGCTGCCGGTAATAGATCTGGTTGAGCACCATCCCCTGGGTCAGCAGCTTGCTGAACGGCTCGGCCAGGGCCACCAGGCCCATATCGCGCATGACGCGGGTCCAGAAGCGCGAATACAGCAGGTGCAGGATGGCGTGCTCGATTCCGCCGATATACTGATCGACCGGCAGCCAGTACTGCGCGCGCGCATCGACCGGTGCGCTCGCCTGACCCGCGCTGGCAAAGCGCAGGAAATACCAGGAGGAGTCGACGAACGTGTCCATGGTGTCGGTCTCGCGGCGCGCGTCCTGCCCGCAGCGTGGACAGGCACAGCGCACGAAAGCCTCGCACTTGGCCAGCGGATTGCCCGAGCCGTCGGGCAGCAGATCTTCCGGCAGGCGCACGGGCAGGTCGGCGTCGGGCACCGGGACCTCGCCGCAGCGCTCGCAATGGATCAGCGGTATCGGGCAGCCCCAGTAGCGCTGGCGCGATATACCCCAGTCCCGCAGCCGCCACTGCACGCGCTTGCGCGCCCAGCCCCCGCTGTTCGAGAGCGGCACCGATGGCCGCGGTCGCGGCCGCGGACGTGAGGCCCGAGAACTCCGCGGAATTTACCGTGACGCCGGCCGCGGCCAGCTCCGGCGCCCATTCGGCGCCCAGGCGGACCTCGGCCGCGCCCGCAGGCGCCACCACCAGGCGCATCTCGATCCCGTGGCGCCGGGCAAATTCAAAGTCGCGATCATCGTGGGCCGGCACGCCCATGACCGCGCCCTCGCCGTAGCTCATCAGCACGTAGTTCGCGACCCAGATGGCGACGGGCTCGCCGGTCAGCGGATGGCGCACGTGCAGCCCGGTGTCGCGCCCGCGCTTTTCCGCCGTGGCGACGTCGGCTTCCATGGTGCTGCCGCGCCGGCACTCGTCGACGAATGCGGCCAGCGCCGGATCGCGGGCCGCGGCGGCGGCGGCCAGCGGATGCTCGGCCGAGATCGCCATGAAGGTCACGCCAAAGAGCGTGTCCACGCGCGTGGTGTAGACCTTCAGGCCCTCGCGACCGCCGGGGGCGCCGTGCCCGAGGGCGGCGAGCGTGTCCTCGGCGTAGGGAAAGGTCACGTCGCACCCTTCGCTCCGGCCGATCCAGTTCGCCTGCATGGTGCGCACGCGCTCGGGCCATTCCGTGAGCCCCGCCAGGGCCTCGAGCAATTCCTCCGCGTACTCGGTGATGCGCAGGTAGTACATCGGAATCTCGCGCTTTTCGATCAGCGCGCCAGTCCGCCAGCCGTGCCCGTCGATGACCTGCTCGTTGGCGAGCACGGTCTTATCGACCGGATCCCAGTTGACGACGCCGGTCTTCTTGTAGGCAATGCCGCGCTCGCGCATGCGCAGGAACAGCCACTGGTTCCAGCGGTAGTAGTCCGGATCGCAGGTGGCCAGTTCGCGGCTCCAGTCGAGGCCGAACCCCAGGGCCTGCAACTGCTGCTTCATGTAGGCGATGTTCTCGCGCGTCCAGCGCGCGGGCGGCACGCCGTTGGCGATGGCCGCGTTCTCGGCCGGCAGGCCGAAGGCGTCCCAGCCCATCGGCTGCAGCACGTTCATGCCCTGCATGCGCATGTAACGGGCCAGCGCATCGCCGATCGCGTAATTTCGCACGTGGCCCATGTGCAGGCGGCCCGACGGGTAGGGAAACATCGACAGGCAGTAGAACTTGCGACGCCCGGATTCCTCACGCGCCACGAAGCTGGCCTGAGTGTTCCAATAGTCCTGGGCGGCGCGCTCGACGGCGGCCGGTTCGTATCGTTCTTGCATGGGCGGGCGGTCGCGAGTGCCGGGCAACGGTGGATCCGCCCTAGGATACACGAAGCGGCCGGCTGCCCCTGCGGACGGGGCAGCCGGCCAACCGCTGTTTAGTCGAGTTGCACGGTCACGATCCGCTGCTGGCTCACGCCCTGCGAAGGATCGTAGCTTTGCACCAGCAGGGTGATGGAGCGCCCGGCCGCGCGCACGGCATTGCGCAGTTCGGTGACCGAATTGACCCGCGTCCGGTTCGCACCCAGGATGACCTCACCGCTCCGCAGGCCCGCCTCGGCGGACGGACCGTCGGTGTCGGTGATGACGACACTGCCGGTGGTGTGGAGCTGGGACTTCTCGGCCGCGCTCAGCTCCCGCACGCTCAGGCCAAGCGCATCAAGCTTGTCGCTCTCCTTGCTGCCTGGGGTACCCCGCGTCATGCTGCCCTTGTCCTTGAGCTCCTCGACCGTGACGTTGATGTGCTTGACGCCCTGGCCGCGCCAGACTTCCAGGTCGGCGACGCTCCCCGGCCGGATCCCCGCAATCAGTGCCGGCAGCTCCGAAGACTGTTCGATCTTGTGCCCGTTGACGCTGAGGATGATGTCCTCCGGCTTCAGCCCGGCCTTGTCCGCCGGCCCGCCCGGGTCGACGGAACTGACGGCCGCGCCCCGCGGGCGATCGAGCCCGAAGCTCTCGGCCAGCGCCGCGGTGACCTGCTGGATGCTCACGCCTATGCGCCCGCGCGTCACGTGGCCCGTGGCGATGAGCTGGCCGCGCACGTTGTTGGCGATGTCGATCGGGATCGCGAAGGACAGGCCGGCGTAGCTGCCGGTATTGCTGTAGATCTGGGAGTTGATGCCGACCACTTCGCCGTTCATGTTGAACAGCGGTCCGCCCGAGTTGCCGGGGTTGACCGCCACGTCGGTCTGGATGAAATTCACGTAGTTGTAGGCCGAGCCGCCGCGCACCTCGCGGCCGAGCGCGCTGACGATGCCCGCGGTCACGCTGTTCTGGAAGTTGAACGGTGAGCCGATCGCCACCACCCACTCGCCCGGGCGCAGCTTGCTGGGATCGCCGATGCGTACGGTCGGCAGATTCTTGGCTTCGATCTTGAGCAGCGCCACGTCCGACTTGTCATCGCTCCCGATCACCTTGGCCGTGAACTCGCGCCGGTCGGTCAGCCGCACGGTCACGCGCGTGGCATTGTCGACCACGTGGGTATTGGTGAGGATGTAGCCGTCGGAACTGACGATGAATCCCGAGCCCACGCCCTCCTCGGGCGGCAGGTCGCGCGGCTGCTGATTCTGGAACTGGCGGAAGAAGTCGCTGAACGGGTCGTTATCCGAAAACGGATTGCCCCCTCCCGCCAGCGGATTGCGCTGGCGCTTCTCCACGACGGTCACGTTGACCACCGCCGGGCCCACCTGTTCGACCAGCGTCGAAAAGTCGGGCAGCCCGCGGACCAGGGGCGCGGCCGGCACGCTGTTGGCGGCCGGGGGGGCCGCGGCGGGTGCCGCCGCGGGTGCCGCGGTCGAGGCCTGCGGCGTGCAGGCGGACAGGAACGCAGCGATCAGCACCAGCCCCACTGTACGGGGGGCGATTGACTCGTTTGCCATATCTAAATTGCTCCAGCTCCAATTGTAAGACTTAACCGTGATGGGCGCGGCCTCGGCGGTACCACGCCGCGGCGAGCGCGCCCAGCGCCAGGCACACCACCGCCCAGTTGCCGAGCCGGGTATACGGGGATAGACCGCTGCGGGCCACGACGGTTCCGCGCAGCACCGCGCTCCGGTACTCGGGCGCGACCGCCACCAGCTCCCCGCGCGGGCCGATGATGGCCGAAACGCCGTCATTGCCGGCGCGCAGCAGGTAGCGGCCCGCCTCGATCGCCCGCATGCGACTGATCTGCAGGTGCTGGTAGCGCGCCGGCGAGCGCCCGAACCAGGCGTCGTTGGTGACGTTGACCAGCAGGTCGGAGCGCCGGACCAAATCCAGCTGCGCACTGCCGAAGGCGTCCTCGTAGCAGATGGAAGGGGCCAGGCGCAGGCCGGCGGCCGCCAGCGGCGCCTGGTGGTCGGAGCCGGGCGCAAAATCGGAATATGGAAGATTGAGCAGGCGCAGCCAGCTGCGCACAAACGCCGGCACCGGGAAGGTCTCGGCGAACATGACCAGGTGCCGCTTGTCGTAAAACGCTACTCCGTCGGTGAGCGCGATGATGGAGTTGTAGTAATTGACGCCGTCGTCACCCAGGCGCACCACGCCCATGACGACGTCCCCGTCGCGACTGCGCGCACGGCCGCGGATTTCCGCCAGGTAGCGCGCGATCGTGTTCGCCAACTCGGGAATCGCGGCTTCCGGCCAGACGATGAGGCGGGCGCCGAGCGCCTGATCGTTGAGCTGGCGATACAGTTCCTTGATGCGCTCAAGGTTTACCGCTTGCCACTTTTCGTCCTCGGGAATCGCGCCCTGCAAGATCGCGACCGTCACCGGCGCCCCGGTGGGCCGCGTCCAGTTCACACGCCCCAGGGCCCAGCCGCCGGCCCATATCAGGGCGATAACCGCCAGTGCGGCCCATGGCGGTCGAGCACGGCGCTGCATCGCGCCGGCCACCGCCCCGGCCTGCACCAGCAGCAGCGCGGACAGCCCGTACACACCGAGCACCGGCGCGTAGGCCGCCAGCCAGGTGTCGGTCTGCGAATAGCCCAGCGAAAACCACGGGAAACCGGATAGAAACCAACCCCGGCACCACTCGCACAGCAGCCACAGCGCCGGCAGCCCGACGCCCCAGCGCCAGGCGCCCTGCGACGGGAGCAGCTTCACCGCCAGCCAGCCGAGCAACGCGTAATAGCCGGCCATGAGCAGGACCAGCAGCAGGATCAGGGCCAGGGCCAGCCAGATCGGCGCGCCGCCAAAGCCGCGGATCGAGATGTACAGCCACCAGGTGCCGGCGCCGAAGGTGCCGGCGCCGAAGGCGAATCCGAGCAGGGCCGCGCGCTGTGCGCCCGCCCCGGCCCACAGCCGCATCAGCACCGCCGGACACAGGATCGCGAGCGGCCAGCCGTTGAACGGCGCGAAGGCCAGCGGCAGCAGCGCACCGGCCAGCAGCGCCAGCGCCAACGGCCCATAGGGCAGCGCGCGCATGCCGCGCGTCCAGACACTCACGGCTTCGACTGCACGGGGCGCGGGACGGTGACGCGCAGGCTGTCGATGCGGCGCCGGTCGGTGCGCAGCACGCGAAATTCGAACGCGCCAATGCTCACCGTCTCACCGCGCCGCGGCACGCGCCCCAGCTGGCGCATGACCAGGCCGGCGACGGTGTCGAACTCCGCGTCGTCGAAGGCACTGGCAAAGTGCTCGTTGAACTCCGCGATGCGGGTGGCGCCGCGCACCACGAACTGCTGCTCGCCCTCGGCGCGTATGTTCTGGTCATCCTCCACGTCGAACTCGTCGTCGATCTCGCCGATGATCTGCTCGATCACGTCTTCGATGGTGATCAGGCCGGCGACGCCCCCGTACTCGTCCACCACGATCGCCATGTGGTTGCGGTTGCCGCGGAATTCCTTGAGCAGGGCGTCGAGCCGCTTGGCCTCGGGCACGAACACCGCCGGCCTCAGGAACTCGCGCATGTCGAACTTCGCGGAACTCGCCGCGCTGGCGGCGCGCAGCAGGTCCTTGGCCAGCAGGATGCCGACCACGTCGTCGCGATCGCCGTCCACGACCGGAAACCGTGAGTGGCCCGACTCCACCACCGCGGGCAATATCCGCGCCAGCGGATCCTCGCGCCGTAGGCACACCATGTCGGCGCGCGCCACCATCAGGTCACGGGCCTGCAGCTCGGCCATGGTGAGCGCCCCTTCCACCATCGCCATGGCGTCGCCGTCGAGCAGGCCGCGCTTGGCCGCCTCGCGCAGCAGTTCCAGCAGCTGGGCGCGCTCCCGCAGGCCGCCGGCCAGGGTGCGTGTCAGGCGGCCGCGCCAGCCCCCTGAGGCGCCCTTGTTCTTGGTTTTTGCCTTCGCCATGCGCTAGGGGCTCCGGTAGGGATTGGGCACGCCCAGTGCACGCAGGAGCCGCACTTCCCGACGCTCCATGCGTCGCGCGTCCACCGCCCGCGCGTGATCGTAGCCGATCAGGTGCAGCGCGCCGTGGATGACCAGGTGCGTCCAGTGCGCGCGCACCGCCTTGCCCTGGGCGCGCGCCTCGCGCTGCAGGACCTCGGGACAAATGACCAGGTCCCCGAGCAGCGGCCCGGGGGCGGCGGGTGCAAACGACAGCACGTTGGTGGGGTAGTTTCGGTGCCGGTAGCGGCGGTTCAGGCTGCGGCTGCGCGCCGAGCCCACCACCAGCACGGAGAGCTCGCGGCCGCGCGCCCGCCGGCCCAGCGCGAGGCCGGCCCAGCGCCTCAGGGCGGCGGTACCCGGCACCCAGCCGCGGCGGGTGGCGCGGCGCACGTGGACGGTGAGCCCGGTGGGAGCGGCGGCCGCGCCTGCCCGGCCGCGCCGCAGGCTAACCGCGCGGCTCACGGGACTCACCGCGGGGTGAAGGCGTGTGCGCCTCGTAGGCCTGCACGATGCGCTGTACCAGCGGGTGGCGCACCACGTCGGCCGCGTCGAAATGACTGAAGGCCACTCCCCTGACCTCGCGCAGCACCTGCAGCGCGTGTCGCAGTCCCGAAGTCCGGCCGGCCGGCAGGTCGGTCTGCGTGACATCGCCCGTGACCACGGCGCGCGAACCAAATCCGATGCGGGTCAGGAACATCTTCATCTGCTCGACCGTGGTGTTCTGCGCTTCGTCGAGAATGATGAAGGAATCGTTGAGCGAGCGGCCGCGCATGAAGGCGAGCGGCGCAACCTCGATGACCGCCCGCTCGATGAGCCGGGCGACCTGGTCAAAGCCGAGCATCTCGTACAGTGCGTCGTAGATGGGTCGCAGGTAGGGGTCGACCTTCTGCGCCAGGTCGCCGGGCAGGAACCCGAGACGCTCGCCGGCTTCGACCGCCGGGCGCACCAGCACCAGACGGCGCACGCGCTCTGCGGTCAGGGCTTCCACGGCGCAGGCCACGGCCAGGTAGGTCTTGCCGGTGCCGGCCGGGCCGATGCCGAAAGTCAGGTCGCGCGCGCGGATGCTCGCGAGGTACGCCTGCTGATGGGCGCCGCGCGCGCGAATCAGTCCGCGCGGGGTGCGCACCACGGGAACATCGAGGCTCGAGGCCTCGCCCTCCGGGCGCTCGACGGCGCGTGGCAGGTCCTGTTCCACGATGCACAGGTGCACCTGTTCCGGGCTGACTTCCCCCGTGAGGGCCTGGCCGTGCAGCTCGCGCAGCGCCCGCTCGGCCGCTTCGGCCCGTAGACCCTGCACGCGAAAGCCGTGGCCGCGACGCCGGATCTGCACTTCCAGGCGCGCTTCGATCAGCCTGAGGTTCGCGTCCAGCGGACCGCACAAACTCGCCAGCCGGGCGTTGTCGGCGGGTTCCAGCTCAAATTCGCGGGCGATGGCCACGGTGGATGGAGGCAGGTTCAGGCCCTCGCTGCGGCAATTTCTTCCGGGAGTGTCGCGCCCGGCGCGTGCAGGCGCCCACGGAGCGAATGCGGCCTGGCCTCGGTGACGCACACGTCCACGAAGCGCTGCAGCAGGCTCGCCGGGCCGCTGAAATTGACCCAGCGGTTGCACTCGGTGCGCCCGGCCAGCTCGCTGGAGTCCTTCTTGGCGTGGCGCTCGACCAGCACCCGCTGGACGCTGCCCACCAGGGTGCGGCTGATCTGCAGGCTCTGCGCGTCAAGCTGCGCCTGCACGCGCGCCAGGCGCTGCTGCTTGATCTCGAGGCTGACCTCGTCGGGCAGTGCCGCCGCGGGCGTGCCTGGGCGGGCGCTGTAGATGAAGCAAAAGGACTGGTCGAGCCGGGCTTCGGCGACCAGCCGCAGCGTCGCCTGGAAGTCGTGCTCGGTCTCGCCCGGAAAGCCGACGATGATGTCGGTGGACACCGCGATGTCCGGGCGCACGGCCCGCAGGCGCCGCAACCGGTCCTTGTATTCCAGCGTGGTGTAGCCGCGCTTCATCAGCGCCAGGATGCGGTCAGAGCCGCTTTGCACCGGCAGGTGCAGGTGGTTGGCGAGCTGCGGCACGTGGGCGTAGGCCTCGATCAGGCTATCGGTAAACTCGAGCGGGTGCGAGGTGGTGAAGCGGATGCGCTCGATGCCGGCAAGCCGCGCGACGTGATGGATCAGCGCGGCCAGATCGCCGGTGCCGCCTCCGTCCAGGGCGCCGGCGTAGGCGTTGACGTTCTGGCCCAGCAGCGTGATCTCACCGACGCCCTGCGCCGCCAACGCGCGCGCCTCGGCGAGCACCTGCGTGAACGGCCGGCTCATCTCGTCGCCGCGCGTGTAGGGCACGACACAGAAGCTGCAGTACTTGCTGCAGCCCTCCATGATCGAAAGGTAGGCGCGCGCCCCCTCGGCGCGCGGCGCCGGCAGCCGGTCGAACTTCTCGATCTCCGGGAAGCTGACATCGACAACCGGACGGCCGCGCCGGCGGCGTTCGCTCAGCATCTCGGGCAGGCGGTGAATGGTCTGGGGCCCGAAGACCAGATCGACAAACGGTGCGCGCGCGGCGATGGCCTCGCCCTCCTGGCTGGCGACGCAGCCGCCGACGCCGATGATGACCTGCGGTCGCCGCTGCTTGTGCGCACGCCACTCGCCCAGCAGCGAATAGACCTTCTCCTGCGCCTTCTCGCGCACCGAACAGGTGTTCATCAGCAGCAGGTCGGCGCGGGCCGGATCGTCCGTGGGTGTCAGGCCCGCGCTCGCGCGCAGCACATCCGCCATGCGCGCGGAGTCGTACTCGTTCATCTGGCAGCCGAACGTCTTGATGTAGTAGAGCCCGCTCATGCATCAAAACGGAATGTCGTCATCGAAGCCCTCGGCGCTGGCCCCGGCCGGTGCAGGCTCGCCCGCCGGAGCCCGTTCGCGCGGTTCGTAACTGCCGCTGCTCCCGCCGCCGCCGCCGCCGCCGGCCCCGCCGCCACGTCCGCCGATCATCTGCATGTCGTTGGCGATGATCTCGGTGGTGTAGCGGTCGCGGCCCTCCTTGTCCTGCCACTTGCGGGTCCGCAGCGAGCCCTCGATGTAGACCTGCGAGCCCTTGCGCAGGTATTCGCCGGCGATCTCGCCCAGGCGCCCGAACAGCGCCACGTGGTGCCACTCGGTTCGCTCCTTCTGCTCGCCGGACTGCTTGTCCTTCCAGTTCTCGCTGGTGGCAATGCGTATGTTGGCGACGGTCATGCCGGAGGGCATGGAGCGCGTCTCCGGGTCCGCACCCAGATTGCCTATGAGTATGACTTTGTTGACTCCGCGCGCCATGGCCGACCCCTCTTGCAAACAGCCCGATGTCCAGGGGCCCTATTGTAGTCGCCGGGGCCGCCCCGGGCGGAGCCTGTTTCCGGCGTGTTGCGGTCCAAACAGGCCCGTAGCCGGGTCCGGAGTGCGCTGTAACGCACCAGAACCGCTTATGGGCGGGGATCTGCCGGGGGTGGGCGCCCCCGGGGCGGGGACCGGCCGGAGGGGGTGTAGAATGGCCGCCGTTCTATGCCTCCTCACGACGACTCGAAATGCTGAGCCCATGAAGACCATCCGCGTGCGTGGCGCACGCACCCACAACCTGAAGAACATCGACCTGGATCTGCCCCGGGAGCAGCTGATCGTGCTGACGGGCCTGTCCGGGTCCGGCAAGTCGTCCCTGGCCTTCGACACCCTCTATGCCGAGGGCCAGCGCCGCTACGTGGAGTCGCTGTCGGCCTACGCCCGCCAGTTCCTGTCCATGATGGACAAGCCGGACGTCGACAGCATCGAGGGCCTGTCGCCGGCCATTGCCATCGAGCAGAAGGCCGGTTCCCACAATCCGCGCTCGACCGTGGGCACGGTCACGGAAATCTACGATTACCTGCGCCTGCTGTATGCGCGGGCGGGCCTGCCGCGCTGCCCGACACACGGCATCGACCTGGCCGCGCAGAGCGTCGGGCAGATGGTCGATCAGGTCCTCCAGGCCGCCCCGGAACAGTCGGCTCTGCTGCTGGCCCCCCTGGTCAGCGATCGCAAAGGCGAACACGCGCAGCTGATCGGCGAACTCGCCGGCCAGGGCTTTGCGCGCGTGCGCATCGACGGCACGGTGTACGAGCTGGACCAGGCGCCGGCCCTGCAACCGCGCCGCAAGCACACCATCGAGGCCGTCGTGGACCGCTTCCGCGTCAGGCCCGAGATCGCGCAGCGCCTGGCCGAATCCTTTGAGACCGCCCTGAAGCTCAGCAACGGCACCGCGCGGGTGGTGTTCGGCGATGACGCGCAGGCGCAGCCGCTGGCGTTCTCCAGCCGCCACGCCTGCCCGGAGTGCGGCTTTGCGGTGCCCAACCTCGAGCCGCGCATGTTCTCGTTCAACAACCCGGCGGGCGCCTGTCCGGCGTGCGACGGCCTCGGCGTGCAGAATTTCTTCGACCCGCAACGGGTCATCTCGCAGCCGCAGCTGTCGCTCGCGGCCGGCGCGGTACGCGGCTGGGACCGGCACAACAAGCACTACTTCCAGCTGCTGCAGGGTCTGGCGCGTCACTACGAGTTCGACATCGACACGCCCTGGGCCGAACTGCCTGAGGACGTGCGCGCCCGCCTGCTCTACGGGAGCGAGGGCGCCGAGATCGAGTTTCGCTACCACGACGCGCGCGGCAGCGCGCAGCGGCGCCACCATGCCTTCGAGGGCATCATGCCCAACCTCGAGCGCCGCTGGCGCGAGAGCGATTCAGGCGCGGTGCGCGAGGAACTCGGTCGCTACCGCGGCACCCGTCCCTGCCCGGAATGCAAGGGCACGCGCCTCAACGAGGTGGCGCGCGCCGTCCTCATTCAGGGCCGCAACATCGCCGAGATCACGCAGCTCACGGTAGGCCAGGCGGTGGCGCACTTCGGCGCCCTGGAGCTGGCCGGCTGGCGCGCGGCGGTCGCAGAACGCATCGTGCGCGAGGTCAGCGAACGACTGCGTTTCCTGGCCGACGTGGGCCTCGATTACCTCGGCCTCAATCGCGCCGCCGACACGCTGTCGGGCGGCGAGACGCAGCGCATCCGGCTCGCCAGCCAGGTCGGCTCGGGACTTACCGGCGTCATGTACATCCTCGACGAGCCGTCCATCGGCTTGCATCAGCGCGACAACGCCCGACTCCTCGGCACGCTCAAGCGCCTGCGCGACCTGGGCAATACCGTCATCGTGGTCGAGCACGACGAGGAGGCGATCCGCGCCGCGGATTACGTGGTCGATCTCGGCCCGGGCGCCGGCATACACGGCGGCGAAGTGGTCGCCCAGGGCCGGCCCGAGCAGATTGCCGCCAACCCGCAGTCGCTGACCGGCCGCTACCTGGCGGGCGTGGATCTCATCCCGGTGCCCCAGGAACGGCGCAAGCGCGGCGCGGCGCGCATAGGCATCGTCGATGCGAGCGGGAACAACCTGCGCCACCTCGACGTGACGATTCCGGTCGGCCTGCTCACCTGCGTCACTGGCGTGTCGGGGTCCGGCAAGTCCACCCTGATCAACGACACGCTGTACCGTTACGCCGCCGCGCGGCTGAGCGAAGGCGACATGTTCGGCGCCGCCGCCTGCCGCGAGATCAGCGGCCTGGAACGCTTCGAGCGGGTCGTCGACATCGACCAGAACCCGATCGGCCGCACGCCGCGCTCGAACCCCGCGACCTACACCGGCCTGTTTTCAGTGATACGCGAGCTCTACGCCCAGGTACCGGAAGCGCGGGCCCGCGGCTACGACGCCGGACGCTTCAGCTTCAACGTCCGCGGCGGGCGTTGTGAGGCCTGCCAGGGCGACGGCGTCTTGCGCGTTGAAATGCACTTCCTGCCCGACGTCTACGTGCCCTGCGACGTGTGCCGCGGTCGGCGCTACAACCGCGAGACCCTGGAAGTGCGCTATCGGGGCCATAACATCCACGAGGTGCTGGAGCTCACGGTCGAGGACGCCGCCGCCCTGTTCGCCAACGTGCCGGCGGCTGCCAACCGCCTGCGCACGCTGCTCGACGTGGGCCTCCAGTACGTGCGCCTCGGTCAGAGTGCCACCACGCTGTCGGGCGGTGAGGCGCAGCGCGTCAAGCTGGCCCGTGAGCTCGCCAAGCGCACGGCCGGTCGGACCCTGTACATACTCGATGAACCCACGACCGGGCTGCACTTTCACGACGTCGCGCAGCTGCTGGGGGTACTGCAGCAGCTGGTGGACGCCGGCAATACCATGGTCGTGATCGAACACAACCTCGATGTGATCAAGGCCGCCGACTGGATCATTGACCTGGGGCCGGGCGGCGGCGAGAACGGCGGCCGCGTGATCGCCGAGGGGACCCCCGAGGCCATCGCGGCCCATCGCGATTCGGTGACGGGCCAGTACCTGGCACCGCTCCTGCGGCGTGCCACGCGCACGGCGCGCAGCGCCTGAGCCGGGAGCCTTAGCGACCTGTGACCTGGGCGGCGCCCTGCCCGTGGCAGCTTAATTGACCGCGGCAGCCCGCCCCTTTCAATGCGCCCGGCGCGCCCCCGACTGGAAGTACTGGTGGATCTCGCCGTTCTCGGCGCGCTCCTGGTATTGGCCCGCCGTGTATTCGCCCACCACGCGGCGCCAGAAGGCGACCGCCTGCGGGTTGCGCAGGTACTCCATGATGTGCCAGCGGCCGGAGAAGCGGTCAAGAATCAAGCGCACGGCTTCCTGGCCGACGCCGCGACGGCGCCAGGGGCGTGAAACAAAGAACTCCGCCATGGAAAAATCGACGGCGCCGCGGCCTGCGATCACCGGACCGGTGCGGACCACCGCAAAACCGACCGGCTCATGGTCCTTGAGCACAGTCAGCAGGTGGGCGCTGGAATCCGCGTACCAGCTGGTGAGCTGGTCATCCTCGCGGTGACCGAATTCGGGCAGGGTTGGGAACATGCCCGTGCCCAGGGGTGCCAGATCATTCAGGTAGTCGCGATAGGCCGACTGGAGCCAATGCCGATCGCTGCGCGAACGGCGCATATCGCGAACGCTGATGGTCATGCCACAGAAACACGAAAACCCGCGCAGACCGGGTCACGGTCGGCGCGGGCTTTCATGCCGGATCCGATTGGATCAGTTCGGCGGGTTCGCCGGCGGTGCAGCCGGAGCAGCCGCGTCACCAGCCGGAGCCGCCGGAGCCGCCGCGTCAGCAGCCGGAGCAGCCGCGTCAGCGGCCGGAGCAGCAGCAGGAGCAGCGGCATCGGCGGCCGGAGCGGCGGCCGGGGCAGCGGGTTCCTGGTTGCTGCAAGCGACCAGCGCGAGCGCTGCGACGGCAGCGCCAAGAGCGAGCTTAATATTCATCGATGAATCCCCAGATAATCAGAAGTTATAAGCAACAATCAAACTAGTTTAATTTGCGACATCCCATCGCAGTCGTCGATTCTATAGTAGCTGCGGCGCAATTCAATCTGTCGCCAAAAATAAAACCCTCAGATTCAGCCGCCTAAGGGCTTGGTCCTAGCGTTTTGCCAGCAAATTGCGGATTTCCTCCAGCAGTACTTCCTGTCGTGGCGGCGCGGCGGAGGCCGCAGCCGCAGGCGGCTTCTTGAGCCTATTAATGCCCCGGATGGCCAGAAACAGCACAAAAGCGATGATCAGGAAGTCCAATACCGACTGTAGGAATGCCCCATATTTCAGCAGGACCGCCTTGCCGTCCGGCCCGGTACCCAGGGTCACCGCGAGGTCGGCGAAATTGACGCCGGACATCGCCATTCCCAATGGCGGCATGATGACGTTCTCGACGAGCGAGGAGACGATCTTGCCGAAGGCCGCGCCGACGATGACACCCACCGCCAGGTCAACGACGCTGCCCTTCATGGCGAATTCTTTGAACTCTGCCCCAATGCCCATTTCGCGCCTCCATGGGCCGCCTGCGCGGCATTACTTCTTTGTGGTTTTAGTCCCGGTCTTCTTGGCGGCCGACTTCTTGGCCCCGTGCGCCGGTTTCTCTGCGGCCGCCGCGGCCTCGGCCTTGGCGGACGACTTTGCAGCCTTGACCTTGGCCGGCTTGGCCTTGGCCACCGCGCCCTCTTTCGCCTTCTCTTGCGCGGGCTTGGCCGGCGTCGACTTGGCCGCGCGCGTCGGCTTGGCAGCGTCCCCCGCGGGACTTGCCACGGCCTCGGGCGCCGGCCGATCGACCAGCTGCATCAGCGCCATCGGCGCGTTGTCGCCGGCACGGGGCACCATCCGCAGTATGCGCGTATAGCCGCCCGGCCGGGTCCGGAAGCGCGGGCCCAGATCGGCAAACAGCTTGCTCACGATTTCGCCGTCGCGCAGGCGTGAAAACGCCAGCCGACGGTTGGCCTCGGAATCGCTCTTGCCAAGCGTGATCAGCGGCTCGACCACGCGGCGCAGCTCCTTGGCCTTCGGCAGCGTGGTATGGATGGTCTCGTAACGCAGGAGCGAGCCCGCCATATTGCGCAGCAAGGCGTGGCGATGCGGACTGTTACGCGAGAGCTGTCGGCCCGAAAGTTTGTGACGCATGAAATTCTCTTAGGTCAGTAGCTCAGATCAGGCCGCTCTCTTCGTCGCGGCGCAGGCCGGCTGGCGGCCAGCCGTCGAGGCGCATGCCGAGCATCAGGCCGTGGCTCTGCAGGACTTCCTTGATCTCGGTAAGCGACTTCTTGCCGAGGTTCGGCGTGCGCAGCAGCTCAACCTCCGTGCGCTGCACGAGATCGCCGATGTAGTGAATGTTCTCGGCCTTCAGACAGTTGGCGCTGCGCACCGTCAGTTCAAGTTCGTCCACCGGGCGCAGCAGGATGGGATCGAACTGCATTTCGGTAATCTTGGCGACGGCTTCGTCCTCGCCCTGCAGGTCGACGAACACCGACAGCTGGTCCTTGAGGATACCGCCGGCCCGGCGGATGGCCTCCTCGGGCTCGATGGTACCGTTGGTCTCGATGTCGATGATCAGCTTGTCGAGGTCGGTGCGCTGCTCGACACGCGCCGCTTCGACCGAATAGGTGACGCGGCGCACCGGTGAGAACGAGGCGTCCAGCAGCAGCCGGCCGATCGGACGGGTCTGTTCCTCGAAGGCCACGCGCTGCACTGCCGGGCGATAGCCGCGGCCGCGCTCGATCTTCATCTGCATGTTGAGTTCGCCGGCCTTGGTGAGGTTGGCGATGACCAGTTCCGGATTGACGACTTCGACGTCATGGTCGGTCTGGATATCGCCCGCAGTCACCGGGCCGGGCCCCTTCTTGTGCAGGCGCAGCTCCGCGGTGCTGCGCGCGTGCATGCGCAGCGCCACCAGCTTGAGATTGAGCAGCACGTCGACGACGTCTTCCTGCACGCCCTCGATGCTCGTGTACTCGTGCAGCACACCATCGATCTCCACTTCGGTGATCGCCGCACCGGGCATGGAGGAGAGCAGCACGCGCCGCAGCGCGTTGCCGAGCGTGTGGCCAAAGCCGCGCTCGAACGGTTCGATGACCACCCGCGCCTGTCGCGGCGCAATCGGCTGCACCTTGACCACGCGGGGCTTGAGGAACTCGCTCACTGACGATTGCATAGCTGCTTACCCTTACTTCGAATACAACTCGACGACCAGATTCTCGTTGACGTCCGGAAGGACGTCCTCGCGAGCTGGAACCGCCTTGAATACGCCGCGCATTTCCTTGTCGTTTACCTCAACCCACTCGGGTAGTCCCGCCTGGGTCGCCGAGGCCAATGCACCCTGGATACGCAATTGCTTGCGGGCGCGCTCGCGCACCTGCACCACATCGCCCGGCCGGCACTGATAGGACGCGATCGAGACGATGCCGGCGTTGACCTCGATGGCCTTGTGGCTGACGAGCTGGCGTGCCTCGGCCCGCGTCGCCGCAAAGCCCATGCGGTAGACGACGTTGTCGAGACGCGACTCGAGCAGCTTGAGCAGCTGCTCACCCGTGGCGCCCGTGCGCCGCGCCGCCTGCTGGTAATAGCCGCGGAACTGCCGCTCCAGCACGCCGTACATCCGGCGCAGCTTCTGCTTCTCACGCAGCTGCAGGCCGTAGTCGGACAGCCGCTGGCGGCGCTCGCTCTTGATGCCGCCCGGCGGCACCTGAAACTTGCACTTGGACTCAAGCGGCTTGGCGCCGCTCTTGAGAAACAGATCCGTGCCCTCGCGACGAGCGAGCTTGCAGGTAGGACCGAGATATCGCGCCATGAGTTCCTTCCTTGGTAAGTGCGCGTCAGACGCGGCGCTTCTTGGGCGGGCGGCAGCCGTTATGCGGAATCGGCGTGACGTCCTCGATGCTGGTGATCTTCAGGCCGCAACCGTTCAATGCTCGCACGGCCGATTCGCGTCCCGGGCCGGGTCCACCGACCCGCACCTCGACGTTCCTCACCCCATGCTCCTGGGCGGCGACGCCGGCCTTTTCAGCAGCCACCTGCGCCGCAAACGGCGTGCTCTTGCGCGAGCCACGGAACCCGCATCCGCCCGATGTTGCCCACGAGAGCGTATTGCCCTGACGGTCGGTAATCGTAATGATGGTGTTGTTAAAGGAGGCGTGCACGTGCGCAATCGCATCCAGCACGTTCTTGCGCGCCTTCTTGGGCTTCTTGGCGCCCGCCGCCTGTGTGCCTGCGGCGGCCGCGGCCCCGGATTGCTGTGTCTTCTGCTCAGCCATATAAGTTCGTGCCTGCTAAAAAATCCAAAACGTTCCGTTCAAACCTTGCCCGGCGGGGCGTTCAGCTTCACCGCCTGCTTGCGCGGACCCTTGCGGGTGCGCGCGTTGGTGCGGGTGCGCTGGCCGCGAACCGGCAGACCCTTGCGATGGCGCATGCCGCGCCACGTACCCAGGTCCATCAGCCGCTTGATGTTCATCGACACTTCGCGCCGCAGGTCGCCCTCGAGCGGGTAGCGCGACAACTGCGCGCGCAGCGCCGTCACTTCCGCCTCGGTCAGATCCTTGACCTTGGTGGCCGGATCGACGCCCGCGGCGGCGCAGCTCTCGAGCGCGCGCGCGCGCCCGATGCCGAAGATGTGCGTCAGGCCGATCCCGACGTGCTTGTTCATCGGAATATTGATACCGGCTATGCGTGCCATGCTGCTACCTCTAACCTTGCCGCTGCTTGTGCCGGGCGTCGGAACAGATCACGTAAACGACGCCGCGCCGCCGCACGATCTTGCAGTTCTTGCAGATCTTCTTCACTGATGGACGTACTTTCATTTCTCACCTGCAGCCGCAGCATTGCGGCCGGTACCGAGCAAATTGGCCTTCTTCATCAATCCCGGATAGTGATGCGACATCATGTGTGCCTGCAGCTGCGCCATGAAGTCCATCACCACCACCACCACGATCAGGAGCGAAGTGCCCCCGAACTGAAACGGCACGCCCTGCGACGACACCAGCACTTCGGGCAGCAGGCACACCGCCATAATGTAGGCCGCGCCCCACAACGTCAGGCGCGTCAGCACCTTGTCGATGTACTCACCGGTCTGCTGGCCGGGACGGATGCCGGGGATAAAGGCGCCGGATTTCTTGAGGTTGTCGGCGGTCTCGCGCGCGTTGAACACCAGTGCCGTGTAGAAGAAGGTAAAGCCCAGGATCAGACCGGCGTACAGCACCAGGTGCAGCGGCTGACCATAGTTGAGCGAGGCCTGGATCCGCTGCAGCACCAGGCTCATCTTCGTGTCCGAGCCGGTGGCGAAGAAACTCGCCATGGTCGCCGGGAACAGCAGCAGGCTCGAGGCGAAGATCGGCGGAATCACTCCCGACATGTTGAGCTTGAACGGCAGATGGCTGCTCTGCCCGGCATACAAACGCCGGCCCACCTGGCGCTTGGCGTAATGCACCGCGATACGACGCTGCGCGCGCTCGACAAATACGCAGAAACCGGTGACACCCAGCACGATGGCCACCAGGGCGATCGCAAACATCGGCTGCATTTCGCCGTTGCTGACCGACTCAAATGTCCGGCTGAGCGCGCCCGGGAGGCCGGCGACGATGCCGGACAGGATGATCATCGAGATTCCGTTGCCGACGCCGCGCTCGGTGATCTGCTCGCCCAGCCACATCAGAAACATCGTGCCCGTGGTCATGGTCACCGTCGCCACCAGCAGCCATTGCGGGCCGCCGTTCAGCACCATGCCGCCGTTCTGCAGCGCTATGGCCGCGCCAAACGACTGGAACACCGCCAGTCCGACCGTGCAGTAGCGAGTCAGCTGAGTGGTCTTGCGCCGCCCGGCCTCGCCTTCCTTGCGGTATTCCATCAGTGTCGGCACGACCATGCCGAGCATCTGGATGATGATCGAGGCGGAAATATACGGCATCACGCCCATCGCGAAGATCGACATGCGCTGCAGCGCACCGCCGCTAAAGCTGTTGACGACGCCCAGGATGCTGTTCGACTGGTCGGTGAAATAGCGCAATACCTGCGCCTGATCGATGCCCGGCACCTGAATGAAGGTGCCGATGCGGTACACAACCAGTGCGCCCAGCAGGAACAGCAGGCGCGTGCGAATCTCGCCCGTCCTGCCCGCTTCGGCCAGAGTCGCCGCTGGATTGGTTAGTGCCGCGTTGGCCATCAGTCCTCGACCTTGCCGCCGGCGGCCTCGATCGCCGCACGCGCACCCTTGGTGGTGCCGATGCCCTTCAGGCGCACAGGCTTCTTCAACTCGCCCGACAGCACGACCTTGGCGCTCATCGCGAACACCGACACGATCTGCGCCGCCTTGAGCGCCGCGAGGTCGATCACTTCGGCATCGACCAACGCCAGCTCGTGCAGCCGCACTTCGCCGCGCTGCGCCTTGAGGGCGGAGCGAAACCCGACCTTGGGCATGCGACGCTGCAGTGGCATCTGCCCGCCCTCGAAGCCGACCTTGTGATAGCCGCCCTTGCGCGCGCGCTGCCCTTTGACGCCCCGACCACAGGTCTTGCCCTGGCCCGCGGAAGCGCCGCGCCCGACACGCAGCCGCGGACGGCGTGAACCTTCGACCGGCTTGATGGTATTCAGTCGCATGTTAGTTACGCTCCACCTTGAGCATGTGGCAGGCGGCGTTGATCATGCCGCGATTCTCGGCGGTATCGGCAACCGTCACGCTCTGGTGCCGGCGGCGCAGCCCGAGGCCGCGCACCGAGGCGCTGATGTGCTTGAGCTGTCCGTACAGGCTCTTCACCAATGTCACTTTCACTTGTGCGCCGGTCGCCATGATCTCACCCGAGTATGTCTTCGAGGGTCTTGCCGCGCTTGGCGGCGATGTCGTCCGGCGAACGTACGCTGGCCAGCGCCTTGACCGTAGCCCGCACGACGTTGATCGGATTGCGTGATCCGTAGCTCTTGGCGAGCACGTTACGGACGCCCGCGCATTCAAGGACCGCGCGCATGCCACCGCCGGCGATCACGCCGGTACCGCTGGAGGCGGGTTGCATGAATATGCGCGTCGCACCGTGCGTGCCCTTGACCGCGTAGTGCAGCGTGTCGTTCGCCAGGCTGACGTTGACCAGGCTCTTGCGCGCCTGTGCCATTGCCTTGGAAATCGCCACCGGCACCTCGCGTGCCTTGCCAAACCCAAAGCCCACCCGCCCGGCGCCGTCGCCGACCACCGTCAAGGCGGTGAAGCCGAACTGCCGGCCGCCCTTGACCACCTTGGCGGTGCGGTTGACCGCGACCAGCTTCTCCAGCAGGTCGTCGGCGCTTTGGTTCTTTTCCATTCTTGCCATAGTTTCTATATCCCGGCGCAGCGCTAGAATTCAAGCCCGGATTCGCGGGCGGCTTCGGCCAGCGCCTTGACGCGGCCGTGATACTGAAAACCCGAGCGGTCAAACGCGGCCTTGGCAACTCCGGCGGCCTTGGCCCGCTCGGCTATGGCGCGCCCGACCGCGCGTGCCGCCTCGATGTTGCCGGTGTACTTCAAGTCCTTGGCCACCGCCTTTTGCACCGTCGAGGCGGCCGCCAGCACCTGGGAGCCATCGGCCGCAAACAACTGCGCATAGATATGACGCGGCGTACGGTGGATCGTCAGCCGCGGCGTACCCGATTCGCGAATCTTCGCGCGGGTCTTCAAGGCGCGCCGTGCACGGCGCTCTTTCTTGGTGATGTTCATTGCCAGTGTTCCTTCGCGCTACTTCTTCTTCCCTTCCTTGAGGGAAATGACTTCGTCGGAATAGCGCACGCCCTTGCCCTTGTAGGGCTCCGGCGGGCGGATACCACGAATTTCGGCGGCCGTCTGGCCGACGCGCTGCCGGTCGGCGCCCTTGATCAGAATTTCCGTCGGGCTCGGGGTCTCGACGGTGATGCCCTCGGGAATCGCGTAGCTCACGGGGTGCGAGAAGCCCAGGGTCAGATTGAGGGCTTTGCCGGTAACCGCGGCACGGAAGCCGACGCCGACGAGTTCGAGCTTGCGATCGTAGCCCCGGGTGACGCCCACCACCATGTTCGCCAGATGAGCGCGGGTCGCGCCCGCGCGGGTGCGCGCTGCGCCGGCATCGGCGTAGCTCACCTGCAGCTGCTTGTTCTCCTGAGCGACCGAGACGCCCGCGCTGACCGGCAGCGTCAAGGTCCCCTTGGCGCCCTTGACGGTGACCGCGCCGGAGGCAACCGTAACGGTCACGCCGGTGGGTATGTCGATGGCTTGTTTTGCGACTCTGGACATATTCGAAATTCCGTCTACTTTGCTGTCGGCGCCGCTCAGGCGACGATGCAGATCACTTCGCCGCCCTGGCCGATGGCGCGCGCCGCGCGGTCGGTCATTACGCCCTTCGGAGTGGACACGATCACGGTGCCCATACCGCCCAGTACCCGTGGCAGATCTTCCTTGCCACGGTAAATACGCAGGCCCGGACGGCTAACCCGCTCAATGCGGTCGATTACCGGCCGGCCGTCGAAATACTTGAGATCGACAGTGAGCAAAGGCTTGCCCGCCTCGTCGCCCACCGAGAAATCGGCGATGAAGCCTTCGGACTTCAGCACACCCAGAATGGCGGTCTTCAGCTTCGACGCCGCCATCGTCACGGTGGTCTTGCGCGCACTCTGCCCATTGCGAATTCGGGTCAGCAGGTCGGCAACCGGATCAGTCATGCTCATCGTTGTGGCTCCTACCAGCTCGCCTTGGCAAGCCCGGGAATCTCGCCGCGTGCGGCGACCTCGCGAATCTTGGTGCGCGCCAGCCCGAACTTGCTGTACACGCCACGCGAGCGCCCGGTAATTGCACAGCGATTGCGCTGCCGGGTGGGGCTCGCGTCGCGCGGCAGGGTCTGCAGCTTCGCTTGCGCGGCCTGGCGTTCGTCCGCAGTCGACTTGGGGCTACGAATCTTCTCTTTCAGGCTCACGCGCAGCGTGGCGTATTTCTTCGCCACCAGCAGCCGGCGCTTGTCGCGTTCGATCATGTTTGTCTTGGCCATGCCAAATCCTCGGGTGGAGCTCAGTCGCTCACTTGCGGAACGGAAAATTAAAGGCGGCCAGCAACGCGCGTCCCTGGACATTGTCGCGCGCGGTGGTGGTTATGGTGATGTCCATGCCGCGCACCTGGTCGATGGCGTCGTACTGGATCTCCGGGAAAATGATCTGCTCGCGCACGCCCAGCGTGTAGTTGCCGCGGCCATCGAAGGCGCGCGGCGACACGCCGCGGAAGTCGCGGATGCGCGGCATCGCCACGCTGATCAGGCGGTCGAGAAACTCGTACATGCGCGCACCACGCAATGTGACCTTGCAGCCGATCGCCAGACCCTGGCGCAGCTTGAAGGCGGCGATGGCCTTCTTGGACTTGCAGATCAGCGGCTTCTGGCCGGTGATCTTGGTGAGGTCGGCGACCGCGGCATCCATGAGCTTACGGTCGGCCACCGCCTCGCCCACGCCCATGTTGACCGTGATCTTGGTGATCTTAGGTACTTCCATGGGATTCTTCAGCCCCAGATCGCTGATCAGCTGCGGAACGATCCGCTCGCGATAAATTTGTTGCAGTCTTGCCATATTTAACCTGCGCCTATCCCGTTAGGCGTCGATGACTTCGCCGCTCGACTTGAAGAAACGCACCTTCTTACCGTCGGCCAGCGTCTTGATGCCGACGCGATCGCCCTTCTTGGCGCCCGGATTCCACAGCGCCACCTTGGACAGCGGCATCGGCATTTCCTTCTCGATGATCCCGCCCGGCTGGTTGGCCTGGGGATTCGGCTTGGTATGCCGCTTGACACGGTTGAGGCTCTCGACCAGCACCGCACCCTCGCCCACCTGCAGCACGGCGCCGCGCCGGCCCTTGTCTCGGCCGGACAGCACCACCACCTGGTCGCCTTTCCTGATTTTTTCCATGGTTCTGTCGCTTCTTTCCTAACCGCTCACAGCACTTCGGGTGCCAGCGAAATAATCTTCATGAACTGCACGGTACGCAGCTCGCGCGTCACCGGCCCGAAGATACGGGTGCCGATCGGCTCGAGCTTCGGCGTCAGCAGCACCGCGGCGTTGCCGTCAAACTTGATCAGCGAGCCATCCGCGCGCCGCACTCCAAAGCGGGTGCGCACCACCACGGCGTCGTACACCTCGCCCTTCTTGACCTTGCCGCGCGGGATCGCATCCTTGATGCTGACCTTGATCACGTCGCCGACCGTCGCGTAGCGCCGGCGGCTGCCGCCCAGCACCTTGATGCACATCACGGTCCGGGCGCCGCTGTTGTCGGCGGCATTGAGCATAGTGCGCATCTGAATCATGGCATCGCTTCCATTTGTGACCTGGCCGCCCTGATCACTGGGCCGCGCGTTCGATAACCGCCAGCAGGCGCCATGACTTGCGGCGCGACAGCGGCCGGCACGGGGTAATCGTCACCGTGTCACCCTCGTGCGCGGTGTTGCTCTCGTCGTGCGCCAGCAGCTTGGTGCTGCGGCGCAGGTACTTGCCGTAAGTCTCGTGCCGCACCATGCGCTCCACCAGCACCGCAATGGTCTTGTCCATCTTGTCGCTGACAACTCGCCCGGTCAGCACGCGTTCGCCACGCGCCTCGACGGGCCGGGTCGCCTCAGCGTCACTGGCCGGTGGGCTCTCTGCTGGGCTCATGATTTCTCTCCGCTAACCTTGGCCGGGGCGGCCGCCTGCGCCAGGACCTGAGCGCGCATCGCCGTCTTGAGGCGCGCAATGCTCTTGCGCACCTTGCCGAATTGATCGGGCTTGACCGTCTGGCCCGTGGCGCGCTGCAGGCGCAGCGCAAATTGCTCCTTACGGAGTTTGAGCAGCTCGGCGCGCTGGGCCGCGGCGGGCTTATCACGCAACTCATTCGCTTTCATTAGCGCACCTGCCGCTTGACGAAGGCCGTGGTCACCGACAGTTTCGCGCCCGCCAGCCGGAAGGCCTCGCGCGCGATTTCCTCGGTCACTCCTTCCATTTCGAACAACACCTTGCCGGGCTTGACCTTAGCGACCCAGTACTCGACGTTGCCCTTGCCGCTGCCCATGCGCACTTCGAGGGGCTTCTTGGTAATCGGCACGTCGGGAAACACGCGGATCCAGATCTGGCCGCCGCGCTTGACGTGACGGGCCATGGCGCGGCGTGCCGCTTCGATTTCACGCGCAGTCATGCGGGCGCGCTCGGTGGCCTTCAGGCCGAAATCGCCGAAGGCCACGCTGCTGCCGCGAGTTGCCAGGCCGTAGTTCTTGCCCTTGAACTGCTTGCGATACTTGGTGCGTTTGGGTTGCAGCATTGACTTAAATTCCTAGCGGACTCCTAACCGACCTGCTCAGACTACCGCCGGGGCCGCCGCCGGAGCGGCGGCCGGCACCGCGGCCGCCAGAGCTGTGGCCGCTGCCGCCGCCGCCGCCGCGGCAGCCGCCGCTTCAGCGCCGGCCTGGGCGTTACGCTCCAGCTCCGCCTGATCAAACACTTCGCCCTTGAAGATCCAGACCTTGACGCCGATCACCCCGTAGGTGGTGTGCGATTCGGCCACGCCGTAATCAATGTCGGCGCGGAAGGTATGCAGCGGCACGCGTCCTTCGCGCACCCACTCCGTGCGCGCGATCTCCGCGCCATTGAGGCGACCGGACATGCGCACCTTCATGCCGAGTGCGCCGCTGCGCATGGTGCTCATCACCGCGCGCTTCATGGCACGGCGGAACATCACGCGCTTTTCAATCTGCTGGGCGATGCCTTCGGCGACCAGCTGGGCGTCGAGCTCGGGCTTGCGGATCTCGGCGATGTTCAGGCGGACGTCGACCATCGGCATGTCGAGGAGCTTCGCGGTCTCGGCGCGCAGCTTGTCGATGTCCTCGCCCTTCTTGCCGATCACGATGCCCGGCCGGGCCGTCTGGATGGTGATGTTCACCTTCTTTGCGGCGCGTTCGATGAGAATGCGGCTTACCGAGGCCTCGGCGAGCTTCTTCTTCAGAAACTCCCGCACCCGGAAATCGGTGTGCACCAGCAACGGAAACTGCTTCTTGCTCGCGTACCACTTGGAAACCCAGTCACGGGTGATCCCTAAGCGTATACCCAGCGGATTGACCTTCTGGCCCATCGGTTAGTCCTTCCTGCCGTCGCTGACCTGGATGGTGATATGGCTGTTGCGCTTGACGATCCGGTTGCCGCGCCCCTTGGCGCGCGCCGCAAAGCGCTTGAGTACCGGCGCCGCGTCGATTTCGATGCGCGCCACCTTCAGCTGGTCGATGTCGGCGCCCTGATTGTGCTCGGCATTGGCGATCGCCGATTCCAGCACCTTGAGCACCAGCTCTGCGCCCTTTTGCGGCGTGAACTTGAGCATGCCCAGCGCGGTGCCGACCGGCCGGCCACGCACCAGGTCCGCCACCAGGCGGCATTTCTGCGGGGAGATGCGCGCATAGCGCAGTTTTGCGGATACCTGCATAAGTTACTCCGCGGTCGCCACTTTGCGATCGCCGCCGTGCGCCTTGAACACGCGCGTCGGTGCAAACTCGCCGAGCTTGTGACCGACCATGTTCTCGGTCATCAACACGGGCAGGTGCTGCTTGCCGTTGTGGATCGCGATGGTCAGCCCGACCATTTCCGGAATGACCATCGAGCGACGCGACCAGGTCTTGATCGGACGACGATCGTTCTTGGCGGCGGCGCTCTGCACCTTCTTGGCGAGGTGCAGATCGACGAACGGACCTTTCTTCAGGGAACGCGGCACGCTTACTTCCTCCGCTGCACGATCATGTTGCGCGTACGCTTATTGCGACGCGTCTTCTTGCCCTTGGTCTGCAGTCCCCACGGCGACACCGGATGCGGGTTGCCCTGGCCGGGCTTGCCCTCGCCGCCACCGTGCGGATGATCGACCGGATTCATTGCCACGCCGCGCACCGTCGGGCGGATGCCGCGCCAGCGCTTGGCGCCCGCCTTGCCGTAGGTGCGCAGGTTGTGCTCGTCATTGCCGATCTCGCCGAGCGTGGCGCGGCAATCGATGTGCACCTTGCGGGTCTCGCCGGACTTGAGGCGCACGATTGCATGCGTGCCCTCGCGCGAGGTGTATTGCGCGGAATTGCCGGCGCTGCGCGACAGCTGCCCGCCGCGGCCGGGCTTGAGTTCAATGTTGTGCACCAGCGAGCCCACCGGGATGTGGCGCAGCGCCATGGCGTTGCCCGGCTTGATCGGCGCTTCGCTGCCCGAGCGCACTTCGTCGCCGTCCTTCAGGCCCTTGGGCGCGAGGATGTAGCGGCGCTCGCCGTCGGCATAACAGATCAGGGCAATGTGCGCGGTACGGTTCGGGTCGTACTCGAGCCGCTCCACCACGCCCTTGATGCCGTCCTTGTCGCGCCTGAAATCGATGAGGCGGTACTTCTGCCGCGAACCGCCGCCGATGTGACGCGTGGTAATGCGGCCGGAATGATTGCGCGCACCGGTCTTGTTCTGGTGCACGGTCAGGGCCTCGAAGGGGCCGCCCTTGTGCAGGTGACCGCGGGCCACCCGCACCACAAAGCGCGTTCCCGGAGACGTAGGTTTGAGCTTGATCAGCGCCATGAACGTATACCCTTAGACCTTGCCTGCCGCCGCTTCGTAATCGATGCTGTGGCCCTCGGCCAGCCGGACGTAGGCCTTCTTCCAGTCCTGCGTGCGGCCCGGCGTCTTGCCGAAGCGACGCGCCTTGCCGGGCTCGTTGACCACCTGCACCCCGGCCACCTTGACGTCGAACATGAGCTCGACGGCGGCCCGGACCTCGAAGCGCGAGGCGTCGCGCCGGACCCGGAACGTGTACTGATTGCGCAGCTGCAGGGCCTGGGTAGTCTTCTCGGTGACGTGCGGGGACATCAGCACGCTCATGAGCCGCTCCTGCCCGAACTTGGCCGCGGGGGCGTGCACCTTGTGACTCATTGCAGGCGCTCCTCGATCAGTTTCACCGCGCCGACGGTCGCCAGCACCTTGTCGTGCGCAGCCAGGCTCAGCGGATTGACCGCGGCCACCGCCACCACCTCGACGCCCGGAAGATTGCGCGCGGCGAGGAACAGCTTTTCATCCAGCGCCTCGACGATGATCAGGACGTTGCCGAGCGAGAGCGACTTGAGGTGGCTGGCCAGCAGCCGCGTCTTCGGCGCCTCGAGCGCGATGCCGTCGGTGACCAGCAGCCGGTCCTGGCGCACCAGCTCGGAGAACATCGAGCGCAGCGCGCCGCGATACATCTTGCGGTTGACCTTCTGACTGAAGTCGCGCGGCTTGGCCGCGAAGGCGCGCCCGCCGCCGACCCAGATCGGACTGCGGATCGAACCGGCGCGCGCCGAGCCCGAACCCTTCTGCGCCCACGGCTTACGTCCGCCGCCGCGCACTTCGGCGCGGGACTTCTGCGCCTTGGTGCCGGCCCGCCCGGCCGCGCGGTAGGCGTTGACGACCTGGAACACCAGCGCCGGGTTGTAGGCGTGGCCGAAGGCGGCGTCGGAGACCTGCAATTCACTGCTGCCGTTTGCGACTTTGAGCTTCATGACTGCTACTTGCTATTTGGTCTTGGCCGCGGCCGGTTTGGCCGGAGGGGGTTTGACGGTGGTGCCCGGCTTTGCCGCGGCGACCTTGCTAGGCGCAATACTCTTGCGTCGCGCCAGGCGCGCCGCCTTGACCGAAGGGCGCACCAGCACCTGGCCACCCTCGGATCCGGGCACCGCGCCGCTGATCAGCAGCAGGTTGCGGGCCGTGTCGACGCTGATGACCGTCAGGTTCTCCGTCGTGCGCCGCACCACGCCCATATGGCCCGACATGCGCTTGCCCGGGAATACCCGCCCCGGCGTCTGGCGCTGGCCGATCGAGCCGGGAACGCGGTGCGACACGGAATGACCGTGCGAGGCGTAGCCGCCGGCAAAGTTGTGGCGCTTCATGACGCCGGCAAAGCCCTTGCCCTTGGTGACGCCGGTGACGTCCACGCGCTGGCCCGCCGTGAAGCGGTCGACCTTGAGTTCGGCGCCGGTCTGCAGGTCGGCGTCGTCCGCATTGCGCAGCCGGAACTCGATCAGGGACCGACCCGGAGCCACGTTGGCTTTGGCGTAATGGCCGGCGACCGCTTTCGACAGCAGCTGCGGCCGGCGCTCGCCGTAGGTGACCTGCACGGCGCGATACCCGTCGCGCTCGTCCGTCTTGACTTGCGTGACGCGGTTCGGAAGCAGCTCAACGACCGTGACGGGCACCGAGTCTCCGGCGTCCGTGAACACGCGAGTCATTCCGCACTTGCGGCCGACCAGCCCAATTGCCATCTGTCGTTCCTCATCACAGGACGCGCACTGCGATTGGTGCGCGTCGCAAAAAAATGGAGGTGAGACTACTGGAGATCAGCGAGGTCCTCGCCGACGCTCTCGAGTGGTCTTGGCCGGGCCCGCCTTGAGCGGCTCCAGCCAACCTCGCCCGATGCCGCTGTAGTGCGGTATACCTGTTGTTATCCAGGCGCCAAAAGGCCGCCTAGTATAGCAGTCAAATTCCCGGGATCAACCGGTTAATTCAGCTTAATTTGGACGTCCACGCCCGCCGGCAGCTCGAGGCGCATCAGGGCATCGACCGTCTTGTCGGTGGGGTTGACGATGTCCATCAGCCGCTTGTGGGTGCGCAGCTCGAACTGGTCGCGGGCGTCCTTGTCGGCGTGGGGCGAGACCAGCAGGGTAAAACGCTCCATTTTCGTCGGCAGCGGCACCGGGCCGCGCACCGTGGCGCCCGTGCGGCGGGCGGTCTCGACGATCTCGCGCGCCGAGTTGTCGATGAGGCGATGGTCGAATGCCTTCAACCGGATGCGTATGTTCTGACTAGCCATATATTCCGTCCTTGCCGACGCCGCCGGTTACCCCCGCAGTCGGCTCCTGACACCGGCCTGGGGGCTTCCCAGGCGGGTGGCGGAGCGCTGCAGCACGGTCGGCTGTTGCGATCTACTTGAGTACCTTTGACACCACTCCGGCACCGACCGTACGTCCGCCCTCGCGGATGGCGAAGCGCAGGCCTTCCTCCATGGCGATCGGGGCGATCAGGTCGACGTTCATCTTGATGTTGTCCCCGGGCATCACCATCTCGGTGTTGGCCGGCAACTCGATCAGTCCGGTCACGTCGGTCGTGCGAAAGTAAAACTGCGGCCGGTAGCCCTTGAAAAACGGCGTGTGCCGCCCGCCCTCTTCCTTGGTCAGCACGTACACCTCGCACTCAAACTGCGTGTGCGGGGTGATGCTGCCGGGCTTGGCCAGCACCTGGCCGCGCTCGACCTCCTCGCGCTTCGTGCCGCGCAGCAGCACGCCCACGTTGTCCCCGGCACGCCCCTCGTCCAGGAGCTTGCGGAACATCTCCACGCCCGTGCAAATCGTCTTCTGCGTCGCCTTGAGCCCGATGATCTCCACCTCGTCGTTCACCTTCACGATCCCGCGCTCAATGCGCCCGGTCACCACCGTGCCGCGCCCCGAGATCGAAAATACGTCCTCCACCGGCATCAAAAACGGCTTCTCGATGTCCCGCTTGGGCACCGGAATGTACTTGTCCATCTCCTCGACCAGCTTGATCACCGAGGGCACCCCAATCTCGCTCTTGTCCCCTTCCAGCGCCTTTAAGGCCGAGCCGACGATGATCGGGGTCTTGTCGCCGGGAAACTTGTACACCGACAGGAGTTCCCGCACTTCCATCTCAACGAGCTCCAGCAGCTCCGCGTCATCGACCATGTCGGCCTTGTTCATGAACACCACCATGTAGGGCACGCCCACCTGGCGGGCCAGCAAAATGTGCTCGCGCGTCTGGGGCATCGGACCGTCGGCGGCCGAAACCACCAGGATCGCCCCGTCCATCTGCGCCGCACCCGTGATCATGTTCTTCACGTAGTCGGCGTGTCCCGGGCAGTCCACGTGCGCGTAGTGGCGCTCCTTGCTCTGGTACTCCACGTGCGCCGTGCTGATCGTGATCCCGCGCGCCTTCTCCTCGGGGGCCTTGTCAATCTGGTCATAGGCCACAAACTGGCCCCCGTAGGTCTCGGCCATCACCTTCGTCAGCGCCGCCGTCAAGGTCGTCTTGCCGTGGTCCACATGACCAATCGTCCCCACGTTCACGTGCGGCTTGGTGCGTTCGAATTTCTCTTTGGACATTACCCGACCCTCGATTACTTCTTGATGATGCCTTCGGCGATATGCGAAGGCACTTCCACGTACTTGGAAAACTCCATGGTAAAGGTCGCCCGCCCCTGGCTCATCGAGCGCACGGTGGTGGCATACCCGAACATTTCCGACAGCGGCACGTCGGCGGTGATGGCCTTGCCCGAAAGCGAGTCGTCCATGCCGGTAATCTGGCCGCGGCGCCGGTTCAGGTCGCCGATGACGTCGCCGGAATAATCCTCGGGTGTCACCACCTCGACCTTCATGATCGGCTCAAGCAGCACCGGCTTGGCGCGCCGGAAGCCCTCCTTGAAGCCCATGCTGCCGGCAATCTTGAACGCCATCTCGTTGGAGTCGACGTCGTGGTAGGAGCCGTCAAACAGCGTCACCTTGACGTCGACCACCGGGTAGCCTGCGACCACGCCGGTCTCGACCGCTTCCTTGATGCCCTTGTCGACCGCCGGTATGTACTCGCGCGGCACGCTGCCGCCGACGATGCCGTTGATGAACTCGTACCCCTTGCCCTGCTCGTTCGGCTCGAGCTTCAGCCATACGTGGCCGTACTGGCCACGACCGCCCGACTGGCGCACGAACTTGCCTTCCGACTCGACCTTGGCGCGGATGGTCTCGCGGTACGCGACCTGGGGTTTGCCGACGTTGGCCTCGACCTTGAACTCGCGCTTCATGCGGTCGACGATGATTTCCAGGTGCAGCTCGCCCATGCCCGAAATAATGGTCTGACCCGACTCCTCATCGGTGTGCACGCGGAACGAAGGGTCTTCCTTGGCGAGGCGCTGCAGGGCCACGCCCATCTTTTCCTGGTCGACCTTGGTCTTCGGTTCGACCGCGACCGAGATCACCGGCTCGGGAAACACCATCTTTTCGAGCGTGATGACCTTGTCCTCGTCGCACAGGGTGTCCCCGGTGATGACGTCCTTGAGGCCCACGGCCGCGGCGATGTCGCCGGCGCGCACTTCCTTGATCTCGGTACGCTCGCTGGCATGCATCTGCAACAGACGGCCGATGCGCTCGGTCTTGTCCTTGGTCGGCACGTATACGGAATCGCCCGAATTGAGCGTGCCGGAATATACCCGGAAGAAGGTCAGGTTGCCGACGAACGGGTCGTTGAGGATCTTGAAGGCGAGCGCCGAGAACGGGTCATCGTCGCTGGCCGTCCGCGTGTCCGGCTCGCCGTCGCTGTTGGTGCCCTTGACCGGCGGCATCTCCAAGGGCGAGGGCATGTACTCGATGACCGCGTCGAGCAGTGCCTGCACGCCCTTGTTCTTGAAGGCGGTGCCGCACATGCAGATCACGATCTCGTTCTTGAACGCGCGCTCGCGCAGTCCCTTATGGATCTCCGCCTCGGTCAGCTCGGTTCCCTCGAGGTACTTGTTCATCAGTTCATCGTTGGCCTCGGCCGCCGCCTCGATCATCTTGTGCCGGTATTCGTCCGCCTGGGCCCTGAGCGGCTCGGGAATCTCCCGGTACTCGAACTTCATTCCCTGGGTTTCCATGTCCCAGTAGATGGCCTTCATGCGCACCAGGTCGATGACGCCCTCGAAATTTTCCTCGGCGCCGATCGGCAGCTGCACCGGCACCGGATTGCCGCGCAGGCGCGTGCGGATCTGGTCGATGCAGCGGAAAAAATTGGCGCCGGCGCGATCCATCTTGTTGACGAAGGCGATGCGCGGCACGCCGTAACGATTCATCTGCCGCCAGACCGTTTCCGACTGCGGCTGCACCCCCGAGACCGCGCAGAACAGCGCTACCGCGGAGTCCAGCACGCGCAGCGAGCGCTCGACCTCGATGGTGAAATCGACGTGTCCGGGCGTATCGATGATATTGATGCGGTATTCGGGCAGGGTCTTGTCCATGCCCTTCCAGAAACAGGTGGTGGCCGCGGAGGTGATCGTGATGCCCCGCTCCTGCTCCTGCTCCATGTAGTCCATGATCGCGGCGCCGTCGTGCACCTCGCCGATCTTGTGCGATACGCCGGTGTAAAACAGGATGCGCTCGGTCGTCGTCGTCTTTCCGGCGTCAATATGCGCCGAGATGCCGATGTTCCGATAACGCTCAATGGGCGTCACACGTGCCACGATGAATTCCTCTCACCAACGATAGTGGGCAAAGGCCTTGTTGGCCTCCGCCATGCGATGGGTGTCCTCGCGCTTGCGCACCGCGTTGCCGCGGTTCTCGGCCGCGTCCAGCAGCTCGTGCGCCAGACGGTGCGCCATCGACTTCTCGCTGCGCGCACGCGCCGCCTCGATCACCCAGCGCATCGCCAGCGCCTGGCGCCGGCTGGCGCGCACTTCGATGGGCACCTGATAGGTGGCGCCACCGACGCGACGGCTCTTGACCTCAACGGTCGGCTTGACGTTCTCCAGCGCCGTCGACAGAACCTCCAGCGCCTCGGCGCCGCCGCGTCCCGTCTTCTCGGTGATGCGGTCCAGCGCGCCGTAGATGATGCGCTCGGCGGCGTACTTCTTGCCGCTTTCCATCACGACGTTCATGAACTTCGCGAGCATATCGCTCTTGAATTTCGGATCCGGCAGGATCGTACGGCTGGGCGCTGCTGCGCGACGCGACATGGCTGATACCTCTGATTATTTCTTCGGGCGCTTCGCGCCGTACTTGGAACGGCTCTGCCGACGATTGCCGACACCGGCACAGTCGAGCGTGCCGCGCACGGTGTGATAACGCACGCCAGGCAGGTCCTTGACGCGGCCGCCACGGATCAACACGACCGAGTGCTCCTGCAGGTTGTGGCCCTCGCCACCGATATAACTGGTCACTTCATAGCCATTGGTCAGTCGTACCCGGCAGACCTTGCGCAGGGCCGAATTCGGCTTCTTCGGCGTGGTGGTGTACACGCGCGTGCACACCCCGCGCTTCTGCGGCGAGGCCCCCAGGGCCGGAACCTTGGTCTTCTCCGCCCGCACACGACGCGGCTGGCGAATCAACTGACCCGTTGTGGCCATGTAAACTCCAAGAAAATCAAACGTTTAACGCTAAAAAGACGAGTCGGGCCGCCTAGGCAGGCGGCCCGATACTGCAATTCACTATTTTGGGGCACGGCGAGCAACTGGCCGGGCCTGCAAAGGCCGGCGATTCTAGGTACCGGGGGGACTCAAGTCAACGGCTTGCTGCCCTGCGTCAGGGGCGGTGGCGGCAGCGGGCGGTCCGCCGAAGGACCGAACCCGAGCCCGGGGGCCAGTGAGCCGTCGCGCCCCTAGTGCGGGGACGGGCCGGCCAGGTCCCTGACCAGCCGGTACCAGAAATCCAGGTAGTCGTAGAACGACTTGACCGGCACCCGCTCGTTCAGCCCGTGCATGAAATTGTCACTGTCCTTGATGAATCCCGAGCCGACGCCGTAGGTGGCTATGCCGACGCCCCGGGTGTACACGGCGTCAGACAGGCCCGGCTCCTGCATGGGCACGATCGGGACGTCAGGATACCGGGCGTGCAGGGCTTCGCTCACGCCTGCCAGCACGTCGGCGCGCAGCGGCGAGGCGTTGCTCCAGGCCGGCGTGCCCACGCTCGCCACCCCCACCTTCGGTCCGACGATATCCTGCAGCGTGGCCTTGACCGCGGCCGGGTCGATGCCCGGGAAGATGCGGCAGTTGATGGTCACCGTGGCCGATTCGGGCAGGGCGTTCTCGGCGTGGCCGCCGCGCAGCAGCGTGGGCACGCAGGTGGTGCGGGTCATGCCCACGTAGGTCGGGCTCTCCGCCAGCAGCGCCGCGGCCTTCTCGTCCCGCGGATTCGCGCCAAACTGCTGCATGGCCTGACCGAGCGGCCCGGGCGTCAGCTTGCCGACTCCCTTGAAGTAGCCGATGGTGGTGTCGTTCCACATGATCGGGAACCGGTAGGCCTGCAGTTTTTTGAGCGCGTCGGCCAGGTCATAGATGGCGTTGTCGACGCGCGGCTGGGAGCTGTGGCCGCCCGGGGTTGGTGACCGTCAGGTCGTAGCTCGCGTAGGATTTTTCCGCGGTGCCGAGGCTGAAAAACAGCGGCAGCCCCGTGCTTTCGTCCAGGGTGGCATTGCCGGCGTCTGCATTCAGGGCAAAGTCCGCATCGATCAGGTCGCGGTGGTTCTTGATCAGGTCCGCCGTCGTGTCCTCGGTGGTCTCTTCATCGCCGGTGAACATCAGGATCAGGTCGCGCGTCGGCACAAATCCCTCGGCCTTGAGCCGCAGGAAAGTCGCCATTTCGCAGGTCAGGCCGCCCTTGATGTCAAAGGTGCCACGGCCGAAGAAAAACCCGTTTTCCTCCACCAGCACAAAGGGATCGCGCTGCCACTCGTCGCGCTTGGCGGTCACGACATCCATGTGCGCCATCAGCAGAATCGGCTTGCCGCCGGTCCCGTCACCGCGATAGCGCACCACCATCGATGCAGTCTCGCCCAGCGGGAAGATGTGGATGTCCGCCTCAGGAAACCCGGCGGCCCGAAATTCGCCGGCCAGGAAGGCCGCCATGGGTGGCACCTGGCCCAGACCCACAGAGGTCTTAAAGGCGATCACGCGCTCGAACAGTGCCCGGGCCTTAAGTTCAGGTGCGCTCAGCGTCGCCTTCGGGGCCTGCGCCGCGCAGGTCGAGGCCGCCAGCGCAGCGAGCACGGCGCTGTATATCCATCTTGCCATGATGGGCGCTAATCTAGCACGCAGCGCGGGCGCTTACTTAATCGAGGCGATCAACTCGTCCGGGTCGTACACCTTGCCCGCACGCATCACTCTATAGATACGGCTGGCATTGGCGATATCCGCCGTCGGATCGGCGTCGAGTAGCACCAGATCGGCCGCCCGGCCGACCGCGATCACGCCGGCCACTTTTTCCCGATGCGCCGCGCGCGCTCCTACGGTGGTGGCCGCGCGCAAAACCTGGATCGGCGTCAGGCCGGCCTGCTGCATCAGCGACATTTCGCGAAACACGGACGGCCCGTGGAGCGTGCCGATATTGCCGGCATCCGTGCCCATGACCACGGGGATGCCGGCCGCATAGACCGTCTTGAGATTTTGCAGCAGGGTGGTCACCGGTGGCGGTTCCTTGCCTTCCGCGCGCCGATGCCGCAGGCGCTCGGGAACCTTGTCGTCCGGGAGCGTTCGGATGTCGTCCATCATTGCCAGCACCTGCGGATCAGCGAGTCGCCGCTCCGCGTCGGTCGGGCGCCACAACCCGGCAAACATGTAGTCGTAGCCGGGACCCACCCAGAGGGTGGGGCAGTACAGCGCCTTGTTGTGCTTCATCAACGCCAGGAACTCCGCGTCCACGGGCACGTCTTCGACCGAATGCACCAGATAGTCCGCGCCCGCCCGCAGTGCCGCCTTGGCGGTCTCCAGTTCGGTGGCATGCACCGCCAGCGGCACGCCGGCACGGTGGGCGGCATCCCCGACCGCGCGTACCACCGCCTCTTGCGCGGCCAGATCTGTGCCCGGCTCGTGGATGAACCACACCTTGATGTAGTCCGGGTGACGGGCGAGCTCGCGCGCCACCAGCGCCGTGCCCTCGGCCACCGTGGAGCAACGGATGATCGGCGGGTCGTCGAGCTCCAGGGGCGGATCTGCAATCATCGAAATCAGCGGGCCGGCGACGGTGACCGCGGGTGCGACGGCCGCCGCGCGTGCCGCGTCGCGCATGTCGAAGTTCCACATGGGGCCGCCGATATCCACCACCGAGGTGACGCCGCTGGCTATCCACACCTTGAAGGTGGCCGGCAGACGCGCCTTGTTGCGCGCGACTTCGGACGCGTACGGCATGACCGCGGTCAGGTTGACGGCGTCAGGGCGCGTATACGGATTCCCCGATTGGAAAAAGTGCACGTGCGCATCGATGAGCCCGGGGATCAGCCATTTTCCCGAGCCGTCCACCACCTGGGCGCCCGCCGGTACCGGCGTGGACGCCGCGGGCCCGAGTTTGTCGATGCGATCACCCCTGATCACTACCGTCTGGTCGGCATCCACCGCCTTGCCCTGCTCGCGCTCCGGATGCACCACCGCGACGTGGATAAACGCCACGGCTGCGCCGGAGGCCGTGCCCCCAGCGGCACTTGCGCTGGACATGCTGCCCAGCGACGCGAGGACCATCAGGCACAGGCGTACCACTTTCATTTCTCTACGCTCCCTGAAATCCAGTAGTTCAGATCTGCTTGGCGATGCGGCCGGCTGCCATGACAAAACTCACCTGGTACATGGCCGTGATGTCGGACAACGGATCCGAATCTACGGCGATGATGTCTGCGGACTTGCCCACCTCGATGGCCCCGATCTCGGATTCCAGCCCGAGCAGCCGGGCGCCATTGATGGTTGCGGCCTGCAGTGCCTGGAGCGGCGTCATGCCGGCGCGCACCAGAGCGCCGAACTCGCGCATCGCGACTTCCGGTTCCCCGTCGTCGCCAAAGGCGATGTTGAGGTGGTGTTTGAGCGCCAGGGCAAACGCGGGTTGCTGGTATTGCATGATCTCCTTGTTCTTAGCCAGCATCTGGGGCTCGTAGCCCCGGCTGAGTCCTCCCTCGAGACCGCGCTGAAAGGTGTAAAGCGTCGGCACCAGCCAGGTGCCTTGTCGCTCCATCAAGGCCGCACTTTCTTCGTCAAGCATCGTGCCATGCTCGATGGAATCTACCCCTGCGCGCACCGCAGCCCTGATCCCGGGCGTACCCTCGGCATGCGCCATGACGCGACGCCCTGCCCGGTGCGCGAGCTCCACGGCCGCGGCCATTTGCTCTTCGCTCAGTTCCTGAAAGTGAAAATCGCTCAGCACGTCAGCGATGCCGCCACTGGCCATAAGCTTGATCCAGTCGGCCCCGTACTTGAGGTCACGCCGGACCACCACGCGCATTTCATCAACCGTGTCCGCAATGTTGAAGCGCTTCGGCACGGCGAATTCCGGCGCCGACGGATCGTTATCGCCGTGGCCCCCGGTCATCGAAATCAGGCCGCCCGCGCACAGCATGCGCGGACCTGGAATGTATCCCTTGCGCACCGCGTCTCGCAGCGCAAACTGGGGGTAGTCAAAGTTGGATTCGCCCGCATCACGCAAGGTCGTCACGCCGATGTCCAGGTAGGTCCGCAGGTTGACGACGCCGATCAGCGCGGCCTGCGGCCCGGTGGTCCGCGCATAGGAGCCCGAGGAGATGTCCGAGTAGTTCGTTCCGGGATGCGTATGCACGTCGATGACGCCAGGCAGCACGATCTTGCCGGACAGGTCAATGACACGCGCACCGTCGGGGGCCGAATTGCTGAGCGCCGCGATGCGGCCGTGCTCGACAACGATATACACCTGCGAGCGGTACTTGCCGGTGCGCACGTCGAGCAGCTTGCCCGCCTTGATGGCCACGCGCTCATCGCTCCCGGCAGGCTGCGCCACGCGTGCGCCGGCCAGCGACGCGCAGGCCGTCATCAGCACGGCCAACCCCACCGCCCGCGCCCTCATGCTCTTATGCGGGGGCGCAGTCACGGATATTGGTGTTCGACGACCCCACGCACCGGGTGCGTGTCGTATACCAACACGATCGACTGGATTCGTCCCGTGGTCGGATCAAAGTTGAACACGTCGGCACAGTCGAACGCCACCCTGGAGCCGTCCTTCAGGCGCCAGTCATACATATAGTAGGCGACCGCCCGCAGGTGCCCTTCCGCGCTCACGAGCACGTCGTGCACCGTGAGCCGCGTGCCACTCGAGGCCTCGGCGACCTTCCTGACAAATTGGCGCACGGGCAACCGGCCCAGGAACGGCGACTCCACCCAGCCGTCGGGTATGAACAACGCGGCCGCCTTGTTCGCATCGCCAGCCTCGAGCGCCTTCAAATAATGATGCACTGTCTGCTGCATATGCCCCTCCGAGTGCCTTAGCGTCGCGTGACCGATCCTGCGCATCGCCGCCGGTTTCTCCGGACGCAGGGCCATCATAGTAGGAGTAAAAGGGCTTGGCCAATGCCGTCGCGCCGCCCGCGGCAAAGCCCCGCTCAGGGCAGTTTTCGGCCCGCGGCGTGCTGCGGCAACCCGTCGGCCGGACGGTCCCACGGCGGCGCATCCTGCATCCAGATGTGATCGACCGGCGCGGCGAGTTCCGGCCGATCCAGGCTGCAGATCGTCACGTCGATTTCCGTGGGGCGTGCGGCGCTGCGGTAAGTCAGCGGCGTACCGCAGCGCCCGCAGTAGGCGCGGTGCACGCCCGGTGAGGACTCGAATTCCTGTGGGGCGCCGGTGGTCCAGTGCAGATCGGTACGCCGCACGGTCAGCCAGCCGACCGCATGCGCGCCCGCCGCCCGCCGGCACGACTCGCAGTGGCAAAGCGTTGGCGGGTACAGTAGCCCGCCGCAGCGATAACGGATCGCCCGGCACAGGCAACGGCCGCTCAGCGATTCTTCCATGAGTGCACACGCCGACCGCAACGAATGACGGCTATTATACGGGCTCGACGAACGGCGGGAGGACGACCCCATGCGCCTAGCAGCGGGCCTGGCAATATTTCCGATGCTCGTGCTTGGCTCGGGCCTGGCGGCAGGAGCGGCGGCGCCCCCCGGCAACTCACTGGACGTGGCGAGCGCCACCCGCTTTGCGAACCTCGCGCTCAAGTGCCTGCACACGGAATACCCCAACCACATCAGCCACACGCTGGACAGCGACGCCGCCGCGCTCCCGCCGCACGAACTGACGCCGGCGTTCTACGGGTGCCTGGACTGGCACTCGGACGTCCACGGCCATTGGCTGCTGGTGCGCCTGCTGCGGTTGTTCCCACAGGCCCCGTTTGCCGCCGCGGCGCGCGCGGAGGTGGCGCGCAGCCTGACGGCGGCGAACATCGACGGCGAACTGAAATACCTGCAGCAGTCCGACCGCGCCTCGTTCGAGCGGCCCTACGGGCTGGCATGGCTCCTGCAGCTTTGCTCTGAACTGCGGCAGTGGCAGGACCCGCAGGCCCAGCAGTGGGCCGCCACCCTGCGTCCCCTTGAGACTGAAGCGGCGCTGCGCCTGGCGAACTGGTTGCCGAAGCTCCATTACCCGATCCGGATCGGCGAGCATGACCAGACCGCGTTCTCGTTCGGGCTGATCTGGGATTGGGCGGGCGTCGCCGGGGATACGCGCATGCGCGAGCTGCTCAAGGACGCGGCGCAGAGATTTTATTCCAGTGACCGGAACTGTCCGCTGAGCTACGAGCCCTCCGGCGAGGATTTCCTGTCACCGTGCCTGGCTGAGGCGGACTATATGCGCCGGGTTCTCGAGCCGGCGGCGTTCGGGCGCTGGCTGTCGGCCTTTCTGCCCGGAATTCCCCGCGATGGCAGCGCGAACTGGCTGCAGCCTGCGGTGGTCACCGATCGGTCCGACCCGAAGCTCGCCCACATCGACGGCCTCAATCTGAGTCGCGCCTGGATGCTCGAGGGCATCGCCCGCGGGCTTGCGCACGGCGATCGCCGCCTGCCGGCATTGCTGCGCACGGCCGAGCGCCACCGCGAACTCGCCCTGCCGGCGGTGACCGGAGAGCACTACGAGGGTGGTCACTGGTTGGGCACGTTCGCGGTCTACCTGACCAGCGGAGCCGGGCTGCGCTGACCGCTCTCGAGGTCCAGAAGCATTCGCTTTCGCCACAGGCCCCCGCCGTAGCCGCCGAGATCGCCGTTGGCGTTCACCACCCGATGGCATGGAATCAGGATGGCGATGCGATTCATGCCGTTGGCGGTGCCCACCGCCCGCACCGCCCGCGGATGGCCGACCCTACGGGCCACGTCCTGATAGGAGCAAGTGCTCCCGTACGGGATGTCCAGCAGTGCCGACCAGACTTTTTCCTGAAATGGCGTGCCGGGGTGGCTCAACGGGATACTGAACTGCCGGCGCTCACCGGAAAAGTACTCAGTGAGTTGCTGCTGCAGCGCCGTAACCAGCGGATTTGATCCGGGCAGCAGCGCGGCACGGAAACGGCGGCGGAGCGTTCGCAACTGAGCCTCGAGCATGCGCCGATCGCTAAACTCAAGCAGGCACACGGCCTCCTCGGTCGTCCCGACGACCAGCGGACCGGCCGCCGTGCGGATCCAGCTGAGAGTAATGGGGCTGCAACTCCCGCTGTCGGAAGGAGAGCTGCCGAACACACGGGCGAACGCCGAGCGGAAGCCGCTCTCGGACTCGAAACCACTGGTATGGGCCACTTCGGACACTGGACTACCTCCCCGAATACGGCGAAATGCCTCACTCAGGCGACGCGCGCGGCAGTACGCCTGGAAGGTCATGCCATGGTGCCGCAGAAAATACCGCCGGGCCCGCGCCGGATCGACGCCCATGGCGCGCAGATTCTGTGCGGTGACGCGCTCGGCCGGCGACGCTTCCAGCTTCTGCAGCAGCCGACCTACCCATGTAGGGGGCTTGCCGTCCGTATCGAGCGGCCGGCAACGCTTGCAGGCCCGGTAGCCCGAGAACAGCGCTTCGCGCTGCGTTGCAAAGAATTCGACGTTCCGCGGCTTCGGCTTGCGCGCACCGCAAGAGGGTCGGCAGAAGATCCCCGTAGTCTTTACGGCGGCGTAGAAAATCCCGTCGTACGAGGCGTCCCGGGCCGACAGCGCGCGGCGCATTTCGCGGGTTGTAAGCTGCGCAAACATGAATCCCAAAATAGCACTCGCCCACTCGCTCGCCCACCTGAAAAGCGACATCAAATTCCCGCGGCGAAACACGGGCGCCAGAATCCAACTCTGGACCAAAAGGCATGGACTGGCGACAATGGTCGTGTTCCACAGCCCGCCCCGAGGATTCCCCACATGGTGATTTTTGCGTTCGCCGCCGGCGCCAAGGCGTGCCGCGCCGCGTGCATGCGCGGCGCAATTGGCTTGTTCGCCTGCGGCGCGCTGGCTGTGGCTGGCAACGCCGCCCCGACCGACGTGGCTACCGCTCCGCTGCGCGATCTGGTAGGCGCCGGGCAACTCGCCGAGCTGCGCTGGCCGAACTTTGCGGATTACCGTAAGGATGTGGAGGGTTTTTACGAGGCGTCAGGTTTTGAGGACGCCTGGAGCCGCGACGGTCGGCCCACGCCGCAGGCGCTGGCGATCATCGAGGTGTTGCAGCACGCGCAGGAGAAGGGGTTGAACCCTGAGGACTATGACGCCTCGCGCTGGAGCACACGCCTGCAGCAATTGACGCAGCCGGGAGTGGCGGCCCGCTTTGACGTGGCCTTGACGGTCTGCTTGATGCGTTACGTCTCCGATCTGCACATCGGCAGGCTCAATCCCAAGCAAGTCAAGTTCTCGATTGCGGAGCGGAATAGCCGTTACGATCTCGCGCAGTTTTTGCGCCAGGACTTGGTCGCGGGCACGGACATCAATGCGGAGCTCAATGCCGTCGAGCCGCAGTTTCACGGCTACCAGCGCACCCGCACCGTACTGAATCACTACCTCGAGTTGGCGCGTCAGGATGAGGGCACGCCGCTGCCCGTGCCTGCGAAGGCTCTCGACGCGGGCAGCCATTACGCCGGGGTGCCGCGCCTGGCACGCCTACTGCGGCTGCTCGGTGACCTGCCTGCCGACGCGGCCGTGCCCGCCGATGACCTGTATCAGTCACCACTTGTGGAGGCCGTGAAGCATTTCCAGGATCGCCATGGCCTCACCCCCGATGGCCGCCTGGGGGCGCAGACCGTGAAGAACCTGAATACGCCCCTGTCGGCGCGAGTCGAGCAGTTGAGCCTGACCCTGGAGCGCTGGCGCTGGCTGCCACCGGAGTTTCCGCAGCCGCCGGTGGTTGTGAATATTCCCGAGTTCCGGCTGCGGGCCGTGGACGCCAGCGGCAAATTTGTCCTGACGATGAACGTGATCGTGGGCAAGGCACTGCGCCATGAGACCCCGGTATTCACCAAGGACATGCAGTACTTGGTGTTTCGTCCCTACTGGAACGTGCCGCGCAGCATCCAGCGCAGCGAAATCGTGCCCGCCGTCCAGCGCGATCGCAGCTACATCGCCAGAAAGAACTACGAAGTGACCACTCTGGCCGGGCAGTTCGTCACCTCGGGTGCCATCAGTGACGAGATCCTCGAACAATTGCGCGCCGGAAAACTCGCGGTGCGCCAGAAACCCGGCCCGACTAATGCCCTCGGCCTGGTCAAACTGATTTTTCCCAACGAGTACAACGTGTACCTGCACAGTACTCCGTCCCCGCAGCTGTTCTCGCAAAGCCGGCGCGATTTTAGCCACGGCTGTATCCGCGTCGAGAAGCCCGAGGAACTTGCAGCCTGGGCCCTGCAGGGCAAGCCCGAATGGACGCTGGAAAAGGTGCGCGAGGCCATGCAGCAAGGCCCGGACAACGTCCAGGTCAACCTGGCCAAGCCAATTCCGGTGCTAATTCTCTATGGAACGGCGGTGACCGACGAGACCGGCACCGTGCATTTCTACGACGACATCTACGGACACGACGCCACGCTCAAGAAGGAGCTCGCCAAGGGTTACCCGTATCGCCGTTAAGCACGAACTCCTGCACGGGCCGCCACCTGCCCGAGGAGTTCTCGAGCAGAACGACCTCCCTGCACACGCATGAGATTGGCGCGTGGCGCTCCAGCATCGTTGCCAGTTCGGCCTCTACTTCGCTGTCCTCGGTGGCGCTTTTCCGAACGATCGATATGTGCGGTATGAATTGGTCTTCGCCCCGCCCCTCGCGCTCCTCCATCAGCATAGCAGCGGCCAACCGGCCTTGTAGAAGCGCAAACGGCGCGGCGGGTTCGACCACCAGATACAGAGTGCCGGGAAAGCGGGCCAGCCGGGTAATCTGGTAATCAAAGCGTGCCATCGGGGCAACGGCGGCCGCGATCCGCTCCAGGGCAAGCGGGTCCATGCGGTCCGAGGGCATATTGGCATGCAGGATCGTGACATGCGCACCCAGCCCACGCCTTGCCGACGGGTCAAACTGTGCGCGCAGATGCGCCACGTGAGGCTCAACCTCCACGGCACGCACCATGATCAACAACTGCGCCATCGGAGTAACGCCTAGCCGAAGTGCGTCTGGAACTCACGCCTGGGCCTGCACGGCAGCGCTGGAATCGGCCTCCAAGCGAACCTCGGACCGGGGTAGTGGAGCGGGCCGTTCAACGCGCCCGCTCCACCACAATCTACCGAACGGTTCCTAGCCCGCCGCGCTTTCTTCCTCGCTCACGGGGCTGGCGCTTTCCTCGGCATCGGCCAGGCTGGCGCCCACGTCCATAAAGCCGCGTGGCTCAGCCGCATCGTTCTTGAGGCGCCGGTGGGCGTGGGCCGCAAAGCCCGTGCCCGCCGGAATCAACCGGCCGACGATGACGTTTTCCTTCAATCCGCGCAGGTCGTCCTTGAGGCCGCGGACCGCGGCTTCCGTCAGCACGCGCGTGGTCTCCTGGAACGATGCCGCCGAAATGAACGACTCCGTGGCCAGCGACGCCTTGGTGATGCCGAGCAGCACGGGCTGCAAACGTGCACCCTCCTTGCCGCCTTCGGTCGCGCGATCGTTGATTGCGAGCGCGCGTGACCGATCGAGTTGCTCGCCGCGCAGCAGCGCGGTATCGCCGATCGCCATCACTTCGGTCTTGCGCAGCATCTGCCGGATGATGACCTCAATGTGCTTGTCATTGATCTTCACGCCCTGCAGCCGGTACACGTCCTGGATCTCGCGCACCAGGTAATTGGCCAGCGGCTCGACGCCCTGCAGCCGCAGGATGTCGTGCGGGTTGGGCTCACCGTCCGCGATGACCTCGCCACGTTCAACCTGCTCGCCCTCGAACACGTTCAGCTGGCGCCACTTGGGGATCAGCTCCTCGTACTTCTCACCGTGCTCATCCGTGATGACCAGTCGGCGCTTGCCCTTGGTTTCCTTGCCAAAACTCACGGTCCCGGTCTTTTCGGCCAGGATCGCCGGATCCTTGGGCTTGCGGGCCTCGAACAGGTCCGCAACGCGCGGCAGGCCGCCCGTGATGTCGCGGGTCTTGGATGACTCCTGCGGAATGCGCGCGATGATGTCGCCGACCGACACCTTGGCGCCGTCCGTAAGGTTCACCAACGCACCCGGAGGCAGGTTGTAGACGGCCGGGATGATGGTGTTGGCAAAGGTGAGCTCCTTGCCCTTGGCCGACAGCAGCTTGATCGTCGGCCGCAGTTCCTTGCCGCCGCGCTGCTTGGAGTCGAGCACCACGGTGCTCGACAGGCCGGTCACCTCGTCGACCTGCGTGGCGACCGTCAGGCCGTCGACGAAGTCGGTGAAGCGTATGTTGCCGGCCACTTCCGTCACCACCGGGTGGGTGTGCGGATCCCAGGTGGCGACCACCTGGCCGCCCACGACCTTGGCGCCTTCCTTGGAATTGATGGTCGCACCGAAGGGAATCTTGTAGCGCTCGCGCTCGCGGCCGAACTCGTCGACAACGCCGATTTCACCGGAACGCGACACCGCCACCAGGTGGCCCTTCTCGTGCTCCACTGTCTTGATGTGATGAAAGCGCAGCGTGCCCTTGTTGCGAATCTCGACGCTGCTGGCCGCCGCCGCCCGCGAGGCCGCGCCGCCGATGTGGAAGGTGCGCATCGTCAGCTGCGTGCCCGGCTCGCCGATCGACTGCGCGGCGATGACGCCCACCGCCTCGCCGATATTGATGAGCCGGCCGCGTCCCAGGTCGCGACCGTAGCAGTTGCAACACACGCCATAGCGCGTGCGGCAGCTGATCGGTGAGCGCACGCTGATCTGGTCGACGCCTTCCTTCTCGATCAGGCGCACCAGGCCCTCGTCGAGCAGCGTATTGGCGGGCAACAACACCTTGTCAGTGCCAGGCTTGAGCACGTCGGTGGCCACGACCCGGCCGAGCACCCGCTCGCCGAGCGCCTCGACCACGTCGCCGCCTTCGACCAGCGGCGACATCGACAGACCGTGGGTGGTGCCGCAATCGAGCTCGGTAACCACCAGGTCCTGGGCGACGTCGACCAGGCGGCGCGTCAGATAGCCGGAGTTCGCGGTCTTGAGGGCGGTGTCCGCCAGGCCCTTGCGCGCGCCGTGCGTCGAGATGAAGTACTGCAGCACGTTCAGGCCTTCACGGAAGTTCGCCGTGATGGGCGTCTCGATGATCGAGCCGTCGGGCTTGGCCATCAGGCCGCGCATGCCGGCGAGCTGGCGGATCTGCGCGGCACTGCCGCGCGCCCCGGAGTCGGCCATCATGAAGATCGAATTGAACGACTTCTGGCGCTGCTTGACGCCCAGCGAGTCGACGGCTTCCTCGGTGCCGAGCTTATCCATCATCGCCTTGGCGACCTGGTCGTTAGCGCGCGACCAGATGTCGACGACCTTGTTGTAGCGCTCGCCGTTGGTCACGAGGCCCGAGGCGTACTGATCCTGGATCTCCTTGACTTCGCGCTCCGCTGCGCCGACCAGCTTGACCTTCTGCTCGGGAATGACGATGTCATCGATGCCGAAGGAAACCGCCGAACGCGTGGCGTACTGGAAGCCCATGTACATCAGCTGGTCGGCGAATACCACCGTCTCCTTGAGGCCGAGGATGCGGTAGCAGGCGTTGATGATCGCCGAGATGTTCTTCTTGGTCATGTCCTGGTTGATCATGTCGAAGGACATGCCCTTCGGCAGAATCTCGGACAGCAGCGCACGTCCTACCGTGGTCGCAATCAGCCGCGACTTCGGCTCGAGCGTACCCGCCTCGCCGCCGCGCACATGTTCCTTGATGCGCACCTTGATGCGCGCCTGCAGGTCGATCGAGCGGCTTTCGTAGGCGCGATGCGCCTCCTGCACGTCGCTGAAGTACATGCCTTCGCCGCGCGCGCCGACCGACTCGCGCGTCAGGTAGTAAAGGCCGAGCACCACGTCCTGCGAGGGCACGATGATCGGATCGCCGTTGGCGGGCGAGAGGATGTTGTTCGAGCTCATCATCAGGGCGCGCGCCTCGAGCTGCGCCTCGATCGACAGCGGCACGTGCACCGCCATCTGGTCGCCGTCAAAGTCGGCGTTGAAGGCGGTGCAGACCAGCGGGTGCAGCTGGATCGCCTTGCCCTCGACCAGCACCGGCTCGAAGGCCTGGATGCCGAGCCGGTGCAGGGTCGGGGCGCGATTGAGCAGCACCGGATGTTCGCGGATCACCTCTTCGAGGATGTCCCAGACTTCCGTGCCCTCACGCTCGACCAGGCGCTTGGCCGCCTTGATGGTCGAGGCGTCGCCGCGAATCTGCAGCTTGTGGAATATGAAGGGCTTGAACAGCTCAAGCGCCATCTTCTTCGGCAGCCCGCACTGGTGCAGGCGCAGCGTCGGACCGACCACGATCACCGAACGGCCCGAGTAGTCGACGCGCTTGCCCAGCAGGTTCTGGCGGAACCGGCCCTGCTTGCCCTTGATCATGTCGGCGAGCGACTTGAGCGGGCGGCGGTTGGTGCCGGTGATCGCGCGTCCCCGACGGCCGTTGTCGAGCAGCGCATCGACCGCTTCCTGCAGCATGCGCTTTTCGTTGCGCACGATGATGTCCGGCGCCGACAGCTCGAGCAGGCGGCGCAGGCGGTTGTTGCGGTTGATGACGCGGCGATACAGATCGTTAAGATCCGAAGTCGCGAATCGGCCGCCGTCGAGCGGCACCAGCGGCCGCAGGTCGGGCGGCAGCACCGGCAGCACGGTCATCACCATCCACTCGGGCTTGTTGCCCGATTCGAGGAACGACTCGGCCAGCTTGAGGCGCTTGGACAGCCGCTTGAGCTTGGTTTCGCTGGCGGTGTTGGCCATATCCTCGCGGATCTTGACCATCTCGGCCTTCAGATCGAGCGACTGCAGCAGCTCATGCACCGCCTCGGCGCCCATGCGGGCGTCGAACTCGTCGCCATGTTCCTCGATCGCCTCGAGGTACATCTCGTCGGTGAGCAGCTGTCCGCGCTGCATCGGCGTCATGCCCGGATCGATGACCACGAAGGCCTCAAAATACAGCACGCGCTCGATTTCGCGCAGCGTCATGTCGAGCATGAGCCCGATGCGTGACGGGAGCGACTTGAGGAACCAGATGTGCGCGGTCGGGCTGGCCAGCTCGATGTGGCCCATGCGCTCGCGACGGACCTTCGACTGGGTAACCTCGACGCCGCACTTCTCGCACACCACGCCGCGGTGCTTGAGCCGCTTGTATTTGCCGCACAGGCACTCGTAGTCCTTGACCGGGCCAAAGATCTTGGCGCAGAACAGGCCATCGCGCTCGGGCTTGAAGGTGCGATAGTTGATGGTTTCGGGCTTGCGCACCTCGCCATAGGACCAGCCGCGCACCATTTCCGGCGAAGCCAGCCCGATTTTGATCGAGTCAAACTGCTCGATCGGGGCCTGCTGCTTGAACAACTTGAGTAGGTCTTTCATAGATATTTCCTCAGTCCTGCTCGAGTTCCATGTTGATGCACAAGGACCGGATCTCCTTGACCAACACGTTGAAGGATTCGGGCATGCCCGCCTTCATCTCGTGATTGCCATCGACGATGCTCTTGTACATCTGGGTGCGACCGATCGTGTCGTCGGACTTCACGGTCAGCATTTCCTGCAGCGTGTAGGCCGCGCCGTAGGCTTCGAGTGCCCAGACTTCCATTTCGCCGAAGCGCTGGCCGCCAAACTGCGCCTTGCCGCCCAGCGGCTGCTGGGTGACCAGGCTGTAGGGGCCGGTCGAGCGGGCGTGCATCTTGTCATCGACCAGGTGGTTGAGCTTGAGCATGTACATGTAGCCCACGGTCACCTGACGGTCGAAGCGCTCGCCGGTGCGGCCGTCGTACAGCCAGGTCTGGCCCGACAGCGGCACCTCGGCCAGCTTGAGCAGCCCCTTGATGTCACTTTCCGCCGCGCCGTCGAACACCGGCGTGGCCATCGGCACGCCGTGCCGCAGATTGCCGGCCAGCTCGGTGATTTCGGCATCGCTGAATTCGCCCAGCTGTTCCTTCTGGCCCGATGTCTGGTTGTAGATCTGGTCGAGCAGCCCGCGCATTTCGGCGCTCGAGGCCTGGGCATCGAGCATGCGCCCGATCTTCAGGCCCAAGCCCTTGGCAGCCCAGCCCAGGTGCGTTTCGAGCACCTGGCCGACGTTCATCCGCGAGGGCACGCCCAGCGGATTCAGAACCACGTCGACCGGCGTGCCGTCGTCGAGGTAGGGCATGTCCTCGACCGGAACGATCGTGGAAATCACGCCCTTGTTGCCGTGCCGTCCGGCCATCTTGTCGCCCGGCTGCACGCGCCGCTTCACCGCGAGGTACACCTTGACCATCTTGAGCACCCCGGGAGCCAGATCGTCGCCGGCGGTGATCTTGGCGCGCTTCTCTTCCAGGCGCTTATCAAAGGCCTGCTGTTGGCTGCGCAGCCGCTCACCCGCCGACTCGAGCGCGGTGTTGGACTCCTCGTCCTCGAGCCGGATCTCGAACCATTCTTCGCGCGTCAGCGTGGCCAGATACTCGCTGCCGATCTTGGTGCCGGCCTTGAGCTTCTTCGGTCCGCCGGCCGCGCCCTTGCCCAGCAGCATGCCGTGCACGCGCGAGTACAGGTCGTCCTCGAGAATGCGGCGCTGATCCTGCAGGTCCTTGCGGACGCGCTCGATTTCCGATTTCTCGATCGACTGGGCGCGCGAGTCCTTTTCGACCCCGTCGCGCGTGAACACGCGCACGTCGATCACGGTCCCGTCCATGCCCGGGGGCACGCGCAGCGAGGTGTCCTTCACGTCGCTCGCCTTCTCGCCGAAGATCGCGCGCAACAGCTTCTCTTCCGGCGTCAGCTGGGTCTCGCCCTTCGGCGTGACCTTGCCAACCAGAATGTCGCCGGCGCGCACCTCGGCACCTATGAACGCGATACCGGCCTCATCGAGCTTGGCGAGTGCGGCGTCACCCACGTTGGGGATGTCGGCGGAGATCTCTTCCGGCCCGAGCTTGGTGTCGCGTGCCACGCAGGTGAGCTCTTCGATATGGATGGTGGTGAAGCGGTCTTCCTGCACCACGCGCTCCGAGATCAGGATCGAATCCTCGAAGTTGTAGCCGTTCCAGGGCATGAACGCGACCAGCATGTTCTGGCCCAGCGCCAGCTCGCCCAGGTCCGTGGAAGGCCCGTCGGCCAGCACGTCGCCGCGCGCGATGCGGTCGTTGGCCTTGACCAGCGGACGCTGGTTGATGCAGGTATTTTGGTTGGAACGGGTGTATTTCGTCAGGTTGTAGATATCGACGCCCGGCTCACCGGCCGAGGTCTCGTTGTCATTGACTCGCACCACGATGCGGGAGGCGTCGACCGAGTCGACCACGCCGCCGCGCCGCGCCACCACGGTCACGCCCGAGTCAATGGCCACCGGACGTTCCATGCCCGTGCCCACCAGCGGGGTCTCGGAGCGCAGCGTCGGCACCGCCTGGCGCTGCATGTTCGAGCCCATGAGCGCGCGGTTGGCGTCGTCGTGCTCAAGGAAGGGAATGAGCGAGGCCGCCACCGAGACGATCTGCTTCGGGCTGACATCCATGTAATTGATGCGCTCGCGCGACAGCAACGTGGATTCGCCCTGCGTGCGGCAGGAAACCAGCTCGTCGGACAGCATGCCCTTGGCGTCCACGCGCGCATCGGCGCGAGCGATACCAAACTCGCCTTCTTCGATGGCCGACAGATAGTCGATCTTGTCGGTCACGCGACTGTTCTCGACCCGCCGGTACGGCGTCTCGAGGAAGCCGTAGTCGTTGGTGCGCGCGTACACCGATAGTGAGTTGATCAGTCCGATATTCGGACCTTCGGGAGTCTCGATCGGGCAGACCCGCCCGTAGTGCGTCGGATGCACGTCACGCACTTCGAATCCGGCGCGCTCACGCGTAAGGCCGCCGGGGCCCAGTGCCGAGACGCGCCGCTTGTGCGTGACCTCCGACAGCGGGTTGTTCTGGTCCATGAACTGCGAGAGCTGCGAGGAGCCGAAGAACTCCTTGACGGCGGCGGCCACCGGCTTGGCGTTGATCATCTCCTGCGGCATCAGCGGCTCGGACTCGGCAATCGTCAGCCGCTCCTTGACCGCGCGCTCGACGCGCACCAGGCCGACGCGGAAGGCGTTCTCGGCCATCTCGCCGACCGAGCGCACGCGCCGGTTGCCCAGGTGGTCGATATCGTCGACGGCGCCGTTGCCGTTGCGGATGTCGATCAGCACCTTGAGCACGTCGAGGATGTCCTCCTTCGACAGCACGTTCGAGCCCGTGATCTCCTTGCGGCCCACCCGGCGGTTGAACTTCATGCGGCCGACGCCCGAGATGTCGTAGCGCTCGTTGTTGAAGAACAGGTTATTGAACAGGTTTTCGGCGGCATCCTTGGTCGGCGGCTCGCCTGGACGCATCATGCGATAGATCTCGACCAGCGCCTCGAGGCGCGTCTTGGTCGGGTCGATCCGCAAGGTGTCGGAAATGTACGGACCACGGTCCAAATCGTTGGTGTAGAGCGTGTGGATGCGCGTAATGCCGGCCTCGATCAGCTTCTCGACGCTGGCGGCGGTGAGCACTTCGTTGGCCTTGGCGATGATCTCGCCGGTGTCGGCACTGACCACGTCGTGTGCCAGCACCTTGCCGTACAGGTAGTCGCGCGGCACCGGCAGGAGCTTCAGACCTGAATCCTCAAGCTGGCGCACGTGGCGCGCGGTTATGCGCCGACCCTCCTCGACGATGACCTGGTTGCCGATGCGGATCTCGAAACTCGCGGTCTCGCCGCGCAGACGCTGCGGCACCAGTTCCATCGCCACCGCGTCCTTGGACAGGTCAATGGCGTTCTTCTCGAAGAAGACGTCGAGCATCTCGCTCTCGTTCATGCCAAGCGCGCGCAGGATGATCGACACCGGCAGCTTGCGGCGCCGGTCAATGCGCGCGAATACGCAATCCTTGGGGTCGAACTCGAAATCAAGCCAGGAGCCGCGATACGGGATGATGCGGGCCGAGAACAGCAGCTTGCCCGATGAATGAGTCTTGCCGCGGTCATGGTCAAAGAACACGCCGGGCGAGCGGTGCAGCTGGCTGACGATGACGCGCTCGGTACCATTGACGATGAAAGTGCCGTTATCGGTCATCAGCGGCAGTTCGCCCAGATAGACTTCCTGCTCACGCACGTCCTTGACGGGCTTCTTGGCGCCGGGCGCCTCCTTATCCAGGACGATCAGTCGCACCTTGACCCGCAGCGGGGCCGCATAGGTGAGGCCGCGCAGCTGGCATTCCTTGACGTCGAAGACGGGCTCGCCGAGCCGGTAGCTCACATACTCGAGCGTGGCGTTGCCCGAGTAGCTCGATATCGGGAACACGCTCTTAAATGCGGCGTGCAGCCCGCGATCGACCCGTGACTCCTCCGGCGCGTCGGCCTGCAGGAACCTACGGTAGGAATCGAGCTGGATGGCCAGCAGGTAAGGCACGCCGAGGATGCCCGGCTGCTTGCCGAAATCCTTGCGGATGCGCTTTTTCTCGGTGAAGGAATAAGCCATCGTTTGACCCTCTCAATACGTCAGAAAGCAGCGCGCAACCTGGCATCCGCGGGACCCGGAGGTCCCGCAGACGCCAAGCAACGCGCGGTGATGCGGATTACTCAAGATCCAGTGCTTGCGGTAACCGCCAAGTTACTTGACCTCCACCTTCGCGCCCGCTTCCTCCAGCTTCTTCTTCATGTTCGCGGAATCGGCCTTGTTGACGGCCTCCTTCACCACGGCCGGCGCGCCCTCGACCAGGTCCTTGGCTTCCTTCAGCCCCAGACCCGTCAGTTCGCGCACCACCTTGATGACGGTGACCTTCTTGTCGGCCGGATATTCCTTGAGCGTAACCGTGAACTCGGTCTGTTCCTCGGCCGGTGCCGCCGCAGCCGCGCCGCCGCCGCCGCCCGCCGCCACGGCCACCGGGGCCGCCGCCGTGACGCCAAACTTCTTCTCCATGTCCGCGATCAGCTCGACCACGTCCATCAAGCTCATCTTGGCGATTGCATCCAGAATCTCGTCCTTCGAAACAGCCATTGTCGTCTCCTGAACTCGTAAAAATGTTTTGGGAAATTACCTATGTCGCTTACGCGCCGGTGGCCTGCCGCTGCTCGCGCACCGCGGCCAGGGTCCTCACCAGCTTCGAGGGCGTCGCCGAGAGCGTGCCGGCCAGCTTCTGTATGGGCGCCTTCATCAGGCCCATCAGTTTGGCCAGCGCCTGCTCGCGCGTCGGCAGGCTCGCGACCTTGTCCAGATCCTTGGCCGGCAGCAGTTGCCCGCCAAGCGACAGGGCCGTCGCGATCAGCTTGTCGTGGTCCTTCGCGAAGGCCTTGACGAGGCGCGCCGCCGCGCCCGGGTCGTCCTTCGAGAAGGCCAGCACGAGTGGTCCCTTGAGGACGGCACCGATATTCTCGAACGCGGTCCCGGCCACGGCCCGGCGCGCCAGCGTGTTCTTGACCACACGCATGTACACGCCCTGGCCGCGTGCCTTGGCACGCAGTTCGGTCATCTCGGTCACCGTCAGCCCCCGGTACTCGGCCGCCACCAGCGATTGGGCCTGCGCCGCAACCGCGCTGACTTCCGCCACCAGCGCCTTCTTGTCATCCAGATTCAGTGGCATCCGCACACCTCCAGATATGCCCGATCACACCCGGCAACCAGCGCATGCGCTGATGCCGGCCCTGACGGTGATCGACGAGCCACAGGAATTCCCGTAGGTCGCATTCACCATCTGCGCAGACAACCATTAAGAGCCCCTTGCGGCTCGTCTGCGGTCTTCGATGGAGCCAGCCCGCCACAGCACCCTGGGCCCGGGCTGGTCCGCACCAAAACTTGTCAAAGCGTCGAATGATCAACCGCCACGCCCGGCCCCATGGTCGAGGACAGCGTGACTCGCTTGAGATAAATACCCTTGGCCGCGGCCGGCTTGGCCTTCTGCAGGTCCGCCATCAGCGCCAGGAGATTCTCCCGGAGCGCGTTGACCTCGAAGTTGGCCTTGCCGATCGTGCAATGTACGATTCCGGCCTTGTCCACGCGATAACGCACCTGGCCGGCCTTGGCGTTCTTGACCGCCGCGGCCACATCGGGCGACACGGTGCCAACCTTGGGGTTCGGCATCAGGCCGCGCGGACCGAGGATCTGGCCGAGCTGACCGACCACGCGCATCGCATCCGGGCTGGCGATCACCACGTCAAAATCGAACTGGCCGGCCTTGACCTTCTCGGCCAGGTCTTCCAGGCCGACGATGTCGGCGCCCGCGGCCCGCGCCGCTTCCTGGTTCTTGCCGCTGGTGAACACGGCCACACGCACCGACTTGCCGATGCCGTGCGGCAGCACAGTCGAACCACGCACCTGCTGGTCGGACTTGCTGGCGTCGATGCCCAGATTGACCGCCACATCGACGGCCTCGGGGAACTTGGCGGTGGCGAATTCCTTGACCAGCTTGAGCGCGTCGTCGAGCGGATACTGCTTGCCCGGCGTGAGCTTGGTCTTCCACGCCTGCATACGCTTGGGGGTGGCTGGCATGTCAGAAACCCTCCACGTCGACGCCCATGCTGCGCGCGCTGCCGGCGATGGTGCGCACGGCCGCTTCCAGGTCCGCGGCGGTCAGGTCGGGGGTCTTGGCCTTGGCCACTTCCTCGATCTGCTTGCGGGTGATCTTGCCCACCTTGGAGGTATTGGGGGTACCGCTCCCCTTTTCAATGCCAATCGCCTTGCGGATCAGCACCGACGCGGGCGGCGTCTTCATGATGAAGGTGAAGGAGCGATCGGAATACACGGTGATGATCACCGGGATCGGCAGTCCCTTCTCCAGCTTCTGCGTCTGAGCATTGAACTGCTTGCAGAACTCCATGATGTTCACGCCCTGCTGGCCCAGCGCGGGGCCGATCGGGGGCGACGGGTTTGCGCTCCCCGCCGGCACCTGCAGCTTGACGTAACCCTGTACTTTCTTTGCCATTGCTTATAGCTCCTTGGGTGCAAACGCCGCGAGGCTCCCCAATCCTTGGTGCAAACCTGTCAGTTAAACCTTCTCAACCTGCGAAAAATCGAGCTCCACCGGGGTCGAGCGACCGAGAATCTGCACCGCGACCTGCACGCGGTTCTTCTCGTAGTTCACGCTCTCGACCACGCCGTTAAAGTCGTTGAACGGCCCCTGTGTCACGCGCACCACCTGGCCAGGCTCGAACAGCACCTTGGGGCGCGGCTTGTCGACGCCTTCCTCGACGCGCAACAGGATGCGATTGGCTTCCTTCTCGGTGATCGGCGCCGGCTTGTCGCTGGTGCCGCCGATAAATCCCAGCACCTTCGGCACGTCGCGCACCAGGTGCCAGGTCTGCTCGTCCATTTCCATCTGTACCAGCACGTAGCCGGGATAGAACTTGCGCTCGCTGCGGCGCTTCTGACCATCGCGCATCTCGACCACTTCCTCGGTCGGCACCAGGATCTCGCCGAAGCGCGTTTCCAGGCCGTCGCGTTGAATGCGCTCCTTGAGCGCCTCGGCAACGCGATGCTCGAAGTTCGAATAGGCGTGTACCACATACCAGCGAAGCGCCACGATTATCCTCCCTGACCGGTAAGCAGCCGCGTCGCCCAGGCGAGCAGCAGGTCCAGGATCCAGAAAAAGAAACCGGCGATGGCGATGAAGCCAAACACCACGGCGGTGGTCTGCAGCGTCTCCTGGCGGCTCGGCCAGACGACCTTGCGCAATTCGACGCGTGAGTCGAGGATGAACTGCCAAAAGCGCCGACCCATCGGCGAGAGGGCGAACACCGCGATGGCCGCAACCACGCCCACGCCGGTGGATCCCCAGCGCTGCCAGTCGGGCCGCGAGTCGAGCAGATAAAATGCCGCTATGCCGGCGATCAGCAAGGCGATCGCCAGCGCGACGGTCATGATGCCGGCGATTTCACCGCCGGCGTTCTGGTCTTGAGCCTGTTCGTTCATTCGTGTCCGCCGTTTCCCGAAGTGCGCCCCGGTTCGGGGCTGGCAGGCCAGGAGGGAATCGAACCCCCAACCTGCGGTTTTGGAGACCGCCGCTCTGCCAATTGAGCTACTGGCCTATCGATCGACTTCAGGGATTACTTGAGGACCTTCGAAACCACTCCGGCACCGACCGTACGTCCGCCCTCGCGGATGGCGAAGCGCAGGCCTTCCTCCATGGCGATCGGGGCGATCAGGTCGACGTTCATCTTGATGTTGTCCCCGGGCATCACCATCTCGGTGTTGGCCGGCAACTCGATCAGTCCGGTCACGTCGGTCGTGCGAAAGTAAAACTGCGGCCGGTAGCCCTTGAAAAACGGCGTGTGCCGCCCGCCCTCTTCCTTGGTCAGCACGTACACCTCGCACTCAAACTGCGTGTGCGGGGTGATGCTGCCGGGCTTGGCCAGCACCTGGCCGCGCTCGACCTCCTCGCGCTTCGTGCCGCGCAGCAGCACGCCCACGTTGTCCCCGGCACGCCCCTCGTCCAGGAGCTTGCGGAACATCTCCACGCCCGTGCAAATCGTCTTCTGCGTCGCCTTGAGCCCGATGATCTCCACCTCGTCGTTCACCTTCACGATCCCGCGCTCAATGCGCCCGGTCACCACCGTGCCGCGCCCCGAGATCGAAAATACGTCCTCCACCGGCATCAAAAACGGCTTCTCGATGTCCCGCTTGGGCACCGGAATGTACTTGTCCATCTCCTCGACCAGCTTGATCACCGAGGGCACCCCAATCTCGCTCTTGTCCCCTTCCAGCGCCTTTAAGGCCGAGCCGACGATGATCGGGGTCTTGTCGCCGGGAAACTTGTACACCGACAGGAGTTCCCGCACTTCCATCTCAACGAGCTCCAGCAGCTCCGCGTCATCGACCATGTCGGCCTTGTTCATGAACACCACCATGTAGGGCACGCCCACCTGGCGGGCCAGCAAAATGTGCTCGCGCGTCTGGGGCATCGGACCGTCGGCGGCCGAAACCACCAGGATCGCCCCGTCCATCTGCGCCGCACCCGTGATCATGTTCTTCACGTAGTCGGCGTGTCCCGGGCAGTCCACGTGCGCGTAGTGGCGCTCCTTGCTCTGGTACTCCACGTGCGCCGTGCTGATCGTGATCCCGCGCGCCTTCTCCTCGGGGGCCTTGTCAATCTGGTCATAGGCCACAAACTGGCCCCCGTAGGTCTCGGCCATCACCTTCGTCAGCGCCGCCGTCAAGGTCGTCTTGCCGTGGTCCACATGACCAATCGTCCCCACGTTCACGTGCGGCTTGGTGCGTTCGAATTTTTCCTTAGACATGGAATGGCCTCTTGAAAACTTTAACGACTACGAATCACAAATCGACTAGCAACAAAACTCCGGTCGACTGGAGCCCACGACCGGAATCGAACCGGTGACCTCGTCCTTACCAAGGACGTGCTCTACCGACTGAGCTACGTGGGCACGCGTCAACAACCACCCCGATCGCTGGAGCGGGTGATGGGAATCGAACCCACACCATCAGCTTGGAAGGCTGAGGTTCTACCATTGAACTACACCCGCCAATGGTCGTACCCGACCTACCGACTGCACTTCCGGCCGCGATTGCGCCTGCCTCTGCCACTGATGCCCAGTGGTGGAGGGGGTAGGATTCGAACCTACGAAGGCGTAAGCCGGCAGATTTACAGTCTGCTCCCGTTGGCCGCTTGGGTACCCCTCCCAAGAAAAAACGAGCCGCGTATTCTGATTTCGCAACTGCAGGGTGTCAATGCAGTTTCCGTGCCAAACGGCCCTTTATTTTGCAGCGCGTTGAGGGGGTTCAGGGCGGGAGCGCAGGGACCGGGTCAGCCGCCCCGGCCATTGAGGTAGCCGTCGACGGCCGCCCGCACCGCGGGTGCCGACGCCGCGCCGGCGGCAAAGTCCAGGTCGATCATGCCCAGATCATCCATCAGGGCCCTGATCTCGAGCTGCTCAGGTTTGCCCTTGTACTGGACGCTGAATTGCCAGACCTTGGGTTGGTCGGGCTTGAGGCCGTTGATGTCCTGGTCCACGCGGCTGACCTCCGCCTGGCCAAAACCGCTGCTGTAGAGCTTGCTGACCTGATGCAGCACCCCCGCCGCATACTTCGAATCGAAGCTGGTGGTGATGCGCACGGCGTCGGCCGCCTTGGCATAGCCAGAGCTGATATCGAGTACGATCGCCACCAATACTCCGAGGATCGCAGCAGATAGCCACGTTTTCCACGAAGCTTGGAACCGAATAGCATTCAGGGGGGTGTCCATACTCCTTATTATAACAGGCGCGCCTGCCGGGGCTCCATCAGGCGCCAGCTCCCCGGCCGCAGGTCTTCGGGCAGCTCGACGGGCCCGTAGCGCAGCCGGGCCAGGCGGCTCACCTCAAGCCCCACCTCCTGCCAAAGCCGCCGGACCTCCCGGTTCCGGCCCTCGCGCAGCGTCACCTTGAACCAGCTGTGGCTCTCGCTCCGGCCCCCGGCCACGATCCGCTCGAAGCGCGCCGGCCCGTCCTCGAGCATCACGCCCGAGCGGAGCCGCTCCAGCACCTGCGGTCCCGGATTGCCGTGGACCCGGACCAGGTACTCGCGTTCGATCTCCGCCGAAGGGTGCATGAGCCTGTGGGCCAGGGCGCCGTCGGTCGTAAACAGCAGCAATCCGGTGGTGTTGACGTCCAGGCGGCCGATGACCACCCAGCGGCCGGACGGCGGGGGCGGCAGGCGCTCAAAGACGGTCGGCCGGCCGGCCGGATCCTTGCGCGTGGTCACTTCGCCGGCGGGCTTGTGGTAGATGAGCACCGTGCGCTCACCGGCCGCCGCGCTGTCCAGCCGCCGCCCGTCGAGGCGGATGTCGGCGCCCGGCTCGGCCCGGTCGCCCAATTGCGCGATGCGCCCCTCCACGGTCAGGCGCTGATCGCGGATCCACTGCTCGATCTCGCGGCGGGAGCCGTGGCCCGCGGCGGCGAGTAACTTCTGCAACCGCTCCATCGCGCCGTGCGGCCGCCCTGAGCCTACCGAATCGGCAAGGCGATCTTGCGGAACAACTCGCTCTGCCCGTCGCCGTCGCGCGCCTCGATCGCCCGGTCGATCAACTGGCGCGACAGGTGCGGACCAAACAGCTGCATGAATTCGTAGGCAAAATTGCGCAGCAGCGTGCCGCGCCGGAATCCCACCCAGGTGGTGTGAATGGGGAACAGGTGCGAAGCGTCGAGCACCACGAGGTCGGCGTCGTGCGCGGGCTCGATGGCCACGCTGGCGACGATGCCCACGCCCAGCCCCAGGCGCACGTAGGTCTTGATGACGTCCGAGTCACGCGCGGTGAGGGCCACCTTCGGGCTCAGGCCCTCGCGCGAGAACACGTTCTGGAGCGAGGAACCGCCCGAGAAGCTGAAGACGTAGGTGACCAGCGGATACTTCGCCAGCTCCTGCAGGGTCAGCTTGCGCGTGCCCGCCAGCGGATGGCGCTTGGGCACGATCACCTGGCGGTGCCACCGGTACACCGGCAACAGCACCAGCCCGGGAAACAAGGCGTCCGAACCGGTCGCGATCGCCAGCTGCACGCGATCGGTCGCGACCATCTCGGCGATCTGCTCGGAGGTGCCCTGGTGGAGGTGGAGTTCCACCTCCGGGTAACGCTCACGGAACGCCTGCACCACCGGGGGCAGCACGTAGCGCGCCTGGGTGTGGGTGGTGGCGATCGACAGGGTGCCGCGGTTGTCCTGGTTGAGGTCGGCGGCGACCGCCTTGAGGCTGGCGATCTCGGCCAATGCCCGCGTGGCGTACTCGAGCACCCGGGTGCCCTGCGGGGTGATGCGCGAGAAGGCCCGCCCTTCGCGCACGAACAGGTCGAAGCCCAGCTCCCGCTCCAGCGCCTTGAGCGCCCGGCTGATCGCCGGCTGCGAGGTGCCCAGCGCGGAGGCCGCCTGGGTGACCGACAGCCCGTGATGCGCAATGGCCACCGCGTACTGGAGCTGATGAAAATTCATGGCGGGAACCCACGGCCGTAGCGAAGGGCGAATTATAACAACGTGTTATCAGTGGATAGCCGTTTCTTTATCGCTTGGCGGGGAGCGGGCGATTACAGTGCCGTCATGATTTACGACAACATCCTGGGCACGATCGGCCGCACGCCGATCGTCCGTCTGCAACGCCTCGCACCTCCCGGCGTCTCGCTGTACGTCAAGTGCGAGTTTTTCAATCCCATGGGCTCGGTCAAGGACCGCCTGGCGATCGGCATCATCGAAGACGCCGAACGTCGCGGCGAGCTCAAGCCAGGCCAGACCGTCGTCGAGGCCACCTCGGGCAACACCGGGATCGCACTGGCGATGGTGTGCGCGGCGAAGGGTTATCCCTTCGTGGGCGTGATGGCCGAGAGCTTCTCGGTCGAACGCCGCAAGATCATGCGCATGCTCGGCGCCAAGGTGATCCTCACCCCGGCGGCCGAGCGCGGCACCGGCATGGTGCGCAAGGCCGCCGAGCTGGCCGCGAAGAACGGCTGGTTCCTGGCGCGCCAGTTCGAGAACCCTGCCAACCCCGCCTATCACCGCAGCACCACCGGCCCGGAGATCGTGGCCGACTTCGTCGGCAAGCGGCTGGACTTCTTTGTGACCGGCTGGGGCACCGGCGGCACGCTCACGGGGGCGGGCGAGATCATCCGGCTCGCACGGCCCGACGTGCGCATCGTCGTGGCCGAGCCCGCGGCCGCGGCGCTCCTGTCGGGCAAGCCGTTTGCGCCCCACAAGATCCAGGGCTGGACGCCGGACTTCGTGCCTGCGGTGCTCAACCGCGACGTCGCTCACCGCATCGTCACCGTGACCGACGCCGAGGCCATCGACTGCGCCCGACAGCTCGCCGCACGCGAGGGCATTTTTGTCGGCATCTCCAGCGGCGCCACGCTGGCCGCGGCATTGCAGGTGGCGCGCGAGGCGGAGTCCGGCGCGAGCATACTGGCGATGCTGCCCGACACCGGCGAGCGCTACCTGTCGACCGCGTTGTTCGAGGGCATTGCGGATGGCTCCGACCCTGAAGGCTGAGTCGCGCCGGCCGAAGGCCGCGCCGCCTCCGGAGGCTCCTCGGGCGGCGAGCGGCGCAGCGCCCTCCAGCGTGTTGCTTCCCGATCCGTTCCCTCTGTACCGGGGCGGAAAGCTGTGCGGCGCCCGCATCGCCTACGAAAGCTGGGGCCGGCTCAACGCGGCCCGTGATAACGCCATACTGCTGTTTACCGGGCTCTCTCCCTCGGCGCACGCCGCCGCGACGGCGGCCGATCCCAGCCCCGGCTGGTGGCAGCGCATGATCGGGGCGTCGCTCGCCATCGATACCAGCCGCTATTTCGTGCTGTGCGTGAATTCACTCGGCAGCTGTTTCGGCTCGACCGGCCCCGCCAGCATCAATCCGGCCACGGACGAACCCTACCGGCTCGATTTTCCGGAAGTCGCGGTGGAAGACATCGCCCGCGCCGGCTTCGAGGCCGCGCGCGCGCTGGGCATCGAGCGGCTCGCCGTAGCCATGGGTGCCTCGCTCGGCGGCTCGGTGGTCGTGGCATTTGCCGCGCTGTTCCCGCAGGGCGCGCGCCGCCTAGTCAGCATTTCAGGGTCCGCGGCCGCCTCGCCGTTTGCCATCGCGCTGCGCTCGGTGCAACGCGAGGCCATCCTCAGCGATCCGGACTGGCAGGGTGGCCACTATTCGGCCAGCCACCGGCCGCTCAACGGCATGCGGGTGGCGCGCAAGCTCGGCACCATCACCTATCGATCCGCGACCGAATGGCGCCAGCGCTTCGGCCGCGACCCACTCGCCGGGTTCGCCCTCACGGCCGATCAGTTTGCGCCGCGCTTTGCGGTCGAGGGCTACCTGGAGGCGCAGGCCGAGCGCTTTACGCGGGTGTACGATCCGAACTGCTACCTGTACCTGTCGCGCGCCATGGATCGCTTTGACCTGGCCGAACACGGCGGTTCATACCGCGCCGCGCTCGCCCCCAGCGCCGGGCCGGGCGGCGTGGAGAAGGTGCTGGTGCTGGGAGTGGAAAGCGACTTCCTGTATCCGATCCATGAACAGGCGGCGATCGCCGAGGCCTTCGAGCAGGCGGGCGTGAATATCCGCTTCGCCCGACTGCCTTCGATCGAGGGGCACGACGCCTTCCTGGTGGATATTCCGCGCTTTGACGCGGAGATCCGCGCCTTTCTGAGCTAGCGAGTGCTCGCGTTGGGCGCGCCGCTCAGCGCCAGCAACCGCTGGAGTCGGCCGGGGTGCGCTGCCCCTGTTCGTTGATGGTGAAGGTCAGGCAGGCCGCCGTGTCCTTGGTCTGATTGCCGGTGGCCACGGCCTGCAGCGTATAGGTATTGGCGGTCACCGCACTGAAGCTGAGGGTGTAGTTGCCACCCGTGGTTACGCCCCCCGCGGTGAGATCGATGCCCAGGCCGGCCGGCGGGGCCGCGATCACCGTGGCGATGTCCTGGGCGTACTGGTTGTTCTGCAGGAAATACTTTTCCTGCGCCACCTGGATACGCAGCAGCGCCATGCGCCCCTCGGTACGGTTCGTGCGCAGTATGTAGCTGCGATAGGTACTGACGGCGAGCGAGCCGAGAATCGCCACCACGGCAATGACCACCATCAGTTCGATGAGGGTGAAGCCACTGGCGTGGCGGCGGGGATGAGCGGCGTTGAGCGTCGGCTGCGACATTTTAATACTCTCGATAGGCTGCGCGACGCGGCTCGCCGCCGCGTCGCGCAGGCGTTAGTTGGCCATACCCTCGCGCCAGTAGGTCTTGACGCGTTGGTCAAACTTCTTACACACGTTCAATACTTCGACACCCGTCAGGCAGGTGACCGCGCCGTTGCCGCCGCCGCCGTTGCCGTTGCCAGGGCCGCCGGCGCCCGCCGGGGGTGCCGGGAACAGGAACGCCGTCTCCGGGGCGATGCCGCTCTGCCGCAGATCCTGGCTGCGCTCATCGGTCGTCAGCACGTTGTCGTTGTTGCGATCAAACGTCGGCGAACCGTCAAACACGCTGATCGCGTAGGCGCGGTTGGTGCCGGTGCCGACGCCCGAGCACGGGTCGGTGGGCACGTTGGTGTTGGGCGTATAGGTGGTGAAGATGATCTGGTCGCTAAAGGTGCGCGACGGCGCCAGCGACTTCTCACCCGCGGTCCAGTCCGGATGCGTGTTCAGGTCCAGCTGCCAGCCCACGGCCGTTGGCGGCAGGTTCGGCGTGGCGCTCGCCGTAATGTCGACCAGAGCCGGGGTGCCGTTGCTGAGCGCATCGCGCACCACGGCCAGGGCATTGAACTCCGCCTGCGACATCGACCGGAAGCCGTTGTAGTCGCGCACGTCGTAGAAGCGGTCATGAATGGTCTGGTCCAGCGGGTGGCCGCGGTAGCCCGAACCTATGGCGATGCTCAGGAACGGCGTGAGTTTCGGCTTCTGTTCCGCCGCCACGTCAGGCGCGCTGTAGAAGCGGCGCTGGTCGGCCGCGGGATGCGTGGCGCTCAGCTTGGTGCCCAGAGAGGCGATCACGCCGCCGGCCACCAGGCCTGCGGCCGTGTTGCCGTTGGTGATGTCGAAGCGCCACAGCTGCGCGGCCATGTCACCGACATACATGCGGTCGGCGTAGCCGTTACCGTCCGTGTCCAGCACCGCGACCGGGCTCGGAATGGCGTGGTCCATGTTCGCATTGTTGAAGTTGGCACCCGTCTTGCCGGCGCTCCACAGCAACTTGCCGCTGATGGCATCGACCATGTAGAGATGGGTGCCCACCGTATCGGCCGCGTAGTACGTGCTGTTGTCTTCCATGGCGTCGTAACCGCCGCCCATGACCAGCACCAGGCGCTGCGAGTTCTGGGTCGCGCCGCTGATGTTCACGCGGGTGATCACCGGGGTCGACCAGGCCTGGCCGAGGCCGGCCAGCACGGAGCCGTCGTCCATCCACAGCAGCTGCGGATTATTCCGGTCGGTGACGTCCAGCGCGTAGTACGCCGAGGTGTCGGCATTGCGGCCGGTGCCGAAGTACAGGATCACGCGGTCGTTGCCATTGATGGTGCCGTCGCCGTTGATGTCGTACTTGAGCACCGCGATCGAGCCGTCCAGTCCGTAGTGCTTGACGTTCGCCGGCTGGTTTGCGTACAGGTCCTTAAGGTGCGGGAGCATTTCCTTCGGAATGAAGGCCCACAACTCATCGCCACTGGTGGGGGTATCCGCGCCGCTCGGGGTGGTGCTGGCGTCGATGGCGTGGAAATAGCCGTCGTTGGTGGGCGCGTACACCACCGTGTCATCGGTGCCGTCGGCCAGCTTGCCGTAGACGATCGTGACCGGCTGCGTGTGGATCGGATCGCCCATCTGGTGGCGTGAATCGGCGGTGCCGGACGGCGGCACATCGTCCTGGGTGTCCTGGCCAAGCGCCCAGCTCACCAGCTCATCACGCGGCGGATCGGTGGCGCCGAGGTTCAGATCGGTGTCGGTGACGCTCGAGGCGGTGAGCGGGGTCAGGCCCGAAGGAAAACTCGAGCCGGTGTAGGTGTAGACCTTACGTACCGAGGCATCCGGCAGGTTGCTGGCGGCACCGCCCAGGGTCACGTCGGCGCCGTCGACACTGGCGCTCCAGTAGCTCTTTGCGGTGTCGTTGAAGAACCCGGTTGCCGGGCTGACCGCCGGGTTGCCGAGCGAGTCGACGACCTTGCCGTTCTGGAATTTGTACTTCTTGATGTTGCCCGGCCAATGGTAATTGCCCGACGGCGAGAACACCGACACGTACAGATTCTCCAGGGTTTGCGTGCGGTTGAAGGCATTGACGGTCACCGCCGGCGCGGAGAAGGTCGTGTTGGTCTTGATCACGTTCGAGAGAATGTCGTTGAACGCGCTGGTCAGTTCCGTCAGGTCGGTGGCGGTATAGGCCTGGCCGCCGCCGGCGGCGGCCGCCGCCTGCAGATAGTTAAAGGCCGAAGTCGGGGCGCCGCCGCTGGAGAAGTCGACGCCAAAGCCGATGAAGTAGCTGGTGACGTTCTGCACCTTGGTGACATCCGGGCGCATGTCATTGTTGTACATGTAGTCGGCGAGCGAAGCCAGGCACTGGCCGCCGACGCCACCCGGAGGGGGAGCCGGATCGCAGGGCTTCTTCGGGTTGAGCGCCTGGATCGCCGCGTTGGACAGGCCCGACTCGTTCGGCAGGCCGTCCGTCAGGTAGACGATGAAGTTCTGGCGGCAGGAGTAATCGGCCGGACTGTCGTATTTGCCGCTCGCGAGCGTCCCGCCGGTGCGCGAACCGGCGACGCTGGGGGCGAGAAAGCTCGAGTCGCTCGAGCAGGTGCCATCCACCGCGTTCCAGTTGGTGCACTTGGTTGAATAGGAGTTCTTTCCGTACAGCACAGAGTTGCCGGAGAAGTACAGGTAAGCCTCGTAGTAGGTCTCGGACAGGGGCGTGATGCCGTCCGGAGCCCAGCTCTTCACCAGGGTGACGTCATCGGTGCGATTGGTCCCGGTGTCAATGGGGGCGATCGGGGCCATGATCATGCCACCGGCGCCCTTGTAGTTGTAGCGCGCCAGACCCACGTTGACGCCGGTCATACTGCCCAGGAGCGAGCCCATCGCATCGTGCATGATCGACATCTTGGAATCGGTGGTGACCTGCGATGAATCGTACAGGTAGTTGAGGTAGTTCACGTCGTAGATGGTGCAGGCGCCGACGCAGGTGGTCGCGGTGCCGCCCGCCGCGCCGAAGGTCGCGAAGAAATTCTTGCTCGGGTCCCACACGCCGGTCAGGCGCTGAGGGAAAGCGGTGACCGTGTCGGAATTGACCACCGTGGTGCCGGGCGGCGTGGTGGTGGTGGTCTGGATCGAGAAGGTGTCCGTCGAGGCGTACAGCCTGGTATTGTCGACGCCGTCACCGTCCACGCCGGCGTCCGCCTTGCATTCGACGTAACCGGTGGTATTGGCGGAGGTCAGGGTTTTCTGCCATCCGTAGGTGGTGGTATTGACCACGACGGTCGGTTTGGCCACGGTGCCCTTGCCCGTGGTCTTGGTCACGGCCGAGGAGCCCCACTGTGCGAAGGTGTCGGTGGCAAATCCCGTGCTGCCGAGCGGCGTGAGCATGCTCTTGCACTTGAACTGGCTCTTGGCAATCTGATTGGCGGAACCGCACTTGGGCAGGCCCTTGCTGCTGTAATAGTAATAGCTGGAATCGAAGGGCGTGCCGCACTTATCGGCGGTGTAGGTCTGCGCCGGATCATAGGGTTTCTGCGTGGTCACCAGGTCATTCATGCTGCCCGAGGTGTCCATGATGAACAGAATATTGGCGGGAATGTCGGCCACGTTCTGATTGAAGAAAATCTCGGTGTCGTCGGCAAACGCCGCGGTCGCGGCCGCCACCGACAACAGGGCTCCGGTCATCACCGCAAAGATTCGCGACTTAGAGAATCGCATAATGTGATCCTTCAGCGCAGCGCGCTGTTATTTCTCGAGAACCGAAATTCGGCTGACGACCAGGTCGCGCAACCGGTAACTGATGGTGAGCGGGCGCGCACTGGCCCGGCCTGCATAGGCCGCCATCTCGCGCAAGCTCACGGTATGGCCGGCAAGGATGCATTTGGTGTCCTTGTCGAGCTGCAAGGTTGAGTGCTGGCAGGCGTCGCAGCCCCGAACCTGTACGCGCCCATCCAGGCCGGACGGAAAGATCACGGCATCGGTCGTGGTTTCCACCGAACCCTCGATCACCGTCACCGGCGGTCGCTGTGCGCGCACCGCGCCACTGGCGCATGCCAGTGCTACGATCGCTACGGCCATCAGGCTTTTGAGAGTGCTGTTCATATGTGCTCCAGTGCTGTGCATTACCGGCCGCCTAGTGCAACGTCGAGTCGGCGAGGTTTGGGTCGTTCTGCACCGTCGGGTCCCACGGCGCAATGATCGCGACTCCCTGGGTGTTTATCGCGTTCGAGTTGCGAACCGAGGTGCCGGTGCTGACAATTTCAAAATGGTAGGTCGCAAAGCTGTTCCAGGAATTTCCCCACAACGCCGGGAGCGGATTGCCGCCCAGCTGCGTGGTGGTGACCGTCGTCCAGTTGTCGGTCGCCGTGGCCGCGCCATTGAGGTTGGTGGTCGCCACGGCCGGATTGAACAGGCCGCTGTCGATGGTGCGCTCGATGCCCGCTTCCGCCGCCGAGAACGCGTTGGCGCGATACTGTTCGTTGCCGGCCATGACGAATTCCAGGCTCGCGGAGTTCATGCCGGATACGGCCAGGATCGTGAGCACCAGCAGTAGCAGCAGGCCGATCACCAGCGCGGCGCCGCGCTGCTGGCTTCTGGGGCTGACTTTGATGATGGCGCGCATGATTTCAGGTTCCGAGCGCATTACGCACCATGATGGTTCGGGAAATCAGCAGCCGCCGCACGTGCCGGGGACCGGCCAGCGTGGCGTCCGGATTCTGCGAGGGTTGATAGGCCATGCCGGCCCCGGCCACGCTGTTCAGGTCGCCGGTCACGCCGGTGGCCTGGAGCCGGTCGCCGTACTCGTAGATACGGGTGTCCGTGAATCCCTGTTCGGCGGTGTCGGCGCGGACCAGCAGCCAGATGCGCACCGCGACGATCTGAGCGGTCGCCGGCACCGCGTCGGGATTGACGTAGCGCGTCGCGATGCCGGTATTGCCGGCCGGGTCAATGCCGAACTGGACCTGCATGTCCTCGATTCCGGAGATGATTTCCTGATCGGCAAACTGCAGGACGCCGCCGGAACTGAGCGTCTTGCGGCGTAGCGCCGGCAGGCCGGCCAGCTGCACGGAATTCCGGTCGATGTAATAGGCGTCCACGATCAGGTTGCTGAGCTGGCCGAACGGCGCCGGGCTGCAGGCCGTGATATCGCTCTGCAGCCGTCCGGCGATGCGCGTGGTGCACAGTTCGAGCACACTGGCCGTGGGGTTGAGGTTCGTGAACACTGAAGCGCGGCGCACCGTGAGGGTGTCGGCCGTGGTCACCGGAGTCGTGGGCCAGGCCGCGCCGGTGTCGAGGTCGATGAGGCTGTTGCAGCCTGCCTGGCGGGTGGGGCTGAGTACGTAGCTGTTGTTGTCGCCCTGCAGGTTGGTGCTGAGGTCGATGGCAAAATTGGTTCCGCAGATATTCGCCGCGGCGCCCGGCGCCACCGCGCCCGCGGCAGAGGTCTGCAGGGCCTGGCCGGTGATGGCGCCGGCGCCCTTGAGCAGTCCCCAGAAGTTGGACATGCGCACGTCCGGCTCGATCACGGACATCGCGTAACGCGCCGTCTCCTGCATGCGCGATACGCCCTCGTTGGCCCCGTAGGCGTTGCGGCTGTTGACGTACACCTGGGTGGCGCCAAAGATCAGCACCGAGCCGATGGTCATCGCCACCATCAGTTCAATGAGGCTCACGCCGCGCTGCCAGCAGCGGGCATCCGTGCGGAGCTCTTTTCGGCGCATCGTCATATCTGCAGGCTCATCACGTAGCTGGGTGGGTTCGCCGCGCTGTCGCCCGAGCCCAGCCAGGTAATCGTAATCGTGTAGGTGTAGGGGTCTGTAGCGGCCGCGCCGGCGGCCACGTTGAGCACGCCATTTCCGGATGGCAGGATGGCGGCGATCTGGTTCTGCCACACGAGCAGGTCGTTGGCGGCCATCTGCGCCGGCGGACAGTCCACCGCCCCCACGCCGTAACAGTTGTTGTTCGCGGCCGGACCGAGGTACGCAATGTTGGCCGTACGATTGGCGCGAATCCGGTCGGCCAGGTCGCTGGCCAGATTGACCGCCTGCATCCGGTAGATGGCACCGCCCCCCGAACGCAGCGTGGTCACGTACAGGCCGGCGATGCCGAGCATGCCGACCGCGAGCACCACGAGCGCCACCATGGCCTCAACCATCGTAAAGCCCTTGACCCGCCGGGGCAGTTGGCCGCAAGGGATCTTCACGGGCAACTCCCGCCGACCAGCGGCAGCGCGGTGATCTTCACGTCCTGCCAGGTCGAGGAGGCGCGGGCGCGGCCGGTGGTGGTGATGAACAATGCGCGCGCGGTTGCCGTGTTGCCTACCTGCTGCACGCCGCGGGAGTCGCAGACCACCAGTGTCCGCATGGGGACCTTCAGGCCGGCGGGGTTGGCAAAGCCGCTGGGGGCGAAGCTGATGATCCGGGCGTTCGCGTCGGTCTTGACCGTGACGTTGGTGTCCAGCAGGCCGTGCCGATCTATGACCGGTTCGGCCGCGTCGTGCTGCCAGTTGCCGTTCGTGTCCTGAAACACAAACCATCCCTTGAAGGTGGCGTAATCGCAGGTCATGGCGTTGTCCGCGACGGTGGGGGCGGCCGTGCCGCACACCACGACGTTGCCGTTCTGGCGCTTGATGGCCTCGGTGCGCGCCACCTGAATCGAGTGCAGCATGTCGTTTACGCCGCCGGAGAGCTGGTTGTTGCGCAGAAACGTACGCATGTTCGGGATGACGGCGGCCAACAGTATGCCCACCAGTGCGACGGTCACCATGAGCTCGATGAGCGTAAACCCGCGATGGCGAGACTTGTCCATGGGCTCATCCTAGGGGTCGGCAAGGGGGCGTGGCGGGCTAGCCGACTAGCGGGCCCGGCTGGGGGATGAACGGCCAGAGTGGCCGCCCGCATTTACCTTATAGCGCCGCGGGGCGCCCGGCGCGCGCTGCATCACGGCGCCGGCGGTCGCCCGGAGGACGGGGCGTTCAATTCCGCCCGGCACCGCGGACCCCCAGTCTTGCCCTGCTATCGTTAAATGAGCGAGCGGGACGGCGGCCCGGGACGCGGCGCCACCGGTTTGCGAGGATCGCAAACCGGCCTTGCTCCGCATTGGGGGTCCACTTGGAGCGCGGCGTGCCGGCCCCGCGCACGGGATCAGCCCGACGCCGTTGCGCTGCGGATGCAAAAATCAAGCGCGGCTGGGATTCGGTGCGCCGCCTGGCGCATTGTTGCGGCGCCGCCGTCGCGCCTGTCTTGATCAGCCGACGAGGCTTCGCCAATAAATCTGCCCGGATTATTGAGCGGTTGCGATTCGTTTGCGTCTTGATTAAGTTAGCTTTGGGTTGGCTTTTGGCTGGACCTAGGCATAATTGAAATTGCCCGGTCCGACACAACCCGTAACAACGGGGCGCTGCATACAGGGGTATTTGGGATTTCATGGAACGACGCCTGCACACTCGCCATCGGGCACGCACGACGGTCTATATCATGATGCCCGCGGGCAAGCGCCGACTGTGTCGCGCCATTAACCTGAGCGCCAACGGCGTATTCATTCGTACCGCTTCCCTGGGACTGAAGAAAGGCCAGCAGGTCGAACTGGCTTTCGCGATCGATCTGGGCGTGGTCACCAAGGTGCACCGGCGCACCGCAGTGGTGGCGCATATATCCGGTGGTGGCACAGGCCTGATGATGGACGCGTACGCTGCCCGCTGAGGAACAAGCCCGCATGCTGCAGGCGCGCGCCCATGGCGCCGACCTGGCGCGCGGGCTGACCCCCGAGCTGCCCGTCGCCCACCCGCTGCTTGCCGTGCCCGTGCTGCAGACCTACGCAGCGGCCGGCGTGACGCTGGCGATCCGGCTGATAAGGCGCCGCCTGCTCAATTGAGGAGCCTTACCAGGCTAACCGCGCTGCTTGTCACGAACTCCGTGTCCTGGGCACTGAAGGGGCGGCGCGAGTGCGGGGCAAACGCCGCCAGCACACCCAGCAGCCTTCGGCGGCGCCGCAGTGGCACGCTGAGATAGCTTAAGGGCGGTGCGGTCGGGGCGGTGCGCGCCGCATCGACTCGTACCGGCTGGTCGTCCTGAGCGGCACGCGCGGCCAGATCGCCGCTCACAAGCCTGCGCAAGGCCTCGACGTCGCCCAATTGGGAGGCCGGGTGGGAGTAGCGGTGTTCAACGTTCTGACCCGGAACGCTCACGATGATCGTGTCGGCGTTGATCTTGGCCGCGAGCACGCTGATGAGCCGTTCGATGGTGTCGGGCTTGGCCTGCGCCCCGGCGGCCAGGAGCGGCGCCAGGCGGGTCTCCAGGGCGGCGGGCAATAGCAACCCCGCGCGCCGAAAGGGCCCGGCGATGGTCAGGGTCAGCGCGCCGGCAACGGCCCCGCTGGTTTCGCGCATTATGAAGGCGTAGCTGGCGGCGGCGTCATGTACGCAGCGCATCGTGTTCGAGGGCCCGTCGCGCCCCGCGCCGGCCATCAGATCGACGGCTAGCAGGCGCAAATCCTCATGCTCCTCGGCGTCGGTCGCCCAGGCCAGCTGTCCGTCGCGGTCGAAGATCGCCACCGCATGCACCTGCGGCACGATAGTCCTGACCAGCCCGCCAATCGTTGAAAGTTTTGCCGCCAAGGCCTACTCCCGCGCACGAGGCGCTCATGGCCATCACGAACGATGCCCTGTCAGGAGTTCCGTCACCGCCGATGCGGTCACAGCTAGCGGTTTAGACCAAGTGCGCGCCGGTAACCGGACCTGTGTCACAGGAATGCGCGGACCGCGGCGAAAGTCAGCCTCCGGTGGGCGGTTCGTGCTCGCGGTGATAGCGGTGAATCGTCCACAGGTAGCATTCCATGAGTGAATCCTTGCCGAGTTCGACCAGCACCTCGTGGCGGCGGCTCGGCGCGGCAAAGCGCATCAGCTCGATCCTGGCGCGCGCAAAGTGGACCAGTTGATTGCGGTACTGCCACAGGAGCTCGCGCGTGGCCATCTTGTCCTGGTGCAGTTCCCAGGCACCCAGCAGCACTGCGAGAAAACCCATGGAGAAGGTGAGCATATTCCTGACGTTGATTCCGGGATGCGTTTCGTCGCCGCCCATCTGCTCCCCGAACAGGAACAGCGCCAGGATCACCAGAAGAATGACGATGAAAAGAGTGTTTCTCAGTATCTTAAGGCGGTGGCTGCTGCGATCGAGCCTTGCGACCTTTCTGGTGAAGTAGCCGTGCTGGCTCTCGATCCAGTGTTTCTCCACGCAGCGCGTGCGGCGCAGGTCCATGTCGTGAATCGTTTCCGCCCGCACGTCCGGCACTTCCACGCCTGCCAGCACAAGGCTGATCCATCCGAAACCGTGGAACCGGTCGATCCCCGAGAGCGCCAGCACTTCGCTGGCATTGACCCGGTGGTCGACACCGGCCAGTCGCAGATAGAATTTTGCCCGCATCGTCTCGGCCAGCGCCCGATAGGTCAGGTGCTTGGGGAACCAATGGCGGCCGCGCAGCACGTAATACAGGCCCAGGCTCCCCAGCAGGATGAGCAGGTAGGCGATCAGCAGCAGTCTCGATTCCGTCAGTTTCTCGTAGATGAGGTAGGCCAGACCCATCGTAAAGGTCATCACGCCGAACAGGCGAAACAGCGCGTCGGAGCGCTTCTGATAGTGCATGGCGAGCGAGTCGGCCTTGACGTACTGCGCGTCGATTTCGGCTAGCCTCATCTCCGCATGCACCGGTGCGTCCGGCGGCAATGTCGCCAGCAGCGAATCGTTGGTGGCGAGACCCCCCGAGGCCACCAGCTCTTGATACTCGCGGTTGTAGCGGTTCAGCCCGTTGAGCTGGAACGCCAGCGACGCCGGCATGACACGCTCCATCAGCAGGGTGTTCTCGCCCACGGAGCGCAGGAAACACGGCTGACGTTCGGTGGCGGGCTGCGTACTGCTGCTGCGCACCGCGGGAATCCAGTACACCAGACGCTCGGTCGCGTCGGTGTCTTCCGCGGTGTCGACCAGCGTGATGTTGTCGACCGCCATGTTGGCGTCGGTCCGCACTCCCAGGAAGCGCAGGACCGTGTCGGCAGTGCCCCCAGGCAGCGGCAACGACTGTCCGTCCCACAGGGCCAGCAGCAGGCTGCTGCGCCGAATCAGCGTCTCGGTCAGGTTCGCATACATCGCATCCCGGTGCGCGGCATCGCCGCCGTGCACACCCCGGCCCGGATGCGGCGGCGGGCGCAATTCCGTGCACTGCACTTCACGCCGCGCCAACAGGCTCTTGAGCAGCAGCAGGGTATCGTCGTCAAAGTCTGCGGCGTAGTGCTCGAGGGCCATGGGGAGCACGGCTTCGACCCGCACACCCATGTCCAGCGCCGTCTCCGCGACCAGCAGGTCGGCGCCCTCGGCCATGCCGACGATGATCTGGATATCCGTTTCCGGGAGGTGGCGCTTGAGCTCCTGCAGGAACGCGGCGATGGACCCGCGTAATGCCGGGATATCGTCGGGATCAAGGTCCATGTGTCCGGACACGCCGACGACGAGCGGGGAATTCCCGGATGCTGTGCTATCGACTATGCCCACCTTAGCAATTGTATTACAGTCGCGCCGTCCGAGAGCGGGCCAGGATCGATGCCGGCATGAATAATCCAGCTCAACTTCCGGTGGACGCGGCCGGTGCGCAACTGAAGTACTGGGCCTTCCTAAGCTACAGTCACCGCGACGCCAAGTGGGCCAACTGGCTGCACCGCGCTGTCGAATCCTACCGCCCGCCCAAGGCCCTGGTGGGGACGGTCGGCGAGCGCGGACCGATCCCGAAACGGCTCTCGCCCATGTTCCGCGACCGCGAGGAGCTCGCCACCGCCACCGACCTCGGTACGGTCATCGCGGAAGCGCTGCGCCAGTCGGCCTGCCAGATCGTCATCTGTTCGCGGCAGTCGGCGCAGTCCAGGTGGGTGAACGAGGAAATCCTCGCCTATAAGAGGCTGGGCCGCGAAGGGCGCATTTTCTGCCTCATCATCGACGGCGAGCCCAATGCCTCGGACAACCCGGCGACGGCACACGAGGAATGCTTCCCGCCGGCGCTGCGTTACAAGCTAGACGCCGCGGGCAACCTCAGCACCACGCGCACCGAACCGATCGCGGCCGATGCCCGCCCCGGCAAGGACGGCAAGAACAATGCCAAGCTGAAACTCATCGCCGGAGTGCTCGGCGTGGGCTTCGACGCGCTGCGCCGGCGCGAGGCGCAGCGGCGCACGCGCCGCCTGATCGTCATCGCGAGCGCCATGACCGTGGGCATGATCGCGACCACGGGACTTGCCGCCTACGCGCTGATACAACGCTCGGCGGCCCAGAAGCAGAAGGTGCGCGCGGAGGCCGAGGCGGAAACCGCCAAGCAGACCACGAAATTCCTGGTCGACCTGTTTCGCATTTCCGACCCGAGCGAGGCGCGCGGCAACACGGTGACTGCGCGCGAAATGCTGGACAAGGGCGCCGCGCGCATCGACGCCGAACTCGGCAAGCAGCCGGCCATCCGGGCGACGCTCCTCGACACCGTCGGCACCGTGTACATGGGCCTGGGACTGTATCGCCAGGCGCGGCCCCTGCTCGAGCGCTCGGTCAGCACGCGGCGTGGCCTGCTCGATGCAGATCCGGTCGCCAGCTCCGAGTCGCTCAATCATTTGGGTGATGTGCTCACGCTGCAGGCTGAGTTCGTTGTCGCGGAGCGGACTTACCGCGAGTCGATTGCAAAACTTCGGGCTCAGCCGGTCAGCAATGAGCAGCAGGCCGCGCTCGCCCGGAGCCTGCATGGCCTGGGCATGGCACTTTCGAACCAGGGCAAGCTTCCGGAAGCCGAGCAGCAGCTGCGGGCCGCGCTCGCCATGCAACGCAAGCTGTTTGGCGAAGTGAACGGCGAGGTCGCGCGCACCCTGGAGGACCTGGGCCAGGTGGTCGACCAGCGCGGCGACCTCAAGGCGGCTGTCCCCCTGATGCAGAGCGCGCTCGCCATCCAGCGCCAACTGCGTGGCACCGAGCCGCACCCCGATCTGGCCGAGGCGATCAACAACCTGGCTTTCGTCTACGAGGAACAGAGCGACCACGACGACGCCGAAAAACTGTTTAGGGAAGGCCTCGCCATGAACCGCAGGCTGCTGGGCGACAAGCACAAGGAGCTCGCCACCGGGCTCAGCAACCTCGCCTACGTGTTGCAGGAAAAGGGCGACTTTCCCCGGGCCGAGGCGACCTTCCGGCAGGCGCTGGCCATGCAGCGGGAGCTGTTTGGCAACGTCCATCCCGACGTGGCGATGACGCTCAACAATCTCGCCTACGTGTATTCCTCGCTCCACGACACCAAGAACGAGTTGAGTTCACAGCGCGAGTCGCTGGCGATCTACCAGCAGTTGTTCCCCGGCGATCACCCCGACGTCGCGCGCGTATCCAACCAGCTTGGGTTCTTCCTGACCGAAGCGGGCCAGTATGCCGAGGCCGAGCGCCTGGTGCGCGACTCGCTGGGGATGCGCCGCCGCCTGCTCGGCAACCAGCACCCGGACGTCGCCAGCAGCCTGACCAGCCTGGCCATCCTCCAGGTTGCCACCCGCAAGTATGGCGACGCCCTGGATTCGGCCCGCGAGGCGGTGCAGATCTACACCGCCGCACTGTCGGCGACCCACTGGCGGACCGCGATTCCGGCCAGCGCGGAGGGCGCGGCCCTGGCCGGGCTGGGGCGATACGCGGAGGCGGAAAAGATCCTCCCCCAGGCCTACAAGATCCTGAGCACGGACATTGGCGCGTCCAAGACCTATGCCGCCCTGGCGCAACGCTACCTCGATGATCTCCGGCGGCGTGAAGCGCTGGCCGCGACGCCCCGGCAGGCGGCGGCGGTGCCGGCCTCTCCCTGAAGCGCCCGAGCAGCGCGTCGGCGGGAGCTGCGCCGGGCGACAGCCGTCGCACCGCGCATTAAATTACATTACATAACACATTCGTAAGCTGTTGGGCGCATGGGAGAGGTGCGGATTCTGTGCTAGTGTTCCCCGACCATCGCGCTCTAAAAGACGCGAGATAAAGAATAGCAACACCGCGTCGATTTAAGAGGGATACGTATGCAATCGCTGATGACCAGAATCAATCCGTTTCTGGCGTGCGCGACTATCGCTGCATGCCTTGCCGCCACCGCTGTGCAGGCCGATGAATTGCATGTCTCAGCAGCGAGCGCCTCGAGCAACGCAGTCTATGACCTCAACTTCGGGCCCAGCCCTCCCGCGGTTGGCGCTGTGGCCTTAAGCCTTACGCCCCTGCAACCCCGTCTGCCGCGCCAGCGTCCATTCCATCGTGTACGTAGAAAACACTCAGACAGCCAAGACCGACCTCGTCGCGGCCGACGTTTCCGGCAATCGGATCGTGCGCTATGCGGGCGCGGCGGGACCAGCGATACCGGTATGGGCATGGACCCCGTCGACCCTCGGCCCGCGCAGCCCGGACGGCCTGTCTGCGGATCAGTCCGGCAATCTCTACGCCATCCGGAGCGACTTTGGACACTCCGGAGGTGTGGGTGCTGAAGCGCGATCCGGCAGCGCTGCCGACCGCGCCCGGGTTTTCCGCGCCGATACCGATGGATAGCAGCAGCTTTGGCACGTCCATCAAGACGCGACTCCTCGATACATTGGTGGTGCGCTCCGCTACGCCCGGCGGCCTGCCTGGAGGCTTGGGTGCGGGCGATCTGCTGGTACTGGTCAACGACGGACGAGTGCTGCGCTACTCCGCCGACAGTATCAAGAATTTCCTGGCGGGCGCGCGCCCGATCGCGCTTCCCCAAACGTTGATCGCAGCCGTGCGGTGGCCTTCCGGTCAAACGCCGACCGGCATGGCGGTTTGGCCAACGGACGGGAGCCTTTTGTTTCCGACCATTGGCGGTGCGGTACTGCGTTTCGGCTTCACTGCCACCGGCTGGATGGCCATGCCCCCCTTCGCGACGGGCCTCGGCCTGTCGCTGGGGAAGATCAAGACCTTCGTACGATCGAACACACCCTATGCGGTGTTCGACCAGCCGCTGCGCGGCAAGATCTTCGAGTTTGTTGCACCGACGGTCTCCTGCGGCCTGAACTTCGCGGTTTCCTGCAACCCGCCGATGGCGACGATCACGACCGTTTCTAATCCCATTGGCCTGGCCACCACCGATTCCAGCGCACCCACGCAGGATTGCGTCTTCGACAGCAGCAATCCTGACAATGGGTGCACGCTGCTCGGTGGTACGGTCAAGCTGGGAGTGAGCATTGCGGCTCCCGGTGCCACCATAGTCGACACATCGTGCACGATCGACCCCGATCCGCGCTTCGACTCGCAGCTCGGTACCTGCAACGGCTCCGTACTGCACGTCGAAACGTATTGCCCCGGCTACGGGCCCACGGTGATACCCCAGTACCTCTGCGGCGGCTCGGGCGCCTCGGGCCATGGTTTTGCGCTTATCAAGTCGGTCGAGCAGAACGGGTTCCTGACCGCTCCGCCCAGCCTGCTTGTCAAGACGGAGTTGTCCGCCGATGCCCTCCTGGGTCCGCTGCAACTTGGCTGCCCGCAACTCACTATGGCTTGGGCGCCGCTTAGCGACGAAGGCATGATTCCGGAAGGGAATGAAATGATCGAATTGACTTCGTATTGTGGTTCGAGCCGCGCCTTGCCTCCAGGCCACTCGCTGATGGGCGTCGGCTTGCAGCTGACCCCCGATCTGAATGCGGACAATCCGGGCAATCTGGTTGCCTTTGCCAACCAAAAATTCTCCAACCTGGGCCTCACGATTGCGGCGGCAACCATAAACCAACCCGCGAAGCAGGCGCTGAGCGACTGCGCCACCAAGGCCAGCGGCTACCTAAACGACACGCAACACCTTACGGATCCGGCGACACGCTACTCATGCGCCGCCCACCAAGTCTGGACCTGTGACCACGCAATCAACGTCACCGACTTCGGCTTGAATCCGAAGAAGTTGAGCGCCTACAGTGCGATACGCGGGCGGCTTGCCAATCTAATACTGACGATCAATACACGGCTGAATGGCAATGCGGCTTCGATGGTGTGGCCGCTGGCCGATCCCGGACTGCCGTCGGGTACGAATTGCGATCCCGACACCACCCCTCCCAGCGTGCCGGCCGGGCTCACGGCGAGTTACGTCAATTCCAACACGGGCAAGAACCTGTTGCTGCAGTGGAGTGCCTCCACCGATCCGTCCCCCAACGCCTCCGGCATCGGCGGCTACAGGGTGTACCTGGGCGGCGTGCCCGTTGGCACTACAACCAACACCACGTTCCCAATCACACTTAACACGAACACTTCAGATGATGTGTTCCAGTATCAGGTCACTGCCTTCGACCAGGCCACCCCCACGCCCAATGAGTCGAACAAATCCTCAGCGGTGACTGTCAGCTGCTACGACCCCGACAAATACACCGACCCAGACGACGAATCAGACTGCGACGCGTATCATCCGTAGAATTTCGACTTCGCAGCGGGCCCGGCACTCACGTGCCGGGCCTCTTTTTTTGTACAAATCAATTCGGGACCGAAGGCGAACACGGCCCTTTCATGCCAGTCGTTCCTTTCTAGGTCGGCCCGCTGATGACCGCCGGGCGCCAAGGAAGCTCGTCCACGACCAGTAGCGGACCATTCAGAATCCAGCAAATTGGAAAATAACAGGCCTGCGGTGCAATGGGCTTCGATCGCCAGGCGGCGGGTGCCGCAGAAGGGTCTTGATCTCCTAAGGTTTCGTCCCTGAGCGGGTGCCGCAGCCAGATTGGCGAGCCCGTCAGGTCCTTGGCGGTACGACCGGTAACACGATGTGCGAGGGCATTTTCGCAGAGGAATACACCCGCTGAGTTGCCGCGCGGTAATCTCCGGCCTTGGCCGTATAGATGCTGGGCGTGTAGGTCTGCGGATTACGGTCGATCAGCGGGAACCAGCTCGACTGGACCTGCACCATGATGCGATGCCCTTTCAGGAACACATGGTCCCGGGCCCGCAGCGGCACTGGCCACAGTGCGGGCACATTCGGTCTCAGGGCCTTGGGGTGCTCGTAACTGTCCAGGTAACGCCCGCGCCGGACTTCCATTGCAATGGGAAGCTCATAGCCGTTGAGCTTCTGGGCAAACGCTCCCGGGTCCGGACCCTTGGCGTCCGCGTTGACGTACCAGCCCACCTTCTCCGCATTCTCGGGGAAGACGTCAATGAGCTTGACGACGAAGTCGCTGTCGGTGCCGGATGTCGAGGCATACAGCACCGCGTCCACGTTCCCCGTGATAATCAGATCGTGCTCCAGAGGTTGACTGACGTAGCTCAACACGTCAGGCCGGTGGTCGACGAAACGCTGGTCTCCTGACTCCCATTGAGGCCAATCTCCGTCCGGATACACCGGGGAAATGGGTCTCGGCCGGTAGGGAACGGGGTTCGACGGGTCCGAGACGTAGCTGCGCTGCGAATCCTTGTCAGCGGGCCCCGGCGCGACAAAGCTCAGCGTGCCGTCGGCGTGCAGATAGAGCTTGGTCGCGACCGCGCCCTTGGGCGGCCAATCCGCGTAGGTCCGCCACGAATTGCTGCCCGTCTGGAAGGTCGTGGCACGCCAGTCGGGCTTCGACCCCTTGTCATGCAGCCAGTACGCGAAAAACGGCGCCTCCACTCTCTCCCGGAATTCGCGCGCCGTCTCGTGCCCCAGCGACCACGGCCCGAGCTTGTCTGCGGCCGGATCGTGCCAGCATCCATGGCACCACGGACCGGCGACGATCAGGTTCGTGTGGTCTGGATCATCCTCGGCCGCGTGACGGAAGATCTGCCACGGTCCCCACGGGTCCTCCTGGTCCCAGAATCCCGCGACATTCAGGTTGGGCACCGACGAGCGATGCAGTTCCTCGACCCAGGCCCGCGATTTCCAGTATGCGTCGTAGTCTGGATGCGCCACGGTATCGTTCCAGTAAGGGACCTTGCCGTGCAGGTAGCGACCGTTGGCGTTCGACAGCGGCCCGAGGTCCAGATACCACTGGTACGTGTCCCACTGATCGAAGGCGAAGCTGGTATTGGACAGCTTGTCGCTCTCCTCCATCACCGCATACTCAAAGTCGTAACTGAGACGCAGCGCGCCATAGTGATGGTCGTCGTCATTCATCCATTCATTGACCGGCGACGCCTGCTCGCTAACCGCCTTGAGCGCCGGATGCGGTCCCAGCAGCGTCGCGGCGGCCGTGTATCCCGAGTAAGAGACCCCATAGATGCCGACGCGGCCGTTGTTATGGGGCACATTCTTGACTAGCCAGTCGATCGTGTCCCACGCATCGCGCGTCTCGATCGTGCCCTTGCCGTGCTCGACGCGGTCATCTGCGCTCATGATGAAGATGCCTTCCGATTTGAGGCGTCCGCGAATATTTTGGGTGACGAAGATATACCCGTCCGCGGCCAGTTCCTTCAGCTCAGGCGGGATCTTGTCGTATGCCTTTTCCGGCACTCCGTAGGGGGTTCGTCTGAGCAGGATCGGCAGCGGCACTGCGACACCGTGCGGCCGCATGACCACCGTCTGCAATCGCACGCCATCGCGCATCGGAACCATCACTTCCTGGTAATCAAAAAGCGGCGTCGGTGGGGCACTCGCGTCAGCCGGTTTTGGTCCCGCTGGCGGTGGGCTTTGGGCGGGCGCTGGTAAACCGACCAGACCACCGACCGCAATCATCAAGGTGAGCGCGACGAGGTTTATGCCCATTGGTGTGACCTTCGCAGTCGTTGGCATTTGCATTATTGAGACCGGTCGGCGCCTATCGAGGCCGCTTCGGCAACTTTCGGGAGGTTGGTGCCGCAGGAGAGTCTCGAACTGCCGACCCCTGATGACAAGTCTCGTCTCTTACTCGGAGCGATACTTGGGCACGCCTCATGTCGGATTGTAACTCATTGATTGTTAATGCATACCATTGAGGGCCGAGGCCGTCGCCACGAGTAGTCAGGTGCCTGAAAGAGTTAATCACTGCACCAAAGTTGCACGAAATGACCCCAAGAGGCTTCGCGAGACTGGAAATCCGTCGGCCGTTGATTCGATTCCAACCCGGGAAGCCACGTCACTTTCCAGCCCGTTTCGGGCCCGGTCCCAAGCCCCGACCCGTTCGAAAATCCACCAGCAGGTCACCGCTTCCTGAGTGCCGCCAGGCGCCCGAAGATCGCGCCGTGGCTATGGTCAGCTCCTGCCTGGAATCCTCCCTTGTGCCCACGGCGGGTGCCGGACTACTGACTCTCCCACCCCGAATATACACAACTGCCTACGCGCAATTCCGCGAGCAACCCTTTAAAAGACAGGGAAGCGGCAGCCGGGATCGAGGGTTGACCGGTGTCTAGGCGATGGGAAACTGAGGAGCGATAATTATGCGTTTACATTACAGCAATAAGGCCCGACTGGTCGGAGCCTTGGCGGTCACCGCGATCCTGGTGGCGCCGGCCTTTGCCGATGAGGCGGACCTGCAGCAGCGCTGCGAAGCCATGGCCGTGCGTTTCAAGTCAGCCGATGTCAGTCACTTGACAGCGGAGAGGATCGAAGCGGCGCGGCGGCAGGCAACGCACGGCGAGCGCCTGTGCAAATCTGCGCCGGAGACCGGCCTGAAGGCCATCGCTCTCGCTCTGAGGGATATTGGCGACACCGCGATCTAGGCCTTCGCCTTCCGGGTTGGAGCGGCGAGCACTAGCCGGCCGCGAGGGGTTGCGGCGCATCGCCTAGGGTTCGGACAGGATCGCTTTCTGGCGATCCACATAGACGTCGTCGCTGATCAGTCCCTGATCGTGGAGACGCTTTAGCTCCCTGAGCTTGGCTTCCTTCGATGCAGGGGCGCTCACGGGCGCCGGAGGTGCGGCCATTGCCGGCGCCCTCGCAACGCTGCCCTGCTGGGCGGCGCAGGATTTTAGGCACCCCTCATGCGCTGCCGGACATTCGATGGCGCCCCGTTCCGGAAAGGCGGCAAAGACCTGCGGGCACTGCTGCAAGCGCAATTCACAGTCCTGAGTGCAGTCCGTGTCGACCAGTCGTGGCGACTGCGCCGACTGCAACGAGGCGCATCCGGTCAAGGCCAGCGCCACCACCATGATCGAATTATTCATCGCGGACTCTCCCCTGCAAGATCATCCGTCACCTCGTTGTGCGCGGCGGCCCGACTGCCAAGCGGCCCAGGCGCATGGAATTGCCCACCACGCACACGCTGGACAGCACCATCGCCGCGGCCGCAAACACCGGCCGCAGCAATCCAAGGGCGGCGATAACCACGGCGACGGAGTTGTAGGCAAAAGCCCAGGCCAGATTCTGCCGAACGATGCGGAAGGTTGCGCGCGCCAGCTCGAACAGGCGCGGCACTTCCTGGAGATCTTCCCTCAGGATGGTGACATCGGCACTCTCGCGGGCGAGGTCGGCAGCCGGGCCAAACGCGATACCGACGTCGGCCGCGGCCAGCGCGGGCGCGTCGTTGACGCCGTCGCCGACCATGGCCACGAGTCCGTGCGCCGAGCGCAGCGCGCGCAGCGCTGCCGGCTTGTCCGTGGGCGATAGGTCGGCACGGTAGTCTATGCCACCGATGGCCGCGCTCATTCGTGCCACCACTGCCTCCCGGTCGCCGGACAGCAGCTGGCAGGATACGCCCATCCGCTGCAGCGCGGACCACGAGTCGCGGGCTTCCGCCCGCGGCGGGTCGTCCAGCGCCAGTTCGCCGGCGAGACGCCCGTCGATCGAAATGCCGACGACACTCGCCGCGACCTCGGTTGCCGGCTCGATGGTGAGCGCGACGCCGCGCGCTGCGAGCCACGAGGGCTTGCCAACCGCCACATCGCGACCTCGCACCACACCGTGAGCACCCCCGCCGGCCATGACGCTCACCTCGGCTGCCGCAGGCGGCGTCCAGCCGCGTGCACGCACGCTCTCGACGATGGCACGGGCAAAGGGGTGGCTCACCTCCTGTTCCAAGCCGGCAGCCAGCAGCAAGCTTTCATCGGCTCCGGCGCTCGCAGTTGCCGCCGGGTAGAAAGTGCCGACCCGCGGCCGGCCGGTCGTGAGCGTGCCGGTCTTGTCGAAGCCCACGGCCCGTACCCGCGAGAGTGCTTGCAGCACGGCGCCGCTGCGCACCAGGGTGCCGCGACCGATGGCCCTGGTCAGAGCAATGGTCGTGGCCATCGGCGTGGCGATCCCGAGTGCGCAGGGACAGGCAACGACCAGCACCGCAAGTGCCGCCATGAACCCCTGCTCCCAGTGGCCGACCAGCCCCCACAGCGCGCAGCTGCCAATGGCGATGACCACCACGCCGGGAATGAACACGCCGATGACCCGGTCCACCGTCGCTTCGATCGGCGCGCGCCGGTCGCGCGCCTCGATGGCGTAGCGCTCGATGCGCTCAGCGAGCGTCTCGGCGACACCGGAGGCACGCACTTTGAATGCCCCGTCCACCGCCGTAGATCCGGCGCTCACTGAATCCCCCGCGTCCACGAGGCGCGGTTGCCACTCCCCGGTGAGCATCGGTTCCTGCACATCGGCCCTGCCCTCGAACACGGTGCCGTCGACCGGGATTTCCTCCCCAGCCCGCACCAGCACGATCTCGCCGGCACGCACCTCCTCGGGGGCTAACAAGATCTCGGCGTCGCCCCGCACAAGGCGGGCCAAACGCCGCTTGTGTCGCAGGGCCGGAGAGAGCAGCGCCAGCGCACGACGCCGCGCCTCAGCGTCGAGGTACTGCCCCAAGGTCACGAACACCAGGACCATCGTCCCGCTGTCGTAATACAAGCGACTGCCGCCACGCAGCGTCTCGGCGGCCGAGAAGCCTATGGCTGCCAGGGCACCAAAGCCGATCAGGGTCTCCAGTCTGAGGTGACCCCGTCGCAGGCCGCGCACGGCGATGCGCAACATGGGCACACCGAGCAGTGCAAACACAGCCAGCGAGCACCAGAACATGATCCACGAGCTGGTGCGCGCCGCCTCGGAGCCGAGCTGCTCGAGCGTGCCAAAATAATTCAAGCTCTGAAATAGCATGACATTGCCGCTGAGGAGCGCGGCGAGCCCGAGCTTCGCCAGCAACCAGTCGGCGCGACCGCCTTCGCCCGCTTTGCCGATCACGCGATAGACGAGCACGCAGCCTGCGCAGCAGAACAGCAGTGTCTGTTCCCCTTCGGTCTGCCAATGCGGGTGCGCAGGCAATGGTAGCCGGCAGTGCGCACATTGGCGGGACACCGTGCCACCGCCGAGTCCGGTAGCGCCTCGGGTACTCACCACCAGTGCGTCGAGGGCAAAATGCCGAAACTGGCCAGACCGCGCAGAGTCAGCAGCACACCAAGAATGACCAGGAGCGCCCCCGCTAGGCGCTGAGCCCTGAAACGACCCAGCACGCCTTGCGGCAACACCGTCAGCGCAAAGATCGCCGGCACGGTCCCCAGCCCGAAGACCACCATGGTTAGGGCGCCGGCGCTGGCGCTGCCGGCGATCGCGGCCCGGCTGGCCGCGGCATAGACCAGGGCACAGGGCAGCAGGCCCTGCAGGGCTCCCAACAACAGCGGCGCGGCGACCGGGGATGCCCGACTCAGGCGTGAACGGCAGGCCCGGACCCAGCTATCCAGCCCCAGCTGCGCCACGAACCGCGCCGGATCCTTGACCCAGCCGATCATCGACAGCCCAAATATCAGCGCCACGGCGCCCGCGGCGATCGCCACAACGCCGGTGAGTCCCAGCCTTGCGGCGAACGCCAGCACAATTTGCCCGAAGGCGCCGACGATCAGTCCAATCACGCCGTAGGTTGCGAGCCGACCCAGGTTGAACAGGAGCCGCAATCCCAGGCGCGCGGTCGGAGTGGCGCCCTTCGGCACGAACTGTGCCGTGCACATCGCCACATAAGGGCCACACATCCCCACGCAATGGGCGCTGCCGAGGAGCGAGGCGCCAAACAGCACGGCGAGGTCCCCGGCCATCGGCAGTAGAGCGTGGTGGTCGTGCACTTTTGGGCCCGCAATTCAGCGGGTTGTCGGCGTCGACTCCGGCGCGTTGGTATCCGCATCCTGCTTGGGCCAGAGCTGGTACTTGGTCTCTTCGACGTCGCGAAACTGCCCCGTGCGCACCGCCCAGAGGAACACACACCAGGCCGACAGGGACATCAGGATTGCGCTGAAGAACATGTAGAAGGTTATGTCCATGTCAGATCCCTTCCTGGATTGCCGGCAGCTCCGGCACCTGCCCTTTCCACGCCACGCCCATGACCCCATTCAGCACCGCAAAGGCCGCAGCGGTCACCAGCGGCTGCGCCAGCATCACCGCGACAAAATTAATGAACACGCGGTCAGCCTGCGGCCCGGCAGGGATTGAACCATACTTTACCGTGAAACGAAGGAGATACCACGCCAGAAACAGGTTAGTGAGGACGTACAGCGCCCAGCACAGCGCAATCAACACGTTGCCGCCCAAGTTCAGCGGGGCGCGCGCGACAACCGCCAAGAACAGCAGTAGCCAGAGCAGGAACAGGCCCAGCATAATCCGCCACTGCCGGTTGAGTTCAGCCGCGGGCTCGACCTCGGCCCGTAACCGCCGCTTCCACAACAGCCCCGCGATCCATACCACTGGTACGAGCAGGGCCGGCACCATAAAGGCAGTAAAGATGATCTCGACTACCCGGAAGAACATGGGCCCCATCACGCCACACGCCTCATCACGCTTCGGCGGTCAGCGCGTGGCCACAAAGCCCGCCGTAGAGGGCACCGGCGGCTTACCGCGCTCAGCCGCCAGCGACAGCGAGTAGTAGACCAGCGCCCAGCGCCGGCTTTCAGTGAGTGCTGCCCGGTCCGCATCGCTCATCTTGGCCAGATCGCCCGCGGTCGGCAGGCTCGCAACATAGTCCTGAAGTTCCTTCAGGTCTTCGTCGCTGAACATTGCCTTGCCCCTGAACTGCACCTTCCAGGCGCCAAGATCGGCAAATGCCTCGCGCGGGAAGAGAATGGTGTCGTAGAACGAAGGCATCGGAGTCCCGTTGAGCCCAGTATTGAAGGTGCGGTAGACGTCGGCCGGCGTGTCACCGAACTTGAATGCCCCTGACGTGAAATCAAATGGACGGATGGGCTGCTCCCAGTCATCGACCAGGTCATTGGCTGACGGTCCGTCGCCCTTGCCGGCATTGCCGTGACAGGACCAGCACTGCAGCATCCGATACACCATACGGCCCTGCTTGATAATAGCGGCCGGCGCCGTCCCAGCCGACTCATAGGGCGGCGCCGGAATCTGGATCGGTGCCGGCACTGGTTCTGACTTGAAACGCGGTGAGAGCGTCTTGACGTAGTCGACGAGGTCCCAGCGGTCTTGCTCCGGAATTATGTGCCCGTCGGCGGCATTGCCCCAGGCCGGCATAATCTGACCCTTGCGCACGCCGCGGGAGATGGTGCGGAAAATGTCCTCGTCCGTGGGCAGCGCGCCCGATGGCGTGGTGCGGCTCTTGAACGCGGCCGTCGTCAGATCGCGCGGCTGCGGGTTCAGGAAATGATAGGCCGCATTGAAATTAGTGGAAATGGAGGTATTGACCGTGGTGCGTCCGTTGCCGTACTTGCCATGACAGCCCGAGCATTTATTCGCGAAGATCGCCTGGCCGCGCTGGACCCGCAGTGCCAGGGGCTCGGATGTGGCCGATCGGCGCACCGCCGGCCAGGGTTCCCAGCTGCGCCAGTCCCCGATGGCCGTGCCGATCGTCTGCAGATAGGCCTCGACGCCGGCCATCTCCATAGTCGGAACCGGGCCGTAATCGTGCATGTCAATGATGCCGTCGCCGCGCGTACCGTCGGCGTTTGCGGGCCAGGAATCCAGATCCTTGAAGTTCGCTGGCAACGTTCCGATCGCCGTCAGCTCGGACTTGGTCACGCGGCCATCGTGGTTAGCATCGTATTTGTCGATAAAGGCCTTAACTGCGTTGTCATGCGCCGCGTCGTCCGAGAACAGCCACGAATACGCGGGCATCATCGATTCCGGCTCCACGGCGCGCGGATCCCAGTGGTGGACGTAGTGCCACTCGTTCGAACGCCGGTTACCCTCGCGGGATAGATCGGGGCCGATGCGGCGCGTGCCAAACATCTGCGGGACGTCGTAAATGTACTCACCGGCTTGGCTGACCGGCCCCCATTTATCGGTATCGCGGTTGACCGGGCGCACGAACTGCGAGTGGCAGTACCAGCAACCCTCGCGGATGTAGACCTTGCGGCCCAGATTCTCGAGGTCCGTGCGATGTGGTGTCGGAACGACCTTGCCGTCTATGGTGGTCACCGTCTCCGGGCGAGTAAGCGATTTTTCAAAGTATGGAATCAATCCCTGGCTGGTCATGGCCAGAGCGTAGAAACCCAACGCGGCGATGAGAATAACGGGCTCGATGCGCTTCACGTTTGATGCTCCCCGTGCCTTAAGACCACATCGGCTCAGGCAAGTGGTTCAGCGGCGCTCCGGCCGGAACCGGGATGGGCTTGCCATGGCTAATGGTTCTGTAAAGGTTCCAGAAGCCGAGTGCGGCACCGATATCCATGGTGACGCCGGCGAGCGTACGAACGAACCAGTAGGGTTTCATGGCAGACATCGAGTCCACAAAGTCCGCGCCCGCCTGCAGCATCGTGCCTTGCATCAACCCTTGCAGTGTCAAATCGCCCGCCATGATCGAGAATCCGACCACGGTCAACCAGTAATGCCACAGGGCCAGGCTCTTCGAGTAAAGCTCTCGTCCCGCCAGGCGCGGTGTCACCCAGTACATGCCTGCCGTGGCCCAGATGACAAAGGTGCCGAACACGGTGAGATGCGAGTGCCCGATGACAAAATCAGTGAAGTGCGTGAGCCGTTGCATTTCACGCAGCGCCTCGGTCGAGCCCTGGAAGCAGCCGAGCAGATAATACAGGGCGCCAATGACAATGAACTTGGCGGCAAAGGAATCATGCACGCGTTTCCAGGCGCCGACGAAAGTGGCATAGAAGTTCTGCACCACCGTCCAGACCGGGATGATCAGCATCATTGACGAAACGATCGCGATGGTCTGCGTCCAGTAGGGAATCGGGCTGTAGATGTAATGGTGCGTGCCGACGAAAGGGTAGAAGAATGCCAGCGACCAGAATCCAATCAGCGAGAGCTTGTGGCTGTACAGCGGCTTGTGGGCGGCCAGCGGCAGAAAGTAATAGGCCACGGCGAGGCCCGCCGGCGTGATCCATAATCCGACCACGTAGTGAATGTACAGGCCGTGCATCGCGGCGTTGTTGACCCCGGGCATGTTGAACGGCAGGATAAAATGCCCGAACGCGTAGTTGAGCGCGGTCCAGATATAGGCTGCAGCCAGGTACCAGAGCGTGACGTAGATGCGCGGCTCGGTGCGCTGCTGAATCGTCACCACCACCTGGATGGTGACCATGCACAGCACGATCTCCACCGGGATGCTGACCCACAAGGGGAATTCGCCAGCTTCGATGCCGCTGTTATAGCCCAGCATCAAGGAGACGAAGCCGACGATCAGGGCTGCGTTCCACATCCAGTAAATGCTGCGTCCCCAGTGTTCCTTGTACATGCGCACACCGCACAGCCTGGGCACCATGTAGTACGTCAGGCCGATGACCGCGGTCGAGAACCCACCGAAGACCACGCCCATGACGTGCACCGGGCGCAGGCGGCCCCAGGTGAGCCAGGAAATGTGCCCAAGAAAATCGTAGAAGTTGAACTTCAGCGATACGATCGCGCCCACTGTCGGCGCAAATACCAGCCAGAAGCAGGCGGCCGCCACGTACTTCAGGATCAGGCCCTTGTCGTAGAGCTCGCCGGCCTGACTTCCGGGACTCATGGTCTGCGCGGCGGTATTCATGGCTCAGCCCTTGTCAGTCCAGAATGCGATCAGGTACCACACCATCCAGATGAGCATGACCGCGTAAACGACCATGAGCCATGCCGGAACAATGCCATGCCGTTCCTCGATGCCGGAGACCTCGTAACGTTCGACGGACTGGGAATGATCCTTGTCGTCGCTCACGGCGTCCCTCCTGCGGCACCGCCAGCCACCGTACTGGCCATTACCTTTTCATAGCCCGGACTCAGGCTCTGGATGAAATGCACCAGGTCCCAGGCATCGCTGCTGCTCAGCGAATCAGCAAACGTGGGCATCGGCGTGCCCGACAGGCCCGCCATAAACACGCGGTAGATATCCGTCGACTTGTCGCCGCACTTTACGTGCCCCTGCGTCAGGTCGTAGGGGACCATGACTTGGCCCCAGTCGTCCTTGAGTTCGTGCGAAGACGGACCATCACCCTGTCCGCTTGCGCCATGACACTGGGAGCAGTTGTATTTGACGTAAACCGCCGCGCCCCGTTTGACTGAGGCTTCGCTGTAACCTGGATCGGGCGGGATTACGATCGGGTTCTGCGGCTTCTCACTGGCGAATCGTGGCGAGAAAGTCTTGATGTAGGCGATCACGTCGTGGCGCGATTGTTCGTCGAGCCACTTCCAAGTCGGCATGTAGGTGCCATAGAGCCCGTTGGCCAGCGTGTGCTCGAGGTCGGAGTCGAGTGGCAGCGACCCAGACGGCGTGCTGCGCCACTTGAAGGTACCCTGGCGATAGTCACGCGGCTTGATGGCCATGTACTCAGCGGCTTCACCCTGGCCATTGCCAAGCGGCCCGTGGCAGGAGATGCAATAGCGTTCGTAGACCAGCTTGCCGTTGCGCGCATCGCCAGCCTCCTGCGCATGCGCGGTTCCCGTCACCAGCAACAACCCTGCCAGGGCCGGCAGGAACTTTGTTTGAAGATGTGTCATGTCGGCATTCCTCGGGGACCCGTCCCACACCGGTGCGTGGCACGAATCCTCCTGTTTAAAGGCTAGTAGGCGAAATCGACCCCCAGCATGATCGTGTCAGTTTTCTGATCCAGGCCCTGGTAACCGACGCCCTTGACATTTAGCGAAGAAATTTCGGCGTGAAACGCCACTTCGTCCCTGATGCTGTAGGCGATCGTATAGCGCGCGCCCAGAGTCCACTGGTTCTGATCATTCAAGTTCGATGGCGCGTTGATCTGCGGCTGGTCCTTGTTGCGAATCATGTCGTAGCGGGCGAACAGGCCCCAATGCAGCCCATCTGTCGGGGGCACCCATATGGCTTCCAGGAAGCCACCGTTCCAGGTGCCGTCACGATCGGCGTTGCCGTCAAAAAGATTCCGCTTGTCAGTGCCTGCGCCATAGACCAGGTCCAGGTGCAGCGGCGCGACCAGCGGTCCGAGCCAAAGATTGGCCTCCACGCCGTAGCGGCTCGATTCCTGCAACTGGCTGCCGCTACCTGGAATCGGTTCGCCTCCGCTCGTCAGAAAAACTGTCGGGTAATTGGCGATGGCGCCCCACGCCCCAACTTCCGCTTCCGATACCAGGCTGCCGGAGAAGCGAAAGTACTGCTGGAAGTGCCCGTAATAGGAGGGCGCGCTGACCGCGTTCTGCGAGCCCGCGGAATCGTGGGCCGAGAAGACCGAGAGACTGTAGCGGGTCAACGAGCTTTGGTCATGGCCCGTGAACTCGATGCCCCGCTGGTTCTCGCCCATGTCGTAGGCCGCGATGCCGGGACCGGCACTGGTAATGGGATGATATGAGTATAGAAGGTACCCATCCGTGAGCGCCAAGGGCCGATGTGCAGACGCGGGCAGATCGACTTCGAACTGGCCGAGCCGGACGTTCAGCCAATCCGAGTCTTTAAAGACGCGGCTAAAATACACCCAGTATGATTCCAGGTTTACGACGCCGTCTGAAGCAAAGCCGGTGGGTACGACCAGGAACGAAATGTTCTTAGCAAGCGTTCCGGCCATCAAAAGATCCATCCCGGCGTCCGCTACGCCACCCGAGCCGACGGTTTGCTTGCCCTGGTCGGTGTCCTGGTTGGTGACCTTGGAATAGGTGTAGCTTGGCGTGATCCGCACCGCCACCGGCCAATACCCAGGCTCGGCCGTCACCGTATCGTCTTTGCCCAGACGCAGCTGGTAGCCGTTGTCGCGGAAGGCGCGCCCGAAATCGTTCAGCACTGGCCAGGACTCATGGCACGCGGTACAGCGCAAGGAATACTTGCGGGCAAAAGCCGGCAAGGCGGAGGCCGGCGAGACCAGAACGAACAGCAGCGCCGTACACACGATGCCCTGCGTGACAACTCTCAACGTGGACTTTGCCGACATAATGGTCTCCCTGGCCCACGCGCGCTCTCCGCTGCCGGAGACGTGCGCCAACGGGCACGCGAATGACTATTTAACTGCTAACGTAAGCTTTGGCTTCGCCGACTGGCCAGCAACCACGACCACCGGCGTCGAAGTCTCACCCGCGACCTCATGCCAGGCCACCAGCGTATAGTTGCCCGGTGGTACGTCTTTGATTGTGAAGTGCCCATCGGCGCTGGTCGTGGCGAAATACGGATGGTCGAGCTCCATGATCCAGGCGTGCATCCATTCATGGGCGTCGCACTTGACCTTGATCAGGCCCGGGACCCCCGGCAGCGGCTTGGTGACCGAAAATCCCTTGAAAGGCAATGCGATGTTGTAGATCGTCGCGTTGGTCGCGGCGTTCTGCGGATGCGTGTTGTGCAGCACCGGGTCCTCGGAGAAGACCTTGATCTGCTGGCCAACCATGGCGCCCTGCACGCGCGGGGCGAACATGCACTTCTCGTTGCCCAGCAACACCGGATCGGTGGGGCCGGCCTTGCCCTTGGCGACGTCCTTCAGGTAAACGATTACATTACCCAGCCCACCACCGGAGCCCACGGTGTAGGTGGGATCGGGGATGGTCGCGCCGCAGTAATCCTGGTTCTTTGTGGTCTTGATGACGGCTCCGGTCGGAGCATTACCAGACAACGTCACGACGCCATCGATGGAGCCGCCGTTGGTTACCGCCTCGACTTCATAGGCCTGCACTGCGGACGGCATTACCATTACAACGGCAATGGCGGCAACAATCGCCCTTAGAGGACTTACAATCGTATGACGGGAAGCGGCAGGCGCCGCGGCATTTCCACTGGACATATCTGTTCCCCTGCTATTGCGGCAGACGGTTGCGAGATATACGCAGCCTCGGGCCCGAACCACCGCATCGACCAAATTGTCGACCAGAGTGTCGACAACATTCCTCTCTCAGCCCTTCCCTCACTGCTTTGTGAGTGCGCGCGCTTGATTATTGTCCGTATTTGGTGCCGTGCAACGTGCGCCTCTTCAATTTGAAAATCAAGTCAGACGGAATATTCAAATTATTAATTATCCTTAATTGTGCGCCCGGACCAGTTACCGGTGTCCGGAAAATTGGGCCAACGAGTGTTTGAATTAATTGGGTTTATTCGGTAGTCAGGGCAGCATCGACTACAACTATTCGTTGAGCGGATTCGGTTGGGGGAGTGTTGCAGATGGGAGCGAGGCCAATTAGTCAGGCTGGTGGAGTGGCTGGGTAGGTTCGGATTGAATGGTTTATTTTCGTATGGGGGTCAAAACCATTGGCCCCCAGGGATCGCGCGCCGCAGCCAATTCTACGAACGGCGCAAATGCGGTCGTCAGCGCAATCAAGGACCTGTGGTCTCAGTTCGTTTGCGGCTCGAATCTACGGCGCAAAAACCATCACTCAGCGTTGGCCGACGCCATTTTTTTAGTGGAGGTGGGTCAGATTAAGTGGGGGGAAGAGATTTCCCACCGCTTGAGCCCAGTCGACTTCAGCGCTCTGCCAACCTGCAGTCGCTGGACGTTGGACGACGACATGGCGAACCGCGTTCGACGCTCACCATGGCAAAGGGAATAATCGCGGATGCTGTGCGGCCTGATCCTTAGATCTAGCTGGCCCCCTGGACAGTTCCCACTTTGAACAGCTACTTCAGTGGCTTCCACGTGGCTTATATCGGGGGCAGCGGACTACGCGGACCACAGTTAACTCGTCGAATCAGTGGTGCCGCAGGAGAGTCTCGAACTCCCGACCCCCTGATTACAAATCGCGCTCCCCACTCCATGCGACTCTCCGCCGCACACTAAACAGATTCGTAACTCATTGATTGTTATGAGTTGACGTGAATAGCCTATGGCGTCGCTAGGAGTAGCGACGTGTCCAAAGGAGCTAGTCACTGCACGAAATTTGCACGAAATTCCACCAACCGACTTTGCGAATCTGTTGATCCGTCTGTCGTCCAATTTTTGAGTAGCGTGATTTCTCGGGCCTGATATACCACATCAGCGCCGATGCCAATCACACGATGATCGTGATGGCCATCATCGAGTAGCTGCGGGAGCAAACGCGGCATCAAGAGGAGCGCGATGAGATCAGACTTAGACCCCCCGGGCGCTCAGACGGCGCCGGACGATATCGGATCACTCATTGGTCACCTGGCACTTGCGCTCCCGAGGCCAACGATCCCCCTCGGCCGTCACCGGCCAAGGGGATTGATCCCATCAATACTTCGCCCGTACACCGAGCAGGAAGGTGCGACCATCGGTCTCGTAGCCGCGATTGATACCGAAGACGTCAAGCTGGGAGAGCGCCGCGTCGCCCACGTTGATGACCTCGAGTGTCGCATCGAAGTGCGAAGTCATATGGATTGTGGCCGACATATCGAGCTGCCCATAGCCTTGGATGTAGTCCCCGTCGCCAAAATAGTTGTCCGGTTGGCTGCTCAGGTATGAGCTTCGATAGGTGTAGTTGGCACGAATACCGAACCGGGGGCCTTCGTAGTAGCCAACGAACGTATAGTTGTGGGTGGACACTCCCGCCATTGGCACTGAAGCCGCACTGGAACCATAGCTGATGTCTCCGGCATTCACATGCGTGTAATTGGCGAGAATGCCGGTTCCGTCAAAGGGTTTCGGCAGAAACGTGAAATTCTGCTGATAGCTTACCTCGAAGCCGTTCGCTGACGTGTCGCCGGCATTGACCGGCTGGAAGATCGTGAACACTTCCGGGGCCGAGACGCCGTTTTGCGTGACATTGTGCGTCTCGGTGCCATTGGCCAGTGTCTGAATGAACCCAGAAATGCGCTTGTAAAAGGCGGCGCCCGAGAGCAATCCACCCGGCGCAAAGTACCATTCCGCGGAAAGATCGAAGTTGTCCGACGTGTAAGGATGCAGGTGCGGGTTACCCTCGTTGATGGACCACGGGATTGAGGTGACCGAATTGACGGCCGGCGAGAGCGAAGCCAGGTCGGGCCGCGTCAGAGTGCGGGCTGCACCGAACCTGAATTTGAGCTCAGGGCTGGCATCCCACGAAACGTTGAGGCTCGGCAATAGGTCGTTGTACGAGGACTTGATGGAGACCGGGCCGGCAGCAGGGACCGTCGGCGTCGTGCCTACGCAGCAAGACAGATTATCAAGGTCCGGCGCGTAGCCATTGGAGGTGACATCAGTCTTGACGTAGCGAAGGCCGATGTTGCCCTGGAACGGCGAGCCCTCGGCGCCAAAATCGAGGCGGGCGTACCCGGCGTAGGTATCCTCCTTGATATCGTATGCGGTGCCAAAGTTTGGCTTGGCGCCGCCTGCCGCCTCGATGAGTTGCGCCAGCGGGACTTTTGCATACAGCTTGTTGAGATCCGAGACCAGGTAGGTGTGCGAATTTCCCCAGAAGTTGTTACTGATCTGGGTCATGTACGGAGCAATATTTGGACCCGTGCAGCAGCCGTTGCCGTACGTCTCGGCAGGCACGCCGAGGACGGCGGCGAGGCTATTGCCGTCCAGCAGGACCGAATTGGTCTGGTAGCTGTTCTCCTCGTTTTTCAGGCGCAGGCCAAGCGTCATGCCGCGGAAGAAGCCGTCGCCGTGCTTGTACTTGACCTCGAACTTGCCGGCTTTGATTTCGTCTTCCGCCGGCTGGTGGTAAGCACCGTTGAAGCTCGCCGCATGGAATTGTGTGGGGTCAAGCGGGTTATAGCCCGGAGTCCAGGTCCAGCTTGCCGGACCAGAACCGATGGCGGACGACGCCGACGCGAACCCGGTGGCTTCGAGGGCGAGGTTCGAGAGCGACGAAGAGGACTTGGAGTCGGACAGATCCACGTTGCCGCTCCACGCGCCGGACCTGAAGTTCATACCCACTGCGTATTGCCGCAGTAAGTCATCCTCGAAGTTCGTGCGCGCGTTGTTGCGATAGTCGATCCCGGTGGCACTGAGCGAGTCGATAATGGAGCCAGTCACGCCGGTTGTGCCCGGGAGAGCCTCAGTAATAGTGCGACCCAATTTGTAGTCCGTGATGAGAGCGGGTGCCGCGCCGGCGCCTCCGGCGAAGCGAAGCACGTCACCCTCTGAGGTTATATCGACCGAGTAGCTAGAGTAGAAGTACTGGGCGTACAGGTCGGCACTCGGACTGACCTTCAGGGACAGTGCCGCCAGATAGCTTGTGCGCTTGTCGTCGCCGGTCAGTGCGTCGAACTCCTGCGCATTGTCCCAGAATGCATTGGGCGGAAAATTCGTGGGCCCTGCGCCCGTGGAGCCCGGCCACCACATGCTGGGCTGCAGTCCATAAGCCTGATAGCGCAGGTTCAGGATGTCGCGCTTCGCATAGCTGGCACCCGCAACCACCCCAAGCCTCCCGTCGGCCAGGCTGTCCTCGTAAATGCCGGCGAGGACCGGCTGAGTGTTCGTCGAATTGCTGTTGTAGGATCCCTTGGCGCTGACCACAAACTTGCGACCGGTGACGTCGGCTGGGTTGAGGGTACGAACGTCTACCGTGCCCGACAGCCCGCCCTCGTTCAGGTCGGCGGTTGGCGACTTGTAGACATTCACTGCGCTGACGAACTCGGAGGAGATGATGCTGAAGTCAAAGCTGCGCGAGCCAAACTGGCCGGGTCGCGGCGGCGACGGCATATCGCGACCATTGAGATCGACCAGCGCGAAAGTCGGCGGCAGCCCGCGAATGCTCACGTACTGGCCCGCGCCGTTGTTGCGCGTGATCTGCACGCCGGTGATGCGCTGCAGGGACTCCGCCAGGTTCTGCTCTGGAAATTTTCCGATGTCCTCGGCTGAGATCGTGTCCGAGATCGATACCGCCTCGCGTTTGGTTTCGATGGCGGTCAGCAGGCTTTGACGGAAGCCGGTCACTACGACCTCTTCGATAGAGGTGCCTTCAGGAACCTGTGCACCGACATCGACAGACGCGAACAGCGAGCAGAGCCCGGCTGAAATGCAGAGCAATTGAAGCTTCATATTTCCCCCCATTGTTGTCTCGACAGTCGGGCCGAGCTGGCAGGCCGTCCCTCTCGAAACATACTTCATTTGTGAAGTCTAGATTCTTATATGAAATACGTCAATACATGAACACCATCTTGTGCCAAAACGCACAGACACGGGAATCTTCACCTCATGGCACTGTTTTCATTGTCTTTATTTCGCAACTGGAGGTCACTGGCGCCGGAGATTCGAGCATCTAGCGCTGTTCCAGTCAATTCAATTAGTGGATTCGTGATGTACTGGTACACTGCTGCAGCCACTAGCCATTGCTTACAATTCTGCGTGACGATGGCTATTTGCGCACGATCGGGACGGGAACAAGCGGGGTTGAATCGATGGAAGCGCGTACCAGCAAGAGTGGTGAAGCGATCGCGGGGCCCGACACTCCCGAACCGGCGAATGATCCGGGAACCCAAGCAGCCCACAGGTATCGCGCGCCCGCCCTGGAAAAGGGGCTCGACATCTTGGAGGCGCTTGCCAGCGTCAGTGAACCATTGAATACGCCGCAGCTTGCCGAACGGCTCGGCCGCTCGCCGAGCGAACTCTTCAGGATGCTCTACATTCTGGAACGGCGTGGGTACATCGAAGAGTCGCGTTTCGGGCAAGGGTACGAGCTTACGAACAAGGCGTTCATGTTGAGCATGTTACGCGCCCAAATACGGGCGCTGCTCGACGTCGCGTTGCCGGTGATGCGCGAACTCGCGGGACTGATAGACCAGTCGTGCCACATTGCCGTGGCATCGGGTGATCAAATGGTAGTTATCTCCCGAGTCGAGAACCCGGGACCCCTCGGGTTTTCCGTTCGTCCGGGCTATCGGCGAGCCATCTACGAAGCCACGTCCGGCATTACCCTTTACTCGTTCCAGACGGAAGCGGTCCGCAACGAATGGGATGTGTTCCTGCGCCGGCTGGCACCCAAGGACCGGTACGACGCCTTTCTTCGCCAATCCGAGGCCGTGCGGGCCCGCGGTTTCGCACAAGTCGGGAGCGACTTCGTGCCCGGCGTGACTGACCTGTCGGCGCCTATTCTAAAGGACGGCTCCTGCATCGCTGCGATCACGGTGCCGTTCGTCCAACGGCCGGGTCTCCCCCGAACCACAGTGGAAGCCATTGACCTGCTCTGCGGTGCTGCGCGGAAGATATCCCAGGGCTTGCAGTAGCAAACGGCCAGTCGATCGCTTCAGGGAGCGTCGATCAGAGCCTGACGTTGCCTGCCCAACCCCTCGATGCCGAGCTCGACCACATCCCCGGATTTCAGGTAGCGCGGAGGTTTCTGACCGAGGCCGACGCCGGCCGGTGTCCCGGTGCTAATGATGTCGCCCGGTATGAGCGTCATGTACGAGCTGATGTAGCTCACGAGGAACGGGACATCGAACACCATGGAGGCGGTCGACCCATTCTGGAATCGATGCCCGTTAACTTCGAGCCACATCGCCAGCCGCCCTGGGTCTGCCACTTCATCTCCGGTCACAAGCCACGGGCCGATGGGACCAAACGTGTCGCAGCCCTTGCCCTTGCACCACTGTCCGCCGTGCTCGAGCTGAAATGCCCTTTCAGACAGGTCGTTGACCAGGATGTAACCCGCGACATATTGGAGGGCATGGGCCCTACTCACGTGCCGCGCCCGCTCGCCAATGACGACGCCGAGCTCTACCTCCCAGTCGGTCTTTTCCGACTGGCGCGGTATCCAAACATCGTCGTTCGGTCCAGAAATCGCGGTAGTGGCTTTCATGAACAACACGGGCTGATCCGGAATCGCCATCCCCGACTCAGAGGCGTGATCGCGGAAGTTCAGTCCCACACAAATGAACTTGCCGACGCCAGAAACCGGCGGCCCGATCCTGATAGCCGGATCCACTGTGGGCAGTACATCCACCGGGAGTTCCCGCAGCCTCGCCAATCCGCGGTCACTGAGAGTCTCGCCGGCGATATCGTGCACGAATGCGGACAAGTCTCGGATCGCTCCCGACTCGTCCAGAACCGCAGGGCGTTCTTTACCTGGCGCGCCGACGCGCATCAATTTCATGGTGAACCCGCCTCGCCGAACGTCAATTGCTCCACCCGCCGTCAATGACATGGATTTGCCCGGTCGTGAAGGAAGACTCGTCCGAGGCAAGGTAGACTGCGAGCGCCGCAATCTCTTCCGGGTCCCCCAATCGGCCCATCGGCTGCCGCTCGACGAACCCGCGCCACACTGCGTCGCGATCGCCACCGATCGCTGCGATCCGGTCCGCCAGCGACGGTGTTTTGACCGTTCCGGGACAGATCGCGTTGCAGCGCACGCCCTGCCCCACGAAGTCCGCCGCAATCGACTTTGTTAATCCAATTACCGCTGCCTTGGTGACCGAGTAAGCGAACCGGTTGGGCACACCCTTGACGCTGGAAGCCACCGAGGACATGTTGATGATGCTGCCGCGTCTTTGCGCCACCATCCCCGCGAGCGCCGACCGGCACGTCCAGTACATTGCGTCCACGTTGATCTGGAACGACCTGCGCCAGTCAGCGTCTGTGCATGCCAGGATGCTGCCCTGGTGTACGTAACCCGCGCAATTGAATAACACATCGATTGGGCCTTGAGCCCCCATTGTCCTTTCGACCTCCGCGGCATCCGTGACATCGAGCACGGCCACCTGGACGGAAGGCTCCTCCGACTTCAGGCTCTCGAGCTTTCCGCCGTCGATATCAGTGGCGATGGTGCGCGCACCTTCGCGGGCAAAGGCGCGTACGGTTGCCCGGCCAATCCCCTGTGCGGCGGCCGTTACAAAACACAGCTTGCCGTCAAGGCGACCTGTCATGCGCGCCTCACACGTTCCGGAGCACCGCGGCCGCAGTCAGTTTCAACTACGATCGAGCGTGGCACGGATTGCACGTCGCTCTGGCCGGTCAACGCCATGCTGATGTCAAGTTCGCGGCGGATGAACTCGAGGGCGAGGCTGACGCCTTGTTCGCCCATCGCCCCCAGGCCATAGAGGAAAGCCTTGCCGATCAGGCAACCGCGCGCCCCCAGTGCGAGCGCCTTGAGAACGGCCTGTCCGCTGGTGACTCCCCCGTCGAACAAAATCTCCGCCCTCCCCGCCACCTCGTCGGCGATGTCCGCTAGCGCATGGATCGACGCCCTTGCGCCGTCGAGCTGGCGACCACCGTGATTAGACACGACGAGTGCATCGACGCCCGCCTCGCAGGCGAGGGCCGCATCCTCGCGACACATGATCCCCTTGAGTATGAGCTTGCCCGGCCAGAGGTCCCGGATCCACTGCAAATCCTTCCAGCTCAGTGTCGCATCGAACTGCTTGTCAATCCACTGCGCGAGCGACACCAGGCTTCCGGCCTCCGCAACGCGGCCATGCAGGTTCCCGAACGAACGGCTCGGTGCGCGCAGCACGCCCCAAGCCCAGCGTGGCCGCCTTGCAATGTCCAGGGCGTTTCGCAAGGTCAACCTCGGCGGCACCGCCAGTCCGTTCTTGATCTCCCTGTGGCGCCTGCCCTGCACGGTGAGGTCTGCAGTCAGCATGAGCGCCGAGCACTGCGCGTCCCGCGCACGGCGTATCAGGTCGCGCGTGAATGCCCGGTCGCGCATAACGTACAACTGGAACCAGAATGGTTCGGGTACCGCTAGGTGCACCTGCTCGATCGAGCAGATGGACATCGTACTGAGGCAGAACGGAATGCCCGCCCTGGCTGCAGCGCGGGCCCCAAGGATCTCGCCGCCACCGCATTGCAGACCTGCCAGCCCCGTCGGGGCGATGGCGATAGGGAGCGCAGCGGGCTGGCCTGCGAGTGTCGTGCTGAGCGAGCGGTTATCGACATCGATCATGATCCGCTGCTTCAGGCGCAATGCGTCAAGGGCAACCCTGTTTTCAAGCAGCGTCAGCTCGTCGAACGCGCCCCGATCCGCGTATTCGAACAGCGCACGCGGGACGCGACGCCTTGCCAGCGCTCGTAGGTCGCTGACGCAGGTCAGCGGCTCAGCCATAAGCTGCCTTCGAGCGCCATGCGGAGCCGTTTGGAAACTGGAATTCGGAGATTGAGGCCGGGCGCATCTCGGCGGAAAATCCGGGCAGCTCGGGCGCAAGGTACCGCCCATCGCGGATACGCACCGGATCGATGAAATGCTGGTGAAGGTGGTCGACATACTCAATCGAGCGATCGTCCATCCTGGTGCTGATCGCGACGTAGTCGGCCATGGCGAGATGCTGCACCAGCTCGCAAAGCCCCACGCCGCCCGCATGCGGGAAGACCCGGATGCCATATTTGGCGGCCATGAGCAGGATCGCGAGGTTCTCGTTCACGCCACCGACGCGGGCTGCATCGATATGTACGAGATCGACCGCTTGCGCCTGGAAGAACTGCTTGAAGACGACCCGATTCTGCGTGTGCTCGCCCGTCGAGATAGGCATCGGACGGACCGCCTTGCGGATAGTGGCATGGCCCAACACGTCGTCCGGGCTGGTGGGCTCCTCGACCCATGCGAGGTCAAATGGCCGAAGCCGCTCGAGCCAGGGAATGGCAACGTCGACGTCCCAGCGCTGGTTGGCATCTACCGCCAGGCCGATGTGCGGGCCGATCACCTCGCGAGCGATTCGGCAGCGGCGGACGTCGTCCTCTATGCTCAGACCTACCTTGAGCTTGATGGTCCCGAATCCGGCGTTTACTGCCTCCGTCGCCAGCCGGGCGAGCTTCTCGTCGGAGTAGCCGAGCCATCCGGGCGACGTGGTATAGGCAGAGTATCCCTTCTGGCGCAGGATCCCGATCCTGTCCCGCTTCGTGCCCACTGACTGCTGCAGCAGCTCGAGGGCTTCGGCTGGGGCAATTGCATCGCTGATGTAGCGGAAGTCGATCATGCCTGCTATTTCGGCAGGTGACATGTCGGCGATAAACTGCCACAGCGGTTTTTTGGCGCGACGAGCGGCCATATCCCAGGCGGCGTTAACGACCGCCCCGATGGCCATGTGCATGACGCCCTTTTCGGGGCCTAGCCAGCGCAGCTGGGAGTCATCAGTGAGGGAACGCGCAAAGGCCCCCAGGTCGGAGCAAACCGCGGAGACGTCCCGGCCGACGACAAGATGCCTGAGCGCCCTGATCGCGTGCACCTGCACATCATTCCCGCGGCCGATGGTGAACACGAATCCGCGTCCCTGCAGCTCCTGGGCATCGTTGGTCCGCAGCGCCACATAGCTTGCCGAGTAGTCCGGGTCGGGATTCATGGCATCCGAGCCATCATGCTCGAGTGACGTGGGAAACCGGATGTCGTGTGTGTCTAGTTCAGTGATTACTGCCACTGTGAAATACCCCTTGGAAGAAATTCAATCCGTCCAACCGATCAGCCGATACAGCCTCGCTGCGTTGGTACCGAAAACTTGCTCTTCGCAGCCCGGCGCGTGCTTGTTAACGAGGGTGCGCGCCATGCCTAGCCACTCCCTGTACTGTCCCCGAAGCGTCAGCACCGGCCAGTCGCTGCCCCAGCAGAGCCGTTGTGGCCCGAAAGTCCGGACCAGAAATCCAACCACCGGGTCGAGTTCCTGCAGCGTTGGCTTGCGCAGTCCCTCCGTGAGCAGACCAGAGAGCTTGCAATGTGCAGAGGTCTGCTGGGCGATCCTTTCGAGGTCTCGCGACCAGGAATCCAACGCGGCCTCTGTTGCGTCAGGTTTCGCGGCATGGTCGACCACAGCCCTGAGCTTAGGGTGGCGTGCCAATCGGCCCGCGAGCACGGGCAAGTGTCGCGGCGTGACCAACGCGTCGAATGCGAGATCGTGCTCGATCATTGACTGGAACGCCCGGTCCAGTTGCTGGCCTGCGAGCCATTCCGGATCATCGATGTCCTGGACCATAGGCCGCAGCCCCTTGAGGCTGCCACCGCCGTCGCGGACCAGGCGCTCAATGCGCTCGGCGACATCTGCTGCTCCGAAGTCCACCCACCCGACCACGCCCGCGATGGAGCGATACCGCCGTGCCAGCTCGAACAGGTAGCGCGTCTCATCTTCCGTTGCTGCCGCCTGCACAACGACCACACGTTCCACTCCGGATTCGGAAAGCTCACCGGCAACCTGGTCAGGCTGGAAGTCCTGATACAGGTGACCGGATTTGGGCCCGAGCCACGAATAGTCGCCTCGGGCCAGTTTCCAGAAGTGCAGATGGGAATCGATGCGGCTCATGGCGTGGTTGCTTCCGGGTGTATGAGACCCACGCCCCGCAAGGCCGCCCAGAGAGCGGGGGGAATGTCTGCAAGGAGGCGGTCAAGGGCCGCCCGTACCTCGTCCGTAGTTCGCATTCCGATGATGACGGATTTGACGGCGGGGTGCGCCAGGGGGAACTGCAAGGCTGCTGCCCCGACGTCAACCTCGTGGGCGGCGCATATATCGTAGATACGCTGGGCCCGCGCCAGGACGCAGTCATCTACCGCACGATAATTATAGGTGGCACCAGGTCGGTCGGCGGCCGCGAGCAGCCCGGAGTTGTACGGGCCACCGATTATCATGTCCACGCCGCGCTGCTGGGCCTCGGCAAGCAGATCCAATGCCAATTCGTTTTCGAGCAGAGTGTAGCGGCCGGCCAGCAAGATGACGTCCAGGTCCGCGCGTGTAAGGAGTTCAACGCATACCTCGATCTCGTTGACGCCAATGCCGATCGCCCGGCAGGTTCCCGCACTGCGGAGGTCGCACAGGGTCGGCAGCGCCTCATCCAGCACCTGCCTGAGTACCAGGTCGTGCCGCACGCCGTGCGTCTCGCGCCCGACGTCATGAACCAGCAAGGTGTCGACCGTCTGGCGTCGGAGTCGCCGAAGACTCGATTCGAGCGACCGAAGGACGCCGTCACGACTGTAGTCGAAGCGTGCACACCGGCCCGGTACTGCAAACCCGTCGTTTGTTCGCTGGTCACCTTCGACTTCGCTGATACGCCGACCGACCTTTGTCGAAATCCGCACTTCCCCTTCCGTGAGCCCTGATAGCGCCTTCCCCAACCGTTCTTCGCTGAGCCCGTAGCCGTAGAACGGAGCCGTATCGAAGTAGTGAATACCCTTTTCGAATGCGAAGCGCACGGCTGCCTCGGCGACATCATCATCCACTTCCGTGTAGAGGTTGCCGATGGCCGCTCCACCGAAACCAAGTCGGTCCAGCCCTGGCCGCAACTGGTGCGGGGTGATTGGCAAGGGACCGCCTGGCGACGTGTATCGGGCGTCGCGCATCACTGCAACTCCACATGGAGTCGCTGGGGGTGCTGATTGCGCTGGATCTGGAGGTCCAGTGAACCTTCCCACTTACGGGTACGATAGGTCGCAAGGAAATCTGCAGCCGATGCCACTGGCTTGAGCTCGTGGTCGAATGCGTCCAAGTAGGCAAGTATCACGTCGCCGCTCCTGAGGTCTGCCCGCTCCCAGATCGAACCCGGGTCAGTGCGCGTCACCAGCGCGCCGGCCTGTTCCGCGAGACCGGCCGCGGACTGCTCGCCAAGGGTCTCCACGGACTTGAGCGTGAGGCCCTCGACCGAGACCCTGACTGACAGCCGTTGCTCCTGGACAATGAGCTCGATCGGCAGCGTCGGGGCACGTGCGCGCGCCCTGAGCGCCGGTCGCGTGACTCCAAAGTCATCGGTACGAAAATTCCGGAACCCCAAGGCGAGGGCCGGGCTGCTTGGCCTGACCCGGTAGTTGCCGTGCTGGGAGTCGATGAACAAAGGATCTCCATACGCCGAGTGGGCATCCGTGCCGATAGCGTGCGCAGCCACCAGCATCGAGCGCGTCGCGAATAGGTTGTGGTCAATCACCCCATCCCAGTGGGACATCAGTATCGGCGTGTGGGCCGCCATCACGATGTTGCGCTCGAAGCGGTCACCGCTCCCCTTGAACCACACGTGCGGATGGAACCCGTTGTTCAGAATGATGTTGTTGCTTACCTCGCGGTCGAACCCCTCGCGGAGCTTCAGTCCGCCGGCAAGGCAGACGTTGTCGTAGATCCGGTAGTTGGTCGCACCGTCGTCCAGATCGATGTCCCATCCGTGGTCGGACCGGAAGCGGTTGTGGCGAATCACGACCGGAGCGATCGCATCAAGCTTCCAGGCGCTCGAATCGTGCTCAAGCTGGGCATCCATCTCTGCTCTATCCGGTGACCAGTAGCGATCTCGTCCCCACGCATTGAACGCGCCATGGTCACCGGTTTCGAGCACTGTATCGAACACATCGTTGTACTCGATCACGTGCCCGCCCCAGGCGCCATCGCCAATGTTGATTCCAGCGCGCGGCACGTCATAAATCGTGTTGTGCTTCACATCGATATTCATGGCCATGGCAATCTGCACGCCCGCAACTTGTTTCTCGACCGTGCCGATGTCGTGGATGAGGTTGCCTTCGGCCTCACAATCTGCCGGGTAGGTCGAAGATGCCGGGCCTGCAGCGTGGTCGATCGACCCGTAAGCCGCCGGGGCGTCGTAGGAGAAGCGCGGTGATCGGACTGCTTCAGGCCTGCCAACGAACGCGATGGCGCTGGCCCCAATGTCGCGGAATTCATTGTCTAGGACTCGCACCTGCCGGTTGAACCCGCTGAGCACGACAGCGTTGCCCCCTAAATCGGAGAAGTCGCCTGCTTCGATCGTCAGGTCGCTCGCGCCCTCGACCAGCACGGCGGCCTTGCGGGCGAACATCCAGTCGCTCCTGAGCAGCGGCTCGCTGGTCTCAAGGAAGGTCTCGGCAGTCTGGCTGTAACCTAGTCCGCGGATCACGAGGTCGTGTACGGGCGTCGGTTCGCTGCCGCGCACCTCGATCAGGGTCTCGAGGCGAGTAACCTCGTAGACGGCCGACTCCTGCGCGTTCCTGCCGTCAGGATAATAGAAGAGCGTCTGGGCTCGGGCGTCGTAGTACCACTCGCGCGGCGAGTCGAGCTCTTCGCGGATATTTTCCACAAACCTGAAGCGCTCGTGCGGCAAGGAGGGGCGGTTGTTCCCGGTCTCAGGTCCGAACAATAAGGCCCCGGCTGCGTCCTTGCCGAGTATCGGCACATGCAGGTCGCCCCACCGAGCGACGTGCAATGCGTGAACGACACCTCCTGTCGGGTCCTTCCACCGGGCAATTCTTTCAGGTGAGATCGCGTCGGCGGCATACCCACCCAAGGGCTTGATCGTCGCATCAAAGTCCGGATAGCGCGCGCGCACCTGGCGCCGGCCGTCGACGTAAAAGCGATCGAAGTCGGGACCAGAAACTTGTGCCCGCAGGATGGCGGGGCCGTCGCGACTCCATTCCGGGTGCACAGCGCGTGCGCCGCTAAGCCGCGGGTGTTCTCCTGGTGCAGCGAGGATGATCGTCGGCGCCCCCGGCGTGCCAGAGAGTTCGGGGCCGATTAGCAATGGCGAGGCCAGGCGGTATTCCCCTCCGTGCAGCCTTATTGTCACGCCTTCGGCAGGATGCAGTTTCTTCAGGCTTGCTGCGGCGAGGAGTGCTTCGTGCAACGCGGTGGCGCGCGATTCGGGCGTGGCACCGCTGACCTCCAGGAGCCTTGCGTGCGCGAACGCCTGTCCTTGCGTTGCTGCAGTGATAAGGGCGAGCGCTCCGACCAGCCGGCAGGCCGCAAAGCCAGAGCGAATGGCGCCAAGCATGCCGAGGCCGCGCCACTCAAGACAGTAGCCGTTCAGTGCAAATCCCTTCGGGCTCATGTGCTCCCCGCCCCTCTCTTTGGCTTTTCATTCACTCGGGGCGTAGCCCTGAGGCGGTCGCTGGTCATCGGCGTCGAGTGGTCCGAGGCCCTTCTAATCACTAATGAAATGTGGAAACTCTAATAAAATACAGTTAGGATCGCAACGCTGTCAAGCGGATCCATCCTCCTGGGAGCCATCGGCTCAACGACGTATGAGCGGACGAATTTGAAGACTCGGATAGCTTCATCATTTGTGTCATGAACTTGAAAACCGTAATGTTTTGGTGCTTCGTTGGTCATCCCGAGCGTTGTCGGAGAGGTGCCCACCGCTGGGCCAAAGCGGCAGACTCCTCCTTGACGCATCGCTATATAAGTATTTTTATACCAGCAGCAGTCATTTATTAGCGCAACACATTGAATTTAAGGGGAGGGCTAATGGCATCGCTCGGTTCAACTATTGCGGCGCAGACATCGACGGGAAGGGTCGATGGCCGCAAGCACCTGCTGGTCTTCGGGCTGGTCATCAGCCTGTTCTTCTTATGGGGCGTTGCCAACAACCTCAACGACATCCTGATTCGCCAGTTCAAGAAAGCATTCGAACTGTCCGACTTCCAGTCCGGGCTGGTTCAATCGGCGTTCTACTTCGGCTACTTCGTTTTTGCCATCCCTGCCTCGCTCTTCATGAGACGATTCGGCTACAAGGGGGGTATCGTGCTCGGGTTGGCACTTTATGCAGCCGGCGCATTCCTCTTCTATCCGGCGGCAGGCGCGCGCAGTTATACCTTCTTCCTCCTAGCGCTGTTCGTTATTGCCAGCGGACTGTCCTTCCTAGAGACGTCGGCCAACCCGTTCGTCACTGTCCTGGGGCCGGAGGATAGCGCCGAACGACGCCTCAACCTGGCCCAGTCGTTCAATCCCCTTGGATCCATCACGGGCGTCTTGATCGGTCGCCTGTTCATCTTTTCAGGAGCGGAGTACACGCCTGCGCAACTGGCGGCGATGCCAAGTGCCGCCCGCGCCTCCTTTTATGCGTCGGAAGCCGTGGCTGCGCAGCAACCCTACCTCATCATCGGCATCGTGGTCGCGATTTTGGCCTTGGTATTCATGGCGGTCCGATTCCCAGCCGTGGACCAAGGCCCGGCAGAAACGTCCTCTGGACCGACGGGAGGTTGGCGCGTACTGGCCGGCAACCGGCGTTATGCAGGCGCTGTCCTGGCTCAGTTCTTCTTCGTCGGCGCACAGGTGGGCCTCTGGAGTTACCTGATACGTTATGCCCAGGGCACGATACCCGGCACGCCTGAAAAAGCGGCTGCCGACTATCTCATCCTCTCGCTCGTTCTGTTCACGATCGGGCGTTTTGCTGGAACAGCATTGATGAAGTACGTCGCTCCATGGCGCCTGCTCGCGCTCTACGCAATCGCCGGTGTCTGCCTAACCGCTTCAGCCATCGCAGCCCCGGGCCGGGTTGGGCTCTATGCGCTGGTTTGCACCAGCTTCTTCATGTCGATCATGTTCCCGACAATATTTGCCCTCGGCCTGCGCGGAGTCGAATCGGCACGCAAGCTAGCATCGTCGCTCCTGGTGATGGCAATCATAGGGGGCGCCGTACTCACCCCATTGATGGGTGCCGTGTCAGGTCGGGCTGGAATCCATTGGTCTATGGCCGTGCCACTGGTGAGCTTCCTGGTCGTCGCGGGATTCGCGACGACGCATCGGCGCAGCTCGGCGCGCTAACTGTGCGTCGCTACGTCTATGCCCTCGATCTCGTAGAGGCCCCTTCGAAGATTGCCGAATACGACGCCTGGCATCGCGCCGACAGAATCTGGCCTGCTGTCGTCGCATCGCTCAAGAAGTCGGGCCTCGCTGACCTGGAATTATTCCGCACGGGCAACCGCTTAGTGCTCGTCGTCGACGCCTCCGACGACTTTTCGCCTGACTCTAAAGCGGTATCCGATGCATTGGATCCGGATGTCCAGGCGTGGGAAGCGCTGATGTGGCACTACCAGCGCGCCCTCCCATGGGCAAAGCCCGGCGAGAAATGGGTCCTGATGGAATCAATTTTCTCACTTGCAAAGCTCGGAGGGAATGAACAATGAACCAACTCGCAGCCGTCGCCCTGGCCCTCATGCCCGCCATTGTGACTGCCGCGGAACCAACGGCCGGCATGGCCCCGCCCGCGCCCTTGGCTTCGCCAGAACCCTCGAGCGCGAACTTGGCATCGCGCGAGTGGTTTAGGAACGCCAAATTTGGCCTGTTTATCCACTGGGGTGTTTACAGCGTACCCGCGCGAGGTGAATGGGTCATGGAGAACGAAGGATGGACGATCAGCGATTATGAGAAGTACGCTGCCCAGTTTTACCCCGGCCGCTTTGACGCCGCTGCGATCGTCTCGCTCGCAAAGTCGGCGGGCATGAAATACATCACCATCACGAGCAAGCACCACGACGGGTTCGCGATGTTTGGCACCAAGCAATCATCGTGGAACATTGTGGATGCCACACCCTACGGCAAGGATCCGCTCAAGGAACTCGCGGACGAGGCCCATCGCCAGGGAATCAAGCTCTTCTTTTATTACTCGCAGCTCGACTGGCACCATGCTGACTATTACCCGATCGGTCGGTACGGGCGGGCCGCCGGGCGCACGAGCGGTGGCGACTTTGCCCGCTACCTCGCTTTCATGAACGCACAGCTCACGGAGCTGCTGACCCATTATGGAGAGATCGGCGGAATCTGGTTCGATGGCATGTGGGACAAGCCCGATGCGGATTGGCACCTAGGCGAGACTTACGCCCTGATCCACCGGCTGCAGCCCGGCGCGCTCGTGGGCAGCAATCACCATGCCACACCCTACCCAGGTGAGGACTTCCAGATCTTCGAGAAGGACCTGCCCGGCCAAAACACCGCGGGCTTCAACCAATCCGGCATCAGCGCTCTGCCGCTGGAGACCTGCGATACGCTGAACGATTCCTGGGGATACAATGCCCGAGACAACAAATTCAAGGATCCCAAGGACGTCATCCGCACTCTGGTGCGGACCTCGGGTCAGAATGCCAATCTCCTGCTCAACATCGGCCCGACTGCCATGGGCGAGGTGCCGGCTGAAGCAGCCACACGGCTCCGTACAGTAGGTGCGTGGCTAAGCAAGCATGGCGAAGCAATCTACGGTACGCGCGGCGGTCCGATCTCCCCTCGCAGCTGGGGTGTGACCACGCAGAGGGACGGTCGAATCTATGTCCACGTCCTCGACTGGAGCGACTCGGCCATTGTGCTCCCCGACGTTCCCACGATCACGGCCGCGCTCGACTTCGAAACCGGTCGGCCCCTTGCCCTGAAGCGGCTTGGCGGCAACATGGTGGTGCAGCTGCCAACTGGCCGTGGGGACGAGGCGGACAGGATCGTGGTGCTGCGCAAGTAGGCACGCCGGCATTCGCCGACATGATGTGGGGCGTGTCCCGGAATGAGCCACGCCTTGACGTACTCACGGTGCCTTTGTGCCGGCCACATGAAGTACTGAGCTGAAGCAGTTCAGATCGCGTAGCCACCGGTCACTTCGATCGATTGCGCATTGATCCACAACTAAGGGCTTTTGGTGCCGCAGGAGAGTCTCGAACTCCCGACCCCCTGATTACAAATCGCGTCCCTTGCTCGGCGCGACACTCAGGTGCACCTCATGACAAATTGTAACTCATTGATTGCCATGAGACGGCAGCGATCGCCTACGGTGTCACTGCGAGTAATGAAGTGCCCGGAGGAGTTAGTGCCTGCACGAAATTTGCACGAAACACACGCCTCCTCCCGTTAATGAGTGTGATGCGTGGATCTGATCGCCTTGATGTGATCGGCGATAAATGCTCGCCGACCTGACGACTTCACCACCGCTGTGTATTCCTTCAGGCGCTGCCACTGAAAGCGGCGCGGAATCGTGAGTTCGGGAAGCCTCGAAAACACGCGCGACCTTCCCGGCGCGAGATAGATCAGGTCGAAAAGTGCCTTTTCTGGAATCGCGATCTTAGCCTCGGCATCCGAGGATAACTCGAAGCCCTTAAAGAGCTCGGGTGGCATACGGTGAAAGGAAATCGTAGCCATTGGCGTTCGAAGGCGCCGAGGCCGCCCGGGGGTGACGGCATAAAGGATCGAGGGAATCTGCTCAATCATGCCGTAGTGAAACAACGCTGATTGCAGGGAGATGTATGCCGGGTAGGGTGCCGAAATCAGCTCAGGCAGCGCGAGGCGGTCGAGCTTCGGGTTCACCAACCATCGGCCGCGGCTCAGGTGAGTGATCATCCCCTCAGCAGCGAGGCGCCTGAGTATCGTGGTCGCGTTGCTCGCGGTGACTTGCAAAAGTGCGGCAACGTCGCGCGATTCAACCACCGGCGCCGCCAGTATCCGCAGTCGCTGAAGGGCTTCGATCTGATTCATTGGCGCAGGGCCTCCAAACCGTTGACGACCTGCTTTTGCAGGGCGTTCCAGGTCTGTTTACTGCCGTAGTGGTCCTGATACTCGGGCCCCAGATATGCGAGGACCTGGCCAGCGAACGCGTCGTAGCCCACCGCCTTCGCATTATCAATCGCGGCGGCCAAGTTTGCCGCGGCGCTCGCCGGTAGCGGCCGCTCTGCGCCTCCTGCATCCATCAACAACTTTAGATCGAATACATCCCGCGATTGGACCTGTTCGCGCAAAGCCAGAGCCGACACCTTCTGGGCCAATGCGGCATGCACGGTGTAGTGCTGCACGATCACTGGATAGAGTCGGTACGTCCGGATGATTCCCGCGTCCACGGATTCCACTGCTTTCTCATCGTTCAGGCCGCGGCGCGAGAATTCGATCTTTGTATGCACTTCGGCGCCAGATTCGGCGTTACGCAGGGTCAGTTTCCAGCGCTGCGTTGTCTCTGTCTGCTTGGGTTGAGCGATCTTGCTCACTTCGAGGCCCCGTGCTCGCAGACCGCGCATGAAAGCCGGCTCCGCTAGCAGGCGATTTACGTTGTTCTGAAGGGTGCCAACGGCCATCGTTTGGATGTCCAGATCCATGTCTACCGAGTAGCGGATGCTCTTCAGGAAGAACCGCAGATTGCAGCCGCCCTTGAGGGAAAAGAGAGCCTTGTCCACGCGCGCGCCGAATGAGCGCAGAAACAGCAGATGGAAGGTCTCGATAGCTTGGCGTTCGCTCCACATGGCATTCACATTACGCTTAATCGACATATATGTCGACTACGTGTAATGTGACAACCAAACTTGTGGCGCGTGAAACAACGCCATATAATTGATTTTCTTAATATTTTGGTGCCGCAGGAGAGTCTCGAACTCCCGACCCCCTGATTACAAATCAGGTGCTCTACCAACTGAGCTACTGCGGCCGCCGGCGCCGGTCGAATCATAGCGAATTCGCGTCCCGCTGGATCGCCCCTCGCTGCCGGCCCGGCCGCTCATCGCGGCAACTACGGGGTGGCCAGCGCCGCGACAGCCGCGGCGGGGCAGGCGTTCCACGCGGGCGTGGTGTCCACGGTGATGCCGGCCATCAGCGCCCCCACCGCGGGCAGCGGCACGTCGTTGCTCGAATCGACGTCATACCAGTAAGCGTCGGCCTGCTGGAGTCGCGGCTTGATGATCGGTTCGAACCCCGCCGTGCGCACGGCGGTGGCGCGAAGTTCCGCGCCGGACTGCTCGCTGAACAGGCCCACCGACACCTGGCCGTTCGTGGGCAATGCCGCCGCGTCGCGCACGCCTGCGCGGGCCAGTCGCTTGAGCGCGCGCGCCTGGGATTGGGGATCCTTCAGGTTGTCGATATAGACCCAGTAACCGTCGGGAGCCTCGACCCGGGTCGAGCGCTCGCGTGGGCTGAAGCTGCGGGCCCGCAGCGCGGTGCCGACGGCCGCGAATGCCTCGCGGTTGGTCAGCGGCCCGAAACTCGCGCAGTGCACGGCGGCCTTCGCTTTGGCCGCCTCCGCCTGCGAGAGCGGCGGTGCCAGGCGCAACGACGCCACCGTGGCGCTCGGCCCTGCGCCCGCCGCCGGCCGGTCCACCCATTGCGCCCAGCCGAAAAACAGGACGTTAAGCAGAACCAGCGACAGGACCAGGGCGCGCATGCGCTTAGTCTAACGGGAATCGAGGGATGCGAGCAGCGCCAGCCCGTGCAACACCAGCTGATCGGCGCGGGTATAGGGCACACGCAGGAGCGGCGCCACCTGTCTTGCAGCCCCGCCGGCGAGCAACAGCCTCGGCCGAGCGCGCAGCGTGGCGCGCGCTTCACCCAGTGCACGCTCGATCAACGCCGCGCAGGCCGCCGTGCTGCCGGCGAGCAGGCCCGCGCGCGTGCTGCGGCCGAACAGGGCCGCGCCCCTGGGCCGAGCGCTCCCCTGAGCCGTCGGGCGTCCGGCGCGCCGGCGTATACCGGCGGTATTGCTGAGCAGTGATTCGACCATCAGTGTGGGGCCTGGCACCAGCAGCCCACCGCGGTGCTGCCCATGGGCGTCCAGCAGGTCGAGGGTCAAGGCCGTGCCCACGTCCACGATGCACAGCGCCCGCCCCGGGTGCAGTGCACGGGCACCGAGCATCGCCACCCAGCGGTCGGCGCCGAGCCGCCAGGTTTGCAGGTAGCCGTTGCGCACGCCGGCCGAGCGCCGGGTACTGCGGACGTACTGCGGGCGCGGATTGGCACTGCGGCGCGCCGCGCCGCGCAAGGCGCGCTCGAGCTCGACTCCGGCCACGCTGCACACCAGCACGCGCTCGAAGTGGCCGCGCAGCACGCGGCGCGCCACGCGCGCCAAGGTGTGCGGGTTCCAGTCCACGGCGTGCACCCGACCCAGTCGCCCGCCGCTCAGCCGTGCGTACTTGAGGCGCGTGTTGCCGGCATCGATCAGGAGCTGCGCCATTACCGTGCCCTCACGCTCACTTCGCCGGAGTGAAACTGACGGACCGTGTCGGCGCCGCGGACGCACAGTGCGCCCTCCGAATCGATGCCACACGCCAGGCCGGCGTACTCGGAGCCCGCCATGCTCACGCTGACCGCGCGGCCCGCGAGCGCATCCGCAGCGCTCCACTCCGCGGCAAACGGAGCCAGTCCGTGGCGCTCGAATTCCATCACGCCGCCGACGATCTCGGTCAGCAGGATCGCGGCCAGCCGGTTGCGGTCGCACGCGGCCACGCCGAGCGCCGCCAGGTCCGTGGGCACCGTGCCGGCCTGCTGCACGCGGCGCGAGAAGGCAGCGCCGAGCGCGCAGTTGATGCCCACGCCGATGACGACGTACGCCGGCCCCGCACTCTCGGCCCGCAGCTCGATCAGGATGCCGCCGAGCTTGCGCTCGGCGCACAGCAGGTCGTTCGGCCACTTGAGCTGCACCGGCACCCCCGCGAACTCGGCCAACGCCCGCCGCGCGCACACCCCGACCGCCAGGCTGAGCGCCGCGGCACCGCGCGGGAGCGCAGCGTAGCTCCAGCCGATCGACAGGCACAGCGCGCCACCCGGCGGCGCCAGCCACTGCCGCGCGCGCCGTCCGCGACCGGCGCTCTGGCATTCCGCCAGCAGAAAATCGAACTGCCCGACCGGCGGCTCGGCGCGCGCCAGCAGCGTGCTGTTGGTCGACGGCAGAGTCCAGGCGACCTCGGCGCCGCGCAGGCGTTTGCGCACGGCGGGGGAAAGCCCGGCCACGATGCGCGTGGCCTGGAGCGGGGTGACGGGCCCGCCGAGGCGGTAGCCACGATGCGGCGCCGCCTCGATGCTCAGGCCGAGCTCCTGGAGCGCCCCCACCGCCTTCCAGATGGCGCTGCGGCTCACCGCCTGCGCGGCGGCCAGCTGCTCGCCCGAGTGCGCCGCGCCGTCGGCGAGCGCGGCGTACACCCGCTGCACCAGGGTTTCTGGGGCACCGGGCCCGTGTGCGGCGACGGTCCGGTTCAATCGAGAACCTCTGGCACCTCGGCCAGCAGGCACCGCACACTGCCGCCGCCGACCTGCTCGATCGTGGGCACGGGCACGTCCAGCAACGTATCGACGCAGCCCGAAAGCTGCTGGAGCTTGGGCCCCGCCAGCGCCGCACGCGCGCTCGCCGACATCACCAGCACCGAAGCATCACCCAGCGCCTCATCCCAGGTGGCCAGCTCCAGCATGTTGCCCGCGAAGGCGTCGACCGCACCCCGGTCGATTTCGATCAACGCGCGTTCACTGCCGCGGAGCCGCGCACACACGCGCTCGCGATCGGCCGCGGCGATGGACGCCGCGCACACCATGGCACAGCGCGCCCCGATCCACATCATGACGTTGGTGTGGTAGTAGGGCCTGCCGGCGGCATCGCTCGCATCGAACAGCACCGCCTCGAAATTCATCAACCGCGCCCACTCCTGCACCAGCGACTCGTCGGTGCGCGGCGATCGGCAGGCGTAAGCCACCCGCGCCACGTGGTCGAGCACCAGGCTGCCCGTGCCCTCCAGGTATCGGCCGGCGGACTCATGGACGCTGAGATCGATCCTCCGGCGGGGCTGGAACCCGAGCGTGGCGCAGACCGCGTCCACCAGCTCCGCCCGGCGTTCCAACCGGCGGTTGAGACCCAGCATGGGATAGAGCACCAGCGTGCCGTCGGCATGAAAGCTGACCCAGTTGTTGGGGAACAAGGCGTCCGGCTTGGCCGGGCTGGCCGTGTCTTCGGCCATCAGGACCCGCACTCCTTCGGACTGCAGCGCGCGGCAGACACCGGCAATCTCCTCCCGGGCGCTTTGATTCAGCGTGGCGGGCTCGCTCGTGGAGGCTCGCTGCATCGCGTTGCTCGGCGCCGTCTCCGCGTTGAATCCAAAGGCCGCGGGCCGAACCATCAGGACCGCAGCGGCGCACTGGCTCGCGGGCCGCGCCGGGGCGCGCGCGGCCGGCCTGTCGCCTCCCTGGAGGTAGGTGCTCAAATGGCTCGTTCCCGGACGGCTCGTCGTATGCGCTGCGTTACACCAATTGTCGTGCCCGGACCCCGTGTTCCGCAAAGATCGTCGCGTTCAACCTTCTGAAATATCTGATATTTCCTAACAATGATAGATCCGGTGGGCTGAAATATGCGGTGGTCAATTGTGCGGCGCATAGTGCCTGAGTTAGCATGCGCGCGCCCAGATTCACCCGCCATCGGTCACCGGATCAACGTGTCCACACCCCGAGTCATCCGCAAGTACGCCAACCGACGATTGTATGACGCCACCGCCAGCCGGCACGTCACGCTCGAGGACATTCGTCGCCTGATTGCCACCGGCGAGCAGGTACAGGTGCTCGACGATCGCTCGGGCGAAGACCTGACCCGTGCCGTGCTGCTGCAGATTATCGCCGAGCAGGAACAGTTCGGCTCCCCGGTGCTCAGCGTGCAGCTGCTCGAGGGCATTATCCGCTTCTACGGCAACCCCGTGCAGGACATGCTGTCGCGTTATCTCGAACAGAGCCTGGGCGCCGTCATGCAGCAGCAGCGCTCGGTGCAGGCACAAATGGCCAAGGCCATGGAGGCGCCCCTGGCGCCACTCGCGGAACTGACGCGCCAGAACATGGAGATGTGGAACCGGATGCAGGCCCAGCTGCTCTCCGCCCTCAATCCTCGCCCTGCGCCGGCGCCGGAGAGCGATCCCCCGGTCCCGCCTCCGGCCGACCCCGTTCCCAAGCAGAAATAAGGATCCGTACTCTATGGAGTTGAAGGGCAAGACGGTTGCCGTCACCGGCGCAGCGCGCGGCATCGGCCGTGCGCTGGCGGAAGAGTTCGCCGCCCAGGGCGCGCACCTGGCGCTGATCGACCTGCGGGTCGAGGACCTGGAGGAAGCCCTCGCCGCGTGCGAGGCGCACGGCGTGAAGGCCCGTGGCTACGGCACCAATGTCGCGCGAGAGAACGAAGTCGGCGCCGCTTTCGACCGCATCGTCACGGACTTCGGTCGTTTCGACGGCATCGTCAACAATGCCGGCATAGTCAGGGACGCCCTGCTCATCAAGAGCAAGGACGGGGTCGTCACCGGCAAGATGAGCCTGGAGCAGTGGCAGGCGGTGATCGACGTGAACCTCACCGGCGTGTTTCTGTGCGGCCGGGAAGCGGCCGAGCGCATGGTCAAGCTCGGTTCGGGGGGCGTGATCGTCAACATCTCCAGCATTTCGCGGCTCGGCAACGTAGGGCAATCCAATTACACGGCGGCCAAGGCCGGCGTGGCCGCCATGACCGTCGTATGGGCGCGCGAGCTGGCGCGCTACGGGATCCGGGTCGGTGCGGTCGCCCCGGGCTTTACGCACACCGCGATCCTCGACTCCATGCGCCCGGAACTGCTCGCGAAGATGGTGGCCCCGGTCCCGGTGGGCCGCCTGGGCCAGCCGGCCGAGATCGCCCACGCGGTCCGCTTCATCTTTGAGAATGAGTTCTATACCGGTCGGGTGCTGGAGGTCGACGGGGGCCTGCGCCTGTAGGATGCGCTGCGTCAGATCTGTCTAATTTCTTTGAAAACAGAATAATAATAAACTTCTTTATAATCAATATATTAAATACGAAATTCCGGTCGAACTCCTGGCTCAAAAAATTCCTCTTGCAGTGCATACAAACCTGCGTTAGGATGCACTCCGCCCCTACCCCAGACCCCAATTCGGAGCCACTGACATGACCGACCGTAATTTCGACCCGACCGCGCTGTTCGAGAGCTATCGCAACGCGTTTGCCCCCGTACTCCACGCCCAGCACGAAGGACTCAAGGCCTTCGAGCGCATGGCCCGCTACCAGTACGCCGTTGCCGGCGACTACATGGAGTGGAGCCTGTCGCAGGCCCAGGCGTTCCTCGCCGCCAAGAGTCCCGTTGAGTTCGCCGCCAAGCAGGCCGAACTGGGCTCGAAGATCGGTGAGCAGCTGCGCGGCCGCGTGCAGGAACTGACCACGATCACCCGCGAGTCGCAGAGCACGCTGAACCAGCTCTTCAACGAGGCCTCGGCCAAGGTCGCCGAGCTGTCGAAGAAAGCCGCCTAAGGCGATTCCCCTGCCGCTGACACGGATGGCCCCGGGCTGAGAGCGACTCACCCGGGGCCTTTTTACACATGAGCACCTCAACCGACATCGCACCCGCCCCACCATCCACGGCCGGCACGGCCGCACCGTGCGCCGCTCCGCTGCGCGCGCTGGGCGTCGATGATTACTGGCGCGCGTGGTCCGACTGGTGGCTGAACCTCATCGGCCAGCCCGAACGACAGGCGGCCCTGGCGCAATCCGCGCTGGCCGCCGCGGGCGACAGCTGGCGCTACGCGCTGCAGGCGGCGCAGGCGCTGCCCTCGGGCGAGGCTCCTCCGCACGGCAACGGTGATGCCAATTTCTCCGGGGCAGCGTGGAATCGCTGGCCCTTCAATGTCTACGCCCACGGTTACGCGCAACTCGCCGACTGGAGCCGGCAGGCGCTGGCGGCGGCCACCGGCCTATCGCCCGAGAACGCCCAGCGGCTGGAGTTCCTGCGTCGCCTGATGCTGGGCGCGAGCTCGCCGGCCCATTACCTGCTGACCAATCCGGAGCTGTTGACCCAGACGGCGAGCGAAGCCGGCGCCAATCTGCTGCGCGGCGCGCAGTACTGGCTCGAGGACGCCGCGCACCTGGCCGAGGGCGGCGGCGGCCGGCACAGCTCAGTTCCAGGTCGGGGTGCAGGTGGCAGTCACGCCGGGCAAGGTGGTGCTGCGCAATGATCTGATCGAACTGATCCAATACAGCCCGTCGGGCAGCTCGGTATACGCCGAACCGATCCTGATCACGCCCGCGTGGATCATGAAGTACTACGTCCTCGATCTGTCGCCGGGCAATTCGCTGGTCAGATTCCTGGTCGAGCGCGGCCACACCGTGTTCATGATGTCATGGCGGAATCCCACCGCCGCCGACCGCGACCTGGGCATGGACGACTACGTGCACATGGGCCTGCGCGCGGCGCTGGATGCCGTCGCCGCCATCGTTCCGGCGCAGCGCGTACACGCGGTCGGCTACTGCATCGGCGGCACGCTGCTGACGATCGGCGCGGCCGCCCTGGCCGCCGCCGGGGACCAGCGCATCGCCTCGATCACGCTGCTCGCGGCACAGACGGATTTTGGCGAACCCGGCGAGCTGGCGGTGTTCATTTCTCCCAACCAGCTGGCCGCGCTCGAAGCGCAGATGCAGCGCGACGGGGTGCTGTCCAGCCAGAGCATGGGGGCGGCGTTTGCGCTGCTGCGCGCGAACGACCTGATCTGGGCGCCCGCGGTCAACCAGTACCTGCGCGGACAACGCAGCTCGGTCACCGATCTGATGGCCTGGAATGCCGACGGCACCCGCATGCCCTGTCGCATGCACAGTGAGTACCTGACGCGCCTGTACCTGCACAATGAGCTCAGCGCCGGGCGCTATACGGTGGACGGCGCCGCGATCGATCTCAAGCAGCTCAGGGTGCCGATGTTCGTGGTCGGCACCGAGACCGATCACGTGGCGCCGTGGCAATCGGTGTTCAAGACGCATGCGCTGACGCGCTCGGGGGACTACACCTTCGTGCTCACCAGCGGCGGCCACAACGCCGGCATCATCAGCGGCGCGGTCAATCCCAAGCGCCGCCACCGCCTGCTGCACTGGGATAGCGCCGGCGATTCGAGCCCGGCAGAGTTCACGGAGGCGGCCGAATTACGCGCCGGCTCGTGGTGGCCGAGCTGGGAGCAATGGCTGGCCGGGCATTCCGCCGCGACCCGGGTGGCCCCGCCCCCGCTCGGCAACCTGGCGGCCGGCTACCCGGCGCTGGAAGACGCGCCCGGCCGATACGTGCGCGGCTGAAGCGGCCTTGCCGCTAGCGCAGTAGCGCGGCCGTCTCGGTCAACGAGCGGTCGAAGATCTCCACCAGCCGGTCGATTTCGGCCTGCGTGATGATCAGCGGCGGGCAGATGACGATGGCATCGCGCACCGCGCGCACCATCAGGCCGTTGGCGATGCAGCGGTCCCGCAATACCGGTCCGGCGGTGCCTTCCTTGTCGCCGAAGCGCAGGTTGGTGCCGCGCTGGCGCACGATCTCCACCGCTCCGATCAATCCGAGCGAGCGCACCTCGCCCACGATCGCGTGGCTGCGCAGCCGCTGCAGCGCCTGGCTGAAATACGGGCCCACCACCTCGGCGGTACGCTGCACCAGTCCTTCGCGCTCCATGATCTCGATATTGCGCAGCGCCACGGCGGCGCAGGTCGGATGGCCCGAATAGGTGTAGCCGTGGAAGAATTCGCTGTCCTTGGCACGCAGCAGCTCGATGATCTCGTGCGAGACGACCGTGGCCGAGATCGGCAGGTAGCCCGAGGACAGGCCCTTGGCCATCGTGACCAGGTCCGGCTGCAGCCCGAAGTGCTGGAAGCCGAACCAGCGGCCGAGACGGCCGAATCCGCATATGACCTCGTCGGCCACCAGCAGCACGCCGTACTTCTTGCAGATCGCGCCGATGCGCTCCCAGTAGGCGCGCGCGGGAATGATGACTCCGCCGGCGCCCTGGACCGGCTCGCCAATAAAAGCCGCCACGCGCTCGGCGCCGAGCTCGCGTATGCGCTGCTCGAGAGCGTCGGCCGCGCGGGCCGCGAACGCCTCCTCGCTCTCGGCGTAACCGTCGCCGAACTTGTACGGCTGCATGATGTGCTCGATGCCCGGTATCGGCAGGTCGCCCTGCGCGTGCATGTGCTTCATTCCGCCCAGGCTGGCGGCCGCGACGGTCGAGCCGTGGTAGGCATTCCAGCGGCTGATGAAGATCTTGCGCTTGGGCTGGCCGCGCAGATCCCAGTAATGACGCACCATCCGGAACGCGGTGTCGTTGGCTTCCGACCCCGAGCTGCTGAAGAACACGTGCTGCAGGTCGCCGCCGGTGAGTTCGGCGATCTTGGCCGCCAGCTGCACCGCCGGCACCGTGGCCGTGCGGAAGAAGGTGTTGTAGAAGGGGAGCTGCAGCATCTGCTCGTGCGCCACCTGGGCGAGCTCGGCGCGCCCATAGCCCACGTTGACGCACCACAGGCCGGCCATGCCGTCGAGAATCTTGTTGCCGTCGGCGTCATGGATGTAGCAGCCTTCGGCGTGCGTGATGATGCGGCTGCCGCCGAGCGTCTGCATGAGGCGGTAGTTCTGCTGCGCCGGCAGGTGATGGGCCAGATCGAGTTCGCGCAGGCGCGCCGTGCTCGGTACCGGGTGCAGCGGGGGATTTATTTTTGCATTCATGATTTGCGCCTCGTAAGCCAATGAGTAATCGCCTGCGGTAGCTCGCGTTGCGAGCGACCGCTGACGTACATGCCGATGTGCCCCACGTCCAGGCCCAGCGCCACGTAGTCGGTGGTACCGACCAGGCCCTCGAGTGCGGTCGATGCGGTCGGCGGCACCAGGTGGTCCTGCTTGCCGTAGATGTTCAGTACCGGCTGCTTGATGTTCTTGAGGTCGACCCTGCGCCCGCCAAGCTCGAGCGTTCCCTTGAGCAGCCGGTTCTCCTGGAAGAACCAGCGGGTGAACTGCGCAAAGGCGGCGCCCGCCTGGGCCGGGCTGTCAAAGATCCATTTCTCCATGCGCATAAAGTTGTCCATCTGCGCCTGATCGCTCCCGGCGTCCAGCAGGTTGACGTACTTCTGCTGCAGCAGGCGAAACGGCAGCAGCGACACATAGGCGGCATTGAGCACCTCTCCGGGCACGACGCCGTGCGCGGCCACGAGCGCGTCCACGTCGATGCTCTGTGCCCAGCGTGACAACAGGTTGTCGGGCGTCTTGAAATCGACCGGCGTAACCATGGTGATCAGGTTGTGGACGCGCTCGGGGTGCAGCGCCGCATAACAGAGGCTGAAGGTTCCCCCCTGGCAGACGCCCAGCAGGGTGGCCGAGGCGATACGGTGGGTGCGCAGCACCACGTCCAGGGAGCGATGCAGGTAGCCGTTGATGTAGTCATTGAGGTCGGTGTAGCGGTCGGCGCCGTCCGCGTAGCCCCAGTCGATCAGGTACACGTCCAGGCCGCGCTCCAGCAAGCGGCGGATCAGCGAACGCTCACGCTCCAGATCCATCATGTACGGACGGTTGACCAGGGCGTAGACGATCAGCACCGGCGGAAGGCCCGCGCTTTCGGCTATGGGCCGGTAACGATAGAGCGTCAGCTTGTCTTCGCGGTATACGGCGTCCTTTTCCGAGTAACCGAAGCTGACCTCCGCGGCCGCCTGCAGGGAACGCAGTGTGGCGGCCAGCTTGCCGGGCACCTGGCCGAGTTCCTCGACCACGCCCGCCGGGGTTGGCGTGCCGGCCACGGTTCAGCCCCGGTTGCCCGCCAGCGCCGCCTTCAGGTCGCGCAGCTGCTGATGGATGCTGTTGAGCTCCGAGCGGGTCGGCAGGTCAAATTGCCGGGCCCATTCCTCCAGCAGCTCGCGCTGCGCGCTGCGCAGCAGGCTGGTGGCGTTGGTGAGCTCGGCCTGCGCCTGCACGAACGCGCCGGCTCGCGCCGCCTGCGCGTACACGCTTTCCGCCGAGTCGACCCACAGGTCGTAGACTTCCTTCATCGAGGCCGGCGGGGCGCCACTCTTGAGGCGCGGTGCCAGTCGCTCGGCCAGTTCGCGCAGCGCCCTGCCGATGATGTCGTTCCACTGGGCGCTGACCTGCATCTGCGCCTGCACGCAGCGCATGCCGAGCTGCGCCAGCCGCTGCACAGATTCCTGCTGTTCGCGTGCCGGGCCGAGCGCGGGCATGCCGAGCGCCGCGCCCATGCCGGGAAACCCGCCCATGCCGGGAAATCCGCTCATGCCGGGGATCCCGCCGAAACCGGGCAGCCCGCCGGCCGCGGGCGAACCTGCGCCGAACAGCCCCGCACCGGGCCACCCGGCCGGGCCTGCGGCGGCGGGGGCGCCAAAGGAGCCGGCCGCCCACAGCTGCGCAAACTGCTGCTGCAGGGCGCCCACTCCCTCGGTGAACAGACGCGAGCGCTGCTCGGGATCGGCCACCGCCGCCGCGCGGGTGACCAGATCCCAAAGCGATCGCGATACCCCCAGGTATTGCTCGCACTGCTGCATGAACTGGCGTGCGAGGGCTTCCGCGGAGGCGCCGGAGCCGGCGCCGGCGGCGGCCGGCGCGGTCCCCATGCGCATCGCGGCCTGGTTCATTTCCGACCATTGGCGCATGAGTTCGGCCTGCGCTTTTTGCATCGCCGCGGCCCAGTCGCCGGCCGCATTGCTCTCTGATGCCATGTGCCCTCCGGCCTAATTTGTCAGTAGCGCCCCAGTAATGAAATCATACTGTACCCACGGCACCCCAAGGAGACCGTCGTGTCCAACAAGGCTATTCCGATCCTGGCGGTACTATTGCTGGTAGGCAGCGGCGCCGCGTGGTACTGGTGGGCCAGGATTGCGCCTTCGCCGGCCCCGCTGGATCAGGTGGGGACGCCGGCACCGAGCGAACCCGAGCCACCCCCGCTCCCCAGCATCGCTGCCGCGGCGACAGGTCTACCGGCGCTGGCGGACAGCGATGCCTCCTTCGGCGCCGCACTGCTCGCGTTGCCCGGGGCGGAGGGGCTGGGCAGCGTGCTGCGGCCTGAAAATATGATCCGGCATCTGGTGGCGACGGTGGATAATCTGCCGCGCCACAAGCTGGCGGTCGAGCTGCGGCCGCTCGAGGCCACCGGCGGGAGCCTGCAGGTCTCCGGCGGGGACCTGCAGGCCAACCTGGACGAACACAACGGCGCGCGCTACGCGCCGGTCATGACGATCCTCGGAAATCTCGATATGCACGCCGTCAACGATCTCTATCGGCACTACTATCCGCTGTTCCAGCGTGCCTACGAGGATCTGGGCTATCCGCAGAAGAGTTTCAATGACCGCCTGGTGGCCGTGATCGATCATCTGCTCGAAACACCGCACCCGGCCCGGCCCCTGGCCCTGGTGCGTCCCAAGGTTTTCTGGGAGTTTGCCGATCCCAATCTCGAGGCGCGCTCGGCCGGCCAGAAGCTCATGCTGCGCCTCGGTGCCGACAACCAGGCGGTGGTCGAGCGCAAGCTGCGTGAATTGCGCGCGCTCGTGGCCGCGCGTCGGGCACCGGCCACGCCTGCGGCCGCGCCCGCGCGTACGAACCCATAGGAGCCGGTGCGATCCGTACGCTCCGCATGCGAACCTACCTCCACTGGCGCCGCCTGAGCGCCGGCGCACTGGCCGCGACGCTGCTGCTCTCGGGCTGCCAGTCGCTGAGTCCGGTGGCCACACCGGCCGCGGCCACCATGGCCGGCGACTGGCGCGTGGACCCGGCCGGGAGCGATGACTTCGATCGCAAGCTCGCGCCGCTGCTGCAGCAGGTTCGGCGGCACGAGCAGCCGCGGACGCCGATGGAGGAACCGCACGCCGGGGGGGCGGCGGAACGGCGCAGATCGATCCTTTGATCATGCCGCCCGAGGACCCGGTAAAACTGCGTACGCGCCTGGCCGAGGATCTGCGACCCGCGGCGGCGCTGCGCATTGCGCTGCTCGGCGACGGCCTCGAGATCACGCGCGATGCAGAACCGACGCGGCAGTTCTCGCCCACGCAATCCGTGTCGCGCATCGACACCAGCGGCGCGGCCCGCCTGGAGTGCGGCTGGGCCCAGGGGGCGTTCGTGATCCGCGCCAAGTACACGAACAAGGGCGCGCGCAGCTGGCGCCTGGAGCACGACGCGGCCAGCGACACCCTGCGGGTCACCTTTGTGGCCAGCAATCCCGAGTACGGGCAGCTCGAACTGCATACCCTCTACCGCCGCGCAGCGGGCACGGCGCAGTGAGCCTCGCACGATCGTTGCGCCTGCTGTTGATTCTGGCTTGGGCTGCGCAGGGCACGTTGCCGGCGGCCGCGCAGGCGGCCGCCGCGAACGGCGGACCCGGCTATCAGACCTACGTCATTGGCGATGAAAGCGCACCGAGGCCGGACCCGCTCGTCGGCGGACTGCTTCTCAATGGCGGCGGCGACTGGAATTACGACGCCTTCCGGTGGTTTACGGCCCACGCGGGCCACGGGCACCTCGTGGTACTGCGAGCCTCGGGGAGCACGGAGTCACAGGACGAGTTCTACAACGACGTCAAGGGCGTGCTGTCGGTGCGTACCTTTGTATTCAGCGATCGCCAGGCGGCCTCGGACCCGCGGATTCTGGCGGCGGTGCAGGCGGCCGACGGCATCTTCATCGCCGGCGGCGACCAGTCCAACTACGTGCGCATGTGGCGCGGCACGCCTCTCAACGCGCTCATCGACGCGCACGTCGCCGCCGGAAAGCCGCTCGGGGGAACCAGCGCGGGGCTGGCCGTACAGGGCCCCTGGCTCTACGGGTCCATGGACGGAGGCAGCATCACCTCGCCCGAGGCACTCGCCGACCCGCTGGGCCAGGCGGTCACGATTGAGGGTGATTTTCTTCACAGCGAGTTGCTCGCGCACGTGTTCACCGACAGCCACTTCGACACGCGCGCCAGGCTCGGCCGGCTGTTTGCATTTCTCGCCAAGACCCACACGCTCGATCCGCAACGCGCACTGGTGGGACTGGGGATCGACGAGAACGCGGCCATGACCGTGGAGAGCGACGGCACGGCGCACTTCTACGCGGAGGTTCCGGGCAAGCATGCCTGGCTGGTCCAGCCGGGCGAATTCGGCGCGCTGGAGCCCGGCAAGCCGCTCGAGCTGGCCCCAGTGCGCGTCACGGGCATCGGCCCGGGCAGCAGCTTCAACGTCCGGACGCTGGAGGTCGGCGCGCCGGAGTTCGTGCGCCGCTACGACGTCGCCAACGGCGTCATTACGCGCCAGGCGCAGTGGCCGCCGGAAGACGGCGCGATACCGCCCGCGGAGACGGTCTTTACGCACGGCTACATCTATACGGTCGACAACGTGATGCCCACCGCCCGGGCGCTCGCGGTGCGCGCCGGGCAGATCGTCTACGTCGGCGACGATGAGGGCGCGCGCGCCTACGTCGGCCCGAAAACCCGCCGCATCGACCTGGCCGGCCGCATGCTGATGCCCGGACTGATCGACGGCCACATGCACCCACAGTCGGGGGGCTTGCGCGCCCGGGATTGCAGCCTCGAGCATCAGCGCCTGACGGTGGCGCAATTGCAGGCGGCGGTGCAGCGCTGCGCCGATGAGGGCGGCAAGGCGGGTGCCGATGACTGGCTTAGCGTGGTCGACTGGTTCGAACAGAACATGCTGCCGGCCGGCGTGGTCCTGACCCACGAGGCGCTCGATGGGGTGAAGACCACGCGCCCGATCGTGATGCGCTCCTCGTACGGCCATTCCTCGCTGGTCAACGCACGCGGACTCGAACTGGCGCACATTGCACGCGACACCCCGGAGCCCAAGGACGGGGTCATCGTGCGTGACGGCCAGGGCGAGCCTACGGGCCTGCTCGAGGACGCGGCGCAGGGCCTCATCCGGCCGCTCATTCCAGCGCCCACGCCCGCGGAACAGCTGCAGGCCACGCGGCGCGCACTCGCCGCCCTGCGCGCGCAGGGTGTAACGAGCTTCCTCGATGCCTCGACCAGCACCGACACGCTGACCGCCTACACGCGGGTGCAGCAGGCGGGCGAGCTCACCGCACGGGCCCACTTCGCGGTGCGCATCGATTCGGTCGTGAACTACGATCCGGCCGCGGCGGTCGCCGAGGTGCTCGCGCAGAGGCAGCGCTACGACCAGGGCGCCGTGACGGCGAACCCGAGCCTGAGCGTGGATACCGCCAAGCTGTTTCTCGACGGGGTATTTTCCGCCCCGTCCTATACGGGCGTCATGCTGCAGCCGTACTTTGAGAATACCGGCACCGCCGACAAACCCGACTGGCGCCCGGGCGATAATCTCGGTCCGCCGCCCTACTTCAGCCAGCAGCAGCTCGACGCTACGCTCCTGAGGCTCGCGGCGGCCGGCATCAACCCGCACATGCACGCGGACGGAGACGGTGCGGTGCGCGAGGGCCTCAACGCCATCGCCGCGATGCGCAGGGTCCATCCCGGCGACGACGTGCGCCCGGCCATCGCCCACGACGAGATCGTCGATCCGGACGACTATCCGCGCTATGCCGACCTCAACGCCCTGCCGGTCCTGTCGTTCCAGTGGGAGAAGCCGGCCGCCGACCTGAACGCGCAGGCGACGCGCCATCTCGGCCCGGTGCGCGCGGCGCTGTGCGAACCGGCCGGCCTGCTCAAGCTCTACGGCGCGCGGATCGTCTTCGGGAGCGACTGGCCGGTGGACCCGCTGGATGAGTGGCTGGCCATGCAGGCGGCGGTCACGCGTGCCGCGACCGGCGAGGACGCGGTGCGCTACCCCGGGCGCCTCGGCATCGATCCCGGACTCACGGTCGCCGAGGCGGTGCAGGCGATGACCCTCAATGCGGCCTACAGCCTGCGCGCAGACGCCGTCACCGGTTCGCTTGCACCCGGCAAGTTCGCGGACCTGATAATTCTCGACCGGAACCTGATGCAGATCGCGCCCGAGAAGATCTCCAAGACGCAGGTCCTGCTGACGATGGTCGGCGGTCGGGTGGTGTTCCAGTCACCGCTCCTCTAGCGTGGGTGCGGTGAGCGCGCGCGCGCCGTGGCGGCGCGATCGCGGCTACAGCGCGGAATCGTCCAGTTCGCCGGTGCGGATGCGCACCACGCGGCGGATGTCGGTGACAAAGATCTTGCCGTCGCCCACCTTGCCGGTCTTGGCGGCCTTGACGATCGCATCGACCACCTGATCGACGAGGTCATCGCGCACGCCCACCTCGATGCGCGTCTTGGGCACGAAATCGACCACGTATTCGGCCCCCCGATACAGCTCGGTGTGTCCGCGCTGGCGGCCAAAGCCCTTGACCTCGGTGACGGTCATGCCGGATATGCCCAGCTCCGAGAGCGCGGAGCGCACTTCGTCGAGCTTGAAGGGCTTGATGACGGCAGTGATCAGTTTCATGGCGGCTCCTGCACGGGCGGGCGTCGGGTGTCGATATCCTAGCTCAATTTCAGCGCGCCTGACTGCCGTGCGCGGCCTGCGCGGCGCCGACCACGGCGTCGACGCTGCCGCCGCTGAGTGCCGCACCGGTCATTCCTGGGAGCGCAGCGCGGCTCAGCACTTCGAAGGCCGGATCCTTGAGGCGCGCAAGCCGCAATTCGCACGCGCGGCCTTGCACCTGCGCGGCGAACTGCCCGAGCGCTTCGACGGCGGTGCCGTCCAGGTCCGGCGATTCCTCGAGGCTCAGTACCAGCGTGTGCACCGAGGCCGCGGTGGCCAGACGCGCCGCGGCACTGTCCAGCATCGCCTCGACGTTGACGAAAAACAGCGGTTCTTCGGGACGCAGGATCAGCAAGCCTGGCACGCTCACGGCATCCGGATGGACCTCGACGCTGACAAAATCATGTCCACCCCCCAGTCGCCCGAGCACGCTGAAGCGCGGCTGCGACAGATTGCGCAACAACATCGCCAGGCTGACCGCAATCGCGACGATCAGCCCGTTGAGTACGCCGAGCAGGAGCACGGCCGCGACTGCGGCGACCATCACCACCCGATCGCGCTTCCACACCAGGTAGGGACGCAGCGGCTTGAGGCTGGCCGCGTGACGCATCGCGAAGATCACGATCGCCGCCAGCACCGGCTCGGGGATTCGGGCCACCCACGCTTGCAGGAATACCAGCGCGGCGGCCACGCCGAGCGCGGCCACGACGCCGGCCAGGCGCGAGCGCGCACCGAGCGACTCATTAGTGTAGGTGGCCGAATAGCCGGCCCCCACCGGCATGCCCTGGAACAGGCCTGCGGCCATGTTGGCGGCGCCCAGCGCCAGCAACTCACGATTTACCCTGATCGCATCACCGTGGCGCAAGGCGCAGCTGCGCACCGCGCCGTAGCTTTCGGCGAACAGAATCAGCATCAGGGCCACCGACAGTTCCGCGGCCTGGGTCCACTCGTCTATCTGCAGCCGCGGCAGGCGCAGCTGCACCTGCGTCAGCTCTATCTTGCCGACCAGCGCGACGCCGGCCGCGTGCGCGCCCAGCCACGGCAGGCTGGCGACGCCGAGCACCAGCACCACCAGCGTGCTGGGAATTCGCGGCCAACGCCGCAGCAGCACCAGCAACGCGAGGGCCACCAGGCCGATCAGCAGGCTGACCGTCTGCCACTGCGCGCGCCGCTGGAACAGCTCGATCAGCAGCGGTCCGAGGGCGGTCTGCACCGCGTGCACGCCGCACAACTTGGCGAACTGCCTGGTGATGATCACCACGGCGATGCCCAAGGAAAAGCCGCGCACGACGGGCCTGGCAATGTACTGCGCCAGGCGTCCCAGCTGCAGGGCGCTGCAGAGCATGAACAGCACGCCCGCCATGATTACGATGGCCGCGGCAAACTCCAGGGCCTGCGCCGCCGGCACGCTGGCCAGCGAATGCAGCGCACCGGCCAGTACCGCCGCCGAAGAGGAGGTCGCGGCCACGATGGCAAAGCGGCTGCTGCCAAACACCGCGTAGACGCCGAGCCCCACCACCGCGCCCAGCAGACCGCTGAGCGGCGGCAGCCCGGCGATCCCTGCGTAGGCGACGGCCTCGGGCAGGACCAGACCGGACAGTGCCAGCCCGGCGAGCAAGTCGGGCCAGCGCGCCTTCACGGCGTGCGACCCGCCCAGCCCGGCAGGTAGCGCGCGGCCGTCGACCGGGCGAGCTTGACGCCGGCACGCACCGCGAGCGGCGGGCGACGCCGCACCTTGCGCGCGCTGATGTTGGCACGGAAGAAGTCGGCCCATAGGAACTCGGCATAGGGCAACGGGGTCTTGGCGTAGCCGCCAGCCTCGTGCACGCGGTTGGCCAGGCTCCGGTAGGGATCGTCGTGCAGTTGCTCCAGGCGGTTCGGGATCTCGCGGCAGTCGCGCCGCTGCCCGCGCGCGTCGAATGGATGCGCCCAGGCGCGATATTCCATCACGCGCCAGAAGGCGTCGGGGCTGAGCCAGGACAGGTCGTCCTGCACCGCAATCCACACGTGGTGCACGTCCTCCTCGATCAGGGCGAGTCCCAGATGGTGGTGATCAATGATGTAGTAGCGCTGCTTGAGCCCCAGGACCGCGGGGAACACCTGCTGCTCCAGCGCCTCGTGCCGCTCCTTCTTGCCCAGGGCCGCCCACTCGCGGCGCTTGATCGCGACCTCGGCCAGCCCGACCGTCATCTGGGTAGGCCGCAGCCGGGCGGGATCCTCGCTCACCAGGTGGTGGTGGAGATGTACTTCGGGCCACATGTGTCAGCTCCCCCATTACCCCGACCGCAGGCGCCAGTGTACGACAGCCGCGCGATTGCCTTGCCCGCGGCAGTCAGGGCAAGATGCGTGCACCGGCCCATTCGTATGGGGCCGGAGGATCTGCACTCCCTGGCGCACCGTACCCACCTGGCGTTGTTGCTCGCGCTGCTCGCGGCCCTGTTCTGGGGCCTGCTGCCGCTGGCCCTGCAGCTCGTGGTCCCGGTGCTCGACACCTATACGATCACCTGGTGCCGCTTCCTGGTGGCGGGGCTGGTCGTCGGCCTGTTCCTCGCCCGGCGCGGCGCGCTGCCGCGGCCCTGGCGGCTGGCGCCGGGGCTGCGCCTGCTGGTGCCGGTCGCCGTCGTCGGCCTCACCCTCAATTACACGCTCTTCGTGGTCGGCGTGCAGCTCACCTCGCCCGCCACCGCGCAGGTCGTGATCCAGTCGGCCAACCTGTTCGTGCTGCTCGGCGGCCTGGTGGTGTATCACGAGCGCTTCGGCCGGCTGCAATGGCTGGGTGCGGCGATCCTGGTCGGCGGCCTGCTGCTGTTCTTCAACCGGCGCCTGCCGCTCATGTTCGGCGCCGCCCGGGAACTGGGGCTGGGCGTGCTGTTGCTGGTCGTGGGCTCGCTGACCTGGGCCTGCTACGGGCTGGCGCAGAAGCGGCTCCTGCGCGAATGGAATTCGGCGCAGCTGCTGTGGCTCCTGTACGTGGGCGGCGCACTGCTGCTCACACCGCTGGCGCAACCCTCGCACTTGCGCCTGCTCCACACGGCGCAGGCCGGCGCGCTGGCGTTCTGCTGCGCCAACACCCTGATTGCTTATGGCGCCTACGCCGAGGCGATGCACCTGGGCGAGGTGACGCGGGTCAGCGCCACGGTGGCGGTCTCCCCGTTGTTTACCTCCCTGGCGAGCGTGGCGGCGGCAGGATGGCTGGCGCCGCTCCCCAGCGCGGAAATGCCCAACCTGTGGACCTGGATCGGCGTGGCGGCGGTGGTCGGCGGATCGGCCCTGTGCGCCCTCGGGGCCACCGGCCAGGCGGCCGCTTGAGTCACAACCGCCTCCTTCTTTAAACCCTAGGCCCCAGCGCCCACTCCAAGTACACATGGCCGGCGATGATTTCGAGGACTTGTACCGTGCCCATCTGGGGCAGGTCTATGGCCTGTGCCTGCGGCTGACCGGCCAGCCGGCGCTCGCCGAGGACTGCACGCAGGAATGCTTTATCGCCGCCTGGCGAGCGTTGCCGCGCTTCGAGGGCCGCAGCCAGCTGTCCACGTGGCTGCACCGCATCGCCGTCAACACGGTGCTGGCGCAGCGCCGCCGCAGGCCGAGCGACGCCATGCGGGAGGCCGACGGAATGGACGAGATCGCCGAGCAGGTGCCCGGTGCCGAGGAAGCCGCCGGCACCGTGGACATCGAGGCCGCCCTGGACCGGCTACCGCAGGGGGCGCGCGATGTCGTGGTGCTGGTGGGCGTGTACGGTCACAGCCACGAGGAGGCAGCGCACATGCTCGGCATCGCGACCGGCACCAGCAAGGCGCAACTGCATCGCGGGCGCCGGCTGCTGGCACAGCAATTGGGTATCGCCATGGAGGCCGCATGAACCCACGCAAATTTAGTTCGTTGGACGATGCGCTCGCCAGCGTGCGGCGCGAAGTACCGCCGACGCGTGACCTGTGGCCCGACATTGCCCGGCAACTGGGTGAACGCGGCGATCGGGCGGCCCATCGACCCGCCGATCTGGCCGGCGCGCGCGCCGCGCGCCAGGCACGCACCGTGCGGGTGCCCTGGCCGCTGGCGCTGGCCGCGAGCCTCGGCGTGGTCTGCCTCGTCGGCGCGCTGTACTGGTCCGTGATCCACCAGCCCGGCGCCACCGCACTGGTGGCCCGAAGCGCGTCGCCGGCGATGCCGGGCAATACGCCGGTGAGCTTCGGGCCGCCGCAGACTGCCGCTTACGTCGCCGCGAGCGCCGCGCTGGAACGCACCTTCAATGAACGCCTCAAGCTGCTCGCGCCGGCCACCAGGACCCGGGTGCAGGCGGATCTGGAGACCATCCGCCGCGCCAATGCCGACCTGCGCTCGGCACTGGCCCACGACCCCGCGAGCCCGCTGCTGCTGCAACTGCTGCACAGCACCTGGCAGCAAGAGATCGACCTGTATACGAGCGTGGCGCAGTCCACCGAACCTTTGTTGAGGAGAACCTGAATATGAACACCGCAATGCACTTCGCGCCCACCTCGCGCTCGTCGGCGCTGGCCGCCGCGGTCCTGCTCGCTGGCCTGACGCTGCCGGCCTGGGCCGCGACGCGCCCCTTCACCGCGCAGAAGCCGGCCGATCCGGCCGGCACCGTCGAAGTGGTCAACGTCTCCGGCGGGATCGAGATCAGCGGCTGGGACCAGCCGACGGTGGACGTCAGCGGCACCATCGGCGATAAGGTCGAGCGTGTCGACGTCACCGGCAGCGCCAATCACACCACCGTGCGCGTCGTGCTGCCTTCCGGAAACAACTGGAACGGCGACAGCGAGGCGCACCTGAAGATTCGCGTGCCGCAGAAGAGCGCGCTGGAGGTTTCCCTGGTCAGCGCCGATCTGCGGGTCTCCGGGGTCACCGGCAACCAGCACCTGCAGACCGTGAGCGGGGACATCGCCGGCGACGCCGGCGGCGAGCTGCAGGTCAGCACCGTGAGCGGCGACGTGCGCCTCGCCGCCCGCAACAGCCACAACGCGCAGGTCAAGACGGTGAGCGGCGACGTCAACCTCACCGGCGCCGACGGCGACATCCAGGTCAACACCGTGAGCGGTGACGCCATGCTCTCGCTGGGCACCGTCTCGCGCGGCCACTTCGAAAGCGTCTCCGGCGAACTCAGCGTCTCGACGGCGGCGCTCGCCGCGTCCGGGCAGCTCGAGGCCACCTCGGTCAGCGGCGATCTTGGGATCCAGTTCGGCGCGCTGCCGGACGCCGATATCGACGTGCAGACTTTCAGTGGTGACATCAGGAACTGCTTCGGGCCCAAGCCCGCTGAGCAGGAGTACGGGCCGGGCAGCCGCCTCAATTTCCGCAACGGCAAGGGCGGCGGCCACGTGCATATCGACACCAAGAGCGGCGACGTGGAGCTCTGCAACCACAAGTGAACGGCCGGGCCGGCGGGCCGTTCGGCGCCCGCCGCCGCCGTGGCGCCCTACCTCATTGAACCCACGAGCCGGCGGTGGGAACTCAACAATGTCGTCGTTTGTGCATAGCACACTTCAGGCTCCGCGTCCTCGGCATGCAGCGTTTCCCCCTATAATCTAAGCACTTTGCCCCATCGGTCGCCGCGCCGGCAGCTGATAGCTTTTGCCCCAGGTTCAGTCCTCATAAGACGAATTGACCGACTGGGGAGCGTTAATCAAGTGGCCATCATCGACAGCTGGATCGGGAGCGCGCGTGCGCTCGCGCGAGGGTCTACGCCGCTGCGACGCTACGGCCTTGAGGCGCTCGCCTGCCTCACGCTTGCGTACACGATGCCATCGCAGGCGCTGCCGAGCTACGCACAGCAGACGGGGCTCCCCTGCGCGCAGTGCCACGCCATCGCCTTCGGCCCGGCACTCACCGCCTACGGGCGCCAGTTCAAGCTGAACGCCTACGCGCTGGGCGAACACCACGACTCGGTGCCGCTGGCGTTGATGGCCATCGTGACCTACACGAGCACCGGAGCTGCGCTGCCGGAGGCGCCGGAACACTACGGCACCAACGACAATTTCGCGCTCAATGAGCTCACCGGATTCATTGCCGGCAGCCTCGGGCAGCACGCCGGCGGATTTGTCGAAATCTCCTACAGCGGCACCGAACGCCAAACGGCCTGGGGCGCATTTGACGTGCGCTACGCCCACGCCTTCGAGCTCGGCAGCCACGGGATCGTGGGCGGCATCACCCTGAACAACAATCCGACCGTATCCGACCTGTGGAACTCCACTTCCGTGTGGAGCTTCCCGTACGTGGGTTCCGAGCTCGCGCCCACCCCGGGCACCGCACCGATCATCTACGACGGCATCAGCGAGACGGTGCTCGGTCCGACGCTGTACGCCATGATCGACGATCATCTTTACCTCGAGGCGGGCGGATATCGGAGCCTTTCCGACAGCATGCTGCCCAATGTCGGCCTGAGCGCCGACGACAATTCCCACGTCGACGGTTTCGCCCCCTACTGGCGCGCCGCGCTGCAGTTCAGCAACGGTCCGCACTATTTCTCGGTGGGAATGCTGGGCCTGAACGTCAAGCAGAAGCCCGATCCGACGCAGCCCGCGACCGATCAGTTCAACGACTTCGGCGTCGACGCCACGTACCAGCACACCGCGCCCGACGCCAGCAACCTGCAGGCGAATTTCGCGCTCGTGCACGAATCGCGCCACCTGAATGCGAGCTTCGCCGCCGGGGAAGCCGAGCGTGCCTCGGGTAACCTCGACAGCGTACGCGGCGACGTCACCTGGACCTACCGCCAGACCTGGGTGGCCGGCCTGGGCCTTTTCAACGTGACCGGCAGCAGCGATGCCTCGCTCTACGCGCCCGAGGCCGTGGACGGCAGCAACGCCGGCAAACCCGACAGCGCCGGCTACCTGATCCAACTCGAGTACGTGCCCTTCGGCAAGCTGGACTCGCCCTACCGGCCGTGGATGAACCTGCGCGTCGGCCTGCAGTACACCGGCTACTCGAAGTTCAACGGCGCAGGCAACAACTACGACGGCTTCGGTCGCAGCGCCTCCGACAACAACACCCTGTTTGCCTTCCTGTGGGCGGCAATGTGAACACCAGGCTCCGCGCTCGCCTTGGCTACTGGCCGCTGGCAGTGCTCGTCGCGAGCGGCGCGGCCGGTGCGGCGCGCGCCAACGACTGCCAGCTGACGATTCAGGCCAACGACATGATCCAGTACGACGCGCGCAGCCTGCACATCGATGCAAGCTGCAAGCTGGTCGAACTTACGCTGCGCCACGTGGGCAGGCAGGAAGCCCACGTGCTCGGTCATGACTGGGTGCTGGCTCGCACCGCGGACGTGGCCGCGCTCGTCAACCGCGGCATGGCCGCGGGCTTCGACAGCGGCTATCTGCCTGCCGGCGACAAGCGCATCATTGCGGCCACCAAGATCGTCGGCGGCGGCGAATCAACAACCATCACCTTCAGCACCGCGGCGCTGGAGCCGGGCGGCGATTATTCCTTCTTTTGTTCCTACCCCGGGCATTCCGCCATGATGCGCGGCCGCTTCCAGGTCACCGGCACGCCGAACCTGGCCTCCAACCGCGCCGCCGGCGACGCTCCGGCCCCCTCCAGCCACTGACCGCCTCGCCCCGAGGCCTCCTTCCCTCGCCTGCCGCGTTCGCCACCGCGGGCACTTAAGGCCCATAATCGGGCCCGCGCCCGCGGCCGGGCATTTGTGCGACGCGCTAGCCGGCACTTCGGTAGCGATTAAGCTATTGATTTATATAACTATTTTTATGAAACTTTGTGCCTGACCGTGGGTTATGCATTTAAGCGATGACACCCCAGTGCAGACCCCCAAGCAGGAAGGCGACCGGAACGCCGAGTTCACGAAATTTATGCGCACCTACCAGAACATGGTCTATTCCACCGCCGCGCGCCTGAGCGGAAACGACGCGCAGGCGGAAGACATCGCCCAGGAAGTGTTCCTGCGCGCGCATCGCAAGTTCGACGAACTGCGCGATAACCCGCGTGCCGCCGGCTGGCTCAAGACCGTCGCCACCAACCTGACCTTCACGCACCTGACCCGTTACCGCAAGCGCTGGGTATTCTTCTCGCAGCTGCAGTCGGCCGACGAGGCCGAGGACGATCCGGTGCTGGATTTTGCCGCCGATGAATCGGTGGTGGAGGAAGTGCGCGACGACGAACGTCACGACTACGTCGAAGCGGCGCTCAGGGAGTTGCCCGAACACCAGCGCGTGCCGCTGGTGCTGTTCCACTTTGAGGAAATGCCGTACGAGGATATCGCCCAGCGCCTGCGCGTATCCCTGCCCAAGGTCAAGACTGACATCCATCGCGCGCGCCAGGCATTGGCGAAGATACTCGAGCGGCGCGGCGTCACGGCCGACCAACTGGAGGCTTGAATGACTAAGCTGAACAAGCCACCGCGCGATGAACGGGAACTCGAGCAGTACGTCGGCGCGTTGCTGAGCCGCCAGCCCCTGCGGCAGGCGCCTGCGACCCTCGAGGCCCGCGTGTTGCGGGAACTCGCGGTGCGCGCGGCCAGGCCGTGGTGGCTGCAGGGCTTTAGCCGCTGGCCCTGGGCGGCACGCCTGCTGTGCCTGCCGGTGGGGCTGGGACTGGTGCAATTGTCGTTCCTGACGACCGGGCGCCTGGTGTCGTTGTGGCAGGCGCTGCAGGCCTCCGCGCCCGCCAGCACCGCGCAGTCCGGGCTGCGACTGCTCGGCAACATGGGCCAGGCGGTCCAGACGATCGGCAACATGGTGACACGCGAGATACCGCAGGTGTGGATCTATGGCGCCGCCGGACTGGCACTGCTCCTGTATGCCGCCTTGTTTGGACTCGGCGCCGCCGCCTTCCGCACCCTGCTCGTTACTCCAGAACCTGTTCGGTACCCAACATGACTACATGAAAAGAACAACTCTGTCCGTGTGCTTCGCGCTGGCGCGTGGCGAGCCTGCTCGCCTGCGTGCCGCCCGCGGGTGCGACCAGCACCCCGCCCGCCGCCGCCGCGCAGCCGCACGACGCGGACCAATCGCACGGCCTGCACATCACGATCAAGGCCGACAGTGACTCCGGCGGCGAGACCGATAAGGACGCTGACGCCGGCAGCACTGACGCCGGCAGCATTGACGCCGGCAGCAGCGACGCCGGGAGCAAGGACAAGAATGAGCGCGACAACGCGCTGGTCTCGATCGGCCATGACTCGACGCCTCGACAGCGGCAAGCATGCCACCACCGTCGTGTCCGTGCTCGGCTCCTCGACCAGTGCCGGCGAGGTCGACGATGCCGTGGTATCGGTCCTGGGCAATACGCACGTCACCGGCCCGGTGGGCGATGCGGCGGTGGCCGTGTTCGGCAACACCTACGTCGACAGCCGCGTGGGCGACTCGGTGGTCGCGGTTTTTGGCAACGTGGAGCTGGGCCCGCACGCGGACGTGCAGGGCGACGTGGTCGCGATCGGCGGCGACCTGATCCGGGATCCGGCCGCCGTCGTGCACGGTGACATTCAAAACGTGATGATGTTTGGGCACATGGGCGGCTATGAATGGCTGCGCAACTGGGTCCACAACTGCCTGATGTACGGGCGGCCGCTGGCCTTCGCCCCGGGCCTGGGCTGGGCCTGGACCATCGCCACCAGCTTCCTGGTGCTGTACCTGCTGATCGCGCTGCTGTTCCCGACCGGCGTCAATCAGTGCGTGCGCACCATGGAGGCCAACCCCGGTCGTGCCACCCTCGCCTCGCTGTTCACTTTCATATGCAAGCCGATCGTGTTCCTGGTGCTGCTGGTCACGGTGATCGGCTCGATTCTGATTCCCTTCCTGGCCTTCGCGCTGTTCGTGGGCGGCCTGTTCGGCAAGGCGGTGGCGCTGGCCTGGTTCGGGCGCCGCGTGCTGCCGGCGCGCGAGCCGGGGCACGAGTATCGGCCGGTGCTTGCCGTGCTGTTGGGTGGAACGATTGCCCTGATGCTGTACGTGGTACCGGTGATCGGGTTCATCACCTACAAGGCGCTCGACGTCCTCGGACTGGGCATCGTCGTCTACACACTGCTGCTCGCCTTCCGCGCGCGCCGCGCTGCCACCACTGCGCAGGCGACGCCTTCCGCCCACGCCGGGCTGGTGCAGCCCGCGGCCGCGGCGGAAGCTGCGCCGGCCGCCGGTGCGCCGGCTGCGGAGCCCGCCCCGGCCCCCGCGCGTGCCCCGCTCCCGCCCGTGTCCCTCGAGCTTGCGAATCGCGCCGGCTTCTGGATCCGCATGCTGGCCCTGTTCCTCGATCTGATACTGGTGGCGATCGTGTGCGGCGTCGTCAGCTTTCCCATGCACCACGGCCTGCTGCTGATCCTGGCGGCATACGGCGCGGTGATGTGGAAGCTGCGCGGCACGACCATCGGCGGGATCGTCTGCGGCCTGCGCGTGGTGCGCCTGGACGGGCGCCCGGTCGACTGGCCCACGGCCGTGACGCGGGCACTGGGCAGCTTCCTCTCGTTCTTCATCGTCGGGCTGGGATTTATCTGGGTGGTGTTCGACGCCGAGCGCCAGTCCTGGCACGACAAGATTGCGGGCACCGTGGTGGTGCACGCGCCGCGCGGCACACCGCTGGTGTGAGCCCCGGGGAAACCGCGCCGCCGACCTACTTCAGGTTCTCGTCGAACCACCGGTAGCCGTAGTACAGACCTGCGGCGCCGGCCAGCGCGCTCAGCACCACCGCCGCCGGCAATCCGGCGTACGCACCGAGCCACCAGCCCAACGCTCCGCCGGCCCAGGCGGCACTCCAGCCGATGATGTTGCGCATGGTGGTGCACCATCCTTCGATTCGGTCATTATAGGCGGCAGGCGCCCGTGGGCCGGTGGCTCCTTGCACAGCTGGGTACAGACATGCGGACGGTCGACGGGCAAATGATCTCCGCTCCGAGGCGGGCGCGCGCTGTGGCTCACCCTCGCCGCGCTGCTGGCGCTGGGGGCATTCACGCACTGGGCCGACCGGCCGCCAGCTCCCCTGCCGGCCGATGCTCCCGCCGCTGAGTTCTCCGCCACGCGTGCGGCAGGCGTACTCCGGGAACTGCTCGCCCCGGAGACCGCGCACCCGCTGGCCAGCGCGGCCGACGCCCGGATTCGCTCGCAGATCGTGCAGCGTCTCAACGCGCTCGGGATCGCCACCGAGTTGCAGGAGGGCTGGGCCTGCGACAGCGTCCTGGCCTGCGGTCGGGTCGTCAACATCATCGGCCGCATTGACGGATCGGAACCCGCGGGCGCGAGCGTGCTGCTGGCCGCGCACTACGACTCGGTGCCGGCGGGGCCGGGAGCCGGCGACGACGGCATCGGTGTCGCCTCGATCCTTGAGATCGCGCGCGTGCTCAGGCAGCAACCGGCCAGGCGCCATCCGATCATCCTGCTGATCGATGAAGGCGAGGAAGCCGGCCTGCTCGGCGCGCGGCTGTTTGTCGCCGGACGTGCGGAAGCGCGCACCGTCAGGGCGGCCGTCAACCTCGAGGCGCGCGGCGACTCCGGCCCGAGCCTGATGTTCGAGACCGGGCCGGCCACGGACTGGGCGCTGCGCATGTTTGCCCGGGCCGCGGCGCGGCCGATGAGCAACTCCCTCTATTACTTCGTCTACAAGCTGCTGCCCAATGACACGGACTTCACCGTGTTCAAGGCGGCCGGCTACGAAGGCTTCAATTTCGCGCTGATCGGGGATGTGGAGCGCTACCACACGCCCCAGGACCGCCTCGAGAACCTGGACCTGGGCGGCCTGCAGCACCAGGGGCAGAACGCCCTGGCGGTGGTGCAGGCTCTGGCCATGGCGGACCTGGCCCGGCCACCGGCCACCGGCGCGGTCTTCTTTGACGTTTTCTCCCGCGCGTTGTGGCATTGGCCGGCGAGCTGGTCGCCATGGCTGGGCCTGGCGCTCACGGGCGCGCTGCTGTGCGCGCTCTGGAGCCTCAAGCGCCGCGTCGGCGCTTCGCTGCAATCCATGGTCTACGCGTTTGCCGCATTGATGCTCGGCTGGGCAGGCGCGATCGTGGCCAGTGCCGTCCTGCTGACCCTCGTGCGCGCGTTCGGCGCGGTGCCGCCCGCCGCGGCCTACTCCTGGGCGGCGTTTCCCACCGGCATGCACGCCGCCTGCATCGCGCTCGCCTTGCTCGCCCCGGCCTGCGCCGCGCCGCTGTTCCGCCGACGCATCGGGGCCTGGAGTCTGTGGCTTTCGTACGTGTCTGTGCACGCGGGGCTGGCTCTGCTGTGCGCGTTGAAATTCCCGGAACTGAGCTATCTGTTCTACGCCCCGGTCCTGGCGGCCTTGCTGGCGGCGCTCCTGGCGCTGCGCATCCTGCACCGCACTTCCTCGCGCGCGCCGTTTCCGCCGTTCGCGGCCGCACTGCCGGTCATCGGGGCCGCCCTGACCTTCACGCCCATACTGCTGCTGCTCTATCCTGCCCTGGGCAGTGACGCATGGCCCGCTATTACCGCGCTGTCCGGCCTGTGCACGCTGGGTCTGGCGCCGCTGCTGACCGAGCGGCCGGCGCGCCGCTACCGGATTTATACATCGCTGAGCGCCCTGACGGTGGTCCTGGGCACTGGCCTCACGCTCGTGATGCCGGCGTACTCCACGCAGATGCCGCAACGCACGCTGCTCTGGTACGTGCTCGATGCCGACGCCGGCCGGGCAACGTGGATCCTGCAGCCTGATTCGAAGCGCGACCCACCCCAGCTTGACCTGCGCGCCAGCGGCCCGGCGCCGCAATTCCCGCTGCCGGCGGGTCCCCTCGCCGGACTGCGGCGCGCCAACGCGCCGCGCCTGGACTACGCGGCACCGCTCGTGGATATTCTTTCCGTCGAGCATCGGGGCGGCGCGGTGCGGTATCACCTGCACCTGAGTTCGGCGCGCAATGCGCCCGAGATCGAACTGGGGGTGGCGCAGGATCGAGCGATCGAGGCCACGCTGGAGCCGAGCGGGGAGCAGAGACTGCCGGCACATTTCTGGCGCCGTGCCGACGGCAGCCGCTGGCTGCAGCTCATCGGGGTGGGGCCGGAGGGCATCGATCTTACGCTCGAGACCCCGAGCGCCACCGACCTCGCCGTGACCGTGCTGGACCGCTCCTACGGGGTGCCCGCGAGCGGAGCGGCGCTGCGCAGCGCACGACCCGCCCTGACCACGCAGTCGCAGGACGGCGACCTGACCATCGTCTACCGGACGGTGCGCCTAGGAGCCGCCGAGACTGCGCCCGGTCCGTAGCACCTCGTCGACGAGCATGCCGAGGTCCTCGGTACGGGTGCGGTGATTGACGATGGCCGCCCGCAGGCAGTAACTGCCGCCGAGCGTCGTATAGGAAGGCGCAACCACTCCGTTCTCGTGCAGTCGTATGAGCAGTTCCTCGTTCAGGGCATTGAGCTGCTGCGGCGTAGCGCCCTTGCCGCGGTAGCGGAAGCACACGATGTTCAGGACCACCGGCGCCATGAGCTCGAGCTCGGGGGCCGCGCGCACCAGTTCGGCCAGTCGCTGCGCCTGGGCAATGTTCTGCTCGATCAGCCGTCCGTACTTCTGCAGTCCGTGTTCCTTGAATGACAGCCACACCTTCAGTGCCCGGAAGCCGCGGGACAACTGCACGCCGTATTCGCTGAACCAGTCGGCACCGCTGGCCAGTCCGCGCTGCGCGTGCGCGAGATATTCCGGCGTCAGCGAAAAAGTGGCGCGGTGCGCCTTGCGATCGCGCACCACCACGCAGCCGGCCTCGAACGGCAGGTGCAGCCACTTGTGCAGGTCCAGGGCCACCGAATCGGCCGCTTCCATGCCCCGCAGCAGATGGCGGTGGGCAGGTGCCAGGGTCGCCACGGCGCCGATCGCGCCGTCGACGTGAAACCACAGCTGCTCGCGCGCGCAAAAGGCCGCCAGCGCCGCCAGATCGTCGACCGACCCGGTGTTGATCGTGCCCGCCGAGCCGACCACCGCGCACGGCTGCAAGCCCGCGGCGCGATCGGCCGCCACCGTCTCGGCCAGCGCCGCCATGTCAATGCGGTAACGATCGTCGACCCTGATCTTGTGCAATGACCGGGCGCCGTGGCCGAGCAGTTCGACCGCCTTCTGCATGCAGCTGTGCACTTCGGTCGAGGCATAGAACGTCAGCGGCTTGGGCAGCGCCGCCACGCCCTCGCTCCGTACGTCGGTCGTACCGCTCGCGCTGCGCGCCACGGCCAGGGCCACCAGATTGGCCATCGATGCGCCGCTGACCAGCAGTCCGCTGCTGGCGAGCGGCATGCCGACGATTTCCTTGCACCAGTCCAGTACCTGGCTCTCGACCAGGTTGCCGACGTGATTGCCCCCGCCCATATTCGGGTTGACCGTGGAGGCGAGGAAGTCCCCCAGCGCACCGAAGGCGGTGCCGTTGCCCATGTACCAGCCCCAGAAGCGCGGATGGGTGTTGCCCATCTGGTAGGGCATGACCCAGTCGCGGAAATCCTGGTAGGCGCGCTCGGCGCCCTCGGGCAGTTGCGGGAGGGGCGCGTGAAACCTGGCGGCGACTTCGCCCGGCGTGGCCTGCCATACCGGTCGCTGCCTGCTCTGCTGCAGATAGGCGAGGGCGTCGTCGACGGCACGATGCGCCAGCTGTCGCAGCTGCGACCAATCTTCGGGGTCTAGTGTTTCCTGCGTTGGACCGTCGCTCATGACTTCCCTCTTGCTTGCAAAGTCGACACTGGCTCGCGGCGGCGTAGATAATCGCGATAATGCGTCGCTGCCGCAATATATGAAATGAACGGGCCGTCGCCGACGGTGGTGCGGGTTGCCGATATCGCGCCGGTGCCGTGGCGGAACGGGGGCGGAGTGACGCGCGAACTGCTGGCGTGGCCGGACCCGCGGGACTGGCTGCTGCGCGTGAGCGTCGCTGACATCCACGAGTCGGGAGCGTTCTCCGCCTATCCCGGCGTCGATCGCTGGTTTGCGGTACTGGCGGGCGGGGCCGTGCGCCTGGAGACGGCCGGCGCCGAAGCCGCGGAGGTAACGGCGCTGCGCCCGGCCCTGCACGCCTTTTCGGGCGACGCCGCCACGCACTGCACCGCGCTCGGACCATCGACCCGCGATTTCAACCTGATGGTCGCGCGCGGGCGCGTCCGTATGCGCCAGCAGCCGCTGCAGGAGAGCGCCGCGCTCGAGACCCGCGCCGAGGCCGCCGGGCTGTTTGTTGTGCAGACGGCCGAACTGTGCCAGGCGCCCGCTACGCCGTGGCCGCTTCCCGCCATGAGCCTGGCCTGGTGGACTAACCCGGGGCACGAGCTGCTGTCGCTGCGCGTCTCATCGCCGGCAACACGCGGCTGGTGGTTTGCGGTGGACCGCGATCCGCGCCACGCGCCCTAGGGACGCGGCGACCCGCGCCCAGGCCGGCGCCGGCAACCGGGCGATCCGCCGTGCCCGCTACAGCACCCGCTGCAGGAACGCGGCGACGGCGGCCAGTTCCTCCGCGCACACCGAATGCCCGATCGGGTAGCTGTGCCACTCGACCACGTAACCGGCCGCGACCAGCAGCGCGCGCGAGGTCTCGCCGAGCTGCGGCTCCACCACCGGATCGAGCGATCCATGGGCCATGAAGATGGGCGTGGTGTGATTGGCGCTGTGCCGCTCAGCGGCAAATGCCGCTGCGATCGGCATGTAGCACGACAGGCCGATGATGCCGGCAAGCTTTTCCGGCATGCGGGTACCGCTGTACAGCGCCATCGCTCCGCCCTGCGAGAAACCTGCCAGCACGATCTGCTGGCTGGGAACGCCGCGTTCATTCTCGCGACGGACCAGCGCCCGCAACGCCGCGTCCGAACTGCGCACGCCGGGCTCGTCCTCGGCGGCGCGCCGGTTGAGCTGGATGATGTCGTACCAGGCACGCATGGGCAGGCCGCCGTTGAGCGTCACCGGACGAACCGGAGCGTGTGGAAACACAAAGCGCAGCGCGCGGCCACGCGCGCGCACGAGTTGCGGAACGGCCGGCTCGAAGTCATGGCCATCGGCCCCAAGGCCGTGCAGCCAGATGACCGAGGCGGTGGGGTTGGGGCCGGTGGCGACTTCAACGGCGGCCAGGAGGGCTTGGGACATAGCCGTCAACGTTGCCTGTTTCGCGCCCGCAGTTCAACCCCGGCGCAGGAACTGCGCTAAGATCTGAAGTGCAGCGGACCGCGACTTGTGCGTCGCCGTCGCTGCGATCCCAAGCGTGGCCACAGAGGCACTCCGGTGAGCGATCTCTCTCTATACCTTGCCACGGTACTCATCTGGGGTTCGACCTGGTTTGCCATCAAGCTGCAGCTGGGTGCGGTTCCGCCGGCCGTGTCGGTGACCTGGCGCTTCCTGGCCGCGGCCGCGATGCTGCTGGGTTACGCGCTGGTGCGGCGCCTGCCGCTGCGGTTCGGCGCGCGGGATCATCTGTGGATGGCGCTGCAGGGGCTGCTGCTGTTCTGCCTCAACTACGTGGGATTCTATCTGGCCGAGCAGACCCTGCCCTCGGGTCTGGTGGCGGTCATCTGCTCCATGCTGACCATCGGCAACATCGTCGGCATGCGCTGGTTCTTCAATGTCCATACGCACGCGACCAACCTGTGCGGCGCGGTCATCGGCATTGCCGGCGTCGTGCTGTTGTTCTGGCCGGACCTGCGTGCCATGTCGGCCAGCAATGCCACCGCGATCGGCGTGCTGCTGGCCTTGGGCGCTACGGTCAGCGCTTCGCTGGGAAACATGGTGGCGACCCGCAACCAGCGGCAGCAGCTGCCGATCCTGCAGGTCAACGGCTGGGCCATGCTGTACGGCGCGGCCATCACGGGCGCGGCTGCGCTCGCCCTGGGCGAGAGGTTCAGCTTCGAGCGCTCCTGGCGCTACGTCTCCTCGCTGGCTTACCTCGCCGTGTTTGGATCAATCGTGGCCTTCGGCGCCTACCTGACGCTGATGAAGAGAATCGGAGCGCACCGCGCCGGCTACACGATGGTGGCGATTCCGGTGGTCGCCCTGCTGATCTCCACCTGGCTGGAGAATCTGCGCTGGACCGGCAACTTGTGGATAGGCGTCGCCCTGTGCCTGCTGGGCAACGTGCTGGTGCTGGCCCGCGGGCGTTCCGCGCCGCACGCGGCCAGAGCTAGAAGTCGGCCGTAAGCGTCAACGCCAAGCTCCGCCCAGGCTCGCTCAGGACGTGACCTGAGGTGTCGATCGTCATGGCATCCGAGTCGCCCACATTCTGCAGGTCCAGCCGCGCCTCGCCGGGATGCCCGAACAGCCGGAATGCATAGCGGACCGTAAATGACAGCTGCGAGTAGGCGGGCAACCGCAGGCTGTCGTCCGTCGTTTCCGGGCGCGCCGAGGTACCGGCCCACCCACAGCTCAGCGACCACGGCTTCCAGCTCGGCGGCGCATAGTCAAGATCGACGTTGAGTACCAGTGGCACGGTTCCCAGGGGCATGTTGCCCGATGAGGAGGAGTTGCCTTCGCCACCCTGCAGCTCGGCCTGCAGCCATACGCCGCCCAGCACCGCGACGAGCCCCTGCCCGCTGTTGATCGTGGCGGAGGCCTCGAGTCCGCGATGGCGGATCTGGCCCAGCTGGGTATAGGTATTGGTGGCATCGAGGTTGAAATAGGCCTTGCTGACCTCGAAGGCACCCAGCAGCAGCTGCATGCCCGGATGCGGCGAGTACCGCACGCCGGCGTCGACCTGCCAGGTGGTGGTGGCCGGCGGTGACTCCCCCCGGTTTGCCGCGTTTGCGGGCGCCAGCGCCGAATCCTCCAGTCCGCGCGTGTAGCTGCCGTAAAGCAGGAATTTGGCGGCCGGCACGAAGGTGAACCGGGCCGCGGGCAACACCGGATCCGCCTTGTCCGTAGCGGTCGCGTCACCGGGCGCGTCAATCGAGCGCTGGTACTTCACCTTCTGCACGCCAACGCCGACCGAGCCGCGACCCGGCCAGAACTCGTCGAGCGAAACGCCCAGGCCGTACTGGCGCACGCGGTCCACGCTCCCGGCCGTGAAGTTCACCGGCGGTGCGGCCACCGGGCGGTGGTCATCGATGCTTACCCGACCCAGGTCGGTGATCGAGTCACCGCCGAAGCTGCGCGACAGCGCGCGGCCGCGCACCGTCATGGTCCACAATTGCGTCCGGCTATTGCCGCTGCTGCGGTACGCCACGCGCATTTCGCCGGAGGTCGAACTCGCCTGAAGCGGCGGCAACACGTCGATCTGATGCGCCGCCGTGCGGTCCGGGGCCACATCCAGAAACAGATCGTTGTAGTTGGGCGGGTTGTCCCGGGACGAGCGAAAGATGCCCGCGGCCAGCGACCATGCTTCGGTGGTCGTGGTTCTGAGGATGGCCCCGGCGGTCAGATCGTCCCAGGTCCAGTGAGTCCAGTCCTGGGAGGGCAAGCGCATCTGACGAAACGTGGGCACACCGGCGTCGCCCTCCGTATACACGAGTGGCAGGATGTTGTGCTCGTTCCCCCGGGTCGTGCCACCGAAGGCGATCCACTCCAGATTTCCAGGCAGCGGCCCGCGCACGATCAGCCCGGTGTCATTCTGCTGTGCCTGGGTTGCAAAGTCGAAATCCGAATTGAGGTGGCGATGGAAGCACAGGCTCACGCTCAGGCCTCGGTCGGCCAGGCCGTAGCGTCCGTCCAATTCCAGCCCGCTGGCGTCGAACGGTCCCGCGGAGAGGACCACGCTGGTCAGCTTCCCCGCGCCGGCGAGGCCCAGTGAGTAATCCGCGATGCCGGTGGGCGCAGGAAAATCAAAAGACTGGGCCGCCAGCCCCACGCGGATTGTCTGACCGGACACCAGACAGCTGTCGGGCCCAAAGGTCTGTTGATCGAAATACAGCCCCTCGATGCGCAGGTTGCCCGCGTCTTGTGGACTGAATCCACGGACGTCTCCGGCATCGTACAGGCCTATGGTCTGCGAGCCCACGGTGGTGCCAAACGCATCGTCCGCGGAAGTCACGGGGTTTTCGTTGACCCGCTGGGCAGACGCCAGCAGCGGCAACAGCAGCGTGCCCAGCAAATACCGACGACTTCTGCCCACACTACCGTTCATGTGCCATCCGCCGGCTGCACGCAGTCACCGCGAGGCTAAGCTAAGGCAGCGCGTGCAGCCAGCCCAGCACAACCTTGACGAACGCCGAGGGGTCGGCCACCCCGCCCTGCTCGTGATAGGCCGCAACCCGCGAGGGGTAACGCGTAAAGTGATGGTTGAGCCCCGGAATCTCGGCAAATTCGGCGGTGCCGGGGCGCTCGCGATTGACGACGTCCGCGATCAGGCTCACGGCAGCGCGGCTTTCGAACCAGTCATATTCGCCGTACAGGGCCAGCACCGGTGCCTGGACCTGCGCCCAGGCCGCGGGCCAGTTCTGCTGCTGCGCCTGCTGGTGAAAAGCCGGCGGACGGCCGTAGTGCAGGTGGCCAGCGGTGCCCACGAGCCTCGACCAGACCTTGCCCAGTTCCGGGTCGCTGCGGGCAATGGCCTCGGGTGACTCGCCGCGCAGCAGATAGCGCGCGAAGTAATTCTCGCGCGCGCTCATCTCGGTGCTGAGCTGCGCCGGATCGGTACCGCCCAGTTCGAGCGCGTGGCGTTCGAAGGCCAGCATGCGCTCGAACCAGGTGGTGGCTCCTCCGCCCCACACGATCACGCCCGCCACCTTGTGACCGGCGGCAATCAGCGGCGCATAGGTGGCGCCCATGCTGCCGCCAAAGATCACGACGTGCCCGGGATCGACGTCGGCGCGCTCGGTCAGGGCGGTATACGCGGCCCGGTACTGGCTCAATTCGGTCTCGTAGTCCAGCTCGTCGCAAGCCACCCCGGTACTATCGCCGACCCCGGACTTGTCGACGCGCAGCCACAGCATGTTTGACTGCGTGATGAGCTGCTTGAGCATGAGCGACCAGCCGTCGCTGCTGCCGGAGGAAAAATCGACCGAATCGCACGACAGCCACGGCACGAACAACACGGCGGGCAGTCTGCCGGTGCTTCCGGCCGGCTTGGTCACGATGGTGCGCAGGCGCGCATCGGCCCGAGTTCGGACGAGTCCGTATTCCGCATCGATGCCGGGGAGTTCCAGCAGCGGCTGCTGGCCCTTATGCGGCAGATCGCCCACCAGCCGCGCGGCGCACGCGGCAGACCGGGGCGCCAGGGCCGACAGCAGCAACCCGGCTACCGCAAAGATACCTGTCCAGCGGCTCATCGTACCCACCTCCCCCAACTTAACTGCTCGATTTGGCGCGGCGCTGAGCGGCGGCCGGCTTCGGCACGCCGCTGGAAATGACAAATACACGTCCGGAATGGTAACCGTGGACCCCGCTCCACCCCGAGGTGATCAGCAGGTCCGTGGTGCCGTCCCGATCAACGTCGCCGAGCCCCACGGCGTCAAAGCCAAAGGTGTCCCCCGGAGTGCGGCAGGTGTAAGTCCTGAGCAGCCGGCCGGTCCCGCCCGAATAAAGGTAGGCCCGCCCGGCGGAGACCGCGACCTTACCGTACTGCCACGCGCCCACGATCAGGTCGGCCCGGCCGTCGCCGTCGACGTCACCGGCCATGGAGGGACTCGTCCCAAAGCCATCGCCCGCCGTCTCGCCGGTCAGCACCAGCAGCTCCTTTCCCGTGCGTCCGGAGTGCACGTACACCCGGCCGGTCGATGGTCCCCGGGCCTCGTTGCTCCAGTCGGAGGAGTAGACGTCGCTGACTCCGTCGCCGTCCATGTCGCCCGGCACGGAGACAAACATGTATCCGAGCTTGTTGCCGGTGGCGTCAGCCTCGATGGTGAACTTCGGCTTGCCCGACATGCCCTCGTAGACCAGCACGCGCCCGTGGTGTTGCGGTCCCGCGCCCGGAGCACCGACCAGCAGGATGTGTTGCTTCGCATCCGAGTAACCGGCCACCGTGCTGCCAAAGCCATCGCCCGCCCGCTCGCCCGAGAGCGTCAGGAGCAACGATCCGTCCTTGCCGGAGTACACGTAGGCGTGGCCGGCGACCTTGTTCTCGCCTTCCTTCCCTGGCGCGCCGACGATCACGTCGCCGTAGCCGTCGCGGTTGACGTCGCCGGCCGCGGAGATGTGATTGCCGAAGGCCTCGTCCGGATTGCGCGACTTGAAGCTGTGCAGCACGCGCCCGTCCCTGCCCGAGTAGACGTAGGCGACGCCGCTGCCGGCCGGACCGCTGGCCACGACGTCGGGAATGCCGTCACCGTTGGTGTCGCCGGCCGCTTCGACACCGGTGCCGAGCTGGTCGCCGGCCGCGCCGTCCGCGGTCCACAGCAGCCGCCCGCTGCCCACCGAGTACACGTAGATTCGTCCCGCATTGCTGCCATGGGCGCCGTGCGTGGGGGCCGAGGTCACGACGTCGTTGACACCGTCGCCGTCGACGTCGCCAATATTGCGGGCGATCCACCCGAACTGATCGCCACTGGCTTCGCCGCGCCACTCCCGGATTATCTTGACGGGTTCCACAAACGGATGGTCGAACGCGGCGGGCTTGGGCAGCAGCGCCGCAAAGCGCGCGTCAGCGCGCAGCCCGGTGAGCGCGGGATCCTCGCTGATCTGGGTCATGTCGTAGCGATGCGTGGCGGCGGCGCGCCCCAGCCATTCGAAGGCCTTCTGTGGGTCGTGCTTGGCCGCGTACGCCGTGCCCATGCTGTAGTAGACGCGCGGCGAATCGGGCTCGATCTGCAACGCACGCTGGTAGGCGGCAATCGCCTGATCATAGTGGTGCAGCTGCTGCTCGGCCGTGCCCAGCGTGCGCCACGCCTGTGCATTTCCGGGTTCCCGGCGCGTGATCACGCCCAGGGCCTGCGCGGCGCCGGCGGCATCGCCCGCCTGCAGCTGTGCCAGCGCGGCAGCAAGGGTCGGTTCCGGAGCGCTCGCACTCGCCACCACGGCACCGGCGCCGCCGGCGCTCAGCAGGAGCATCACGGTGATGAGGTGGATGACACGCGGCATGGCAGAGCTCCTCTAGACCTTTGCGCCCCAGGAACACCGCCCGCCGGCGCGGCACGGCTGCCCCCTTATTATTGATTCGCTGCGGCTGGCTCATGTGAGTTTCGCCAGCGGATATAATAAATTCATGAGCGACTATCTGTATGCCTATCAGAGTTCGACGACCCAGTCGGGGTTCCTCAGAGCGCCCCCGCTGCTCAGCCGGCCCAAGGCTCGTTTTGTGGTGGCCGGCGTCCCCTGGGATGGTGCGACGACCAACCGGCCCGGCGCCCGCTTCGGGCCGGATGCCATCCGGCGCGCGAGCCACATGCTGTGCGACGGGACCCACCCCGCCTACGGCCTTTCACCGACAGCAGAGCTTGCCGATCGTGGCGACCTGACGCTGCCCAACACGGCCATCGAGCGCATGCGTGCGGCGCTCGCGCCGCAGGTCGACGAGCTCATCCGAGCGCATCACATGATCTGGCTGGGCGGCGATCATTCCATCACCTTGCCGCTGCTGCGTGCCTATCGCGCGTATTACGGCCGCCCGCTCGCGATGATTCACTTTGACGCTCATTGCGACACCTGGACGAGTCATTTCGACGAGCCCTCCGGCCACGGCACCTGGGTGTACGAAGCGTTGAACGAGGAACTCATCGACCCCCGGCTGTCGATACAGCTCGGCATCCGTTCGGCCGCGGTGCCGGAAACCTCCAACTACGTCGCGGATCGGGGCGGCCTGATCGTCACCGCGCGCGAACTGCGCGGACTGGTGAGTCCCGGGCAACTCTCACCGGTCCTGTCGGCGGTGCGTGAGCGCCTGGCGGGTGCCGGCACCGTGCCGCTGTACCTGACCCTGGATATCGACTGCCTCGACCCGGCGTACGCGCCTGGCACCGGAACGCCCGAGCCGGGCGGATTGTCGACGGCGCAGATCCTGACGGTGCTGGAGGAACTGGACGATTTGAACTGGGTCGGCATGGACCTGTGCGAAGTGGCGCCTCCCTATGACCACGCCGAGCTCACCAGCAATGCCGCGGCGACCCTGATCTGGACCTACCTGTGCGGCCGCGTGGCCCGATCGGGCGCTGCCAAGAACACCTAGGATCAATCCTCAATCGCCCGGAGCTGAGCGCGCCGCTGCGGGCGCCGGAAGCGCGAACAATCCGATCAGGGCCAGGGTCGCGAACAACGCGCCGGCGAGAAAGGTTCCGCGGGCACCGGTCGTGTCCCACAAGCGACCGGCCACGATACTGGCGGCCAGCAGCGCCGCCCCGGTCAGCAGGTTGAACATGCCAAACGCGGTCCCGCGCAGCTCGGCGGGCGCGCTGTCGGCGACCAATGTCGCCAGCAGCCCCTGCGTGAACGCCAGATGCAGCCCCCACAGCGCCGCACCGCCGAGGGCCGCGCCGATGCCCGCGGTGAACGCGAGCACCAGGTCAGCCAGCACCAGGACCAGCAGACCGATGGTCAGCAGACGTCGACGGCCCCCGCGGTCGGCGAGCACGCCGGCCGGATAGGCGCCCGACGCGTACACCAGGTTCATCACCACCAGTACCAGCGGAACCAGCATGAGTGGCAAACCCACCCCACGCGCACGCAGCACCAGAAACGCCTCGCTGAACCGGGCCAGCGAGAACACGATCGCGATGGCGATTACGAACCAGTAATCGCGCCCCAGGCGCACGAGCTCATCGCGATGCAGTGGGAAGCGCACCTGGCGCAACGTCGTGGCGCGCTTGGGCTCGCGCACCGCGACCACGATCAACAGCAGCGCCAGGAAGGCCGGCAGCACCGCCATCCAGAACACCAGCCGAAATTGGTTTGCGCTGCCCCACATGAACAGCACCGCCAGGAGCGGCCCCAGGAACGCGCCGACCGTATCGAGCGCCTGGCGCAGGCCAAAGCAGGCGCCCCGCAGGTGCGCCGGTGCAAGATCCGCCACCAGCGCGTCGCGCGGTGCTCCGCGGATGCCCTTGCCGACCCGGTCGACAAAACGGGCCGCCACCAACCAGCCGACCGTCGTGGCCAGCGGAAATACCGGTTTGGTGACGGCGGCCAGCCCGTAGCCCAGCACCGCCAGCAACTTGCGCTTGCCGAGCCAGTCGGAGAGCGCACCGGAGAATACCTTCGTGACCGCGGCGGTGGACTCCGCGATACCCTCGATGACGCCCACCGTGGTGGCCGAAGTCGCCATCACCGTGATCAGATAGACGGGCAGCAGAGCGTGGATCATCTCCGAGGAGACGTCCATCAGCATCGAGACGAAGCCCAGGGCCCAGATACCGGACGGAATGGCGCGCAGCGTGGCGCGATCGAACCTGGCGGGCTTGTGCGTCAACTAGGCGCTCACAGCCGGCGCGCGCGATCGCCTGACCCGAGCCTGGCTTCGCGCAGTGCCGCGACCAGGCGCGGCGCCGCGGCCTCGTCCGGCGCGGCGTCACTCAGCAAAATCGCACTCGGGGGTGGAGCCATGGGATTCCGGTGGCGGATCTCAGCCAGCGGCAGCGGTACTTGCTCCGGATGCCGTTCGAGGCGATCATCGCTGGCGCGCTTCCGGCGGTCAATTGACGGCCCGGGACCGTGTTCCCCGACCCTGGCCGCCCAAGTATAAGAACATGCACATGCGCAGCGTCACCGCTTCCAGCCTCGCCCTCCTCGTGGCTGCGCTTACCTGCGGTGCCGCGCCTGTTGCCACCGATGCCATCGTGCCCGCCGCGCCTCAGCACCCGGTGAGCGATACCTACCACGGGGTCACGGTGGTCGATCCCTACCGCTGGCTGGAGGACTGGGCCGACCCGCGCGTGCAGCAATGGAGCGCGGCGCAGGACCGCAAGGCGCGCGCCTATCTCGATGCGCTGCCGTATCGCCAGGCGATCTACGATCGGCTGTATCGGCAGATCTCGGCCACCTCGCCCTCCTATTATTCGCTGCGGGCCGCCGGCGGCAGGCTGTTCGCGCTCTATAACCAGCCCCCGAAGAATCAGCCCATGATTGCCGTGTTGACGCGCGACGCCGACCCGGCCCAGGCGCGCATTGTGGTCGATCCCAACACCCTCAATCCCAAGGGCACCACGGCAATCGACTGGTACGTGCCCTCGCCCGACGGCACGCTGCTGGCGGTTTCCATGTCGGAGAACGGCAGCGAAGACGGGTCGGTGCACGTCTTCGCGGTCCAGACCGGCCAGCAAGTGTACGAGATATTGCCGCGCGTGCAGTACCCCACGGGCGGCGGCAGCCTGGCCTGGCGCGCCGACAGCAAGGGATTCTGGTACACGCGCTATCCGGGCACGGAGCGGCCGGAGGCGGACCGACATTTCTACATGGCCGTGTACTTCCACGAGTTGGGGAAGGACCCGGCGCGCGACGCGTACGTATTCGGCAAGGGCCTGCCAAAGATCGCCGAGATCGCGCTGAACAACCGTCAAAACAAGCGCTACGTGCTGGCGAGCGTCGCCAACGGCGACGGCGGCGAATTCGCCCATTACCTCATCGGCCGGGACGGGCGCGTCACCCAGATCACGCACTTCGCCGATCGCGTCGTCGCCGCCAGCGTGGGGCCCGACGACCAGGTGTATCTGGTCTCGCGCCAGCAGGCGCCGCGCGGCAAGCTGCTGACGCTGCCAGCGGCCACGCCCTCACTGGCGCGCGCGCGAGTGCTGGTTCCCGAATCCGACGGCACGCTGCTGTCGGCCGGCGAGGCCGGCGGCTCATCGGTAATCGTCACTGAACGCGCCGTATACCTGCGCGAGATTGTCGGCGGCCCGTCACGCGTCGAGATCTACAGCCACGACGGTAAGCGGCAGGGCACGCTGCCGCTGCCCGAGGTCGCCAACGTGGACGAGGTCGAGTCCCTGGAGGACGGCACCCTGCTGTACAGCATCGAGACCTACCTCAGGCCTCCGTACTTCTCGCGCTATCACGAAGCCAACGGCAAGGCCGCGGAGACGGCGCTCGCGCAAACCAGCCCGGTGCAATTTGACGACACCGAGGTAGTGCGCGCATTTGCAACGTCCAAGGACGGCACGCGCGTGCCGCTCAACATCGTGCGCCGCAAGGGCACGGCGCTCAACGGCGCGAACCCGGTGCTGGTATACGGCTACGGCGGCTACAACTACGACGAGACTCCCTACTTCCTGGGTCCCACGACGCGCCTGTGGCTCGACGCCGGCGGCATCTACGTGCTGACCAATCTGCGCGGCGGCGGCGAGTTTGGCGAGGACTGGCATCGACAGGGCGCGCTGACTCACAAGCAGAATGTGTTCGATGATTTCATCGCCTGCGCCCGGTTCCTGATCGACCAGCACTACACCACCCCGGAGCACCTCGCCATCACCGGCGGGAGCAACGGCGGGCTGCTCATGGGCGCGGCATTCACGCAGCACCCGGAACTGTTTCACGCGGTCGTCTCCGACGTGGGCATCTACGACATGCTGCGCACGGAGCTGGAACCGAACGGCGTATTCAACACGACCGAGTACGGCAGCACCCGGGATCCCGAGCAGTTCAAGGCGCTGTACGCTTACTCTCCCTATCACCACGTCGTCGACGGCACCCGCTACCCGGCGATCCTGATGGCCACCGGCCTGCACGATGGCCGCGTGGCGCCCTGGCAGTCGCGCAAGATGATCGCGCGCCTCGAGGCGGCGAGCGCGCCGGACAGCCGCATCTATCTCACGGTCAATGCCGACAGCGGGCACGGCCACGGCAGTTCGTTGATCGTGCGCACCAACCAGCGCGCCGACACCTATAGCTTTCTCCTTGATCAGCTGGGCATGCGGTACCCGGGCCCTGACAAGGCGGAGCCACGGGCCCCGTGATGCCGCGCGGTTGCGCGTATGTGGCGACGCTGGCGGGCGCGCTGGCCGCGGCGCCTGCGGCCTGGGCGGCGCAACCCGTGCCCGCGCCACCGGCGACGCCGATCATGGGATTCGCCCCCGCGCACGCCCTGGCCGAACATCAACTGGAGGACAGGTTCCAGTCACTGCCATCGGCCGCCACGGCGCGCTACTGGCACCGTGAATTCACGCGGGCGCCACACCCCGCTGCGTCCGAGCAGAACAACCGGCTGGCCGAGCTGGTGGCACGCGAGTGGCGCAAGCAGGGCTGGGAGTCGGTGCAGTTGCGCCGCTATCAGGTGCTGCATTCGAGCCCACGGCACGTGGCCCTGGAAATGGTCGCGCCGGTCCGCTACCGGGCAGCACTCGCCGAGGCAGCCTACGCGGTCGATCCGGACAGCCGCGATCCCGCGCTGGCCAGTACCTATTTCGGTTATTCCGCCTCCGGGGACGTCACCGCAGAGCTCGTCTACGCGCACAACGGCAATCCCGAGGACTACGAACTGCTGCGCCAGCACGGCATCGGCGTGCGCGGCAAGGTCGTCATCGTCCGCTATTCCAATCCCTACAGCTATCGTGGCTTCAAGGCGCTGACCGCCGAGCGCGAGGGAGCAGCCGCGGTGCTGATCTACTCCGATCCTGCGGACGATGGCTACGCGCGGGGAAAGGTCTTCCCCGACGGGCCGTGGGGCCCCGAAACCCACATTCAGCACGGCGCCATCACCTACGATTTCATTGTTCCCGGAGACCCGACGACCCCCGGCTGGGCCTCGGTGCCGGGCGCAACGCGCATCCCGGCGAGCGAGGCCCGCTCTCTGCCGAAAATCATGGCCCTTCCGCTCTCGTGGCATGACGCCAAACCGCTGCTCGAGAACCTGACCGGCGCCGAGGTGCCGGTGGAATGGCGCGGCGCGCTGCCCATCACCTACCGCTTTGCCGGCGGCGTGCGCGTCCACGTCAACGTCGACATGGACACCAGCATCAAGCCGTACACGGTGGTCGAGGGGCGGATTCGCGGCAGCGAGCTTCCGGACCAATGGGTGCTGATCGGCAACCACCGCGACGCCTGGGTGTACGGCGGCGTGGACCCGGTAAGCGGCACCGCCGCGATGCTGGAACTCACGCGGGCGCTCGGCGATCTCAAGCGTCAGGGACTGCGGCCGCGGCGCACGATCGTCGCGTGCAGCTGGGATGGCGAAGAATATGCGCTCACCGGATCGACCGAGTGGGGCGAGCAGTTTGCCGACCAGCTAAGCCACAATCTGGTGGCCTACCTCAACGTTGACGAGGCGGTCAGCGGAGCTGCCACCACGGCCGGAGCGGAAGGACTGAGCTTTGATCCCACCGCGGTGGGCTCGCTCGCACCCATGCTCGTCGAGGCGACCGCCGACGTACGGGCACCATCGGGGAAATCGTTGCACGACGCGTGGCTGGCGACGTGGATGCGCGACCACAAGACGCAGGCCACACCCACGCCGGCCGCCCTGGTAGAAACCCGCATCGGCAGCGGCTCGGACCATACCGTGTTCCTGAACCATCTCGGTCGGCCCGTGGTCAACCTGGGTTTTACGGGCGACTACGGCGTCTACCATTCCGGTTACGACGACCACTATTGGATGGCACACCTCGGTGATCCGACCTTCGAGTACCACACGGCCGTGAGCAAGATCTGGGGACTCACCGCACTGCGACTCGCAAATGCGGACATCCTGCCCTTCGACTTCGAATTCAACGGCGCCGCGCTCCAGCAGTTTTTGACGGAACTCGAGACCCGCGCGAAGATTGACCCGCTGGTGCTGTCGCTCCAGCCGCTGCACGCGCACCTCGCGGATTTTGCAGCCGCCGGGCGCGAGTTGCGCGCGGCGACCCTCGGTGACCTGGGCAGCGGGGCGGCGAGCGCCGTGCAAATCCAGCACCTCAATGATCAGCTGCTGCAGGTGGAATCGAACTGGCTCGATCCGGCCGGCATTCCAGGCCGCCCGTGGTTCAAGCACCTGCTCTATGCAGCCCGCTACACTTACGCTCATCTTGAATATCCGGGCCTGACCGAAGCGGCGGAAGCGTCCGACTGGAAAGCCGCCGCCGAGCAGGCCAAGATCCTCGACGCCGCGATCGTCCGCAACACCGAGTTCCTTCGCGCAGCGGCGGCCCTGTGGAATGCTGCGAAAACTCCCGCGCCCGGCGACGCGCAAGCGTCAGCACCATAAAGCAGCCGCGGCCCCGGCAAGCGCGCAAATAGCCCTCGCCGCGTAGGAACCCCCTGACCGCACAGCGCGGCTGGGGACTATCGCAGGCAAGATTAAGAATGCGGAGACTGCACTTGAATGTTTTTCCACTATTTTGAGGAGTAACGTCATGAAACCAGTGCTCGCGCTTTCGTATTTGGTATTCGGCGCGGCCTTATATCCGGCGGCGAGTTTCGCCGCGGATCCTCCGGACGCGGGTCAGGCCTCTACGCAGACCACCACCACACAGGTCACCTCCGAGACCACCGCAACCTCGACCTCGCCGATAGCCTCGAAGATCAGGTCCGAAATGGCCGCCGAACACGTGGCCAGCATGACCGGCATCAGCGTGGATGCCGATGCCTCGGGCGTCGTATCGCTGACGGGGTCCGCGCTGAGCCAGGATGATGTCGACAAGGTCGTGTCGATTGCTCACAACACCGCAGGCGTGACTGCCGTCAACAACAACGTGGCGGTCAAGGCGAACTGAGACGCTGCCGGCCCCGGAATGCCGCGCGAAGTCCGCGCTGACATTGCGCCGAGCTGGCCGAGGGATGGCCTCTAGTGACTGACCTCGGCGCTGCACTGCACGGGTGCAGCGCCGGGGACTGCGCCCCGCTCCGCGGAGCAGCCGCTCAGGGCGCGGCGTTAAGCGAAGTCTCCGCTGCGGTCTTTGCCTGTTCGTAGGCGGTATCGGCCGCCTGGACGCAGGCGCGACGCTCGGCTTTCTCGCCCGTGTCGCACAGGTCGCGAGCGCGCACGCGGTCGGCCTCCGCCGAGGCGATGCTGACCTCGTAGCTCGGGGCCAGGGGCGCGGGCGGCACCGATCCTCCGCCGCCAGGCGCATCGGCCGACGGCGCACTGCCGGCGCGGGGAGCACTACGCACCGGCGCCTGGTCAGTTGTCCCCGGTGTGCAACCGCACAGCAGCCAGGACGTCAATACAAAAAGCAGGAGGCTCTTCATGTGCCCTGTTCGGCTCCCGCCGGATTGGTCACCCCGTGCTCACTCGCGCGCTCGCGGGGAATGCTGACGTCCACTATGGTGCCGCGGCCGGACGGTGCGCGTTCTATGGTCATCGTGCCGCCCAGCGCGGACACGCGATGTTGCATGCTCGCGATTCCGTACGACTGCGACACGCCGACGCGGTGGGGCGCAATTCCCTGGCCGTTATCCTGCACGATCAGCCGGACATCGAGCTCGTTGCTGCGAAGCTCGACGTCGACTTTGGTGGCACGGGCGTGCTTCATGATGTTGGTCAGACACTCCTGCACCACACGGTAAATCGTGATGTTGGCCTCCGGACTGAGGTCCGTGAGCTCTTCCTCCGCATACTCCTCATGGCACGTGAGCCCGGAACGGCGCGCGGTCTCGCCCACGAGCCAGCGCAGCGCGGCGACCAACCCGAGGTTGTCCAGCAGCGTCGGCCGGAGGTTTTCGATGATGCGTCGTTTCAACTCCACCCCCTCGTCGAGGGACTTCAGGACCCGAGTCCAGCGCTCGACAAGTAGCGGGTCGCCGTTGTCAAGCTTGCGGCGCAACCACATCAGGTCCATTTTCGTCGCCACCAGCAAGCCACCCAGCTCGTCGTGCAGTTCACGGGCGAGGGCAGACTTTTCGGCCTCGCGCACGTTCTGCAGGTGGCTCGAGAGCGCCGAGAGGTTCTTGGTGCGTTCCTTTACCACCTGGTCCAGCTCGCGATTGCGAGCATCGAGCGCCACGGCCTCGGCCTCGCGGCGGCGCACAGTCCGCCTCAACAGTATTCCGGAGGCGATCAGAAATCCGATACCCAGCAGTGTCGCCAGCCCAATCAGGATCCGGGCAACCCAGATCCCATGCACCCAGGTTTCCTTCGTGGCCGCGCGTATTTGCACCTCGGTGGTCAGCAGATCGTCCGCGCTGCGCCGGATGTCTGATATGGTCTTCTTGCCAAGGTCCGTGTACACCAGGGCCACGGCGGCGGGCCGCCCGAACTGGCCATAGAGTCGCAGCGAGGAATTGAGCTCGCCGATCTTTATTCCGGACTTGAGGCGCAGATCGCGCACCGCATCGACGCCCTTCTGCGAGCCGACCTTGCGGTAGCTGGCCTCGAGTCTGTCCAGCAGCTGCGGCACATGGCGCACGGAAGGATCGTAAGGCGCCAGGTACGACTTATCCTCGGTGAGCAGGAATCCGCGCTGCGCCGCCTCGGCATCAAGGATCGACCGGACGAATTCCTCCACGGTGGCCTGGCGCGATTCGGACGCCGTCAGTTCGGCGGTCGCATCCCGCAGTCGCGCCTGGCCCAGCTCGGCATAGAAAAACAGGACCACCGGGAGCACGATCGCCAGTGCCACGGGCGCGAACACCCAGTACTGGCGAGCACTCTTCAGCTGGCGAGCCTGCGAGGCCGCGCCGGAGTCCGGTGGCTGCACCTGGCGCAACATTCAGCCCCTGCCGCGGGCCTTGACGACCAGTTCGTGGAGCACGTCGGGCAGCCGGTCGTAGTCGCGCACTTTGTCTATGAAATGCGCGGCGCCCATCGCCAGCGCCGCGTCCTTGTACTGTGGCAAATCGTAATTCGTTAACACTATGACGGCCGGCCTCGCTGGGATTTGGCTCAGGGCACGCAACACTCCAAAGCCATTCCCCTGCCTTAGGTGCAAGTCGAGAATCATGATGTCAACGCGCTCGCGCGCGACCACCGCGCGCGCGGCATCTTCGGTATCGACTGCAGCTATGACCTCAATCTCCGGAACCTGACGAAGCGCCTCGACAAGCCGCTCGGTCAGTACCTTGGAATCTTCGACCAGCAAGACGCGCAACGGTCGAGCCACGGCGGCCTTCGCCCCCACGGCTGGCTTTCGCTGCTGATGCTGGGTTGTCATAGTACTCAAGGCTCCCACCGGCTACTTCCGGTCACCGGCCGATTGCATTGTAGGACTATTCCGGCACAGGCCTCATTGAATCAGCCCGTGGCGCAGGGCGTAAGAGGTCAGGTCGGCATTGGTCTTGAGCCCCATCTTTTCCAGGACGCGGCTTCGGTAGGTGCTCACGGTCTTGACGCTGAGCTGCAATTCCCCGGCGATCTGCGATACCGCGCGGCCGGCCGCCAGTTTGCTCAGTACCTGGAACTCGCGCGAGGAGAGCCGTTCGTGTTGCTGACTGCCCGGCTCCTTGTCCATGCCCGCCACCAACAGCTCCGCCACCTCGGCACTGACATAGCGCCGCCCGGCCAGTACCGTGTGCACCGCTTTGATCAGCTCCTCTGGCGCACTTTCCTTCGGCAGATAGCCGCTGGCACCGGCGCGCAGCACGCTCACCGCATACTGCTTTTCGGGCAGCCCGCTCAAGATGAGTACCCGCACCTTCGGATAGTCGTTCTGAATGTGCCGCAGAATGTCCAGGCCGCTCTGATCCGGCATGAAGATATCGAGCAGCACCAGGTCCCAGTGTCGCGTTTGCAGCTGATCCAGCGTATCGCGTCCGCTGGCGGCCTCGCCGACCTCCTGGACGCTGGTTTCGGCCTCGAGGTACTGGCGGATCCCGGCCCGCACCATGGCATGATCGTCAGCAATCAAGATCTTTGACACGGCGTGATCCTATGGCTGCCCGGATCGGCACCCGCGGGCCTGCAGATTATAGGCGCACTAAGCACGGGTACCTATCGACTGGCGCTGGCGAATCCGGGCAATGTCCACGAGCATGCGACCGGCCCAGCGGTAGACGTTATTCTCCCTGACCGTCTGGCGCATCAGGCGCATGCGCTGGCGACGCTGGTCGCGAGGCATCCTTATGGCCTCGGCTATGGCGGCCGCCGTCTCGGAGACGTTGAACGGGTTGACGAGCAATGCCTCGACCAGTTCGCGCGCCGCGCCGGTAAAGGTACTGAGGATGAGCACGCCGTCCTCGTCATCTCGTGCCGCCACAAATTCCTTGGCCACCAGGTTCATGCCGTCGTGCAGGCTGGTGACCATGCAGAAGTCGGCGGCGCGGTACATTTCGAACACGCGCCGCGGGTCCTGGTGGGCCGGCACCAAAACGAGCGGGCGCCAGGAGGCGGTCTGGAAGCGCGCATTGATCCGTTCCACTTCCTGCACCGTGCGCTCCTGCACGGCCCGGTACGCCGGCAGCTTGCTCCTGGAGGGTTCGGCGACCTGCAGCAGCGTCACCCGCCCCTGCTCGTTAGGGTAGAGATCGAGGTAGGCCTCCAGCGCCTGGCAGCGCTCCACGATTCCCTTGGTGAAGTCCCAGCGCTCGACCCCGACTCCCAGGCACACCGACTCGCCAATCCCGAACTGCTGACGGATCTGCGCGCGGGTGACCGCGAACTCGGGCAGCCCGCGCAGCCAGCGCGGCGGCCACTCGATCGAGATCGGGTAGGCCGCCACGTGACACACGTGCCCCTGCAGAGTCACGGTCATGTGCTCGCGATCGATCTTGCATTCGATCGCGCGATCCACGGTGTCGAGCAGGTTGTGGCAGTGGTAGAGCGTATGGAAGCCCAGCACGTCCGCCTGCAGCATGCAGGTCAACAGTTCACGCTGCCATGGGCAGACGCCAAAGGTCTCGGCGTTGGGCCAGGGCACGTGCCAGAACAGCCCGATCGTGGCGCGGGGGAGGCGCTGTCGCAGCAGCTGCGGGAGCAGCGCAAAATGGAAATCCTGGATCAGCACCACCGGATTGGTCGACTCGGCCTCCTGGACGACCGCGTCGGCAAATTTACGGTTGACGGCCTGGTAGCAATGCCAGTCGGCGTCCCGAAACGCCGGGCGCACGTAGGCCTGATGGCACAGCGGCCACATGCCTTCGTTTGAAAATCCGAAGTAGTAGCCCTCTTCTTCCTCGGATGACAGCCAGACACGCCGCAGCGTGTAGCTGGGGTCATCGGGCGGCACCGCAACCCGGTCCTGTGAGTCCACCACGCTTCGGTCTGCGCTGCCGCTGCCGTGCGCGATCCACACCCCGGAGCACGCGCGCATGATCGGCTCGAGCGCCGTCACCATGCCGCTCGCGGGGACCTGGACGTGGACTCGGTCTTCCGCATCGCGGATGTGGCTGTACGGCTGGCGGTTGGATACCGTAATGACCTGGCTGGATTCCAGCTGCTTCTCCACGACCTGCCGCAGCGCCTGCGGAGTCCAGTTTTCACGATAATCGATTTCGAGGCGCTGCTTCTCCTCGGCGTCACGCAGAATGCGGCGCACCTGCGACAGGATGGGCCAGCTGACTCCGGGCGATCTTGCGTCGTCCAGCAGCCGGCCGCTCCGGATGTCGCTGAGCAGCAGCGTCGCCCAGCGCCGCAGCAGCCACCAGATCACGAATGACACCAGCAATGCCAGGCCGAGCGCCGACAGGCCCACAAACGCGACTACAAAGCCGCGCCAGCCGGATTGGTTCCAGTCGGCGAAACCCAGGTCCTGCACCACGACCGCTCTGAAAGGCGCACGGCCGCTCGCCGTGATCTCGTAGTCTGAGATCTGCAGCCGTCCCGCGGTGGTCTGCGTCAATCGACTGGAGTCATCGCGCGCATGGTATTCCGGCCGGCACACCAGGTCGGTCGGCGTGTGGTCGCTCTGGCTGATGACCGTGCCGTCGGCCCGGCACAGCACCACGCTTTGCAGCCAGGAATGTGCGGCGACCGTCAGCTCCAGGAAGGAGCGCAGACCGTCGCGGTCGTGGCGTTCCACAAAATCGCGCAACTGAGCTTCGCTGCCGTGCAGCAGCTTGTTGGCACGATGCTCGGCCTGCGCGCGGTATCCTGCGGAGAGCGCGTCGCTGATGTAGGGAACGCCAAAGTAGGTGACCACGGCGGCCGCGGCCGCCAGAGCCAGGAATAACCGTATGATTGAGTTTCGAAACATTGCGGTGCCGATTCCTGGATCCAAGCCTGTCTAAGTTCGTGGCCGCGACCGCGCACAGCGCCGCGCCTATACGACTTCCTCCCACGGGCGGCTGAGTCGCAGGGCGCTTGAGATGATTCCCACCATGCTGTAGGTCTGCGGATAGTTGCCCCATTGCTCATGGGTGGCCGGATCAATGTCCTCCGAGAACATACCCAGGTGATTGCGCCGTGTCAGCAACCGCTCGAAGGCCTCACGGGCTTCGCCGGTCCGCCCCAGGCGCGCCAGCGCGTTGACGTACCAGAATGAACAGACGGTAAAGGCGTTGCGCGGGACGCCAAAGTCGTCGGCATGGCGATAGCGGAACACATAGTCGCCGTGGCACAACTCGCGCTCGATTCGTGCCACCGTGGCCACGAAGCGTGGATCCGTAGCACTCAGCAATCCCAGCTCTGGGAACAGGAGCGCGGTGGCGTCCAGATCCTGCCCGCCGAAATGATCCACCAGGGAATTGCCGGTGCTGCTCCACGCCTGCTCCAGGATGCGATCCTTCATCCGCGAGGCGAGTGCCTGCCAGTGTTCGGCCCGGTCGTTCAGCCTGAGGTGACCGGCAATTCTTGCGAGCCGGTCACACGCCGCCCAGCTCATGCAGGCCGAATAGGTGTGGATCCGCTCGACACCACGAAACTCCCAGGGCCCGGCGTCGGGCTGCTCAAAGAAGGCCACCGCCTGCGCTCCGAGCGCCTCCAGGCGGGCAAAGAATGCCGCATCTCCCGGCGAGATCAGGCGCGCGTCGTAGAAGAACTGGCTGGTCGCCATGATCACGGCGCCGTACACGTCGTGTTGCCTCTGCTGCAGGGCCAGATTGCCAACGCGCACAGGTCCCATGCCACGGTAGCCCTGCAGCGCCGGAACCGGCAATTCCTTGCCGTGCGAGTCTCCGGAGATGCTGTAGGCAGGGCTCAAGGCACCGCTCGGGGACTGCGCAATGACGTTGTTGAGGTAGTGGAGGAAGCCCTCCATGGTCCGGGTTGCACCAAGACGGTTGAGCGCCTGTATGACGAAGAAGCTGTCGCGTAGCCAGCAGTACCTGTAATCCCAATTGCGCCCCGAACCGGCGGACTCGGGAATCGAGGTCGTGAGCGCCGCCAACACGGCTCCCGAGTCCTCGTAGGTGCAGAGCTTGAGCGTTATGGCCGCGCGGATCACCGCCGCCTGCCAGTCGACCGGTATGGCGAGACTGCGTACCCATTCCTGCCAGTAGTCCGCGGTCTGCTCCAGCAAGTGATGCGCCAGGGCCAGCGGTGCCTCGTCGACCGGCTCGTCGGGCCCCAGGATGAATGCGAGAGGCCGGTCCAAGATGACGGCCTGTTCTTCCACCAGCGCCGTGAGCGAAGCGTCAGTCGTCAGACGGCATACCACGTCGGCCGCCACCACCCGCAGGTGATGACTGCCGATGGTCAGCTCGGAGGGGCGTGAGCCGAAGTCGTTGACAGGCTTGAATCGCATCCGGATGCGCGGCCGACCGCGCAACGGCTCCGCAATGCGGATGTACATCATGGGCTTGAACACGCGGCCACGTTCGCGGAAGCGCGGACAGAAATCCGTTAGCCGCAGCTGATTGCCCGCTGCGTCGTCCACCAGCGTCTCGACCACGGCGGTATTGGGGAGGTAGTTCTGCTGCTGGCCGACGGCGTCCAGCAGTTCAATCGCGAACACCCCGCCTTTGGCGTCGCCACCCTCAGGGTCCAGCAGGCTGCAAAATGTGGGGTCGGAATCCGGACGCGGCATGCAGGCCCAGACCATGCGGCCGAGCGCATCCAACAGGGCTGCCACCTGGCAGTTGCCTACGACTGCCAGATTGAGCGAGGGACGCGCGGCATCGGGGGTCATTGGGGACTCAACCCGAGCAGCCTCGACAGCCAGCGGCGCGCGGCCTGGCAATCGTCCAGGCAGTGATCGCCGTAGATTCGATGGCCCACGGCCAGGGCCAGCCCTCCGTGCCGATGCACCGCCGTAAAAGCGTCGCAATCGGAGTAGTCGTCGCCGAGGGCAATCGGGATCCGGGCCGCAAACGGCGGCTCGCGCATGAATTCCTCGATGGCTGTCGCCTTGCTGGTACCGGCGGGAACGATCTCCACGACCATCGAACCCTCGATCACCTGGAATTGCGGCCAAAGCCCCCGCGCCGCCGCGTAGACGACGCGCCGGCACTCCGCGCCGAGAGCCGGAGCCCCGCGATAGTGCAGGGCGATCGCCGTGCCTTTGTCCTCGGCGATCAGCCCGCGGTGATCCGCCGCGAACTCGACGATGCTCTTGCGCGCGGCATCGAGCGCCTCGCCACTGGCGCCTTTCCGGTGCACGAGGCCGCTGGGATCGCGGCGCTCCAGGCCATACAGGCCCGAGGCTGGCAGGCGCAACGGGCTCAGCATGCCATCCAGCGTTGCCAGCAGGCGGCCGCTTACCAGCGCCAACGCCCCGGCAAACTTGGCCTGGGCGCACTGCAGCAGCGTGATGAGTTCGGAGTCGGCGAGCGCCTTAGTCGGGTCGGCCCTGAACTCGATGAGCGTTCCGTCGACGTCGAGAAACAGGCAGCAGCTCGAGAGGATCCGGGACGGCTCCGAATCGAACCACTCCAGGATCTCGCTGGCGCTGCCCGGCCGATGCAGTGGCGGCTGGATCATGGTCTTGAATGCAACACCCGTTCGGGCTGGTGTCGCTTACTTTCCTGAGGCCACAATGGAAGTGCCGCGCGGGCCCCCGATCTCGGGTGGATCCCGCTCCCAGAGGCGCTCCGACTCATCCCGTGACTGCCGCTGCTGGCGCCTGATCAATAAGAGAATTCCAAAGGCTGCGAGCAGCAGGACGGAACCGAGCAGGATGCTTGCCAGCAGCAGTAATACCGGTCCAATGGCCACTGTCATCGCGTCACCACTTCGCTGGTCCGAATTTAGACCAGTTCCAATCGCATTTTTATTTCAGCGCCAGAACTATGAGGGAGCCCGCCGCACCTCGCCGTCAGCACGATGGCTATCTCTCTGTCGGGGCTGGCCTACAACCAAATCCCCTTTTGGCTCTGAAGCGGAGTCCCCTGAAGACACGCATTGAACGGCTCAGCGGCGCAGGCGTTGCACCTGCAGCTGCGCAGGATCGACGCCACATTCGAGCAGCGCAGCGGGCGGTTTGCGGCCCAGCACCGTCGCCGCCGCGTACGCGCCGAGCGCCGGCGCGGTCTGGATGCCGTAGCCTCCCAGGCCGGCGTGCCAGTAATACCCGTCTGCCCCGGGCTCGAAGCCGGAAACGGGCTCGCGATCGGCCGCGAACACGCGCAATCCGGTCCATGAGCGACGCACTCGCGTCACGGAAAAATCGATCACTTGCTCAATTCGATCCACGGCAGTGGCCACGTCCAGATCTTCGGGTAGCGCATCAACCGGTGGCGAGGGCACCTCCTCGGCGAGCGAGCCCAGCAGAGAGCCGGCGTCGGGCTTAAAATAAAATTGACCTTCGGCCTCGGTGACCATGGGCCAGCGTGCAACTGAGATGTCCTGCGGTGGATCGAAGATGAAGGCCGTGCGCCGGTGCGGCACCAGCCCCAGGGGCGCGATGCCCGCCCGGCCGGCAAACTCATCGGCCCAGGCGCCGGCGGCATTGACCACCACATCGGCCCGCAGGTCGAAGCCGTTCCCGCTGACTCGCCAGCCCGCGCCGTCGCGCGCTATCGCGACGGCTTCCTGCGAGGTGTGCACCGTGGCGCCGTGGGCGCGCGCGCCGCGCAGGAACCCCTGCAGGAGCGCATCGACGTCGAGGTCCCAGGCGTACGGATCGAACAGCGCCCAAGGGAGGAGGCGGAGATCGGGCAAGATGGACGCCGCGGCAAAGGCGCCGAGCGCGGGCGCGGTTGGATGCCATAGCCGCCCAGTCCGGCGTGCCAATAGAAGCCGGGTGCTCCGGGCTCGAAGCCCGAACGGCTCGCGATCGGGCGCGAACACGCGCAGCCGGTCCAGGAGCGGAGCACGCGCGCACGGAGAAATCGACGACGCTCGATGCGATCGACGCACGGCACGTCGAGATCTCCGGTTGCGCGTCGACGGGGCGAGGGCACTTCCTCGGAGAGCGAGCCGAGCAGGCGGCCAGCGTCGGGCTTGAAATAGAACAGCCTCGGCGTCGGTGATCATCGGCCAGTGCCGTGCGACGATTTTCCGGCGGATCGAAGATGAAGGCAGTGCGTCGGTGCGGCACCAGCCGGAGCGGCGCAATGCCCGCCGGCCGGCAAGTTCGTCGGCCCAGGCGCCGGCGCGTTGACAGCACGTGGGCCCGCAGTTCGAAGTCCGGTCCGCTGATCGCGCCACGCGCGCCTTCGCGCGGATCGTGACGGCTTCCTGCGAGGTGTGAACGGTGGCCCCGTGGCGCGCGCGCCACGCAGGAAGCCCTGCAGCAGCGCATCGACATCGATGTCCCAGGCGTTCGGATCGAGCAGCGCCCATCGTAGCTGCCGGGGCGCAATACCGGCACGAGCTCGCGCGCCGCCTGCGTCGTGAGGCGCATGGTTTCCAGCCCCGCGGCATGGGCCTCGGTTTCGTATTGCTCGCGGGCCGCAAGTTGCGCTTCCTTGCCGATCAGCAGGAAGCGGCGTTCGTGCAGCAGCGGCACGGCCGCAAAGCCCGCGGGCGGCGCATCCAGGAACGCGCGGGCGGCCAGCGTCAGCCGGCGGATGAGTGCGCTGCAGTAGTTGGGTGCGTAGAGTGCTGCCGAGCGCCCGGTGCTGTGGTAGGCGACGTGCGGCTCGCGCTCGAGCAAGGTGACGCGCGCGTGTGGCGCAAGGTGGAAGGCCACCGAAGCCCCTGCCATGCCGCCGCCCACGATGCAGACTTCGACTGAGTCCATGACGCGCTGTCCCCCCAAAAAGACAAAAGCCCCGACGCGGTGAAGCGTCGGGGCCCTGTCCTATGAGAAGCCTGGCGGTGACCTACTCTGGCATGGCAACTGCCACACGACCATCGGCGCAGAACATTTTCACTTCCGAGTTCGAAATGGGATCGGGTGGTTCCTGCTCGCTATAGCCGCCAGGCGAAACCGGAAGATTCTTAGGAGTCGACGCTTGTCGCGTTCATCAATGTGATGGATCGCTCCATCTCTTGCATCAGTCTGCCTCGCGCGCCTGGCTCGGAAGCCAAACTGCTTGAGGTTATATGGTCAAGTCTCACGGGCAATTAGTACCGGTTAGCTGAAGTCATTACTGACCTTACACACCCGGCCTATCAACCACGTAGTCTACGTGGGCCCTTTAGGGGAATCGAGTTCCCAGGGAGATCTAGTCTTGGGGGGGGCTTCCCGCTTAGATGCTTTCAGCGGTTATCCCGTCCGCACATAGCTACCCGGCAGTGCCACTATCGTGACAACCGGAACACCAGTGGTGCGTCCATCCCGGTCCTCTCGTACTAAGGACAGCTCACCCTCAAATCTCCAACGGCTACGGAAGATAGGGACCAAACTGTCTCACGCATGTCATTCCACCATTTCGGGTGGCATGGACTATACCTTCACCCTCAACTTGCAATGAGGGGACTGGCGTCTTAGCCGCTGCTCGTCTCAGCGACTCTCTCCATAATGGATCAGTCTCTACAGGGGCATGATGCCGACCTGATCCGACGAATGAACGTCGTATCGTGTCTTTACAACCTATCAACGCAAGGGTTGTATCGACATCAACACCAGCCTTCCCTCGGTATTGCCCTTTGAAGCCAGTTTTAAACTTCAGGAGGGTTTCACCGATATGAGCCAGTTAAATTTATCAGGGAATTGCTTCCCGGCAACGCAGTGTTACTTACGTTTTGAACCCAGCTCGCGTACCACTTTAATCGGCGAACAGCCGAACCCTTGGGACCTGCTACAGCCCCAGGATGTGATGAGCCGACATCGAGGTGCCAAACTCCTCCGTCGATGTGGACTCTTGGGAGGAATAAGCCTGTTATCCCCGGAGTACCTTTTATCCGTTGAGCGATGGCCCTTCCATACAGAACCACCGGATCACTATGACCTGCTTTCGCACCTGCTCGACATGTACGTCTCGCAGTTAAGCACGCTTATGCCATTGCACTCTGTGCGCGATGACCGACCGCGCTGAGCGTACCTTTGCACTCCTCCGTTACTCTTTGGGAGGAGACCGCCCCAGTCAAACTACCCACCATACAGTGTTCCCGACCCGGATTACGGGTCAAGGTTAGAACTCCGAACTTATCAGGGTGGTATTTCAACGTTCCCTCCACGAAAGCTAGCGCCTCCGCTTCAAAGGGTCCCACCTATCCTACACAAACAAGGTCAAAGTTCAGTGTAAAGCTATAGTAAAGGTTCACGGGGTCTTTCCGTCTTTCCGCAGCTACGCCGCATCTTCACAGCGATTTCAACTTCACTGAGTCTCTGGTCGAGACAGTGTGGCCAGCGTTACGCCATTCGTGCAGGTCGGAACTTCATGGAACTTCCACAGTTTCCCGTGGCATAGACTATACGTTCACCTGATCGCGGAACGAGTTGAGCAGTATCTCGTTCGCCGACGAATATCGGCGTTTCGCTTTGCCCGATGGATTCGATCTTCCATGCGCTCAGTTTCACGACGATCTGATCCTCAAAACCCGTCGAGTTCTGAGATGCGCTTCGTTCGATTACCGATTCGCAGATCGTTTCGAAAATTGACGAGAATCGAGCTTGCTTGGAAGTGACATCAGAGGATATCGCTCGGAAATGTGGTATGCACTTTCGCTACGCAAGATCCTCCGACTATTCTCGAACTTCGATACTTAGATGGTCTTGTCTGATCGATCCGGCCGTGATGGATCCGCACTCCCACATTTCTCCTGGATCACGTAGAGCAGCTCAGCTCTATCAGCGTTCTGGCTCACCGAGAAACTCGGTCTGACACCTCCCACCCGAAGCGATGTCGCTTGCTCGGGTTGGAACGAAACGCACGAAAAGCAGCCTTCACCGTCTACGAAATCCCGAGATATAAGAATCCATATCCATAGGCAAAGATCAGGGCCGGCGTGTTATGGCCTTTCGGCCATCCAGGGATCGTCAACCCCTGAGTCGTTACGGGGATTCGAACTTGCACTGCGAATCTTACCCTCGGTATTGCCCGTGGCGCACCTGCATGTCGCGCCGTGTGGGTTCCACCGATTTGAGCCGGTTAAATGCAACGGTGTTGCCACCGTCCCGGGCAATGTTACTTACCCGACAAGGAATTTCGCTACCTTAGGACCGTTCTAGTTGTTACACCAACACGCGTTTCAGGCGTGTTTGCGGAGTAATGCATTGCACATTACTCCTGCATGTCGCCATGCAGATCGGACTATCTCATCTCTCCGAAAAGAGAGCCTGGCGTTTAGTCTCTGAGGATTCCGGCGATTGCCGGTCTTTCCTGCTGATTGCCCGCGCCTTACAGATTGTCACTGCAGCTTGCGCTGCGAGTACTGAAGGATGCTCGGGGTTTCCAGCATATGGCCAAGTTTATTTACGTAACTACAACGATCAGTCCTACTCACTCTAACTCTGCAGCTTTAACTGTTACCAATTGCCTTCCTATAGTTACGGCCGCCGTTTACCGGGGCTTCGATCAGGAGCTTTGCCTTGCGGCTGACCCCATCAATTAACCTTCCGGCACCGGGCAGGCGTCAGACCCTATACATCCACTTGCGTGTTAGCAGAGTCCTGTGTTTTTGGTAAACAGTCGCAGCCACCAATTACCTGCGACCTACGGAAGCTCATGGAGCAAGTCCAATCACCTCTGTAGGCATACCTTCTTCCGAAGTTACGGTATCAATTTGCAGAGTTCCTTAACCAGAGTTCTCTCAAGCGCCTTGGGAGATTATCTCCCCACCCACCAGTGTCGGTTTACGGTACGGTCAGAATTCACCTGAAGCTTAGAGGCTTTTCCCGGGAGCGTGGCATCAATCACTTCGAAGACCGAAGTCCTCTAGTACTCAGTTCTTGGGGATAGCGTACCTCCGGATTTGCCGAGAGATACCCCCTACGACCTTGAACGGCAGGACTGCCGCTGATCTAGCCTTCTCCGTCACCCCATCGCAGTGGTTCTGGTGCAGGAATATTAACCTGCTTTCCATCGACTACACCTTTCGGTCTCGCCTTAGGAACCGACTCACCCTCAGCCGATTAACGTGGCTCAGGAAACCTTGGGTTTACGGCGAGCGGGTTTTTCACCCGCTTTAACGTTACTCATGTCAGCATTCGCACTTCTCATACCTCCAGCATGCCTCACAGCACACCTTCACAGGCGTAGAGAACGCTCCCCTACCGCGTGCATTGCTGCACACCCATAGCTTCGGTACTCGGCTTGAGCCCCGTTAAATCTTCCGCGCGGACCGACTTGACCAGTGAGCTATTACGCTTTCTTTAAAGGATGGCTGCTTCTAAGCCAACCTCCTGGCTGTCTATGACTTTCCACATCGTTTACCACTTAGCCGAAATTTTGGGACCTTAGCTGATGGTCTGGGTTGTTGCCCTCTTCACGACGGACGTTAGCACCCGCCGTGTGTCTCCCGGTCTGTACTTCGAGGTATTCGGAGTTTGCATAGAGTTGGTAGGCCGAGATGGCCCCCGTCTCTAAACAGTGCTCTACCCCCTCGAGTAATAACCGAGGCACTACCTAAATAGCTTTCGGGGAGAACCAGCTATCGCCAGCCTTGATTAGCCTTTCACTCCTATCCACAGCTCATCGACGCACTATTGCAACAGTGGTTCGTTCGGACCTCCAATCAGTGTTACCTGATCTTCATCCTGGCCATGGATAGATCGACTGGCTTCGGGTCTATTCCCAGCGACTGTGGCGCCCTATTAAGACTCGGTTTCCCTACGGCTCCCCTATTCGGTTAGCCTTGCCACTGAAAATAACTCGCTGACCCATTATACAAAAGGTACGCCGTCACCCCTTGCGGGGCTCCGACTGCTTGTACGCATACGGTTTCAGGTTCTATTTCACTCCGCTCACCGCGGTTCTTTTCGCCTTTCCCTCACGGTACTGGTTCACTATCGGTCGGTAGAGAGTATTTAGCCTTGGAGGATGGTCCCCCCATGTTCAAACAGGATTGCACGTGTCCCGTCCTACTCTTCGTTGCTCACCAACTTGGTCTTTCGTCTACAGGGCTATCACCTTCTTTGGCCAGACTTTCCAGACTGTTCCACTAGACCTCGTCGGATTACCACAACTGGGCTGTTCCCCTTTCGCTCGCCACTACTAAGGGAATCTCGGTTGATTTCTATTCCTCCGGTTACTGAGATGTTTCAATTCACCGGGTTCGCTTTTCACACCTATGAATTCAGTGTGAAATAGAGCTTACGCTCTGGGTTTCCCCATTCGGACATCGCCGGATCGAAGCTTGTTTGCCAGCTCCCCGACGCTTATCGCAGGCTACCACGTCCTTCATCGCCTTCTACCGCCTAGGCATCCACCATATGCGCTTATTCACTTGACCATATAACCCCAAGGAGTTTGGGGATATGGAGCTGATTTCTCACATTTATGCGAACGCGACATTCTCAAGAGATTTCTAAAATAAACAATCTCGCTTGAAAATTGCGTCTATCAAAAGAATCTTCCGGATTGTTAAAGAGCGACACGGTCTCATAGGCCGTGCAACTCAAACTTTTCGCTCTGGCAGGTAACGGCACTGGAGCTGGTGGAGCCAACCGGGATCGAACCGGTGACCTCCTGCTTGCAAAGCAGGCGCTCTCCCAGCTGAGCTATGGCCCCGACATTGGTTGGTGGGTCTGGGAGGAGTTGCACCCCCGACCTCACCCTTATCAGGGGTGCGCTCTAACTAACTGAGCTACAGACCCAACGCGGTGCTGCAGCCTATCCAATTAATTGGGCGCATTCCAGGGAGCTATAAAGGCCGCTACCTATCAAAGGCTATTAGGCAGGTAACTTGTGATGGGAACTCGCGCCAACTTCTTCCGTTGAACGCGTTTCTCTTAAAGGAGGTGATCCAGCCGCACGTTCCCGTACGGCTACCTTGTTACGACTTCACCCCAGTCATCGACCACACCGTGGTAGGCGCCATCCTTGCGGTTAGGCTACCTGCTTCTGGTGCAGTAAACTCCCATGGTGTGACGGGCGGTGTGTACAAGACCCGGGAACGTATTCACCGCAGCAATGCTGATCTGCGATTACTAGCGATTCCAACTTCACAGAGTCGAGTTGCAGACTCCGATCCGGACTACGACAGGCTTTCTGGGATTGGCTCCCGCTCGCGCGTTGGCTTCCCTCTGTACCTGCCATTGTAGCACGTGTGTAGCCCTGGCCATAAAGGCCATGATGACTTGACGTCATCCCCACCTTCCTCCGGTTTGTCACCGGCGGTCTCCTTAGAGTTCCCAACTGAATGATGGCAACTAAGGACAAGGGTTGCGCTCGTTGCGGGACTTAACCCAACATCTCACGACACGAGCTGACGACAGCCATGCAGCACCTGTCTCATGGTTCCCGAAGGCACTTCTACATCTCTGCAGAATTCCATGGATGTCAAGGCCAGGTAAGGTTCTTCGCGTTGCATCGAATTAAACCACATGCTCCACCGCTTGTGCGGGTCCCCGTCAATTCCTTTGAGTTTCAACCTTGCGGCCGTACTCCCCAGGCGGAGAACTTAGCGCGTTAGCTGCGACACTGGGAGGCTAACCCTCTCAACGTCTAGTTCTCATCGTTTAAGGCGTGGACTACCAGGGTATCTAATCCTGTTTGCTCCCCACGCTTTCGTGCCTGAACGTCGGTACTGGACCAGGAAGCCGCTTTCGCCACTGATGTTCCTTCTGATATCTACGCATTTCACCGCTACACCAGAAATTCCGCTTCCCTCTTCCGTACCCTAGCCTCGCAGTTTCGAATGCAATTCCCAGGTTGAGCCCGGGGATTTCACACCCGACTTACGAAACCGTCTACGCACGCTTTACGCCCAGTAATTCCGATTAACGCTCGCACCCTCTGTATTACCGCGGCTGCTGGCACAGAGTTAGCCGGTGCTTTTTCTTTGGGTTAAATCAAGACCACAGGGTATTAGCCCGTAGCTTTTTGTCCCCACTAAAAGTGCTTTACAACCCGCAGGCCTTCTTCACACACGCGGCGTCGCTGGATCAGGGTTGCCCCCATTGTCCAATATTCCCCACTGCTGCCTCCCGTAGGAGTCTGGGCCGTGTCTCAGTCCCAGTGTGGCTGGTCGTCCTCTCAGACCAGCTACGGATTGTCGCCTTGGTGAGCCGTTACCTCACCAACTAGCTAATCCGACTTCGGCTCATCTATTAGCGCGAGGTCTTACGATCCCCCGCTTTCACCAATTTCCAATACGAAAAAAGGTCGTATGCGGCATTAGCCAGTCTTTCGACTGGTTATTCCCCACTACTAGGCAGATTCCGAAGCATTACTCACCCGTTCGCCGCTCGTCAGCACGTATTGCTACGCCTGTTACCGCTCGACTTGCATGTGTTAAGCACGCCGCCAGCGTTCAATCTGAGCCAGGATCAAACTCTTCACTTGATAGCTATGAGCTTTCAACAAAAAGAGTGAATCAAAGGCCCATCGCTGGACTCTTGGTCACTCAGGTCATCTGCATTCAAAAGAATACAATCGACGCGAGTTCCCACACAAATTACCTGCCAAATTTTTAAACAGCACTTCGGTCACAAGGGCCGAAGAAAGGGCCGAGGAGTATAGCCCTGCGGCTCTCCCCGTCAACATAACGGACAAACGCTGATGCGCCGCCGCGGGGCCCGCGGTGCGCTATCTGCTGAGGGCGCGCATTATAGGGCCGGGGCGCGCCCTGTCAACGCTTTGCAACAAATAACCCCGTCCCGTGGTTATCTTGCTGTTTTTACTGTGTTTTTCTTACTGCGACGCGCGCAAAGCGCCGCGGGCCCAGCTGCAGGGTGTAGGCCGCCCCGGCCGCCAGCCGCAGCTGGGGGTCGGAGGCCTTCTCCCCGTCGATCCGTACCGCCCCCTCGGCCACCTTGCGGCGCGCCTCGCTGCGGCTCGAGGCGAGTTCCACGCCGCCGCTGGTGAGCGCCACCACCAGGGCCAGGCCGTCTTCTCCCGCACTGCAATAAAGCGTCACCTCGGGCAGGTCCGTGGGCAGGGTCTTGTCGGCAAAGCGGCTGGTGAAATTCTGCTGCGCCCGCTCCGCGGCGGCGCGGTCATGAAAGCGCGCCACCAGTTCGCGCGCCAGCTCGAACTTCACGTCGCGCGGATTGCGGCCGGCGGCAATCGAGGCGCGCAGCGCCTCGACCTCGCCCAGCGGGCGAAACGACAGCAGCTCGAAGTAGCGCCACATGAGCTGATCGGAAATGCTCATCAGCTTGCCGAACATGTCATCCGCGGCGTCGGTGATGCCGATGAAATTGCCGAGCGACTTCGACATCTTGTTGACGCCGTCGAGTCCCTCGAGCAGCGGCATGGTGAGCACCACCTGCGGCTCCTGCCCGTATTGCTCCTGCAGTTGCCGGCCCACCAGCAGGTTGAACTTCTGGTCGGTGCCGCCGAGCTCGACGTCGGCGCGCATCGCCACCGAGTCGTAGCCCTGCACCAGCGGATACAGGAATTCATGCAGCGCGATCGGCTGGTTGTTCCTGAAGCGCTTGCTGAAGTCGTCGCGCTCCAGCATGCGCGCGACCGTATGGCGCGCGGCAATCTCGATCAGGCCGGCGGCGTTCATGGTTCCGAACCAGCGCGAGTTGAAGTCGATCCGGGTGGCCTGCGGATCGAGGATCTTGAAGATCTGCTGCTCGTAGGTGCGCGCGTTGGCCTGGATCTCCTCCGGCGTGAGGCGCGGACGCGTCGCGTTGCGTCCGGTCGGGTCGCCAATCATCCCGGTGAAGTCACCGATCAGAAAAGTGACCTGGTGGCCGAACTGCTGGAATTGCCGCAGCTTGTTGATGAGCACGGTGTGGCCGAGGTGCAGATCGGGCGCGGTCGGGTCGAAGCCCGCCTTGATGTGCAGCGGCACCCCGCGCGCGAGCTTGCGCTCGAGCTCCGGAAGGGTCAGCACCTCGGAGGCGCCGCGCTGCAGCTCGATGAGCTGCTCGGTCACCGGTACGCTAATCTTCGACTTGGAACCCACGCCCGCCCCTATCGCGCACCGTCAGCAGGCGCGCCTGGCCACGACTTTAGCAGGACTGCGCTGGAGGCGGGTTCCGTGTGCCCTCCGGCCCGGAGGCTCCCGGAAGCCCGGTCCCAGGCCCTCCGGCCCCGGGCGCGCACGGCCCCATCCCCCCGGTTTTCCGCGAATTTGTGGGTTTTTGGGCGGCCTTAACACCGCTGTAACGCGCTCCGCCCTTACAATGGCCGCCTCTAGCCGTCGAGTGAGCGTTTCGCACTTGGATCAACCGCCCCTGCACGCGCCGCAGAACTTCATCAACCGTGAACTGGCGGCACTGGAGTTCAACGCCCGGGTGCTGGCGCAGGCCCAGGACCCGCGCGTGCCGCTGCTCGAGCGCCTGCGGTTCCTGTGCATCTGCTCCTCCAACCTGGACGAATTCTTCGAGATCCGCGTATCCGGCCTGAAACAGTTGCTGGAACTGGGCTCCACGCAGACCGCGCCCGACACGCTCAGCATCGCCGAGCAGTTGTCGGCCATCCATGCGCGCGCCTCGCGACTGATCGCCGACCAATACCGGGCGCTCAACGACGAGCTGCTGGGCGACCTGTATGCCGAGGGCATCGAGCTGCTGGCCGGCACCGAATGGGACACCGACACCCACGCCTGGCTCGAACACCACTTCGCCAACGAGGTCGAGCCGGTGCTGAGCCCGCTCGGGCTCGACCCGGCGCGGCCGTTTCCGCGCATCCAGAACAAGAGCCTGAATTTCATCGTCAAGCTGTCCGGCAAGGACGCCTTCGGACGCGACGGCGACATGGCCGTGGTGCAGGCGCCCCGCTCGCTGCCGCGCATCCTGGCACTGCCCGCGGCGGGCGGCCGCCAGCGGCTGGTGGCCCTCTCGACCATCGTCGAGGCCTTCGTTCCGCGGCTGTTCTCGGGCATGCAGGTGCTCGGCTGTTACCAGTTCCGGCTGACGCGCAACAGCGACCTGTTCATCGACGACGAAGAAGTCGACGACCTGCGCCGCGCGCTCGAGGGCGAGCTCGCCCACCGCCGCTACGGCGCGGCCGTGCGCCTCGAGACTGCGGCCAACTGTCCGCAGGAAGTGGTCGACTTCCTGCTGCAGCAATTCGCGCTCGGAGCGCTCGACTGGTATTCGGTGCCCGGGCCGGTCAACCTGAACCGCTTCTCGGCCATCTACGACATGGTGGCGCGTCCCGACCTGAAATATCCCGTGTTTACGCCCGGCCTGGCGGATGGATTCAGCGGCGCCTACGACTTGTTCGATGCCATCCGCCAGCGCGACGTGCTGCTGCACCATCCGTTCCAGAGCTTCACTCCGGTGATGGATCTGCTGCGCCAGGCGGCGGCCGACCCCATGGTGCTGGCGATCAAGCAGACGCTGTACCGCACCGGCGATCAGTCCCATATCGTCGATGCGCTGGTGGCGGCGGCGCAGGCGGGCAAGGACGTCACGGTGGTCATCGAGCTGCGCGCGCGCTTTGACGAGGAAGCGAACATCGAGCTGTCGACGCGGCTGCAGGAAGCCGGAGCGCACGTCATGTACGGCGTGGTCGGGTACAAGACCCACGCCAAGCTGATGCTGATCGTGCGCCGCGAGGCGCACGGCATCCGCCGCTATTGCCACCTGAGCACCGGCAACTATCATCCCGGCACCGCGCGCACCTACACCGACTATGGCCTGTTCACCTGCGACGAGGCTGTCGGCAACGACGTGCACGAGATCTTCCTGCAACTTACCAGCCTGACGCAGACGCCGCGCCTGCGGCGGCTCCTGCAGTCGCCTTTCCGGCTGCACGAGGCGCTGCGCGACCTGATCGAGCGCGAGATCGCGCACGCCCGCGCCGGCAAGGGCGGCCGCATCATCGCCAAGCTCAACGCCCTGGTCGATCCGCAGATCATCGAGTGCCTGTATCGGGCTTCCGGCGCCGGCGTGCGCATCGACCTGATCGTGCGCGGGGTGTGCGCACTCCGACCCGGGCTGCCGGGGGTCTCGGAAAATATCCAGGTGCGCTCGATCGTCGGCCGGTTCCTCGAGCACTCGCGCGCCTTCTGGTTCGAGAACAACGGCCGGCCGCAGCTGTATCTGGCCAGCGCCGACTGGATGGAGCGAAACTTCTTCCGCCGCATCGAGGTGGCGTTTCCCATCACCCAGGCGAAGCTGCGCACCCGCATCCGCGATGATCTGGAGTATTACCTGACCGACAGCTGCAACGCCTGGTTGCTGCAGAGCGACGGCAGCTACCTGCGCGAAACCGGCACGCCGCGCATCGACGTGCAGGAACAGCTGCTGGACGCCTACGCGGCCGCGGTCCGGCTCCCGGAATAGACTCTCAGCTTCACGCCCAGCTCGCGCAGGTGCTCAATTTCCTGGTGCAGGTCCTCGGCCGACAGCGCGTGGTCCTTGAGCCAGCGCGCCGGGAAGTGCAGCTCCAGGGTCCGGCCTTCCGCCGTTAATTCGATCGGCGGCAGCGCCGTGGTGCTGCGCCCGCGATGCAGCAACACCGCGAGCCGCAGTAACGCAATCAGGTAGACCGCCAGCCCGTCCCAGGGCGGAATCAGATCCTCCACCCCGGTCACGATCGGCTTGCGACGATGCGCGCCGACCAGACGGGCGAGCAGCAGCTGCTCCTCGCGCGCGAAGCCGGGCAGGTCGGCATTTTCCAGCAGGTACGCGCCGTGACGGTGGTAACCGCTGTGCGCCACGTCCAGTCCGATCTCGTGCAGCCGCGCCGCCCACTTCAGGACCAGTTCGGCGTATTCGTCCTCGAGGTCCCAGCTTTCCGCGACCTGCTTGAGAAACGCCAGCGCCGTGGCCTCGACGCGTTCGGCCTGCGCGTTGTCGACGTGGTAGCGGCGTTGCATCGAGCTCACGGTGCGCTCGCGCGGATCCTCGTCGGTCAAGCGGCCGATCATGTCGTACAGCAGGCCGTCGCGCAGCGCGCCGTCCGCCATGCGCAGCTGCTCGATGCCGAGCGCGTCGAAGAGCTCGGCGAGGATTACCACGCCACCGGGAAACACCGGGCGCCGCTCCTCGGTCAGCGAGTGCAGGCCCAGTTCACGGCAGTCCCCGGCGCGCTTCATGTCGGCCAGCAGGGACTCGAGCCCCTCGGCGGTGACGCCCGTCACCTGCGGGTTGCGTTCCTGCAGGCAATCGCCGATCGCCCGCACCGTGCCGGAACTGCCGACGACCTGCTCCCAGCCGCGTTGCAGGAACGAGGTCTGCATCGGCTCGATCTCCACGCGCGCCGCGAGCTGCGCGCGTTCAAAGCGTTTGGGCGAGAGGCGCTCGTCGCTGAAGTGGCGCTGGCTCAGTGACACGCAGCCCAGGTTGAGACTCGCCAGCAGCTGGGGCTCGTAGCCCTCGCCGATCACGACCTCGGTGCTGCCCCCGCCGATGTCGATCACCAGGCGATGCCCGGGTTCGGCCGGGAGCGTATGCGCGACGCCCGAGTAGATCAGCCGCGCCTCTTCCATGCCCGAGACGATCTCGATCGGATGCCCAATGGCTTCGCGGGCGCGCTCGAGGAAGGCCTGCTTGCGGCGGGAAATGCGCAGCGCGTTGGTGCCGACCACGCGCACGCTGCGCGCGTGCATGTCGCGCAGGCGCTGCCCGAAACGCTCCAGGCAGGCCAGCGCCCGTGCCGCCACCTGCTTGTCGAGGCGACCGTCCGGGCCGACCCCGGCGCCGAGTCGCACCATCTCGCGCATCCGGTCGATCACGACCAGCTGCCCGTGCGTGTAGCGGGCCACCACCAGGTGAAAACTGTTCGAGCCGAGGTCCACGGCTGCCAGCACCTCCGGCACGGCGCGGGCAGGAGGGCTCACGCGGGGCTCAGGCGGTGGTAAATGAAGACCCGCAACCGCAGGTCGTGGTGGCGTTGGGATTGCGGATCACGAACTGGGCGCCGTCCAGCCCGTCGCGGAAGTCGATCTCGGCGCCGCCCAGATAGTTGACGCTCATCGGATCGATCAGCAGCTTTACGCCCTGGTTTTCGATGCAGGTATCCCCGTCCTGCAGCTGCTCGTCAAACTCAAACCCATATTGCAGGCCCGAGCAGCCCCCACCCTGGACGAAGACCCGCAGCATCAGCTTCGGGTTGCCCTCGTTGCGGATCAGGTCGGCCACCTTGAGGGCGGCGGCGTCGGTAAATACCAGCGGCGCGTCCTGCGCGGGGGTTTCGTGCACTGCGGTGTCCATAGTGCCCACCAGTGTAGGCGCAGCGCCCGCGGCCGTCAAAGAAGCCGCCGCCAATCTGTGAACTGCCTTGAATCTAGGCGGTTTGTGCGGCCGCAGCACTGGCCGGAATGAGCCGTCCGGTGATCTCCGCGCCGAGCGCCATTTCGATGACGCCGTAGCTGACGTTTCCGCGTACGCGCGCCTTGGCACCCAGGACCACGCGCTCGGAGGCGACAATGTCGCCGTTGACCGTGCCGTTAAGCACGACCTGCGGCGCCTCGACCGATCCTTCGATCAGGCCCTGTTCACTGACCGATACCGACGCCGCGCCTCCGGGCACCACGCGCACGTTGCCGGTCACCTGTCCGTCGATGTGCAGTCCTCCGGAAAACTCGACGTCGCCCTGAATGCGTGCTGAGCGGCCAATCAGAGTGTCGACGTGGGCGGTGTATTTTTCGCTGCGGTTAAACATGACTTCCCTTTTAGGTGGCGTCGGGGTTCCATACAAAAGTCTGGCGGAAAGGCGGCGCACTCTTCTGCGCGGAGCGGATTTCGATGGTAACGCGCTCGGGCTTGAAGTCCGCGGGCAGTGTGACCAGCTGTTCGACATTGGTGAAATAGCGAAAGCTGTAGGCCAGCTGCTTGGACTTGTCCGCCGAAAGCGATGCCAGGGTGAGGCTCGCCGCGGCACCGCCGCGCTCGCCGTCGATCATCACGCCCAGCGTGCCGGTCGTCGTTTCCTCCGGGCGCGTGGGGCGGTTGAGCGCGAATCGCAGCGTGTAGGTGCGCGTGGCCGCATCGGCCGTCAGCACCCTGAACTGCTGGACGCGCACCGACCCCTGACTGTTGGCGGCGGCCGGATTGGCGATGGCCCGATAGAACTCGAGGTCCTGCTGCGCGCGCGCCAGGCCGGCCTGCAGATCTCCGATGGTACGGGCGAGCTCGGTGCGCTCGCGCACCTGGGACACCTGCGCGGTGGCGTCGGCGGCGAGCTGGACGCGCAGCTCGTGGATGGTCTGGTCCTGCGCGGCCAGGCGGTTCTCCAGAGCGGTGCGCTGCTGCGCGGCGCGGATACCGTCGAACCCCGCCTGCTGATGTCCCATCTCGAAGGCGAGGTACAGGGCAACCGCACCCAGCAGCAGGGCCGATCCCAATATCGTCCAGCGCCGCCCGGGCGCATGCGCACGCACCACCAGCTTGCCGGGAATCTGCACCTAGGCCCCGCTCGCCTGGGCCGGCGCCCGCAGGCTGGAATCGTCGCGCCACCAGTCCGGATACTGCGGCAGGCCCGCCGGGAACGCTTGCTCGCCCAGCTCGTGGAGTGCGCGGGTATACACGCTGCGCTTGAAATAGATGACTTCGCGGATTGGCTGCCAGTAGTCGACCCAGCGCCAGCGGTCGAACTCGGGCGCGCCCGTGACGTCGAAGCGAAAGGCCGGGTCCGGCCGCCTGAGCCGCAGCAGAAACCAGCGCTGCTTCTGACCGATGCACAGTGGCCTGGAATTGCGGCGCTGGTAGCGGGCGGGCAGTCGATAGCGCAGCCAGCGCCGGGTCTGGCCGATGACCTCGACGTCGTCGGGCCCGAGCCCGATCTCCTCGTTGAGTTCCCGGTACAGCGATTCCTCGGGCTTTTCCCCGCGCAGCATGCCGCCCTGTGGAAACTGCCAGCCCCGGCCGCCCGAGCGCCGGCCGATAAACAGCCGGCCGTCGTTCTGCATCAATATGATGCCCACGTTGGCCCGAAACCCGTAACGGTCGATCACATCGCCCATAATCTGTTCCTTTTAACCTTTCCCGGTGCCCCGGCTCAAGCGATTGGGTCTTGTTATGAACCGGCGGCGATGCTTAGGCTCCGCATATGATCAGGCCCACGCAATTCTGGACCCTGCTGGTGCTCGGCGCGCTGGCGCTGGTGTGCCTGCTGGCATCGCTGCTGGCCGGCTCCGCCCACCTGTCGCTCCACCAGGCGCTGGCGGCGCTGGCGGGCGGGGGCGATGAATTGTCCTCGACCATCGTGCGCACGATCCGCTTGCCGCGCACGATTTCCGCCTTCGCCGTGGGGAGCCTGCTGGGACTGGCCGGGGTGCTGCTGCAGGCCCTGTTTCGCAATCCGCTCGCCGATCCCTTCGTGCTCGGCGTCTCCGGTGGCGCGTCCGTCGGCGCGCTGGCCGGCATGCTGGCGGGCCTGACGCTCGGCGGGCTGGAGTGGACCGCGACCGGCGGCGCGCTCGGCATCGGGGCGCTGGTCTACTGGCTGGGGAGCGGAGGGGATTCGGGCCGGCTGCTGCTTTCCGGCGTGGTGCTGGCGAGCGCCTGCGGGGCCGTGATTTCCGTGCTGCTCGCGATTGCCGACAACGGCCAGCTGCGCGGCATGGTCTTCTGGCTGGCGGGCGACCTGGGCTGGGCCCAGCATCCCTGGTTCGATCTTGCGGCGGCCGGCGTCGGCCTGTTGGCCTCGCTGGTCGGGGGGCGCGCACTCAACGTGCTCGCCGCGGGCGAGCTGCGCAGCGCCATTCTCGGGCTCGATGCCCGCATCGCGCGTCCGGTGGTGTTCGTGATCGCCGCGGCGCTCACCTCGCTCGCGGTGCTCGCGGCCGGCCCGGTCGGATTCGTCGGGCTCGTGGCCCCGCACCTGGTCCGGCTGGCACTGCGGACTTCCGACCACCGGCTGGTGGCGCCCGGCGCCGCGCTGTGCGGAGGCGCGCTGCTGTGCCTGGCCGACATCGCCAGCCGCACCATCGCCGCGCCCCGGCAGCTCCCGGTCGGGGCGATCACCGCGCTGATCGGCGCGCCGGTGTTCCTGCTGCTGCTGCGGCGGCAGCGCTAGGCGCGCCGCTGCCTCAGGCTCTGGCGGCCCTGCGTGTACTCGCGACCGGCGTGCATCAGCGCGCTGAACCGCGCCTGGTCCCCACTCTGGACCGCGCTGCGCAGGCTGTCGACGGCCTGCGCGAGCGCATCCAGCGATTCCGCGCCGTATTCGTTGAGGCGCTGAATCTCGAAATACAGCTCGGCACTTTCCTCGGCCACCGCGCTGGCGATGTCGAACTGCGCGTCGAACGTGGTGCTCGACATCTGCACCAGTCGCGGCGCGCTCTCGCCGCTGCGCGCCAGAGCGGTGAAGAAGGCAATGTTCAGCGCGTGCGACAGGCCCAGCACGTAGGCGATCAAGCGGTCGTGTTCATCGAGGCTCATGACCACCTGCTCCACCATGGTTGGAGCAAACAGCGCGCGCGTACGCTCCAGCGCGTCGCCCTGCCCGAGGTCTATGAAGACGACGTGGCGGCCGGAAAGCAGCTCCGTGTTGGGCCCGAACATGGGGTGTATCGAACTCACGCGCAAGCCCGCCGCGCGCAGCGCTTCGAGTCCGCCGCGCAGCGGCGTCTTCAGCGAGCCGACGTCGAAGATCACCCCGGCGGGCCGGCGCTCGGCCAGCTCGCGCAGGATGGCGTTGGTGGCGCCGAGCGGCGCGGCGACCACAATGTAATCCTGGTCGAGCGGGCTGCTGCGCCAGTCCTTGAGCGCCGCCGCGCCGCCGGCCGGATCGGCGATTTCGACCGCGAAGCCCTGCGAGTCGAGGAACTGCGCGAACCAGCTGCCGATCTTGCCCGCGCCACCGATCACCAGGGCGCGCTGTCCGCTGCCGGCGCCCTGCGCGGCGACGCTGGCCTGCTCCTGGGTGGTCAGCGAAGAGCGGATCAACACCCGCATGACCGCCTCGGCCGCGTCCGCGGGCACCCCGAGCTCTGCAGCGCCCGCGCGCACCGCCAGGATCACTTCGCGCTCGCGCACGTAGTCCCGGGTCGGGTAGCCGGTGGCGCGCTTGACGCGCGCGATTTCGCGGCTGGTGCTCTGGCGTTCGGCGATCAATTCCAGCAGGCGCCGATCAAGGCCGCTGAGGTGCTGGCGCAGTTCATCGAGAGTCATGCGGGATATCCGATGGGGAGAACGACACTCTTTGTAAAGGCAAAGCCTGTGCACGGCAAGTGCCGTGACCGGCGCCACAACCGGCGCCGTTCCCCGCAGCGCTCGTGGGCGGTGATGGCATGGCGTAACATGCGCGCCATGAAATGGCACCGCGAACACCTGCCCGACCCGCTGCCGGCCGAGCCGCTGGAAGTGGCCGCGAGCTGGCTTGCCGAGGCGACGAGCAGGAAGGTCCAGCCCAATCCCAACGCGATGGTGCTGGCGACCACCGACGCGTCGGGGCACCCGTCGGCGCGCGTCGTGCTGTGCAAGGAGATCGTGCCGCGCCCGGGCTATCTGAGTTTTTACACCAATTACCGCTCGCACAAGGGCCGTGATCTGCACGACAATCCGCGCGCCGCGATCGTGCTGCACTGGGACGCGTTGCACCGACAGGTGCGCGTCGAGGGCCCGATCACGCAAATGTCGGCGGCCGAGAGCGATGCGTACTTTGCAACACGCAACTGGCAGAGCCGCCTGGGCGCCTGGGCGAGCCAGCAGAGCGAGCCGATTGCCTCGCGCGCCGAATTGCTGGGCAAGGTCGCGAAGGCGGCCCTGCGCCTCGCGCTGCCGGCGCCCGCCGACGAGCAGCAGCAGGATCCCGGGCTCCACATCGCCCGCCCGCCGCACTGGGGAGGGTACCGGCTGTGGGCCGAGGCGGTGGAACTGTGGGTCGAAGGCAGCGCGCGCATCCACGACCGCGCACGCTGGCAGCGCCACCTCCGGCCGCGGCCCGATGGCTTCGATGTCGATCCATGGTCGGCCACGCGGCTGCAGCCCTGACCTCTGCGCCAGGCAAAGCTCGGCTCCATGTGGCGCAACATACGTCTGGCGATCCTGGTCGGGATCCTGTTCTTCGTGGCCGTCGGCAGCTGGCTGGACCAGCACCGCGCGACCAGCTGGGAGCACACGGTGCGCGTCGGCGCGTTCCCGGTCAGCGCCGACGGCAGCGCCGTGGCGGCGGCCTACATTGCGGCGCTCGGGCCCCCGCAGCTCCAGCCGGTCAGCGATTTTATCGCGCGCGAGGCGCACCGCTACGGCGTGGCCATCGATGAACCCATCGACATCAGGCTGTACCCGGCCCTGGCCCGGGCGCCGCCGGTGCTGGACCCCGACGCCGGCGTGTTCGGGCGCCTCGTGTGGAGTCTGCGGCTGCGCTACTACCGCGCGCAGGCCCTCGGTACCATTGCCCGGGCGCGGCCGCAGATCGCGCTGTTCCTGCTCTACCACGATCCGGCCCGGGCGCCGGCGCTGCCCCACTCCCTCGGCCTGCAGCGCGGGATGACGGGCGTGGTGCATCTGTTTGCGACCCACTCCCAGGATGACCAGAACGCGATCGTGACCGCGCACGAGCTGCTGCACACCTTCGGGGCCAGCGACAAATACGCCGGCGACGACGCGCCCATCTACCCGGACGGTTACGCCGAGCCGCTGCGCGTGCCGCGCTACCCGCAGCGCTTGGCCGAAATCATGGCAGGCCGGGTGCCGCTGAGTCCGGATCGCCAGCAGATGCCCGACGACCTGTCGCAGACTCTGGTCGGCCCGGCCAGCGCGCGCGAAATCGGCTGGCTCAGACACTGATGGACGGGATACTACTTGCCGCCGCTGGGCTGGGCGTGAGCGCCGGCCACCGCGTCCTGCTGGCGGATCTTTCGTTCGAGCTGCAGCCGGGCCAGTTCATCGCCGTACTGGGCCGCAATGGGTGCGGCAAGAGTCTCACATTGCACACGCTCGCCGGATTGCGCCCGGCGGCGGCGGGCCATGTGGAGCTCGGCGGCCGGGCGCTCCGGCAGCTGCCCCGTGGCGAGGTCGCGCGGCGGCTCGCGTTCCTGCCGCAGGATCGCGAGGACTCGCTGCCGCTGTCGGTGTTCGAAGCCGCGCTCCTGGGTCGCCATCCCCACATCGGCTGGCTGCGGGGCGAGAGCGCCGCCGACCTGCAGATCGTCCATCGCGCCCTGGCGCGCATGGATGTCGGCGACTGTGCGGAGCGCGCGCTGTCGACGCTCTCGGGCGGCGAGCAGCGGCGGGCGGCGATGGCCGGCCTGCTGGCCCAGGAACCGCAGGTGTTCCTGCTGGATGAGCCCACCAATCACCTGGATCCTCACCATCAGGTCGACGTGCTGCTGGCGTTCCGGGAACGCTGCAGCAGCGGGGCTGCCGTAATCGCGACGCTCCATGACCCCGCGCTGGCCGAGCGCTGCGCCGACCGCGTGCTGCTGATGTACGGCGACGGCCGTTGGCGCCTGGGACCGACGGCCGAACTGCTCAATGCGGCCGAGCTGTCGGTGCTGTACGCGACTCCCATGAACGAGTTGAGCGGCGGCGGCCGCCGCGCGTTCATTCCCGCCTAGCGCGCGTAGCTCCGGCACGCCGGCCGCCCACCACGCGCGGTTGACAGCCTCCGGGCTCATCCATAGAGTGCCGCTCGTTGTCAGGTGCTCGGGAAGCCGGTGACGTCCGCAGCCTTCAAACTGCGAACCATTCCGGCGCTGCCCCCGCAACGGTAAGCGAGTTTCGCTGCGTCAATTGAGCCACTGCGCGCCACGTCAAATTTTGGACGTGGGCATGGGAAGGCGATGCAGCAGGTCGTGTCTACGACCGCTCGCGAGCCCGGAGACCGGCCTGGCACGCTTCAGTCCCTGTGGCGCGGTGGGCGTCGGGCTGGCTGCCGTACAGCCATCCTCCGTCCGCAACGTCACCGGGCTTCTCAGCCAACTGGTCACGCGGGCGGGCGTGCGGGAGTCTTCCATGCAATTGCAGCTATACATTTGGACCGGCGCACTCGTGGCGGCGCTGGCGTGGGCGCGCGGCGCCGCGGCGGACGGCGCCGGGTCGGCCTCAGCCCCACTGAGCGAGGTGGTGGTGACCGCGACTCGAACGGCAACCACGGTCGATGAACTCGCCGTGCCGGTGATAGTGATCACGCGCGATGAGATCGAGCGCGCGCTGGCCACCGACCTGGCAGGGCTCCTGATCGGGCGCAGCGGCATCGAGATTGCCCGCAACGGCGGCCCGGGGCAGCCGGCGGCCATCTTCCTGCGCGGCACGGAAAGTGATCACACCACGGTGCTGCTCGACGGGGTGCGTATCAATCCGGGCACGATCGGCGGCGCGCCGCTGCAGAACATCCAGCCCGAGTCGATCGAACGCATCGAGATCGTCAAGGGCGCGCGCTCCAGTCTCTACGGGACGGACGCCATCGGCGGCGTCATCAACATCATCACGCGCGCCGGCGCGGCGCCCGGCGCCTCGCTGTACGCATCTGCCGGCCGCTACGGCACGCAGGTCCTGGCCGGCGACGCCAGCGGCATGCTCGGCGAACACTTCGGTGCCGGCGGCAGCTACGCCTACCAGCGATCCGACGGGTTTCCGCCGCTTGAGGGCAGCAACGACCCCGGGGACTACAACAACCAGAGCGCCAATGCGCAGTTGCGGTACGTCGCCAGCGACGCGCTGACGCTGCGCGCGCAGGCGTGGCGGGCCTCCGGCAAGTCGGCGTACTCCGAGTTCGGCGCGCCGGCCGCGGAGGACTTTCTCGACGCCAGCTACGCCGTGGCCGCGGACTGGCAGGGCGCCGCCGGCGCGCACGCCAAGCTCACGGCGAGCCGCATCACCGCCGACATCGAGCAACGCGACACGCCGGACTTCGACCGCACGCACCGCGATGCGCTCGATGCGCAGTACAGCTGGCGCGCCTTTGCGACCCAGGAATGGACGGTCGGCACCGTGGTAGCGAACGAGCACACGCAGTCGCTGTCGTTTGGAACGCCGTACGACGTCCACACGCACACCATCCTGGCCTTCGCCCAGGACCAATTGCATCTGGGCGCGAGCGACGTGCTGTTCGCGGTCGGCTACAACCACCACGAGACCTTCGGATCGCACACCACCTGGAACGTCGAGGCCGGCCACAGCTTCAATCCCGCCTGGCGCGCCACCTTGGCGGTCGGCACCGCATTCCACGCGCCGGACAGCACCGATCTGTACGGCTATGGCGGCAATACCGCCCTCAACCCGGAAGTCTCGCGCCAGGGACAGCTCGGTCTGCAGTGGCTGCCGGACTCCAGCCAGTCCGTGCGCCTATCGGCGTTCGAGAACGACATCGACGATCTCATCGACTACGTCCTGATCGATCCGGTCAATTTCGACTACCAGGCGCAGAATGTCGAACGCTCGCGGATCCGCGGCGCCGAGCTCGAGTACCAGTGGCAGGGCACGGACTGGCAGGTCCGCGGCGCCTACACCGTGCAGGACCCGCAGAATCTGACGACCGGTCAGCAACTACTGCGCCGCTCGCACTACAACTTCGCGATGGGCGCCCAGTACGACCGCGGACCGTTCAACGCCAGCGCCGACCTGCAGCTGGTCGGCCCGCGCACCGATTTCGTCGGGTTCGACCTCGGGACCGTGGGCGGCTACACCCTGGTCAATCTCGGCGTGGGCTACCAGTTGGCGCAACAATGGTCGATGCAGCTGCGGCTCGACAACGCCCTGGACCGTCACTACGAGCTGGTCAGCGGCTACAACACCGCCGGCCGCGGCGTGACGCTCGCCATGCGCTTCCACATGAGGTAGTTTCCTGCCCGTGGGAAACCGCCTCTCCAAGATCGTGACGCGCACCGGCGATAACGGCACGACCGGGCTGGCCGACGGCACGCGCGTGCCCAAGGAAAGCGCGCGCATCGAGGCCTGCGGCACGGTCGACGAACTCAACAGCGCGCTCGGCGTGCTGCTGGCGGCGGCGGACCTGCCGCCGGCCATGGCGGCGCAATTGCTGGAAGTCCAGCACGACCTGTTCGACCTCGGCGGTGAGCTGGCGATCCCGGGGAGCGTGGTGATTTCGGCCCGCCAGGTCGAGGCCCTCGAGGCCCTGGTGGAGAACTGGAATGCCGAACTGCCGCCGCTCCGAGAGTTCGTGCTGCCCGGCGGCGGCGCGGCCGCCGCCAGCTGCCACCTGGCGCGCTCCATCTGTCGTCGCGCCGAGCGGCGCTGCTGGGCGCTGTCGCGCGGCGAACCCCTGGGCCCGCAGGCGCTGCGCTACCTGAACCGCCTCTCCGATCTGCTGTTCGTACTGGCGCGGGTGCTGGCGCGGCGTGCCAAGGGGAGCGAGGTCATGTGGCGTCGCGAACGAGTGCCGCCCGGCAAGCCCTCAGGCGAGTAGCTCGCGCAGCAATTTCCACTCGAACCTCGAGCCCGGATCGCTCTTGCGGCCGGGTGCGATGTCACTGTGGCCCACGACCCGCTCGCGGGCAAGAGTCGGATAGACGTCGCATAATGCGCCGATGAGCGCCGAGAGCGTCCGGTACTGGGCGCTTTCATACGGCCCTTCGTCGGTTCCTTCCATCTCGATGCCGATCGAGAAGTCGTTGCAGGCACTGCGCCCCTGCCAGCTTGAAACCCCCGCGTGCCAGGCCCGCAAGCCGAACGGCACGAACTGCACCGGTACGCCGTCGCGTCGCACCAGCAGGTGCGCAGAAACCCGCAGCGTCGCAATGGTGGCGAAGAACGGATGGGCGGCGCGGTCCAGGCCGCCCGTAAACAGCCGCTCGATCCACGGGCCACCGAACTCCCCTGGCGGCAGGCTGATGCCGTGCACGACGATCAGCTCCGGCACCATGCCCGGCGGCCGCGGGTCGCAATGCGGGGAGAGCACCTGCCGCGCCCCGCGCAGCAGGCCGGAGACCGGATCAATGGAAAAACCCGACTGCATGATTGCGCTCATGATGTCAAAATGCCCGCGTGACTCATAGCACCCGCGAAGGCAGCTCGCCGGCCGCCAGCCATGCCAACAATGCCATATTCGCGGCGCGCGATCTGCGCCATGTGTGGCACCCCTGCACCCAGATGAAGGACCACGAGTCCATGCCGCCCATCCCGGTGCGGCGTGGGAGCGGCGTCTGGCTCGAGGACTACGAGGGCAAGCGCTACCTCGACGCGATCAGCTCGTGGTGGACCAACCTGTTCGGGCACGCCAATGAGCGCATCAGCGGCGCCGTGGCGGCACAGGCCGGCCAGCTCGAGCACGTGATGCTGGCAGGCTTCACCCACGAGCCTGCGATCGCACTGGCCGAGCGCCTGACCGCGCTGGCGCCGCGCGGCCTGACGCGCTGCTTCTACGCGGACAACGGCTCGGCGGCGGTCGAGGTGGCGCTGAAGATGAGCTTCCACTACTGGCTCAACCGCGGCCTGGCCGGAAAGCGCCGGTTTCTTACGCTCAGCAATGGCTACCACGGCGAGACGCTGGGCGCCCTGAGCGTCGGCGACGTGCCGCTGTACCGCGAGATCTACCAGCCCCTGCTGCTGCCCGTGATCACCGTGCCCTCGCCGGACTGCTACCAGCGCGCGGCGGGCGAGAGCTGGGCGGACCACTCGCGCAGCAGCTTCGCCGCCATGGACGCGGCGCTCGAACGCCACGCCGGCGAACTGGCCGCCGTGATCGTCGAGCCGCTGGTGCAATGCGCGGGCGGCATGCGCATGTACGATCCGGTCTACCTGCGCCTGCTGCGCGCCGCCTGCGATAAGTACGGCGTGCACCTGATCGCCGATGAGATCGCCGTCGGCTTTGGCCGCACCGGCACGCTCTTTGCCTGCGAGCAGGCCGACATCTCGCCCGATTTCCTGTGCCTCTCGAAGGGCCTGACCGGCGGCTACCTGCCGCTCTCGGCCGTGCTCACGACCGAGGTGATGTACACCGCGTTCTACGACGAGTACGTGTCCTTGCGCGCGTTCCTGCACTCGCACAGCTACACCGGCAACCCGCTGGCCTGCGCCGCGGCGCTGGCCACCCTCGATATCTTCGCCACCGAACCGGTGCTGGAGCGCAACCGCGCGCTCGCCGCCTACATGGCGGCGCGGGCCGCGCCGTTGGCCGACCATCCCGGCGTCGCCGAGGTGCGCCAGTGCGGCATGATCCTGGCGATCGAGACGGTACGCGATCGCCGCACGCGCGAACCCTTTCCCTGGCAGGAACGCCGCGGCCTGCGGGCCTACCGGCACGCGCTTTCGCGCGGCGTGCTGTTGCGTCCGCTGGGCGGCGTGATCTACTGCATGCCCCCGTACGTGATTACGCCCGCGGAGGTCGACCTCATGATGGACGTGGCCGCCGAATGCGTCGAGCGCATCTGCGCCGCCTAGCGCCGGGCGGAATCCGCAGCACCCGGCTGAGCGACATGCGTACCACCCGGATCTACGTGGACCTCGAGCTGGCCGCCGGCCCGGACGTGCTCCTGCCCGCCGCGCAGTCGAACCACTTGCTGCGGGTGCTGCGGTTGCGCAGCGGCGCGCCGCTCACTCTCTTTAATGGTCGCGGCGGCGAGTACGCGGCCGAACTGGTCGATGCCGGCAAACCGGGCGCGCGCGTGGCGATACGCGCCCATAGCGCCGTGGAGCGCGAGTCGCCCCTGCACCTGACGCTGCTGCAGGGCGTGGCGCGGGGCGAACGCATGGACGCAATCGTGCAGAAGGCCACCGAGCTCGGGGTGCAGCGCATCGTGCCGATGTCCTGTGAGTTCAGCGTGGTGCGGCTCGATGCGGCCAGCCGCCAGCGCCGCGCGGAACACTGGCGCGCCGTGGCGATCGCCGCCTGCGAGCAGTGCGGGCGAAATCGCCTCCCGGAGGTCGAGCCGATCGGTGACTTCGCCGAGGCCTGCGCCGGGAGCAGCGCCGGGGTGCGCCTCATGCTGCTGCCGCAGGCGCCGGAGTCGCTCGCCGCCGTAGCGGCGGGGCTGCGCAGCGCGGTGCTGCTGGTCGGCCCCGAAGGCGGCCTGAGCGGCCGCGAACAGCTGCAGGCGCAGCGCAGCGGCTTCCGGCCCTGCCGGCTCGGGCCGCGCATACTGCGCACCGAGACCGCGCCGCTGGCGGCGCTGGCCGCGCTCCAGGCGCTGGCCGGGGATCTGGGCTAGGCCGGAACGGCCGTGGTCTCGTCGGCGATCGACACTTCCAGGCGCTCGAGATCGGGGATCCACGGCGTCTCGTTGAGCATGCGCACCCGGCACACGACCGGATCCTCCTCGGGCACGACATACGCCGGATCCGGCCGGATGACGTCGGCACTGACCCGCACCAGTTGCGGGAACCCCTGCGACACCAGGGCATAGGCGCCGGCGTCGAGGCGCTCGCCGATGGCGTGCATGACCACCAGGCGCGAGCGCGAGCTCACGGCCGGCGTCGGCTGCCGGCACAGCCCCTCGAACGATATGAGCGGCACGGCCCGCCCGTTCCACTGCACCAGGCCCAGGTACCAGGGCGGCGCGCCGACCATGGTGGAAGGCACCTGGTAGCCGGCGATCTCGGCGACGCAGGCGCGTGGCACCAGCAAGCGCGCCTCCGCCAGCGGTATCAGCAGGCTATAGATTTCACTGCCGCTCTCGCTCATCGGGCCGAGCCAGACATCTGCATCGTCCCGCGGCGCCGCGCCACCAGCGGCGCGATGGCGTCGATGAGCTGGCTTTCCTGATAGGGCTTACCGAGGTAATCGTCGACCCCGAGTTCTATGGCGTGCGCGCGGTGCTTTTCGCCGACGCGCGAAGTGATCATGATGATCGGCACATCCTGCAGGCGCGGATCGGCGCGCACCTGCGCCGCGACCTCGTAGCCGTCCATGCGCGGCATCTCGATGTCGAGCAGGATGATGTCGGGCACATGGTCGGCCAGCAGCGCCATGGCATCGGCGCCGTCGCGCGCCGTCATGACGCGCATGCCGTTGCGCTCCAGCAGGCGCTGGGTCACGCGCCGCACGGTGATCGAATCGTCCACCACCAGCGCAAAGGTGCGCCGGTCGCCGCGCTCACGCAGCGGCGTGGCCGCCGCCCGCACCCGCCATTCCGCGCGCACCAGCGCGGTGATGTCGAGAATGATGACCACGCGCCCGTCGCTGAGTATGGTCGCGCCCGAGATCCCGCGTATCGATGAGATCTGCGGACCGATGGGCTTGACGACGATCTCGCGGCTACCGATCAGTTCGTCGGCCACCAGGCCGGTGGAGTGCTCGCCGGCGCGCACCAGCACGACCGGTATCGCCGCATCGGTCTCCGGCAGGGGCGATGATTCCATGCCCACGTAGAGCGCCAGCGGCTGCAGGCGGTACTTGTGTTCCCCATAGCTGAAGGTGGCGCTCTCGCTGCGCAGGTGCGCCGCCACCTCGTCGCGCGGCAGGCGCACGACTCCCTCGATGGTCGGCAGCGGCAGCGCGTAGTATTCGTCGCCGGTCCGCACCACCAGTGCGTGGCTGACCGCCAGGGTGAGCGGCAGGCGAATCGTGAAGCGGGTGCCCTGGCCCGCCTTGCTGTCCATGTGCAGTGCGCCGCCGAGCTTCTTGATCTCGGTGGCGACCACGTCCATGCCGACGCCGCGGCCGGCCTGCTGGGTCAGGGCGCCGGCGGTCGAGAATCCCGGCTCGAGCACCAGCTGCATCACGTCATCGTCGGTAAGCGTCTGCTCCGCCGATATCAATCCGAGCGCCAGGCCCTTGTCGCGGATCGCGTTCAGGTTCATGCCGGCGCCGTCGTCGCTCACCTCGACGATCACCTCGGCGCCTTCGCGCTGCAGGTTCAGGTGGATGCGGCCGGTGGAAGACTTGCCGCGCGCGCGGCGTTCCTCCGGCGTCTCGATGCCGTGCACCACCGCGTTTCGCAGCAGGTGCTCAAAGGGCGGCAGCATGCGCTCGAGCACCTGCCGATCGAGTTCGCCGGCCGCGCCCTCGACCACCAGCTCCGCGCGCTTGTCGGTATCGGCCGCTGCCTGGCGCACGATGCGCGCCAGCCGTTGCACGTGGCGCTGGAAGGACACCATGCGGGTGCGCATCAGGCCGTTCTGCAGCTCCGTGACCGTGCGCGCCTGCAGCTGCAGCTGATTCTGGGTGTCGCCCACCAGGCTTTCGAGCAGCTGCTGGAGGCTGGCCACGTCGTTGGCCGACTCGGCCAGCGCGCGCGAGTATTGCTGGATCGAGGAGTAGCGGTCGAGTTCCAGCGGATCAAATCCCTGCCGGTGGCCCGACTCCTGGTCGTGCCGGTGCAGCACCTGCGCCTCGGTCTCGATCTCGAGCTTGCGCAGCTGTTCCTTGAGGCGCGTGACGGTGCGCGAGAGCTCGGCCAGGTTGAAATCCACCAGTCCGAGCTGCTGTTCGAGCCGCGCGCGCGTGATGCTCACCTCACCCGCATGGTTGAGCAGTTCATCGAGCAGCTCGGCGCTGACGCGGGCCATCTCCCCACGCTCGGCGCCGGCCACGGGCTCGCGCCCCGGGGGGACCGGGGCGGCCGGCTTGAGCAGGAGCGGTGCGACCGTTTCGCCCTGCTCGCCCGAAACGATCGGCCCTGCCGGCAGCGCCTGCGGCGCGGCTTCCGGCGACGGGGGTCGGTGCCGGGGCCGGGGCCTTCGGAGGAGCGGCGGCGGGCTCGGGTTCGGCCACCGGCGGGGTCGCCGCGGCGACCAACACCGCGGGGGACGGCGCGGGCTCGGAAGCCACTTCCGCGCCGCGGGCGATCGCCTGGATGCGCTCCATCAGCGCCGTGGCGGGAGCCGCGGCGCGACCGCCCGCGACCTGCTCGCGCATACGGGCCAGTTCATCGAGCGCTTCCTGGGCAATGGCGCGGGCGCGCTGATCGCCGCTGGCGGTGCCGAGCCCGATCTGCACGATCAGGCTCTCGAGTTCGTGCGACAGGTCGCCCATGGCGCTGACGCCGGCCATGCGCGCTCCGCCCTTGAACGTATGGAGCGAGCGCTTGAGCGATGCGAGTTGCTCGCCCTCGGCCGCGGGCGCGGCATTCCAGGCCTGCAGCGCCGACTGCGACGCCTCCAGCAGCTCGCTGGCCTCTTCGCAGAATATGGAGGCCACCTCGGGATCAAAGTCGATCACCGGCGCGCTGACCGGGGCGGCCGGCGCGGCGGGCGGCTCCGGCTGGCGCAGCGCCTGCATGGCCGGCAGTGCGTGCAAGCCGGTGCGCTCGCTGTGTTCGGTGGCTTCGGCAATGCGCCGGTCCAGCTCATGCTCGGCGCGCGCAATGCGCGCGCGCAGCGTGTCGTGCATGGCGAAGAACGCCGTGTCCTCGTCGAGGTGGTTCGCGACCACGGCCATGGCCGTCATGCAGTCGGCGAGCAGCAGCAGGTCGGAATCGTCGAGGCCGACGCCGCTGTCGAACGACTTGCGCAGCCAGTGGTTGAGCGGCTCGGCCAGCCGCGTGCCGTGGCGCGCTTCGGCCATCCGGGAACTGCCGGACAGCGTGTGGCAGGCGCGATAGACCTCCTCGGTGAGCACGTGCGGTGCCGGGTGCGGCTGTTCGCGCGCCAGCCAGGAGCGCACCGTGAGCACGTGGCTCGAAGTCTCGCGCGCATAGATCTCGCGCAACGCCGCGTCGCCGCCCTCGGCAGCAGCCTCGGCAGGAGACTCGGCGGGAGCCTCCGCGCGGCTGGTGGCGGCGGGGCGATCAGTTCGGTGGCGGCCCATTCGGGCGCCGGCGGGGGCGCCGGTTTCGGCGGGACCGGCTCCGCGGCCTGGGGCGCAGCCGCCGCCGGCGCTTCCGGCGCCAAGGCCGCCGCCGGCAACGCCGGGGCGTCGTGCCCGGCGGCGAGCGCGTGCGCGCGCGCGACCAGCTGCGCAGGATGTGTGGTGCGCGCGCCGGCCTCGGTCAGCTCGTCGACCAGCTGGGGCAGCAAGCCCACGGCTTCGCGCAAGGTAGTCGAGAATCTCGGGCGAGCGCGCCAGCGTGCCGTCGAGCAGGCGGTTGACCAGGTTTTCCATGGCCCACGAGAACTCGCTCAGCTCCCGCGCGCCGACCATGCGGCCGCTGCCCTTGAGCGTGTGGAACGAACGCCGCACGGTGCCGAGCGCCTCGGTCGCCAGCGGATCCTGGTCCCAGGCCGGGTAGTAGCGGCGGATCTTCTCCATCTCCTCGCGCGCTTCCTCGGCAAACAGGCTCAGCAGTTCCGGGTCGCTGACCGACGCCGTGTGGAGCGGCGCGGCCGTCAGCACCGGCGGGGTGAGCGCATGGCCGGTGCTCTCCAGATCGGCGGCCTCGGCGGCGGCGAGCGCCTGGGGCGGCGGCCCGATGCGCACGGTGCGCGCGTAGTTGGCCGGGCTGACCGCGGGCACGGTCGGCACCACCTGCTCGGGTTCGCGCTGCAGCACTTCCAGGCAGGCCTGCGCGTTGTCGAGCATGTACCAGGGATCGCTGCGGCCCGCCTGCAGCGTCTCGATGTAGTATTCGAGGCTGACCACGGCGTCGGCCAGGCGGTCCAGATAGGCGCCGGAAAGCGGCATGCCGCCCGGCTGCATCACGCGCCGCAACTGCTCGGTGATGGCATCGACGACTTCGACGGCGCGCGACTTGCCGAGCATCAGCAGCCCGGCCTTGATGCCGCGCACCAGTTCCAGCCAGCTGTCGAAACCCACCGCCTCGAGCGTGCCGCTGACGCTCTGCGCGATGCTTTCCTTGACGCGCGCCAGATTGACGACGCACTCGCGCAGCACCGCGCCCTGCACCGGCTCGAAGTCCTGGTCGGGCGCCTCGGCGGCGCCGCCCGGCGGGCGCCTTCTTGGGCATGATCAGGCCGACCAGCTGCCCGTCCAGGTGATCTTCGACCTGGATCAGGCTGGCCGCCACCTGCACCAGCGTCACCTCGTCGGCGCTCTGCGCGTCCGGCCACCACCGCCTCGAGGCGCGCGTTGGCGTCCTGCACCCGGCTGCGCAACTCGCCCAGGCCCAGCACGCCCAGCGTGTCGCCGATCTTGCGCAGCAGCGCGATCTGCGGCGTGAGCTCCTCGACCTGTCCGCCGCCGCGGCGCACGAACATGTCGAGCACGTCCTTGACGCGCGTCAGGTCCTCGCGGATCGCCGCGGCCACCGTGTGCATGAGCTTGACCGAGGGCGCGGAGAGATTTTCGCGTTCCTGCTCGACGCTGTCGTCGACCGGCAGCAGCTCGTTGAGTCGGAACGAGGAGCGCACCGCGGCCACGCGCGGGCCGGCGGTGGTGGAGCGCGCCACGTAGTAGAGGAGGTTGTTCAGCAGCTCGATCGGCGGCACCTGCGCGTAGCGCGCCTCGCCCTGCTCGTAGAGCCGGCGGATCTCGCGGTCGGCCAGGCCCAGCAGGCGCTTGACCGAAACGCTGCTCTCGACGCCGTGCTCGGCCAGCGCCTCGAGCAGCGCGCCGACCACCCACCACAGCTGGAACACGCACTGCTGCGTGGCCACCTGCTCGAGGCGCGTCGCCACCGTCGCCAGGATCTCGAGGTTCTGCTCCAGGCGCTCGCCGCGTATCCAGCCGACCAGGCCGGCCTGGAAGCGCGGCCGCAGGCGCCGCGCCCACTGCGCCGGAGTCAGCGGCGGCTCGCCCGGCGCCGGCGAGGTGGGCTGCGCCTGGCGATCGGACTTGAGATTGAGCAGCAGCAGCGTGCCTTCCGACAGCAGCGCACAGCCGCGCACCGCGCGCAGGTCGTTCAGCAGCGGCAGCAGCACCAGCGCCAGGTCGCGGCTGCCGGCCAGCACGCGCTCGAGGTAGCCGGGCAGCTGCACCATGGCGCGCATCAGCGCATCGAGCGACTCGGACTGGTTCTTGCGTTCCTCGCGGGCACCGATCAGGTAGCGCGCCACCTGCTCCATTTCCTCGGCCAGCAGCGCCGCGCCGTAGATTTCCAGGACCCGCAGCGCACCCTGCACCTGGTGCAGTTCGAAGCTGCAGCGCTCCAGCAGCGCGGTGTTCTCGGGCTGCTCGACGTGCGCTTCCAGCGCGGTGCGCGCCTCGGAAAGCGCCGCGCTGATCTCGCGCGCGGCCTGCTGCATGGTCTGTGTGGCGAGTTCCGTCATGGCAGCGGCGCTTGGCCTCAGACCCCACCGAGCTTCTTGAGGCGTGCCTGCGAGGCGCTGGTCATCGGCCGTCTGCGGCGGCGCCGGCGCGCTCACGGCCGGACGAGCCGCGGTGGCGGCCGTCTGGCGCGGGCGCGGCGGCAACCTGAATCCGGCGATCGACTTGCGCAGCTCGCCGGCCAGGTCCGCCATCTTGATGATCGCCTGGGCGGTGGCGTGGGTGCTGTCGGCGGTCTGGGCGCTGATCTCGCGCAGCACCTGGGTGTTGCGCGCGATGTTCTGCGCCGCCACCGACTGGCCGCGCGCGCCGCCCGAGATGTTCTGCACCAGGCTCGCGATCTGGTTGGAGACCTGTTCGATTTCCTGCAGCGCGGCGCCGGCGTTCTCGGCCAGCAGCGCCCCGCCGACCACGTCGGTGGTGCTGCGTTCCATCGACACCACCGCCTCGTTGGTGTCGGTCTGGATGGTGCGCACCAGCACGTCGATCTGCTTGGTCGCGGTGGCGGCGCGTTCGGCCAGCCGCTGCACTTCGTCGGCCACCACCGCAAATCCGCGGCCCGCCTCGCCGGCCATCGAGGCCTGGATCGAGGCGTTGAGCGCCAGGATGTTGGTCTGCTCGGCGATATCGCTGATCAGCTCGACGATATTGCCGATCTCCTGCGAGCTCTCGCCCAGCCGCTTGATGCGCTTGCTGGTCTCCTGAATCGTCTCGCGGATCGTGTTCATGCCGTCGATCGTGCGGCGCACGGCTTCGCCGCCCTTGTGAGCCACGTCGACCGAATGTCGCGCGACGTCGGCGGCGCGCTCGGCGTTGCCGGATACTTCCTCGGTCGAGGCGGCCATGGCCGCGATCGATTCGGTCGCCGAGGCGATCTGCTTGGTCTGCACCGCGCTGGCCTTGCCCAGCTGCGCGCCGAGCGCCTGGGTCTGGCGCGCCGAGGCGTCCACCTGCATCGCCGACTGGTTGATCGTGGCCACCAGCTTGCGCAGGGCCTCGACGGCGTAGTTCACCGAGTCGGCGATGGCGCCGGTGATGTCCTCGGTCACCGTGGCCTGCACCGTCAGATCGCCGTCGGCGAGGCTGGCCATTTCGTCGAGCAGCTGCAGGATCGAGCGCTGGTTGCGCTCGCTCTCCTGGCGCTGGGTCGCGGTGGCCTGCAGCTGGCGCTCCGCGGCCCGCCGCAACGCCTGCAGCTGCGCCAGCAACAGGCCCAGCGGGCACCAGCGCCAGCAGCACCAGCGCGGCACCGACCCAGCCCAGCGCGCCGTGGCCCGAGCCGGCCAGCCACAGCACGCTGCCGAGCACGACCAGCGCGCCGATCACCAGCGTCAGGCGACGCAGGCGCTGCGTGTCGACCAGGTCATCGGCGTTCACGCGGAGGCCGCCGCGAACGCCGGGTCTTCGAGGAGCCGGCGCAGACTCAGCACCGGCAGCTGATCCTGGTCCTGGCGGAATGATCCGGCCAGGTACCGGCCGCAGGGCACGATCGTGGTCGGCACTTCGGCGCTGAATTCCGATTCCTTGAAGCGCCGGAAACCGAGCACCTCGTCGACCACGAGCCCAGCGGGCACGTCGCGATGGTTGACCACCACGATGCGCGTCAGGCGCGTCACCGGCGTGGGCCCGCCCCCCAGGTACTGGCGCAGGTCGATGATCGGAAACAGCTGGCCGCGAATGCTGGCCAGGCCGAGCACCCAGTGCTTGGCGCCCGGGACGCGCGTCAGCGGCGAGGGGATGCCGAGCACCTCGCGCGCTTCCTCGCGGGCCACCAGGTACAGTTCGCCGGCCATGCGCGCGGCCACGCCAACCCATTCGGCGCCGGCGACGCCGGGAGTCTCGGGGCTGGCGGTGGCGTTGCGACCACGCCGCTCGAGCTCCGCGAGGAGTTCATACGGCTGATCGCGCAGTGCCTTTAACGGAGCGCTCGCCAGCATGTTCAGGCGGCGAGCGCGGCCTGCGCCTTCTCAACAAGCTGATCCATCGATACCGGCTTGACCATGTAATCCACGGCTCCCTGGCGCAAGCCCCAGATGCGATCGGTTTCCTGTCCCTTGGAGGTGACCATGACGATCGGAATCGCGCGGGTGTTCGGGTCGTTCGAGAGCGTGCGCGTGGCCTGGTAGCCGTTGACGCCGGGCATGACGATATCCATGAAGATCAGGTCCGGATGCATCTGGCGTGCGAGCCGGATGCCCTCTTCGCCGTCGCCGGCGACCGCAGTACGATACCCATGGCGTTCCAGGGCCTTCTTCATCACGTGCACTTCGGTGGGGGAATCGTCGACAATGAGAATCAGCGCCATGGCCTATCTCCCGATGTGCGCTTCGATGGCACCAAGCAGTTCATCCTTGGTGAAGGGTTTGGTCAGGTAGTGCTCGGAACCGACGATGCGACCACGGGCGCGGTCAAACAGCCCATCCTTGGAGGACAGCATGATGACGGGAATGGAGCGGAACACCTTGTTGTGCTTGATCAGGGCGCAGGTCTGGTAGCCGTCCAGCCGGGGCATCATGATGTCGACAAAGACGATATCGGGCTGGTGGTCGGCGATCTTGGTCAGCGCATCGAAGCCGTCGACCGCGGTGAATACCTCGCAGCCCTCCTTGGCCAGCAGGGTCTCTGCCGTGCGCCGGATGGTCTTGCTGTCGTCGATGACCAGCACTTTGAGGCCGCGGAATGGCGAGGCATCGTCGCTCACGTCCGACTCACTCCTTTGGGCATTGAGTTCCATGGTCGTTCACCTGTGGGCGGGTGTGCTGTGATCTGCGCTACGCCCTCGATAGATATGAGCTTTTTAACATATCGGCACCCCTCCGGCTATGCCACCTGCGTCACGTTTCGGAGAGCTGGTGACGCGTGGCGACGACATAATTCGCATTCAGGGCCGTTAACTGCCCTGTGCAACTCGAGGGCAGGACTATGAAGGAGCCGCTCCGGCTGCTGGTGGTGATGGATCCGATCGATCACATCAAGTACCCGAAGGACACGACGCTGGCGCTGCTGCTCGCCGCACAAAAGCGCGGCTACGCGCTGCACTACGCCGAGATGGCCGACCTGAGCCTGGCCGACGGCGTGGCCCGGGCCCGCACCCGCGCGTTGACGGTGCGCGCCGATCCCAAGGCCTGGTTCACCCTGGAGGCCGCCGTCAGCAGCGGCATGGGCGACTTCGACGTGGTGCTGATGCGCAAGGACCCGCCTTTTGACGCCGAATACATCTACGCCACGTACATCCTCGAGCGCGCGGAGCACGCCGGCGCGCTGGTCGTGAACCGGCCGCGCGGCCTGCGCGACATGAACGAAAAGGTCTACACGGCCTGGTTCCCGCAGTGCTGCGCGCCCACCCTGGTCACCCGCGGCATGGACGACATGGCGGCGTTCGCGGCCACGCACGGCACCATCGTCTGCAAGCCCCTGCATGGCATGGGCGGGCGCTCGATCTTCGTGGTGGCGCCGGGCGACAAGAACGCGCGGGTGGTCTACGAAACGCTCACCGGCTACGGTGAGCGATTTGCCATCGTGCAGAAGTACCTGCCGGAAATCTCGGTCAGCGGCGATGCGCGCGTGCTGCTCATCGACGGTGAGCCGCTCCCCTACGCGCTGGCGCGCATCCCCACGGCGCTCGACCACCGCGGCAACCTCGCCGCCGGAGCCAAGGGCGTGGGCCGGGCACTGAACGAGCGCGATCGCTGGCTAAGCGCGCAGATCGGGCCGGCCATGCGCGAGGCGGGCATGCTGTTGGTTGGACTGGACGTCATCGGCGGCTTCGTCACCGAAATCAACGTCACCAGCCCGACCGGCGCGCGCGAGCTGCAGGAGCAGTTCGGCATCGACGCGGCCGAGCTGCTGATGCAGGCCATCGACAGGCGCCTCGGCCAGCGCGGCGACTCCCGCACGCCGTGAGCGCGGCGCAACCCCAGCGGCGACTGACGCTCAGCGGGCTGGCCGGGCTGCGCGAAGGCGGGGCGCCGGTGCGCGAGCGGCTCATGACGATGTTGTTCCTGGCCGCGATCGCGCACGGCATCGTGATCCTGGGGCTGAGCTTCGCGGCCGCCGGCAAGTCCGGGAGCGCCGCGCCCGGGATGGAAGTGCTGCTGGTCTCGGACGATCTGCCCGAAGCGCACCGCAATGAGCGCGCCACCTACCTGGCCCAACGCACCCAGATCGGCTCCGGCAACACGCGCACGCTCCCGACCGGCAGCCCCGAGGCCCACGCCACGGCCGGGCCGCAGAGCCTGCTGGGCGGCCTCGAACAGTGGGCGGCGGCGGCGCAGGTGAACGGCGATGAACGGACGGTCACGACGCAGGCACCCGAACCGGTCATTCTCTGGTTCGGCCAGGCCGGGCGCCAGGCCGCCGCCACCGCGCTGGAACGGCAGCTCAACGCCGGCAGTGCGGTGCGGCATGGGCGCGGCGATGCCCCGGAACTGGTGCTGCGCGGTGACCCCAAGACCGGTCAGTGGATCAGTCCGGACACCAAGGCCTCCAACCTGGCCCCCTACCTGGACGCCTGGCGGCGCAAGGTGGAGCGCGTGGGCACGCTCAATTTCCCCTCGGCCGCGCGGCGGCCGGACTATTCCGGGAGCCCGGTGATCGAGGTGGCGCTGGGCGCCGACGGCCGGCTGATCGAGGCCACCATCCAGCGACCCAGCAGCCACGCGGAGATCGACCAGGCGGCGTTGCAGATCCTGCGGCTCGCCAGCCCTTTCGAGCCCTTCCCGCCCGCCCTGGCGCGCAGCTACGGTTCGGTGCGTTTTGCCTACCAGTGGGAGTTCTTCGGTGGCCAGCTGGGGACCGGTACCGTGACGGCCGGGGCGGACGCCCCGCCAGCCCCTTGAGAGCGCCGAAAGCCGCCCCCATACTTCGCTCATGAGCCAAACCACCTCGCTCGCCAACAACCTGCTGATCGCGATGCCCTCGCTGGCCGACGGCAACTTCGCGCAAAGCGTGACCCTGATCTGCGAACACAGCGACAAAGGGGCGCTCGGCATCGTGCTGAACAAGCCCCTCGACATGAAGCTCGGCGACGTGCTGGCGCAGATGAAGCTCGATACCACGCAGGCGGCCACGGCCGCGCAGCCCGTATTGCGCGGCGGCCCGGTGCACACCGACCGCGGATTCGTGCTGCATCGCCCCGGCGGTGAATGGGATTCGACCCATAAGATTTCCGACTTTATCCAGGTCACCACCTCGCGCGACGTGCTGGCGGCCATGGCCCGCGGCGAGGGCCCGCGCGACGCCTTCGTCGCCCTGGGTTACGCCGGCTGGGAGCCGGGCCAGCTGGAGCGGGAAATACTCGACAACTCCTGGCTGTCGGTGCCCATGAACGAGCAGCTCGTGTTCGAGGTGCCCTTCGAACAGCGCTGGCAGGCGGCCTGGCAGCTGCTGGGCGTGCACAGCTCGCGCGTCAGCCTGGTGGCGGGCCACGCCTGAACCGCGCCACCGCGCTCGGCTTTGACTTCGGGCTGCGCCGCATCGGCGTGGCGGTCGGGGACACCCTGACCAGGTCCGCCGCGCCCCTGGCGACCGTAAAATGCGGTGAGCACGGACCGGACTGGGCCGCGATCGAGCGCCTGCTGGCGGACTACAAGCCCGCCAATTTGGTGGTGGGCTACCCTTATAATGAAAACGGCAGTGCGGGCTCCCTGGCCGGTGCCGCCGGCCGATTCGCCAGCGCCCTCGCGGAGCGTTCGGGCCTGACGGTGGCGCGCGTGGACGAGCGCTACTCTTCCCAGGAGGCGAGCGCGGAACTGAAGCAGCGCCGCGCACTCGGCGCACGGCGCCGGCGCGTGCAGCGCGCCGACATCGACAGCCTGGCGGCCGCCATCATTCTCGAGCGCTGGCTGCGCGGCGAGAGCTCGAGCCGCGACGGGAGCGCGGAGCTGGACACATGACAAACCAACGGCGCAACGACGGCTCACTGCAGCACCTGATCACGCTCGACGGCCTGGCGCGCGCCGAGATCGAAGCGCTCCTCGACCACTCGCAGCACTACGTCCGCGCGCTCGGCGAGCGCGCACCCAGCAACCGCGCGCTCGACGGCCTGACGATCGGCAACCTGTTCACCGAGCCATCGACCCGGACCCGGGTGTCCTTCGAGCTGGCGGGACGGCGGCTCGGCGCCGCGGTCGTCAACCTCGAGGTGCAGCTGTCCTCGCGCGCCAAGGGCGAGACCATGCTGGATACGATCTATACGCTCGAGTCGGTGCATTTTGACGCCTTCGTGATCCGCGACGCCGAACCGGGCGTCATCGCGCACGTGGCCGCGCACGTCGCCCCGCACGTCAGCGTGTTTTCCGCCGGCGAGGCGCACCTTTCGCACCCGACGCAGGGGCTGCTCGATGCCCTGACGGTCCGCCAACACAAGGGCGAGCGCTTCGAGCGGCTGTGCATGGCGATCGTGGGCGACATACGCCACTCGCGCGTGGCGCACTCGGCCTACGCCGTGTTCAACGCACTGGGCCTGGGCGAGCTGCGCCTGGTCGCACCGCCGATGCTGATGCCGGCCAACGGCGAATTCCCCGGCGCCAAGCGCTATCACACGCCCGAGGAAGGGCTGCGCGGCGCGGACGTGGTGATGATGCTGCGCATCCAGCGCGAGCGCATGGCGCAGGCCGAGATCCCGGACGGCGAAGAATATTTTGCGCGTTACGGCCTGACCGAGCCGCGGCTCCGGCTCGCCCGACCGGACGCCATCGTCATGCATCCGCAGCCCATGAATCGCGGGGTCGAGATCGATTCCGAGGTGGCGGACGGACCGCAATCGGTGATCCGCGACCAGGTGCGTAACGGCGTGGCGGTGCGCATGGCGGTGCTGGAAAGCGTGCTGCGGCCGCGCGCGGCGCGCGCATGAGCGCCGCCCCCGAGGCGCTCGCCGGCGCCGCACCGCGCACGCACCGCGGCACCATTGAGCTCGAGGACGGCAAGATCGTGCAGCACGCCGCCTTCGAGGCGCGCCAGTACGTGCTGCGCATCCACGCACCGCGCACGGCGCAGCGCGCGACACCGGGCAGCTTTGTGCACCTGCAATGCGACCCGCGGCTGCCGATGCGCCGGCCGCTGTCGATCATGCGCGCCGCCCCGGGACCTGGCTGGATCGAGGTGCTGTACAAGGTCACCGGCGCCGGCACCGCCGCGCTCGCCGCCCAGCCCGTAGGAGCATCGATCAGCGTGCTCGGACCCATCGGCAGGGGCTTCAGGCCCTACCCCGAACGCCCGCGGGTGCTCGCCATCGGCGGCGGCGTCGGCATTCCGCCGATGGTGTTCCTCGCCGAGAGCCTGAGCGCCGACTCGCGCACTCACTGGAAGCCGCTGGTGCTGATGGGATCGGAAATTCCGTTTCCGTTCCGCGCCCGCCCCTCGCGCATCATGGTGCCCGCGGCGCCCGCCGGGGCCATCGCCTGCATGCCTTTGCTCGATGAGTGGGGCGTGCCCTCGCGGCTGGCCAGCAATGCCGGTTACCCGGGCTGCTACGTCGGCCACGTCACGGAACTGGCCTCAAGCTGGCTTGCGGCGCTCACGCCGGCGGAACTCGCCGAAGTGGCCGTCTACGCCTGTGGCCCCCCGCCGATGCTGGAGGCCACGGCCCGCCTGGCGCGCTCCCTGTCCCTGCCCTGCCAGCTGTCGCTCGAGGAGTTCATGGCCTGCGCGGTGGGCGGGTGCGCAGGCTGCGCGGTCGAAATCCGCACCGGCCAGGGACGAACGATGCAGCGCGTCTGCGTCGACGGGCCGGTGTTCGAGGCCCACGGCGTCTATCCCGATATTTAGCCCGCGTGCGTCGGCGCCCGCTGGCCACGGCACACCGCGGCCAGCTTGTTGCCGTCCGGATCACGCACGTACGCGGCGTAGAAATCGGCGTTGTACTGCGGGCGCAATGCCGGCGCGCCCTCCGAGCTCCCGCCGTGGGCGAGCGCCGCGGCGTGAAAGCGCTGCACGGCGTCCCAGCTCGGGGCGCGCAGCGCCACCATCGTGCCGTTGCCCGGCGTGGCGGCGGCGCCGTCGTAGGGCGTGCACACCCACAGCGCCAGTTCATCCACGCCGCCCTGCTCATAGCGGCCCCAGCCCACCCAGCCCTGCCAGTTGGGTTCGCCCGAGGTGTCGCAGCGCCTGAGGCCCAGCGGCTCGAGCACCGCGTCGTAGAACGCGGCGGCGCGCTCCAGGTTGTTGCTGCCGAGAGAAACGTAATTGAACATGCTGCTCGCCCTCGCCAGCGGGGGCCGCGAACGCGTATTTGACCACAACGAAGCGGCTCTTTGTGCTAGGGTGGATCGCTGCATCCGCACCAGATATTTGAAGGCTGGATGCCGCCTCCGCGCCGGTTTCCTCGCAATGGGTGGCTCGGCGCGCCTCCCGCAAGACTCAGGTGGAAACGATCTTGGCTAAGCCTAACTATCGTCATCAGAAGAAACAGAAGGAGCAAGCCCGCAAGCTCCGGCAGGCCGAAAAGCAGAACCGCCGGATGGCCGCTCGCACCGACGCGCAGAACCCGGCGACCACGGAAGAATTGCCGGTGGCTTCCGAGACGACCACTGCCAGCCAGGCCGAGACATGAAGCTCACTTCGCGCAAGGTGCCGACCTTTGGCGAGCAGCGTCGGGCCGGACGCCAGAACGACCGCCTGCAGGCGCCGACGCTGCGCAGCCGCTACGCGACCATTGGCAAGCTGCAGATTGACCTGACCTTTGCCGGCACCAGCCGCCCGGTGCCCTCACCGCAATCGCACAGCTTCTTTCCCCCGGCGCGCGCGTTCTTTCGCTTCGCCTGCCCCTGCTCGGAATGCGACGGCGAGTTTGACCTGAGCGCCAACGTCGCCGAGCTGGCCGAGGTCAAGCGCCCGTCGGCGCGCACCGCGTCCGGGCGCATGAACTGCGAGGGCGTGCACTTCCGCGAACGTGCCAGCGCCGCGCCCTGTCCCATGGCGCTGAACTGGCGCCTGGTCATCGTCCGATCCGACTGAACTCTTTAGCCCGGGAAAACCACCATGATCGAGCACCTGCCGCTAGCCGGCGAACCCAACGCCGACTACCGGGCGCGCATCGCCCGCCGGCAGGCCGAGGCGGCCGAGATCCGCCAGCGAGAGCTCATCGAGCAGACCTCGACCATCAACCCGCCGGACCTGCGCATCCGCATCTGGGAGCGGCTCCATGAAATCACCATGCCACGCGACACCTCGCACCGGCTGTTGCGGGTGATCGCCGCCCAGACCGGGCTGACCATGGCCGAGGTGCAGGCGGAGCAGCACAACCGGGCCCATCCGGTCCCCGTCACGGCGGTCGAACCGGGCAGCAATCCCCCCGCCAGCCCTCCCGGGGCCCTCTAGACCCCCGGAAACGCGGCCCGGGGACCCGCCCGGCCCGGCAACGGGCGCCAACAGCAAACCCCGGAGAGCTGTGGTAGTCTACCGGCCGATCGTCTATGTCCGTGTATCGCCCCTTGCGCCTCATTTGGCGCCATGAGCCCGAGCCGAACTTCCTCGATCAGGTGACAGGATCATTGGTTCGATGGCTCGCGGGAGTCCCCTCCTCAAGACCTCTTCCGAGTTCCTGCCGTGTAAGCAAGGGTGCGGTTTGCATTTCCTATCGCAGCCGCCCCATTTGAGTTGGAGAGTTTTAATTTATGGCTAAGATTTACGTGGGCAACCTGCCCTTCACTGCTACGGAAGCGGAAGTCCGCACGCTGTTTGCCGAACACGGCACGGTGGAATCCGTGTCGCTGCCGACCGATCGTGAGACCGGCCGGCCGCGCGGCTTCGGGTTCGTCGAGATGAGCCAGGCCGACTCAGCCCGGGCGATCCAGAACCTGAACGGCAAGGAGCTGGGTGGCAGACCGTTGCGCGTCAACGAAGCGCAAGATAAGCCCCGTACCGGCGGCGGTGGCGGCGGCTATCGCGGCGGTGGCGGCGGCGGCGGCGGTGGCTATCGCGGCGGTGGCGGCGGTGGCGGTGGTGGTGGTGGCGGCGGCGGTGGCCGCTGGTAACACCGGTACAGACAGAAAAGAGCCCGGAGTGATCCGGGCTTTTTTTTAGCCGAAGTTGATCTTGGTTTCGAGGTTGCTGCGCGAGTCGGCGGCAGCCAGCGCGTCCTCGAGCGTGATCAGGCCGGCCTGGTAGAGCTTGAGCAGCGCGACGTCAAAGCTCTGGACGCCGCGCTCGCTGCTGAGCCCGATGGCCTCCTTGATCCCCACGACGTCGCCGCGCTTGACGAGCTCGGCGATGTGCGGCGTGTTGAGCATCACTTCGACCGCCGCCACGCGCCGCTGGTCCTTGCCCTGCACCAGGCGCTGCGCCAGGACCGCCCGCAGGTATTGCGACAGGTCCAGGGTCACCTGCTTGTGCTGGTCGTGCGGAAACATGTTGATGATCCGGTCCAGGGTCTCGGCGCAGTTGTTGGCGTGCAGGGTCGAGAGCACCAGGTGGCCGGTGCCCGCCAGGCCGATGGCGGCCATCATGCTCTCGCGATCGCGGATTTCGCCGATCAGAATCACGTCCGGTGCCGCGCGCATGACGCCGCGCAGCGCGCGCTCGTAGCTGCGGGTATCCAGACCCACTTCGCGCTGGTTGACGATCGAGCGCTTGTTGGCGTGCAGGAATTCGATCGGATCCTCGATGGTGACGATGTGGTCCGAGCACTGTTCGTTGCGATGATTGATCATCGCGGCCAGCGTCGTCGACTTTCCCGAGCCGGTGGCGCCGACCATCAGGATCAGCCCGCGGCGCAGCACGGTCAGGTCGCGCAGGATGTCCGGCAGGCCGAGCTGGTCGAGCTTGGGCATGTCGGCGGTGATGTAGCGCAGCACCATGGCCGGATAGCCACGCTGGTAGAACACCGCCACGCGAAACCGGCCCAGCCCGGGCTCGGAAATGGCGAAGTCGATTTCCAGCTCGCGCTTGAAGTACTCGAGCTGCTCGGGCGTCATCATGCCGAAGGCTGCGGCCCGCACCTCGTCCGGGGACAGCACCTGCTTGTTGACGGGCATGATCTGCCCTTCGATCTTGATCTTGATCGGCGCGTTACAGGTAAAGAACAGGTCCGAAGCGCGCCGCTCGACCATCAGCTTGAACAGCGGCTTGGTATTGAGCGTCGGCTGCGCGCCGCTGCTGGAGACCTTGAGGTCGGCGAGGTTGCTCACGGGGTCACGCTGGCAGCCTAGCGGCCCCGGCCCTCGGCTTCGTCATCGACAATCATCAGGTCGCCGTCGCCTTCGATCGGCTTGTTCTCGCGCTTGCTCTCCAGCTTGACCCGCAGGCGCAGCTCATTCTTCGAGTCGGCGTTGCGCAGCGCATCCTCGTAGGAAATCATGCCCTTCTCGTACAGGTCGAACAGCGCCTGGTCGAAGGTATTCATGCCGATGCGGGTCGAGCGGCCCATGACTTCCTTGATCTTGGCGATCTCGCCCCGGAAGATGAGGTCCTGGATCAGCGGCGAATTGAGCATGATCTCCATGGCGGCAATGCGCCCGCTGCCCGCCTCGCGGGGAATCAGCCGCTGCGAAATCAGCGCGCGGATGTTGAGCGACATGTCCATGAGCAGCTGCTCGCGACGCTCCTCGCTGAAGAAATTGATGACGCGGTCCAGCGCCTGGTTGGAGCTGTTGGCGTGCAGCGTGGCCAGCACCAGGTGACCGGTCTCGGCGAACTGGATGCCGTATTCCATGGTCTCGCGATCGCGGATTTCTCCGATCAGGATCACGTCGGGCGCCTGGCGCAGGGTGTTCTTGAGTGCCGCGTGCCACGAGTCGGTATCCACGCCGACCTCGCGCTGGGTGATCACGCAGCCGCGATGCGGGTGCACGTACTCGACCGGGTCCTCGATCGTGACGATGTGCCCGCGGGTCTTTTCATTGCGGTAGCCGACCATCGCCGCCAGCGTGGTCGATTTGCCCGATCCGGTGCCGCCGACCACGATCACCAGCCCGCGCTTGGACAGCACGACGTCGCGCAGAATGACCGGCAACTCGAGCTCCTCGAAGCTCGGGATCTTGGCGTTGATCAGGCGGATGACGCAGCCCGTGCAGCCCTGCTGCACGAAGGCGCTGACGCGGAAGCGCCCGATGCCCGGCGGTGCAATCGCGAAATTGCACTCCTTGGTGGCGTCAAACTCCTTGGTCTGCCGGTCGTTCATGATCGAGCGCACCAGCAGAGCCGACTGCTCGCTGCTCAGCGCCCGGTCCATCTGCGGGCGTACCTCGCCGTCCATCTTGATGGCGGGCGGGAACCCGGAAGTTATGAACAGGTCGGAGGCCTTCCGCTCCACCACGCGGCGGAGCAGATCCTGCATCAGGGTAATGGCTTGTTCGCGATCCACGGTGGCAACCTCGCAACGCTGCGCTCAGAGCGCATCCTTGTTTTGAGCCTTGTAACGCGCCTCTTCCTTGCTGACGTGGCCCTTGCTGACCATCTCGGCCAGGCACTGATCGAGCGTCTGCATGCCGGCCGAGCCGCCGGTCTGGATGGAGGAGTACATCTGCGCGATCTTGCCCTCGCGAATCAGATTGCGGATCGCGGGCGTGCCGATCATGATCTCGTGCGCCGCGATGCGGCCACCGCCGGTGCGCTTGAGCAGCGTCTGCGAGATGACCGCGCGGAGCGATTCCGACAGCATCGAGCGCACCATGTCCTTTTCCTCGCCGGGAAACACGTCCACGATGCGGTCGATGGTCTTGGCGGCCGAACTGGTATGCAGGGTGCCGAACACCAGGTGGCCGGTCTCGGCGGCGGTCAGCGCCAGGCGGATGGTCTCCAGATCGCGCATTTCACCGACCAGTATGATGTCCGGATCCTCGCGCAGCGCCGAGCGCAGCGCTTCGCTGAAACCAAGCGTGTCGCGCTTGACCTCGCGCTGGTTGATCAGGCACCGTTTGCACTCGTGCACGAACTCGATCGGATCCTCGATCGTTATGATGTGATCAGGACGATTGTCGTTGCAGTGGTCGATCATTCCGGCCAGGGTGGTCGACTTACCCGAGCCCGTGGGCCCGGTGACCAGCACCAAGCCGCGCGGCAACATGCACAGGTCGCGGAATATCTTCGGGGCCTGCAGGTCGTCGAGGCTGAGGATCGTGGAGGGAATATTGCGAAATACCGCGCCGGCGCCGCGATTCTGGTTGAAGGCATTGACCCGGAAGCGCGCCAGCTTGGGGATTTCGAATGAAAAATCGGTTTCGAAGAATTCTTCGTAGGTCTTGCGCTGCTTGTCGTTCATGATGTCATACACCATGCCGTGCACCTCCTTGTGGGTCAGCGGCGGCATGTTGATGCGCTTGACGTCGCCATCGACGCGGATCATCGGCGGGACTCCCGCCGACAGGTGCAGGTCGGAGGCATTGTTCTTGACGGCGAAAGCCAGGAGTTGTGCGATATCGACTGCCATCAGGGTTCCTTGGCGTGTTACGCGCTGCGAGTACAGCGAGCCGTGTCAGTATAACGGAGGGTGTCGGCTCTCAATATGTTAATCGCTCCGCAGAATTCATCAGCCGCGGCGGATCTTGCCGCACGCTACCGCGAAGTGCGCTCGACCATTGCCGCCGCGAGTGCGGCGGCCGGCCGGAATGAGGACTGCGTCACGTTGTTGGCGGTGAGCAAGGGTCGCAGCGCCACCGCGGTGCGCACGCTCGCGCACCTGGGCGTCGAGCACTTCGGCGAGAACTACCTGCAGGAGGCGGAACCGAAGCTCGAGGCGCTCGCTGACCTGGAGCTCACCTGGCATTACATCGGCCACCTGCAGGCAAACAAGACGCGCGGCGTGGCCGAGCGCTTCGCCTGGGCGCACGGCGTCGATCGGCTGCGCATCGCCGAGCGGCTGGCTGCCCAGCGGCCCGCGGGCGCCGCACCGCTCAACGTTTGCGTTCAGGTCAAGCTGGCCGAGGTTGCCGGACGGAGCGGCGTCGGCGCCGCCGAAATTCCGGCACTGGCCAGGGCGGTGGCGGCCCTTCCGCAGCTGCGCCTGCGCGGGCTGATGTGCATGTTGCCCGAAGGGCTCGATGCGCCGCGGCAGCTGCAACTGTTCGGCGAGGTACGGGCGCTCTACGACCAGCTCAATCGCAAGGGCGCCCGGCTCGACACGCTGTCGATGGGCATGAGCAGTGACTTCCGCTCGGCGATCGCGGCCGGATCCACGATGGTGCGCATAGGCACCGCCCTGTTCGGCGCGACCGCGGCAACGGCGCCGCCCGAGCCATGAACGCCGCAACCCAGTTGGCATTCCTGGGCGGAGGCAACATGACCTGGGCGCTGATCCAGGGCTTGCGGCGCCACGGCGTTGCGGCCTCGCAACTGCGGGTCGGCGAACCGCTCGAGAGCCAGCGCGCCAAGCTGCAGGAAGCCTTCGGGGTCCAGGCGGTCGCCGAAAATCGCGCCGCGGCACGCGATGCGACGCTCGTGGTGCTGGCGGTCAAGCCCGAGCAGGCCCTGGGCGTGCTCGCCGATCTGTGTCCGACCCTGGGCGGGCACCGGCCGCTGTTGCTGTCGATCGTGGCGGGTACGCGCATTGCTGATCTGACCAGGCGCTGTCCGGAGCTGCCGATCGTGCGTGCGATGCCCAACCGCCCGGCGCTGGTGGGGGCGGCCGCGACCGCGCTTTATGCCGGGCCCGAGGTGGACGGCGCCGCGCGCGCGCTCGCCGAAGAGGTGTGCGGGGCGGTCGGGCTGACCGTGTGGGTGCCACGCGAATCCGACCTTGATATCGTGACGGCGCTTTCCGGGAGCGGGCCGGCCTATTTTTTCCAGTTGACCGAGCACCTGGCGGCGGCAGCCACCGCGCAGGGGTTGGACCCCAAGACCGCAGAGTTGCTGGCCGCCCAGGCGCTGCGCGGTGCCGGTGCCATGATCGAGCCGGGCGTCCATCCTGGCGCACAGCGCGAGGCGGTGACCAGCCCGGGCGGCACGACGGCGGCGGCGCTCGGGACGCTCGCCGCCGGCGGCTTCGATAAACTGGTGGCCGCGGCCGTCGCCGCGGCCACGGCGCGGGGCGCGGAGCTCGCCGCGCTCGGCGGGCGAGCCGAGGAATCCGACCGGTCTGAACGAAAACTCAAGGAATGACCGCCACATGGCCGCACTGCTGTATCTGATCGACACGCTGCTGAGCCTGGCGCAGCTGTGCTTCCTGCTGCGGTTGCTGCTGCAGTGGGCGCGCGCGGACTTCCGCAATCCGCTGCTGCGGGCCATCGTTCAGCTCACCAGCCCGGTGCTGGTGCCGCTGCGGCGCCTGCTGCCGGCGATCGGCCGGCTCGACACCGCCTCGGTGCTGGTCGTGATCGTCCTGGCGCTGCTGCGCGTGAGCATGGGCACCTTGCTGAGCGGCCTGGGGCTGCCGCCGTGGCTGTTGTGGGTGGAGGTGGCCGCTGCGCAACTGGTGCGGCTGCTGTTGTGGACCTATTTCTTTGCGATCTTTCTGTACGCCATGCTGTCGTTCATCGCCCCGGGCACCTATTCACCGGCGCAGGCCCTCCTGAACTCGCTGTGCGAACCGGTGTTGCGACCGTTCCGCAGGCTCATCCCGCCGGTGGCCAACCTCGATCTGTCGCCGCTGTGGGCAGGAATAGTCATTCAGGCGCTGCTGATTCTCGTTCGCTAGCCGCGCGCGGCCGGTGTTCCGCGCACGCGCGCCAGCGCGCCGCAACTGCCAATCCAGCCATAGGTTTAGCCGCTCATCTGCATTGCTTGTCGAGCACCTAGGCGCGCATGTTCGCTTAGCGGCGACACTCCGCGCTCCAAAGCCTAGAAAAAAAGGCATTTGCGTCGTGCGCTGCTTGTGCTATGTTGCGCCCCGATTCACGAATTACGTGATTCCTAGGTCTAAACTGATAGCCAAACTCGAGGAGATTCAGCAATGGCGAAGAAAGGTGGGGCGCCGACCAAGTCGGAAATCCTGGCGACAATATCCAAGGACACCGAGCTGTCCCGCAAGCAGGTGAACGAAGTGTTCGACTCGCTGAACGGAATCGTCAAGAAGAGCCTGCGTGGCAACGGGTTGTTTACCCTCCCGGGCCTGCTCAAGCTCAAGGTAGTGAAGAAGCCCGCCACCAAGGCGCGTGAAGGCGTAAACCCGTTTACTGGCGAAAAGATGATGTTCAAGGCCAAGCCGGCGAGCCGAAAGGTGCGCGCGCTGCCGCTCAAGAGCCTCAAATCGATGGTGAATTAGAGCCCATCCAGGCACTTGCCCGTGCTCTACGCCACGGGTAATTGATCGCCATTCTGAAGGGCCCGCGACTGCCTACCAGTCCGGGCCCTTTTTCTTTGGGCCATCGGCCTTGCTGCGCCCGTTGTGCGGCAGCGCCGCAAACTGCAGGCGTCCCGCGGATATAGCGATTCCCAGCGCGTGCGCAACCCTTCCTCCGGAACCGGCGGCGCAGCGCCCGTAACCCCTAGCCCGCGGGGCTTTGGACCGCCGGCAGGTCGCGCGGCCATTCCTCGCGCAGGCAGGCCTGCAGATCATGCAGCCGGCCGTGAAAGAAGTGGCCGACCCCGCTCAGCACGCGCACCCGCGCCTGCGGCGCCCAGCGGCTCATCCACTGCACCACCGAATCGGCGGCGACCACGTCGTCGGCATCGCCCTGCACCACCAGCCACTCGCAGCGCGGCAGTTCCAGCCGGTCGAGCGGGACGCGGTCGACCGCGGGCGCCACCGTGACCAGCCAGGCCGGCCCGGCCGCGACGGCCGCCTCGATCGCCACCGCGCCGCCGAATGAAAATCCGGCCAGCACCAGCGGCACGCCGGGCCAGCGCACGCGCGCCCAGGTGACGGCCGCCAGCGCGTCCCGGACCTCTCCCGGACCGCCGTCGTGCGTACCTTCACTGGTGCCGACGCCGCGAAAGTTGAATCGCAGCGTCGCCCCGCCCGACGCGCGCACGGTCCGGGCCAGCGTGTGCACCACCTTGTTGTGCAGCGTGCCGCCAAAGAGCGGGTGGGGATGACAGATCACGGCGGCCAGCAACGGCGGCCCGCTGCCCGGGTCGGGCAGCTCGGCCAGCGCCTCCAGGCGACCGGCGGGTCCGGCGATGGACAGGCTCTCCGCCGGGGCGCCCGGCCGGCCCGCGTTCACTTGGCCTTGGTCGCTTCGGGCTGGAACTCGAGCGAGGCCGAGTTGATGCAGTAGCGCTGGCCGGAGGGCTGGGGTCCGTCCTCGAACACGTGGCCCAGATGCGCATCGCACCGGGCACAGGTGACCTCGGTGCGCACCATGCCGTGCGATCGGTCGGTGTGGGTGCGCACGTTGTCCCCCGCCAGCGGCAGCCAGAAGCTCGGCCACCCGGAGCCACTGTCGTACTTGGTGGCGGAACTGAACAGGTCCGCACCGCAGCAGACGCAACGGTAGACGCCCGCTTCCTTGTGATGGGCGTACGCGCCGGTATGAGCGCGTTCCGTGCCCTTCTGGCGCGTGACCTGGTACTGGAGCGGCGTCAGTCGCGCGCGCAGCTCCGCATCGGTGGGGACGGTTTCCGTCTTGTGCTCGCTCATGTTCGGTCTCCCGGAAGCTCCTGTTGCGCCCCAGCCAGACGCACCAGCAGCGTGTTGAGGCGGCGAGAATAGTCCGCCGGCTGCTCGATCTGGCCAGAATCGTTCAGACGCGCCTGATCGTAAAGCACCTGGATCAGTTCGTCGAAAGTCTCCCCCGGCGGCAGGCGATCGAGGTAGCGCACCAGCGGGTGGGCGACGTTGAGCTCGAGCGTCGCGGCCGCCAGCGGCGGGGCCTGCCCCTGCGCCTGCAGCACGCGCCGCATCGACTCGGACAGGTCGGCTTCGTCGCGCACCAGGCAGGCCGGGGAGTCCTGCAGGCGGGTGCTGGGGCGCACTTCGCGCACGCGCGCGCCGAGCGCCTCCTTGCAGCGCCGCAGCAGGCCCTTGCTTTCCTTGAGGGCGGCCTCGACCCGCTCCCGCTCGGCGGCGTCGGCCAGGGCGCCGAGTTCCAAATCGCCGCGCGCGGCATCCTTGAAGCGCTTGCCGGAATACTCGGTCAGCTGGCCCATGACCCACTCGTCGATGCGGTCCCCCAGCAGCAGCACCTCGATCCCCTTGTCGCGCAGGCGCTCGATGTGCGGGCTGCCGCGCGCCGCGGCGTGGTTGTCGCCAATCACGTAGTAGATGCGCTCCTGGCCCGCGCTCATGCGGCCCAGGTAATCGGCCAGGCTGACGGTCTCCTCGTCGCTCTCGGTGGCGGTGCTGGCATAGCGCAGCAACGGCAGGATCCGCTCGCGGTTACCCGGGTCCTCGGCCAGGCCTTCCTTGAGTACCCGGCCAAATTGCTTCCAGAAGCTCGCATACTTGGCGGGCTCCTCGCTCGCCAGCCGGGCCAGCAGCTCGAGCGCGCGGCGCGCCAGCGCGCTGCGCATGGCCTCGACCTGTTCATCCTGCTGCAGGAGCTCGCGCGACACGTTGAGGGGCAGGTCGCTGGAATCGACGATGCCCTTGATAAACCGCAGGTAGAGCGGCAGGAACTGCTCGGCGTTGTCCATGATGAACACCCGCCGCACGTACAGTTTGAGGCCGCGGGCCGCCTCGCGCTGCCACAGGTCGAACGGCGCCTGGGAGGGCACGTACAACAGGCTGGTGTACTCGCGCTTGCCTTCCACGCGATTGTGGCTCCAGATCAGCGGATCGGCCCCGTCGTGGCTGACGTGACGGTAGAAGGCGCGGTACTCCTCGTCGGTGATTTCGGTGCGCGGTCGCGTCCACAGCGCCTGCGCCTGGTTGATGACTTCGTACTCGAGGGTGGCCCCCTCCTTCGGCAGGCGCACCGGGAAGGCAATGTGGTCGGAATAGCGCCGCACCAGGGCGCGCAGCCGCCAGGCATCGGCGTATTCGCGGGCGTCTTCCTTGAGGTGCAGGATGACGGTGGTGCCGCGCTGCGCGCGCTCCAGCGACTCGACCGTGAATTCCCCGTTGGCGCTCGACTCCCAGCGGATGCCGGCTGCCGGCGCCTCGCCGGCACGCCGGCTCAGGACCTCGACCCGCTCGGCGACTATGAACGCCGAGTAGAAGCCGACGCCGAACTGGCCGATGAGCTGGGCGTCGCGCTGCTGGTCGCCGGTCAGGCGACCGAAGAACTCCGCGGTGCCGGACTTGGCAATCGTGCCCAGGTGGGTGACGGCTTCCTCGCGGGTGAGCCCGACGCCATTGTCGCGGATGGTGAGCGTGCCGGCCTTGGCGTCGAAGTCGATCCAGATGCCCAGCTCCGGATCGTCGGCCAGCAGTTCGGGGCTGCTGAGGGCGAGGAAGCGCAGCTTGTCGTTGGCGTCGGAGGCATTGGAGATCAGCTCCCGCAGGAAGATCTCGCGGTGGCTGTAGAGCGAATGGATCATCAGCTGCATGAGCTGACGCACTTCGGCCTGAAAACCGTGCGTCTCGCGCGGGTTCGACATGGAAAAACGCCCTCTGGGCCGGGTGCGGCACCGGCTTTGGACGTTTTATGGGGCTCCCGGCCCCTTAAATCAAGTCAGATGACGTAACACGTGCCGGGCGGCGCCGAACCAGTCGTCCATCTCGTCCCAGATCAGCAGTAGCACTTCCAAGCACGATACCTCACGCAGCTGCGGGGTATCGTAGGGGTCGGCAGCGTCCCGCACCGTGTTGCGCCTCACAGCGCCAAGCGACGAATCGACGTCGCGCGCCTTGCAGCACTGCGCTACGCTACGCACGCTGAGTGTTTCGAACATAAGCGGGTGCGCCCGCCCTGAGGTTTGACCATGCAGAGAATCGTCGTCCTCAACCCCAAAGGTGGGTCGGGCAAGACGACGATTGCCATAAATCTGGCCAGCTACTACGCCCTCAACGGCGAACAGCCGGCGCTGCTGGATTTCGATCCGCAGGCTTCCGCCGCGCGCTGGGCGCGCAAGCGCCAGGTGACCCAGGCGCCCATTCACCTCATTACGGCCTTTGAGAAGGACAGCCGGGTGACCAGGGCATTCCAGCTGCGCATTCCGGAGGCCACGCGGCGCGTCATCATCGATACGCCGGCCGCGATCGACGCCACCGACATGCCCGCGCTGACCGCCAACGCGGACAAGATCCTGGTACCGGTGCTGCCCTCCGACATCGACATCCAGGCCTGCGTGCGCAGCATTGCCAGCCTGTTGCTGGTGGCCAAGGTGAAGCGCACGGACAATCGCCTCGCCATAATCGCCAACCGGGTGCGGCGCAATACGCTGATGTACCAGTCGCTGACGCGGTTCCTCACCACCCTCGACATCCCGATCATCGCCACGCTCCGCGATTCGCAGAACTACGTGCGCGGTGCCGAATTAGGGCTGGGAATCCACGAGATGAAGCATTACCAGGTCAGCGAGGACCTGCAGAGCTGGGAGCGGATGCTCGCCTGGCTCAATGAGCCGACCGGACATGTGGCCGCCCCGCTGGCCGCGGCGCCGCCGCTATTTGCCTGATTCCGGATCCCAGGAAGTGCGGACCTTATCGGCCCAGGTCTTGTAGTTCGACCAGGTGTACAGGTTGCGCGTGATGGCCGCGTGCCGCCCGCGGGTGCGCTGCATGTGCTGCAGCCAACGCGCGTAGGCCTCGGCACCGCCTTCAAGCGGGGCCCCTTCGGCGGTGGTCTTACTGCCGTCCGGTCGCGAGGGGGGATCGGTCTTGTTCATAGGGGCTCACCTGTTGGCTGATCGCAGCGTACGACGCCCGGACCGCCCAAGTTAGGAACTGGGTCACATCCGCAGCGCCCGAAGAGGTGGCGGATTTCCCTGTTTTTGCAGTAAACCGCCGGTTTTTGGGGACTAGGCCACCAGGCGGTAGCAGGGGCGGTAGCGGCTCCCGGGCAGCTGCATGCGCTGCTGCTGCACGAACGCCGCCAACAGCCGATCGAGAAGCCTCATCACCGCCGGATCGCCCGACAGTTCGTAGGGCCCGTGGCGACCAATCGCCTCCACGCCCTGCTGCTTGACGTTGCCGGCGACGATGCCCGAAAACGCCCGGCGCAGGTCGGCGGCCAGTTGATGCACCGGCTGGTCGCGGCGCAGGTTCAGCGCGCGCATGGCCGCGTGCGTGGGCTCGAACGGCAACTGCAGCGCGGGCGGCACCGACAACAGCCAGTTGAAGTTGTACGAATCACTGCGGGTGCGCCGAAACTCGCGCACTTCCTCGAACGCCCGCACCATGTGACGCGCCACCGCCTGCGGGTCGTCCATGATGAAGGTCAGCCGCGCCAGCGCCGCCGCGCCCAGCGTGCCCTCGATGAATTCGGAGATCTGCTCAAACCACGGCGCGCTTTCCCGCGGCCCGGTGAGCACCACCGGGAGCGGCAGGCCGGCATTCGCCGGCTCAAGCAGCACCCCGAGCAGGTACAGGATTTCCTCGGCGGTTCCGACGCCGCCCGGAAACACCACGATGCCGTGTGCCAGGCGCAGAAAGGCTTCGAGGCGCTTCTCGATGTCCGGCATGATGACCAGCTGGTTGACGATCGCGTTGGGCGGCTCGGCGGCGATGATCCCGGGCTCGGTCAGTCCGATGTAGCGCCCGTGGACGATGCGCTGCTTGGCGTGCGCGATCGCCGCCCCTTTCATCGGGCCCTTCATGGCCCCGGGACCGCAGCCGGTGCACACGTCGAGCGCACGGAGCCCCAGCTCGTAGCCCACGCGCTTGGTGTATTGGTACTCCCCGTCCGCGATCGAGTGCCCGCCCCAGCAAACCGCCAGGTTGGGCCGCGCCTTGAAGTCCAGTACCCGGGCATTGCGCAGGATGTGAAACAGCGCGTTGGTGATCGAGGCGGGGTTGCCGCTGTCGAGCCGGCCGGTGCCGACGATCTCGTTGGCGGTGTAGATCACGTCGCGCAGCACGGCAAACAGGTGTTCCTTGATGCCCCGGATCATCTCGCCGTCTACGAAGGCCGCGGCCGGGGCGTTGGCGATGTGCAGCTTGATGCCCCAGGCGTGGCGCACGATCTGCACGGTAAAGGCACGGTAGCGTTCGAGGACCTCGTGGGCGTTGTCGCTGTCGCTTCCGGCGTTGAGCACCGCCAGCGCGCAGCTGCGAAACAACGGATAGAGGCCCTGGGCGCTGGTGTCCAGGAGCTTGGCGATTTCCGCCTGCGAGAGGTTCTCGAGGCTCCCGCGCGGGCCGACCCGCGCGTCGACGGCGTCGGCAATGACGACACTGGTTTCCATGGCGACTAGTATCCCCGCTGGCGATGGGACTCGCGAGCTGGGCTCAGGGCGTGATCTCGATGGTCATGTTGTCGGGGCTGAGCAGCCAGAACTCGACCATGTCGGAGTTCGAGAGCGCGATGCACCCGTCGGTCCAGTCGGTGCTGGCGTAGTAATCCGGTGGGTGGCGCAGGTTGTTGGGCCAGCCGTGCACCATGATGGATCCGCCGACCTCCCAGCGATTGCGCTGCGCGCGCTGCAGGTCCTCGGCGTTGGGATAGGAGACCTGGATCGAGAGGAAAAATTCACTGTGCGGGTTGCGGCGCGTCAGCTGGTAGATTCCCTCCGGGGTCCGGAAATCACCCGAGCGCTGCTTGGTGCCGGCGGGCTGCAGCCCGAGGGCAGCGCGGTAGGAGCGCAGCACCGCGCCGTTCTTCATCAGGTACAGCCGGTGCTCGGATTTGTGCATCACCGCACGATCGGCCAGCGGCAGCGCGGCGGGCTCGGGCAGCCGGGAGCCGCCCTCGGCGCCGATCGGCACGATGGTGTTGCTCACGCCCGGTTCGGCCCCCGCCACGGTGGCGGCGAACAGGGCGAGGACGATGCGGAAACACGGCGCCATGGCGGCAATTATAGGGATCCGGGGCCTGGGTCGCGACCGTGCACGGCTCACAGCTTTCACGAGGCGCCTTCCACCCGGGGCAGCACGATCATCGTTCCGGGCCTCAGCGCCGCAAAATCGACGTCCGGGTTGTACTGCTGCAGGAGCCAAACCGGCATGGCGCCGCGCTGCGTCACGCTCCACAGCGAGTCGCCGCGCCTGGCCACGTAGGTGTCGCTCCCGGTGATGCGGTGCGCCGCAAAATACTCGGATTCGAGCTGCTGGTGATATTCGCGGCGCCGCTGCTCAAACTGCGGGCGCGTCACCTTGGTGAACACCAGCTTGAGATGGCTCCCGATCAGCATCGCGCTGCGGCCGTGCAGGTGGTTCAAGGCCCGCAGGTTGGCGACCGGCACGTCGAGCCAATCGGCGTAGTGGCCTATGGTCTCCGCCGCCACCACGACCACCCGGTCGGCACTGTCCACGCCGTAGTCGATCGGATCGGCCGAGGGCGGCGGGGCGGCGTCGGCCAGCAACGCCGGCCCCTGCGCCTGTGCCTGCGCCGCCGACACCGCGGGTTGGCTGCGCGCGGCCGCCTGGGCCCGGGCCGCATCCTGGCGATCCTCCGCCACCGCCTGCGCCGCCAGCAGCGTATCGGGTCCGGCGCGCTCGGGTCCACCTTCCAGCTCCAGGCGCTGGCCTTCGTAGATGTGCTCGCTGTCGCTCAGGCCGTTGATCACCATCAGCCGTGACGGGATCGACGCCGGTGCGCAGCGCGATCATCGCCAGCGTATCGCCGCCGCGCACGATGTACATCGCATCGTAGGCGGCGCTCGCCGCCGCCAGCTCGGCCGCACTCAGGCCGGCGCGGGCGGTCGGTCCGCTGCTGGCCGGTGGCGCCACCGCCGCCATGACCGCGGGTACGCTCCTGGCCGGCGCCGCACGCCGCGGCGGCCGCGGCTGCAGCGCGACGAGTACCGGCGCGGGCGGGTTGGCGGCGGCAGAGTGCGATAACTGCGCGGCCAGCGACTCCCCGGTCCAGGACTTCAGGCTGTCGGGGAGCCGCAGGTGGTAGCCGCGCGGAATCAGCCGCTGCAGGTTCCAGACCGCATTGCGCAGCGCCGGGTTGAGCGTGCGCAGCGTGTCCCGGTCCAGCTGCAGCACGGATGCCAGCGAGTCGGCGCGCACGGGCGCCGCCAGCTGCAGCTCGTGGGTAGCGGACACCGCCATGGGCGTGACGGTGCCAAAGTACTTCTCCGACTCGCGATCCAGGCGCAGCGCGGCCAGGAACGAGCAGTAGTAGTTGCGCGAGGCGAAGCCGAAGGTCGGACTCTGGTACTGGCGCACGATCCGCACGATGTCGTCGGTCCCCATCTGATCGCGCGCCCGGCGCATCCCCTCGGCGCCGTGGTTGTAGGCGGTGATCGCCAGCGGCCAGCTGCCGAGCAGGCGATAGTTGTAGGACAGCAGCTGGGCGGCCGCTTCGGTTGACCGGTACGGATCGAGGCGCTCGTCGACCGCTGCGTCGATATGCAGATAGCGGCGGCCCGTCGAGCGGATGAACTGCCACATCCCCGCGGCCCCGGCCTTGGACACGGCCGTGGGCTGGAAGGACGACTCGACGTGCGGGAGCGCGGCGATCTCGGGCGGCAGACCCTGCGCGGCCAGCGTCTGGGCAATGTGGCTTTCCCAGAGTCCGGCACGCTGCAGCCCGGCGCGGAAGCGGTCGGACTGGCCGAGCTGGAAGCGGACGTCGTCGGCGGCCTGCCGCAGCCGGGCCGGGTCGGCGTCCGCCCACAGCTCGCGCACGCGCTGTTCCTCGGCGTCCTGGGGTGCCGCGCCGGCGCCGAGCCGGCGCAGGATCTCCTGGTAGCGCTCGCGGGCCGCCGTAACCTGCTGCTCGCGCGCGCGCGGGGGCGCGGCGGGGTCAAAGTGCAGCGTCTCGTAGACGACCGCCAGATTGCGCTGGTCGTGGATGAAGCCCGCATTGGTGGAAACCTCGCTGTAGACCCGCATCCAGAAGTGGATGTCCGGCTCCAGGGCGGCAGGCTCGGGGATGGCGGGCGAGGCGCTCGCGCCCAGCACGGGAAATAACAGCAGCAGGCAGGCCAGATAGGTCTTCATCCGGCAGCTGAATAACATAAAAGCCGGCTCAGGTAGCGCGGCCGAGTTCATATTTCGGAAAAAAACGGGAAGCGTCTGAGGCGCGCCTCCCGTAAGTCGCGACGTCGAGGAGACGCCGCGTGATCAGCCGATTGGTTGAGCGTGGCCGATCATCCGCATTTCGAGTCACCGCAATTAAGGCACGTCTGGCAGTCATCCATCATCACCACGGCGGCGGTGCTGCATTTGACACACAGCTGCGCGCCTTCCGGAAAATGCGACTTGGCGAACGCATCCTGCTGTTTCTTGCGGGCCTCGTACTCGCTGCGCTTTTCGTCGATGAGCTTCTTCTGGTGCTCGTCCAGCTGCGGCTTGCGCAGCAGCCCGATGGACTGCAGATGCTTCTCGATCACGTAGCCGAGCTCGGCGATGATCGAGGGCATGAATTTCCCGCCCGGCTGCCAGTAACCGCCGCGTGGATCGAACACCGCCTTGAGCTCATCGACCATGAAGGTGACGTCGCCACCCTTGCGGAATACCGCGGAAATGATGCGTGTGAGCGCCACGATCCACTGAAAGTGATCGAGATTCTTGGAATTTATGAAGATCTCGAACGGCCGGCGCTGCTCGTGGTCGGTGTCCTCGTTCAGCAGGATGTCGTTGATGGTGACGTACATGGCGTGATCAGAAACCGGGGTTTTGATCTTGTAGGTCGAGCCGATCAGCATCTCCGGGCGCTGCACCTCCTCGGTGAGCCGGATGACCTTGGCGCGGCGGCCGTCCCGGCCGGTGCTCATGTCCGCTTCCGCGGCGGCCTTGGCGGCGGCCACGGCCGCGTCCTCGGGCTTGCGAACCCGGAATTTAACGATGCGCTTGTCGATACGCGTACTCATGTTCAAAGTTTTCCGTAATAGCCTTCTTTGAGGGCGTCGAACAGGTTGGCGGCGCTGTGCTGCTCGCCGTCATACTCGATCTGCTCATCGCCGCGCACTTCCATCTCGGTGCCATCCTCCAGGGTGAACACATAGGTGGTGTTCTTGAGGTCGGCTTCCTTGACCAGCACGCCCTGGAACGCCTCCGGGTTGAAGCGGAAGGTCGTGCAGCCCTTGAGCCCCTTCTCGTGCGCGTACAGATAAATGTTCTTGAACTGCTCGTACGGGAAGTCGGTGGGCACGTTGGCGGTCTTGGAGATCGAAGAGTCGATCCATTTCTGCGCCGCGGCCTGTATGTCGACGTGCATGCGCGGCGAGACATCGTCGGTGGTCGTGAAATACTCGGGCAACCCTTCGGCGGCCGTGGTACCCCCGGGCATGGCGCGCTCGTTCACCAGCTCGCGGTAGGCCAGAAGCTCGAAGGAGAACACATCGACCTTTTCCTTGGTCTTGCGCCCGGAGCGAATCACGTTGCGGAAGTAGTGCTGGGCAAACGAGGGCTCGATGCCGTTGCTGGCATTGTTGGCCAGCGACAGCGAGATGGTGCCGGTGGGCGCGATCGAGGAATGGTGCGTGAAGCGCGCGCCGACCTGCGCGAGCTGCTCGACCAGCTGCGGGGCCACGCCGGCGACGCGCTGCATGTAGCGGCTGTAGCGCGCGTGCAGCAGGCGGCCCGGAATCTTGGCGCCCGGCTTCCAGCCGTCACGCTCCATTTCCGGGCGCTTGCGCAGCATCTCCTTGGTCACCACGAACTCCTCGTTCATGATCGGCGCCGGGCCTTTCTCGCGCGCCAGTTCCAGGCCCGCTTCCCAGCCGGCCACCGCCATCTCGCGCGAGACATCCTCCGTGAACTGCACCGACTCGGGTGAACCGTACTTCATGCGCAGCAGCGACAGCGTCGAACCCAGGCCCAGGAAGCCCATGCCGTGGCGCCGCTTGCGCTCGATCTCGCGGCGCTGCGGCTCGAGCGGCAGGCCGTTGATCTCGACCACGTTGTCGAGCGCACGGGTAAAGATGCGCACCACCTCGCGGTACTCGTTCCAGTCGAACTGCGCCTCGGAGGTGAACGGCTCGCGCACGAAGCGCGTCAGATTCACCGAGCCCAGCAGGCAGGAGCCATATGGCGGCAGCGGCTGCTCGCCGCAGGGATTGGTGGCGCGGATGTTCTCGCACCACCAGTTGTTGTTCATTTCGTTGACGCGATCGATGAGGATGAAGCCCGGCTCGGCGAAATCGTAGGTCGAGGACATGATCAGGTCCCACATGCGTCGCGCCGGCACGTGCTTGTAGATGCGGCAGGCGACCAGACCGGCGTCATTGACGACGTAGCCCTCGTGCTCCGGCCACTCGCGCCACACGAACTTCTCGGTGTCGTGCAGGTTGGGCTGCTCGGCGGCAAATTCTCCCTGGGCCAGCGGAAACGCCAGCGACCACTCACGATCCTCGCGCACCGCCTGCATGAATTCGTCGGTGATCAGCAGCGAGAGATTGAACTGGCGCAGCCGCCCGTTCTCGCGCTTGGCGCGGACAAAATCCATGGCGTCCGGATGACCGACCTCGAAGGTACCCATCTGCGCCCCGCGCCGGCCGCCGGCCGAGGACACGGTGAAGCACATCTTGTCGTAGATATCCATGAACGACAGCGGACCGGAGGTGTAGGCGCCGGCGCCGGAAACGTAGGCGCCGCGCGGCCGCAGGGTCGAGAATTCATAGCCAATCCCGCAACCGGCCTTGAGCGTCAGTCCGGCCTCGTGCACCTTGGCGAGAATGTCGTTCATGGAATCGCGAATCGTGCCGGACACGGTGCAATTGATCGTGGAGGTGGCGGGCTTGTGCTCGAGCGCCCCGGCGTTGCTGATGACGCGGCCGGCCGGAATCGCGCCGTGGCGCAGCGCCCACAGAAACCGCTCGTACCAGGACTCGCGCAGTTCGGGCCGCTCGACGTCGGCCAGCGCGCGCGCCACGCGTTTATAGGTGTCGTCCATCGAGCCGTCGATAGGCTTGCCGTCCTTGGCGGCCAGGCGGTATTTCTGATCCCAGATGTCGAGCGAGGCTTCCTGGTACGGAATCGCGTTGACATCCTTGTGCTCGATTTTCACGACGGAATTCATCTCTACTCAGGACTCCCCTGTCAACGCACAACCGCCGGGCTCCTCAGTCAAGCCGTGGCCGCTCCGGATTGTGCCCTGCCCCCATCAACTACAAGATGTAGTTGCTCGAAGCCGCGAGACTAATCACGCGCGTTAGCGCGGTCAAGATTGGCGGGGCCGGCTATACTCCTTAAATTATACAGTAAAATCAGGTGTTTATCGAGATAGAGGCCACACTGAGTGGAAAAAAAATGCCGCGCGCCGGGTCCGGGCGGCCGGTTGTGGAAAATCAAGATGTGGTGTTAACCCCTGCCCCACAGTTAACCCACACTTTATGCACAAGCTCGGCCCGGGCACTTGAAAGAGCCGGGGCCGGCCACACATCTGGAACCAGTGCCGCAACAACGCGGATTTGAACATCGGAGCATCTGACATGAACATCGTGCGATATGAACCGTGGAGATTGATGGGTCATCTGCATCGTGAATTTGACCAGCTGTTCGGCGATGCGCAGGCGACTTCAGCCGGCGCCGGCGAGCGGGCGGCTTCCTGGGCCCCGGCCGTGGACGTACACGAGGAGCCGCAGCGCTTCACCGTGCACGCCGATCTTCCGGGCGTCCTGCCGGCCGACATTCAGGTCACCGCCGACCAGGGCGTACTGACGATCCGCGGCGTGCGCCGCATCGAGAAGCGCGATACCCAGAAGGGTTATGAGCGGCTCGAGCGCATCGAGGGCGATTTCCTGCGGCGCTTCACGCTGCCCGAAAACGCGCTCGCTGACCAGATCACGGCCCGGCACACCAATGGTGTGCTCGAAGTTGTGATTCCGAAGCAGCCCGTGGTCGAACCGCGGCGCGTCAACGTCGAGGTTAACTAGAGTGAATGGTGCGCGACCGCCGGTCACGAGGCCGGCGGTCGCGCGCATAGTGCCGCGCGGGCCGCGGCCTTGCCCCGGCCCAGGGCGCGCACCGCCGCATAGAACGCGCCGAGATCCCCGTTATGCTCGGCCAGCAGGCGCTCAAAGCCCGGCACGCAGTCAAAATACGTGGCGATCGATGCCAGATGGGCATTGTTGAGTCCGACCTCAAGCCAGGCGTCGTAGCCCGTGTGTACCCCGAGCTGGCGCTCGAGTTCGCGCACCCCCGCCGTAACGGCGGCGAGCGATTCCTGCTTGCGCGCGCGGCGCTCAGCCACCGGCAGCGGCTCGCGATAGAGCGCCGCAAGCTGCGCCCGTCCGTCCGCGAAGCGCTTGATGATCAGCGCCTGCTGCTCCTGGCGGCTCCGGTACTCCAGCAGCTCGTCCGCACGCCCCTTTGATTTCAACCAACGCGCCACCCCTTCGCGCTCCACGCTCATCGCGAACGCCTCGTTGAATTCGGTGGCGTCCTTGACGTAGATGAGCTGGTGCGCCAGCTCATGGAAGATCGTGCCGACGAGTTGCAGGTCGCTGTAGGGCAGCATGGTATCGAGCAGGGGATCATCGAAGCGGCCCAGCGTCGAATAGGCGGTCACTCCGGCCACCAGCGTGTCGTAGCCCTCGGCGGCCAGTCCATCTGCAAATCGCTGCGCGTTGGCCTCGCGAAAATAACCCCGATACGCGACCGAGCCGGTGATCGGGAACCACCAACGCTTGGGCTCGACCGAGAATTCCGGTGCCGCGACCACGTTCCACACCACGTAAGGGCGGCCGAGCACGCTGAAGCTGCGGTAGCTGCCGTTATCGGGCAAGCCGAGTTCGCGGCTGGCAAAGTCGCGGGCTTCGCGCACCATCTCCAGGCGCGCCTTCAGCGCCGCGTCCGTGGAATCACTCGCGATCACCTTGTCGAGCGGCTGGCGCGCGTGCAGCACGCGCCACTGGCCCTGGCCAGCCTGCAGCAGGTAGCCAATTCCGCAACCCGACAGCGCGAAAGAACTCATCACCAGCCAGGCTCCTGCGAGACGGCGAGTCGTGCGGGCACGGGCCTCGGTTAACATGTGCAGATGCAAGTCTACCTCGTGGGTGGCGCCGTCCGTGATGAACTGCTGGGTCGCGCCCCCAGGGAGCGCGACTGGGTCGTCGTGGGCGCCGTGCCCGCCGATATGGAGCGCCTCGGGTATCGCCCCGTCGGTCGCGAGTTTCCGGTGTACCTGCATCCCGAGACCCAGGAGGAATATGCACTGGCGCGGCTGGAACGCAAGGTCGCGCCGGGTTACCGCGGCTTTGTCACCGAACACTCGCCGGCGGTGACGCTCGAGCAGGACCTGCTGCGCCGCGACCTGACCATCAACGCGATGGCCCGCAGCGCCGACGGGCGCATCATCGATCCGTACGGCGGCCGCGCCGACCTTGAGGCGCGCGTGCTGCGGCACGTCTCGCCGGCATTTGCCGAGGACCCGGTGCGCATTCTGCGAGTCGCGCGCTTTGCGGCGCGCTTTGCCGACCTGGGATTCACCATCGCGCCGGAAACCATGGCGCTGATGCGCAGCATGGTGGCGAACGGGGAGGCCGATGCCCTGGTGAGCGAGCGCGTCTGGCGCGAGCTGGAGGCGGCTCTGGATTCGAGTGCGCCGCAGCGCTGCTTCGAAGTGCTGCGCGAGTGCGGGGCGCTGCCCGTGCTGCTGCCGGAATTGGCGAACTCCACTGATGCGCCGCTCGCCCTGCGGGCATTGCAGGCGGCGGCGGCGGCCGGCTCGGGCAATGCGGTCCGCTGGGCGTCGCTCCTGGCGGGGCTGGGCGTCGCGGAGGTGGAATCGCTGTGTGCGCGCCTGCGGGTACCGAACGAACAGCGCGAACTGGCGGCGCTGGCGGCGCGCCTGGGCACGGATCAGCCCGCCGCCCCTGAAGAGTCCGCGGCTGACCCGAAGTTGCTGCTCGCGCTGTTCGAACAGGCCGACGCGTTTCGCCGTCCGGAACGCTTCGCGCAGTGGCTGGAGGTAATCGCCGCGCGGCGCCGCGCGGCCGGCCGGCCGGCCGATGCAAGCGCGGCGTTGCTGGCCGGGCTACGCGCCCAGCTCGCGACCGCGGCGGCGGTGCAGCTGGGCGCCGAGGATCTGAAGGCCCTCCGCGGCCCGCAGCTGGGCAGCCTGCTGCGCGAGCGGCGGCTGGCCGCCTTGCGTACGCCCGCCCCACCGCGCTCCGCGGGCAATCGCTGAGCTCGGCGGCATCCGGCCAGCGGGCGCACTACAGCAGACGGCGCAGATCCTGCACGCCGAATGCCGGCAGGGCCGGCACCGCGCCGCGGGTGAGCAACATGGCCTTGAACGTCTCGCCCATGGCATCGGGCATCAGCAGGGAGCGCGCGGCGCTGGCGGCGCGCGCGCGCTCGAGCACGCCGCCCTCCGAGGCAAGCTCGGCTTCGATCCCGGCGCCGAGCAGGAAGGCCGCCTGGGTGCAGTAGCCGGCAACCTCCAGCCCGGCGGCGCTGGCCGCCTCGGCCACCCGGGTGAAGTCCACCCACGCCGAGATGTCCTGCAAGCCGGGATACAGGAACGGATCATCATGCGCGCGGTGCCGGTAATGACAGCGCAGCGTGCCGGCGTCGCGTTGCGGGTGGTAGAGCTCTTGCCGGCCGAGGCCGTAGTCGAAGAGCAATAGGCACCCCGCCTGCAGCGCCGCTGCGAGGCGGGCGACCCATGGGCCGGCACGCACGCACAACTCGCTGCGGTAGCCCGCCGCGAAAGCGTGGCCGATCGACTCCTCCAGGCGGCTGATCTCAGTGCGCAGGGTCGCGGAGGCGGGCCGGAGCGCCCAGTTCAGCTGGCCCTCGGCATCCATTTCCACGCCCCGTTCTTGGTAGCGGTTCGCGTCCACCGCAAAGCACTGGAACGGCAACGCGTCGGCCACCTCGTTGGCCACGATTACTCCACGCAGGGCCTGCTGCGGCATGGCGTCGAGCCAGCGCACGCGTGCGTACAGTTCGGGCGCCAAGCCACTCAAGCGCGCGCGCTGCCGGTCGCGCAAATCGGCGCTTACCTCGAGTATCAGGTATTCCTCCGGCAGGGCCGCCGCAGCTGCCAGTCGCCGCAACAGCACTTCGGCGAGCGCGCCGGTCCCCGCGCCCAGCTCCAGCAGCGTGCCGCCCGCGCGCATGAGCGGAGCGCACTGCCGGGCGACGCATGCGCCGAACATGCGGTGAAATTTCCGGCGCGGTGGTGAAGTCTCCGGCACGGCCCCAGTTTGGCGGCCCCGGCGCTGTAGTAGCCGAGGCCGGGGGCGTACAGCACCTGCTCGAGATATTCATCGAACCCGATCCAGCCGCCGCGTTCCGCGATGCGCCGGCGCAGCGTCGCGCACATGGCCGCCACATGCGCCAGCTGCGCGCTCCCGGGCGCCGGCATTGTGGACTCTGGCGTAGGCGTCATAAGCTTAAGACATGAGCATCGAGGCACCCGCACTTGCAGGCCAGGTCGCGCTGGTCACCGGCGGCGCCCGGCGCGTGGGCGCGGAAATCGTAAGGCATCTGCACGCCGCCGGTGCGACAGTTGCGATCCACTATCGCAATTCCCAGGCCGCGGCCCAGGGCCTGGCCGCTGAGCTCAACGCACAACGTGCAGATTCCGCCGCCATATTTGCGGCCGACCTGCTGCAGGCGGATGCCATCCCCGCCTTGATCGCCGCGGTCACGGCCCGTTGCGGCGGCCTGCACATACTGGTCAATAACGCCTCGGGCTTCTATCCGACCCCGCTTGCCGAACTCACGGAGGCGCAGTGGACCGAACTCATGGGGAGCAATCTGAAGGCCCCGCTGTTTCTGGCGCAGGCCGCGGCCCGGGAGCTGCGGCGCGCGCACGGCTTGATCGTGAACATCGTCGACATCCATGGGCTGCGGCCGCTGCCCGGATACATCGTGTATTCGACCGCCAAGGCGGCGCTCATACACTTGACCAAGGCGCTGGCCCGAGAGCTGGCCCCCGACATCCGCGTCAACGGCATCGCCCCTGGGCCGGTGCTGTGGCCCGAGACCGGTGTGGACCTGGCGCAGCGCCAGGAAATCATCAACAGCACGCTGCTGCAGCGCGCCGGCACGCCGGCGGACGTGGCGCGGGCCGTATGCTTCTTCGCCGCCGCCGCGCCCTTCGTGACCGGACAGATACTGGCCATCGACGGTGGTCGCAGCCTGCGCTGGTAGGCGCGCGCCGGAAGCCGCGCCGAGCCTCAGGCGTCGAGACTGAGCGCGATCTTTTCGAGCGTGTGCGGCTCGCGCGCCAGCTCCCGCCAGTGATCAGCGATCGTGCGCCCGCTCGCCGGATGGCGCAGATCCGGGGCGATTTCCGCGAGCGGGCCGAGCATGTAGCAGCGGCGCAGCAGGTCCGGCCGCGGCAACCGATAGGCCGCGGTCTCGGCGATGGTATCGCCGTGCAACAGCAGGTCTATGTCCATGACGCGCGGCGCCCACTTGGGATCATCGCGCCGGCGCCCGCACAGCGCCTCGATCTCGTGACAGTCGGCCAGCACCGCCTCCGGCGGGCGCGTGGTGTCAAAGCCGGCCACGGCGTTGACAAAATCATCACCCTCGAATCCGTAGGCGGGGTTGCGATAACAGGAGGAGAACTGCACGCCGGCAAAGCGCCGCCGCAGCTCAGCCGCGGCCACCGCGAACCAGCGCTCGGCCTGCACGTTGCTGCCGATGGCGACGTATACGCGCGCCATGGGTGGCCGGATTGCGCTAGCCGCCAGCCGCAAGGTCGGCACGGCGCCGCAGAATGCTGACACCAACGTCACGTGAATGACGGATGGCGCCGGGCTTGTTGACGTCGAGCTTGATCCATTCGAGCGAGAATTCGCTGAGCAGCGTCAACGCCAGCCGGTGCGCGAGGGTCTCGATGAGCAGGAACTTCGAGCCTTCGACGAAGGCCAGCACGCGCTTGGCGACCAGCTTGTAATCGACCGTGTCGGCCACCGCGTCGTTCACCGCCGCGCGCGCGCAGTTGCACGGAAACTCCAGGTCGAGCACCAGCGTCTGCGGCACCTGGCGCTCCCAGTCGATGAATCCGATGATGCACTGGCACTTCAGCCCGCGCAGATATATCCGATCCTCGGTGGTCATGGTCGAAGGGGCTCCATTGCCTAGAGAGGTTGCGTCGCCGGTTGCGCCACCGGCGGGCGCAGCTCGGCCAGCGGCCAACGCGCGCGCACCTCAATGCCGGTCACCCCGCGCTCTCCGGCCTTGAGGCGCAGCAGGCCGGCGACCGCGATCATCGCCGCGTTGTCGGTGCAGAATTCCGGCCGCGGGAAAAACGCCTGGCCGCCGCGGGCGGCGAGTTCGCGGCTGAGCCGGGCGCGCAGTTCGCGATTGGCGCCCACCCCACCGGCCACCACCAGGTGGCGGTGGCCGGTGGCGTCGAGGGCGCGCAGCGTCTTGGCGCACAGAGTGTCGACGATCGCGTCCTGCACACCGCGGGCGATGTCGGCGCGCCGTTGCCGATCGAGCGGCGCCGCGCGCACCGCCAGCGACACGGCGGTCTTGAGGCCCGAAAAGCTGAACTCGAAGCCTGGCCGCTCGAGCATCGGCCGCGGCAACGGACACGCGCCGGGGCGACCCTGTTGGGCGAGCTCGGCCAGCTGTGGCCCGCCTGGATAAGGCAGACCCAGCAGCTTGGCACTCTTATCAAAGGCCTCCCCGGCGGCATCGTCGCGGGTCTCGCCCAGCAGCCGATAGTCGCCCAGCGCGAGGGCTTCGATCAGCATCGTGTGCCCGCCGGACACCAGCAGAGCCAGATGGGGGAACTGCGGGGCCGGGGATTCGAGCAACGGTGCCAGCAGGTGCCCTTCCAGGTGGTGGATGCCGAGGGCCGGCAGCCGCCAGCCGTGGGCCAGCGAGCGCGCCAGCGCGGCCCCGCACAGCAGCGCGCCGACCAGCCCGGGACCGGCCGTGTAGGCGAGCCCCTGCAGTTCGTCGGGTCGGGTGGCCGCGGCCGCGAGCGCGCTGCGCACCAGCGGCAGCAGGCGCTGGACGTGGTCGCGCGAGGCCAGTTCCGGGACCACGCCGCCGAAGACGCGGTGCAGGTCGACCTGGCTCCACAGCTCGTGCGCCAGCAGCCCGCGCTGCTCGTCCAGCACCGCAACGGCGCTCTCATCGCAGGAAGACTCTATGGCGAGGACTCTCATGGGCGGCCTCAAGTATGACCCATGGGCGGGACCCCGTAGAGCCCGGAGGGCCCTGTTTTTTGCCTTTTACCGCCAGCCTCTTTAGAATCGCCGGCCCCGCTTGTCCGGGCCGCGGTTACCGCGGTGGTTGCCAGCTAACGAGGTTCAGTTCGATGCCGAGTGTCAGAATCCGCGAAAACGAGTACTTCGATGCCGCGCTGCGGCGCTTCAAGCGCGCTTGCGAGAAGGCCGGGGTACTTGCGGAGCTGCGCCGGCGCGAGTTCTACGAAAAGCCGACCCAGGAGCGCAAGCGCAAGAAGGCGGCCGCGGTAAAGCGCCACATCAAGCGCGTGTCACGCGACTTCGTGCGCAGCGCGCGCTAGCGCTGCGGCGAGCGGGCGGTATCGATGACCCTCAAGGCGCGCATCCAGGAGGACATGAAGTCCGCAATGCGCGCCGGCGAGAAGGACAAGCTCGCCAACATCCGCATGGTCATGGCGGCCATCAAGCAACGTGAAGTCGACGAGCGCATCGTAGCTGGATGACGCCCAGGTGCTGAGCGTCATGGACAAGATGGTCAAGCAGCGCCGCGAGTCCATCGTCCAGTTTTCCGCCGGCGGCCGCGCCGACCTGGTGGCCAAGGAAGAAGCGGAGCTGCGACTGCTGAGCGCCTACCTGCCGGTGCCGCTTACGGACGCCGAACTCGATGCGCTGATCAGCGAAGCGGTGGCCGCCACCGGCGCCGCGTCCATCAAGGACATGGGCAAGGTCATGGCCGCGATCAAGGCCAAGGCCGCGGGCCGCGCCGACATGGGCGCGGTCGGCGCGCGCATCAAGGCGCGGCTTTCCACCTGAGCAACAGGTAGGCGGCCACGCTGGCGGCCATCACCACCGCCAGCCCCGCAATCTCGGCGCGCGAGGCCAGGGCGATCAGCGCCAGCATGCTGACCGACCGCCACCGATCACTGCGCTTCCCAGCCAGCGGAAATTGAGGGGGGCACTGGCCGTCGCCACCCCGCGCCGCGCCAGCTACCAGGCCGCCACGCTGCCGCCCAGGTACAGGGGCGCCACCGCGAGAGTGGATAGCACGGCCAGCTCCGCGAACGTTCCCGTCAGCGCCAGCACCACGGCAATCGGCGGCGTGGCACAGATATCGCCACGTGCGGCGCATGGCTGCGCGCGTGCACGCGCCCCAGCGGCGCGGGCAGCAAGCCATCACGCGCAAACGCAAACAGGATGCGCGGGCCGCCGAGCAGTTCGATGCTCATCAGCCCGAACATGGAGATGGCGGCGCCGGCCAGCATCAGCAGCCGCAGCGCCGGGCTGATGCGCGCCATCGCATCGGCCAGGGGCACGGTGGAGAGCGCCAGCGCCGGTCCGAGGATGCCCTGCGCGACCACCTGAATGGCGATGTACAGCGCCGTCACGATCAGCATGGCCAGCATCAGAGCGCGCGGGATGGTGCGCGCAGGCTGCGCGACCTCCCCGCTTGCGGCCAGCGAAGTCTCCATGCCCGTGAAGGCGAACAGGGCCAGGATCAGTGCGCGGCCCAGGCCAGTGCTGCTGAGGGACACGGACTGCACGAAGTTCTGGCCGTGGATGGCCCCCACGCCGACGACTATGAAGATCGCCAGCGGAATGAGTTTGAGCATGGTGGCCGCGCTGACCAGGCGCATGCCCCGCGTCACCCCGCCCACGTTGACCCAGGCGATCCCGCCGATGACCACGATGATCACCGAAACGTGTGCCGGCGAGCTTGAGCGGCCCGGGCAGCAGGCTCGCCACGACGTCGGCAAGCGCCGCCGCCACACCGCCACAGGCGAGGATGTTGCCGAACCAGGCCAGTGTTCCGGCGACGAATCCGGCCAGCGGCCCAAAGGCCGCGGCGACGTAGCCGTAACTGCCACCGCTGCTGGCGATACGGCTGCCGCCCTCCGCAAAGCAGACGGCTACGGCACCGACCGCGATCGCGCACACCAGCAGGGCCAGCGGTGCGTAGGGCCCGACGCTGGCGGCCAGCGCGCCGGGCACTGCAAAGATGCCCGCACCGACGACGTTGCAGACGGTGCTCGCCGCCAGGGTCCAGGGCCCGACGGCGCGCAGCAGCCCGGCGTCGCGTTGAGTCGCATCCACGGCTGTAACGTAACATCAACACGAGAGCCCGGTCAGTCAAATCTCGGCACCCCGCTGACGCCCCGCGCGTTCCGACCCGTGGCTCTAGCCGACGTCCTGCATCTTCTGCATCAGCGCCTGATAGCGCGGATCGGACATCAGGTCTCTGAACAGCGGATCCCCTTTGATGAAGAGCAGCTCGCCATCGCGCTGCCGCAGTGCGCGCTCGAGCCAGAGGAAGGCCCGGTCCCGGTCCTTGCGCGCTGCGTAGATCGATGCGATCAAAAAGGCCTTCTTCCCGGCGAGGTCACGCTCGGCGACGGCGAGCGCCTGATTGGCCTCAGCCTTACGCCCGAGGGCATCCAATGCCAGCACCAAACCGCACTGGCGAAATCCGCCGTCGGTCTCGCGGTGCATCTCCTCGAGGGCCGCGTCTGGCTGGCCTCGCACCAGCAGGAGTGATCCAAGCACATAGTGGAATTTTGCACTTACCGGATTGAGCTCGAGCGCCCGTCGGTAGTACCGCTCGGCATGGTCGAGGTCGCCCTTGCGGTAGGCGGCATAGCCCTTGACGATGTGATTCCACGATTGCAGCGGATCGAGCGATATCGCCCGGTCGAGCGACTGGAGCGCTGCGTCGAAGCGGCCGTGCGTGATCTGAATGTAGCCGGCGAGCCGGTAGGATTCCGCGTCTCCGGGCTCCAGCGCTATAGCCTTCTTAATTTCGGTGTCGGCCGCGTCCCAGCTCCAGTCGACCTCGTACAGCACCCGTCCCAGTGCCGCGTGGGCCGCCGCCAGCTCTGGATCGATCTTGAGGGCCTGATCCACCGCGGCGTGGGCCTGGGCATGGGCCTGCGCGAGGCTGATGGTTCCGAACAGCGAATACTCGACGGCGAGATTGATGCCCAGCAAAGCCCAGGCGGGCGCAAAGGTGGGGTCCAGCGTCAAAGCCCGCTGCAGCAGGCCCCGGGCGTGTGCAAAATCCGCCGACGAGACACTGTAGTAATGGATCGATGCGGCCTTCAGGTACAGCGAGTAGGCCTCGGTGCTGGTGGTCCGCGTCGCGCGCGGCAGCTTGTGACCAAGCAGTGACACCTTGAGACCGTTCACCACGGCTCCGGCGATGTCATCCTGAATCTTGAAGATGTCGTCGAGCGGCCGGTCGTAAGTGTCCGACCAGATGGGATAGCCGTTGTCGGCGCGCACCAGCTGTGCCGTTACACGCAGGGTCTTGCCAGACCGCCGTACGCTGCCTTCGAGCACGTTGGCGACCCCCAGCGCCTTGGCAACATCGGCGATCAGCGTCTGCTTTCCCTTGAAGTAGAACGATGACGTCCGCGCCGAGACGTGGAGTTCGGGAACCTTGGCCAGGAGATTGATCAGTTCGTCGGACAGGCCGTCGGAGAAATACTCCTGGTCCTTGTCCGAGCTCATGTTCACAAACGGCAGCACCGCGATGGATTTTTCCGTGGGGACCACCGGCGCGCCCGCAATGGATTGGGAAGCGGGTGCCGATGTGGCAGCTGACGTCGAGCCGTGCCCGGAGCCCACCCGCCGCTCGAGCGCCACGTATCGATACGCCACAACTGCCGTCCCGACCAGCAGCAGCACCCCAGATGATCTCCACCATGCGCTGCGGGGCGCGCTTGCTTTTCTCGAAGCGGCGGATGCCTCGGGCCGGAGCGCGGGCGCCGGCACGCGCGTGCCGGCGGCCGCAGCGACAGACTGCTCAGAGGCCAGAAGACGGCTGATCGCGTTCTATTAGAGGGCCCGGTGAGGCTCCTTGCGGAAACCGCATCCATTGCACTTCACGAAACTGGTCTGGAACCCGGGCGTGGGCCTCGGAGATTTCGTCGATCGCCACCGGCAGCAGAAACGCGGCGTCGTCGGCCATGTCGTGCGTGCGCTCGACCGCCAGCCGCCACTCACGGCGGAAGTAGCCCTCGGTTCTGGCATTGGAGTGACCTGACACGACCGCGATGAACAGCCTGCAGTCGTGAATCTGCTTTCTGATCCGCCGGTCCCAGGCGTCCCCGCCCCGCAGTTCGCTCTGGTCGAACCAGACCTCGATGCCCGCAGCGCGCAGGGCTTCACAGATCCGCAGCGCCGCCGCCGAATCCTCGGACGCGTAACTTAGAAATACCGCCTGGTTAGACGAATTGTCCATCACGAGATTCCGACCGCCCGCATCAGTTCCTTAGGATGCGGGACCGGGCGGCACAGCGCAACGCTTACGGCAGGCCGCTGGTGTGCGTTGCTTCCGCGCCGGGCGCGCGCTCTCCGGCACGGCCGCGGTCGGCCGAGCTTCAGATCTCTCCGCGGCGCGCGAACTCGCCAATGTGGTGCGCGGCGCGGAAGGCCAGTGCCTGGATCGTCATGGTCGGTTGCCCGCGACCCGAGGTCACCAGGCTGCTGCCATCGCACACGAACAGGTTCGGGATGTCGTGCGAGCGATGGTACCTGTCGACCACGGACGTGGCCGGATCATTTCCCATCCGGCAGGTGCCGAGCAGGTGCATGGAAAAATTCTGCTCGGTGACCGGCGCCTTCTCGACGGTCTGCGCCCCGGCCGCATCGAGTATCTCTGCGGCGCGATCCTGCAGGAAGCGCGCGTTGGCGAGGTCGTCCGCGTGGTCCTTGTACGTCGCCCGAATCGCCGGCATGCCCCAGGGGTCCTTCAGCTCGGGGTCCAGACTCACGCTGTTGGTCGCGACGGGGAGCGACGTTCCGTGCCCGGCGATGAGCATGGAGCGTGGAAAGGCCGCCAGGCGTTGCTTGTAGGCGTCCCCCCAGGTCGGCCCGTAGTCGGCAAGTCGCTGCGCCCAGATGATGGGCTGAGGACCGATGCGGGCATCGAGTCCGCCACCACCATAGAAGCCGCGCCTGGGATCGGACAGGTAAAAGTCGTGGAGTATGCGGGTCACCTGCACGCTCTTGTACTCGTTCAACTCGTGCGCGAACACGCCCTGGGTGCGCGAGCCGAGGTTGAACATCAGATACTTGCCGACCAGTCCGCTCGAGTTCGCCAGGCCCTGCGGAAACTGCGCGTTGGCCGACATCAGCAACAGCCGCGGACTCTCGGCGCCATTGGCACTCACCACGACGGCCCGTGCCTTTTGGAAGCGTTCGTGCCGGTTGCGATCGAAATACCCCACCCCGGTCGCGCGGCCTTTTGGGTTGGTGTCGATGCGCACGACGTAGCTCTCGGAGCGTACCTCGCACCGTCCAGTCGCTTCGGCCTCCGGGATCATGGTGGTCAGCGTCGATGCCTTGGCCGTGACTTCGCAGGCAAAGCCGTGGCAGAAGCCGCAGTGCACGCAGGCCGGGCGGCCGCGATAGGGCTCCGAGTTGATCACCATGGGCGCCGGAAACGGATGGAGACCGAGCTTGCGAGCGCCGCGCTCGAAGAGCACTCCGGAGGACTTAACCGGCAGGGGCGGCATTGGATAGGGTTTTGAGCGCGGCGGGTCGAAAGGACTCGCCCCTGCCAGGCCCGACACGCCGATTTCCCAGTCCACCTTGGTGTAATAGGGCTCGAGTTCGGCGTAACTGATCGGCCAGTCCTCGAAGCCGGTTCCTGCGATCGGCCCGAGGGCGCTGCGCTCGGCAAAATCGATCTCGTGGAAGCGCCAGTAGTTCGCGGTGTAGTGCAGGCTGCTGCCGCCCACCGTGCGCGCGTACCAGAGGGCCGGCTTGCTGGCGAGCGCTGCCGCCTTGGCCGCGGCGTCGCTCCGGAAGGTCTGCGGGCTGTTGACCGTGTCGTTGGTGATGCCGCCGAGAAACCAGTACTTGAATTCATCGTGTTCGAAATTCGCCGGCGTCAGGCGTGGTCCCTGCTCGAACAGCACCACCGAGAATCCCGCCTGGGACAGTTCGCGTGCAATGACTCCGCCGGCAGCGCCGGAGCCGACTATCGCAAAATCGACGGTTTCGGCATCGCCGTAGCGGCGCTCAGTCACGTTGCTTTGCTCGGCTCGGCGTGAAAACCGGGATAGTCGCGGTCGTAGTAACCAAAGGGCGGCTGGAAGGCGTGCAGATCTTCGAACCCCAGCAACTTCCAGCCCACTCCACCGCGATTGCCGCCGTACGCGGGCATGGCAAACATGCCGATGACGGTCAATACGCGCAGCGATTCGAAGAATGGCGTGTGGTCCACGGTGTGCAGGAATTCAATCTGCTGGGCCGACGGCAAGTCGGCAAACCGGACCGCCTGCGGATGCCACTTACGACACGCGCCTTGAAACTCATCCAGTCCCGAGCGAAACGTCGCGGCCTGGTGCGCGAAGAAACCCAGCAGCGCCCGGTCTACGAAGTGCAGTACGCCCGCCTCGCGCGCGCCGGGCGTGGCATCGGTCGGAATGATCTGGGCGCAGATCGCCTCCACATCGGCGGCTTCCGCGACCGTCAGGAATTTCGTCGCTGATGCGGAGGCCGTGTCGGTGGCCGCGTGGCTGGCGGCTGCCGCAACCTCGCTCCACTTGAGCCCCAGGCACGAGGCCCCCACGGCCCCGCCCATCAGCCTCAGGAAGGAGCGGCGTGCTCGGGCGGCGTCGTGGTTCGGGTCCAAGCGGCTGCCCTGCTCCGGCTGCTACGCCTATTTGCTGCTCGGCTGCCTTCTGACGGCGATTCCCTGGACCTCGAAGTGCGCCCCCCGCACCAGTTGCGCCACTCCCACGAACGCACGCGCCGGATAGTTGGCGTGAAAATAGTCCTTGTACACGGTGTTGAAGCTGTCATAGAGCTTCAGGTCGCTGCAATAGACCGTCACCGACACCAGGTCATCCATGCTGAGGCCGGCGCGCTCGAGGGTCGCCTTGACCGCGTCCAGCACGAGTTTCGCCTCGAGTGCCGGGTCCGCAGGCACACTCTGGGTCTTGGGATCCATGCCGATATTGCCCGCGACGTAGAGCGTGTCACCGCTCCAGACGGCATCGCTGAACGGCAGGCCGGCGCGCGCTGGCGAGCGATCCGCGACGATGTAGCGGGCATCATTTGAGGCTGCGCCGGCCACCAGGGACACGCCCAGGGCCACGAGGGCTACGATTGTTCTTTTTATCATGAGTGCTGCTCCGCAACGATTGGACAGTGTTCCGCGACCTTCCGAGGGCTACTTTAGCATGCGGCTCTCACGGTCAGCGCGAAGCCGGGGAATGTTGCCGCGCACGAGCCGCTAACCCGGGAGCTTCAGCTTCGCCAGCAGTGCCTGGTAGCGCGGGTCACCGCGCAGGCTGGCCAGCCATCGATCGTAGGTCAGGTAGGTCAGGCCACCGTCGTGCTGGCGATAGGAGCGCTCGAGCCATTCGAAGGCCTTGTCCTTCTCTCCCCTCCACGCGTAGACCTCGGCAATCTGATAACCCCACACATTGGCGTGATGGGTCAGCAGAAAATCGAGCGCACGTTGCGATTCGGCGGGATGTCCAAGCGAGTGCTCGGCCAATGCCCTGAGGATGTGGTGGCCTTCATTCTTGTCGTCCGGAAGCGCGGCCAGCGCTTCGCGCGGCCGTCCCGCCATAACCTCGAGCTGGCTTGCGTAATACAGCGGATCTCCCTGCGGGTTGATTTCCAGGACGCGCCTGATTTCCTCGCGGGCCTGCGCAAACTGCCCGTCGTGCATCAGCAGCCAGGCCAGGCGACGGCGCGCCTGCACCGACATCGGATCGAGCGCTATGGCCTTGCGCAGGACTTCGACACCGTCGCGCAGACGGCCAATGGTCGCAAGCAATAAAGCCTCGTCGACGGAGGCCTGCACGTAGTTGGGATCCAGCGCCAGCGCCTTCTCGTAGTCGGCCCGCGCGCCCGGCCAGTCGAAATAGTAGTTGTTGCGCATCTGGCCACGCGCACAATAGCCCTCCGGCGAATCGGGCGCGAGCTGTATGGCCTTGTCGGCGGCGGCGGCGGCCCGCTCGTAGCCGGCCGCCTCACCGGTAGACTGGTCGGCAATGCGCCATTCCGTGTCGGAGACTCCGCTGTAGGCCGCACCATAGTTGGGATCGAGCGCGATCGCCTTCTGGTAGGCCGCCAGCGCCAGTCGGTTGGCATCCGGCAAATCCCGGAGCCTGAATTGGTTGCCGAGCAGGTACTGCGTGTAGGCCTCGGTGTTCGCGGTGCGGTGGCGGCTCGCCAGCCCCTGCGCGGGCAGCAGCTTGGCCTTCAACGCCTCGACCACAGCCGTGGCGATCTCGTCCTGCACCTTGAAGATGTCCTTGACGTCGCGGTCGTAGGCCTTCGACCAAAGATGGTAGCCGTTGTCGGCGCGGATCAACTGCGCGGTCACCCGGATGGTCGAGCCGGCCTTGCGCACGCTGCCCTCGAGTACGTGGGCCACGCGCAACTTCTGGGCAATAGTCGCGACGTCTTCCGCCTTGCCCTTGAAATAAAATGACGAGGTGCGGGCGGGCACGTGCAGGTCCGGCACCTGCGAGAGCAGGTCGAGCAGTTCCTCGGTGAGTCCGTCCGAGAAGTATTCCTGATCGTGTTTCTCGCTCATGTCCACGAACGGCAGCACGGCGATGGATTTCTCCGGGATGGCGTTCAACGCGGCCGCCCCCGGCGGGGCTGTGCTCAGCGCCGCACGCCCGGCATCGGTTGCGTGCCTGTGCAGCGACCAGTGGTTGATGGCCAGATAGCCGATCGCGATGACTATCGCCGCCACCGCCAGCATCCAGGCGAGCCTGAACCGGCCGCGCGGGCGGACGGTCTGGGTCGCCTCGTGCGAGGCGTCGCTCGGACTGACGCGTACCGGACGGGTAGCTGGCACCGGCAATTCGGCGGGTCGCGGCGGCACCGGCAACGGCGGGTGCTCGGGCGCCAGCAGCCGCAGCACCCGTTCGACAAAAGCGGGCGGTGTTTGTCCGCCGGGCAGCCGGGTCCACTGTAACTCGCGGAATCTGTCCGGCACCTGTTCATCGTCTGCGTCGGTCTCGTCGATCGCGACCGGCAGCAGGAAGGTCCGGCTGGTGGTCATCAGATGCGAACGATCGACCGCGAGTTTCCATTCCAGGCGGAAGTAGCCCTCCTCACGGGCGTGGGTGTTGCGCGAGATGACGGGTATGAACAGCGCGCAGTTCTTGATCTGTCGGCGGATTGTCGCATCCCACGCGTCCCCGCCGCGCAGTGCGTTCTGGTCGAACCAGACCTCGGCGCCGGCCGCGCGGAGCGCCTCGCAGATGCGTCGCGCGGCGCCCGCGTCCTGGGACGCGTAGCTGAGAAACACCGCCCTCGAGGACTCGGCCATTGCAAAGTGCTCCAAACAAACATGGCGCGGCCCCAAGACCCTGGCAGCGCGGCCGCGGCTGATGACGGCACCAGTCTAGCGGAAATCCCCGGCGTGCTCGAAGACGGGAAATCCCGCCTGACGGCCACAGGCGCCGACCTACGAAGGGTGCGCCGAGAGCCCGGCTTCGGCCATAAGCGCTGAAAGCACTTGTGGTTGGCAATTCCCTCCATCACTCTTGCGCTAATCGGGAGTAGGCCATGGCAGAGCGCGCAAAAGCCGTAGTGACAGTCAGGATCGATGAGCCGCACGTGCGAGTGATCGAATATCGCTTCGCGCCGGGGGCCGAGACCGGGTGGCACCGCCATGGTCATGACTACGTCGTGGTGCCGATGCTGGATGGCAAGCTGATGCTCGAGGAGCCCAACGGCAGTTCGCGGGTGGCCGAGCTGCGAACGCACCAGCCCTATGAGCGGCGCGCCGGCGTCGCGCACAACGTCATCAATGCCAACGGCTACGAGTTTGCATTCCTGGAGATCGAAATCCTGCGTTGAAGCCCCAGCGGCCCTCGTCAATGCTGGCCCGTTGCGGCCATGCGGGGCGTATCCTTGCGGACTGTTCGGCGGCACGGGAGATCGGCAATGACCTATCGCGGCGCGGTGGTGGCGATCCTGGCGCTCGCCAGCGATGGAGCGCTGGCCGATACCCTCCAAGGCGCGAGCGCCGCGGTGCCCGAGGTCGCCTCGCTCGAACCCGAGCTTGAGGCGTTGTACAAGGACCTGCACCAGCACCCGGAACTGGCATTCCACGAGCGGCGTACCGCGCAGCTGCTTGCCAGCCGGCTCAAGGCCCTGGGGTTCGAGGTCACGACGGGCATCGCACAAACCGGCGTCGTGGCGCTCATGCGAAACGGCCCGGGGCCCGTCGTGATGCTGCGCACCGAGCTTGACGCCCTGCCGGTCGAGGAGCGCACCGGACTGCCGTACGCCAGCAAGGTCACGACGCAGGATGACAGTGGCGCGACCGTGCCCGTCGCTCACGCCTGCGGCCATGACCTGCACATGGCCGGCTGGTACGGCACCGCCAAACTCATGGCTGAACGGCGCGCCGGCTGGCACGGCACCCTGATGCTGGTGGGCCAACCGGCCGAGGAAGCCGGGGATGGTGCCAGGGCGATGCTTGCCGACGGGCTGTTCACGCGATTTCCCAAGCCAGACTACGCGATTGGCATGCACGACGAGCCGACGCTGCCCGCCGGACAGGTGGGCTTTCATCCGGGCTACTTTCGGGCGGCCTTCGATCTGCTCGAAGTCACGATCCATGGGCGTGGCGGCCACGGTGCCCGTCCGCAGATCACCGTCGATCCGATCGTCATCGCGGCCCGGTCGGTGCTCGGACTGCAAACCATAGTCTCGCGCGAGACCGACCCCCTCACCCCCGCGGTCGTGACCATCGGTGCCATCCACGGCGGGACCGTGGGCAACATCATTCCCGACGAGGTGCGCATGCTGATCACGGTGCGCAGCTACGAAGCCAAAGTACGCGAACACATTCTCGCCTCAATCAGGCGGCAACTGGACGCCGAGGCCACGGCGGCAGGCGCTCCGGAGATGCCCACCATCAAGAACCTGGGCACTGCCGACGCCGTCTACAACGATCCGGCGCTGACCGCACGCCTGGTGGCCGCGGTACGCCGCGAGCTGGGTCCGGATAGCGCCGTTGAAATGCGCCAATCGATGACTTCGGAGGATTTCTCACAATACGGGCGGGCGGGCGTGCCCTCGGTGCTGCTGCACATCGGCGCGGTCAGTCCCGCGGCCCTGGCCAGCGGCAAGCCGCTGCCCGACCTGCATTCGCCGCAGTGGGCCCCCGAGCTCGAGCCCACCCTCCGGGCGCTGGTCAAGGCGGAAGTGGTCATGCTGACGGAGCTGCTCGGCGCGCCGCCCTCAGGGACCTGATGGCTCGGGTAGACTTCAATCCATGGCCGGCCGCATTCCCCAGACGTTCATAGACGAACTGATCGCCCGTGCCGACATCGTCGAAATTGTCGGCAGCCGCGTGCCGCTCAAGAAGGCCGGGCGTGAATTCAAGGCCTGCTGCCCCTTCCACGATGAAAAGACACCGTCGTTCTGGGTGAGCCCGGACAAGCAGTTCTACCACTGCTTTGGCTGCGGGGCGCACGGCACGGCGCTTGGCTTTCTCATGCAGCACGACCAGCTGCCGTTTCCCGAGGCGGTGGAGGAGCTGGCCTCGCGCCTGGGGCTCGAAGTGCCGCACGAGGGTGGCAGCGCGGCGGCGCCCCGCGGCCAGGAGGAACTCAGCGAGCTGCTCGGTCGGGTGGCCGGGTACTACCAGGAATGCCTGCAGGACAACGAGCGGGCCCGCGCCTATCTGCAGGGGCGCGGGCTCGATGCGGCCATCGTGGAGCGCTTCCGCATCGGCTACGCGCCCGACAGCTGGAACGAAGTGCTGCGGCGCTTTGGGGCCACCGAGGACGCGCGGCGCGCGCTGACAGCCGGCGGGCTCATCATCGAGCGCGAGACGCCGCGCGCCGGGAGCGAGCCCTGGTATGACCGCTTTCGCGACCGCGTCATGTTTCCAATTCGCGATCCGCGCGGCCGTGTACTGGGATTCGGCGGGCGCTTGCTGGGTGCGGGCGAGCCCAAATACCTCAATTCCCCCGAAACCGCGCTGTTTCACAAGGGCCAGGAACTCTACGGCCTGCATGAAATTCGCCTGGCGCGCACTACGCTCAGGCGGCTGGTCATCGTCGAGGGCTACATGGACGTGGTGCGGCTGCACCAGGCCGGCATCGCCTATGCCGTCGCGACGCTCGGCACGGCGACCACCCCTGAGCATCTCAAGCGGGTGTTCCGGCTGGTCAGCGAGGTGGTGTTCGCATTCGACGGCGACCGCGCCGGGCGCGCCGCGGCCTGGCGCGCGCTGCAGAACGTGCTGCCTGAGCTGCGCGAAGGTCGCGAGCTGCGCTTCCTGTTCCTGCCGGAGGGCGAGGACCCGGACAGCCTGGTGGGGCGCGAAGGCGGCGAAGCCTTCGAGGCACGCCTGGCGAGCGCCCTGCCGCTTTCGGAATACCTCGCGACGCAGCTGCGCGAACAGGCCGACCTCAGCCATGCGGACGGACGGGCGAAATTCGTCGCGCTCGCCCGGCCGCTGCTCGCGAAGATCCCACAGGGCGTGTACCTGGAACTGCTGCTGGCCCGCATTGCGCAGGACGTGGCGTTGAGCGCCGATCGCCTGCGCGAGTTGTTGCGCGCCGATCTGGCCGAGGCCCCCCCGCCGGAAACACGCACCGGAGAGAGCGAGCCGGGTATGGGGCACGCCCCGTCGCGGCGCCCTTCGGCAGCGCGCGGCACCAGCGTCGGCCGGCGGGGCCTGGTCACGCAGGCGATCCAGACACTGCTGCATTTTCCTGCGACCGCAGCCGCCGTGACTACCGCCACCTGCGCCCACCTGGAGGACATCGGCGAGGAGGAGCTGGGCGGAATCGCCACGCTGCGCGACCTGCTGGCGGCGCTGCGCGAACGCCCGGGCCGCACCGGCTCCCAGCTCCTTGAACAGTGGCGCGAGCGCCCCGAGCACCGGCGCCTGGGCGAACTGCACGCCGAGCGGCTGTTGCTCGACGCGGCGCAGGCCGGACCTGAACTCCTCGGCATTCTCGACCGGCTGGTTAGCCAGGTGGCCGCGCAGCGCCAGTCCCGGCGTTACGATCAGCTGTTGCACAAGCTGGATTCCGGCCGGGCCACCGCCGAAGAACGTGCTGAATTTCAAGTACTTAACACGCGCCCGGCGGTCCGTCCCCCGTAGCCCTGCCAGCGTCGGCAGACATATGGCCTAGGACCGCTTGAGCTTCCCGCCGGCGGCCCCATAACTGGCCATTCAGACCTTAAACTCCGTATAATTGCAGGATTTTCCGCACCCATTTTGCCCCTTCCGGCGCGTTCCCCAGAGATTGGGAACTACGGTTGAGGAATTCTTGTCCTGACGTTCATATATAGGGACTGCAATGCCCACGACCCGCAAGTCAAAGCACGCCTCGACCGCCAAACACAAGGGCCCCGCGCATGCAGCGCCGGCCAAGAAAGCCCGCGCGGCGCCAGCCGCGGCCAAGCGCGTCGCCGCACCGGCAAAGCTTGCCGCCGTTGCGCGCGCCGCCCCGGCGGCGGCGCCGAACAAGGCCGCAGCCAAGTCCGGGCTCAAGCAAGCCGCGCCGAGCACGACCAAGGGCGCGCCAGCCACAGCGGCCAAGGCCGCACCGAACACAAAATCGCACCTGACCCCGCCGGTGGGCAAAGCCGCCGTCACCGGCAAGAAAGGCGCCGCGGTAGTTGCCCTCAGCGAGCGCCGCATCAGCATCGTGCCCGAAGACCGCCAGTCTCAGCTCAAGCTGCTGATCGCGCGCGGCAAGGAACAAGGCTATCTCACGTACGCGCAGGTCAACGATCACTTGCCGCCCGAGATTGTCGATCCGGAGCAGATCGAGGACATCGTCAACACCATCAACGACATGGGCATTCCGGTTTACGAGAAGGTACCGGACTCCCAGTCGCTGCTCGCCTCCGATCCGTCGTCGCCGGCAGATGAGGAAGCCATCGAAGAGGCGGCCGCGGCGCTCGCCGCACTGGATGCGGAACTCGGCCGCACCACCGATCCGGTGCGCATGTACATGCGCGAAATGGGCACGGTCGAGCTGCTGACGCGCGAGGGCGAGATCCGCATTGCCAAGCGCATCGAAGAGGGCCTGGACGCGGTGCGTCTGGCACTGGCCAGCTATCCGGCCACCCACGAACACCTGCTGCACACCTACGAACAATTCAAGGCGGGACAGGCGCGCATGGTCGACCTGGTGGTCGGCTTTATTGACCCGAATGCGCCCGACGTCATTGCCCAGCCGCAAAATCCCACCAAGGTCGACCTGGTGGTGGAGGGCGAGAAGCCCAGCGAGGAAGAGGCCGAGGACGGCGACGCCGACGACGAGGTGATCGACACCGGCCCGGATCCGGAGGAAGTTGCACGGCGCATGGCCCTGATCCGCAAGCACCTCAATACGGTGCTGGCCGGGCTGGCCAAGCAGGGCGCGGACGACCCGCGCACGCAAAAGGCGCGCAAGAAGCTGGCGGATGAATTCATGGAGCTCAAGCTCTCGCCGCGCATGTTCGACGCGCTGACCGCGCAGCTTCGCTCCCATGTCAGCGAGGTGCGGCAGATCGAGAAGGAGATCATGAGCATCGCCGTGCGCGACGCCGGCATGCCACGCAAGGATTTTATCAGCAGCTTTCCGCGCAATGAGACCAGCGCACGCTGGATTGCCAAGCACGTCAAGGCCGGCAAGAAGTACTCGGCACCGCTGGGCCGCCTGAAAGAGGAGATCGAGCGCCGCCAGAAGAAATTGCAGGCGCTGGAAGTGACCTACCACCTGTCGATCAGCGGCATCAAGGACATCAACCGCGAGGTCTCGATCGCCGAGGCCAAGGCGCGCCGTGCCAAGAAGGAAATGGTCGAGGCCAACCTGCGCCTGGTGATCTCGATCGCCAAGAAGTACACCAACCGCGGCCTGCAGTTCCTGGACCTGATCCAGGAAGGCAACATCGGCCTGATGAAGGCGGTCGACAAGTTCGAATACCGGCGCGGCTACAAGTTCTCCACCTATGCGACCTGGTGGATACGCCAGGCCATCACCCGCTCTATCGCCGACCAGGCACGCACCATACGCATTCCCGTGCACATGATCGAGACCATCAACAAGCTCAACCGCATCTCGCGCCAGATGCTGCAGGAAATGGGCCGCGAACCGACTCCCGACGAGCTGGCAGTGCGCATGGAAATGCCCGAGGACAAGGTGCGCAAGGTGCTCAAGATCGCCAAAGAACCGATCTCCATGGAGACGCCGATCGGCGATGACGAGGATTCGCACCTGGGCGACTTCATCGAGGACACCTCGGTCACCTCGCCCATCGATCAGGCCACCAACGAATCGCTCAAGGAAACCACCCACTCGGTGCTGGCGCAACTCACGCCGCGCGAGGCCAAGGTGCTGCGCATGCGGTTTGGCATAGACATGAACACCGACCACACGCTCGAGGAAGTCGGCAAGCAGTTCGACGTCACGCGCGAGCGCATCCGGCAGATCGAGGCCAAGGCGCTGCGCAAACTCCGGCATCCGAGCCGCAGCGAGCAACTGCGCAGTTTCCTGATGGATGACTGAGCCAGCGTGGCTGACGATTCCCGCAGCTGATAACTGTCCGAGGTGCTGGCGATGAGTGATCTGCTCCAGGCGGTGTGGCTCGGCATCATCGAGGGCATCACTGAATTCCTGCCCATCTCCAGCACCGGCCACCTGCTGATCGCCGAGCATTGGCTCGGCGCGCGCTCGGAGCTGTTCAACGTGGCGATCCAGGCCGGCGCGATACTCGCGGCGGTGCTGGTGTTCTGGCCACGAATCAAGACTTTGTTCTTCGGTCTCGGCGAGCGCAGCAATCGCGACTACCTTGCCAAGCTCACCCTGGCCTTCGTGCTCACTGCGGTGGGCGGCCTCATCGCCAAGAAGCTCGGCGTGGAACTACCCACCACCGTCGCTCCCGTGGCCGGGGCGCTGATCATCGGCGGCATCATCATGCTGCTGGTCGAGTGGCTGTTGAAAGATCGCCCGGCGGTGGCCGAAGCCACCTGGTCGGTGGCATTCTGGGTCGGTGTCTGCCAGGTGCTGGCGGCGGTTTTCCCGGGCACGTCGCGTTCGGCGGCCACGATTTTCGCCGCCATGCTTGCGGGCATGACCTCACGGCCTGCGGCCACCGAATTCGCGTTCCTGGTGGGCATCCCGACAATGTTTGCGGCGACCGCTTTTGAGTTCCTCAAGGCGCGCGGCGCTTCACCGGTGCACGAGAATTGGACCGACTTGGCGGTGGCGTTTGTGGTCTCGGCGGTGGTGGCCTTCATCGCCGTGCGCTGGCTGCTGCGCTATTTGCAGACCCATCGCTTTACGGTGTTCGCCTGGTACCGCATCTTCGCCGGAGTAGTCCTGCTCGCCATCGCGCGCTGACCGGGCCGTCCGCTGTCCGCCCGCATTGCCCTGCAGGAGCGAACCAGCCCGCCCCGCAGGCGGCGACCGTGAGGGCCCGCGCCATGCGGCACGGACCCCGACGGCCTCAGCGCTCAGAACGCGTAGACTAGATTAAGGGTCGTAATCGTGTCGGTCTTCTTTTTGTCGCAGATGGAGGACAGACACGGATCGGTATTCTGTCGTACGTCGTAACCGGCAGACAGCGCGAGTTTTTCACTCATCTTCACTTCGACGCCCGCGAAATTTTCTAGCAGTGTGTTATCGGAGCCGGCTTCGAGGTGAAACTTGTCGATGAGCTTGGTTGTCGCCGTTACTTTGTACTCGTAGTCCAGGCCGCCCACAAAAATCACGCCGTTCGAGGTATCGCTGCTACCGCTGTCCTCGATGCGCCGGTAGCCGACACCCGCCTGCCCTGAGAACTTGACCGTATCGGTGTCGAAGAACTTGTAGCCCAGACCGCCGCTGGCGCTGGCCTGGTAGGTAAAGCCGCTAAACTCGTCGTGCTCATAACGCAGGGCGCCGAATGCGAAGGTGCGAACGGCGAAGTTGTAATTCGACTGCCAGTCGCCCACGAAGCGGTTCGCGTCGGTCACACCGTCACTGGTGCCGTGCAGGTATGACATGTCGAGCGCGTGCTTCCACAGATCGATCTCCTTGGACATGCCCAGCTTGAGATTGATGCTGGTGGTATCGGTATTGCCGCTCGCCCAGACGGCGCCGGCCTCGCCCTTGCCTTTCCACGGGTCGGCTTGCGCCACGGTGGCGGTGAGCGCCACCGCAACGGCGGCCGCGATGTGTCGATTGAGAGTCATTTCAACTCCATAGATTGATCAAGGGCGCGGATTATCGTGACCGCGCCGCCCCGTGGCAACCCCAAGTTGATCTTTGGATGTGCCGGCCCCACATTACTCCTACACCGGAACCCAATTAAGGATTCGTTATGGAGCACGGTAGCGCGCACCGCACGGCGGCCCATCCGATCTACCCCTTGTTTCTCGATCGCTGGTCACCGCGGGCGATGTCCGGTGAGGCGCTGACCGAGACTGAATTGATGACGCTGTTCGAAGCCGCGCGCTGGGCGCCCTCGAGCGGAAATTTCCAGCCGTGGCGGTTCCTCTATGCGCGGCGTGACACCGACTTCTGGCCCCCGTTTCTCGACCTGCTCAAACCCAGCAACCGGGAATGGGCGGCCCGCGCCGGGGCATTGGTGGTGGTGATCTCGCGCACGCATTTCGAGGGTGACGGTCGAGCCTGCGTCACCCATTCTTTCGACAGCGGCGCGGCCTGGCAAAACCTGGCGCTGCAGGCCTGGCTCCATAACCTGGTGGCGCACGGTATGGAGGGCTTCGACTATGAGCGGGCTCGCCGGGTGCTGCGCGTGCCGGAAGGCTACGCGGTGGAAGCCATGATCGCGCTCGGACATCCCGGCAACAAGGCGGAGCTCAGCGAATCCCTGCAAAAGCGCGAGAAGCCCAATAACCGCAGGCCGCTGTCCGAGACGGTCTGCGAGGGGCCGTTCAGTCTTTAGCCGACGCCGGCTGCCCGAGCAGCACCAGCAGCCCCACCGCCGCCATGACCCAGACGATCACCGGGCTGGAGGGCAGATCGCTGACCGCCGAGACCACCAGTCCCGCGGCGTAACTGATCGCCGCCAGCAGATAGCCGATCAGCAGCTGCCGCCTGGCCGGATACCGGTAGGTCGCGATCGCCGGCACGATCAGGGTCGTAAACACCAGGTATACCCCGACCAACTGCACCGAAACCGTCACGGTCACCGCGAACAGCACGTAAAAACCCGTTCGCCCCAGCGCCGCGCGCCCCCGGAACCACGCCAGCAGAACGAGGGCTGTCAGGATCGCGGCGCGGATCAGCTGGGACGGCGCGACCCACAGGATCTGCCCGGCCAGGAGGTCCTTGAGGTCCTCGCCACCGTGGGGATCGTTGGCCAGCAGCAGAATCTGCGCAGTCGATGCGAGCACGAACAGCACACCGATCAGCGCCTCCTGCACCTCGGGACGCTTGCGCTCGGTCCAGGTCAGTAGCAGCGCGGCCACCAGTGCGGCGCTCACCGCGGCCACCTGTGTCACCCAGCCCTGCAGCTCCAACCCGAAGTAGTGCGCAGCGATGACACCGACCCCGGCCACCTGCGCGATCGCAAGATCGATGAACACGATGCCACGTGCGAGCACCTGCTGACCGAGCGGCACGTGCGATGCCAGCACAATCAGCCCCGCCAGCAGGGCCGGCCACAGGATCGTCAACGTTTCGGCCAGAGAATTCATTTATTCGCTCCCAGCAGGCGGTTAATCGTATCGTCGAACAGGCTAAACAGATCCTTGGCCTCGGGTGTCCCGCCGACCGAATAGGGCAACAGCACCACCGGCACGTGGATGCGCTCGGACAGCCAGTCCACGGCCTTGGAATCATTGTAGGCATTTCGCAGGATCATCTTGGGCGGCGCGGCACTGAGCTTGGTGACCAGCTCCGCGAGGTAACTGCTGCTCGGCGGCACGCCGGGCTTGGGCTCGATGGCTGCGAGCTCGCGCAGTCCCAACCAGTGGCACAGGTACGCCTGGTCGCGGTGGATCACGACGACCGGCACGTCCTTGAGAGGCGCCGCCTGCTGCTCCCAGCGGGCCATGGCGGTCTTCCAGCGCGCCTGAAAATCCGCGCCGCGCGCCTCGTAGAGCTTGGCGTTGGCGGAGTCGATGGCCATCAGCCGCGCCGTGAGCGCCGTGGCCACGAGCGCAACATTGTGCGCATCGAGATGCGCGTGGGGATTGCCGAGCGGGTGAATGTCGCCCATCGACCGGTCGACGGCGCTTGGAATCTCCAGCAGATGCAGGAAGGTGGTGGCTTCGAAATAACCCGGGTTGCCCGGCTGGATCTTCCCATTACCGGATTCGCGCAGCAGCACCGGCAACCAGCCGACCTCGAGCTCGGCACCGGCGGCCACGACCAGGTCCGCGTTGCGCGCCCGCGCCACCAGGCTCGGCTTGGCCTCCACCCGATGCACGTCCTGGAATGCGCTGGTCGCTGCGTACACGTCGACCTTGTCCCCGCCCAGCTCACGGGTGAGCGCGGCCCATTCGGGGGTCGTGGCCAGCACCCTGATCGCCGCCTGTGCCGGCAGAATGGCAGCCGACAGCAACAGCACCGCAAGCGCCGATACAAACTTTGTCATGGTCTTCTCTCCTAGAACTTGTGGGCACCGTGCGTGCCGATACTGTAGAGGTATTGCAGCATCAGCTGCTGGTCGTGCTCGCTCAGGCGCGCCCGGTCCCAGGCGTACTGCAGCCGCAGGCGCGAGAATTCGCTCGGATTCCAGTCGAACATGGCCGTCAGGCGACTCGGCGTGGCGGGCGTCAGTGCCGTGAACGCCGAAGGCGGCAGCAGGTTCTGCTCCACCAGGCCAATGTTCACGTTGCCCGAATCCAGCAGGTCGTAGCGCACGCCAAAGCGCCAGCGCGGCCGAAACTGGTACACGCCCTGCAGGTACCAGCCCGACTGGCGGCTGTGATATCCGCCGACCATGTTCTGGCCGGTGGTGTCGAAGGCCATCCGGCCGTCCTCGGAGCGCTGCATGTATTCGGCCTGCACTTTAAGAGAGTTCACGTTGGAATTGCCGTGCGGAGCCCATTTGAGTACGGCATCGGCCATCCAGGTCTTAGTGTCGCCGCTAAACGCGTCGACCACCGGCACGCCCGCGGCGGTGACGTCGTCAAATTCACGATCCTCGGCCTGCTGCGACAGCCACGACAGGCCCGCCCGCCAGCTCACCGAATCGCCCACGTCATCGCCGACATGCGCCAGCAAGGCGACGCCGTTCAGCCCGTTGCCGTGCAGCCGCGTGCCCGGATACTCCTGCCCGTTGCCGGACTCGATCCCGAACTCCATGAAGATGTCGGTCGGCGCCAGCCACTTGAGCTGCAGGCCGTCCTGCGCCAGCTGCCCGTTGTACATGGCCTGGTAGATCAGCGGCTGATCAACGAAATCCCAGGCGTGGCTGTGGATCTCATTTAAATAGCCCACCCCGGAAAAAAACCGACCTCCCTTGAGGAGCACGCCATGTGGGAGCGCCAGAGTCTTGACGTAGGCCTCCTCGACCTTGATGGTGTTATCGCCGCTGATCGATGCGGTCAGATTGCCAAAGAAGTACGGATCGATGTTCGCCGCCAGCGTCAGCTCCGACTCATCCAGTGTGAAGCTCCGTGCTCCCGGGCCGACGTTATCGCCCGCCGGTATAAACCCCGCGATCGCGTAGCTGGCCGGATCGGCGGAAGTCTGCGTGTAGCGCCCGCCGAGGATCACCGAGATCGCAGGATTGAAGGCGTTGGATACGCCGCCGCCGCCGCCGGGGGCCGGCGGCACCGCCACGGGGGCCTGGGCCGCCGCGGCTGGCGGCGCCGGAGCCTGTGCCGTCGCGGCCTGCGCCTCGAGTTGCGCCAGGCGCGCTTCGAGCGCCTGGATGCGCGATTGATATTCGGATTTCATGGCCTCGAGCTGAGCGCGCAGCTCGTCCACCTCGGACGCACGCGCCTGGCCTCCGGCCATCAACGCAATCGCAATGCTCAAGATGAGCAATGGTCTCGTACGACGAAGATGAATCATGTCCGCACCTCAATCAGTCACTGCAACGCCACCGGACGCAATTGCGTCCAGTCTTTCAGGGCCGGGCTTAGGACTGAAGCGGAGGTGCGCGGGAACGGTGGGCCCGACAGATTGCGGCGCGCTGTACCGCGACCGTCAGGATGGAGCAGACACGGTTCTGGTCAAAGACCGCTGGCACGGCCCCGTACGACCCGCTGCCGATAGCCGTCAGCAATGGAGCGAAAGTACTGCACTCAACGCATGGTGCCGGATGGGCGTGATGCTGAGCGCTGTTCGGTGCGCTGGCCAGGTGCGTGTACGCATGCGTTTGCGCACCCAGCTGGGTAACCAGGACGATGAGCGCCAGGGCCATCGTCCACCCCGCACGTCGGTGAGCTCGAAATAATCTCAATCAATCACCCGTCTGTGAGCCCCAGTCTAACATCTTCGGTCATAGCGGCGCTGGACGCTCGTACAGATCCACGTGCCGCGGTTGTGCCGCGACGCGCTCCAGCCACTCACGCACGCGTGGAAACGGCGCCAGCTCGAGCCCGCCGTCCTCGGCCACGTGCGTGTACGCGTACAGGGCGATGTCGGCGATGGTGTAGCACTCGCTGACGAAGAACTGGCGCTGGCGCAGGTGCGATTCCATCACCGCCAGCGCCTCGCGCCCGCTCGCGAGTCGCTTGGGCAGCTCGGCGCGCCGCGGGCTGTCCGCGGGCAGGTGCCGCACGATGTAGCGGGGCGTGGCAACGTACGGCTCGTGACTGTACTGCTCGAAGAACATCCATTGCAGGACCTGAGCGCGCGCGTAGCGCTCGGCGGGCAGATAGCTCGTACCCTCGGCGAGGTACCAAAGGATGGCGTCGGACTCGGTCAGGTATTGGCCACCGCCCAGTCCGAGCACCGGAATGCGCCCATTGGGATTGATGGCCAGAAATTCTGCCGTGCGGGTCTCCCCACGCATGATGTCCAGTTCCACGTGGCGGTACGGCAATGCCAGTTGCGCCAGCAGCAGGCGGATCTTGTAGCCGTTGCCGGAATCCAGGTAGTCATAGAGCTCGAGCATTCAGGCCTCCACGGGCGTGTCGTTGCGCCCGCCCCATTCCGCCCAGGAACCGTCGTACAGCGCGCCTGGCCGGTAGCCGGCGACCGCCAGTCCGAGATTCAGCACCGCTGCCGTGAGGCCAGAACCACAGCTGGTGATGACCGCATCGTCCTCGCCGACGCCGGCCTGCCGGAACCTTTCCCGCAGGGCTGCGCGCGGCAGCAGCGTGTGTTGTGGCGTCAGCAGTTCGCCAAACGGCAGGCTGCGGGCACCGGGCACGTGGCCGCCGCGCAGGCCAGGGCGCGGCTCGGCCACGCGTGCGTGGAAACGGTCCGCGGAGCGCGCATCGAGCACCAGCTCGCGCCTCGTGCCGATGTTGTCGCGAATGTCGCCCAGGCCCCGCAGCAGGCCCGCGCGCAAGGCGCTCCGGAATCGGCCCGGCGCCACCTCCGCGGGCGCGCCTTCCTCCACGACGCGATGCTCCGCGCGCCACTTCGGCAGGCCACCGTCCAACACCGCTACCTGATCGTGACCAAACAAGCGCAGCATCCACCAGGCCCGCGCCGCGGAGAACATGCCGAGCTGGTCGTAACACACGACGCGACTGTCGTTGGAGACGCCGAGCAACTGCACCTGCTGAGCGAAGTAGTCCGCGCTCGGCACCATGTGCGGGAGCGGGCTGTGGCGATCGGCAATCAGGTCAATGTCGAAGCGGCGTGCGCCCGGGATGCGCGCGAGCAGAAACTCGCGGCGCGCATCGCGCTTATCACCCGGCGGGAATACCGTGGCATCGAGCACGACCAGCTTGTCGCTGCCCAATTCCGCGGCTAGCCATTCGGTGCCGACCAGAGGATCCATGGCTAATGATCGGCGCGGCGCGCCCTGCACCGCAACTCCCCGCCTACAGTCCCAGGGCTAGCGTACCGGCCGACCGACCTGGGCAGGCGTATCCCCCGCGCCCACCGCCATGGCGGCAGGAGCGGGCGCGTTGCCGCGCGTCGGGGACGCGGGGGCAGGAGCGGCGCCGTGCACCGGGGCCGCCGGAACAGGAGCGTTGCTGCGCACGGGGGCCGGGGCGTACTGGCGCGGCGAAGGCTCGTTCTCCGCAGGCTGCATCTGCCGATGGGGTTGTTGAGGCGGCGCCGCCGGTGGACTCTGGGCGGGCCGAACGACCACGGTCTGCCGCGGCGGGGGCCGGTCCCGCGGCTCCGATGCCTCGATATGCCCGCGCGTCGCTACCGGTACCTGCGGGCGATCGGGAGGTGCCAGCGGAGCGTATCCCACGGGATGGGCCACCACCACCGGCCGGTCCGCCGGCGCCGTGCGCCACACCTCGTGTGGCACGAATTTCGGCGGCACCGATGGATTGGGCGCGGCAGGCGCGCGCGGCGGGGGACTGCTGTGGGTCGAAGCAAAGGCCTCGCGCGGCGCGTCGGCGTACGCTCCCGCGACATTGTCGTTTGCGTAGCGCCTTTCCGGGCCCCGCGCGCCGCTGTGCTGGCGCTCATCGATATAGCGATCGACCTCGGCGTGCGCCAGGTGCGTGTTGGTTAGATTGGTGGCCCGTAGATAATCGCGGCTGGCGCGGAACGGCGGATCGTAGACTTCGTTGAATCCGAGCGGGACCCATCCGACCTTGGGCCGGTGGGCGATGTCCTGATTCGTCTTGGGGTAGCGATCGCCGCGCCACGCCACCAGGGCCGGCGCATACACGGGCCGAGGTCCTGAACGTGGTCCCGGAGCCCAGGCCCAGCCGTGCCTCGCGTGCACCCAGCGCCCGTAATGGCAGGGGGCAAAGCCCCAGGGCTCGCTGGCAATCCAGGTCCAACCCCAGGGTGCGATCCAGTTCCAGTAACCGTAGTGATACGGGGCCCAGCCTGCCGCAACCACCGGTACCCAGACCATCCCGTAGACGGGCTCCGCGACCCACTGACCGTAGCCATCGAGATCCTGGTAGCCGACCACGTCCCGTGAAACATAGTCCGCCGCCGCAGACTGGTTCTCGCGCTGGTCGCGGTCTTCCGCCCACAGGTCGAGGCTGTCGGTATCGCCGGCGGTCGCGGTGTCGATCGCAGGCTCGGCGCCCGCCGCCAGCTCGGCAGATTGCCCCTCGCGGACCGTACGGGCGGCGTAGGGTCCGCTGACTTCGGCACCCCCGGTCCAAACCGCGAGGTACGCCCTGCCGTTGCTGTCGTCGACGTCCACCCGGTAGCCGCCCGCTTGCTGCAGGGCTATCTCGCCCGCGGGCGTCTCGATGTCAAAATGATCGTCCCGCTCGAGTTCGCGGATGTGCACGCTGAGTGAGCCTGCCGTCAAAGACAGCCGCACGCTACGGTCGTCCACCGCGAGAACCTGCACGGCAGTGCGAGCGCCGAGCCGCAGCGCAGTAGAGCCCACGTGCATCTCCGCGCGCGAGTCCTCGTCGATCCAGACGCGGTCTCCCCCGGTCAGGGGCCGGTTGAGCAGATCGTCGCTCCATCCGTCCACGCCAGCGGCCTGCATCGAACCACTCCCCTCGAGGTAATTCACGCGCGCCACGCGGCCTGGCGGATCGGTGTCCGCTGCGGCGAGCGCGCTGCAAGTAAGCCAGATGAAGGGGACCAGCAGTACGGCGAGACGCCTGCGCATCCGAGCAAAATAGTTGTGGTGGCACATGACTGCTCTCCCTGCCGCTTGGCAGCGAAGGTGATCAATTCGACCGCCAGGCGTACCGATGGTGCCTTAAAAATGGCACTCTGGCGCGCCTCCGGGAATATTTTTCTCGGACGGAGCCAGTTCAGCTACTGTTAAGCGATCGTCGCGGTTTCTTGGGAAGAAACCGGATCCGGCGGACGCCAACCGACCCTGTGCTGGCAGTCATCGGGTCGCTCGCCAGAGTGCCCTCCCTTGCCCAGTCCGCAAAAAAAACAGGGCGCCCCGTGGCGCCCTGCTTCGACTGGCGGGATACACCCACCAGCACGCCCGACTTACTTCGAGGTTGAGCTCGAGGTCGTGGCAGCAGCATCGGTCTTCGGCTTCTTGCTGCTGTGGTGCTTCTTCTCGGTCGCCGGCTTGGTGGCCGACGCATCCGCTGCCGGGGCAGCAGTGGACTTGGCGGGGGCAGCAGCAGCAGCCGGGGCTGCGGCGGGGGCTGCCGTGGTGGCCGCCGAGGCGAACATCGGGGCGGCAGACAATGCGGCAATGGCCGCGACAACGATAATCTGAGACTTCATAAATACTCCTGGTTAAATAGCGACCCCATCTGTTTGGGGTGGGCAAATAATGCCGAATCCGCGGCGCGCCATCGTGAAATGCGGTTAATGGTGACGCCCTATTAATCGCTCGGGGCCCATACGCACAGTTAATGCGGGATTCAGGATTTGTTCAGGACCGAGCCGTCTGCGGCCGCGAGGGGCGGGAATTTCTCGAAGATTGCGGCCACCGCCGCCCGGATGCGCGCATCGGCCTCGGCCCCGGTGAGTTCCGTGACATCAGTGTCTACGTACGCGTGCCACAGGGCCTGGTGCGAGCGGGCGTCGTACAGGTCGACGGTCACCCGGCCCTGTCGATAGGCATAGGGTGCTCCCCAGGCCGTACCACCATACGCCCCCCAGCCTAACGGTGCCGGCATGCCATATCCCCATCCATAGCCGTATCCATAGCCGTAATACGGTCCGTAGCTGTCGGCGGCCAATCGCGAGCCAATCGCAAAGCTCACCAGACAGTCGGCGTTCGCTCCTTCGGTGGCCGCGGGCAAATTGTGCGCGGCCAGGCTGGCCGCGATCGCGTCGCGCAGACGCTTCGCGTTCAATGGATTGTCGAAGGCGGCGGCGGCCGGCGCCGCACCCGCCTGCTGATCGGAGAAGCTGTAGTTGTGGCAACTGGCCCCGGCCAGCTTCGCGTCGTGGTCGGTTTTCGCCTCCAGGGCACAGCCGCCCGTGGCGAGCAAGGCAGCGGCTGCGAAGGCCCTGATAATTCCGCGACGCTCCATTACAAAAATCTCCCGTATCCGCCCCAGCGGCGTGACACTTGCGACCTACCCATGGTGTTGGAGCCCCGCGGGGGCCTGAAAGTTCAGCCGCGCCAGCGCGGCCCGCTAGGGGGAGTGTAGCGTAATGAACAGCGCGAATGCTCCGACGGCGACGATCGAGCCGATCACCACGAAGCGCATGAACGTGTCTTTCGGGTCCATAGGAGCGTAGCTTGCGGCGATGCGCCATTGGGCTGCCATGACGGCGCTCACGTAATTCGGCCTAGGTCCCGGAGCCGGCCGCTCCATTTGCGCAGCCATGCCTATGCTGCCGGTGATTATGACCGCGGCGTGCCCCTGAACAGCACCAGCCCCACTCCGGCCAGGATCAGCAGCACGGCGAGCACCACGCTCGGGGTGATCTTCTCACCCAGCAACGCAGCGCCGAGCACCAGCGCCACGAGCGGATTGACGAGAGCATATGTGGTCGCCTTGTGCGGCGAGACCTGTGTCAGCAGCCACAGGAAGCAGCTCAGCGCGACGATGCTGCCAAATACCGTCAGGTACCCCAGTGCCAGCCAGGAAGCGAGCGACACCTGCGCCGGATGCAGGGCGTGCCAGTCCCCGTGGACCAGCGCCATAAACGACAACAGCGTGGCACCCACCAGCATCTGTACGCAGGTGGCCGCGCTGACCTGCGAGGCCGACACCGTGCCGCGCGAGACCAGAGTGCCGCTGCTCCAGCACAGCATGGCGGCCAGCAGCGCCATGACGTACGGCGCACGCACCGCGCCCGAAACTGCGTGCAGATGCAGGACCACGACCGCCACACCGCACATGCCCACAAACATGCCCACCAGTGACCGCGAATCGGGCACGTGGCGCGCAAAGAACAGCCAGTTGAGCACCACCACGAACACCGGCACCGAGGATATGAGCAGCGCGGCGATCCCCGAAGGCACGCCCTGCTGCGCCCAGACCGAAAAACCGTTGCCGCCGGCCACCAGCAGCACGCCCGCGAGCACCAGGCGTTGCAGCGGCAAACCCTGGAAAGCCCGCGGCCTGAACAGCAGCAGGAAGATGAGCAGCAAGCCGCCGCCGAACGTATAGCGCATGGCCGAGCCGGCAAAGGGCGGAATGCTGCGCAGCATGATCACCACGGCCAGATAGGTCGTGCCCCAAATGAGGTAGATCGCTGCCAGGGCCATCGCGACCCGGACGCGCTTGGTTGAGGGATCCATGATTGATTAGTCAGCGCTGCGGGGTCTAATCCTCAGTCACAAATCTCCCCGCGAGGCGTAGATGCCTCGTTCATGGCGCATTCCACAGGCTGAAGGCTAGCGCCGCCGCCACACACAGGGCGCCGGCGGACAGCACCAGCACGGCGGCGGCGGCGCAATCCTTGACGATGCGAATCTGAGGATGCAGTTCCGGTTGCAATTGATCCGCGAGGCGCTCGATGGCGGTATTGAACAGTTCCGCCGCGATCACCGCACTGCTAATGAGAAGCACTAGCGCCCACCACACGGGCGCGGGGCGCAAGTACGCCAGCGCCACCAGCACTGCCAACAGAAACATCAGATGCGTGCGCACGCTGCGCTCGGCGCTTACCGCGTGGCCAAGGCCGGCGAGCGCAAACTTCAGGCGAGTCGCGAAGGATTGGTTCTTCAGATCGTTCAGGTGCTTCCCCGTGCGCTGCCCGAGGGCTTGCCGCGGCCGCTATACTAGCATCCGTCGTGCGCCCGGCCGACCCTCAGGATCACCCATGAAATTTGTCCGCACTGCCGCCGCGACGGCCTGTTGTGTGTCGTTGCTGGTGACCAGCGCCGTGCAGGCGGGCAGCGGTCTGCTCGGGCTCGATCACTACGTGCCGTATGACGACAGCGGCATCTGGGCGCGGAATAACCAGACGCTGATATTCAACACGCTGGTGGTGGGCACAGGCGTGGTGGCACTTTGGGAAGGCGGCGAGACGCGCTTTGGGCGCACCCTCTGGAAGTCCATCGACGCGACCCTCGTCAGTGGCGCCACCACGCAGGCCATGAAGCTCATGTTCTCCAGGTCGCGGCCGAGCCAAAGCCCGGACCCCAACCAGTGGTTCCAGGGCAAGGGCCACGAAAGCTTCCCGAGCGGTGAGGTCACGGTCATGAGCGCCATCGTCACGCCGGTGATGCTCGAATACGGTCCCGAGCACCCGAGTGTGTACGCCCTGGAATTGCTGCCGATCTACGACTGCATCGCGCGCGTCAAGACGCATGGCCACTGGCAGTCGGACGTGCTGGTCGGCCTGGCAATCGGCACGGCCGGCGGATACTTCATGCACCAGCGTACCCAGACACCCTTTGTGCTCAATGTCATGCCGCACGGCATCTATGTGGGCCTGAAAAAGAGCTTTTAGCGCTGGCTAAGCGGGGCTGCGGCAGGCCGCCACGAGCAGGCGAACGGCCGCCTCCATGCCCGCCTGATCGGCGGCGGTGAATCGGTCTGGCAGCGGACTGTCCAGATCGAACACACCGATGAGCCGGTCGCCGTCGACCAGCGGCACCACCAGCTCCGAGCGCGACGCCAGATCGCAGGCAATATGCCCGGGGAACTGATGCACGTCGGGCACGAGCACGCTGGTCCGACGCAGCGCCGCCGTTCCACAGACCCCGCGCCCCAGGGCAATGCGTACGCAGGCCGGCTGTCCCTGAAAGGGCCCGAGCACCAGCTCCTCGCCGCGCAGGAAATAACACCCGGCCCAGTTCAGATCGGGCAGGCCGTGGTACACCAGCGCGGTGAAATTCGCCGCATTGGCGATCAGGTCGTGTTCGCCCTCGAGCAAGCCGGCGATCGAACGCTGCAGATCCGCGTACCGGGCGGCGGGAGTGGCGGCGTTGTCGCCGGCGCGTTGGGGTATCACGGACGGATCTCCGGTCGACCGAAACTGCCTCTATTATGAGTCATGCTCGCCGCGGCAACGGCAGATTCTAGTGGCCTCCCTGCACGAACAAACCCTCCGCCCCCAGCGCCAGAGCCAGCCGCTCCTCGATGTCGAGGGCGTCGGAGCGCGAGGTTCCCTGCAGGTGAGCGGTCGGGCCGGTGAGCAGCTCCAGGCCACGGCGCAGCACGCTGCCCGCGGCGCGAATGCCCGCCTTGTGCTGGTCGAAGCGGTCGGCGGGCGGGTAGCGCGTGGTCCCCACATAGACGCCATAGGGCTCTTCCCGGCTGTCACGGTAATCGAGCAGCACCAGGTAGATGTTGGAGCGCCCACGCCGGCGCGCCTGGAATCGCGCGGCCACCTCGTAAGCTACGGGGAGCCACTCGATATGTCGCATGGGCAGCCAATCAGGAATCGAGGCGGCGGCTGTGCTCCACAGGCGCTCCAGGGCGCTTTCAATGTGCACCGCCAGCTCGCCCCGCATCCATAGCTCGTGGATGCAGTGAGCCCCCGTGACCCCATCGCCGGAGGCGATCGCCGCCTCGAGGCTGCCGGCGAGCGTCCTGGGCGACACCAGCCGTAGCGGCCGGCTGGCGGGCGTTCCCGGCACGGGGGGGGCTCCGTTGTCCTGAATTGCCGCGCTCATGCACGCTAGAATACGCGCCTGTTCCAACCAGGAGAGCGTTCATGACCCGGATTTTTTCGCTGCTGCTGCTGTGCGTTGTACCGGCCGCGGCCTTCGCCGCACCAGCCGCGACCAGCAAGCCGCCCATGACCGAAGATGACAAGGTGATTTTTGCCGTTGGCGAGATCCTCAGTGGCAGCGTCAAGCCCTTTGCCTTTAGCGAACACGAGATGCAGCTGGTGCAGGAAGGCTTCAACGCGGGCATGCACGGCAAGAAGACCGGCGTGGACGCCGACAGCTACCGCGCCCAGATCCAGACCCTGCTCAGCGCCCGCCTCACCAAGGGCGTCGCGACCGCCAAGACCGCGGGCCAGGCGTACCGGCAGAAGGCGTCCGCCGTCCCGGGCGCGACGACCAGCGCCAGCGGCGTCATCGTGACCACCGTCCAGCCCGGCTCGGGACCGAGCCCGGCCGCTGATGACATGGTCAAGGTGCAATACGAGGGCAAGCTGATCGACGGCACCGTCTTTGACAGCTCCAGGCAACATGGAGCGCCACAGACGTTCAAGGTTTCCGGTGTCGTGCCCTGCTGGACCGAAGCACTCCAGCACATGAGCGTGGGTGCCAAGATCAAGTTGGTGTGCCCGCCTGAGCTGGCTTACGGCGATCGCGGGTCGCCGCCGCAGATTCCTGGCGGATCGACGCTGGTGTTTGACGTCGAGTTGCTGGCCATCGACAAGGCCCCGCCCGCCGCCGCCGCACCGGCGGCTCCGGCCGCGCCCGCCGCCCCACCGGAACCCGCCAGTACGCCCAACCCCAAGTAGATCCATGAAGTATCTGCATACCATGGTGCGCGTCGCCGACCTCAAGGCGGCGCGCCACTTCTACTGCGATGCCCTGGGCCTGAAGGAACTGCGCCACACCGACTATGAAAAGGGTCGCTTCACGCTGGTGTTCCTGTGTGCCCCGGGGGACGAATCGGCGCAGGTGGAGCTCACGCACAACTGGGATGCCGAGAACTACAGCGGCGGACGCAATTTTGGTCACCTCGCCTACGAGGTGGACGACATCTACGCCACGTGCCAGCGCCTCAAGGACCACGGGGTGGTCATCAACCGACCGCCGCGCGACGGCCACATGGCGTTCGTGCGTTCGCCCGACCAGATCTCCGTCGAACTCCTGCAGCGCGGCGCGGCACTCCCGCCGCGCGAGCCATGGGTGTCGATGCCCAATGTGGGGAACTGGTAGTGGGCGTAAAGACGGTGCTGACGGCCGCCGAGGCGCGGGTCATCGGCTGCCTGATTGAGAAGCAGATCACCACGCCCGACCAGTATCCGCTGTCCCTTAACTCGCTTACCAACGCCTGCAACCAGAAGAGCAACCGCGACCCGGTACTCGCGCTCAGCGAAACCGAGGTGCAACAGCTGGTGGACGGACTGATCCGCAAGCACGTCGTCATGGAACGCAGTGGCTTTGGCAGTCGCGTGCCCAAGTATCAGCACTGCTATTGCAACACGGAATTCTCCGGACTCAAATTCACTCTTCAGGAACTGGCCGTAGTGTGCGAATTGCTGCTGCGTGGACCGCAAACGCCCGGCGAGCTGCGCACCCGCGCCGGGCGCATGACCCCCATGACCGACAGCGCCGAAGTCGAGCAGCTGCTGGAGGGGCTCGCGACGCGTGCCGAGGGCCCGGTGGTGCAGCGTCTCGCGCGCCAGCCCGGCCGACGCGAGGCGCGATACGCGCAGCTGCTCACCGGACCGTGGCCTGAAGAGCCGGTGGTCTCATTGCCGTCAGAACAGGCCGCCGCACCGCAGCAGGACGGCGGCGTCGAGGCGCGCTTCGCGCGCCTGGACGAGGAAGTACGCCAGCTTCGCACCGAAGTTGCCGAGCTTCGGGCCCGGTTGTTATCGTCCCCCTAGGCGGTTAACTGCGGCAGCGAGTCGAGGGAGGCGCCATGGCCACGTCTGTAAAGGATCCCTGGAAAGGCGTCGTCATTCTGGCGGGTGATGGAGCCTGCGCGGCGGCAATACAGCTCCGTGGCCAGCGTTTCCTGGCCCGCAGCGCACCGCGGCTGCCGCTGCCGGAGTGCACCAGGCAGGATCAGTGCGAGTGCAAGTACCGGCACGTGACTGACCGACGCGGACCGCCGCGGCGCGCCTTGGACGAAGGCGCGTCCCTGCGCGCCACACCAGCGGTCGCGAAGGAGCGGCGCCGGCCCGGCGAACGGCGCGAGCGCCGCCGCTAGCCGGTTTCCGCGGCCGCGCTGCCGGACCGCCCATCCGTTCGGCACCCCTGAGCGAAGCCGGGATGTGGATCGCGACACGTGCCGAGCTGCGGGCACGTGCGATACTTGCGCAATGAGCATCGGGTTCACGGGAAAGCGACGCCTGTTCGCGCTGCTGCTTTGCGCCGGGTGGTACAGCGGACTGGCCGGCGCCGGCGAACTGGCCGATCTCGCGCCACTCGCCCGCGCGATACTGGGACCGGACCAGGGCGTGTACGTTGAAGCCGCCGACGGCACGGTATTGCTGGCGCAAGCCGCGAACGTGCCGGTACACCCGGCTTCGGTCTCAAAGATCCCCACCACCCTGGCGCTGCTGCGCAAGCTGGGCCCGGAGTACCGCTTCGTCACCACCTTTGCGGCGAGCGGCCCGGTGCGCGATGGCACGATAGGCGGCGACCTGGTAATCGACGGCGGCGGCGACCCCTATTTTGTCGACGAGAACGCGCTATTGGTGGCGCAGCGTCTCAACGAATCAGGCGTGCACCGGGTTGCAGGGTTGCTGCGTCCGCGCGGCGAGCTGCTGTTTGACTGGCAGGCCGACGGCGCCGTCGAACAGCTCCAGCAGGCGCTCTCGGGCAAGGTGTCCGCGGGCGCGTGGTCCACGCTGCAGTCGCTCTCGCCGGCTCTTCAGGAGCCGCCGGCATTGCGCTTCGACGGCACGGCGGGCGCAGATTCGCAGCAGCTGGCATATGCCGGCTCCGCCGAGCCGTTGCTGGTGCACCGCTCACAACCCCTGCTGGCGCTGATCAAATCCCTGAACGACTACTCCAACAACGTATTCAAGCCGCTGGCCGATGCGGCCGGCGGCGCCGGTGCCGTCGAGAGCCTGGCACGCGAGAGCGTTCCCGAGGCGATGCGCTCTGAGATCACACTGGGTGACGGGGCCGGCACGGATGCGCGCAATCGCCTCAGTCCGCGCGCAGCCGTGAACCTGCTGCGCGCCCTGGAGCGGGAGCTGGCCCTCAGCGGTCACTCGCTGGTCGACGCCCTGCCGGTGGCGGGCATTGATGCAGGCACGCTCCATGATCGCTTTAACGGTCCGGGGGAAGCCGGCCGCATCGTGGGCAAGACCGGAACCTTTGGCGACTATGGCGCCTGCGCCTTGATCGGTGCGATACCGACCAGCGATCACAGCACCGTATATTTTGCGATCTTGAACCACGGGGTGCCGGTGCGTGAGGCGCGAACGCGCCAGGACCGGTTCCTGCGCAGCTTGCTTTCCAGACTCCACAGCCTGCCATGGACCTATCAGCCGGACCTGCGGCCGGCCGTGGCCCGGGCCCAGGTGCTGCTGGTCGGGACGATGGCGCACTGAGCCGCACTGCGACCTGCTGAATTGCACTGTGCGACTCATTTGCGTAGCGTTAGGGCGGTGACTACTGCTGGCGCAGCCAATTCCGACGGCACGGCTGTCGACGCTTTCTGCGACGTACCGCTGGTGGCGCATGCCCGCGACGGCGCCGGGCCGGTGCACTCGCTGTCGGCCTCCGGCACGCTGCATCCTTCGGGCAACCTGACGGTCGAATTTCAGCTCGGCGCCGACCTGCGCGCCGTACGGCTGGTGCCCGCGGTGTGCCAGCCGCGGCGGCGGGACGAACTGTGGCGCCACACCTGCTTTGAGCTGTTCGCCCGCCCCGACAACCAGCCGGGATATTGCGAATTCAATTTTGCGCCGTCCGGTGACTGGGCCGCCTACCAGTTCACCGATTATCGCGGCACCCGGCGTGAGGCCGTACAGCGCCCGATCGAGGTCAGCGTGCACACGACCGGCCTGGCGCAGATTCGGCTACGGGCGCGGATCGACTTGCGTGCGGCGTTTGCCGATCGGACGGCCGGGCCGGAGGTTGCAGGCTGGCGGCTGAACTGTGCCGCAGTGATTGAGAGCACCGACGGTTCGCTCAGCTACTGGGCCGTGAAGCATCCGCGGGCGCAGCCTGATTTTCACGACGCCGCGGGCTTTTGCATCGCCCTGAGCAGCTCGCAGGCCGTGCCCGGATCGCAGGGCGCGCAGCGATGAAGTTCGGCATCGACCGCCTGATCGACGAACCGCCATTGCGCCGGCCGCTGGCGGGGCGTCGCGTGGCGCTGGTCGCGCACCCGGCCTCCGTGACCGCCAACCTCAGGCACTCGCTCGACGCGCTGGCCGCGCTTCCGGGCCTGAGTCTGTCTGCGGCCTTCGGCCCGCAGCACGGGTTGCGGGGTGACAAGCAGGACAACATGATCGAGTCGGACGATTTCCGCGATCCGCTGCTCGGCATCCCGGTGTTCAGCCTCTACGGCCGCGTTCGTCGACCGACGCCCGCGATGATGGAGAGCTTCGACGTGTTGCTGGTCGATCTGCAGGACGTCGGCTGCCGCGTGTATACCTTTATTACGACGCTGCGCTATCTGCTGGAAGACTGTGCCACGCACCACAAGCCGGTGTGGATACTGGACCGCCCCAATCCAGCCGGGCGGCCGATTGAGGGATTGCTGCTCGAGCCCGGGTGGGAGAGTTTTGTCGGCGCGGGGGCCACGCCGATGCGTCACGGGCTGACGATTGGCGAGATGGCCCGTTGGTTCGTGGCCTCGCTCGGGCTCGACGTCGAACTGCAGGTGGTCGAGATGCAGGGTTGGCAACCCGGCGCCGCACCTGGCTACGGCTGGCCCGAGCACGAGCGATCCTGGATCAATCCCAGCCCCAACGCACCCAACCTTTCGATGGTGCGCTGCTATCCCGGCACCGTGATGATCGAAGGCACCACGCTTTCGGAAGGCCGGGGCACGACGCGGCCGCTGGAGCTGTTCGGCGCACCGCAGATCGACGCGCGCGCGCTATTGCGGTGGCTGGAGGGCTTTGCTCCGCAGTGGCTAGGGGGATGTACGCTGCGCGATTGCTGGTTCGAGCCGACCTTCCACAAGCACGTCGGGCGATTGTGCAACGGCATCCAGCTGCACGTCGACGCGCCCAGTTACGTGCACCAGGCATTTCGGCCCTGGCGGCTGATGGCAGCGTTCCTCAAGGCCTGCCACACCTTGCAACCGGAGATCGTCCTGTGGCGCGAGTTCGCCTATGAGTACGAGCACGCCAGACTCGCCTTTGACCTGATCAATGGTGGCCCCCGCCTGCGCGAATGGATAGAGGAACCGCACGCGACTGCCGGCGACCTGGAGCTGCTGGCGTCAGCGGCAGAAGGCGCCTGGCGCGAGGCGAGCGAGCGCGTGTTCATTTATCGTACCTGAAGACTGCGCGAGCTCGTGCCGGGGCGTACGCGCCTTTGGACCGGCGCGGATCTGCGCTCGGTGTCTTGCACGACTTGCGTGCGGCAGCCAGCCATCAGTTCACGGAAAAAGCGCGCGCAGTGCGCCCATGGGGTCGTGCGCCCGCGCTACGCTGATCACTAACAGATACACCAGCATGGCGGCCGCGAAGGTAAGCGCGCGCGCCGGGTAGCTGGTGCCACGGCGCAGCGCAAAGATGCCAAGCACGATGTACGCCACGATCAGCAGCACCTTGGCGGTAAGCCAGGACTGCTGCAATGGATATTGATGCAGCACAATCATGAGCATCACCGCTGTGGTGAGCAGCGCGCTATCGATGGCGTACGACAACCAGCGCAGCCTCACATCGTTGACATGCCTTGAACCGGCCAGCATGAGCATGCCACGCATGCAGAACAGTCCGCCGGACAGCACTACGAAGCTGACATGAATCAGCCTGATCTGTAGATAATATCCGGGCATCCATGGCTCAGGGGCGGCTACTCCTGCTGCAACGCCGCGACGCACTAGTCCTGCGCGCCGGCACCCACGGCGACCCAGGCGAGGTCCGCATTTGACACCGACTCGAGCTTGAAGCCCTTCGCCGCTGCGGTCATGCGCGTCAGCGCCTGACCGATCGGCATCGCAGGCTTGCTGGTACCGCGGGCCTGTTTGATGAAGCGCACCGGGTTGATGCGCGCGACCACGTAGTTGCGCAGATAGGGGGACTTGAAGCCGCGCGCAGTGAGTGCGGCGATGATGCGTTTGACTTCAGTATCGATATCGAGGAGTCGCGCCGCGTAACCCTCGCGCTCGCGCAGCGACACCGTCAGCGAGCGATCGCTGAACCGGTCGATCTTGCGCAGGAAGGAACTGTAGGCACCGCCGGCGAAGCGCGGGTTGCGTTCATAGAGAATGCCGAGCGTTAGCAATTCCGCGGCTTCGAACTGATCCTGATATTGCCCCTCGCGCGCCCCGCTCTCGCGCTTCGCCAGGTTGCGCGCCATGCGGATCACCTCGAGGCTGCGGTCCTTGAGGTTGTGCGCCTTCTCGGTATTGAGCGCCAGTATCCGGTAGGCGAGGGTCTCGTCGGGACAGATGAGCGCCGTGATCTGCTTCAGTCCGAGCACCTTGGCCGCCGCCAGCCGGTGCCGACCGTTGGGCGTCCAGAACAGCCCGTCCTGCCCGCGTACCACGATCACCGGGTCGAGGAACACGCCCGTCTGATCTATCCTTTCCGCCAGACGCTTGGTATGGGTCGGCGACAGATCGCGCTGGAACGGCGTTGGCTGCAGCGCCTTGAGCGGCAAGGTCGCCACCAGCAGAGCGCGGCCGCCCAGTGGATCACGATAGGCGCCAATTGGGGCACCGCCGGCCTGCTCCACCCGCCCCACCAGGTCGCCCAAATCGGCGTGGTCGCGCGGCAGCACTATCTCGGAGCCCGCCAGTCCGCGTTCCTGCGCCGCCGGCCTGAGGCGCCGACGCGTATTCGCGCGCTTTGCGTTCGCGGGCCGGGAACGCTTTGCCGTTTTGCTTTTCTTCGCCATGTCGCTACTCCCCGCCCGCTGGCACGCCGCGCGATAGCGCCCAGAGACGCAAATACTTGCGTCGCACGTACCCGGCTTCGGCAATGTGAAACAACCAGCCACGCCAGCCGTCGAGAATCCCGAGCTTGATAAACATCCCGCGCAGCCAGCGCCATGCCGGATGGATTAGCACCTGCGTCAATCCCGCGCGCCGCCCGGAGGCATACATCTGCGTCGCCATCAAACGGGCGTAGCGATCAAGTTTGGCGAGCTGATCATCGAGACTCCGGTAGGCGTGATGTTCCAGTGGCTGACGCAAGGCCCCGACCGGGCCGTCGACGGCGATCTTTTCGTGCACCTCATAGCCCACCCAGCGAGCGCTGCGCCGGTCATACAAGCGAATCTGCCGGTCCGGCCAGGCGTTGCCGTGCCGCAGGAACGCCCCAAAATATTCGGTCAGGCGCGGAATCGTCCAGCCGCGCGCACCCACAAAGCCCGCCGCGCGCAGGGCTTCGATCTCGGCGCGCAGCGCCGGCGTGACGCGTTCGTCGGCGTCCACGCTCAGCACCCAGTCATGGCTCGCCGCTTCGGTCGCGAATTGCTTCTGCGATCGATACCCCGGCCAGTCGCGCTCGGTGACGCGAGCCCCGAGCCGCGTGGCAATCGTGCGGGTTGCGTCGCTGGAGTGAGCGTCAACCACCACGATCTCATCGCAGAAATCAAGAGCCGCAAGACAGCGCTCGATGCGATCGGCCTCGTTGAGAGTGATAATGCAGGCGCTAAGCTTGGGCGCGGCCACGCGAATGCGCCCAGCTATTGTCGGGACGTGGTCGACGGTGCGATGCGCCGGAGCACCCCCTGCTCCTCCAGCTTGGCCACCAACTGGTCCAGCTGCTCCTTCAGGTTGATGGCCGCGTGCGGCGGGAGCGCGAGCCGCGCCGTCGGGTAGACGCTGGCCTCGGCACGGTCCGGGCCGGCGACGCGCGGGCGCACCACGGCGAATTCGAGGCGCACCGAGTAGCCGTCGAAGTGAATGAGCCGAACCTGATCGGCATAGATTTCCTGGACGTCGGGCCGGTCCACGTACGGGAGTTCCGTCATGGGATCGCTGGTCATCGAGTTGTCTCCTGGCGGCCCGGGTATCGGCCTGAATGATAACGCCTGCTATCCGTTGCCCGGGATAATTTCACGCCGGCGCGGACGGGGCTAGAAAGATTGCGCGCCGCCCGGGAACTGAATGAGCTTCCAGCGGCGCTTCTCGCCACGGAAGATGGCGTCGATCACTTTGTACGCGATGCGCCGCTGGCCGGGCGTACTCAAGGGAGTCGCTCAGGGCTTGGACCTGACGGCGCGGGCCAGCGTCTTCTCGGCCCTGCGCAGGTGCGGAATGTCCACCATCCGCCCCTCGAACGACAGCGCGGCTAACCCTGGACTGGCGGCAAACAGCGCAACGATGCGCTGCGCCTCAGAGACCTCCGCAGCGCTGGGCATGAAACACTCGTTGATCACCGGTACCTGGTCGGGGTGAATGGCGAGCTTTCCTGAAAAGCCATCGCGCCTGGCCTCGCCGCAAACCACCCGCAGCCCCTCCGCATCGCGGTAATCAGCATGCAGGGTGTCGATCGCGGCGACGCCCGCGGCAGCGGCACCGAACAGGCACAGCGAGCGCGCCAGCTGGAATGGTGCGGTCCAGCTGCCGTCGGGCTGGCGATTGCCGGTGGCGCCAATGGCCGCACTAAGGTCCTCGGCTCCCCAGGTCAGCCCGTAGAGGCGGGCACCGCAGCGCCGGAACCCGCCGAGCGCGAAGATGGCCTCAGGCGTCTCGGTTGCGACCGGCAGAATGCGCGTCTTTCCGGGAGCGAGGCCGTGCTGCGCCTCCAGCTCATCCAGCCGCCGGGCGAGCCTGAGTACGTCGTCGGCCGAGCGCGTCTTGGGCTGAACGATGCCGTCCGGACGCGAGCCGATCATAGCCTCCAGATCCGCCGCTGCTTCGGGCGTGTCGAGTGGGTTTATGCGCACCCAGAATCGCGGCGCACTTCGCCCGGCGTGCGCGGAAAGGAATTCACCGACCCGCAGGCGGGCGGCGGCCTTTTGCGCCGGTGCTACCGAGTCCTCCAGATCGAGGATGACGATATCGGCGGCGCTGTCGGCGCACTTCGCAAGTTTCCGATCGCTGTCCCCGGGGACGAACAGCAGCGAGCGTGCGCTCACGCCTGCGGCTTCCGCAGCATCAATGCGGAACGCTTGCAGCTCGCCACCAGCACGTCGTGTTGATTGTAGGCACGGTGTGCAAAGGTGACGATGCCGTTGCGCGGTCGCGAACTGCTGTCACGAACCTCCAGGACCTCGGTCTCGCAGTGAACCGTGTCGCCGTGAAACAGCGGTTTGGGAAACCGCACCTCGTCCCAACCCAGGTTGGCAACGGTGGTGCCCAGCGTGGTATCGCCGACGGAAATGCCCACCATCAACCCCAGGGTGAATGCGCTGTTTACGATGCGCTGCCCGAATTCGGTCTGGGTGCGGCAATACTCGGCGTCGAGATGCAATGCCGCTGGATTGTGGGTCAAGGCCGAGAAAAATACGTTGTCGGCCTCGGTCACCGTGCGCCGCAGTGCATGCTTGAAGGTTTGCCCGACGGAAAATTCCTCGAAGTACAATCCGGCCACGGTGGCGCTCCTTTGCGAGCCCGCAACTGCGCCGCTATCTTACTACATGGGCTGTGCGGACTTCCGGCGGCGGGCGCGAGACGGGCGACGGCCTGGCGTGCGGGGGTATGATGGGGCGCGCGCGCTGCGGCTCGCAGCACCGCGAAGCGGAGAGCTATGCAGTTGGCCGAGAGAATCGCGACCTGCAGCTGTGGCAACGTGCGTATCACCTGCCACGGCGACCCGGCGCGAATATCGATGTGTCATTGCCTCGCCTGTCAGCGCCGCACCGGTGCGCCGTTTGGTGTGCAGGCGTGGTTCCCGAGCGACCTGCTCAATATTACCGGCACGCGCGCCACTTACACCCGGACCGTGGCTAATGGTGGGTGCGTCACCTTTCAATTCTGTCCAAGCTGCGGTTCTACGGTGTACTGGGAATTGAGTGCCCATCCTGGTCACACCGCCGTTGCGGTCGGCATGTTCGCCGATCCGGGCTTCCCTGCGCCGCGCGTGTCGGTGTGGGAACGCCGTCGACACCCGTGGACAGTTCACATTGCCGACTGTCAAATGGAGCATGACGCCTGATTATTCAGCGCTGAGTGACCCACTTCGCTTCCGTGTTCATACCAACATTGCTATAGTTCTTGCGTAGTGAATCCCCTATTGCCCCGAACTGCACAAGGCGCCTGGACACGGATCTGCGCCGGAAGGCCGCCCTATGACTGGTCGCGCGCCGCCGGCCCGGCCGCAACTGGCCCTTGGGCTGTGCAGCAGCTGGCGCCCGGCTTCGGAAGAGATCGGCTATGCAATTGACGCACCTGCAACGGCTCGAAGCCGAAAGCATCCACATCTTCCGGGAGGTCGTGGCTGAGGCCGAAAAGCCGGTGCTGCTGTACTCGGTCGGCAAGGATTCGGCGGTGATGCTGCATCTGGCGCGCAAGGCCTTTCACCCCTCGCCCCCGCCGTTTCCGCTGCTCCACGTCGATACCACCTGGAAATTTCGCGACATGTACGCGCTGCGCGACCGGATGGCGGTGGAGTCGGGCATGCAGCTGCTGGTTTACCAGAATCCGGAGGCGAAGGAGCGTGGCATCAACCCGTTCGAACACGGTCCCTTGCACACGGATATGTGGAAGACCGAGGGTCTGAAGCAGGCGCTCAACAAATACGGTTTCGACGTCGCCTTTGGCGGCGCGCGCCGCGACGAGGAAAAGAGCCGCGCGAAAGAACGCATATTCAGCTTCCGCTCCGCCAACCACCGCTGGGACCCGAAACAGCAACGCCCGGAGCTCTGGCGGCTCTACAACACCAAGAAGGCGCGCGGCGAGAGCATCCGCGTATTTCCCATTTCGAACTGGACCGAACTCGACGTGTGGCAGTACATCCACCTGGAGAAGATCCCGATCGTGCCGCTGTATTTCGCGGCCCTGCGCCCGACGGTGGAGCGCGACGGCCTGATCATCATGGTGGACGATGAACGCTTTCCATTTAAGCCCGGCGAGAAGCCCGTGATGCGCTCGGTTCGCTTCCGCACGCTCGGCTGCTATCCGCTTACCGGCGCCGTACTCAGCGAGGCCGCAACGCTCCCGCAGGTGATCAAGGAGATGCTGCTCACGACTACCTCGGAGCGCCAGGGCCGCGCCATCGACCACGACCAGGCGGCCAGCATGGAGAAGAAGAAGCAGGAGGGCTACTTTTGAGCCGGCGCCCTGACCCGCGCAGCTATCAGGCGTCCGAGCTCATCGCCACGGACATCGACGCCTACCTGCTGCAGCACCAGCACAAATCACTGCTGCGCTTTATCACCTGCGGCAGCGTCGATGACGGCAAGTCCACACTGATCGGGCGGCTGCTCTACGACTCGAAGATGATCTTCGAGGACCAGCTCGCCGCGCTCGAGGCGGACAGCAAGCGCGTCGGCACGCAGGGCCAGAATATCGACTTTGCCTTGCTGGTCGACGGCCTGGCGGCCGAGCGCGAGCAGGGCATTACCATCGACGTCGCCTATCGCTTCTTCTCGACCGACAAGCGCAAATTCATCGTCGCCGACACGCCGGGCCACGAACAATACACGCGCAACATGGTCACGGGCGCCTCGACGGCGGACCTCGCGGTGATCCTCATCGACGCGCGCAAGGGAGTGCTGACCCAGACGCGCCGTCACAGCTACCTGGCGCACCTCATCGGTATCCGCAACGTGGTGCTCGCCGTCAACAAGATGGATCTGATCGGCTACGACCAGGCGAAGTACGACAGCATCGTCAAGGATTACCGGGCCTTCGCAACCCAGATCGGCATCAGCGAATTCGTCGCGATGCCCATCTCGGGACTGGGCGGGGATAACATCGCGAGCCGCTCCGCCCACATGCCCTGGTACAAGGGCCCGACGCTTATGGAGCACCTCGAGACCGTGGAGCTGGACGTCAACGCCGACCAGGCCAAGCCATTCCGCATGCCGGTGCAATGGGTCAACCGTCCGAACCTCGATTTTCGCGGCTTTAGCGGGCTCGTTTCCGGCGGCCGCGTCAAGCCGGGCGACGCCATTCGCGTATTGCCATCGGGTAAGAACACCACCATCAGCCGGATCTCGACGATGGACGGTGACCTGCAGGAAGCGGTCGCCGGGCAGGCGGTGACGCTGTGCTTCAAGGATGAAGTCGACTGCTCGCGTGGCGACGTGATCTCGCAGGCCGACCAGCCGCCGGAGGTCGCGGATCAATTTGAGTCGACGATTGTCTGGATGTCGGACGAGGCAATGCTGCCCGGGCGGCCCTACTGGCTCAAGCTCGGCACGCAAGTCGTCAGCGCGCAGGTGCAGGCCCCCAAGTACCAGGTGAACGTCAACACCATGGACCACCTGGCAGCCAAGACCCTCGAGCTCAACGCCATCGGCGTCGCCAATCTATCCACTGACCGGCCCATTGTGTTCGAGGCCTACACGCAAAGCCGGGATCTGGGCGGCTTCATCCTGATCGACAAGCTCACCAACGCCACGGTGGCGGCCGGCATGCTGCACTTCGCACTGCGCCGGTCGAGCAACATCCACTGGCAGCGGCTCGACGTCACGCGCGAGGTGCATGCCGCTCTCAAGAACCAGCGCCCGGCGGTGCTGTGGTTTACGGGCATATCGGGCGCCGGCAAGTCAACGATCGCGAACCTGGTCGAGAAGAAACTGGTGAGGATGAATCGTCACACCTTCCTGCTCGATGGCGACAACGTGCGCCACGGCCTGAACAAGGACCTCGGGTTCTCCGACGTCGACCGTGTGGAGAACATCCGGCGGGTCGGCGAAGTCGCCAAGATGATGACCGACGCGGGGCTGATCGTGATCACCGCGTTCATCTCGCCGTTTCGCGCCGAGCGCGCTATGGTGCGCCAGATGATCGCGGCCGGGGAATTCTATGAGATTCATGTGGACACACCGCTGGCCACCGCCGAGGCGCGCGACCTCAAGGGGCTGTACAAGAAGGCCCGCGCCGGCCAACTGAAGAACTTTACCGGCATTGACAGCCCGTACGAGGCACCGTCCGCTCCCGAAATCCGCATCGATACGTCCAAGCTCTCGGCCGAGGAAGCGGCCGACCTGATCGTGGACCATCTGATCTTATGAACGACACCGAACTGGCGCGCGAAATTGCCGAGACTGCAGGCCGGCTGCTTATCGACCTGCGCAACTCGCGGCTCTTCACGGGCAAGGTTCTGGGCAAGGCGGGAGACCAGATCGCCAACGCATTTATCATGGAGGCGCTGCGGGTCAACCGCCCGGATGACGCCGTCCTTTCCGAAGAGGAGAGCGACAATGCGGCGCGCTTGAGCGCCGGGCGCGTCTGGATCGTCGATCCGCTGGACGGCACGCGCGAGTACGGCGAGGCGCGCGCCGACTGGGCCGTGCACGTCGCTCTGGCGGTGGACGGCGTGGCCACCATCGGCGCGGTGGCCCTGCCTGGATTGCCGCTCACGCTCAGCACCGACGAACCCCTGAGCCGCCCCCATCACAGCGGCAAGCTACGCATGCTGGTAAGCCGCACCCGCCCGGCCGCCGAGGCCGTGGCCGTGGCCGAGGCCCTGGGCGCCGAACTCATCCCGATGGGATCGGCCGGAGCCAAGGCCATGGCGGTGGTACGCGGTGAAGCGGACATATACCTGCATTCCGGCGGGCAATACGAGTGGGACAGCTGCGCGCCGGTCGCGGTGGCGCATGCTGCCGGCCTGCACACATCGCGAATGGACGGCAGTCCACTGCGCTACAACCAGCCCAATACCCTGCTGCCCGATCTGCTGGTGTGCCCCAAGGAATACGCCGCGCGCGTCATCGAGCTGGCGGCGCAGCATCAGCCTTAGCGGCGGGCAACGCCGCGCCATCGGACACTGCTTTGATTCCGACGCGTCAGGCTCTCAGTATCCTGGAATTCTGGTTCGGCAACCGGCCCTACACGCGCGAGGTCGTGGCGCGGCACGCGCGGCTGTGGTTTGGCGACCCCCGCGCTCCAGAACTGCGCCCGCAGATCGATGAAGCGCTGCGCCTGCGATTCGGCGCGCTTGCGGCCGCGGCGGCGCGCGGGGAATTTGACGTCTGGGAATCCAGCCCGCGCCGGCGGCTGGCTCTGATCCTGTTGCTCGACCAGTTTCCGCGCGGCATCTACCGGGGCACGGCGCAGGCCTATGCCGAGGATCGCCGGGCGCTCGCGCTCGCGGTGAGCGGCACGCAGCTGGGTGCCGATGCCGCCCTGGACCCGGTGGAGCGCATCTTCTTCTACATGCCTATGCAGCACGCGGAATCCCGGGAACTGCAGGAGGAATCGCTGAGCGCCTATCGACGCCTGACGGCCGAGGGGCCTCCCGAGCTTGCCCAGTTATTCGCTCTGGCGGCGCAACACGCCGAACAGCATCGCGAGGTCATCGAGCGCTTTGGCCGATTTCCGAACCGCAATGTCGCCCTGGGCCGGATATCAACCGCGGAGGAGCGGGACTGGCTGGCCGCCGCAGGCGCCGCGTTCGGTCACTGACGTGGCTCCCGGGACACTTCAGTGGGACGCTGGCGGCGGCGCAAACTCGGGCGCCGCGAATGACATCCTGGTCACCGGTCCAAGTTTGGCGGCGACTTCGCCAATCTGTGCGGCATCGCCAATGAGCACGATGTCCAGATTATCGGGCGAGGGGAAAACCGCATCGATCACGTTGCGCATGCCGGTGGCGTCGACCTTGAGCAGGTCGGTACCGAACTGTCCGATGTAACTCTCGGGCAACCCGTACAGATCGAGGTCTCCCAGCGCAATGGCCCAGTCGCCGGCTGTCTCGAAGGCCAGCGGGTACTGGCCGAGCAGATAGTTGCGAGCCGAGTTGGCCGCGTCGGTGCTGAGTGCCTCCTGCTTGAGCCTGCCCAGAGTCGCCAGCGCCAGATCGATCGCGCGGCCGGTGTTCGCGGTCTGAGTGAACGAACTGATGGCGAATTCACCGGCGACCGAGCCGCGCACAAAACGCGAACCGGCATCGTAAGTCAGTCCGGACTTGACGCGCAGCTCCTGGTTCAACATCGAGCCCAGGCTCCCGCCAAAACCCATGTTGGCCATGTTGAGCGCGGCGCGCTCGGGATAGCGGCGGGGCACGCCCACGTTGCCCATCCAGAAGTAGGTCTGCGCCGAACCGGGCGCGTCGACGAGCAGCACGCGCCGGCCGGTCACGCGCGCGGGCACCGCCAGCACCGGCAGCGGCTGCGTTGCGTGCTTCCAGGCGCCGAAAGCCGCGGCCACGTCGGTGCGCATCTGCTCGACGTCGAGGTCGCCTGCAATCACCAGCGTGGCGCGGTCAGCGCCGGACTGGGCGTTGTAGAAACGCGTGATGTCCTCGTGCGTGATCCGCGCCAGGCTGCTCTCGTCCCCGCCGACCGGCCGCCCGTAAGGATGCCCGGGGAACAGCATCGCCCTGCCGTAGCTGCTCAGAAGCGCATCGGGCGATGAGTCCTTGGCGGCCTTGAGCTCCTCGATGCGACGCATGCGCAGCTTCTCGAACTCACCGACCTTGAAGTGCGGACGCAGCACGGCGTCGGCGAGCAGCTCGAGCATCAGGTGGCTGTCGCGCGCCAGAAACTGGCCCTGCACCTGGATGGCTTCCTCGCGCGCCATCGCCGCCAGATTGCCGCCGGCACCCTCGACCGCATCGACGAAGGCGTGCGCATCGCGTGTGCCCGCGCCGTGGGTGAGCAAGTCCGCCGCCAACGCCGCCGTGCCAGCGCGGCCCGGTGGATCGAGCTGCGCGCCGCCGCGCAGCACGAGATTGAAGGCCACCAGCGGAATATCATGGCGCGGAATGAGGATGAGCTTCAGGCCATTCGCCAGTATCGTGCTCTGGTGTTCGGGCACGGGCACGTTGACGTGGTCCACGCCTTCGTCGGCAGGGACCGCGACCGCGCCGGCAGCGGCTCCGGCCAGAATCGTGACGGCAATCATCACGGCGTACCTCATCTGTTAGTGCTCCGCAGCGGGCCGTGGCAGCAGCACGCCCACGGTGCGCTGCTGCGGCTTGAAGACGTCGCGCGCCACCGCGAGCACCTGCGCGGTCGTCACACGGTCATACGCCGCCGGTGCGGCAAAAAGCTTGCGGTAATCACCGTGCAGCACCGCATACTCCCCCAGCAGCTGCGCCCGGCCATCGAGCGTGGAGACGCCACGCCAGAACGAAGCAGCGACCTGATTCTTGGCACGCGTCAGTTCGGCGGGCGTTACACCTGATTCGACCAGTCGCGCCATCTCGGCATTGAGCGCCTTCTCAAACTCCGCGGTCGAAGCGCCCTCAGCGAGTGTCGCGTAGACCGAGTAGATGCTCGGGTCGAACCCCTCAGGCCAGCCACTGCCCACGTTAACGGCCAGCTTGCGATCCTCAACCAGCACGCTGTTGAGCCGCGATGCCTCCCCCTCGGTGAGTATGGTCTGCAGCAAATTCAGGGCCGGCGCGCGCGGGTCGTCCGCCGAAATCCCGTGCCAGGCTACCTGCAGCAGCGGATTCTGGGCACGCCGCTCAATCTCAACCCGCCGCTCGCCGGTCTGCTCGGGCTCGACGGTGCGCACCGGCAGCGTGGGGGGTCCGCGCGCAATGGGCCCGTAGTACTTCTCGGCCAGCGCAAACACCTGCTGCGGTTCAACGTCGCCCACCACCACGAGCGTGCAGTTGTTGGGCGCATACCACGTGTGATAGAAATTCTGCAGGTCGGCCAGCGTCCAGGCCTTGATATCGGAGGGCCAGCCGATCGTCGGGATCCGGTATGGGTGCGCAATGAACGCCGTGGCCTGCACCTGCTCACTCAGGAACGCCGGATTGCTGTCTTCGACCCGCAGCCGGCGCTCGGAATAGACCACTTCGCGTTCGCTCTCAACCACTTTCGGGTCGAACGCCAGCCTCGCCAGGCGGTCACTCTCAAGATCAAACACCAGCTCGAGGGCGGAGCGCGGGAACGAGTCCTGATAGACGGTCACGTCCTGAGTGGTGTACGCATTGTTGCTGCCGCCGTTCCCCTCCAGCAGCCGATCGAACTCGCCCTGCGTGCGGCGCGCGGTGCCGTTGAACATCATGTGTTCGAAGAAGTGCGCCAGACCGGTAGTGCCTGATCCTTCGTTGCGGCTGCCAACGCGCACCCAGTTGAAAAGGCTGACGCTGGGAATCCGGTGGTCGGGCCACACGATAACCTGCAGGCCGTTGGCCAGAGTGTGGGTCTGGATCGCCGCCCCGGCGTCGGCGAAGCTCACGGGCGCCGTGCCCGCGGCGGGCAGGTTGGCGGCCGCGAGCGAGCCGGCCGCCAGCGCGGCGGCCAAACCACACGCGACGATCGACCTCGTCGGCTTGCGCTGTGACTGTTCACTTCCGGTATCCACGGCGGCACCATCAACCAAGCGGTATGCAGCCTTGAGACTGCTTCTTCAATTCGGCGCACAAATCGTGGGCCCGCTGCGTCGAGGGCAGCGCGACCTGCAGGCGCACCATCGGCTTGGCATTGGCGCCAGAGGTGGTCGCGTAGTGGGGTTGCAGGGATTTTAACTGTGCCGGAAAGCGGCTGCTGAGCTGATGCCAGGCGGACTCCGCGCCGGCCTTTGAGCTGTACGCACCCAGTTGCGCGTAGTGCTTGGTGCTCGATTTCCCCGTCGCCGCCGAACTGCTCTTGGTCGCGGCTTTGGAGGTGGTGCTCGTCTTGGGCTGGGCGGCGCTGGCAGCAGCAGGTGCGGGCGCCGCTGGCGGGGCGCCCGACGCCCCTTCGGCGCCCGGCGCGGTCGGAGCGGCCTGGCCACCCGCGCTGAGCTGGAAATTCTCGATGCGCACGCGCGCTTCCTGCGCCCACTTGCCGTCGGCATGCACGGCCACGAACTGCTGGTAGGCGTCGAGGGTATCGGCCTTGGACGCCTGCTGCCAGTCGCGGTCCTCGGCGAGCTGGCGCACGCGTTCCTGGGCGGCCACGCCGTACTCGCTGTCCGGATGCTGGCGCAAGAAATCCTGGTACGCCTCGGTGGTATCGGCGGTCTGGGCAGCCTTCCAGTCCTCACCGACGCGGCTACAACCGGCAATGGTAAATGTGACCGCGGTTAGCAGCACGATCAATCCAATATGAGACTTGCGCATCCTTTCCTCCGAGGCTATGTGGATATTGTAACAGCATGTCCCAGCTGCCACGCCGTCGCCTCCTCGACCGCCTCGGGTCCACACCGTCGCTAATCGCCCAACAAACGCGCCTGATCGGCGACGTCGAAACCGAGGGTGCGCTGATCGTGAATGGCGTGGTGCAGGGCAATGGCCGTGTCGGCGGCGAGCTCTCCATCTCCAGCGGCGCGCAGTGGGAAGGCGACGTGCACGCGAATTGCGCGGTCATCACCGGAACCGTAATTGGCAACATTTCAGTCGCCGACAAACTCGAGATTGGCGCCAGTGCCCGGCTGCGGGGCCGCGTCAGCGCCAAGCGCATCGCGATCGCACTCGGGGCCCAAGTCGAAGGCGAGATGACATGTACGAGTGCCGAACCGATCGTAGAGTTCACAGAAAAGCGCGTGGAAACGCCCGAAACCTAGTCCCGCCCCGGTCCGGGGCGGTGTTTACAGAACGCGGCGCTCAGGCCGCGCTAATTGTGGCCTCCATCTGGCTATACTTTGCGGCTGGGACCCGGCAGCCGACTATCACCCTTGCCTGACGGCGCAGGTGGCGGAGCCCGGGTGTGACCGCGGCTGATGCGGTCGTGGCGCAACCGGAACGGCATCCTTGAACGCAGCGCGGCTCATACACCTGGTGGCGCATCGCGGCAATGCGGTGGAATTCCCGGAAAATACGCTGCCGGCCTTCGTATCGGCGCTCGAGCTGGGCGTGCGCTTCCTGGAATTGGACGTGCAGCTGAGCCGGGACGGGGTGCCGGTGGTCATACACGATCACATGCTGTTGCGCACTACCGGACTCCCCGGCAGCGTGTTCGAGCACGACGCCGCCGAGCTGGCCCGCGTGGACGCGGCGGAAACCCAGCGCTTCGGCGATCGCTACGTCGGCACCCGCCTGCCCCTGCTGCGCGACGTGATGCGCTTATTGACACGCCGGCCCGAAATCACCTTGTTCATCGAGATCAAGCGCGCGAGTCTGACCGAGTTCGGGCATGACCAGGTGGTGTCGCAGGTGCTTGAGGTGATCAAACCCTGGCGCATGCAGTGCGTGATAATTTCCTTTGACCTGGCCGCCATCCATCGGGCGCGCCGGCTTGGCGATGCACCGATCGGCTGGGTGCTGGAGGACTGCGATGACCACAGTCGCCTCAAGTACGAAGCGCTCCAGCCCCAGTTCCTGTTTTGCGACCACGAAAAACTGCCGCTCCGCGGGCGCCTCTGGCAGGGCCCGTGGCGCTGGGTCGTTTACGAAGTCACCAGCCTGCCGCTGGCGCTGAGTCTGGCGGAGCGCGGCGCCGACTACGTCGAAACCATGGCGGTACGCGAGATGTCGGGCGCACTGCGCGGACGGCGCGCCGCTCCATGAGCCGCAGCTGGGACGTGGTCGTCGCCGGCGGCGGCATACATGGCGTGGGCATTGCCCAGGCGGCGGCCGCGGCCGGTCATTCGGTGCTGGTGCTCGAACAGGAGGCGATCGCGGCCGGTTCCTCGAGCCGCTCGAGCAAGCTGATACACGGCGGGCTGCGCTACCTGGAGTCGGGGCAATTCAAGCTGGTGCGGGAGAGCTTGCAGGAGCGCACGCTGATGCTGCGGCTCGCCCCCGAGCTGGTGCGGCTGCAGAAGTTCTTCATTCCGATCTACGACCACAGTCGGCGGCGCCCCTGGCAGCTGCGAATCGGACTCTCGCTCTACGCGCTGCTGGCCGGCATGGACGCCACCGCACGATTTGGAACCGTGCCGCGCAGCGAATGGGGACAGCTGGATGGGCTCGATACCGAGGGCCTGCGGTGCGTGTTTCACTATCACGACGCTCAAACCGACGACGCACTGCTGACCGCGGCGGTCATGCGCTCGGCCCAGTCCCTGGGCGCCGAGCTGGCGTTGCCGGCGCGCTGCACCGGCGCGACGCTCGCCGGCGACGAGGTGGTGGTGCGCTATCTGCTTGCCGGTCGCGAGCTGGAGTGCCGCACGCGCGTGCTGGTCAACGCCGCGGGTCCCTGGGCCGGCACCCTCGCCCACTGCGTCACGCCCAAGGTGCCCGTGCCGGCGCTGGAACTCGTGCAGGGCACGCACCTGCTGCTGGCCGGGCCGCCGCAGGCGGGTGTCTACTACCTGGAGAGCCCGCGCGACGGCCGGGCGATATTCGTCATGCCCTGGCGCGCGCAGCTGCTGCTGGGGACGACGGAAGTGCGCTTCCACGGCGACCCGGCCGCGGTCACACCGGGCCCGCACGAGATCCATTACCTGCTCGGGGTGCTGCGCCACTACTTTCCGCGCTTCCGGGACCCGGCCGCCTCGCAGGTGCAGCGTGCCTTCGCCGGTCTGCGCGTGCTGCCAGCCAAGGGCGGCCACGCCTTCCACCGTTCACGCGAAACGCTGCTGGTGTGCGATCGCGACTCGCGCCCGCGCATGCTGTCGATCTACGGTGGCAAGCTGACGACCTGGCGCGCCGTTTCGGCGCGTGCGCTGGGCCTGATTGCGCCGTCTCTCCCGCAACGCCGCGCGGTAGCGCACACCGATCAGCTGGAACTGCATCCCTCATGAGCCGTGGCGTGCTCGCCCTCGACCAGGGCAGTCACGCAAGCCGCGCGTGCATATTCGACGAGTCCGGCAGCCTGTGCGCCACCGCCAGTGTGCCCGTCGCGACCCGCCAACCGGCCGCCCTGCATGTCGAGCACGACGCCTACGAACTCGTCAGCACGCTCCAGTCCGCCGCCGCCAGCGCCCTGCAGGCGGCGCGTCAGCGCCAACCGCAGCTCACGCTGGCCGCCGCCGGCCTGGCCGTGCAGCGCTCGACCATCGTGTGTTGCTCGCGCATCGACGGTACCGCCCTGTCGCCTGCGATTTCCTGGCAGGACCGCCGCAATGCCGCGTGGCTGGAGCGCCTGGCGCCGCATGCGGCGCGGGTGCGCACACTCACCGGGCTGCCGCTGTCACCGCACTACGGAGCCAGCAAGATCCGCTGGTGCCTCGATAATCTGCCGGCGACCAGGCGCGCTGCGGAAGCGGGCGAATTGCTGGCAGCGCCGCTGGCCAGCTACCTGGCCCTGCACCTGGGCGGCAGAGCGCGCGCCGGCACGGCGGGCGTCGATGCCGCCAATGCCGGGCGCACGCAGTTGTTCGACTCACAACGACTCGACTGGTCCGACGAACTGCTGGGCCTGTTCGCAATCGAGCGCAGCTGGCTTCCAGAGTGCACGGCCACACGGGGCGAGTGGGGAACGCTGCGCCTGCCCGGCCTCGAGGTCCCGCTGCGCGCAGTTACGGGCGACCAGTCCGCCGTGCCCTACGCCGAGGGCGAACCGGATGTGGCCACCGTGTACGTGAACCTGGGCACCGGCGCATTCATCCAACGGCCGCTCCGGTCCCGTCCGCTCTCGCCCGAGCCCCTGCTTGGCAGCGTACTGGCCCGCGACGGTAACGCAGCGATTTACTCCCTGGAGGGTACGGTGAATGGCGCCGGCAGCGGCGTGAGCTGGTTTTGCGCCCAGGAGCACTGTGACGAACATGAGCTGTGGCGCGCCCTGGAAGTGCTGCCCGAGGCCGCCGAGCCGCCCATCTTTCTGAACGGGATCGGCGGGCTCGGCTCACCCTGGTGGCGAGTCGCGCAGGATTCGCGCTTCGTGGGCGGCGGGGCCGCGCCGGACCCATCGCCTGGTTTGGGGCCCCATGCCACGCTGCTGCGGTTCGCCGCGCTGATCGAGAGCATTGCCTTCATGATCGCCGTGAATGCGGAGGAACTCGCGCGCCAGGCCGGACCGCCACGGCGCGTGGTGCTGGCCGGCGGCATGAGCCGTTCGCGCTGGCTGGGCCGGCGCCTCGCCGCTCTGATCCAGCTGCCGGTGGAGGTCATCGACGCCGAAGCCAGCGCCCGCGGGGTGGCGCAGCTGGCCGCGCCCGGGATCGGTTCCCGCTGGGCGCACGCTCCGGTACACCGCCACACGCCGTATTCCGACCAGAAACTTAGCGCGCGCTATCGCCAATTCACCGAGCTGATCGCCGCCGGAGTTTAGAACTGCGCAAACTGCTCGATCGCAAACTGATCGCAGTACGCCGCGCTCAGCAGACCGGTGAGAAACCCGCAGTGGCCGCCATGAAGGGTGCGCGTGATGCGCAAACAGGGCGTGGGCGCGAGTCGCGTCTGATCAGCGGCGGGAATCATCGGGTCGTCGTCGGCCATGAGGATGCGCGCCGGCACACCGAGGGTCTGCAGGCGTGCGCCGGTAATCGAATAGCCGTCGAGATAACATGCGCTGTCGGCAAAGTCCGTGAACTCGCGCACCAGTGCATCGGTCATGAGGCGCAGGCTCTGGGTACGCAGCAGTTCCCGAAAATTATAGGTACCCGGCCACTGGCGTTGCTTGCGGCGCAGCGAACGCGACCAGTGATGCACGAAGTACCTGTGATAGAGCGGCCAGCCTTGCTCGAGCGCGCGCAGCGTGTGTTCGGGCTCCAATACCGGCGAGATCGCCACCACCCCCCGTACGCTCTCCGGCAGCCCCGGCTCGGCGCAGGCGCGCAACAGGAAATTGCCGCCCAACGAGAAGCCCGCCAGGTAGAGGGGCCGGCTGCCGCAGCGCGCGGCAATGGCGCGCAGCGCGCCGGTGACATCGCTCAGTCGACAGGAATGGAACAGGTCCTGGTTCAAGGCCTGCGTACCGCCATGATCGCGCAGATTGAGCCGCACGATGGCGTAGCCCTGCGCGTACAGCAAGGTTGCAAGCGACAGTACGTAGCAGGAGTCGGCGCTGCCTTCCCAGCCATGCAGGAGCACTGCGGCGCGCGCCGGCGTCGCCTCGTGCGCACTGTGCCAGGCCTGCAGGCGCACCCCGCTCCCGCAATCGAGTGTCCAGGGCTGCGCCGCTCCGGCCACCGCCCGGGCGCGCCATCGCGTCCACTGCCGGCGCGGCGGCAGGCTCGGCAGTACCGACTGCAGGTGCGCCTCACGCAGCCAGCGGCGCGGTTGGAAGCGCCGGTCCAGCTCCGCCCCCGTGCTAAGGGCCGGCGCCTGCGTCAAGGCAGCGGGTGCACGCGCACTTCGACGCGATTATTCGCCGCCGCGACGCGGTTCCACTCGCCCGCCGTCAGCATCGCCGAGGCGACGGGGTAAGGCACCGCCGCCTCATCAGCGCCGCCGGTGGCGAGCTGCACATCTATCGAGCCGCGTCCGTGGCTGTGCTGCGCGCTGAGCATATTGGCAAAGGCCACGGATTCACGGCTCGCCACGCCACCGGAATCCACCGGATTCCCGAGCTGGTCGCACTTTGAGAAGCTCAGATCGGCGGCCGGCAGCGTCACGGTATCGCCCGTGCCCTGGAGGCAGAATCGCCCCGGAATGCTGCGAATTTCCACCGTGCCGCGGAAGCCTGCGGCCACCAGCCGGGCAAGAAGGTTCTGCACCGCGTCGATGCGCGCGCCGGCGAGCGGCGATTCGCCGTACGGCACGGGCTCGACCAGCAGGGAGGCATTGCGCGCCGCCGCGGAACGGGGGGCTTCCGGAGCCACTGCCGCTGGCGGCGCCTGCGGGGTCGCCGCGACTACCGCAGCCGGCGCGCTCGTGGCACGCGCCCACGGCTGAGGCTCAGGGCTCTGGGTCTTGTCGTTGGCGGCGTGATACCAGAGCACGCCGGCGAACAGCGCGACGGCCGCGGCCACGGCGCTCAGCCATAGCGTTGCGGCGCCGGTGCGGGCGGGCGGCGGCTCATCGTCGGCGGGCGGCGGAGCGTCCGGTGCCGCCGGGTCGTGGGCGCCTCCCATCAGCGCGCGTACTTCGCTGATGATCTGCCCGGTGTGCAGGCTGAGCGATTGGGCCACGAAACGCCGCAGCTCGATGCCGTGATCGCGCAGCATCAGATCGAGCTGGGCACGCATCTCCGGGGTCAGGCCGGCGCTGGCGGCCGCGGCGATTCTGGCCGGTCGCGGTTCGGCGACAGTCTCGGGCATATCCCCGGCGTCGCGCAGCGAGGGTACGCGCACGGTTGCAATCTCGCTCTCCGGCCGGTGCTCGCCCAACAGCCGCAGCTGTTCGAGCGCCCGACTGACGTCGGCGGGCCGGGTCTGCTTCGGCAACACGCCCATCGCGCCGAGTGCGCGTGCCTGGCTCAGGTACAACTCGCCTTCCTGCGAGGTATACATCATCACCGGGATCGTGGCGGTGCGCGGATCGTTCTTGATCGCCGAGAGCGCCTGGAATCCGTCCATCCCGGGCATCAGATGATCCAGAAAGATTACGTCCGGGCGCTGGCGTATCAGGTATTCGATGGCCTCTTCGGCGGATGCCGCGCTGTCGACCTGCAGGTCGTAGCGTTCGAGAACGCGGGTCAGAAACGTACGCGCGGAACGTGAATCATCGACTATCAAGGCACGCTTTGCGCTCATGCGGTTCCCCGGGCGCCGCCTGCGCGGCCGGCTCCGGGTCAATCTTAGCGCGAGCGCACTGTTCCGCGTAGAACTCTCGCATCCGCCACGCCATGAGGGGCGATGCCCAGCCTCGCGCGTAGGCCTGGGCGGTTGCGCCGCAGCGAGCGGCCCGTGGCGGATCGTTGAGCAGGTCAATCACGGCCTGCGCAAAGGCGGTGGGGTTTTCAGGCGCCACGTGCGCGCCGCAGCCCGGTTGCAAGATCGAGGCCGTGCCCAGGCAGGCGGTCGAGACCACCGCGCACCCCTGCGCCATCGCCTCGAGCAGTACCAGGCCCTGCGTCTCGGTTCGCGAAGCGAACACAAACACCGCCGCCGCCGCGTAGCAATCGGCGAGTTCCTGGGCCCGGTCGAGATAACCCACGAAGGCCACGTCGCGCTCCAGCCCGGCGTGCAACACCTGCTTGGCGAGCGCGCCACTGGCCGGACCTTCGCCGGCGATCACCAGCAGCGCGTCGGGACGCGCGCGCCGCACCTCGAGGTAGCTGTCGATCAGAAAGCCGATGTTCTTTTCGTGCGCGACCCTGCCCAGGTACAGCAGCAGCGGCCGGCGCGCCGGCAGCCCATGCCGGTGCCGGAAGCGCGTGCCGCTGCCGGGCGCAAAGCGGGTTGCGGGCAGCCCGGTGGGTATCACCTCGGCCGGTTTGCGCACGCCGCAGGCGGCCAGTATCGCGAGCATTTGCGCGGACGGCGCCACGACCGCGTCCACCTGGTTGCACTGCGAGCGCGTCAGGCCGCGAGCCAGGCGCTTGCCCAGCGCTCGCGGCAGCAGCGGTATGTAGTGATGCAGGTATTCTTCGAAGTGGGTGTGATAGGTCTCGACCACCGGGATGCCGGCGTTGCGCGCAAATCGCAGGCCGGCGTAGTGCGCGAGAAATGGCGTATGTATGTGCACCATCGAGAAGGGCTGCGAACCGACACGCTGCAGGGTCGCCTGCAGCGCCCGCCAGTGCATGTAACGATCCTCCGGATCCCGCGGTACGCTCCCCGAGGGCACGCGCAGCAGCTGCGGGTCGTCTGCCACGGCGGGTGCGGTGGCATATTGCGGCACCACCAGCGTGGTCTCGACCCCGATCGCGGCCAGGTCGGCGCGAAACGTGGCGATGGATGTGGATACGCCGTTGACGCGCGGGAAATACACGTCCGAGAGAAACAGCACGCGCACCGCGGAGGCTCAGGCCAGCGCCAGGCCGCAGGCCGCGAGCAGCGCGCCGATGGCGGCGCCGGCCAGCACGTCGGTCGGGTAGTGCAACCCGAGCACCACGCGCGAGAGCGCGATCAGGGCGGCGGCGGGCACCAGCGTCCAGCTGAGGACGGGAAAGTGGGCCACCGCCTGCCAGGCGAAGGCCACCGCGTGCATGGTATGGCCCGATGGAAAGCTGTACCGATCGAGCGGCGGCATGGCCAGATTGATCCCGGGATGGCGTATGAAGGGCCGCTCGCGGACCAGCGAGGACTTGAGGCGACGATAGATAAGGTGCCCGCTCAGTCCGGTAGCGGCCATGATCAGCACCACCCTGAGCGCCGCCCCGCCGTAGAGCAGCGGCAGTGCCACGAGCAGCGCGCCCCAGAGCAGACCGTCCCCCAGCCGGCTGGAGACCCGCATGACCCTCAGGAACCAGGGCCACTCCGCGGCGCGATTGAGGCCGCGACAAAGGCGGTATTCGGAGCCATCGAACCGAGCAAGTAGCCACTGCGCGCGATTCATGACCATCATGATCGCCGGGCATCACTACGGGCCGGTGACCATGTGGTTGCGGTTATGTGACAGGCCCTCTGCGGCGCGCCTTGGGGGGGTGGGCCCGAGCCCGCCGCGCCCCGGTGCCGACCCCTGGCTCCCCTCCCAAGTCGCGTGTCCCCGCCGGCAACGCTTATAATAGTAACCAGAGCGGCGGACCCGGCCACGCCAGTCGGACTGTCACCATAACAAACCCCCCAGAGGTTGACTGCCATGAACAAGTGCCTCGCGTCCGTCGCCTGCCTCGCGTTTTTTGCCGGTGCGCTCGCACATGCTGACGTGACCATCCAGGATCAAACGACCATGAACCTGGCCATCATCAAGGCACACGGCTCGAGCACCAGACGCATCACCGACGACAAGAAGCGAACCGAATCTGAATTCAGTTGTGACGGATTCATGTCGATGCTGTGCGGAAAGAATGGCTCGCTCGAGATCGTTCGGCTCGATCAATCCGTCACTCTGCATGGCGACGCAAAAAAGAAGACCTATACCGAGGTGCCGTTCCTCACTCCCGAGCAGCGTCAGGCCATGCAGCAGAAGATGCAGGCCATGATCGACAAGATGAAGTCCTGCCCGACTCCCGTGGCCACCAGTTCGCCGAGCGTTGACACTTCGAAGTGCCAAATGACGCCCCCGACCATGAATGTCGTCAACACCGCTGACACCGCCAGCTTTGCCGGCCACGCCGCGCACCATTCGGTCCTGACCATGACCCAGAGTTGCGCCAATCCGGACACGGGCGACACCTGCGACATGGCCTACACCTTCGATCTGTGGCTGGCCAATGAGGACCTGCCTGAACTGGCCACGCGCCAGACCTTCGACAAGAATTACGTGCACAAGCTGGGGCTGGATGAACAGGGCGGCGCGGGGGCGTTGCCGGCGCAACTGACGCAATTCCTCTCTCCTTACAAGGACGCCATGGCGAAGCTGTCGAGCGAGTCCAGCTCGCTGAAGGGTTACCCCCTCAAGAGCACCTTCCGGTTTGCCCTTGGCGGACCGAAATGTGCAGCCTCGAAGAACAGCGGCGGCTCCCAGGGCGGGTCCTCGGGTGGCTCTTCGGGCGGATTGCTGTCCGATGCCGGCGGCGCGGCGGCCGGAGCCGCGGCAAGCTCGACGGAGGGCGCGGCGGAGGCACAGGCCGCCCAATCCATCGCCCACTCAAGCGGAAGCGGGGTCGGCGGGTATATCGCCGGATCCGCCGCCGGCGCGTTTGCCAACAAGATGATCGGCGGGCTGTTCAGCAAGAAGAAGACTGCCGACGCGCCGCCTCCCAAGGATGCCTCAACGGCGGCCGCTCCGGCGGCGGCCGCGCCGGCACCCGGAATGGTGACGGTGGCCGAATTCACGGTGGAGACCACGGCCATAAGCTCAGCGCCGATACCGCCCGATCAGTTTGAGATGCCGGCCGGATGGAAAAAGGTCGTGCCTCAGGAGAAGGCGGAGAAATCCGAGGAGTTCAGCTGCCCGAAGACGGGACCCTAGGGATTCAGGATGACGGTCGCCCGCCGCGGCGGCCAAGTCGCGCCGGTCAGTCGCGGATGCCCACGCCGCGATTCATCAGGGTCAGTGCGGTCAGGAACAGGCCGGTCACCAGCGTCACCATCATCAGAAACGCCCCCGGTACGCTGACATCGCTGACGCCGAGGAAGCCGTAGCGGAAGGCGTTGACCATGTACAGGATCGGATTGATGTGCGACAGCGCCCGCGCCCACTGCGGCAGCATCGACACCGAGTAGAACACGCCGCCAAAGTAGGTGAGCGGGGTGAGCACGAAGGCCGGAATCCAGTTCACCTGGTCGAAGTTCTTGGCGAAAACGGCGTTGATGAGACCGCCAAGCGAGAAGGTCATCGAGGTGAGCAGCACCGCGGCGACGACCAGAGCCAGGTGATGCACCGGCAGATGCGCGAAGATCAGCGACACCACCGTGACCACGCAACCGACCATCAGGCCGCGCAGCAGCCCCCCGCTCGCGTAGCCGGCGACGATGATCCAATTGGGCAGCGGCGAGACCAGCAGCTCCTCGATGTGCTTGCCAAACTTGGCGCCGAAGAACGAGGAGACCGAATTGCCATAGGAGTTGGTAATGACCGACATCATGATCAGACCCGGTGCGATGAACTGCCGGTAATCGACGCCGCCCATTTGGCCGACGCGCCGGCCGATCAGGCTGCCGAAGATCACGAAGTACAGGATCGCGGTCACCGCCGAGGGCACCAGCGTCTGGCCCCAGATGCGCACGATGCGGCTGTATTCCCGGATGATGATGGTGGTGAAACCCGTCCAGCGCGCCGCACTAAGAGAGGGTTCGCCGCCACCGGACTCAATCGCCGCAAGTTCAGCCATTGCTCCCCCTGTGCTCGACGAGCCGCATGAACACCTCCTCCAGGCGATTGACCTTGTTGCGCATCGACAGCACCTCCAGGCCCTGCGCCGCGAGTTGGGAAAACAGCCCGTTCAGGCTCTGCTCCTTGGACACTTCCGCTTCGAGCGTGCGATCGTCGAGCAGTGTGAGCGCGTAGCCGGCGATGCTGGGTGCCGCCTGCACCGGGTTGCGCAGATTCAGCACGAAGGTTTCGGTGTGCAGGCCGCGCAGCAAGTTGCTCATGCGGTCACGCTCGACGATATGCCCGTTGTCGATGATGGCGATATTGCGGCACAGGCTTTCCGCCTCCTCGAGGTAATGGGTGGTCAGAATGATGGTCGTGCCGCGGGCGTTGATGTCGTTCAGGAACTCCCACATCGAGCGGCGGATCTCGATGTCCACGCCAGCGGTGGGCTCATCGAGCACCAGCAGCCGCGGCTCGTGCATCAGGGCGCGCGCGATCATCAGCCGCCGCTTCATGCCGCCGGACAGCGCGCGCGCCATGCCGTTGCGCTTGTCCCACAACTGCAGCTGGCGCAGGTACTTTTCCGCGCGCCCGCGCGCCACCGAACGCGGGATGCCGTAGAAGCCCGCCTGATTGACCACGATGGTGAGCGGCGTCTCGAACTGATTGAAGTTCAGTTCCTGCGGCACGACGCCGATGCAGGACTTCGCCCGCTCTAGCTGCCTGTCCAGGTCGTAGCCGAATACGCTGGCGGTACCGGCGGTCTTGTTGACCAGCGAGGTGATGATGCCAATGAGTGTGGTCTTGCCGGCGCCATTGGGGCCGAGCAGCGCGAAGAAATCGCCCTGTTCCACGTCCAGGTCGACACCGCGCAGCGCCTGCACACCGTTGTGGTAGGTCTTGGTCAAGCCGCGAATGGAGAGCGCCTGCATGGGGCGCATCAATGCAGCATCATGAGGACTTTCTTTGCCCAACCGCTGGCGGCACTGCCCTGCGCATAGACGTAGCCATTTTGCTCGGCCCCGATCACCACCAGCTCGTCACCCTTGCTTACCGTAGTCACGGTCTGGGCGCCGTCGCTCGGCGCCGCCAGCAGCCTGACGTTGCTGATTTTCGGCGTGATGACGTCGCCCTCGTTGAATACCTCGCCCGCCGGCGTCCGCCCGCCGTTGGCGGCTTCCTCCTGCAGGGTTCCCACGTCACGCTGCAGGCTGCTATCGCCCCGCACCACCGCGACGATCTTCTTGTAGTTGTCGAGAAACGCCGCGGCGATGATCTTGCCCTCGTTGGTGTTGCCGTAGCCGTGAGCGCTACCGAACCCCTGCATGCCGAACAGCGCCGCCCCAAGCCGGAAATCAGCCTTGCGGGTACTGCCCTCGGCAGCGGCCACCTGCACGCCGCTGCGCGCGTCGGTCAGCAGCATGCTGGTCTGGGCTTCCCTGAATTTCAGGCCGCCCGCCAGCACGCCGGCCAGCGGATTGGCCTCACTGATGACCCCGCCCACGCTGCCGCCCACGCCACCGGCATTGTGTTCCGAAAACACCACGCTGGGAGTGATTACAAAGTCTGCCGTGACCAGCTGGCCACCGCCCATGTTCGAATTCGGGCGCAGCTGCCCCGCGGCCGCGAGTTGCCTTTCCTGCTGCATGTTCTGCATCGCCGCGCCGCGTTCGACCACGATGAAGCAGTTGGACTGCTGGATCATCATTCGGATCAGTCCCACCGGCGACTGCAGCTCATAGTGGTGGAGCGCCTGAGTAACGTAGCTCTGCGGTTCTGCCACCGTTACCGCGGCCATGGGCCGGTCGCAATGTTCAAGGCCGGTGCCGCCCACGGCGCCGTTGGGACCCGCAGCGCCCTGGATCGGGCTGGCACCCTGCCCTTGCTGATAACCCGTGACGCCGGAATCGCCCGCGGCGGCGGCCGCAGCGCCGAAGGCGGCGGCGCACAGCAGGGCGGCACGGAGGCGTAGCGGTCTCAAAGCGTGTCCTTTGCGGTCCGTTGGTCGGGTAAACGCGAATTATCGCATACCCGCCGTGGCCGGTGAGGCCGGGCGGCGGACACACCTCAGGAGCGCTGGCGCCTCACTTCAGCCGCCAGCATCTGCAGGCCCCACAGCTGCAGGCGCTCGAGCTCCAGCGGAGAGTCGTTCGCGGCGGCCGCCAGCCACGCTCCCCACAGCTCGGCCTGCTGATCCCAGCGCGGCCGTATCCAGCCCGGTCGGCGCTCCGCCAGTGCCTCCAGATCCGTTAGGCGGCAGCAGGCAATCACGCCCGCACAAGTTCCGCTCATGCCCAGTGCAATGCGGGCCTTGCTGCGGTTGGCGCGCGCCATATGCCATGCCAGCAGCAGCACGCGGTGCAGGAGCGGCGCCGGCAGCGCGCTGCGCCTCGCGAGCAGCGCACGCAGCGGCATGGCTTCGTGGACCCCGAGGTTTGGCAGCCGCGCCCACACTTCCGGCTGGGCGAAGCCGGCCTCGACCAGCAGGAACGGGCAGCTAGCCAGCCGCAGCCGGGCGGCCCCGCTGAGCCGCCGCCACTGGCACTGCAGAGCCGGCAGTGAGCCGACATGGACCTCGAGAATCTCCAGGTTCAGCTCGGCAACGGGATCGCGCAGCAACCCGCCCGGCGCGGCCGCCGGCCCGAGGTCCGAGTTTTGCGATTCGCTCATGAGTTTCTCGGCGGTCCGGCTCCATATTCGCCGTCCCGGGGTCTTGGCGGCCAGTCGGAAATTTGGGATATTTGTACCAATTCTACCAAGAAGCCCGTTGGCAGGCGAGCGAGGCTGCGATGCGCATTTCCGACGACCGCTACAATCGTGATCGGCTGCGGCTCGACGTGGCCATGCGCTTCATCCGTCACGAGGCCCGTACCCGCACAATCCGCCAGTGGACCGGCCTTACCGACGACCGCATCCGCAAGCTCTACCACAGCTATCTGCAGGGGGGCGGCCGCACCGCGCGTCATCGCGGCAAGTCGCCGCGACAGCTGGCTTACTTCCTGCGCACCGCCCGGATCCGCGACGAGGCCAGCGCGCTGGCGAGCCTGTGCTACCTGGTGGGTCTGTTTGACCGGCCCTGGCAATATCCGGGCGCGAAATACGCGACGGACGTGGACGGCGCGGCCTTGCTGTGTCGTGCCTACGAAGGCTATCGCGGCGCACTCCGCGATCCGGCGATAACATTCGAACACGCCGTGCTGCTGGTGGGCGCACTCGCGCGCGGGAACGAATTGCGCCTGGGACAGTGTCGGGACTGCGGGGCGCTGCTGGTGGTCGACTCCCTGGGACTGCGCCCTTCCCGCTGTCGCCTGTGCTCGACGGAGGCTGCGGCCGCAAGCCACCCTGGCAGGCCGCTGACGCCGGCGGCGCGGCTCGCGCCGCACGCCGCCAGCCGCTAACACTTAGGGGCCGGCAACCGGCCAACTGATAATATCGGGCCATGCAATTGGTGGCCCGATGACAGCCGATCTCAGCCGGAATCCCTTTTCAGGCGCGTGGCTGGATCGGCGCTCGGAGTCCCGCGCCGAGGCCGACTGGGCGAGCCGGGCGCTGTCCGAGCCCGGTACCCGATTCCTGCTGTCCAGCGGCACGCGACACCTGGTAACGCGCGGTGACAACGCCGCGATCGCCTTTCTCGACCGCTCGGACCCGCTGGTGCGCAGCGCCGATCCCGAACAACTGGTGCAGCTGGGCTGGTTCGAGGGGGAGCGTTGCGTGCTGGTCAGCGTGCCGCCTGGGTTCGCCGAGTGGCCGGCCGGTACCCAGCTCGAGGAGTTGCGGCCGCTGCTCACCGAACTTCCGCCGGGCGAGGCGGCGGTGCTGGCCTGCGCTCGGGCACTGCTGGTCTGGCGGGCGCGTCACCTGCACTGCGGGGTCTGCGGAGCGCCGACCAAGCCGCGCTTGGCCGGCCACTGCCTGCGCTGCACCAGCAGCGAATGCGGCGCGGAATTCTTTCCGCGTCTCGATCCGGCCGTCATTGTGCTGGTGAGCGACGGCGGCTACGCGCTGCTGGGCCGGCAACCCTCGTGGCCTGCCGGGCGCTACTCGGCGCTGGCAGGATTCGTCGAGGCCGGCGAGAGCCTCGAGGACGCGGTGGTCCGTGAGGTCCGGGAGGAAGCCGGTGTGCGCGTCAGCGCCGTGAGCTATTTTGCCTCACAGCCGTGGCCGTTCCCGTCTTCGTTGATGCTCGGATTTCATGCCAGCGCGGACCGCAGCGATGCCTTGCAGCTCGACGGTGAACTCGAGGATGCCCGCTGGTTCAGCGCCGCCGATCTGGCCGCTTCCGCGGCGCGCCTGCTGCCGCCTCCATACTCGATTGCGCGCCGCCTGATCGATGCCTGGTATGAGCGCGCCACCGGTGGCGCGCTCACCGCGTCGCTGTGACCCCGGGAACCTTGGGCATAGCCGCTACTCCTACCCCAATGAAACTGCGTGAGCGAGTTCCGGGTGTGCGCGCCGGCATATTCATGCTGGCACTGCTGTGCTGCGGCGCGCTGCCGCGGCCCGCGGCGGCCACCATCCACGTCGAGGTCAACGGTGTCGACAGCACGCTGCGTCGCAATGTCCTGGCCCTGCTGAGCCTGGAACGCTACAAGGATCGTGACCGCATCGAGCCCGATGCCGTAGCCCGGCTGTTCCGGCGAGTCAACGATGAAGTATCCGATGCACTCAAGCCCTACGGTTACTACGCGCCGGTCGTACAACCGAAGCTCACGCCGGAAGACAATGGCCGCAACTGGCGCGTACAGATCGACATCAAGCTGGGCGAGCCCGTGTTGCTCGACAATATCAGCGTCGTCGTCCGCGGCGCCGGAGCCAGTGATCCGGTATTCGCGCGCATCATGTCGGCACGCACGCTCGTCAAGGGCAAGAGGCTGGAGCACGCGGCCTACGAGAAGGTCAAGTCCGATCTGCAGCTGGCCGCGGCGACCTATGGCTACCTGGATGCGCGCCTGCTGCGCAACGAATTGCAGGTGGATCCTGCGGCCCGCCGCGCCAACGTGTTCCTGGAGCTCGACAGCGGCGAGCGCTACAGTTTCGGCGCCACCACCCTGGAGCAGTCCGCGATCCGCGAGTCGCAGCTGCGCCGCTACCTGCGCTATCACGAAGGTGAGCCGTACGATGCCGGCAAGCTGTTGCGCACCCAGTTCGCGCTCGATGACAGTCAATTCTTCTCGGAGGTGGAGGTCACGCAAGGCGAGCGTGACCCGGGCAAGCACACCGTGCCCATCAACATCAGTGCCAAGACGGCCCGCAACACCTATTCCATCGCTGCCGGCTATGGCACCGACACCGGCATGCGCGGCACGCTCGGTTGGCTCAACCCGCACGTCAACGCCAGCGGCCATCGCCTGCGGCTGTGGTGGCAGGCCTCGCAGCGCACCGACAACGTGAATGCGCGTTACGACATTCCAATCGGCGACCCGGTGCTGGACAAATTCTCCGTGCAGGTCCTGGATCAGACCCAGGAAGTCAGCACCGGGGTGGATACCCGGGAACTGTCCTTCACGCCGAGCGTCACGCAGAGCCTCGGGGGATGGCAGCGCGTGCTGTCACTCAATTTCGCGCACACCGTGAGCACCGATGCCATCAACGGTCGCCTGGTCGATGACCTGATCGTACCGGGCATCACCTACGCCTCGGTACCGGAAGGCTACCTCGGGGAGGACCTGTTCTCACGCACCTTGTACGCCGAGCTGATCGGCTCACACACTGGACTGGGCTCGAATGCCAATTTTGTGCGCCTGGACCTGCGCTCCGAGCGCGTGCTGAACATTGCGAAACGCTGGCACCTGCTGTTGCGCGGCGAGGCGGGGACCAGCGCGGTCGGCAACTTTCAGGACTTGCCGATCACCTTCCGCTTTTACGCCGGCGGCGATCGCAGCGTGCGCGGCTTCGCGTATAACGAACTCTCGCCGGTGCAGATTGCCGAGGACCCCGTAACCCATAAAATCATCGAAGTGCGCACCGGCGGCCGCAACCTGCTGACCGGGACGGTGGAAGTGATACGCGATCTGCCGCACAGCTTCGGCATCGCGGCGTTCACGGACTTCGGCAATGCTTTCAACCGTTTTGGTGATCCGCTGGCGGTGTCCGTGGGCGTCGGATTCCGCTGGCGCCTGCCGGTGGTCACGGTAGGATTCGACGTGGCGCAGGCCGTGCGGGCCCCGGGCTTCGATCCGCTTCCCGGCCCGCGCCTGCACCTGAATATCTCGCCACAATTATGATGCGCCGCCTGCTGCACACTTCGTGGATCTCGCTGCTGGCACTGGCGCTGCTGGTCTGTGGCGGCATTTACTACCTGGGCTGGACCGAGGCGGGCCTGCAGCGACTGGTGTCGCTGGCCAATCGCCGGCTTGGCCCGGTGACCTTGTCGCTCAGTGGGGCGCGCGGCACGCTGCACAGCGGAGTGCATTTCGATCGGGTCGAGGTCGACCACCAGCGGGTGCAGATCGTCGCCACGGCTGTAGACGGCCGCGCGGCGCTGCTGCCGCTGTTGTGGCAGACGATCAGCGTGACCCGCATGAACATCGGCGACGTAAGCGTCCACGTATTGCCACATGTCAGCCAGCCGGGCGAGACCTGGGAGCCGCATTTTCTCGTCGGACTGCTCAACATTGAGGCGGTGCAGCTCCAGGCGGGCCACGTCACGCTGATCACTCCCGGCGGCACCAGTCTGGAGGCCAGCCAGCTCCATGCCGTGGCGCAAATCGGCGCGCGCGAAATCCGCATCTTTGACAGCAATCTGAACTACTCGGGATTCGAGGTGCACAGCACGGGCACCGTGCGCGCCGCGCAGTCCATCGGCCTGCATGGGCAGATACGCCTGAGCAGGCCGGCGCCCGCGGGCGAGGCCCCGTGGCTGGCCGACGGCCAGATCAAAGGGAATCTGGACATCCTCGAGATCAATGCCGTGCTGCTCGCGCCATTCAACGGGCAGTTCCGAGGTCATGCGCAGGCCCTGACGGGCGACTGGCACTGGCAGGGTGATCTGCAGGTGCGGGATCTCGACCTGCGCGCCTGGGGCGCGGGGAATGCGCTGGGCCTGATCAGTGGTCCCTTGCAGATCAGCGGCAACCACGCCGGCTTTGCCGCGCGCGGCACGCTCAATCCCACCGGGCTGGGCGCCGGGCCGCTGGCGGTTGATTTCGCCGGCAACTATGCCGCACGCGCGCTGACGGTCGCGCGCCTGAGCATTGGCCATGGGCCGTCCGGGGCGCAACTGAGCACGGCCGGCGTGGTCGGCATCACCGACGGCGGTCCGACCCTCGACTTGCGCGGCCAGTGGCGCCGTTTTCGCTGGCCGCTGGGCGACAGCGCTGCCCCGGTGCACAGCGACGCTGGAGAGTACACCCTCAATGGCGCCAAGCCGTACGCCTTCACGGCGAGTGGCGGCCTGCAGGTGCTCACCGAGCCCGCGCTGCAGTTTCGCGCCGCCGGCCGGCTCGCGCACGACGGGCTCGAAATTCCAGGTGCCACACTTGACCGCCTTCGGTGGCCAGGCGCAGTTGCACGCGGCTCTCACCTGGTCGCCGCTGGTACGCTGGTCGGCGGCAGGCGAGATGCACGCTCTGAACATCGCGACCTTGCGACCCACGATCAACGGCCACCTAAATTTCTCCTTCACGGCCGACGGCCAGGGCTTTGGAAAGGACCGCACGCTGCGGGCGGGATTCACCAACATCAGCGGCGTGGTGCGCGGCCAGAACGCCGGCGGCCGCGCCGGCATCGCGCTGAGCGGCGATGAATGGCTGCTGCAACAGGTGCGCCTGCAGCTCGGCGCCACCCGTATCGAGGCGGACGGACGCCTCGGCCCGCAGCCCGACCTGCATTTCGCCGTCGACATCGCCGATCTGGCATTGCTGCAGAACGGCGCGCACGGGCGGCTGAAAGCCACCGGGCGAGTGCGCGGCGATGCGCACAATCCCGTGCTGCTGGCCCGGGTGAGTGGTTCGGAGCTCAGCTACGGGAGCGTCAGCCTGCACGGTGTCGAAGCCCACGTCGACTTCGACCCGCGCGGCAGCGGGCATGGCGACGTCAATGTGCAGCTCGACCGGCTGCGGGTTGCCCACCGCGCGGTTGAGCACGCGAGCTTCACCACCAACGGCACGGCCGAGGCGCACCGCTTCAACCTGCAAGTCAGCGCGGCGCCGATCGTGGTGCGCGCCGCGGGCACAGGCGCGTTCGAGGACGGTGTGTGGCGCGCGCAGCTCAGTGAGTTCACGGCCAGTGACGATGCGGATATGCATCTGGCGTTGGCGGCCCCGGCAGGCCTGGTGGTCGCGCTCAATGGCGACGAATTGCGCCTGGAGCGTATGTGTCTGCACGATGCGGTCGCCGCGTTCTGCGCCACCGCCTCCCGGGTGCAGGACCATACTCAGTTTGACCTGAGCGCGGCGCGCGTACCACTGCGGGCGCTGACCGCGGGGGTGAGCGGTACCACCACCTACGAAGGGCAGGTATCGCTGGAAGCGCGCGGTGAATCCCTGCCGGACGCGCCGTGGACGGGAACCTTTACCGGCGCCCTGGCCGATGCCGTTGTTCACCATCACTTGAGTGGCGGCCGGACCGAATCCTTCAGTCTGGGGAACGGCAACGTGCTGGCAACGCTGGACACGAGCGGCCTGGCCGCCAGCGTGATCCTCGACGCGGGACAGGCCGGCAACATCGCCGGACACCTGGCGGCGCACGGCAGCGGTACGATCAACGGCGCCTGGCCGATGGCCGGCGAGCTGCGGCTGCAGACGCAGTCGCTCGGGTTTATCGACTCCTACGTGGCCGAGGTCGATCGGGTCAGCGGCCAGCTCGACGCCAATCTGAAGCTCGCGGGCACGCTGGCCGCTCCGGTTTTCGACGGCGAGCTCAAGGTGAGTCACGGAGAGGTGGACGCGTACCAGTTCAATACAGCGCTGCGCGATCTGAATCTGGACGCGCGCCTCACGGGCACGCAGCTGCAGATCCAGGGGGACGTCAAGGCCGGAACGGACGGCCACGGGGAGGTCCGTGGCGTGGTCGACTGGCGCAACGGCCTGCCCTTCGGTCAGCTGCACCTGACCGGAGAGAATCTGCGCATCGTCAATGTCCCGGAAGCGCGCGTGCAAGCGTCGCCCGACGTGTACATGAAACTCAATGGCCGCCGCATCGACGTGACTGGCACGGTGGCGCTCCCGTACGCGCGCCTGTTGCGACCGGACACCCTGACGAGCGCGACACGCGCCTCGAGCGACGAGGTGATCGTCACCTCCAATCAGGGCGCCGCCGCCGAGAGCTTCCACGTCTTCAGCGACTTGACGCTGCGGCTTGGCGAACGCGTCACCATAGATACGCTGGGGCTGGTCGGCCGCCTCAGCGGAAGCTTGCGGGCGGTGGCCGATGACACCGGCTTTAATCGCGGCACCGGCGAGCTGCAGGTCGAGGAAGGCAAGTACACGGCCTACGGCCGCAAGCTCGACATCGAACGCGGACGTCTGCAGTTCAAGGACGGGCCGATAAATGACCCGATCATTGACCTGCGAGCTGTCAAGGCATTCCCGGACATCACCGCGGGTGTCAACGTGCGCGGCACCCTGCGCCAGCCGCGCCTGACCTTTTTCTCCGACCCGCCGGTGACGCAGTCGCAGATCGTATCGCTCCTGATCGCCGGCGGATCTCTCGATTCGATTCAGGCCAGCAACGCCACGCGCGGCCGTGCCGCGGCGCTACAGGGCAGCGCCATGCTGTTCCAGCAATTTGGCAGCAAGGTCGGGCTGGACGATGTCAGCGTCGAGTCCGACACCAACAACGACACTTCACTAGTGCTCGGCCGCTACTTGTCGCCGCGCCTGTATGTCAGCTACGGAGTCAGCCTGGTCGAATCGATAAACACCATCAAGGCGCACTACACCATTGGCGATCACTGGGCGATCAGGACCGAAGCCGGCACCAACCAGAGCGCCGATCTGGTCTACACTATCGAGCGCTAGGCGTCAGCACTTTCTCGATGCGGCGGTCCGGCACCAGCCAGATGACGGCGACCGCGCAGTAGCAAAGGCCGGACAGCCAAGGCCATCGGAAGGCCGCGGCAATGGCGGCGAGGTAGATCCAGATCGATACGCGGCCCTTAAGGTCGCTCCCCATCGCGCGCGCCAGCAGCGAGTCGGGCGCGTGATTGCCCAGCAGCAGCTGCACCATGATCCAGTAGGCGCAGCCCGAACCCAGCAGCACCACGCCGTAGAGCGCCACGGGCGCGGACGCAAACTGATTTTCACCCATCCACGCCGTGACGAAGGGCACCAGTGACAGCCAGAACAGCAGGTGCAGATTCGCCCACAGCACCGCGCCATTGACCCGCTCGACCACCTGCCAGAGGTGGTGGTGGTTGTTCCAGTAGATACCGATAAACACGAAACTCATCAGGTAGCTGAGGATCTTCGGCCACAGCGGCCAGAGCGCAGCGAGAGTGGGCTCGTGAGGTACCTTGAGCTCGAGCACCATGATCGTGATGATGATGGCGAGCACGCCGTCACTGAACGCCTCCAGTCGGGATTTCTTCATGCGTGGCAGGGTGTGGCGGCGTTCATGCCAGGCGCAACGGCAGGCTTGAGCGCTGCGCCTGCCATTGTGATCGCGATTGACCCCAGACATCGACGACCAAATTCGCAAAGGGTGCAGGCAGAGTCGTCGATCTGAGCAGGCTCGACCCGAGACGCCTGGCGACGGCCTGGGAATTCAGATTTTCGGGGGCGATGGTATGGATGACCTCGCTCCAGCCGAGCTCGGCAAAGGCCCAATCGATCGCCGCGATCGATCCTTCGGTGGCATAGCCGCGCCCCCACGATTGATGGCGTATGCCCCAGCCCACTTCGGTGCCGGGCCAGCCCTCGGGATGCCAGGGCCCGAGCCGACCCACCCACTCGCCGCTCGCCTTCTCCACCACCGAGAACATTCCGAAGCCGGTGAGCGCCCATGCACCTGCCATCGTGGCCATGGACCGCCACACCACGGAGCGGGGCTGCACACCGCCGATGTGATTCGCGGTCTGTGGATCGGCCATGAACTCGGCCCAGCGGTCCAGTTCGCTCAATCGGGGCTGGCGCAGAATCAGGCGCGCGGTTTCCAGTTGCATGCTCGGATCGTACACGGGCACTAGTCCTCGGATTGATCGTGCCGGCGCTGCGCCGGTCGTGTCCTTGATGGTTGCCGGTGGTCAAACCGCAAGCTGCAGCACCGCTGCGCCCGCCACGCCTGGAGTCGCGCGCCAGAAGTCTGGCCAAGCCGCGCTATCGACCCCGGTATTCACCCTGCCCCTCCGGAAACTGCTTTTCCCAATCGCGGCCGTCACAGGCGACAGTACGCGTGCCGGTCACGGTGCCGGCGTCAAGGCAGCGCGCGTTTACACTGTAGCCGTCGGGGTGCGAGCGCGGCACATAGAAGGACTTGATGCCGCAGACCGAGCAAAACAGGTGGCGCGCCGTCCCGGTATTGAACTGGTAGGTCGTCAGTGCCGCCATGCTGGTGAGCAGGCGAAAGCGCGCGGCCGGAACTATCAGGTGCAGGTAGCCGGTCTTGGTGCAGATCGAGCAGTTGCAGTCCAGGACCTCGATCTCCGCCGGGGCCTGCACCTCATAACGCACGCGCCCGCAATGGCAACCACCGCTGTGAGTAATCACGACGACTCCCCGATATGTCCGCGCGCATACTACCAGAGGCGATTGCCTGCACCGTACTGTGACCCAGCTAACACCGGAACCGCTCAGCCCTCTGCGACACTGCGCCGATGGACGCCGCCGTACCCGAACGACAGGTCAAATCCGACGACTACCAGATCACCTCCGAGGACGTGATCCTGAGTGCTGAGCTGCACAGCTCGCTGGTGGTCTGCCTGTACGACGAGGTCGCGGAGGACGGCGCACTGCTGCACCTGCGGCTCGCGGCACCGGGGCAATCGCGCGATCCCAATCTGACCGACAACACGCTGTCCAGCGACCTCGCGCTGCTCGACCGCGCGCTGCGGGAACTCGCGGCCGCGAGCCCGCGAGCTCAGCATTGGCAGGCGAAACTGGTGGCGCAGACCGAGGATCAGGCCTCGGCGCGAGCGCGTTGCGAGGGTCTGCAGTCTTTTATTAGCGCGTTCCTGCAGGACGCGCGCATCAAGGTGGTGAGCGCCGTGACGCACGTGGAAGACACCGTCAGCGTGCGCTTCCGTCCGGCGATGGGGCAGCTGCGCACGCAGACCGGCCCGCTGCGCTAGCGGTTCATCCCGCCGGGGCACCCTCGATGCGCAGCAGGCGAGATTTTGTGCCGACTCCGCCGTGCGCCGAAAATCCCCCCGCCCAACCCTGCGCGCCCGTCACGCGATGGCAGGGCACCACCAGCGGGAAGGGATTGCGGGCCATCGCCTGCCCTACCGCGCGGGCCGCCCCGGGGCTCCCCGCGCGGGCCGCGAGCGCGCCATAGGTCCAGGTCGTGCCGGCAGGGATGGTGCGGGCGATCTCGTAGACGCGGCGATGGAAAGGGCTGCAGCGCGAAAGATCCAGCGGGATGTTCGCCAGCGTGTCGGGCCCGCCGCTCAACAAGCGCCCGATGGCCGCGACCGCCTGACGCACGCGGCGCGGCGGGACGCCGGCGCGGGCGCCGGGGAACCGGCGACGCAGGCGCGCCCGTGTAGCGGCGGCGCTGCGTTCCGGCAGCTGCACCGCCACCAGCCCCGCGGCATTCCACGCGACCGCGCAGCGTCCCACCGGAGTGTCGAACAGCAGATAGGCAACCTGATCCATGGCGGTGCCCATGATACCCGTGATCTTTTGCAAGGGTCGGCCGGCCTCAGCGCGTGCGCCACAGGTACAGCGCCGCGACCACGACGCCCACCAGCACCACCGTGCGACGCAACCACAGGGCCGAGAGCCGGCCGGCAAGGCGCCCGCCCCATGCTCCACCCAGCAGGGCGCTCAGCGCGAGCACCGCGACCACGCGCCAGTCGACGGACGCGCGCACTGCGAGCCAGGCGGCCGCCGCACCGTTGGCGGCCAGGGCGATTGCCTGCTTGAGTGCATTGAGGCGCGGCAGCGGGTCGCCAAGTGCCAGGCCGAGCACGGCCAGAATGACAACGCTCATGCCGGCGCCAAAGAAGCCGCCGTAGATCGCGCCCGCCACCACCAGCGGCGACAGCCACAGCGGCGCCGGCTGCGCGCCGGCCGCAGTTGCGCGTGCCGAGAGCGCGCCGCGCAAGCGCTCCTGTAGCGCCAGCAGCGTGCAGGCGCCCAACAGGAGCCAGGGCACGGCCCGGGTAAATTTCTGCTCGGCGGTGTGCAGCAGCAACGCGGCGCCGAGCAGCCCGCCGAGCAAACTCAAGGGCAGCAGCACGTACAGACGCGCGCGCTGGCCGCGCAAGTCGGCGCGCTGCGCGTAAGTTGCGCCGAGATATCCGGGGCACAGGGCGATCGTGCTGGTGACGTTGGCCTCGATGGCCGGCAACCCCGCGGCCACCAGAACCGGGAAACTGATCAGCGTGCCGCCCCCGGCGAGCGCATTGACCGCGCCAGCCGCGAACCCGGCAAGCGCGATCAGCGCGAGCTGCGCGTAGCTCATGTCGGCCTCAATGCCGGCGCTGAAACCCGGGCATGACCACCAGCTCGAGCCAGTTGTGCAGCTCGGCCAGCTTGAGCCGCTCGTCCTGCATCGCCGGTCCCAGCCCGTGCTTCCAGCCCAGGTACCGGTCCTGCGGTCGCTCCTGCAGCCGCTTGAGATCCGTCACGAAGGCATCCATCGCGGCCCGGTCCGCAAACCAGTGCTCGCGCAGCAGCGCGTCGGCGTAGCGCAGCGTGGTCGCGGCAATCTCGGTGTAACTGTACTCGGGATGGTACTGCACGCCCCAGAAGCGGGCGCGCCCGAACGGCAACTCCACGGCCTGCAGCCCCATGTCGTTGCCGGCCAGCACCACGGCGCCCGGCGGAAGTTGCTCGATATCGTCGCGATGCACCGTCACCGCCTCGAACACGGCCGGCTTCTCCCGGTACATCGGGTGCTGGCGCCCCGCTTCGGTCAGGGCGATGCGCCGGGCAAATCCGAATTCGCGCCCGAGCGGATTGGGGCGTACGCGCCCGCCCAGCGCCGTGACCGCCACCTGCATCCCCCAGCAGCTCCCGAAACAGGCCACGCCCTTCTCGAGAACCGAGCGCGTGAGTTCAATCTGCCGCTCGATGTGGGGGCCGCTGTCGTAGACGTTCAGCGCCGAGCCGGTGATGGCCACGCCGTCGTAGTCACCGAGGCCCACGCCGGCGGGGAACCGCACCTCGCCGTCGGCCGGCCGCACGATGTCGCAATCGAGCGGCGCAAGGCGCTGCAGCACGCCCACGTACCCCTCGCCCGAAGGCTGGCCACCGGCGGCCACCTGCTGCTCGCGGGTTGCGGCGCGATTGCCGTCGATCACCAGTATCCGCGGCTTGCCCATCAGCCCTTCAGGCCCAGGTCACCCTTGACCGCAGAACGGAACAACCGCGCGTAGGTGGCCGCATCGGTGGGGAGCGGATTGCCGCCGGCCGACGGGTCGAGCGAAGCCTCGTGGCCAATCGTATCCGGGTTGTGGAGCGTGACGCCGATCTCGGCCAGCGTGTGCGGAATGCGCAGCTGCTTGCGCAACGCCAGCACCCAGTCGTACACGGCGGCGAAGGGCTCGCCGCGCAGGTTGAGCACGCGCGCGATCACCTCGAGCTGCGGTTCGATGGCGGGTCGGTTGTGCACGATCACGTAGGGAAGCAGGACCGCATTGGTGAGGCCGTGGTGCGTGTTGAAGAATGCGCCCACCGGGTGGGCAATGGCATGCACGGCACCCAGGCCCTTCTGGAACGCCGTGGCGCCCATGCTCGCGGCCGCCAGCATGCGCGAGCGCGCCTCGATGTCCCGGCCGTTCTCGCAGGCGCGCGGCAGGTAGGTCTGGATCAGCCGCATTCCCTCCAATGCGATGCCATCGGCCAGCGGGTGGAATCCTGGCGCACAGTAGGCCTCGAAGCAGTGCACGAAGGCGTCGATACCGGTCGCGGCGGTCACGCCGGCGGGCAGGCCCACCGTGAGTTCCGGATCGCTGATGACGATCCCGGGCATCATCCGTGGATGAAAGATGATCTTCTTCTGGTGTGTGGCCTCGTTGACGACGACGCCGGCGCGACCGACCTCCGAGCCGGTCCCCGCCGTGGTCGGCACGGCGACGATCGGGGCGATCCCGCGCTCGTCGGCGCGCGTCCACCAGTCGCCGACATCTTCAAAATCCCACAGCGGCCGTGTCTGGCCGGACATGAAGGCGATGACCTTGCCGGCGTCGAGGGCCGAGCCACCGCCGAAGGCGATCACGCCGTCGTGACCGCCGGCGCGGTAGGCGGCGAGGCCGGCCTCGATGTTGGCGCCCACCGGGTTGCCGCGCACATCCGCGAACAGGCCGCTCCCCGGCACCAGCGCGCGCGCCTGCCGGATCATCGGCGCATCGCGCAGGCCCTCGTCAGTCACCAGCAGCGGATGCTTGATGCCGAGCGCGGCGCAGGCGACCGGCAGTTCGGCGATGCGCCCCGGCCCGGCCCAGATGCGCGTCGGATAATTCCAGTTGGCCTTGAGAACTGCGCTCACGTCGTCACCCGCAGATGAAAGGATTTGGGTCGCGTCAGGTGCTCGTATCCGACCACCGAGAGCGTGCAGCCCCGCCCGGAGTCCTTCACGCCCACCCAGGCCAGCGCCGGGTCGAGGTAGTCACAGCGGTTCATGAACCAGGTGCCGGTCTGCACCGCATCGCCGAGCCGTTCCCCGGCCGCGGCGTCGCGCGTCCACACGGCAGCCGTCAGTCCGTAGGCATTGTCGTTCATCAAAGCCACGGCCTGCGCGTCGGAATCGACCTTCATGAGCCCGGCCACCGGTCCGAAGATCTCCTCACGCATCACCACCGAGTTCGGCGGCGCATCGAGCAGCAGCTGCGGCGCCAGGTAGGGAGTGCCGGGCTTGCTCAGCGGAAAGGCGCGCTCGTCGATCAGCGGACGCGCGCCGGCCTGCACCGAGGCCTGGATCTGTGCGCGGATGGCATCGGCGGCGCTGGTGCGCACCACCGGGCCCAGCGTGGTCTGCGGATCGAGCGGATTGCCGAGCTGGTATTGCTGCACCAGCGCGGTGCAGCCGCGGGCAAACTCGTCGTAGACGCTCGCGTGCACGTAGATGCGCTGCAGCCCGCAGCACGACTGGCCCGAATTGAAATAGGCGCCGTCGACGATGTTCTCTATGGCGTGCGGCAGGTCGGCGTCGTGGCGCACGTACACCGGATCGCAACCGCCCAGCTCCAGGCCGACTCCGATAAAGCGCTCCGCAGCCACGCGCTGCACCGCTCGGCCGCCGGCCACCGAGCCGGTAAAGGCCACGAAATCGACGCGCGGATCGCGAATTACGCGCTCGGTGTCGGCATGTTCGAGGTGCAGCACCTGGAATACGCCGGCCGGCAGGCCCGCGGCCGCGAAACACTCGGCAAAGCGCTCCGCGCACAGCGGCGTCTGCGCCGAGTGCTTGAGCACCACGGCGTTGCCTGCCATGAGCGCCGGCACCACGCTGTTGACGGCTATCAGGAACGGAAAATTCCAGGCGGCGACTGTAAAGACCACGCCCAGCGGCTCGCGCCGCAAAAAGCGCCGGAAATTCGGCTTGGGCCCGACGTCGATGTCGGCGAGCGCATGCGCAGCGATTCCGGTCATGTAGCGCGCGCGCTCGACGGTGCTGCGCACCTCGTTGGGCGCGAAACGCAGCGGCCGGCCCATCTGCCAGCTCAGCTCCGGAGCGAGCTCCGCGCTGCGCGCCTCGAAGGCGCTGCTGAAGCGCTCGATGATCAGCGCCCGGTCCGCCACCGGCACAGCGCGCCACGAGGCCTGCGCGGTGCGCGCGCGCTGCAGGGTGGCGTCGATCTCGGCGGACGTGGCGGTGGCACGTTGCAGGTAAACGCGCCCATCGACCGGGCTGATGGTCTGCATCCTTGGGCCTCAGATGATTTCGAAGTAGCGGGCCAGCTCCCAATCGGTGACGGCGCGACGGAACTCGCGCTCCTCCCACTCCCGACTGGCGGCGAAGTGTTCGACGAACGCCGCTCCGAACAGTTCCTGCGCCGGCTTCGAGCGCGCCAGCATGGCCGCAGCATCGGTCAGCGTGCGCGGCAGCTGCCGCTTGGCCGGGAGCTTGCGCTCGTAGGCGTTGCCGACCATCGGCGCGTCGGGCTCGATGCGCCGCTCGATGCCCCACAGACCCGAGCCGATCGCCACGGCGATCGCCAGGTAAGGATTGATGTCGGCCGCGGCGATGCGGTATTCGACCCGCTGGCTCTTAGGGCCTCCCTGGATGACCCGCAGCGCGCAGGTCCGGTTCTCGACCCCCCAGGTCGCCGAGGTCGGTGCCCAATACCCCGGCACGAGGCGCGAGTAACTGTTGACGGTCGAGGCCACCATGGCGAGCAACTCGGGCATGAGCGCCTGCTGGCCGCCCACGAACCAGCGCATCTCGTCGGACATGGTGTGGGGCTTGTGCGCGTCGTGAAAGACCGCCGAGCCGTCGCGGCGCGTCATCGACACGTGCAAGTGGCCGCTCTGGCCGGGCAGATGCTGGGACCACTTGGCCATGAAGGTGGCCATCAGCCCGCGCCGTTGCATCAGCACCTTGGTGTAAGTCTTGAACAGCGCGGCGCGGTCGGCCGCTTCCAGTGATTCGGTGTACTGGAGCGCCGCTTCCATCACGCCCGGCCCGGTTTCCGTGTGCAACCCCTCGATGGGCATGCGCATTTCGGCCGCCAGCTGCAGCAGCGCCTGGTACAGCTCGGCATGCACGGAGTTGCGCAACATGGAATAGCCGAAGTATCCGGGCGTCATGTTGGTGAGCGCGCGGTAGCCCTTGGCGCGGACGCTCTCGGGCGTCTCGTTGAAGACAAAGAACTCGAACTCCGCCGCGGCCGAGGTGCTGTAGCCCATGTCCGCGGCGCGCTGCAGCACGCGTCGCAGCGTGGCGCGCGGACAGACCTGCTCGGCGCTGCCGGTAAACTCGACCAGAAACAGCAGCATGCTGCCTTCGAGCGGCAGGCTCCGGCAGGTGGCCGGCAACACCCGCAACATGGCATCCGGATACGCGGTATGCCAGCCGGTAAACTTGACGTTGTCGTATTGCTGGTCGTTCGAGTCCCAACCCAGCACCACGTCGCAGAAGCCGATGCCCTTGTCGAGCGCCGAGTAGAACTTGTCGCGGTTGACGTACTTGCCGCGCAGGATGCCATCGTTGTCGAACACGCCGACCTTGACGTGCTGCAGGCCGCGCTCTTCGACGATCGCGCGCGCCTGCGCGGCGGTTCTTACCTCTTCCGGCAGCATCGAAGCGACTCCTAGATTGGGGTGTTTTTCTTGGTGGGCTGCGGCGCGGCGCGCTGCACCGCCCGGAGACCGGAAATATCCGCCACTGCATGCCGCCTGGCAATACGGCCGGCGGCTGGCGGCCTTAAGTCCATGATGGCCATGACACTTTAGGCGGCTCGGTCAGGAGCGCCATTCTTCCAGCTTCTCGATATCGCAAAGCCGCTGCCAGCTGTCGCGCTGGCGCAGCAGCGTGGCAAACCGCCTGAGTGCCGGCCAGTCGAGAGCGGTGCGCGGCATTTTGCGCGACCAGCGCATGTACATGATCAGCTGCAGATCGGCGGCGGAGAACTCCTCGCCGAGCAGGTAGGGGCCGCGGGCGGCGAGCTGTGCATCCATGCGCGCCCACAGGCCCTCGATGCGTCCCTGGAGCGCGGCCCGCACCGCCGGCGGATGTTCGTGCGCGCCCAGATCAGGCGGATAGAACCAGCTGCGGTAGCTGGCACCGAATGCGTTGCTCCCGAACACCAGCCACTGGTACCACTCGTTGTGCTTCGGCGTGGCGGCCGGCGGGGCCAGTCCTGCCTGCGGGTGCCGCTCGGCGAGCATCATCAGCAACGCGGCCGATTCCGTATAGGGGCGGCCGTCTATCAGCAGCGTCGGCACCTGGCCCTGTGGATTGAGGCGCAGGTAGGCCTCGCTGCGCTGCGAGTTGCTATCAAAATCCACCAGCTCGAGCCGGTGCGGCGCGCCGATCTCCAGCAACGCCAGGTGCACGGCCATGCTGGCCGTGCCGGGGGAGTAGTAAAGCGTGTACACGTGCTAGCGGGCCGCCGCCGGATCGAAGTGCGGATCTCGTGGCATGCCCCGACGCTCGCCGGACGGAGGCGCCGGATAGTTTGCAGTGCGAAGTCCCAGCCGCATGCCGCCCTTACTCCAACCCGATGCTGCGCGAATCATCCACTGCGCCGCCGCTGGCGGCAAGTCGCCCCGCCGGAGTCCGGGAGCCGCGCGCGTGGCCGGGTGCGGCCTCGGGGGACTCCGGCGCATCGCGCCGGCTCGCTATAATGCCGCGGCCGTGCGCGCGTGCGGCTTTGGGGGAGGGGCCATGTCACTTGCCGGGTTGGGAATATTCTGCGTCGTGTATTTTCTGGCCGTGGCGACCCCGGGCCCCGGGGTCGCCGCCGTAATCGCGCGCGCGCTCGCCCATGGCACCCGCGGCGCGGGCGCCTTCATTGCCGGCTATCTGGTCGGGGATCTGCTGTGGTTTACGGTCGCGGCGGCCGGCCTGGCGGCGCTCGCGCACTCCGCGCAGGCGGTATTCGTGGCCGTGAAATACCTCGGCGCCGCCTATCTTCTATACCTCGCCTACCGGGCCTGGCACACCCCGGTCGCGACGCTCGCCACGCAGGTGCGTGCGCCCGGGCAGCCGCCCCTGCAGTTATTCCTCGGCAGCCTGTCGCTGACGCTGGCCAACCCGAAGACCATCGCGTTCTTCCTCGCGTTGCTCCCGACCGTGGTGCGGCTGGAAGCATTGACGATCTCCGGGTTTTGCGCGATCGCGCTGGTCATCTGCATCATCCTGCCGCTCACGCTGGGCGGTTACGTGTGGCTGGCCTCGCACACCCGCACGCTGTTTCAGAGCGCGCGCTCGCTGCGCGCCCTCAATCGCGGCGCCGGAATCGCGATCGCCGGGGCGGCCGTGGCCATAGCGACACGCTAGTGGCCGAACCGGCCCGCATTACCTTGTGTCAATGAGCACCGGTCCGGGCCCCGCCGCGCCTCAGGGCAAAGCGCCGGCGGAACGCCTCAACACCCGCGCCGCCGGCGTGGTCGGGCTCGCGGTCATGTGCAGCCGCATTCTGGGGCTGATTCGCGAGCAGGTCTGCGCCGCGCTGTTTGGCGGCGGCGGCGCCATGGATGCCTTTACCGCGGCATTCCGCATTCCCAACCTGCTGCGCGACTTGTTTGCCGAGGGTGCCCTGTCGACCGCCTTCGTGACGATCTTCAGCAAGACGGCGGTGCGCGGCAGCGACCCGGCCGCCTGGCAACTGGCCAACAAGGTCGCCACCATGCTGGCGGTGGTGCTGGGTGCGCTGTGCGTGCTGGGCGTCCTGTACTCACCGCAGCTGGTGGCCACGCTGGCGCCGGGCTTCAATCCCGCCAAGGCGGCGCTGACCGTGACGCTCACGCGGATCATGTTCCCGTTCATCCTGCTGGTGTCGCTGGCGGCGCTCGTCATGGGCATGCTCAATGCCAAGAATGTGTTTGGCATGCCGGCCATGGCGTCGAGCTTCTTCAATGTGGGCTCGATCGTCGGCGGTGTGGTCCTGGGCTACTGGCTGGATCCCCACTTCGGGCCGCTGGCCCTCTACGGCCTGGCCATCGGCACGCTGGTCGGCGGCGCGCTGCAGCTGGGCGTGCAACTGCCGCATCTGCACCGCCTCGGCTATCGCTACCGCCCGGACTTCGGCTGGCGGGATCCGGGCGTGGCCGCCGTGCTCTCGCTCATGGGCCCCTCGGTCATCGCCGCAAGCACCACCCAGTTCAATGTGCTGGTCAACTCGATCTTTGCCTCGCACCTGGGCGACGGGCCGATTTTTTGGCTGGCCATCGCGTTCCGCCTGATGCAGCTGCCACTGGGGCTGTTCGGCGTCGCGCTCGGCACCGTCACGCTGCCGCTGCTCTCGCGCCTGGTGGCGCTGGGCGACCTGCCGGCATTCCGCAGCGAGCTCTCGCGGGGCATGCGGCTCGCCTTCCTGCTGACCGTTCCCTGCACCGTGGGCCTGATGATGCTGGCCGAGCCCATCGTCTCGGTGCTCTACCAGCACGGTCGCTTCGACGCCCGCCAGACCTTCGAGGCCGCCGGCGCGCTGCGCTATTACGCGATCGGCCTGGCCGGGTATGCGGCGCTCAAGGTGCTGGTCAATGCCTTTTATGCCCTGGACCAGCGGCGCACGCCCATGTACGTCAGCTTCTTCGCGGTGGCGCTCAACCTGCTGCTCAACTGGATATTTACCCGCCAGCTGGGCTGGGGTCATCGGGGCCTGGCGTTCTCGACCGGGTGCGTGGCGACCTGCAATTTCCTCGTCCTCTACGCCCTCATGCACCATCACTTGAAGCGCCTCGAGACCCGCCGCATGTCCACGCTTCTGGGCAAGGTGGCGCTCGCCTCCGCGGCCTTGGGCCTGGTCTGCTGGGCCGCGCAGCGCTGGCTGCTCCAGGACTGGGCGCAGCTGGCCTTCCCGGTCCGGCTGTCAGGGCTGCTGCTCACCATCGGGGTGGCCATCCTCAGCTTCGTGGGCTGCGGGATGGCGCTGCGGATCGAGGAGTTGCGCGAGCTGATGAGCGCGCTGCGCCGTCGCGTGCGACACCCCTGAACGATCGGGATTTTGAACCATATAAGATACAAAATGCCATCTTCATCGATTTTTGTATCAAAAATGGTTCAATGTGGATTCCGCTCGGGTGCGGGATTCCGGGCGGGTCTATGATGCTCCGTCGGTCCGCTCCTACGGCCCGCGAGTGAGGTCCTATGTTCGACACCGTCGATAAGGCCGGCCCGCATGAGCCCCCGCCCGGACTGGTGGGGTACACCCATCTGATCTATGGGCTGCACGTCTGCGCGGTCCTGACCGGCGTGCTGACCAGCTCCACCATCGCCGGAAGATTCCTGTTCGGGCTCCCCTCCCTGGTGGCAGTCATCCTCAACTACGCGCGCCGTGCCGAGGTCCGCGGCACCTGGCTCGAGTCCCATTTCCGCTGGCAGATCCACACGTTCTGGTATGCGCTGCTATGGATAGGGGTCAGCCTGCTCATCGGCGCGCCGCTGACGCTGATCGTCATTGGCGTCTATATCGTGGTCATGGGATTCGCGCTGGTCGGACTCTGGGTGCTCTACCGGGTGGCACGGGGATGGCTCCATCTGTACGAACGGCGTCCCCCGCAGCGAACCCTGGCCCCGGCACCGGTGACGGGGACATGAGCGGCCTGTTGCGGCTCGCACTCGCGGGCCTGGGCGTCTGGGCGGCCAGCGGTTGCGGCCAGAAGGGGGCCTTGTACCTTCCCGACCAGGCTCCGCAGGCCGTGAAGAGCAACCCCGCCGCGCCCGCCTCGGCCCAGTCGCCCGAGCGGCGCAAGACGCCTCCGGCCCCGGCCCCCGCTACGACTCGCTGAGGCCCGGCGCATCGCCGGCCCGGCTCGTGTCGGTGGCCGCGCTGGGCATGGGCACGCCAATCAGTCCGACCGCCGGGCTGCGCAACAGCGCCTCGGCACCCTGCTCGCCGCGCAGGCGCAGCAGCGCCGCAAACTCGGTGCGGGGAAAGACGGCCGGCAGGCCGTAGCCGCCGCCGTACTGTGCGGCGACGATGGCCCGCGGGCTGCGACGCCACACGTCGGCGAGGCGCTGCAGGTCGGCGCTGCTGACGGCCCCCTGGTCGGCCCGCAGCAGCAGCACCGCGGCGCAACTGCCCGCCACGCTCAGCAGGCCCGCGCGTATCGAGGCGGCGATGCCTTCGCTCCATTCGCGGTTGACCACCAGCGACACCGGTGACCTGCCAAGGGCCGGCGCCATCTCGGCCGCACGCGCACCGAGCACTACCGTGACCGCATGACCTGCCACCGCGGTGGCCTGACTCAAGACCAGGGGCAGCGACGCCACGTTGGTGGTCGGCGCCACCGGCGTCGAGGGGCCGGCGCCTGCGCTGGCGCCGGCTGCGAGCACGATGATCTGCAAATCCGCCGTGTTCACGCTGGCCTCCCCACCTGGCGCCGCGCCGTCCGCGGCCCAAGATCACTATACTGCAGCGCCCGAGGGGGCCAAATGATTCCGACACCGAAACTGATCCTGGTCGACGGCTCCTCGTACCTGTACCGGGCCTTCCACGCGCTCCCTCCGCTGAGCAGTTCGCGCGGCGAGCCGACCGGCGCCGTGCACGGCGTGCTCAACATGCTCAATAAATTGCTGCGCGATTACCCGGGCACGCGCGTCGCGGTGGTCTTCGACGCCCCCGGCAAGACCTTCCGCGATGACCTGTACGCCGAGTACAAGGCCAACCGTCCTGCGATGCCCGATGACCTGCGCGCCCAGGTCGAGCCGCTCCTGCAGGCGGTGACCGGCATGGGTCTGCCGCTGTTGCGCATCGCCGGAGTCGAGGCCGACGACGTGATCGGCACGCTGGCGACCCGAGCCGCCGCGAGCGGCGAGCAGGTGTTGATCTCGACCGGCGACAAGGACATGGCGCAGCTGGTCAATGAGCGCATCACGCTGATCAACACCATGAACGACACGTTGCTGGATCGCGCCGGAGTCAAGGCGAAGTTCGACGTGTATCCGGAACAGATCATCGACTACCTCGCGCTGGTGGGCGACAGCTCCGACAACATCCCGGGTATCGACAAGGTGGGTCCGAAGACCGCCGCAAAATGGCTCAATAGCTACGGCACCCTCGACGCGCTGCTGGCGCATGCGGCGGAAATCCCCGGCAAGGTGGGCGAGAACCTGCGCGCCGGCATCGGCCATAGTGGCCCTCTCGCGCCAGCTCGCCACGATCCGCTGCGATCTTGCCCTGGCCGTGGAGGAGGCCAGCCTGGTGCCGAAGCCCGCCGACCTGGCGAGCCTGCGGGAACTGTACACGCGCCTGGAGATGCGCTCGTTTCTGCGTCAGCTCGATGGCGCACAGGCCGCCCCGGCGCCGGCGGCGGGCGCAGCGACAGCGCCCGCGGCGGGCGCGCCACCGGCCGCCGCCTCGGCCGGCGCGCCGGCCGCCGACACCATGGAACGCCACTACACGATGATTGCCGACTGGACGCAATTTCTGGCGTGGTGCGAGCGCCTGGCGCGTGCGCCGCTGTTTGCCTTCGACACCGAGACCACCGGACTGGACTACATGCGGGCGGAGATAGTGGGCGTCTCGTTCAGCGTCGAGCCCGGGCACGCCGCCTACGTCCCGCTGGCGCATCGCTACGCCGGCGCCCCGGAACAGCTCGATCGCAACCGGGTACTGGCCGCGCTCCGTCCGCTACTCGAGGACCCCGCCCATGCCAAGGTGGGCGCGCACATGAAGTTCGACATGCACGTGCTCGCCAACCACGGCATCCGCCTGCGCGGCCAGCGCTACGACACGATGCTGGAATCCTACGTCCTCAACAGCACGGCCACCCGTCACGACATGGATTCGATGGCCGCCAGGTACCTCGGCATCAAGACGATCCATTTCGAGGAGGTGGCCGGCCGCGGAGCCAAGCAGATCAGCTTTGACCAGGTCAGCGTCGAGACAGCCACCCAATACGCGGCCGAGGATGCGGACGTCACCCTGCGCCTGCACCACCATCTATGGCCGCAGCTGGAAGCGGTGCCGGCGCTGGCGCGCCTGTACGAGCAGATCGAGCAGCCGCTGGTCCCGGTGCTGCAGCGCATGGAGCGGGGCGGGGTGCTCATCGACCGGGCGATGCTGCGCCAGCAGAGCGTCGAACTGGCGCTGCGCATGCAGGAGCTGGGCACCGAGGCGCAGCGCGAGGCGGGCCAGGAATTCAACGTCGAATCGCCGCGCCAGCTCCAGCAGATCCTGTTCGAGAAGCTGCACATCCCGGTGCTGCGCAAGACGCCGACCGGCCAGCCCTCGACCGCCGAGGACGTGCTCGAGGAGTTGGCGGCCGAGCATGCCCTGCCCCGGCTGATCCTCGACTACCGGGCGCTCGCCAAGCTGCGCTCGACCTACACCGAAAAACTGCCCGAACAGATCGACCCGAACACCGGGCGCGTGCATACCTCCTATCACCAGGCGGTGGCCGCCACCGGGCGGCTGTCTTCGACCGACCCGAACCTGCAGAACATCCCGATCCGCAGCCCCGAAGGACGGCGCATCCGCCAGGCCTTCATCGCCCCGCCCGGGCAGTTGCTGCTGTCGGCCGATTACTCGCAGATCGAGCTGCGCATCATGGCGCATCTGTCGGGCGATGAAGGATTGCTGCGTGCCTTTGCCAGCGACCAGGACATCCACCGCGCCACCGCCGCCGAAGTGTTTGGCGTCGCACCCGAACAAGTGAGCGCGGATCAGCGCCGCTCCGCCAAGGCCATCAACTTCGGCCTGATCTACGGGATGTCGGCCTTTGGCCTGGCGCGCCAGCTCGGCATCGAGCGTGCGGCCGCCGCGCAGTACGTGGAACTCTACTTTGCCCGCTACCCTGGCGTGCGCCGCTACATGGACAGCACGCGCGAGCGCGCCCGGCGCGAGGGTTACGTCGAGACGGTGTATGGGCGGCGCCTGTACCTGCCGGAAATCAACTCACGCAACCGCCAGCTGCAGCAATATGCCGAGCGCAGCGCCATCAATGCGCCCATGCAGGGCACCGCCGCGGACATCATCAAGCGCGCCATGCTGGACGTGGACGCCTGGTGCCAGCAGCCCGGCGTGGCCGCGCGCCTGCTCATGCAGGTGCACGACGAACTGGTCCTGGAAGTCGCTCACGATTTCGTGGCCGAGGCCACCACGCAGGTGCGCGCGCTGATGGCCGGCGCGGCCAGCCTGCAGGTGCCCCTCAGAGTCGATGTCGGCCACGGACTGAACTGGGATGAGGCGCACTAGCGGTGTAGGAAACCCTAACCCGTCGCCATCGGCAGACACTGACGGAGCTGCCATACCGGCGGTTGTATAGTGAGCCTATCGTGGAGCGCGGCGCGCTCGGCAAGGCAAGGTGAGCAGTGATGATGCAGCGAACTGTGGTGGCTTGCGCCGCCGTGGCGATGTGCGCGGCCGCGGGCAGCGCCTCCGCCGTAGAGCACGGCTTCTATCTCGGCGGCTCGCTCGGGCAGTCCGACAGCGGCCTTAAGTCCGGCAACGTCAACTACTCGGACACCGACGTGGGCTGGAAGGCGATCGCCGGTTTCCGCGCTCTGGGGATCCTGGCGTTTGAAGCCAACTACGTGGATCTGGGCAATACCAGTTCCGGCGGTGTCGAGGCCAAAACCAAGGCGTTGGACGTTTTTGCAGTGGGCTTTCTGCCGATCCCTGTGATCGACATCTACGGCAAACTGGGGGTCGTCTCCTGGAAGACCGACGCCCACGCGCCCAGCTTGTCCTTCAGCCACAACGGCAGCGATCTGGCCTACGGCGCCGGGGTGCAGATGCATTTTGGCGCCCTCGCGGCGCGGCTCGAGTACGAAGCCTTCGACGTCTCGCAGGCCTCCACCCCGACGCTGCTGTCACTCGGGCTGACCTACACATTTTTGTAGCGCGGCCGCGGAACCGGCGGGAACTATCTGCACCGGGTCCGCTCAAACTTTGCGTGAGTGCGATAGAAGCGCTCCCCGCTCCCTCCCTAAGCGGGCTGATACGCCCCGGTGGCCAATTCCCCCCCAAGTCCGGCCACCGGGGCTATTTTTTAAGCCACTGATTCAATTGCCCGCGCGCCTGCTCGACGCCGGTGTTATCGACGGCCGAAAACGCCTGCACCGTGGCGCGACCGGCCAACCCTTGCTGTGCCCCGGCCAGCGTCCGGGCGAGCTCGGCGCGTTTTAATTTATCGCTCTTGCTGAGCAGCACGTGCACCGGGCAGCGGGCCGCTGCGGCCCAGGCAATCAGCTCCTCGTCGCCCGCGAGCACGCCGCGCCGGCTGTCGATGACCAGGAGCAGCCCACGGAGCGACGCGCGCTGGCTCAGCGCCGTCGTCATGGATTCCCAGGAAGCGCGCTCCTCGGCGCCCGCCGCGGCGTAGCCGTAGCCGGGGAGGTCGACGATCCGGCAGCCCGGGGTGAGCTCAAAAAAATTCAATAGCCTGGTGCGCCCGGGCGTCTTGCTGGTGCGCGCCAACGCCCGCCGCCCGGTCAGCGCATTAATCGCGCTGGACTTGCCCGCGTTGGATCGGCCGGCAATGGCCACTTCAGCCCCCTGATCCGGCGGAAATTGCCGGGCGTGCGCGGCGCTCAGCAGCAGGTCGGCCTGGTGATAGGTGCTCATGTGTGATTGCGGGCCTTAGGGCCGCCGTGCGGCGAGACGGGATTTGCCTAGTGTACAATTCCGGGCCTTGTCCGCTCGGGATAACCCCATGACTGCGTCATTTCGTCTGGCCTGCTGTGTACTCACCCTGTGTGTGGCGCCTGTTTCCTGGTCGCTCGGTTCGGCCGAAGGCGGTGCCACCCTGTCCGCCACCTGCCTGGCCTGCCACGGCCCCAACGGCAACAGCACCAATCCCGAATGGCCGAACCTGGCGGGCCAGAATGCCGCCTACATAGAGCACCAGCTGCACTTGTTCCACGACGGCAGGCGCACCGGCAAGACGGGCGATGCCGGCGCGTCGATGATGCCGGCCATGGCCTCGCCGCTCACCGATCAGAATATCCAGGACGTTGCGGCCTATTACTCGCAGCAGACTCCGGCGGGACTCGAGGCCGACCCTTCCTATTGGCAGGCTGGACAGCGCATCTACCGCTACGGCGATCGCGCGCGCGGCATTCCGGCCTGCGCGGCCTGCCACGGACCGTCCGGTCGCGGCAATCCTGCGGCCGGCTACCCGGCGCTGCGCGCCCAGCATGCGGTGTACGTGGTCAAGCAGCTCAGTGCCTACAGCAGCGACGTGCGCTACGCCAAGAACGAGCACGGCGCCAGTTATGGTGGCGACAACGCGGCCATCATGCACACGATCGCCGCACGCCTCAGCGACGAGGACACGCGCAACGTGGCCTCCTACATCCAGGGTATGCGCTGACATGAAACTCCTCACGGCTCTGTTCTCGGTCACGGTGCTGGCGCTGGCCGCCTGCTCCAAGGCTCCTGCACCCGCCAACGTCACGCCCGCGCCCGCCGCTGCGGTCACTCCACCGCCGGCGGCGGCTCCGCCCGCGCCCGAGGCTGCCCCACCCGCGCCTGCCGCGGCCGCCAAGCCCGCCCCCAGCGCGCCGGCAGAGGAATCCAAGCTCGAGCGCGCGGCGCCGCTCGCGCCCGCCGGGCAATTGCCGGCCGGCAAGTGGGTGGCGGGTGTCAACTACCGGCCGCTGGTGCCGGCGCAACCGACCGATGCCGCACCGGGCAAGGTCGAGGTCGTGGAGGTGTTCTGGTACGGCTGTCCGCACTGCTATGCGCTCGACCCGTACATCGAGAGCTGGCGCAAGACCAAGCCGGCGTACGTCGAATTCAGGCGCGTGCCCGTCACCTGGCAGGCCGTGCACCAATCGCACGCGAAGCTGTTCTACACGCTGGAGGCGCTCGGCAAGGAAGAGGAGCTGCACTCGGCGGTGTTTGCGGAGATGCACGACAAGAAGAATTTCATGTACATGCAGGGCGATGAAAAGGAGACCTTGCATGCGCAGGCCAGCTTCGCCAAGGCGCACGGCATCAGCGAGGCGGACTTCACCAACGCCTACAACTCCTTTACGGTGCAAACCGACATGACGAAAGCCGATGACCTGGTGCACCGCTATCACGTGGACGGCGTACCGCTGCTGGTCATCAACGGCAAGTACGTCACCGACGTCAACATGGCCGGCAGCCAGGCCAACGTGATGAGCATCGTCAACGACCTGGCCGCCAGCGAAAAGAGTCGCTGAGTCCGCGCGCCGCGCGCGCCGCCTATGCTCACCCGCTACGCGCTGCAGGGCCAGGGCCTCATGAGCGTCAGCAACGCCGCCCTGAGCGAGACGCTGTGGATCGACCTGTTCGAGCCGACGCCCGAGGAAGAGCGCACGGTGGAAGCCGAATGCGGCATCGACGTGCCGACGCGCGAGGAGATGCGCGAGATCGAGACCTCCAACCGTCTGTACGAGGAGGACGGCGCGGTCTACCTGACCTCGACCATTGTCACCCGGCTCGACTCCGACCTGCCGCAGAACTCGCAGGTCACGTTCATCCTCAAGGACGGGCGGCTGATCACCAACCGCTACTCCGACCCGCTGCCATTCCGGCGCTTTATCAGCTACGCCGAGCGCCATGGGCCGGGCTGCGCCTCGGGACCGGCGGTGCTGGCCGGCCTGATCGAGGCGATCATCAACCGCGTGGCCGACGTCATCGAGCGCGTGGGCGCCGACCTGGATTCCATATCGGCCGAGGTGTTCACGCCCCCGGCGCGCCGAAAGCGCGGGCGGGCGCGCGACTACCAGGCGATACTGGAGCGGGTCGGTCAGAGCGGCGAGCTCATCGGCAAGACGCGCGAGAGCCTGGTGAGCCTCGGGCGCGCCCTGGCTTTCGTGCAGCAGGCCACCTCGGTCAATCTCGCCAGCGACGTGCGCACCCGCTTTCGCACCCAGGCGCGCGACGTCATCGCCATGAGCGATCACGCCTCATTCCTGGGCAACAACGTCTCGTTCATCCTCGATGCCACGCTCGGCATGGTCAACATCGACCAGAACAACATTCTGAAGATCTTTTCGGTGGTCACCGTGTTCCTGCTGCCCCCGTCGGTCATCGGCGCCATTTACGGCATGAATTTCGATCACATACCCTGGTCGCACGAATCGTGGGGATTCCTGGCCGCGCTCGGGCTGATGGTGGCCTCGGCCCTCCTGCCCTACCTCTTTTTCAAGCGCCGCAGGTGGCTGTAGCCGCCGGTCGCACCCGGCCTGCGGTTCAGGTAATCTTGCGCGCCGCCGCGCCCGTAGCTCAGCTGGATAGAGTGGCAGCCTCCGAAGCTGCAGGTCGTGGGTTCGAATCCCGCCGGGCGCGCCAATTCAACGAGGGTCTATTCCGGACACATCGCTGACGGTTTACACGCGCGCCAAAGTGGAGTTCCGTTGCGGTAGCGGCGGCTGGCGACCCCGCCGCGAGGGCTTCAAATCGGTTCCCGGCGTGGTATTTTTGACGGACTCGCCACCGGCATCACCGCAGAACAATGAATCGCCTCCTCCAAAAGGATGGTCAGAGCCATGCCAATTGAAACGCTGCTCAGACGCAGTCTCATCGCGCTTGGTGTGCTGTGTGCCGCCATCGCCCATGCCGCCACCGATGCGCTGCCCTCCTGGAACGAGGGTGCGAGCAAGCAGGCGATCGTACAGTTCGTCGAGAAAGTGACCGCCCAGGGCTCTGCCACCTTTGTTCCGCCCGCCGAGCGCATTGCCACGTTCGACAACGACGGCACGTTGTGGAGCGAGCAACCGATGTATTTTCAGGCGTTCTTCATCTTTGATCGCATCAAGACGCTCGCGCCCCAGCATCCCGAGTGGCAGACCAAGGAGCCGTTCGCATCGGTACTCAAGGGGGATCTCAAAGCGGCGCTGGCCGGCGGCGAGGAGAGCCTGGTCGAGATGGCCATGGTCACGCACGCCGGCACGAGCACCGAAGAATTCGAGAAGATCGTGTCCGACTGGATCACGACGGCCAGGCATCCCACAACCGGCAAGCTCTACACCGAGATGGTGTACCAGCCGATGCTCGAACTCCTTGGCTATCTGCGGGCCAACGGCTTCAAGACTTATATCGTTTCAGGCGGCGGTGTGGAATTCATGCGGCCGTGGGCCGAGCGGGTCTACGGAATTCCGCCCGAACAGGTCGTCGGCAGCAGCATCCTGACCAAGTTCGAGATGCGTGACGGCAAACCGGTGCTGGTGCGGCTGCCGAAGATCGACTTCGTGAACGACAAGGAAGGCAAGCCCGTCGGCATCCAGATGCGCATCGGGCGCCGTCCCCTGGCCGCATTTGGCAATTCGGACGGCGACCTGCAGATGCTCCAGTGGACCGCCGCTGGCGCTGGCCCCCGCTTTTGCCTCTACGTCCACCACACCGACGCCAAGCGCGAGTGGGCGTACGACCGCCAATCCAGTATCGGTCGGCTCGACAAGGGACTGGATGAAGCCCGGGCGAAGGGCTGGACCGTGGTGGATATGAAGCAGGACTGGAAGGTCATTTATCCGTTCGATATGCAGCGGGCAGCAACCATAGGCGCTGCAGCCCGCCGCTCACCCACGCCAGCAAGCGATGGGTCGAGGCCCGGATGATTACCCATGTATCGGGGAAGAACCGCCCCGCCACAAGACATCCGCTATAATCGCGCCCGTTTCTTGGCCACCCCACTGGACCGTCCGTGAGCAAACACGACACACATTTCTTCAATAATTTCAGCATCGTGATCGGCGGCCTGATCGTGATCGCCCTGCTGATTTTCGCCCTGGCACGAGCGGTGGCCGGGCGTACCCAGGAGCCGCAGCTCTACTCCGACCCAAAGTACATGGCCGCGGTGACCGAACGGATCAAACCCTTCGTGCGGCGTTGCCGTGGCCGGCGCCGACAATTCCGCCATGGCGATCGAGGCCGCCGGCGCAGGCGACCAACGTGGCCCTGGCCACACCCAAGGACGGTCCGGCACTGTACGAGGCGGTCTGCAAGACCTGCCACGCCACGGGCCTGATGGGCGCGCCGAAGTTTGGCGACCATGCCGGCCTGGGGTCCGCGCATTGCCGAGGGCAAGGCGACGCTGTACAGCACGCCCTCAAGGGCTTCACCGGCAAGGTGGGGGTCATGCCCGCCAAGGGCGGTCGTGCCGACCTGAGCGACGACCTCATCGAGTCGGGCGTCGATTACATGGTGTCCAAGGGCAGAGTCGAGCGCGCGACCCGCAGTAGCCGCGGACTCTGGGCCACAGGCTGGACGCGACTCATTCTGATTCTCGGGTCAATACAATCGCCCGGATTACTCCGGTCTTTTGATTCCACTGAGCGATCAATGATTCGAAGCGCTCTAGGCCCTTCCCCGAAGTATCGCGGGGCTATCCCGCCCGGCGACTCAGCAAGACGGGTGGCACTGGCGCCTGCAGTTTCTCCAGTCGTTCCTCGAGCGCGGCCAGACGCGCCTCGAGCTCGGCGATGCGCTGGCGCGAGCGCTCGAGCACCTTGGCCTGCACGTCGAATTCGCTGCGCGTGGCGAGATCGAAGCGACCTGCGGCGCTTTGCAGCGCCGCGCGGAAATTGGCCTCCAGTTCCGCACGCATGCTGCTCAATGCGGCGGGCAGGCCCGACACAAACTTCCGGGCCATCTCTTCGACGATTCACGTTGTCCATGACTTGACTCCAGGGCGCTCCGGCGGCGTCGGGCCTAAGCCGCGCTGCCGTGCAGGCAGAATACGCGCAACTGCCGCCCGCCCGAAATAGCCTATTTACAGCTGATTATTCGAACCATCGCAGCGCGCCGCCAACGGGAGCTGCTGCAAATAGCGGCGACCGCCGGTTATTTTGTGATGCCGGCTCACCTTTATGCTGCACCATAACGCTGATACTCTCGGAATCTCACTGCGGGAGGCTTAAAGATGCGGTATCCGACGGCCCTGTCCCTGGTCATCGCGGCGCTGTGCGCGAGTGGCGCCGTGGGCGCCGGGGACATCTATTGCAACAACCAGGGCAGTGACTGCAGCGACCGGCCGAGCCCGAACGCGACCGTCGTGCACATCAGCAGTACCCCCGTCCACGCAGTAATGAGCCCGCCCGCCCGACAGCGGGCGCCAAGCCGCCCCCGACCGACACCAGCGCCGACGGCCCGCCTGAAGGACGACGCCACGCGCCAGGCGGTCCAGAAGGACGTCGCCGCAACCCGCGCCGAGCAGTGCAAGCAGGCCACAGGACAAGTACCAGAAGGCCATCGCGGCACGGCGCGTCTACCGCCTGAACACGGCGGGCGAGCGCGAGTACCTTACCGACGCCGAAATGGACCAGGCGCGCCTCGACGCCCGCCTCGAAGTCGACCGGACCTGCGGCAACTCCCGCTTCCTGAACTTAAGCGTTCGCACCTCACCGGCGCTGCCTGCTAAATTGCACCGGCGGCAACGGGAGCAGTGTGGCCATGCGTACAGGATTCGTCGGACTCGGGGCGATGGGCACTTCGATGGCGCGCAACCTGCATCGCGCGGGCCTGCTGCATGGCGTCTGGAACCGCACCGGCGAAAAGGCGCAGGCGCTGGCCGCTGAATTGCAGTGCGCGGCGCCTGCCCAGCTCACCGAACTTGCGCAGGCCTGCGACGTGCTGGTGATGTGCGTCTCCGCCGACCGCGACGTGCTGTCGGTCGTGGCGGCGATGGCCCCGGCCCTGCGCGCGGGCTCGATCGTCATCGATTGCTCGACGGTGGGCGCCGACACGGCCCGCTCCGCCGCCGCGCAGCTGCGTACGCGCGCGGCGTGGAGTTTCTGGACGCGCCGGTGAGCGGCGGCGTCGAGGGGGCCGCCAAGGGCACACTCGCGATCATGGTCGGCGGCGAGGAACTGCGTCCTGGAGCGCGCGCGGCCGGTGCTGCAGGCCATGGGCGCCACGATCACGCATTTTGGCGCCCAGGGCGCCGGGCAGGCGGCCAAGGCCACGAACCAGATCATGGTGGCCGGGATAATTCGCGCCAACGCCGAGGCGCTGGCTTTTGCCGCGGCGTACGGCCTCGATCTCGGCAAGGTGATCGGCACGCTCGGGCATGGCGCGGCCGCCAACTGGTATCTGACCCATCGCGGTCCGAACATGGAGCGCGGCACCTATCCGCCGGGCTTCCGGGTGCGCCTCCATCAGAAGGACCTGAACATCTGCCACGACATGGCGCGCGCCCGCGGCGCCGAATTGCCGGTGGTCGAGGCGACGCTGAGCGACTACGCCCAGCTCATCGCCGCCGGGTACGGCGATGAAGACATCTCAGCCGTCTATCGCCTCAAGACGGCGCTGTTTGCCCGCGCCGCCACGAGCTGACCATGGCCGGAGCTGCCAGAAACGACGCCCGCTCGCTGAATCTGCCCGACTTCTGCGCGGCGCGCGCGGTGCTGGCGGTGGTGCTGATCGTCACCCTCACCGCCGATCGTGCTGGCGGTCGCCCGCCAGAGCAGCGGGCTCAGTTTCTGGCTGGATCTGGCGCGCAGCTCCCTGTTCCTGCTCTGGGCGGGCATGGGCTGCGCCGCGGCGCTGTGCCTGCTGCGCGCGCGGCTGGCCACACTTCCGATGGGTGTGGCGAGCGCCCTGGCGCTCGGCAGCGTGCTGGCCGTGATCGCCCTGGTGTCGCTGGGCGTGCTGTGGCTGGGCAGCAGCGCGCTGCTCGGGCCGCGCGCCTCCAACCTGCTGCTGCCAACCGCGCCACATGGGCTTCTTCGCGGCCAACCTCGGCATCGGCGCGATCGTCGGCGCGCTGGCGCTGCGGTATTTCTACGTCAGCGGCGAATGGCGCCGCAACGTCGAACTGCAGGCGCGCTCGCGGGTGCGCGCATTGCAGGCCCGCATCCGCCCGCATTTCCTGTTCAACAGCATGAACACCATCGCCGCGCTCACCCGCTCCGATCCGGCTCGCGCCGAGGAGGCCGTGGAGGATCTGGCCGATCTGTTTCGCGCCAACCTCAACGAAAAGCGCAGCAGCATCACCCTGAAGGAAGAGCTGGAGGTGGCGCGAATCTACCAGCGGATCGAGCAGCTGCGCCTCGGTGAACGCCTGCACGTCATCTGGGATGTGGCCGATCTGCCCATGCGCGCGCTGGTGCCCGGGCTGCTGATGCAGCCACTGCTCGAGAACGCGATCTACCACGGTATCGAGCCGCGCCCGAGCGGCGGCATCGTGACCGTCAGCGGTGCGCTGGACGGCGACATGATTGGCCTGACGGTGCGCAACCCGCTGCCCGAAGCCGGCGGCGCCGCGCATGCCGGCAATCGCGTGGCGCTCGAGAACATTCGCGAGCGCATGGACCTGATTTACCCAGGGCGATCCTCGGTCGAGGCCCAGCGGGTCGGCGACGAATACCTGGTGCGGCTGCGCTTCCCGCACGTCGAGGACACGGAGCGCAGTCTGTCGCTATGAGGCAGCGCGTGTTGATCGTCGACGACGAACCGCCCGCGCGCGAACGGCTCCGGCGCCTGCTGGGCGAGCTCGGCGACTTCGAAGTGGCCGCCGAGGCAGGCACGGGCGAACAGGCGGTGCGTCTGGCCGGGGAACTGCATCCCGACGTCGTGCTGCTCGATGTGCGCATGCCCGGGATGAACGGACTGGAGGCGGCACGCCACATGGCGCTGCTCCCCGAACCGCCCGCCGTGGTGTTCACCACGGCCTACGATTCGCACGCCGTAGACGCCTTTGACGCGCAGGCCGTGGGCTACCTGCTCAAGCCCGTCCGGGCCGAGAAACTCGGCGCCGCGCTGAACCGGGCGGCGCGGCTGGCCGGCAAGCAGCTGGCGAGCCTGGTTGCGGGCGACCCGCAGCACGCGGCGCGCACTCACGTGGCCGCCCGGCTCGGCGACCAGGTGCGGCTGATCCCGGTGCCGGATATTTACTATTTCGCGGCCGACCAGAAATACACCACCGTCCGGCACCGGGGCGGGAGCGACCTGATCGAGGATTCGCTCCGCACGCTCGAGGAAGAATTCGCCACGCAGTTCGTGCGTGTGCACCGCAACGCGCTGGTCAGCATCAAAGGGTTGGCGGCGATCGAACGCGACGCGCAGGGCCAGTATCACGTGGTCCTGCGGGACATCAACGAGCGCCTGGGGGTGAGCCGGCGGCTGGCCGGAGAATTGCGCGACCGGTTCCGGCTGTAGCACGTGCCGCCGTCGCGCTGCCAACGGCGGCCAACACGTCCGGCCGGCTGACGAGGACTCCAGACAGCGTTCGCGTAAAAGGGGGTATGGCCGATGGGTGCGCGAGTAGATTCCGCCGCGGCGCTTGACGATGACGTCAAGGTGCTGCACGACATGGGGTATGCGCAGGAGCTGTCGCGGCGACTGGGCCGTTTTTCCAATTTCGCAATTTCCTTCTCGATCATCTGCATCCTCGCCGGGGCCGTCAACTCGCTCGCCCAGGCGACCTCCGGCGCGGGCGGCGCCGCACTCGGCCTCGGCTGGCCGCTGGGCGTAGTCATGTCCGGCACCTTTGGCCTCGCCATGGCGCAGATCGCTTCGGCTTTCCCGACGGCCGGTGGCCTCTATCACTGGGGATCCATACTCGGCAATCGCTTTACCGGCTGGTTGACGGCCTGGTTCAATCTGCTGGGATTGATCACGGTGCTGGGATCCATCAACGTCGGCGCGTATTACTTCTTCATGGGCGCGTTCGGTCCCGCACTGGGACTGACCGACTCGATGTGGATGCTGATGGGTTTCATCACGGTCCTCGGCGCCGGCCAGGCACTGATCAACCACTACGGCATCTCGCTCACCGCGAAGCTCACCGATTTTTCCGGCTACCTGATCTTTGCGACTGCCACGCTGCTGGCCATCGTGTGCCTCGCCTGCGCGCGCGGTTATGACCTGTCGCGCCTGTGGACCTTCGCCAATTACTCCGGTGCGGCGGGCGCTAACGTATGGCCGCGGGTTTCCGGCGGCTGGGTGTTCCTGCTGGGGCTGCTGCTGCCGATCTACACCATCACCGGCTACGACGCCTCGGCTCACACGTCCGAGGAAACGGTGCAGGCGAGCGTGTCGGTGCCGCGCGGCATAGTCTCCTCGATCGTCTGGTCCGGCGTCTTCGGGTACCTGTTCCTGGTGGCTTTCCTGCTCATGATCCCCAACATGGATGAGGCCGCCAGGCAGGGGTGGAACGTCTTCTTCTGGGCCATGCAACAGCGCGTCCCCGGCGCCATCCGGGAATTTCTGTACGCCCTGATCTTCCTGTCGCAGGCGCTATGCGGCCTGGCGACCGTGACCTCCACCTCGAGAATGATTTACGCCTTCTCGCGCGACGGCGGCCTGCCGGCCTCCAGGTTCCTGGCGCGGGTCTCGCCCACGCATCGCACACCGAATGCGGCGATCTGGACCGGCGCGACGCTCGCGCTGCTGTTCGTTGGCGGTGCGAAATGGCTCGAGGCGGGCGGTACGCCGGTGTACACCGTGGTGGTTTCGTGCACGGTGATCTTCCTGTTCTTCTCGTTTGCGATACCCATCGCGCTCGGCATGGTCGCCTACGGTGGCCCGCGCTGGCCCAAGATGGGCCCGTGGAATATGGGCCGCGCCGGCTACACGCTGTTTGCGCTGCTGTCGATCGTGTCCATGGTGCTGATCTTCATCATCGGCGTGCAGCCACCCAACGCGCTGGCCTTCAACGCCACGATCGGCTTTCTGGTGCTGACCGCGGTAGTCTGGTTCGGGTTCGAGCGGCGCCGCTTCCAGGGCCCGCCCCTGGGCGAGATGATCGGCAAGCGCCAGGCGCAGATTGCCGCCGCCGAGGCGGCGTTGGGCGGCGCCGCGAACTAGTCACTCCGGCCGGCTGCTCCGGCGCGGTACGGACCGGTCCGGGCCGGCCGCCAGCGTGCTCAGCACTTGATGCGTGCCATCTGCGGGTCGTACAAAGGCGCCAGGTGCAGCTCGCAGGGCACACGTTCGGTCGCCACCTCGAGTTCATAGCGCCCGGCGAGCAGATACTCGCGCGTGACTCCCTCGGCACGGCGCACGTAGCCGTAGCCAATGTTGGTCTTGAGGGTGTGCCCGTACCCCCCGCTCCCCAGCCAGCCTACCCGCTGATCGTCGCGATAGATGGTCTCGCGTCCTAACAGCACCACGGCGGGATCCTGCACGGTGAACGCGCACAGGGACTTTCTGAGCGGAGCGGCGGCCTGCGCCTGCAACGCCTCACGGCCGAGAAACGGCACGGCGGTCCCCAGCTTAACCGCCCAGCCCAGACCGGCTTCGAAAGGCGTATGGTCCGGACCGATGTCCGCTCCCCAGGCGCGGTAACCCTTCTCGAGCCGCAGGGTCTCGATCGCGCGGTAGCCTGCGTTGGCGATGCCGAACTCGGCGCCGGCCTGCATGAGCGCGCCGTAAACGGTCGCGGCGAACTCCACCGGTACGTGAAGTTCCCAGCCAAGTTCGCCCACGTAGGTGACGCGCAGCGCCAGCACCGGTGCGCCGGCGACCTGCAGCCGGCGCAGCTGCCCAAATGGGAAGGCCGCATGGCTGACGTCCTGCCGGGTAAGCCGCTCGAGTACGCGCCGCGCGCACGGCCCCATCAACGCCAGCACCGCATAGGCCGATGTCACGTCGATCAGGCTGGCCGCGAGCCCCGCCGGGAGCTGGCGCGAGATCCAGTCGAAATCATGCGTCGCGAAGCCGGTGCCGGTGACGAGGTAATAGGAGTCCGCATCGAGCCGCCCGACCGTCAGGTCACACTCGATTCCTCCCCGGACATTGAGCATCTGCGTATAGACGAGGCTGCCGGCCGGCCGGGCCACCTCATTGGAGCAGATCCAGCTCAAGGCGCGCTCGGCGTCCGCCCCGACCAGCTGAAATTTTGCGAACGAACTCTGGTCGAACACGCGCGACGCGCTCGCGGGTCGCCTGATGCTCGCGCGCCACGGCCGCAAACCAGTTCGGTCGGCTAAAGCTGTAGTCATCGCGTGGCGCCTCGGCGATCGTTGCGAACCAGTTCGGCCGCTCCCAGCCGAGCTTTTCCCCGAACACGGCACCCTGCGCCTTGAGCTGCTCGTAGAGCGGCGAGCGTCGGAGCGGTCGCCCGCTCGCGTGTTCCTCGCCCGGCCATGCGATCGTGTAATGCTTGCCGTAGAGTTCGAGCGTGCGCTCTCGCACCCAGTCGATGTCGCGATGCGGCGCCCCGAAGCGCCGGATGTCGACCGGCCAGACGTCGAAGGGGGCTTCCCCGCCCACGATCCACTCGGCGAGCACCTTGCCCGCGCCACCTCCGGAGGCGATGCCAAAGGCGTTGAACCCAGCACCCACGTAATACCCTGCCAGGCCCGGCGCCGGCCCGAGGATGAAGTTGCCGTCGGGCGTAAAGCTCTCCGGTCCGTTGATGAGTTCCTTGACGCCGGCACTCGCCAGCGCCGGCACGCGCGGCAGGGCCAGATCGAGGATCGGCTGAAAGTGGTCCCAGTCGGGCGAAAGCAATTGGAAATTGAAATTGTCGGGAATGCCGTCCAGCGCCCATGGTCGCGGATTGGGTTCGTAGCCGCCCATGACCAGGCCGCCGACGTCTTCCTTGTAATAGGTGAGGCGGTCGGGATCGCGCAGCGTCGGCAGGCCGCGCTCGATGCCGGGAATCGCGTCGGTGATGAGATATTGGTGCTGCACCGAAACCAGCGGCACGTTGACGCCGGCCATCGCGCCCACCTGCCGCGCCCACTGGCCTGCGCAATTGACGATGACCTCGCAGCGCACGCGCCCCCGGTTCGTCAGCAGCCCGGTGACGCGGCCGCGTTCGAGCTCGACGCCCAGCACGTTGGTGTCCTCGAAGATCCTGACGCCGCGCATCCGCGCGCCCTTGGCGAGCGACTGGGTGATGTCGGCGGGGTTGACCTGGCCGTCGGTGGGCAGGAACGCGGCCCCGACCAGGTCGGAGATATCCATCAGCGGCCACAGCTGCTGCGCTTCGCGGGGCGTCAGCAATTGCATTTCCAGCCCGAAGGAGCGCGCGCTGGTGGCCTGGCGCTTCAGTTCGATCCAGCGGTCCGCGTTGCAGGCCAGGCGCAGTCCGCCGTTCATCTTCCAGCCGCTCGCCAGCCCGGTCTCCGCCTCCAGCGACCCGTACAGGGCCACGGAATAGCCCAGCAGCTGCGTGATATTGGCGCTGGTGCGCAGTTGCCCGACCAGCCCGGCGGCGTGGTGCGTGGATCCCGAGCTCAGCTTGTGCCGCTCGACGATGATGGTGTCGCGCCAGCCCAGTTTCGCCAGGTGATAGGCCGTCGAGCAGCCGACGATGCCGCCGCCGATTACGACCGCGCGTGCACTTTCCGGAAATTCAGCCATGCGCGGGCGCGCAGCGGCGCTGCCGCATTCGGCACGCGGCGGTTCCGGTACGGTCGCACCCGCGTGAGCGTCCGGCGAATGCGTCCCTGCCGATTTGATCCCGCATGCCTGAGGTTCCCGGAATTTGCCGCGCCTGATTATACTGGAGCGCATGAGCTATGCCCGGCACCGTGACTGTCCCCGCGCGCTGGCGCTCGCGAACCAGCTCGCGGACGCGGCCCGCAGCATCGCGCGCGACTATTTTCGCCGGCCCATCGCCGTGGAGCAGAAGGCTGACCGGAGCCCCGTCACCATCGCGGATCGCGCCATCGAGACCGAAATGCGACGCCTGATCCGTGCCGAGTTTCCGACGCACGGCATACAGGGCGAGGAGTTCGCCGCCGAGGCGGGCGCGGAATTCACCTGGGTGCTCGATCCGATCGACGGCACCAAGAGCTTTATCAGCGGCTACCCGTTGTTTGGTGCACTGATCGCCCTCACCCACGGCGCGCGCGCCGTGCTCGGGATCATAGAGGCGCCGGCCATGAGCGAACGCTGGATCGGCATCGAAGGAGCGCCGACGCTCTGCAATGGCACGCCGGTCCACACCAGCGCCTGCGCCTCGATCGAGCAGGCGCGCGTCTACAGCACCACCACCGACGCATTCAGCGCCGAGCGCCTGCGCCGCTACGACGCCTACACGCGGCGCGCGAGCATTCGCCGTTACGGCGGCGACTGCTACCTGTACGGCCTGCTGGCCGCCGGACACTGCGACCTGGTCATCGAGGCGGCGATGAAGCCCCACGATTTTCAGGCGCTGGTGCCGGTGGTCGAAGGCGCGGGCGGCAGGATCAGCGACTGGAACGGGCGCCCGCTCGATGCCCAGTCGGGCGATTCCGTGCTGGCCGCGGCGACAGCGGGGCTGTGGGCTCAGGCGGTCGAGGCGCTGGCCGGCAGCTGACATCGGTTATGATTTGCCCATGCGCATCGCCTTCACGAAGATGCACGGCTTGGGCAATGATTTCCTGGTGATGGAGGCTCCGACCGACGCCGCCGTGCCCAGCGCTGCGCAGTGGCGGCAACTGGCGGACCGGCACGCCGGCGTCGGTTTCGACCAGGCGCTGGTGCTCGAGCCGCCGCGCGCGCCGGGCTCGGCCGCTCATTACCGGATCTTCAATGCCGACGGCGGCGAAGTCGAGCAGTGCGGTAACGGTGCCCGATGCATCGCGTACTACCTGCAGCTGCACGGGCGCGCGGGCGCCAACGGCACCGTAACCTTGGACGGCGACGGCGGCCCGGTCAGCGCACGGCTGCTGGACGACGGGCGGATCGCAGTCGACCTTGGCATTCCTGATTTTGAGCCGCGCTCCCTGCCCTTTGCGGCCACGGCACCGGAAGCCACCTACACGCTGTCGGTCGCCGGCGAGAACCTGGAGTTCGGCGCGGTGTCCGTGGGCAATCCACACGCGGTGCTGCGCGTGACCGCCGTGGAGAGCGCCGCGGTCGAGCGCATCGGTCGAGCGCTGCAGGCACATCCGAGTTTTCCGCGCCAGGTCAACGTGGGCTTCATGCAGGTCATCGACGCCGCCCACATGCGCCTGCGCGTCTACGAACGTGGCGCCGGCGAGACCATGGCCTGCGGCACCGGCGCGTGCGCCGCGGTCGCCGTGGGACGAAACCTCGGTCTGCTCGGGGCCGACGTCGAGGTGCATGTTCGCGGAGGCCGGCTCGGCGTACACTGGGAAGGACCGGGCCGGCACGTCTGGCTGGCCGGGCCGGCCGCCGTGTCCTACACCGGCCAGGCCGATATCTAAGCGTTGGCAACCGTGCCGCCAGAGGGAACCTTAGGATGACAAGCAATATCGCCCAGGACCTGAAGCAGGACCTGAAGCCTGAGCCCGTCGACGAACAGACCGTCACACAGTACCTGCAGCAACACCCGGACCTGTTTGACCGCCACCCGCAGCTGCTGACGCGCCTGCGCCTCCAGCATCCGCGCAATGGCACCACGGTTTCGCTCATCGAGCGTCAGGTGGAAGTGCTGCGCGAGAAGCACGCGGCACTGGAGCAGAAGCTGGCCGAGTTCGTGCGCGTGGCGCGCGACAACGACACGCTCGCCGACCGGATCCACCGCTTCACGCGACGGCTCCTGCGCACCACCACGCGCGCCCAGGCGCTGGCGCAGGTCGAGTCCGGACTGCGCGAGGACTTTGACGCTTACCACACCGTGCTGGTTTTGCCGGTCCCGAAGGGCGCCGCGGGCGCGCTGCCCGGCGATGCGACCAGCCACTTCCTGCGCGAGGTTTCCACCGACAATCCCGTCTTCAAGAGCTTCGAGTCGCTGTTCGCCAATGCGCGCCCGCGCTGCGGCCAGATTCGCGACAGCCAGCGCGATTTTCTGTTCGGCGCCGAGTCCGCGGCCATCGGCTCGGTGGCCCTGATCCCGCTCACCGCCATGACGCCCCCCGGATTGCTGGTGCTGGGAAGCGTCGATCGCGATCGCTTCCATCCGGGCATGAGCATCGAGTTCCTCTCACGCATGGCCGAGTTGATCGCGGACTCGCTGCTGCGCCCCTGAGCCCGCACATGGGCGCCACGCATGGTTGCTGAGGCGGCCTGGGTCGAGCGCTTCGAGCGGCACCTGGCCTCAGAGCGCCGGCTCTCGGCGCACACCGTGGCGGCGTACCTGCGCGAGATCGCCGCCTGGAGGCACTGGTGCCAGCGCGCGGGCCTCAAGGACTGGAAGCGCGTCGATGCCGGACACCTGCGCAGCTTTGCGGCGCGCAGCCACGCCGCGGGCCTCCAGCCGCGCAGCATCCAGCGACGCCTGTCGGCCCTGCGCACCTTCTTCGGCTTCCTGGTGCGCGAAGGTCTGCTCAAGCACAACCCGGGCGTGGACGTGCGCGCACCCAAAGCCGGCAAGCGGCTGCCGCACACACTGGATGTCGACCAGATGGGCGCGCTGCTGGCGCTCAAGCCGCAGGGCCCGCTGGGCGCGCGTGATCTGGCGATGATGGAGCTGCTGTATTCCTCCGGCTTGCGCCTCGCCGAACTGGTGAGCCTCGATCTGGGCGACCTGCACCTGGCCGACCGCACGGTGCGTGTGACGGGCAAAGGCAGCAAGACCCGCATCATGCCCGTGGGTACACAGGCGCTGGCGGCCCTGAAAGCGTGGCTGCGCGAGCGCCCCGGGCTGGCGGCCGCCGGCGAGCAGGCGCTGTTTCTCAATCACCGCGGCCGGCGCCTGGGCGGCCGCGCCGTGCAACTGCTGGTGGCGCGCCATGCGCGGGCGCAGGGACTGCCGATGAGCGTGCATCCCCACCTGTTTCGCCACTCTTTCGCCACCCACCTGCTCGAATCGAGCCGCGACCTGCGGGCCGTCCAGGAACTGCTGGGCCACGCCAGCATCGGCACCACGCAGATCTACACCCACCTTGATTTCCAGCATCTCGCCCGCATCTACGAGAGTGCGCATCCGCGCGCCCGCCGCCGCGGGTAATCCTTTGTAGGCAGGGGCTGTCCATGAGTCAGAATTTCGATCCCCACTCCACCACCATCCTCGCGGTACGGCGCAACGGCGCCATCGCCCTGGGGGGCGACGGCCAGGTGACCCTGGGTGCCACCGTCATGAAGTCCAACGCCCGCAAGGTACGCCGCCTGGCCAACGGCAAGGTCGTGGCCGGCTTTGCCGGCGGCACGGCCGACGCGTTCACGCTCTTCGAGCGTTTCGAGGGCAAGCTCGAGAAGTTCGGCAACCTCACCCGCGCCGCCATCGAACTGGCCAAGGACTGGCGCTCCGACCGCTACCTGCGGCGGCTCGAGGCGCTGCTGCTGGTGGGCGATCCGGACAGCCTGTTCGTGATTTCCGGCAACGGCGACGTGATCGAGCCCGAACACCCGCTGGCGGCCATCGGCTCGGGCGGCCCGTATGCGCAGGCGGCCGCACTGGCGCTGCTGCAGAACTCCGAGATGCCGGCCCGCGACATCGTCGAGCGCGCCCTGAACATCGCCGCCGACATCTGCATCTACACCAATCGCAACCTGATCATCGAGGAGCTAGGCGCGTGACGCCCCAACAGATCGTCGCGGAACTCGACAAGCACATCATCGGCCAGGGCGCCGCCAAGCGCTCGGTGGCGATCGCGCTGCGTAACCGCTGGCGGCGCATGCAGGTCAACGACCCGCTGCGCCAGGAAATCACGCCGAAGAACATCCTGATGATCGGCCCGACCGGCTGCGGCAAGACCGAGATCGCGCGCCGGCTGGCGCGGCTGGCCAGCGCCCCGTTCGTCAAGGTGGAAGCCACCAAGTTCACCGAAGTGGGTTACGTCGGCCGCGAGGTGGACTCGATCATCAAGGAACTGGCGGATGTGTCCGTCAAGATGGCGCGCGAGCAGGAGGTGGCGCGGGTGCGCGAGCCGGCGCGCCATGCCGCCGAGGAACGCATCCTCGACGTGCTGCTGCCCAAACCCAAGCTCACCGGGTTTTCCACCGACGAACCCGTGCAGCCCCGCGACGCCGAGACGCGCCAGAAATTTCGCGAGCTGCTGCTGCGCGGCGAGCTCGACGAGCGCGAGATCGAACTCGAGCTGCGCTCGCTCCCGGCCGGCGTCGAGATCATGGCCCCGCCGGGCCTGGAGGAGATGCAGCAGCAGCTGCAGTCCATGTTCCAGAACCTGGGGAGCACCCGCACCAAGCCGCGCCGCGTCAAGATCGCCGAGGCGCTCAAGCTCCTGACCGAGGAGGAAGCCAGCAAACTCGTCAACGAGGAGGAACTCAAGGCGCGCGCGCTCGCCAACGCCGAGCAGAACGGCATCGTCTTCATCGACGAGCTGGACAAGATCTGCCGGCGCCAGGAGACCATAGGCGCCGACGTCTCGCGCGAGGGCGTGCAGCGCGACCTGCTGCCCCTGGTCGAGGGCTGCACGGTGAGCACCAAGTATGGCCAGATCAAGACCGACCACGTGCTGTTCATCGCCTCGGGCGCCTTCCACATGGCCAAGCCCTCGGACCTGATCCCCGAACTGCAGGGACGGTTTCCGATCCGCGTCGAGCTTGACTCGCTCAAGGTCGAGGACTTCGTGCGCATCCTGACCGAGCCTGACGCCTCGCTGACGGCGCAGTACAAGGCGCTGCTGGCCACCGAGGAAGTGCAGCTGCACTTCAGCGCCGACGGCGTGCGGCGCATCGCCGAGCTCGCGCACCACGTGAACGAGCGCACCGAGAACATCGGCGCGCGCCGGCTGCACACGGTGATGGAGCGCTTGCTGGAGGCCATCTCCTTCGAGGCCAGCGAGAAGCGGGGGAGCGAACTGCAGGTGGATGCCGCATACGTCGATGCGCACCTCGGGAACCTGGCGCAGGACGAGGACTTGAGCCGCTACATACTCTAGGAGGTCACGGTGGCGGCGCCCAAAACTTGACGCCGGTCACAGTTTCGGGATTTCGGCGCCGGTTGCAATTTGACTTTCTGCCACAGGTGGCCTTGTAGGACCCGCAAATAAGGTAGCGTCCGTGCACCGCGTAGCCGTGTCGCGAGCCATGAGACGACCCACCGAAAAAATGATTGCCGTGCAGTTACTGACCGTGACCCTGGCCGTCGCCGGATTGCTGCTGGCTCAGCTGAACTCCGACACCCGCCGCCCGCCCTCAGCCGCGCACGCACTGACCTGGCACAGCATCGCCGCCGGCGTTGCCAACCCCTGGCACGCCGTGAAGCGCCTGGTCCGCCGCGTCACCGCCCGGCCCGGGCATGAGGCAGCTCCGGCTCCGCAGCCTGCTACTGAGATCGCCGAGAATTCCCGTGCCCCATAGCCCCGCGATCTGCAACCGGCGCGTGCTGGTGGTCGACGACGACCCGGCGGTGCACGAGACATTCCAGAGGATTCTGGGTCCCGACAAGGCCGCCGAGTTCGTGTTGCTGGAGGCTGAGGATGCGCCGCGCGGCAAGCGCGGCGCGCGCCAGTGCTTCGAGGTCGACACCGCTCTGAACCGCTCGGCCGGCGTCAAGCTCGTGCAGCGCGCGCTCGAAGCCGGCCGGCCCTACGCGCTCGCTTTCGTCGAAATGCGCCGCTCACCGGGCGCGGAAGGGCTGGAGACCATCGAGCAGCTGTGGGCCGCGGATCCGCACCTGCAGGTGGTGATGAGTTCCGTGCACCCCAATTACGACTGGGACCGGGTGATCGCGCGCCTGGATCACTCGGACAAGCTGCTGGTAGTCAAGCAGCCCTTCGACCCGATCGAGGTGCGCCAGTGCGCCAGCTCGCTGGCCCGCAAGTGGCAGAACGAGCACACCCTGCGCCGCCACGTCGATAGCCTGGAGCAGGTCATCGAGGATCGCACGCGCGGCCTGGAGGCGGCCAACCGCCAGCTGCGCCACCTCGCCACCCACGATTCGCTGACCGGCCTGCCCAACCGCATCCTGCTGGAAGACCGCCTGTCGCAGGCCATCGCCCACGCCACGCGCGACGGGCACACCTTCGCGGTCGCGATCTTCGATCTGGACCGCTTCAAGGTCGTCAACGACTCCTTCGGCCATGCCATCGGCGACGAGCTGCTCAAGGAAGTCGCGCGGCGCCTCCAGGGCATCGCCCGCAGCATCGATACGGTCGTGCGGCTGGGGGGCGACGAGTTCGTGATGATCATCGATCACCTCGCACAGCCGGCCGACGCACAGGTCGTGGCGCAGCGGGCCATCACGGCCCTGCAGCAGCCGCTGCGCATCGGCGACAAGGACGTGCTTTCCTCGGCCAGCGTCGGTATTGCGCTGTTCCCGCAGGACGGCAGCAGCGTCGAGACGCTGATGGCGCACGCCGATGCGGCGATGTACTTCGTCAAGCAGCACGGGCGCAACAACGTCCAGTGTTTCGAAGCGGGCATGGACGCCGACACCCAGGATCGGGGCCGGCTGGAAAGCGACCTGCAGCAGGCGCTCGAGCGCAAGCAGTTCGAGCTGCACTATCAGCCCAAGGTCGACGCCCAGAGCGGATTGATCACCGGCGCCGAAGCCCTGATCCGCTGGCGCCACCCGGTGCGCGGCCTGGTGCCGCCGGGGACCTTCCTGCCGCTGGCGGAGAACTGCGGGCTGATCGACTCGATCGGCAACTGGGTGATTCGCGAAGCCTGCCGCCAGGCCGCCGCCTGGCAGAAGGAGGGCCTGCCGCCGACCCGCGTGGCGGTCAACCTTTCGGCCTTCCAGTTCCGCAACGGCAAGCTGCTGGGCACGATCCGGCGCGCGCTGCACGATGCCCGGCTGGACCCGAGCTACCTGGAGGTCGAGGTCAGCGAGAGCGCGCTGATGAGCGATCCCGAAGAGTCAGTCAACATCCTCAAGCAGCTGAGCGAAATGGGCGTGCTGGTGTCGGTCGACGACTTCGGCACCGGCTATTCGAGCATGAGCTACCTGCAGCGCTTCCCGATCGACAAGCTGAAGATCGACCGCACCTTCATCAACGAGGTGACCTCGAGCAACGATGACGCGTCGATCGTGAGCGCGATCGTCTCGCTCGGCCATACCCTGAAGCTCAAGGTGATCGCCGAAGGCGTCGAGACTCCCGAACAGCTGGAATTCCTACAGATGCTGGGGTGCGACCAGTACCAGGGTTACCACCACAGCGCCGCCATGCCGGCCAACGAGCTCGCCGACCTGATCCGGGGCGGCGGACGCCAGCAGGCACTGGCGGCAGCACAGCAGCAGGACAACGCCCAGACGCGCCGCGCGCGCGCGCTACGCCGGCCGGGCTAGAGGCCGGCCGCGCTGCGGCCGGCAGGCCGCGCGATTATTTGCGGAGGGGCCGTTTCGCGGCCGCAGTCTTCTTCTTGGCCGGATCCTTGGGGCGGGACTTCCCGAACGAGCCGGCGTAAATCTTGCCGCGACGAGTCTTGCGATCACCCTTGCCCACTCGGCTACTCCTAAACTATTGACGAAGGGCCGAGAGTCTAGTGACTCGCGTGCGCCGGCGCAAACCGGCCTGCGCGGCCGCACGGCCCTAGCGGAAGCGCGCCAGGGTCTTGGCCAGTGCCGCAGCGCCCGGGTTGAGCTTGGCGTAGGGAATCTGGTTCAGCGGCTGCTCGGGCGTGGCGTTGAGCTCGTGGAACTCTGGCTGGTTGGTGCTGATGTGCAGCAGGCCGGTCAGGTATTCCTGGGCGCGCAGGCGCTCGCGGATTCGCGCCAGCGCGGCGCCGCGGTCGGTGGGGTCGTAATCCCTGTCGACCTTGCGCAGCACGATGCGGCTGCCGTCGTGCATGGTCACGGGCACGGACTCCCCTTCCGCATACTGCACGCTGATGTCGGCGGCCGGCGCGACGAAATCGGTGTGCACGGCCTCCTCGTAATGCTCGCGCGTGTATTCGTAACTGCGGGTCGAACCTTCGTGGTCGTTGAAGGTGACGCACGGCGACAGCACGTCGATCAGCGCAAACCCGGGGTGATGCATCGCCGCCTGTATCAGCGGCACCAGCTGGGCCTTGTCGCCCGAGAAGCTGCGCGCCACGAACGATGCGCCCAGGGTGAGTGCCAGCTGCACCGGATCGATCGGCGCCTGGTTGTTGACCTCGCCCTTCTTCGCGGTGCTGCCGACATCGGCGGAGGCCGAGAACTGGCCCTTGGTCAGGCCGTAGACGCCGTTGTTCTCGATGATGTACACCATGTTGAGGTTGCGACGGATCGCATGGATGAACTGCCCGAGTCCGATCGAGAGCGTGTCGCCGTCGCCGGACACGCCGATGTAGCCGAGCTGGCGATTGGCGGCGTTGGCGCCGGTGGCCACCGAGGGCATGCGTCCGTGCACGGAGTTGAAGCCGTGCGAGCCGGCGACGAAGTAGGCCGTGGTCTTGGAGGAACAGCCGATGCCGGAGAGCTTGACCAGGTTCTTGGGCTCGACCGCGTTGGCCCAGCAGGCCTCGACGATCGCGGCGGTGATCGAGTCGTGCCCGCAACCCGCGCACAGCGTGGAATTGGCGCCCTCGTAGTCGCGCCGCGTCAGGCCCAGCGCGTTCTTCGGCAGGTCCGGATGCGCGACCTTGGGCTTTGCCATGAAGCTCATTTGCGCACCAGTTGCGCCGCCGGGCGCGAGTAGTCCTGCACCTCGGCCATCACGCCGGCGATGACGTAATTGGCCGCCAGGGGCATGCCGTTGTAATGCAGTATCGAACGCATGCGGCTCTTCTCCACGCCGGTTTCCAGTGTCAGCAGCGAGCGCAGCTGGGCGTCGCGGTTCTGCTCGACGATGAAATTAAGCTGGTGCGCATTGAGAAACTGCTCCACTTCCTCGCCGAACGGGAAGCCGCGCACGCGCATGTAATCGAGCTTGACGCCCTGCGCGCCGAGCCGGGCAATGGCCTCACGCACCGGGGCGTCGCCGCTGCCGAGCGTGACGATGCCCAGTTCGGTACTGCCCCCCGCTTCGATCACCGCCTTGGGCACCATGCGCGCGGCCGTCAGCCATTTCTTGCGCAGCCGGTCGACGACCACCTGGTACTCGCGCGAGTCCTCGGTATAGGCGCCGTACTGGTTGTGCCCGGAGCCGCGGGCAAAATACGCGCCCTTGGAACTGACGCCGGGAATCGTGCGCTGCGGGATGCCGTCGTCGTCGTGATCGTAGTAGCGCCAGAACTTGGTGATTTTGGCCAGTGCCGCGTCGTCGAGCACCTTGCCGCGGTCGGGCACGTAGTTCTCGTCCCACTTGAACTCCGGGCACATCCAGTCGTTCATGCCGATGTCCAGATCGGACAGCACCATGATCGGCGTCTGCAGGCGCTCGGCCAGGTCGAAGGCGAGCGGCGCGAAGGCAAAGCACTCCTCGGGATTGGCCGGGTACAGGCACACCTGGCGCGTATCGCCGTGCGAGGCGTAGGCTGCCGAGCGGATGTCGCATTGCTGCGTGCGCGTCGGCATGCCGGTCGAGGGGCCGACGCGCTGCACGTCGAAGATCACCGCCGGGGTCTCGGTGTAGTAGGCCAGGCCGATAAATTCCTGCATCAGCGATATGCCCGGACCCGAGGTCGCGGTAAAGGCGCGCGCGCCGTTAAACGAGGCGCCGATCACCATGCCGATCGAGGCCAGCTCGTCCTCGGCCTGGATCATGATGTAGTTCTTGCGGCCGGTCGCCGGATCGACGCGCAGCCGGTCGCCGAAGCTCTTGAAGGCGTCCATGAGCGAGGTGGAGGGCGTGATCGGATACCAGGCGCCGACCGTGGCGCCGGCGTATATGCAGCCCAGCGCCGCGGCGGTGTTGCCGTCGATGATGATCTGGCCGCGCGTGGCGTCCATCTTCTCGATGCGCAAGGGCAGCGGGCAGCTGAACAGCTCCTGCGCGGCGTCGTAGCCGAGCTGGATGGCCTTCATGTTGTTGTCGACCAGCTGCGGCTTCTTGGCGTAGGTCTCGGCCAGCAGCGCGCGGATGATGTCCAGGTCTATGCCGTGCAGCGCGGCGAGCGCACCGGCGTAGCAGATGTTCTTCATCAGGATGCGGGTGCGGACGCCGGCAAAGTTCTCGTTGCACAGCCGCGCGAACGGCACGCCCAGCACGGTGACGTCATCGCGCATCATCAGGGCCGGGCGCGGCCACGTGGAGTCGTACAGAAAATAGCCCCCCGAGCTCACTTCCTGGAGATCGCGCGCGTAGGTCTCGACGTTCAGGGCCACCATGATGTCCACCTGCCCGCTGCGGGCGCGGTGCCCGTCGCGGGTCACGCGGATCTCGTACCAGGTGGGCAGCCCCTGAATGTTGGAGGGGAAGTAATTCTTGCCGACCACCGGCACGCCGCTCCGGAACACGGCTTTCATCAACAGACCGTTGGCGCTGGCCGAGCCAGTGCCGTTCACGGTGGCGATCTTGATGACGAAGTCGTTTACGCGATTTGGCGCTGCGTATGGCATGCGGGTTCACCTTCTCCGGCGTGGGGCCAGTGAATAGTCGATTTCTGCATATCCCAGGCTGCCGTCGGGCAGCGCTCCGCGCACAGCCCACAGTGCACGCACAGATTCTCGTCCTTGATCATGACGCGGCCGGTCTGCGGCAGCGCGCGGGACACGTACAGGGGCTGCGTCAGCACCTTGGCCGGCGCCCGTAGCCGGGTGCGCAAGTCGGCTTCCTCGCCGCCCTGGGTGATCGTCAGGCAATCCACCGGGCACACGTCGATGCACGCGTCGCACTCGATGCACAGTTTGGCTTCGAATACGGTCTGGATGTCGCAGTTGAGGCAGCGCTTCGCCTCCTGTGCCGCCTGCTCGGGCTTGAACCCGAGCTCCACTTCGATGTTGACCTTCTTGAAGCGCTCCTTGAGCGACACATGCGGCACCAGGCGCCGCTCCAGAGCCGCGTAGTCGTTGGCGTAGGCCCATTCGTGCATGCCCATCTTGACGCTGCTCAGCTTGACGGTCGATGCCGGGCGCTCGGTCAGCGGCCGGCCCTGCAAATAGGCGTGCAGCGAAATGGCGGCCTGGTGGCCGTGCTCGACCGCCCAGATGATGTTCTTCGGGCCGAAGGCCGCATCGCCGCCGAAGAACACGCCGGCGCGGGTCGACTGGAAGGACTGGGCGTCGACCTTGGGCACGCTCCACTTGTCGAACTCGATTCCCAGGTCGCGCTCGATCCACGGGAAGGCATTTTCCTGGCCGATGGCCAGTATCACGTCGTCGCAGGGCAGCAGCTCCTCGCCCACGACGCGCTCGGCGGTGATCCTGCCGCCGGTGAGTTGGTACTCCATCTTCTCGAACAGCATGCCGGTGAGCCTGCCGTTCTCGATCACGAAGCGCTTGGGCGCGCGATTGACGACGATCTCGACGTTCTCGCTCTCGGCGTCCTCAAGCTCCCAGTCGGACGCCTTGAAGAAGCCGCGCGGTTTGCGCGCCATGACCTTGACGTTCTTGGCGCCGAGACGGAGCGAAGTGCGGCAGCAATCCATCGCGGTGTTGCCGACGCCGATGATCAGTACCCGCTCGCCAATCTTGTCGATGTGCTCGAACGCCACCGACTCGAGCCAGTCGATGCCGATGTGGATGCGGTCGGTGTCGCGGCGGCCCGGCAAATCGAGCTCCTTGCCCTTGGGCGCGCCCGAGCCGATGAATACCGCGTCGAATTTCTGCCGTTCGAGCAGATCGCGCAGGCCGCTTACCGGCGTGCCGAGACGCAGGTCGACGCCCATGTCGAGGATCATCCCGATCTCTTCATCGAGCACCGCCTGGGGCAGGCGGAACGCCGGAATATTGCTGCGCATCAGGCCGCCGGGCGTGTCGAGGCGCTCGAAGATCACCACCTCGTAGCCGAGCGGGGCCAGGTCGTTGGCGACCGTGAGCGAGGCGGGCCCGGCACCGACGCAGGCGATGCGCTTGCCGTTGCGCTCGAAGGGCGCGCGCGCGATGCGCCCGGTGAGCTCGCCCTTGAGGTCCGCGGCCACCCGCTTGAGGCGGCAGATGGCCACGGGCTTGTCCTCGACCCGGCCGCGGCGGCAGGCCGGCTCGCAGGGCCGATCGCACACCCGGCCCAGGATGCCGGGAAAGACGTTCGAGTCACGATTTAGAAGATAGGCGTCGGTAAAGCGCCCCTGGGCGATCAGCCGGATGTACTCCGGTACATCGGTGTGCGCGGGACAGGCCCACTGGCAGTCTACAACGCGATGATAATGCTCAGGATTCGTGGTATCTGTAGGATTCATCTATTTAACGTGTATAGCAAAACAGCTGTATTTAAGCGAGAGCGCGCCATGAGTGTACCCGCCCCGGTCGAGATTCGCCTGCGCACCCGGTCGCGCCTGCTGGAAGTATCCTTTGACGATGGAGCGCGCTACGAGTTGCCTGCCGAGTACCTGCGGGTGCACTCGCCGTCCGCGGAGGTGCAGGGCCACGGCGGCGAGGGCGTGCTGGTGAGCGGCAAAGAGGACGTGGCCATCAGCGCCGTGGAACCGATCGGCCACTATGCCGTACGCTTGCTGTTCGACGACGGGCACGACACCGGACTTTACACCTGGAAGTACCTGCATGAGCTCGGTTCTGAACGGGAGCAGCGCTGGCTCATGTATTTACGTAGACTGGAGCAGGCCGGCCTCAAACGGCGCGACCCATAGTTGCCGGAGCCCGCAAAGAAAGGCCGGGTAAATACCCGGCCAATATCTGACAAGACCCCCACTGATCGGCCCCGTTTGGGTGGCCAACTGGGAGCGGATTTTAAACAACTGACGCCGAAATGATACAGGCAGTGGCAATTAGTTTTCCTTATTGCAGCGCATTAAAATAAGGCCGCGACGCTCGGCGGGCGGCCCGCTTCATGCCGGTTCCCGGCCTCAAGGAGTGCACGATTGAGTTCAGGCGATTCTCCGAACACCGATTTTGGCTTTCAGGAGGTGCCGAAGGCCCTGAAGGCGCAACGCGTGCGCGCGGTGTTCGATTCCGTCGCCGGCCGCTACGATCTCATGAACGATCTTATGTCCGGCGGCGTGCACCGGTTGTGGAAGCGCTTCATGCTGTCGCTCACCGGTCTGAGGCCCGGCGCGCGGGTGCTGGACGTCGCCGGCGGCACCGGGGATCTCGCCATCGGGCTGGCACGACAGATCGGAAAGTCCGGATTGGTCGTGCTCACGGACATCAACGCCGCCATGCTCGAGGCCGGGCGCGACCGGCTGATCGATAGCGGGCTGGTCGGCAACGTGCTGTACGCCCAGGCCGACGCGGAGCAGCTGCCTTTTGCCGACGGGAGTTTTGACTGCGTCACGATCGGCTTTGGCCTGCGCAACGTCACGGACAAACCGCGCGCGCTGGCGGCCATGCGGCGCGTCCTCAAGTGCGGCGGCCAGTTGCTGGTGCTGGAATTTTCCAAGCCGACAAACGCCGCGCTGGAAACCGTGTACGACGCCTACTCGTTCCGGGTCCTGCCCCTGCTGGGCCGGGTCGTTGCGGGCGATGCCGACAGCTACCGCTACCTCGCTGAATCCATCCGCCGCCACCCCGACCAGGAAGCCCTGCTGGCGATGATGCGCACGGCCGGGCTGGAAGACTGCCGCTACCACAATCTGACGGGCGGCATAGTCGCCGTGCATCGTGGTTACCGCTACTAGATGCTCGCCGCGCAACTCAACGGATATCTGGCGCGCGCGCTCGCGCGCTCGACCCGCGCCCGCGAACTGTGCGCCGCGCTCGAAGGGCGGCGCCTCTCGCTGAAGGTCAGGGGCGTACCCGGGGTGCTGTGCGTGGCGGCGCTCAACGGCACGCTGCAGGCCACGCACGCCGACGACGACGCGGAATCCGCCGGCCGCGCCGCCGACGTCACGGTTCGCACCAGCCCCCTGGGCCTGGCGGCCCTCGCCGCCGGCGACGCCAGCGACGTAGTGTTGCGCGGCAGCGCCAGCGTCGCGGGCGATGAGCTGCTCACGGAGCAGTTCCAGGAACTGGCGCGGCTCCTGCGGCCGGATATCGAGGCCGCCGCGGCTCAGATGGTGGGCCGGATACCGGCGCATTTGGCGACGCGCGCGCTCACGCTGTTCACCGCCTGGGCGGGCGCGGCGCGCGAATCGGTGGCGCGCAACACGGCCGACTATCTCGCCCACGAAAGCCGTGACCTGGTGCCGCGCGCCGAGGCCGAGGGCTATTTCGCGGGCGTCGAGGCGCTGCGCTCGGAAGTGACTCGCGCCGAAGCGCGCGTGGCGCGCCTGGCCGAGCGCGTGGCCGCGCTCAGCGTGCGGGGTGCCTCGTGAAGCTGCGGGTGGTCGGCCGCCTGCTCGAGATCCAGCGGGTCCTGGTGCGCCACGGGCTCGATGACTTCGTGCGCGCCACGCACCTGTACCGGCCGCTGCGGTTCCTGTTCTACCTCTCACCCTGGACCTGGTTCCAGCGCCGCCGCGGCGCGACCCGCGCCGAACGCCTGCGCCTGGCGCTCGAAGAGCTCGGGCCCATCTTCGTCAAGTTCGGCCAGGCGCTCTCGACGCGGCGCGACCTGCTGCCCGCCGACATCGCCGACGAGCTGGCGATGCTCCAGGACAAGGTCCCGCCGTTTCCGGGAGCCACGGCCCGCGCCGGTCTGGAGCGCAGCTACGGTCGGCCGCTCGGCGAGCTGTTCGCGGACTTCAGCATCGAACCGCTGGCGGCCGCCTCGATCGCCCAGGTGCACGTGGCGCGGCGGCTGGACGGGCGCGAAGTGGTGGTCAAGGTGCTGCGCCCGGGAATGCGCGAGCAGATCGGGCGCGACCTGGAAGTCATGGCCGCCATGGCGCAGCTGGCCGAGCGCTGGTGGCCGGAAGCGCGCCGGCTCAAGCCCATCGAGGTGGTGGGCGAGTACCGCAAGACCATCTTCGATGAGCTCGACCTGATGCGCGAGGCGGCCAACGCCTCGCAGCTCAGGCGCAACTTTGCCGGCTCGGCACTGCTCTACGTGCCGGAGGTGCACTGGGATCTGTGCCGCACGGACGTCATGGTGATGGAGCGCATCCACGGCGTGCCGATCGGCGAGCTGACCGTGCTGCGCGAGCGCGGCACGGACTTCCGGCGCCTGGCCGAAAACGGCGTGGAGATCTTCTTCACCCAGGTCTTCCGCCACAACTTCTTCCACGCCGACATGCACCCGGGCAATATCTTCGTGATCGTCGATGACCCGAAGGCGCCGCGCTATGCCGCCGTCGACTTCGGCATCGTCGGAACGCTCGCCGCCCGCGACCAGCGCTACCTGGCCGAGATCTTCCTCGCGGTCTTTGATCGCGACTACCGGCGCGTCGCCGAGCTGCACATTCAGGCCGGCTGGGTGCCGGCGCGCACGCGCGTCGACGAGATGGAATCGACCGTGCGCACGATCTGCGAGCCGATCTTCGGTCGCCCGCTGCGCGAGATCTCCTTCGGCACCGTGCTGCTGCGCCTGTTTGCCGCCCTGCAGCGCTTTGACGGGCACATCCAGCCACAGCTGATCCTGCTGCAGAAGACCCTGCTGAACGTGGAGGGCCTGGGCCGGGAGCTCTACCCGGACCTGGACATCTGGAAGGCGGCCGCGCCGGTATTGCGTGCCTGGCAGCGTGAGCGCGTCAGCCCGCGCGCCGTATGGCGCGAGTTGCGCCAGGGACTGCCGGACGTGCTCGAGGTGATGAAGGCGTTGCCGACCCTCGCCAAAGCGGCCATCGAGCGCACGCAGGACAGCACGCGGCTCGCGCCGGAGCCACCGGCCGTGGCGGTCGTGCAGGCACCCACGCCAGCCGCAGACAGCGGCCGACGCGATCTGCTGATCGCCAGTGCGGCCCTGGTGCCCGGCGGCGTGCTGTGGCTGGGGCTGCAGGTCAATCCGCACTGGCCCGGCGCGCTGCTGGCCATTGCGGGCGTGTTGGTAATGGCGGCCGCGATCTTTCGTGATTAGCACCGGACCGCACCTCCCCAACGCCCCTACCGAATATCCCGAACCCGCAGCCATGAGTACCGGCGCCTGTCTATGACCGAATCAGGCCGGGCTGTTTTCTTGAGCTACGCGTCGCAGGATGCGGAAGCGGCGCTGCGGATCTGCGCGGCGCTGCGATCTGCCGGCATCGAAGTGTGGTTCGACCAGAGCGAGCTGCGCGGCGGCGATGCCTGGGATCACAAGATCCGCCAGCAGATCAGGGATTGCGCCCTGTTCATTCCGATCATCTCGGAACACACGCAGGCGCGCACCGAGGGTTATTTCCGCCTGGAATGGCGCCTGGCCGAGGAACGCACCCACTTGATGGGTCGCACGCGAGCGTTCGTCGTGCCGGTGTCCGTGGACGGGACGCCCGAGCGGGACGCCGACGTCCCTGAGTCTTTTCTGAAGGTCCACTGGGCCCGGCTACCGGGCGGCGAAATACCCGCGACGTTTTGCGCGCACGTAGCGGTGCTGCTGGCCGGCGGCGCGGCAGCGAGCGCGGTTCCGGCACCCGCACAGCCGCGGTCAGCAGCCGCTGTGCATCGGCTGCCCTGGAAGCGGGTGGCGTTGGCAGGGGCCGCTGCTCTGGTGGTCGCGTTGCTGAGCGTACAGGCGTGGCGGATGTTGCAGCGACAACCTGAAGTTCCTGCCGCGGCACCGGTGCCCGCGGCGGCGCCGGAGAAGTCCATAGCCGTGCTGCCGTTCGAGAACCGCTCGGGCGAGCATGCACAGGATTTCTACGCCGACGGGCTGACCGATGAATTGACTACCGCGCTCGCGCGCATCTCCGCGCTCAAGGTGATCGCGCGCAATTCTGCAGCTCGCTACAAGGACTCGCAGAAACGCCCGTCACAGATCGGGCGCGAACTGGGCGTCGCGATGTTGGTGACCGGGTCCGTGCTGCGCGCCGGCGGGCGCGTACGCTACACCGCGGCTCTGGTTTCCGCAGACACGGAGCGCAATCTCTGGGCTGAGAGTTACGAGCGCAGCGAGCGCGACATCCTCACGCTCCAGTCCGAGGTGGCGCGCGCAATTGCCAAGGCGATCGCAGTGCAGCTAAGCCCGGCCGAGTCCGCGCGACTTACCGGCACGCGCACGGTCGATCCGCGTGCCTTCGATGAATACCTCATGGGACGCGCCCTGTGGAACCAGCGCACCGAGCAGAGCGTGAGGGCGGCTCTGGAGCACTTCGAACGATCGACCCGCATCGCCCCGGATTTTGCACTCGGCTATGCGGGCGTGGCCGACAGCCACGTCATTCTGGGCGTCTATGGCTACGATGCGCCGCGCTCGGCGATGCCGCTGGCCCGCAAGGCGGCGCTGCGGGCGATGCGGCTGGACCCGGGCGCGGGCGAGCCGCACGCTTCGCTTGGCGACATCCTGCTGCATTACGACTGGGATTGGGCCGCTTCGGAGCGCGAACACGAGCAAGCCATTGCACTCTCCCCCGCCTTCGCCACCGCCTACCTGTGGGGGTCCGAAGCCCAGGTCCTAAACGGCGATCTCACCGGTGCGCTCTCGCGCCTGCAGCGGGCCCGCTCGCTCGATCCCCTTTCGATGAACATCCGCAGCACATATGCCGCCACCCTTGGCCTGCTCGGCCGTCGTGAGCAGGCAGTCGCGGAGCTGCGCGAGGCGATCGCCCTCGATCCCGCCTTTCCGCGAACCCGTCGCGAACTTGCGCTGCAACTACTCGCCCTGGGTCGTACCGAGGATGCTCTGGCGGCGGCACGCTCATTGGCTCAGCTCGCACCGGACAACCTTCCGGCGCAGGCCGTGCTCGGATTGTGCCTGGGGCGTGCCGGTCAGACCGAGGAGGCGCGCACGCTTCTCAAGCGGCTCGACACCGCGCGCGGCGACACGTTCACCTCCTCGCTGGAACTGGCGCGCATTGCCGCCGGGCTCCTCGACCGTGAGCAGACCCTCCGCTACCTCGAGCGCGCCGTGGAGGCCCGCGAGGGCTTCCTGCCCTTCGTTGGCGGCGATCAGGAATTCGCCTTCCTGCGAGAGGACCCGCGCTTCCTTGCGATCGAGCGCCGCATCGGCATCGGGGCCAGCCACGGCACGCCGCTCATCGAACCCACGGGCGGTTCATAGAGCAAGTGCGGCGGTGCCACACCAAAGCGCGGGCTTCGTCATGGAATCCTCGATGCCTTGCTTCCGAAAGTCCCGTCACGCTGCCGGGGCCGGGCGTGGCGATCGCGTCCATTCTATGGGCGCAATGTTCGGCAGCATGAACACCCAGCCGATCAGTCCAAGAACGTTCACCGCGGCAGCCAGCGCGAACGCCACGTCGAACAGTCCGGTCTGGTCGACGAGTATCCCGGTGATCGCCGGTGCAATAAGACCGGCCACATTGCCGGCGGCGTTCTGTACGCCCACCCAGCGACCGCTCGCGGCGGGACCTGCGAGGATCTGTGGTATCGCGAACAGGCCCGGGTAGGAGCAACCGCTGACGATCTCGAAGACGAACAGCGCCGCAATTGAACTCGCCCCCGGCAGCATGACCATGCCGATCATGCAGGCGATTCCAGCGATGTGATTGGCGGCCATGATGCCCTTGTAGACCAACGTGGGACTACGTCCGGCCCGTATCCACCGATCGGCGAGCCAGCCCATGGCCAGCGCGCTCAGCGCGTTGAGCAGGTACGCCCATGACGCAATGGCCACCATCGAGCCCATCGAGAAGCCGCGGGACTTGACCAGATAGAACGGCAGCCACGACACGATGAAGTAGTAACCGTAGTTCGACGCGAAGTGGCCGAGCGAAGCGCCCCACAGCTCACGCCGCCCCAGGACCTGGGCGTATGACGGCTGCGACTCGGCGCCGGACGGCCTGACGGCCACCGGCCGGCCTATTTCCACGCGTCGCCACGGCCACAGCCACATGAGCGACAGTGCCCCGAAGACGATGAACACTATTCGCCACCCGAAAACCGTCATCAGGTAGCCACCCAGCAACGTGCCCACCGCCGGTCCGAGCAGATAGCCGAAACTCATGATGCCATTGGCGATCCCCAGGCGACTGACCTCGACCGCGTGCGCCAGCACCTTCGACGCACACGGAAATGCGCCGCTTTCCCCGACGCCGAGCAGCACGCGCAGCGCCAACAGAGTTGCGAAGCTCCCGGCAAAGCCGGTGGTCAGCGTGGCGATGGACCAGATCGCAACGCCGGCGGCGAGAACCGGCTTGGCACCGTAGCGTTCCGCGAGCCAGCCCATGGCGGGCATACAAGCGACGTAACCGTAATAGAAGGCCGACAGCAGTATCCCGATCTGAGTGGCACTCAGGTGCAACTCGTCCTGCATCAACGGCGCCGCCGTGGCCAGGTTGCCGCGATCGACGTAGTTTATGAAGACGGCGGCCGTCACCAGCAATAAAAGCCGCGCCGCCGAAGTGGTGTTACGCACCACGCTGACTCCGCGCCGACGAGCGGCTAGTTGACGGTGACGACGACATTACCGATCGAGGTTCCGGACTCGACGGCCACATGGGCCTGCGCCGTGTCATCCAGTGAAAATCGGGCGGCGATGTGGTTCTGCAGGATCCCGGCCTCGAGCGCGCTGGTGAGCAGACCGCAAGCGCGCGCACGCTCGGCGTCGGTGAGCGCGTACACCAGCAACAGGTGCAGGGTAGTGTGGTTGAACATCATCGGGTAGAACGGCAGCTGCGGCGTCGGAACCGCCGCGGATCCGTAGGCAGCGATCACGCCCCCGACCTTCAGCACTTGATTGGACACTGCCAGGTTGCCGCCGAACTCGACTTCGACAATGCGATCCACGCCGGCACCGGCCGTCAGCTCCCTGACCGCAGCGACCACATCCTGTTCACGATAGTTGATGACGTGGTCCGCGCCGGCGGCCTTCGCGTGGCGTGACTTGGCCTCGCTGCTCACCGTCGTGATCACCTGCGCACCCGACCACCTGGCGAACTGGATCGCGTAGTGGCCGACCGCGCCGGCACCGCCGGTGACCAGTACGGTCTTACCCGCGAGCGGCCCATCGCCCAGCGCCGCATGACAGGCGGTCATGGCGGGAATGCCGAGGCAGGCGCCGGCATCGAAGCCGGTGTTTGATGGCAGTGAAACAGCCTGCGCCGCAGGCAGGCACACAAACTCGGCGCAGGTTCCAAAGGGACGGCGCCATGCGGCATTCCAGGTCCAGACGCGCTCGCCGATTCTCGATGGGCTCACGCCGCTGCCAATGGCATCGATGACCCCGGCGCCATCCGAGTGCGGGATGACATAGGGATAGGTAACGGGGCCGCGCGCGCCGGCGCGGGCTTTCACGTCCGATGGATTGACGCCGGAGGTGTGCATGCGGACGCGAACTTCGCCAGGGCCTGGTTGCGGCGTGGGTCGCTCGCCGACCCGAATGACCTCGGCTGCCGGCCCGACCGACTCGTAGTAGGCTGCTCTCATCTGCTGACCCCCAGCTCCGCTGACACTAACGGCCGCACCGGCCCGGAGCAACAGCTCATTGCTCGCGGGCCGCATCCTTCAGGGAAACACCACCGGGAAACGCCGTTGGTACCAGCGTGCCAGGCGCCACACGCACCAGCCGGCGGAGCTGAATATAAATGCGGTCAGGGCCAGGCGCAGCATCGAGTGCGACAGCCACGGCGCCAGCGCACCCATCATGAGCGCGGCCAGCACCAGCAGAAAGAAGGTGTGCGCGGAAGTGGCGGCGCCGCGCGAGTGGCCAAACAGATCGAGTATGCGCAGCGTGATGATCGGGAACAGCAGCTGCAACCCGAACGCCATGGTGGTAAGCAGCAATTGCTGCGCGATGACCGGCGGGCGGCTCACCAGCAGCTGCAGCAGCAGCATCGCGCCGGTGGCCGTGAGCAGCAGCGTATAGCCGTAGTTGGCCTGGCGCGCGGGGGGCAGGCGCCCGGCCATGCGCCCCGAGGCCACGGCGCCGATCGCGTAGCCGGCGATGATGGGCACGGTCAGCATGGCAAATCCGGTTTCGCTCCCGCCCCAATGATCGAGAATGATCGCCGGCGCTGAACCGACATAGATCTGCAGCACCACGAAGCACAGGCCGCTGGCCCCGGTGAGCAGCAGGAACTCCGCATGGCGCGCCACGCGGAACAGGTTGCCCGCCAGCGCGCCAAATTCCAGCGGCGTGCGCTGTGCCACGCCCAGGGTCTCCGGCAGTCGGCGATACACCATCCACGCGAGCACCAGCGCATACAACGCCATGCTTCCAAACACCGCGCGCCAGCCGAGCCACACGTGGATCCAGCCGCCAATGACCGGGGCCAGCGCAGGGCCGAGGCTGAACATGATGGTGATGGTGCTCATGACGCGCTGCGCCTGCGCGCCGCTGAAGCAGTCGCGCACCACGGCGCGGCCGATGATCATGCCCACGCCGCCCACCATTCCCTGCAGGGCGCGGAAGAACAGCAAGGCGCCGAACCCGGGCGCCAGGGCGCAGCCCATGGAGGCCAGCGCATACAGCACCAGCCCCACCAGCACCACGCGCCGCCGGCCAATCGCGTCGGAGAGCGAGCCGTGCACCAGCGACATGCAGGCGTACGGGACCAGGTAGACCGTCAGGGTCTGCTGGACCTGCCAGTAGCTGATGCCGAATTCCGCCGCCATCGCCCGCATCGACGGAAAGAACGCATCGATCGTGTAGGAGCCCAGCGTCGAGAGCAGCGCCAGGGTCAGCGCCAGGCCGGGCGTGGCCGCCGCTGCGGAATGGCGCTCGGTCACCGTGCCGGGGGACGAAGCGAGGCCAGCCACGCCTGCGGCGACTCGCCGCGCTCGAGCACCTCGACCAGCGCCGAGCCGACGATCACGCCGTCGACCGCGCCGCGCAGAGCCTCGACCTGTGCGCGCGTGCGTATGCCGAATCCCGCGCACACCGGCACGGTAGCTGCGGCCCGCACGCGGGCGAGGTAGTCGAGCACGTCGGCGGGGTTTGCGACGCTCTTGCCCGTGGTGCCGGTCATGGTCACCGCGTACACGAAACCCTGGCTGGCCGCGCACAGGCGCGCCAGTCGCGCCGCCGGCGTCACCGGCGTCACCATCTGCACCAGCGCGAGGCCGTGCCGGTCGAGCGCGGCGCGCAGTGATGCGCTTTCATCCAGCGGCAGGTCCGGAACGATGTAGCCGCACACGCCGGCGGCCACGCTGGCGGCGGCCAGCCGGTCGTAGCCGTAGCTCAGCAGCGGGTTGAGATAACTCATCAGCAGGAGCGGCGCGCGCGGGCGCGCCATGGCCCGGAGCTCATCGAATATCCACTGCAGGTTCACGCCCTGGCGGAGCGCCTCGCGGCTCGAACGCTGGATGGTGACGCCGTCGGCCATCGGATCGGTAAAGGGGACGCCGATCTCGACCACGTCCGCACCCTCGGCGACGGCGGCGAGCTGCCCGCGAAACTGCTCGCGCTTCGGGTAGCCCGCAGTCAGGAAGGCCACCAGCGCCGGCTCGCCGCCGCGCGCCCCGGCCCGGAGCGCCGCCGCAATGCGCTCGCGGGGCTCCATCAGCGCCCCCCGCCGAGCAGCGTCTGCGTGAGGGTGAGCATGTCCTTGTCGCCCCGCCCGGACAATCCAATCAGGATGCGCTTGCCCGGATGGGCCTGCGCCCAGCGCCGCGCGCCGGCCAGCGCATGCGCGCTCTCGATCGCCGGCAGTATGCCTTCGCTCTCGCAGCACTCGCGCACGGCCGCGAGCGACTCGGTGTCGGCGGCGACTTCATAGTGAACGCGTCCGCAGTACTGCAGAAACGCGTGTTCCGGACCCACGCCCGGGTAGTCGAGGCCCGCGGACACCGACTCGGTCTCCTGGATCTGCCCGTCCGCATCCTGCAGCAGCATGGAGTAGCTGCCGTGCAGCACGCCCGGGCGACCGTAGCTCAGCGGCGCGGCGTTCTCGCCCAGGCCCGCCCCGCGCCCCCCGGCTTCGACGCCCAGGATCGCGACTTCGCGATCGCCGAGGAAGGGATGGAACAGGCCGATGGCGTTCGAACCACCACCGACGCAGGCAATGACGGCGTCGGGCGGCCCGCCCGCCTGGGCCTGGAGCTGCGCGCGCGCCTCGCGACCGATGACGCTCTGCAGTTCACGCACCAGGTAGGGATAGGGATGGGCGCCGACCGCCGAGCCCAGCAGGTAGTAGCTGCCTTCCGGGTCGGCGACCCAATCGCGCATCGCCTCGTCGATGGCCGCGCGCAGGGTCCTGTCGCCGCTCGTGACGCTCACCACGGTGGCGCCGAGCAAGCGCATGCGCCCGACGTTGGGCGCCTGGCGCTCCATGTCCACCGCCCCCATGTAGACCGTGCAAGGCAAGCCGACGCGCGCGCATGCGGCCGCGCTCGCCACGCCGTGCTGTCCGGCGCCGGTCTCGGCGACGATGCGCTTCGCGCCCAGGCGCCGTGCCAGCAGCGCCTGCCCGAGCGCGTTGTTGATCTTGTGGGCGCCGGTATGCGCAAGGTCCTCGCGCTTGAGCCAGATTTCCGCGCCCCAGCGGCGCGAGAGTCGCGGCGCGTGGCTCAGGGCCGTCGGCCGCCCGGCCCAGCTGCTCAGTTCCCGCTGCAGCTCGCGCTGGAAGTCCTCGTCCGGCAGCCAGCGGCGGACGCCCTGTTCGAGCCGCTCGTGCGCGGGCACCAGCGTCTCGGGCACGAAGCGCCCGCCGAACGGGCCGTAGCGGCCCTGCGGGTCCGGAAACTTTCCCGCGATGTGTTGCGCCAGCAGCTGCTCGCGCTCGGCCGCCGTGGGCTGGGTGGTCATGGGTTGATCTCCGCAAACGCCGCGCGTGCCGTCCGCACGAACTCCAGGATCTTGGTCGCGCACTTCACGCCCGGGCGCAGCTCCACGCCGCTCGAGGTGTCGACACCGAAGGGCCGCACTGCGCGAATCGCCGCCGCGACATTGCCGGCGTGCAGTCCCCCCGCCAGCACCAGGCGCGTGTGGCGCGCGAGCTCGGCGGCCTGCTGCCAGTCACCGACCTCGCCGGTCCCGCTGCGCGCCCCCTCGAACAGCAGGCGCACCGGGTACTCAGCCAGGGGCGCGCTGCCGGAGCGCAGCACCGGCAATCGCGCCAGGCGGTGCGGCAGGTGCAGGCCGGGAAAATCCCCGAGATCGGTCTGCAGCAGATCGGGCCGCAGCTCGCGGACGATTTCGTCCACCGCGTGCTGCTCGGGATGCTGCGTGACCGCGACGCAGGTCAGTTGCTGGCGGACCGGCAGGGCCAGTTCCGCGGCGCGCTCGGCGCTGACGCGGCGCGCCGACGGTGCAAAGACAAAGCCGACCGCGTCGACGCCGGCCGCGAGCGCGGCGGCCACGCCCTCCGCGGAGGTCATGCCGCAGATCTTTATCCAGCCCGTCACGGGGCGCACAAGCGCGACGTGGTCGCCTGAGTGTGCAGCCTCATGACCGGCGGGCGCGCTCGCTGCGGGCGGCGGAGAGCATCGCCCGCACCAGCTGCAGGGGTTCGAGCGCGTTCATCAACGCACTGCCCACCAGGGCGACGTCGTAGCCGGCAATGGCGATCCGCCCCGCGTCCTGCGCGGTGGCCACGCCGCTCTCGGCCACCCGCGGTACGTCGTCCGGCAGGCGGCGCACCAGCTCTTCGAGCCGTCCGGGCACGACCTCGAGCGTCTTCAGGTCGCGGCAGTTCACGCCCACCAGCAGCTCTGCCGCTCGCGCGGTATTGCTTGACCAGCGCGGCGGCGCGGCCGATGTCCTCCTCGTCAAAGGTCTCGAGCAGCACGAACAGCCGCAGGCGCGCGGCGCATTCGATCATGGCGGCGGCCTCGGCGTCGTTGACCATGCGCACGATCAGCAACACGCCGCCGGCACCGAACAGGCGCGCCTCGCACACCTGGTAGGGGTCGATGAGGAAATCCTTGCGCATCGCCGGTATGCGCCCGTCGAGCGCGCGCACCGCGGTCTTGAGGTGCGACAGCGAGCCGTCGAAATGGCTGGGCTCGGTGAGCACCGAGACCGCGGCTGCGCCGGCCTCGGCGTAGCCGGCGACGCGCGAATTGACCTGCAGCTCACTGCCGGCACGGAGCTGGCCGGCCGCGGGGGAGCGAAATTTCACCTCGGCGATCAGGTCGAAACGCCGGGCCGACAGCTGCAGGCGCGGCGGGGCGGGGGTTTCCATGGCGCGCGCCAGGATCTCGGTGTCGCCAAGCTGGGCGCGCGCCAGGGACACGCGCTGGCGGCTGCTCGCGCCCATCTCGGCCAGAAAATCGCCCGAACTCGCGGAGTCACTCATACCGAATCTCCTCTAGGCGCTCACCGTTCCATGGAATCGAACCAGTCTGTCGAGCAGGGCGGCGGCAGCGCCGGAATCAATGGCTTGTGCCGCGCGGGCGATCGCGAGCCGCGGCGCCGCCTCCACGCCGGTCACCTCGAGTGCCAGCGCTGCCCCCAGCAACAAGGCCGCGCGCGGCGCGCCGCGCTCTTCACCGGCGAGCGTACGCTGCAACACGCGCGCATTGTGGGCGGCATCGCCACCGGCCAGCTCCGCCGCCGCGCACGCCGCCAGGCCGTAGTCCGCGGGGTCGCGCCGCTCCCTGCGCACCGCACCGGAGCGCACGTCGAAGAGCTCGAACGGCCCGACCGGCGTGGGCTCGTCCCAGCCGGAGGCGCCGTGGATGACCAGCGCGTGTTCGATGTCCATGCCGGAGAGCGCCTGCGCCATGAGTTCGGCGGTCGGCACGTCGAAGGCGCCGACCACCTGGAACGGCGGTTCGGCCGGATTGCTCAGCGGACCGAGTATGTTGAACACCGTGCGCACGCCCAGCGCCGCGCGCACCGGCGCGATGGATTTCATCGCCGGATGGTAATGCGGCGCAAACAGGAAAGTGAACCCCGTCGCGGCCAGGCAATCAGCGGCGCGCTGCTCATCGAGCGCGATCGCCACACCCATGGCCTCCAGCACATCGGCGCTGCCGGCGCGGCTGGAGAGCGCGCGATTCCCGTGCTTGACCACCGCGATGCCGCAGGCCGCGGCCAGCAGCGCGGCGCCGGTCGACAGGTTGAGGCTGCCGGACTTGTCGCCGCCGGTACCGACGATGTCGAGCGCCCGCAGCGCGGCGGGCAGGCGCGGCTTGCGTGCCAGCGCGCGCATGCCCGCGGCGAACCCGCGCAGCTCCCCGGCCGTCACGCCCTTGGCGCGCAACGCGCCCAGGAGCGCGCCGGCCATGGCCGGTGCCAGTTCGGGAGCCGCCAGCGCGACCAGCAGTTCACTGGCTTCCCGTTCCGGGAGGTTCTGCCCCTCCAGCAGCCGGTCGAGTGTGTCGTTCAGGGTCGTGGCCAAGGTGCGAGCCCCTTACCTGGCCGACGGCGCCACGCGGCGTCCGCCGCTGACGGCCAGGAAGTTCTTCATCATGGCGGGGCCCGCCGGAGTCAGCACGCTCTCCGGATGGAACTGCACCCCCTCGAGGTTCAGCGCCGTGTGGCGCAGGCCCATGATTTCCCCCTCCACGGTGCGCGCCGTGACGCGCAGCTCGGCCGGGAGTGACTCGCGCTCGGCGATCAGGGAATGGTAGCGCCCCACCTCGCAGGGGTTGGCAATGCCGGCGTACACGCCCTGGCGGTCGTGCTCGATCGGCGAGGTCTTGCCGTGCATCAGGCGCGGCGCGCGCACCACCTGGCCGCCGAAGGCCTCGGCGATCGCCTGGTGCCCCAGGCACACGCCCAGTACCGGGATCTTTCCGGCGAAGGCCCGGATCATCTCGATCGAGATCCCCGCCTGCCGCGGGGTACCCGGGCCGGGTGAAATGCACAGGTGCGTGGGCTCGAGCGCGGTGGCGGCCGCGATCGTCAGCGCGTCATTGCGATACACGATCACTTCCGCGCCCAGCACCATGAACGCCTGCACCAGGTTGTAGGTGAAGGAATCATAGTTGTCGATCAGCAGCAGGCGCGTGCTCACAGCCCCTCCTGCGCGAGCCGCAAGGCCTGCACCGCCGCCGCGCTCTTGGCGAGCACCTCGTCGTGCTCGGCTTCGGGCCGGCTGTCGGCCACGATGCCCGCGCCGGCCTGGTAGCTGTACTCATCGCCGTGAAACACCAGGGTGCGTATCGTGATGGCCTGGTCCATGTCCCCGCGCGCGCCGAAGTAGCCCACCGTGCCCCCGTACAGGCCGCGGCGCACCGGCTCGAGCTCCTCGATGATCTCCATGGCGCGCACCTTGGGTGCGCCCACCAGGGTGCCGGCAGGAAACGCCGCCGCGAACAGATCGAAGGCATCGCGGCCCGGGGCCAGGCGGCCCTGCACGCCGCTGACGATGTGCATGACGTGACTGTAACGCTCGATCGCGCGGTACGGTTCGACGCGCACGCTGCCGGCGCAGGCGACCCGCCCCAGGTCATTGCGCGCCAGATCGACGAGCATGACGTGCTCGGCATTTTCCTTCGGATCGGCGAGCAATTCTGCCGCCCGCGCCGCGTCGAGCTCGGCCTCGCCGGAGCGCTCGCGCGTGCCGGCGATCGGGCGCAGCTCGGCCTGCCCGCCGGTGAGCTTGACCAGCGCCTCGGGCGAGGAGCCCACCACGGTGAGCGCGCCGAGTTCGCAATAGAACATGTACGGCGAGGGATTGACGAGTCGCAGGGCGCGATAGGCCTGGAAGGGGTCGAGCTCGTGCAGCCCCGAGAAGCGCGACGACAACACCAGCTGATACGCGTCGCCGGCGGCGATGTATTCCTGCGCGCGCCGCACGCCCGACAGGTAGGCGGCGCGGCTCAGCGCCGCCTGCGGCGGCCGATAGCCGCCGCCGCCCCTGGCCGTGGCAGGCATCGGCCCGCGCAATGCCCGGATCACTTCGCTCCGCAGCGCGCTGCGCTCGGCGGCGCTCCCCGCGTGCAGCAGCGCGATGGCCCGGGTCAGGTGGTCGAACACCAGCAGGGAGTGCGGCGCCAGATAGTGAAGGAGCGGCGGCGCATGGGGCAGTGGCGCGGCAAGGCTCGGCAGGCGCTCGAAGTAGCGCACCACGTCGTAGGAGGTGTAGCCGACCAGCCCGCCGGCGAGCGGCACGGTCCCGAGTTCGGGCAGCGGGCGCGGAGCGGCGGCCAGCGCCCTGCGCAGGGCGGCCAGCAGTTCCTCAGCGGTGCGCGGTACCGGCAGCTGCTCGGAGCCGATGCTGAAGCTGCGCTCGTCGAGTCGCACTTCGAGCGCGTCACCGAAACCAATAAAGGAGTAGCGCCCGAGCCGCTCGCCTCCTTCCACGCTCTCGAGCAGAAAGCGCGGCCGGAATGCCGCCAGCTTCGCGTACGCCGACACCGGCGTGTCCAGATCCCCAGCTATGTCAAAAGGCGGCTTCATTCAACAACTTGCATCCAAATAGACCCATCCCGGCGAAGTTCCGGAGATGGACCTGGCGTTCGGGAGAATTTAGGAATTGATCGAAGAATGCCCAGGGCCCGCTCCGTTGCTGGAGCAGGGCCACCACCGATGGGGTGCGGCGGAATGGGCGGAAGTGCGCATACCGGGCGAGTATGGCGACAGCCCGCGGCGGGCGTCAAGGGAGTGTACTGGGCCAGGACTTCTTGCACTCCGGCCCGCGGCAGTCGGCAGGATGGCCAGGGGCGTCTTGCCACCCCGGGCATCAGGCGCCGCCCGGGCCTCAGGGCCGGCGCGCCGTGCGGCTCGCAAGGGTCGTGCACAAGGCTTCAGTGGCGCTGACCACCTCGGGGCCCATACGGCTCAGACGCGCATCGAGGAAACTGATCACGCGCTGGTTCCTCACGGCGCGCAGCGCCGGGAGCGATTGCCAATGATCGGCCCACTGCCGCGCGCTCTGGGCATCCGCCGCGAGCACCAGTATGACGTCCGGATCGCGCGCGGCGATGGACTCGAGCGACACGGCCGGCGCGGCGTCGCGCAGCTCCGCGTACACGTTGCTGTAGCCGCAGGCTTCGGCGGCGTCGGAAATGATCTGGCCTCCCCCCAGGGTGTACACCGGCCGATCCCAGACCTGCAGCAGCAGGCGCGGCGCGTGGGCGCGGCCGTAACGGGCCCGGATCGCGGCAATGCGCGCGGCCAGCGCGCGCGCCGCCTGCTGGGCTTCGCTCTCAGTATGCAGGAGCACGCCGAGGCGCTCGATGGCGCCCGGCAGGTCGTCGAGACGTACCACGCGATGGCGGTACACCGGGAGCCCGGCGCGCAGGAACGGCTGCAGCTGCGCCGCGGACACGCCGCCCGTCCAGGCGACGATGAGGTCGGGATGGAGCGCCAGGATGCGCTCGACGTCAAAGCCGTGGCTGTCGCCGATGCGCGCGATGCGACGCGCCGACTCGGGCTCGACCGAGAATTCCGGGGTGCCGACGACGCGCCGGCCGCCGCCGGCGGCAAACAACATCGCCGTGGCGCCCGGCGAAAGGCTGACGATGCGCTGGGGCGGGGCCGGGAGCGACACGAGCTGTCCCTCGTCGTCATGCACCTGCCAGTCCGCCGCTCGGAGCGGTGCCGCCGCGGGCAGCAGCGCCAGGGCCAGCGTGGCCGTGCGCAGCCGGGCTCCGATCCGCACGCGCAGCGGGCGGCAGGGGCGGTTCATCCGGGCAGCGTGCGGCAGGCGCATCGGCAGGCGCACGTGTCGTGCCTAGGCGGCCGCGGCAAAACTGCAGCGCACGCTCAGGCCGGGCTCGGTACTGCGCAGCTCCAGCTGGCCGTGATGCAGGCGCACGACCGCGGCCACCAGGCTCAAGCCCAGGCCGCTGCCCGGAGCCCCCTGGTCCCGCTCCAGGCGCCGAAACGGCAGCAGCATGGCGCCCTGGGCCATCTCCGGGATGCCGGGCCCGTCGTCGCTGACGCTCAGGACCACCTGCGCGTCGCGGTCGGCGACCTGCAGATCGACGCTGCCGCCTGCGGGCACGTACTTGATGGCATTTTCCAGCAGGTTGGTGAGCAGCTGCGCGAGCAACTGCCGGTGGCCGTTCACGTTGGCCGGCCCGGCCGCCGCCACGCGCAAGGTGAGGCCGCGCTCGCGCGCCTCGAGCGCGTAGAGCTCGCCCAGTTCCGTGGCCATCTGCGCCAGGTCGACGCGCTCGGGGGGCACGGCGCCCCCGCCGGCTTCGGCCTGCGCAATCTGCAGGAGCGTGGCCAGGGTGCGCTGCACACGCTCGAGATCATCCAGCGTCGCCTGGACCGCGCGGCCGGCGGCGCTTTCTGCGACCTCGCCCTGCAGAGTGGTCTCCAGCCGCGCCCGCATCCGGTACAGCGGCGCGCGCAGGTCGTGGGCGGCGCTGTTAAAGGTAACGCGCACGGCGCTGGTCTGTTGCTCGATGCGATCGAGCATGCCGTTGACCGTGCCGGAGAGCTGATTGAATTCGTCGGCACTCCGGCCGAGCGGCAGGCGGCGCGTCAGGTCACCGGAGATGATGCTCTCGCAGGCCTCGGCGATGGCGCGCACGCGCGCGGCCAGCCGGCGACTGAACCACCATCCGGTGATTGCGATCAGCGCGGCCGTCAGTCCTATGCCCCAGAACGTCATGGCGCGCAGGCGCTCCGTGAAGCGGCGCCGCTCGGACACGTCGGTGCCTACCAGCAGGCGGTTGCCGTCGAGCGCCACGACCGCGGCGCGCACCGGGTGGTTGACGGCGCGGCCCTGCTCGTTGACGGTGATCTCGAATTCGCGCCAGGCGCCCACCGAGTTGGACATGGTCGGCCATGCCGGGAGATTGCCCGCCAGCGGCGTGCCCTGCTTGTCGATCAGCAGGTAGGCGGCGCCCAGCCGGCCCCAGTCGTCGGTGCGCTTGTCGAGCACGTCGATCAGCCGCTTGCGGCCACCGCTCCGATAGTCCTCGCGCAGCGACTCGATCTCGGTCTCGACCACCAGATCGACCGAGCGCTCCATGGCCCGCTGGGTCAGCAGGTAGACGCTGAGCAGCAGGGCGCTGACGCCGATCGTGACGCCGCACATGTACCAGATGGCCAGCCGCGCGCTGGAGGAAAACAGCCGCGGTCGGCTCAAGCCGTCTCCCCAGGATCCCGGATGCAGTATCCGGAACCGCGCACCGTGTGCAGGAGCGGCGGACTGAAGTCCCGGTCGATGGCCTGGCGCAGGCGGCTCATGTGCACGTCGATGAGATTGGTCTGCGGATCGAACTGCAGATTCCAGACCGACTCAAGCAGCATGGTGCGGGTGACGATCTGGCCGACGCGCCGCGCCAGGTATTCGAGCAGCTGGAATTCCTTGGTGGTCAGGTCAATGTTGCGCCCGGCGCGCGTGACCCGCCGCGCCAGCGTGTTGATCTCCAGGTCGGCCACGCGCAGCGTGCCCACGTGGCGGTTGTCACCCGAGGCCCGCCGCAGCAGGGCTTCGACCCGCGCCAGCAGCTCGGCAAACGCGAACGGCTTGACCAGGTAATCATCGCCACCGGCGCGCAATCCCTCGACGCGATCGTCAATGGTGCCGAGCGCGCTGAGGACCAGCACCGGCGTCGGCACCTCGGCCTGGCGGAGCGCCGCGACCAGCGCCAGCCCGTCCATCTGCGGCAGCATGCGATCGACGATCAGCAGGTCGTAGCGCGCCGCGCGCGCCGCGGCCAGGCCCGTCGCCCCGTCGCCGCAGTGCTTGACCGCGTAACCGGCTTCGCGCAGGCCACTGCTCACGTGGCTTGCGGCCTCGACGTCGTCTTCAATCAGCAGTATCTGCACGGGCTCTCCGGCGGGGTTCCAGATCGTAACTCTGACGCCAACGATACGCGAATGTTCCGGACTCCGGCCGTGCCGGCGGGCGCGCGCGGCGCCGCGGCGCCGACGCCGCCCGCTGGCACGCGCCGATTGAATCTATAATCACGGCCGACCAGGCTTCCGGCGGTACCTGTGACCAAGCGCACTCTCCAGAACCTGCACCCTCGGGCGGCGTGCGCGGGCCGCGCGGCGGCAGCGTGCCGTTTACGGGTCCGGCCCGGCCAGGCGCGGCGCGACCGGTCGGGCGCGTGAACGAGGCCCTCGCCGCCGGCGTCTCCATTTACGATCGCCTGCGTCGGAGCGATGCCGAGCTGTCCGAGCTGCTGGCCAGCGGCGCGGAGCGGCGGGAACTGACGGCCGTGTTCGGCGCCTCCGAATACGCCCTGCTGGCCGCCCTCGCCCGCCGCGCACAGCGCGTCCGGCGCCATTCTGCCGAGCCCGTCTATGTCCTGCCCGGCATCATGGGCACGCAGCTCGGCGGGCCGCGCGCCGCGCCCGCCCCGGCCGATCTGCTGTGGCTCGATCCGCAGGACATCATCGCTGGCGGGCTGGAACGGATGCGCCTGTCCGCCGGCACCGGGCTGCAGCCGCTCGGGGCCATTCCCTACAGCTACTTGCTCCTGCAATTGCGACTGCGGGCGGCCGGCTACACCGTGGTGATGCACGACTACGACTGGCGCAGCAACCTGCGCGAACTGGCACACGCGCTGTCCGTGCGGCTGTGCGCCGATCCGGCCCCCAGCATCGCCATCGTGGCCCACAGCATGGGCGGCCTGATCGCGCGCGGCGCGCTGCGCCTGCCCGGCCTGGAGCGCGTGCGCCGCCTGATCACCCTGGGAACCCCGCACAGCGGCTCATTCGGCGCGGTGCAGGCGATTCGCGGCACTTATCCCGTGGTGCGCCGCCTGGCGGCGCTCGACCGTCTCCACGACGCAGAAACCCTGGCGACGCGCGTGTTCAGCACCTTCCCCAGCATCTACCAGCTCCTGCCCACCGGCCAGCTGAGCGCCGGCGCGGACCTGTTCGAGTCCGGACAGTGGCCCGGCTCCGGTCCGCAGCCCGACCGCGAGTTGCTGCGTGACGCGCGCGCATTCGTCGCCGCACTACCGTCGAGCGACGCGCGCTGCATCGCCATCAGCGGAACGCACCAGCGCACGGTCGTGGCTCTGCGGCTCGCCGACGACGACTTTCACTATCGGGTCGGCGACGCCGGCGACGGCACCGTGCCGCTCGCCAGTGCGCAGCTGGACGGATGCGACAACTACTACGTGCGCTGCGAACACAGCGCCCTGCCGCGCAGCGCCAGCGTGGCGCGCGCGCTGGTGGAACTGCTGCGCCACGGCCGGACCACCCGCCTTGCGACCCGGCGCGGTCCGCCGCTCGGCCGCGAGGTCACGGTCAGTGACCGCGAGCTGCGCGGCACCTGGAACGAAAAGGTCGACTGGGCGCGGCTGCGGCCCGCCGAGCACCGCGATTATCTGAATCGCCTCAACCAGCCCCCACCGCAGTACGCGCCACGGCGCGCCCGCCGGCGCCGCGGACTTTGATTCGCGTAATCTGCGGGGGTAGCATCGGTCATTCACCCACCGCGAGGCTTGCACCATGGCCACCGACAAGCATGCCGATCCGCCCCGTTACAGCCGTCGCGAGCTGCTGCTGGCCGCGGCCGGAGGAGTGGCCGTGCTCGGCGCGCCCGGCCGGGCGCGCGCTGCCGAGCCGCCGCCGGCGGCAGCGCCGGTGCCGGCCGGACCATTTAGCGTGCCGAAGCTCCCCTACCCGGACGATGCCCTGGACCCGGTGATATCGGCCAACACGCTCAGCTTCCATCATGGCAAGCACCACCAGGCCTACGTGGACAACCTCAACAAGGCAGTGGTCGGAACGCCCTTTGCCACCATGCCACTCGAGCAGATCATTGCCGCCTGCTACGGTGTGCCGGACCGGACTGCCGTGTACAACAACGCCGCCCAGCACTGGAATCACAGCTTCTACTGGCGCAGTCTCAAGCCCCGCGGAGGCGGCGATCCGCCCCCCGCCCTGAAGCAGAAGATCGAGGCCTCCTTCGGCAGCGTTGACTCCTGCCGCGAGCAATTGTTGAGCGCGGCGACCACGCAATTTGGCAGCGGCTGGGCGTGGCTGGTGCAGGACGGCAGCGCCATCGCCGTGGCCAAGACCGGCAACGCGGATACCCCGCTGAGCAAAGGTCACAAGCCACTGCTGACGATCGACGTGTGGGAGCACGCCTACTATCTCGATTACCAGAATCGCCGGGCGGATCATGTGAGCGCGGTGCTGGGCAAGCTGATCAACTGGGACTTTGCCGCCGAAAATCTCGCCACCTGAATTGACACATGCCGCGACGGGGCCGTGCTTGGCGGGTAGTTCTAGGCGGTGAGCGCGTCGCCCGGCGAGGCGGCGATCATGGCGGCAAACGCGGGCCGGCCGGTCTGCTGGGCGCGCATCTGCGCCAGCAGTTCGTGGATGCCCACCGGATCGCCGAACAGCCGGCCCTGCGCCACGTCGCAACCCCACAGGCGCAGTGCCTGTACCTGGCTCAGCTTCTCGACACCCTCGGCCACGACCTGCAGGCCCAGGCCGTGTCCCATGTCGATGATGGTGCGCACCAGCGTCGCGTCGGCCGGATCGTCGGTCAGGTCGCGAATGAACGACTGGTCGATCTTGAGCGAGCCAATCGGAAACTGCTGCAGCGCCGAGAGCGAGGAGTAGCCGGTGCCAAAATCGTCGATCGACAGGTGCATGCCCATGGCGGCCAGCTGATCGAGCATCTGCACGGTGCGGCGCGGATCGGCCATCAGGGTGCTCTCGGTAATCTCCAGCTCCAGGCTCTGCGGCGGCACGTTGTGGCGCTCGAACAGCGACCGGCAGTTGAGGATGAAGCCAGCGTGCCGCAGCTGCTTGAGCGAGAGATTGAGCGCGATGCGCCCGGGCTCGCCGATCGCGCCGCGCAGCAGGTTCAGGTCCAGGCACACCCGCTCCAGCACCCATTCCCCGATGTCGCTGATGAGGTTGTTCTCTTCGGCCATCGGGATGAACTGCGAGGGCGGTATGTCGCCGTGCCCCGGCAGGCGCCAGCGCAGCAGCGCCTCGGCGCCGACGATGCGGCCGTCGCGCAGGTTGATCTTGGGCTGGTAGTGCACCAGGAATTCGTCGCGTTCCACGGCGCGCCGCAGCTTGCTGCGCAGCATCAGCCGCTCGACCGCCGCCGCGTTCATCTCCTGGGAGTAATGGGCGAAGGTATTGCCGCCGTTCTGCTTGGAGTGGTACATGGCGGCGTCGGCATTGCGTATCAGGTCGATGACGTTGTCGGCGTCGCGCGGGCACAGGGCGATGCCGATGCTGACGGTCAGGAATACTTCCTGCTGGTTGATGTGGAACGCGGCGCCGGCGGTGTCGAGCACGGTGCGCGCCAGCTGCGAGACCTGCTCGCTGGTCTCCTGGGCATCGCTGCTCAGGCCGTCGACGAACAGCGCAAACTCGTCGCCCGCCAGCCGCCCCAGCACCGACTCGCTGCTCAGCACCCGCGTCAGCCGCTCGGTGAGCGCCTCGAGCACGCGGTCGCCCGAGGCATGGCCGAAGGTGTCGTTCACCTCCTTGAAATGGTCCATGTCGATGTACAGCAGTGCCACGCCCTGGCCGACGCGCCGCGCGCGCGCAATCGCCTGCTGCAGCAGGTGCTGAAACTGCATGCGATTGGGGATCTTGGTGAGCGCGTCGTAGCGGGCCAGGTAGCGAATGCGCCGCTCCGCGCGCTTGCGCTCGGTGATGTCGCGCGCCACGTAGATATCGCCGGCGAACTGCGCGTCGGTGCTGGCCACCGAGGAAACCACGAACGACACCGGTATGGTCTGGCCCGCCCGGGTGCGCAGCACCGTCTCACCCGCGTCGCGCGCGGCGATGAGCGGATCGCCGCCGCCTTCGCCGGCCGCGGCCAGCAACGCCGCGACGTGGGTGCCGATCAGCTCTTCGGCGGCAAATCCCGTCAGGCGGCGCGCGGCCTCGTTGACCAGGCCTATCACGCCGTCCGGCGAGGCCACGAACACGCTGTCGCTCATGCTGTTGAGCACGCTGTCGAGGTAATCGCGGCTGTAGGTGGTCTCGTTCAGTGCGACGCGCGTGCGCTCGAGCGCCCGCTGCAGCCTGCCCAGATGACCCGCCAGGCCGCCGTCCGCGGGCTGTGAAAATTCCCCGCGTCCCAGGCGCTCGAAGGCGCCGATGAGCTGCTCGACGCCATCCTGCAGGCGTTGCCGTTCCCGCCATGACCAGAACGCGGCGGCCGAAGCCCCGGCCAGGGTGAGCAGGCCCGCGAGCCAGATCATCGGCCCCGCATCCAGGGGCCGCACCAGCGCGATCGCCACCCAGCCCCCCAGCGCCAGCGCCAGGGACAGCGCAGCTACGTTCCGGCTGGTAAGTTGCAGACTGCGCACGCGCCTCCCCTGTTTTGCAGCATAGAATCATGCCCCATGAGCGAGCAAAGCACCAAATCCGCCCCCTCGGTGCCGGCGCTCTCGCGCCTCGAGCTCACCGGCCGGGCGAGCACGCACGTGCAGTCGGTGGCCGAGCTCGGTTGCGTGCTGCACCCGCAGGCCGCCAGCGCGTTGCTGGCGCTGCGCGGGGCGGCGCGAGAGGCGGGCATCGAGTTGCACGCGGTGTCGGGATTTCGGGACTTTGCGCGCCAGCTCGCCATCTGGAACGACAAGTTCTCGGGCGCCCGGGCGCTGCTGAGCGCCGAGAATACGCCCCTGCAGGCCGCCGAGCTGAACGAGGCCGAGCGCGTCGCGGCGATACTGGTGTGGTCGGCGCTCCCGGGCGCCAGCCGCCATCACTGGGGGAGCGACTTCGATGTGATCGACCGCAGCGCACTGGAAACGGGCGCGCGCGTGGAGCTGCTGAGCACCGACTACGGGCCCGGCGGCCGCTACGCGCGACTGTCCTCCTGGCTCGGCGGCCACGCCCACCACTACGGCTTCTTTCTGCCCTACGACCGCTATCGAGGCGGCGTCCAGCCGGAGCCCTGGCACCTGAGTTTCGCGCCCGTGGCCGGACCGGCGCTCGCGGCGATGAGCGTCGACCTGCTCAGCGAGGCGCTCGCTGGCGCCGGGCTGGCGGGCCGCGAGACGGTGCTCGGGGAGTTGCCGCGACTGTACGAGCGCTACGTCGCCGCGGTGGCGCCGGCGCCGGCGGCCGCGCTGGCGGCGCGGGCGCTCAGTCGCGGAGCCAGGCTCGCTTGAAGTAGCCGAGCATCTGCCCGCGCACTTCGGTCAGGGCGTTGGGATCGGCCGCATACAGCGGCGGATTACGGCGCAGCATCCGCCAGCTTTCGCTCCGCAACACCTGCGCGAGGAAACTCAGGTTCCGCTCGATCGATTCCATGTACGGGTTGCGGCCGTCGAACAGGACCTCGAGGTAGCGATAGGCGCGGTTGAACTCGCCGTCCAGGCGCTTGCTGCGGGTCTCGGCGACGAATCCGGGCGTGTGGCGCAGCAGGTCCACGCCGGAGGCGTAGCGCACCTTCTCGGCGCTGGCATTGCTGTAGGGCAGGGCCATGCCGGCCAGCACGAATTCCGGGTACAGGCGATCGCGGCACTTCTCCAGGTAGCAGCGATCGGCCATCTGGGTGATCATGTCGGCGGTACCCAGCAGGTGCCCGAGGCGCACGTCGCGCGCGTCCTGCAGCACCAGTTCGCTGAACGGCACCTCGTAGCCGGTAAAATGCAGTATCTGGCCGGCCGGCTCCACCCACTCCTCCAGGCCGATCTGCGGCAGATAGCCACGCAGGAATTCGATGCCGCGGGAAACGTGCGTGCTGGTAAATTCGGCGCCGTTGCGCTGCGCGGTGTCCGTGGTGCGGCGCAGGTACCCCACGTCATGGAAGAGCGCCATGACCACGCCGGCAATGGCGCGCGGCGCGCCCAGCTTCCACAGCGGATCCACCTGCCGCTCGTAGCCGGCGCACAGCCGCGCCATGGTGAGCGTCACATCGAGCGTGTGCTGGCGGTCGTGGTACACCGTGTCGACGCCGGCATAGCCCGGCGTGCGCCCGGAGAACATGTCGTCGAACTGCACGATGGCATGGCGCAGGGCCTCGGTCGAGGCTTCCGGCCAGGTGGCCGCGAACAGCTGTTCGATGGCCTGCAGCACCGCGGGCGGCGAACTCACCCGCACCGTATTGGTGATGTCGAAGTCACTCCGCCGGACGGTGGTTATGCCAGCACTGGCCGGCGGCCCGACTGGGCGCTCGTTTTCCGCGGATCCCATGGAACCAACAGTTTAGGCGAGCTGCCCCAGCGGTGCCAGCGACCTGCCGCACAGTTATGGGCCCGCGCAGGGCGACGCCGGGCGGTGCGGACGGTCTATATGTCAAACGTGCCGATCACCGGCGCGTGATCGGAAGCCTGCGCGACGCGGCGTGGTTCACGATCTATGGTGCAGGCGGTGCAGCGCTCGGCCAGTGCCGGCGTGGCCAGCAGCAGATCGATGCGCAGGCCGTTATTTCTCTGGAAGGCGCCGGCGCGGTAGTCCCACCAGCTATAGGAGCGTGGCGGCTGCTCGAAGCGGCGGAACACGTCGATGAGCCCGAGGTCGAGGGCCGCCTGCAGCGCCGCGCGCTCGTCGGGACTGACCAGCACCGACCCCACCCAGGCCGCCGGGTCGTGGACGTCGCGGTCTTCCGGCGCGACGTTGAAGTCGCCGAGCACCACGAGGTGCGGATGCGCGGCGAGTTCCTGGCGCAGCCAGCGGCACAGCGCACGGAACCATCCGAGCTTGTACAGGTACTTGTCCGAGCCCACGCTCTGGCCGTTGGGGACGTACACGTTGATCACGCGCACGCCGGCAATGTTCGCCGCGAGCACCCGTCGCTGCGGATCGTCGTACCCGGGCATGTCGCGCAGCACGTCGGCCGGATCATCGCGCGCCAGGAGGGCCACGCCGTTGTAGCTCCTCTGGCCGGACCACACGCTGCGGTAGCCCGCCGCCGCCAGCTCGGCGACCGGGAAGGCCTCGTCCAGGAGCTTGGTTTCCTGCAGGGCCACCACTTCCGGCGAGTGGGCCCGCAGCCACTCGAGCAGTTGCGGGAGCCGCACGCGCAGCGAGTTGACGTTCCAGGTGGCGATGCGCACGGAACCGGCCGTTACGCCGCCTTGGGCTGGGCGATGCCGTGCAGCTCCAGGAGCGGCCCGATCTCCGGCTTGCGGCCGCGGAACTCGATGAAGGACTCGAGCGGATCGCGGCTGCCGCCGCGCGCCAGGATGGCGTCCAGAAACCGCCGCGCGGTGGCACGGTCGAAGGCGCCGGGCACGCGGAAGGCCGCAAAGGCATCGGCGGCCAGCACCTCGGCCCACTTGTAGCTGTAATAGCCGGCCGCATAGCCGCCGGCAAAGATATGCGTGAAGCTGTGGGGAAAGCGGTTCCATTCCGGGATGCGCGTGACCGCGACCTCGGCGCGCACCTCGGCCAGCAGCGGATAGACGTTGGCGCCGCGCGCCGGGTCGTACTCCGCGTGCAGGCGCATGTCGAACAGCGCGAATTCCACCTGCCGCAGGGTCTGCAGTCCGGCGTGAAAGCTGCGCGTGGCGATGAGCTGGCGCTGCTTGGCCTCCGGTATGGGCTCCCCGCTCCTGGCGTGGGCGCCGATCTGCGCCAGCACTTCCGGCAGCCAGGCGTAGTTCTCCATGAACTGGCTGGGCAGCTCGACCGCGTCCCAGGCGACGCCGTTGATCCCCGCGATGCTCGGATAACCAATGCGCGTCAGCATGTGGTGCAGGCCGTGCCCAAACTCATGGAACAGCGTCACCACGTCGTCGTGCGTCAGCAGCGCCGGCCAGCCATCCTGCGGCGGCAGTGAATTGCAGACCAGGTAGGCGACCGGCAACGTCAGCGCACCCTGCAGCTGCATGCGCCCGACGCAGTCGTCCATCCAGGCGCCGCTGCGCTTGTTGGGACGCGCGTAGGCGTCAAGGTAGAAACTGGCCAGCGGCGCGCCGTCCGGGGAGCGCACTTCGAAGTAGCGCACGTCCGGATGCCACAGCGGCACGCCGCTGCGCTCCTGGATATGGACGCCGTAGAGGCGCTCGGCAACCCCGAACAGGCCTTCGAGCACGCGTGGCAGCGGCAGGTACTCGCGCAATTCCTCCTGCGATACCTGAAAACGGTTTTGCTGCAGGCGCTCGGAATAATAGGTGATGTCCCAGGCATCCAGCGGCCGCCCGGCGTAGGCCTCGAGCTCGGCCAGCTCGGCCACCGCGCTGGCGCGCGCGGCCGCCGCCAGCTGCCGCAGAAAAGCGACTACCTCGGGCACGGTGTGCGCCATGCGATCGGCGAGGGCGTATTCGGCATAGGACTTGAAATCGAGCAGCCGCGCCGCCTCATGGCGGAGCCTGAGGATGTCTTCCATGACCGGCGTGTTGTCGAAGCGCCCCGCGCTGGGGCCGCGGTCGGAGGCGCGGGTGGCCCAGGCTTCGTAGAACACGCGCCGCAACGGCGCTGATTCCGCGTCCGTGATCACGGCGACGTAGGTGGGCTGATCGAGCCCCAGAACCCAGCCCGGCACGCCCTGCGCCGCGGCGCGCCGCGCCGCCTGCGCCACGATACCCGGGTTGATGCCCTTGAGCTGCGCCTCGTCGGTGAGGTGGTGCGACCAGTCGTTGGTGGCGTCGAGCACCTGCTCCTCGAATCTGGATTGCAGCAGCGACAGCTCGCTCATCACGGCCTTGAAGCGCGACTTGCGCTCGGGGTCCAGCGCCACTCCCGCCAGGCGGAAGTCGCGCAGCGCATGCTCGAGCACCGCCCGCTGCACCGGGTCGAGGCTCGCCGCCTCGTGTTCGCAGATATACTGGTATGCGCGATAGAGCGGCTCGCTCTGCGCCAGGTCGGTGTAGTACTCTGACAGCAGCGGCAGGCAGGCGGTATAGGCCGCGCGCAGCGCCTCGGAATTCATCACCGCATTGAGATGCCCGACCGGTGACCAGACTCTCGCCAGCCGATGGCGCAGCTCCTCGAGCGGCACGACCACGCTGGCGAAACTCGGCGGCCGGAGCGTGGCGATGGCCGCCACGCGCTCGCGGCCCTCGTCGAGTAACTGGCGGACCGCCGGTTCCACGTGCTCGGGCCGGATATCCGCGAAGCGCGGGAGCGTCGCGCCGGCGAGCAGCGGATTGGCCGGCGCGGCGGCCGGCTGGGTGGCGATTGACATGCGGCTAGACTGCCAGAGCCCGGGCTGAATAGGAACATCCCGCCGGGCGAGCGGCCTGGGGAGCGAGTGCATAGTATGGCGGCGGAATTCGACCTGATAGTCATCGGCGGCGGGAGCGGTGGGCTGGCGTGCGCGCAGCGCGCCGCGGACCACGGCGCGCGCGCGCTGGTGATCGAATCGCACCGGCTCGGGGGCACCTGCGTGAACGTGGGCTGCGTGCCCAAGAAGGTGATGTGGAATGCCGCGCAGCTGGCGCACGCCGCACACGACGCCCACGATTACGGATTTGACCTGACGCTGCTGCGTCACGACTGGGCGCTGCTCAAGCGCAAGCGCGATGCCTACATCGAGCGGCTCAACGGCATCTATGCCGGCAATCTCGAACGCCGTGGCGTGACGCTGGTGCGCGCCCGGGCCCGGCTGACCGGCGCGCGCAGCGTGGAGGCCGCGGACCAGGAATACCGGGCCGCGCACATCGTGCTGGCCACCGGCGGGCACCCGGTGGTGCCGTCGATCCCCGGCGCCGCGCACGGCATCACCTCGGACGGATTCTTCGAGCTGCCGGAGCGCCCGGCCAGCATCGCGATATGCGGCAGCGGCTACGTGGCGGTGGAGCTGGCCGGCGTGTTCTCGGCCCTAGGCTCCAAACTCAGCGTCGCGCTGCGCGGCGATCGGTTCCTGCGGTCCTTCGAACCCTTCATAGGCGAGCATCTGCACGAGACGATGCGCTCCGAGGGAGTCGAGATCACCACCCAGGCCGTGCCCACTGCCCTGGTGCGGGATGCCGCCGGGCAACTGACGCTCGAACTGGCCGATGGACGGCGGCTGGGTCCGTTCCACTGCGTGCTGTGGGCCATCAGCCGGATTGCGGCGGTATCGGGTCTCGGTCTGGAACCACTGCACGTGGCGCGCGACGCGGCCGGCTTCGTGCACACCGACCCCTACCAGGAAACCAATGTTCCGGGCCTGTACGCGATCGGCGATGTGACCGGCCGCGTGCAGCTGACCCCGGTGGCGATCGCGGCCGGCCGGCGCCTGGCCGATCGGGTGTTTGGGGGCCAGGCAGGGCGCCGGCTGGATTACGAGAATATCCCGACCGTGATCTTCAGCCATCCGCCGATCGGCACCGTCGGGCTTTCCGAGGCCGAGGCGCAGCGCCGGCACGGTGCGTCGGTCAAGGTCTACACCCGAAGTTTCGTGCCGCTGTATCACGCGATCACCGCCCGCAAACCCAAGACCCTGATGAAGCTCGTGACCGCCGGCGCGGATGAAAAGGTGGTCGGCGTACACATCATCGGCCCCGGGGCCGACGAGATGCTGCAGGGGTTTGCGGTGGCGTTGCGCATGGGCGCCACCAAGCGGGACTTCGACGACACCGTCGCGATCCACCCGACCTCCGCCGAGGAACTGGTGACGATGCGCTAGGGCGGCAGGCGCGCGGCCAGGTCCGTGAGTGCCGTCGCGGTAGCGCTCTGAAAGGCGGCGATCACCGCCTGCATGCGGTTTTCGGCGGCCGGCACGGAACTGTCGGCGCTGACACTGGCCGTCACCGAGCGATCATTGCGGTGGCCCAGCGTCGCCAGCAACTGCACGTGCACCACCGGGGCTCCCTCGCCCGCGTATTCGGCCTGAAAGCGGCGGATTTCGATCTGCAGCACCTCATCGCCGGCGAAGGCCCCGCGGTCGGGCTGCACGCTGCGGAATTTTCCCGAGGCCCGGAGCGCCTCGATCGCCAGGGACTGCAGGAACTCCGGGAGCGGCGCCGGCCAGCGGCTGGCCGCGTAATAATCCAGGCGTTGCGCGCTGCGCCGGAGCGCGATGTGCTCGGTATCAAGGCCCGGTGCCGCTTGCGGCCGCAGCACCAGCAGGCTGGCGGCGCCGCTGGCGGGCTCGGGCCTGGACTCCGCGGACACCGGATCGAGCGTGTAGACCTGCACCGGCGGCTGATCGCTGTGCAATCCCCCGCAGCCGGCGAGCGCCAGCAATGCGCCGGCGGCCAGTACCCGGGCGCTTCGCATCTTGAACGTCATTTCGGAATCTCCACGGCGGCGCTGGGCGGCTGGTACAACATCTGCGCCGGGTTTTCGCGCAGGCTCCTCGACAGCCGCTCGAGCTCGCGCGCGGCGTCACGGCTGTCGCGCACCAGCGCGTCGATCTGCGGCAGGCTCTGCTGCACAAAGCCGTGCAGCGCACCGCGGTCTTCGGTCAGCAGGCCGTCGAGCTGCTCGCTGGCCGAGGCCAGGTGGTCGGCCGAAACGCGCAGCCGCGCCATCGTGGCCACCAGGTCGGGTCCCGCCGTTTCGGCGGCGGCGTTGATCTTGGCGATCAGCTCCCGGCTGGCCGCGGTCGCCTCGCGCAGCTGGGCGATGAGTTCGGCGGCATCGCGCGCCGCCTGTGGAAGCTTGGCGCCGGCGCGATCGAGGTTCGCGACCAGGCGGTTGAAGGCGGCCAGGTTGTCGTTGGACAGCACCTTGTTGCCGCGGGTCGCCAGTTCGCCGATCTGGCCGGCCACCTGCGGCAGGCCGCTCAGGAATATGTCGAAATTCGAGCGTACCGATCGGATGACCGGATAGTGCTCGCTCGCGACCGGCTCCATCAGGCGCTCGGGCAGTGCGCCCGGATGCTGCTGAAACAGATCGATGAACAGCAGCCCGGTCACGCCCTGCAGCGACAGTTGCGCGAGCGTGCGCTCGGAGATCGGGGCGCTGGCGTCGATGTCGACGAGCACCTGGACGCGATCGGCCGCACGGTGATCCAGGGTGATGCGCACCACCCGGCCGACGTCCACGCCCAGGTAACGCACCTGGCCACCCACCGCCAGGCCGCTGACGCTGCCGTCGAAGTACACTTCGTAGCGTTTGAAGTCACGCTGGTCGCGGGCGTCGCTGTACCAGTAGACAAACAGCGCGCCCATGGCCAGGACCAGCAGCACAAAGGCGCCGACGGCGACGTAATTGGCCTCACGCTCCATGATCAACTCTCCGGCGCTGCGCCCGCGGGCCCTGGAAGTATGCATGAATCCAGGGCTGCGGATTGCGGGCGATGTTTGCCAATGTGTCGCTGATCATACGCCCATCGACCAGCACGCCGACGCGCGTGCAGATCCCGAACAGCGTGTCGAGGTCGTGCGTGATCATGACCACGGTAAGCTGCAGCTCGCGCTGCAGGTATTTGACCAGCTCGTCGAAGGCCTGGGCACCGATGGGATCGAGCCCCGATGTCGGCTCATCCAGCAGCAGCAGCGGCGGATCGAGGGCGAGCGCCCGCGCCAGCGCGGCGCGCTTGACCATGCCGCCGGACAACTGCGAGGGGAATTTGCGGGCGGCGTCGGGCCTCAGCCCGACCAGCTTGAGCTTGAGCAGCGCCAGCTCATCGAGCATCCGCCGGGGCAGCTGCAGGTGCTCGATCATCGGCAGCTGGATGTTCTGCAGCACCGTCAGCGCGCTGAACAGCGCGCCTTCCTGAAAGGTCACGCCGTAGCCGACCTTGACGCTGCGCAGTTCGCGGCTGTTCATGCGGGTGATGTCGCGCCCGTAGAGCTTAACGGTGCCGGCGCGTGGCGTCTGCAGTCCGAGAATGGTACGCAGCAGTACCGACTTGCCGGCGCCGGAGCCGCCGACGATGCCGAACACCTCGCCCTCCTCCACCGTCAGGTCCAGGTTCCGATGCACGATCTGCCGGCCGAAACCGTTGGACAGGCCGCGCACTTCGATCACCGCGCCCATCAGATGTCCATCTTCATGAACAGCACCGCGAACAAGGCGTCGGCCAGGATCACCAGGAAGATCGCCTCGACCACGGCCAGCGTCGTGTAGCGGCCCAGCTCGCGCGAGGAGCCGCGCACCCGCAGACCGCACCAGGTGCCGGCGAGCGCTATCAACAACGCAAACACCGGCGCCTTCAGCAAGCCGACCCAGAAGGTGGTGCTGGCGATGGCGTCATTGGCGCGGTTGAGGAACTGGGTCAGCGGCATGTCCAGCAGGAAGCGGCACAACAGTGCCCCGCCGGTGAGGCCGATCACGTCCGCGATGATCGTCAGCAGCGGCAGCGCGATCACCAGACCCAGCACCCGCGGGACCACCAGCACTTCGATCGGGTCCACGCCCATGGCGCGCAGCGCGTCCACTTCCTCGTTCAGGCACATGGCGCCGATTTCCGCGGCGAAGGCGCTGCCGGAGCGGCCGGCGACGATGATCGCCGTCAGCAGCACCCCCAGTTCGCGCAGCACTCCCACGGTCACCAGGTCAACCACGAAGATATCGGCACCGAACTTCCGCAGCTGCTGTGCGCCCATGTACGCCAGGATCACCGCGATCAGGAAGCCAATCAGCGCCACGATCGGAATCGCGGCGATGCCGGTGTCATACACGTGGCGCGCGATCGAGGTGGGCCGCCAGTGCTTGACGCGCGGTCCGGCATGGGCGGTGACGACGCTGACGCGCCCCAGAAACCCCAGCGGGGCCTCCAGGTCTCGCCAGACGGCGACCGCGCGCCGCCCGATCCCCTCGACCGCCGCGGCCGGATCCAGCCACATGGTGTGCGAGGTCTCGTGCACCTCCGGGGCAGAGCGGTCCGCCTTGACCGTGCGATCGATGAGCTGCAGCGCCGACGGAGCGCCGCCCTCGAAATCCGCCTTGATCCCGCCCGCCGTCGCGCTCGTCAGGTAGTCGTACAGGAGCCACGCGCCCGACAGATCGAAGGAGGCGTCGGTGGCCTCGACATGCAGTTGTCCGGCACCGCGCAGGTCCACCGAGGCAAGTTCCGCCTGGATGTCGGGCAGCGTGGCGGCCCGCCAGTGGCCGTGCAAGCTCAGCTCGAGCCGGTCAGCCTGCCGCTGTGATGCGCAATACACAGCTCTAGATGCTCACGGACTCACAAGGCGCGGGCCGCCGGGCGGTGTTGCAGCATCCGAATGTCGCCGGTCCCGGCATGCGCGGTGTGCAGGTGTGACGCATGGCTAACTCCTTCAAACGCGCGGTGGCGCGAGACCGGCTGCCCGTAGTGTGCACCGGCGATCGCGCCCGCGAGCCAATAGTCTGATTGGATCGCAACGATAGTTCATGTCCATTAGAATCAGCGTTCTTTTTCGCCATCGCGCCCGGAGCAGCACATGAAGAAGCCCCTCAACGTCGCCATTACCGGCGCCGCCGGCCAGATCGGCTACGCGCTCGCCTTTCGCGTGGCCTCCGGACAGATGCTGGGCGCCGAGCAGCCCGTCAACCTGCACCTGCTCGAGATCACGGCGGCACTGCCGGGGCTGGCGGGCGTGGTGATGGAGCTGAGCGACTGCGCCTTTCCGACCCTCAACAGGATCGTGGCCACCGATGAGGCCAGGGTGGCGTTCCGCGACTGCCACGCCGCGCTGCTGGTGGGCGCGCGTCCGCGCGGACCGGGCATGGAGCGCAAGGATCTGCTGCTGGCCAATGCCCAGATCTTCTCGGCGCAGGGCAAGGCACTCAACGCGGTCGCCGACCGGCAGGTACGCGTGCTGGTGGTCGGCAACCCGGCCAACACCAACGCATTGATCGCGCGCAGCAACGCGCCCGAGCTGCCCGGCGGGCACTTTACCGCCATGACGCGCCTCGATCACAACCGCGCCCTCTGGCAGCTTGCCGAGAAGACCGGCACCCATGTCAACGACATCCGTCGCATGACCATCTGGGGCAACCACTCCGCGACTCAGTACCCGGACATCAGCCACGCGCTGGTGGCGGGCCGCAGCGCGCCCAGTCTGGTGGAGCGCAGCTGGGTTGAACAGACCTTCATTCCCACCGTGCAGCAGCGCGGCGCCGCCGTGATCAAGGCGCGCGGCTCGTCCTCGGCGGCTTCGGCGGCATCGGCGGCGCTCGATCACATGCGCACCTGGTTCGCGGGCACGGCGGCGGACGACTGGGTCAGCATGGGCATTCCGGCCGACGGCAGCTACGGCATCGGCGAGGGCATCATCTATTCCTACCCGGTAACCTGCCGGGACGGCCGCTACCAGATCGTGCCGGGCCTGAGCATCGACGAGTTCAGTCGCGCCAGGATGAGCGCCACCGAGGCGGAACTGCGCGAAGAGCGCGCCGGAGTGGCAGAATTACTCGGCTGATCGCCGACGCACACGCGCCTCAGCGCACGCCCGGCAGGCTCGCACCCTGCGGGCGCGGGGGCTAGTATTGTGTCCATGTACGGCGCGCTGATTACCCTGGTGTTCGTGCTGGCGGCGATCTATCTGGCTTACCGGCGACTGCCGCTGCTGATCTATTCGCTGACCTTCACGCTGCTGCTGGCCGCCTACATGCTGCTCGGCAGGCCGGGCGGCATCTGGCAGGGATTCCTGTGGCTGCTGCTGGCGCTGCTATGGCTCCTCAACGTGCGCCCATTGCGCAAGGCGGTCATCAGCCGCCCGTTCCTGCGCGCCTACCTGCGGCTGCTGCCGGCGATGTCGGACACCGAGCGCGAGGCCCTCGAGGCCGGCACAGTCTGGTGGGATGGCGAGCTGTTTAGCGGCAACCCCGACTGGTCGAAGCTGCGCAGCAACCCGCCGGCGCGCCTGTCCGCGGAAGAGCAGGCGTTCATCGACGGTCCCTGCGTGGAGCTGTGCCGGATGCTCGATGACTTCGACATCACTCATCGGCGCGCGGACCTGCCGCCCGAGGTGTGGACCTTCCTCAAGTCGCGCGGCTTCTTTGCCATGATCATCGGCAAGGCCTACGGGGGCCTGGGCTTCTCGGCCTATGCGCATTCCTGCGTGCTGGTCAAACTGGCCAGCCGCAGCGTCGTGTGCGCTTCGACCGTCGCGGTCCCCAATTCACTCGGCCCCGCGGAGCTGCTCAACCACTACGGCACTGAGGAACAGAAGGCCCACTACCTGCCACGCCTGGCACGCGGCGAGGACATTCCCTGCTTCGCGCTCACCGGGCCGCGCGTCGGCTCCGACGCCGCCGCCATCCCCGACACCGGCATCGTGTGCCGCGGCCCGTGGCAGGGGCAGCAGGTGCTGGGGCTGCGCCTCAATTTCTCCAAGCGCTACATCACCCTGGCGCCGGTGGCCACCATCATCGGTCTGGCGTTCCGCATGTACGACCCGGAGCGGCTCCTGGGCGGGAAAACCGATCTCGGCATCACCTGCGCGCTGATTGCGCGCGACACGCCGGGAGTGGAAATCGGCACGCGCCACCTGCCACTCAATATCCCGTTCCAGAACGGCCCGGTTCGCGGCCGCGACGTGTTCGTGCCGATCGACAGCATTATCGGCGGCGTCAAGATGGCCGGGCAGGGCTGGCGCATGCTGGTCGAACAGCTTTCGGTCGGGCGCTGCATCTCGCTGCCTTCGAACGCCACTGGCGGCGCGAAGGCGGCGACCTACGCCACCGGCGCGTACGCGCGCATCCGTCGCCAGTTCAACACGCCGGTCGGAAAATTCGAGGGCGTCGAGCAGGCGATCGCGCGCATGGTCGGGCTCACCTACATCATGGACGCGGCGCGCAGCGTCACGACGGCGGCCATCGACGCCGGCGCGCGCCCGGCGGTACCCGCCGCGATACTCAAGTACCACGTCACCGAGATGGGGCGACGCGTCTCCAACGATGCCATGGACGTGCACGGCGGCAAGGGCATCATGCTGGGCCCGCGCAATTACCTGGGCCGCGGCTACCAGTCGGTGCCGATCGCCATCACCGTGGAAGGCGCGAATATTCTCACCCGCAACCTGATCATCTTTGGCCAGGGGGCGATCCGCTGCCACCCCTACGTGCTGCGAGAGATGAGCGCCGCGCGCAATCCCGACCGCGAGCGCGGCGTCGACGAGTTCGATCGCGCGCTGTTCGGCCACATCGGCTTCACGATCTCCAACGCGGCGCGTTCCCTGGTCATGGCCCTGACCCTGGCGCGCTTCGAGACGGTGCCAGGGGCGGGACCGACGCGGCGCTATTACCAGCATATTGAGCGCTTCAGCGCCTCATTCGCCTTTGCCACCGACGTGGCGATGCTGACGCTGGGCGGTTACCTGAAGAAGAAGGAGAGCATCTCGGCGCGACTGGGCGACGTGCTGTCCTCGATGTACCTGGCGTCCATGGTGCTCAAGTACCACGAGGACCAGGGGGGCCCCGCGGCTGACCTGCCGATCGTCGAATGGGCCTGCCGCGAACTGCTGTATCAGGCACAGGAACAGCTGCACGGCGTGCTGCGCAACTTTCCAGCACGGCCGATGGCCTGGCTGATGCGCCGCTTTATCTTCCCGCGCGGCCTCACCTACTTTGCGCCCGCGGACCGACTCGGGAGCGAAGTCGCCGCCTTGGTGCAGGCCGCCGGGGAATCGCGCGACCGGCTGGCCGCCGGCATCTACAATGAACCGCGCGAAGGCAGCCCGCTGGGCCAGTTGCAGCAGGCGCTGGAGTTGAGCCCGAATGCCGAGCTCATCGAGAAGAAATTGCGAATCTCCGGCGTTAAAATGAAACTCATAAGTGCGCTCGACCTGCCGGGACAGATCGAGCAGGGACTGGCACTGGGCATCATCAGTGCACCCGAGGCGGCGGCGCTGCGCGACTATGACCGCCTGGTGATGGATCTCATCAACGTCGATGAGTTTGCGAGCCACGAACTCGCGACTCCCGACACCGCGCCAGCCGCGGCCTCATAGCGGCTTCCAGCACCGGACGCGCCTCATGTACCTCGCCTTCTTCGGCATTGCCGAGAAACCCTTCGCCATCACGCCCGACCCGCGCTATCTGTACCTTGGCCGGCACCACGCCGACGCGCTGGCGCACCTGGTGTACGGCATCAACGACGCCGGTGGCTTCATCCAGCTGACGGGCGAGGTCGGCACCGGCAAGACCACCACGATCCGCTCGCTGCTGGCGCGGGCGCCCAAGAACGCGGAAATCGCCCTGGTCATCAATCCGCGCCTCTCGCCCCTGGATTTCCTGCAGACCATCTGCGAGGAGCTCGGCGTGGGCGTACCGGACGGCGCCGTCGACAACGCCAAGGAGCTGGTCGACCAGCTCAATCGCTACCTGCTGCGCGCCCACGCCGCCGGGCGGCGCGTGGTGCTGATCGTCGATGAGGCACAGAATCTGAGCGTCGAGGTGCTCGAGCAGATCAGGCTCCTCACCAACCTCGAGACCGAGTCGCAGAAGCTCCTGCAGATCATCCTCATCGGCCAGCCGGAACTGCGTGAACTGCTGGCCCGCAACGACCTGCGCCAGCTCGCGCAGCGCGTCACCGCGCGCTTTCACCTGCAGCCGCTGGGACGCGAGGAGACGATCGCCTACGTGCGCCACCGGCTGCGCATCGCCGGCTCGACCAGCGAGATCTTCTCGGGGGCGGCGCTGCGTGAGGTGCACCGGCTCAGCGGCGGCGTGCCGCGCGTCATCAACATTATCTGCGACCGCGCCTTGCTCGGTGCCTACACCGAGGACCACCATCACGTCAGCAGCTCGATGGTGCGCCGCGCCGCCAGCGAAATCTTCGGCGAGCGCCTCGCGCCGCCCTGGCTGACGCCGCTGGTCGCCGCCGTCTGCCTGCTGGTGGCGGTGACCGTCGCGGCCGTGCTGTGGCGCCAGGCCGCCAGAGTGCGCGCGAACGCCGCGGCGGCCGCTGCCGCACAGCACGTTGCGCCCGCCGCTGCGCACCCCGCGCCGCCCCGCCCGACGGCGCCGCCCACGCTGGCGCAGCTGTTTGCGACCGCCGGTGACTCGACCTCGGCCGACACGGCCTTTGCCGGCCTGTTCCAGCTCTGGAACGCCCGCTACCAGCCGGGACCCACGGACCCGTGCACGCAGGCCGAGACCCAGGGCCTGTACTGCGTGACCCTGCACAGCTCGCTGGCGCAACTGCGCGAGTTCGCGCGCCCGGCCATCCTGATGCTGGGTGAGGGCGGGGTGGCTTCCCATCAGGTCGTGCTGACGGCCATCGGCACCGACGCCGTGGTACTGCAGTTCGGCGCGCGCACCGTGCAGGTGGCCGTCGCCGACCTGTCGCTGTACTGGTTCGGCGACTGCGTGCTGCTGTGGCGCCCGGCCACCCCGCCGGTCCCGGAACTGCGCCCGGGCATGCACGGTCCCGCGGTGCGCTCACTGCGCACGCAATTATTGCGGTCGAACGGCGCCGTTCCGACCGGCCCGCAAAGTGCCACCTTCGATGCGGAGCTGACGCGACTGGTGGAAGACTTCCAACGCGAGCATCATCTCACCGTGGACGGCATCGCCGGGGTCGAGACCCAGCTGATCCTTGACGGCGTGCTGGCCGCGCCTGGCTCGCCGATCCTGCAGGCGCTCCCTGCGGCCACGACTGCCACACCGGGTTGATCCATGTCATTCATCCTCGATGCCCTGAAGAAATCTGAAACCGAACGCCAGCGCCAGGCCGGCCCGGCCTTGCTCGAAATGCGCATCGTGCGGCCGTCGCGTCGCTTGCCGGTCTGGGCGCTGGTCGTGGGAGTGCTGCTGATCGTCAGCGTCGCGGTGTTGGCGTGGCTGGCGTGGCACCCCGCCGCGGGCCCCGCCACCGCGGCAGCGCCGGTGGCCCCGGCGCCGGCCGCTGCCGGGGCGGCCGGCAACGCGCCCGCCGGAGCCCCATCGGCCGCCGCCCTCGCCCAGCCGCCGGTGGGCACGGTGCCGGGCCCGCCAGGAGCCGCGCCTGCTTCGGCCACCCTGATCCCCCAGCTTGCTGCGCCCCCGACGCCTTCGCAGGCGGCAACCGCTGCCACCGACAGCAACCCCGCCGACACCGAACCGGCGGTGACGCCGTCGGCCGGGAGCACGCGCGAAGCGGAGAGCACTTCCAACCTGCATACCTACGCGGAGCTCGGCGGCTCGCTCCCGGAACTGCGCCTCGATCTGCACGTGTACGCCCCCAATCCCGCCGAACGCTACGCGTTCATCAACATGCACAAGGTGCGCGAGGGCGATACGACCGTCGAAGGCGTGCAGGTGAAGGAAATCACGCGCGAGGGCGTGGTGCTCGATTACCGCGGCACCGAGTTCCTGCTCGGGCGCCAGTAGCGGCCCGGCCCCGCCCGCCCTCAGGCGGCCAGCAGGCGATGCAGGTCGAAGTTCGAGTCCGCGGCCTGCTCGGGCGTCGGCGACAGGCCGCGATCGAGTAGCTTGCGAGCCACCATGTGGTCCGGTATCCGGCTGAGCGAGTCCACGGCGATCAGCTGGCCGGCGCGGTAGTAGAACGCCGAAAAGGCCGGCTTGTCCGTGTCGCCGCGGGTGACGACCTGCTCGTAGCCTGCGCTCAGACCGACCATCTGCAACTTGATGTCGAACTGATCGGACCAGAACCACGGGGCGGCGGTGAACGCTCGCTCACGGCCCAGCATCGAGACGGCCGCCGACATCCCCTGTTCGGCGGCATTCTGCACCGACTCGAGGCGCAGCAAGCTGCCGTCGCCGCGGCGCCGGGCGCAGCAGTCTCCGGCCGCCACGATCAGCGGATCCGAGGTGCGCGAACAGTCATCGACGATGACGCCGCGCTCGCATAACAGGCCCGCGGCGCTGGCCAGCGTATCGTCGGGGTCGATCCCCACGCCCAGCACCACGCAGCCGGCGGGGTACTCGTGGCCGTCGGCCATGCGCACGGCGCGCACCTGGCCCGCGACCCCGAGCAGTTCGGCCACGCGCGCGCCGAACACCAGGTGCACGCCGTGGGCGCGGTGCACCTGCGCGGCCGCCTCGGAGACGATCGGCGCGACCACCCGTGACATGAGGCGACTCAGGCCTTCCAGCACCGTCACCTCCCGGCCGAGTTTGCGCGCCGTGGCCGCCACCTCCAGGCCAATAAAGCCTCCGCCAATGACGACGACCGGCGCCCCCTGCGCCGCGCAGCGATCGAGCGAGGCGGCAATGTGCCCGGCGTCGTCGATCGTGCGCAGCAGATGCACGCCGCCCAGGCCAGCCCCCGGCACCGCCAGGGTGCGCACGCGCGCCCCGGTGGCCAGCGCCAGGCGGCCGTAGGCGATCGTCTGGCCGTCGGCGCAATGCACCCGCTGTGACACCCGGTCGATGGCGGTGACGAGGGTGTTCACGCGCAGGTCGATGTGCCGCCGCTGGATCGCCTCGAGGCCGCGAATCGCGAGCGTGGCCGGAGCGCGGCGCTCGATCAGCCAGTGTTTCGAGAGCGGCGGCCGGTTGTAGGGAGGGTGCGCCTCTGCGCCCAGCAGGATGACCGGCCCGTCATATTTCTCATGGCGCAGCGATTCGGCAATCTGCAGTCCGGCCTGGCCGGCGCCGACGATGAGGAAAGGTCCTGGCACGCGGGGCAGATTAGCTTTGTCCGCTCCGAAACGCGACTTTGCGGCCGCGCCGCCGGTTCCGCGCCGCGGCGCAGGGGCGGGCGCGGAGCGACGGGTGATGCACGTCACAGTTCGCCGCGGGCTGAGCTCACTCAGATCACAGATTGGGCCCCGGACACCGCTGGCCGGCCCCAGAAAACGTAAAGTCCCCGAGGCTCCCCGCCCCCTTCAGGTCCGCCCGCAATTCGCCGCCGAGTACAGCCATTGTCAGAACCTGCGCCCAGCCCCTCTTGGTACACGGCACGCGCATGACACCGCGGATTCTCATTGCCGGCAAGGACCGGCAGCAGCGCCGCTGGCTGCGGCATCACCTGCAGACGCTGTGGCCCGACGCCGATCCGCCCAGCTTCGACCTGCAGCAGTTTGCCCATCACCTGGATACGGTCACGCGGCGCAACTACGACGTGGTGCTGCTGTGCGGCTACTTCGGCAAGACGGCCGAGCAGCCGGTCGAAGGCCTCGCATGGTTGCGAGAATTAAGGCGCGAACGCCAGCTCCCGCCCCTGATCGCGGTGGCCGCGCAGGGTAATGAACTCACCGCGGTGCAGGCCGTCCGGCTCGGGGCCGCCGCCTACCTGCCCTGCGACCTGCTCGATGCGCAACTGCTCGGGCGCACGCTGCGCAAGGTGTTGCACGCCAGCGACCGCCGCGCGCGGCGCAAGGCGAGCGCGCGGCGCCGTCCCGCCGATCAGGCGGCCGGCCTGCAGTTGCCGAACTACACCCTGCTGCGCCAGCTCGGGCGCTCGGCCCGCGCCAGCGTGTGGCTGGCGCGCAGCGAGTCGCTGCAGCGGCTGGTGGCGCTCAAGATCAGCCAGCCCCTCGACGGCACCGCCACCGATCAGCAGCAGTTTGGGCGCGAGTACGCCGCCATCGCCGCGCTGCGCGACCCCTCGATCGTCGACATCTACGACTACGGCGTCCATGACGGGCGCGAATACCTCGCGATTGAGTACTTTCCCTGCGGTGACCTGAAGCAGCGGCTGCTCAACCCGATCAGCTGTGAAGAAGCCGTCGGCTACGCGCAGCGCATTGCCGCGGCCCTGCACGTGGTCCACAGCTCGGGAATATTGCATCGCGACCTCAAGCCACCCAACGTCATGTTGCGGCCCGACGGTTCCATCGTGCTTATCGACTTCGGGCTGGCGAAGAAGGTCAACTCCGACACCCAGAGCACGGCCGTCGGCGTGCTGCGCGGCTCACCCTACTACATGAGCCCCGAGCAGGTGCAGGGCCGGTCACTGGACGCACGGAGCGACCAGTACGCGCTGGGCGTGGTGCTGTACGAGATGCTTACGGGCCGCAAGCCCTACACCGGACTCACCGCCATGGACCTCATGCAGCAGCACGTAACCGGCGAGCGCCCGGCCCTGCCTGCCGAGCTGTCCGCGTACGAGCCCGTAGTGACGCGGCTGATGGCGCGCGAGCGCGAGGAGCGCTACGCCGACATGGATGCGGTGCTGGCGGCGCTGCGCGAGTTGCCGGCCGCCGCGGCGCCCGCGGCCGAGCCTGTCCGGCAGAGCGGCTAGCATGAGCAGCCCCGAGCCCGTACCACCCGACCTGCAGCAGCTGCGCGACGAGCACGCGCTGCTCGCGGAACTGCTGCGGGTCGATCGCGCCTCGCTGGTGAACTTCATGGCCTACGCCGCGCGCACCCTGGCGCGGGTACGCATCCAGATGCAGCGGCGCACCCACGAACCCGAGCAGTTCCAGGACAAGCTCGATCGCCTGCACCGGCTGTATGCGCGGCTGCGGCGGCGGGCGTCGGCGCTCGCACTCCCGTCCCTCGCGCGGCTCCTCGAGAGCACGGTGGTGGCGCTGGATGCGCCGCGCACGAGCGCGGCGCGTACCGGCGATGCGCTGTTGCCGGCACTGCTCTGCGTCGACGCCGTGTTCCTGGCCCTGACCAGCATCGCCCAGCATACCGGCGTGCCCCTGAGCAAGCGCCGCGGCGCGCGCCGGCGCTCCCACCTGAGCAAGGCACTTCCGGCCGGTGCGCGCGACGCCGGTGCCGGCAACCAGACTTCGCAGCTCTCCGTGGCGTTGCAGCAGCTGGCCGAGCAGCTCGCGGCCGCGCAGGGCAAGCTCGTGCAGCTGACCACGATCGGCCTCGAACACGTCCCCGAGATCCACTTCGCCGCCTTCTACGACATGCTCAGCCAGATGCTGCGCAATGCGGTCGAGCACGGAATTGAGAGCCCTGCGCAGCGCCGCGCCGGCGGCAAGAATGCCCGGGGCACGCTGCTGGTGGAGTTCCAGCTGCGCCACGGCGGTCAGTCGGAACTGAACTTCCAGGACGACGGCGCCGGCCTGGATGCCGAGCGAATCGTGCAGGCGGCGGTCGCCGGCGGCCTGATCGCCGAGGACAGCTCCCTCGAGCACAATCGCCGCCAGGCATCGGCGCTGATCTTTCATTCCGGCCTGAGCACCGCGGCCGATCCGGCCGGACGCGGCCTGGGCATGCGGATCCTGCGCGACAACGTCAAGCGCCTGCACGGCCAGATCCAGGTGGCGACCAAGCGCGGCCTGTTCACCCGGCTGCGCATCCGGCTGCCGCTCAGCGCCGCGGACGCCATGTCCTCGACGGCCGCGCAGGGCTGAGCGCGCGCCGCTACGCGGGGCGCAGCCTGTAGAGGCTGAGCACCCCGGCGCGGTCGGCCACGGCGAGTTGCTCGCCGCCGGGGGACCAGCGCAACAGCGCCACTTCATCGGACAGCAGCTGCGCATCGATGGGCTGTTGTGGCTGCGCGGTTCGCCACAGCGTCACGCGGTGATCGCGCGCGCCCGCCGCCAGCAACGCTCCGCGCGGCTGGAAGGCCAGTTGCGTCAGGCGCGCCGTGTGCGCCGCGAGCTGCAGCGGCTCGCTGCCTTCGGGCCCGCGGCCCGAGAAGTCCCAGACAATGATGTGCGCGTCGGCGGCGGTCGCCAGCAGGCGCCCGTTGCTGCTCCAGCTCGTCAACGCCACCTTGGCGCCGTACCCGCGCATCTGCGATTGGCCGCCGGCGGCGATATTCCAGTAGTGGACGGAACCGTCCTGCATGCCCGAGGCCAGTATCCGGCCGTCCGGACTCCAGCTCGCCGTCAGGCAGGCGCCCGCCAGGGAAAATTCGCGGGTCTGCGGCTCCGGTTCCAGCCGGTGCAGGCGCGCGCCGCCATTGCCGAGCGCCGCGAGCTCGCTGCCCTTGGGCCGCCACGCGAGCGCCGCGATGACGCCGGGCTGAGGCGGGAGCTGCGCACGCACAGAGCCGTCGGCGTTGAACACCTGCAGCATGCGGCCCGTGGCCACGGCCAGCAAGCGCCCATGGCCGGCAAAGGCCAGCCGTTCGCTCCATTGCGAGGCCGCGTAGAGCAGCCTCGCGTCCCCGGTGCGCGCGTCCCACAAGCGCACCTCGCCGTCCTGCCCGGAGCTGGCAAATTGCTGCGCACCGCCGCGCCACGCCACCGCCAGCACTCCGCCGGGGTGCTCGGCCAGCTGGCGCGGCGCCGCGGCGGCGACGTCCAGCCAAAGCAGCGCGCCCTGCCCGCCCCCGATTACCAGCGCGCGCTCGTCGGCGGACCAGGCGGCATCGACCGGGTAGTCGCCCAGTTCAATGCGCGCGCGCTGCTCCAGCCTGACGGCCGGAGCGCTCACGCGACGCAGGACTCAAAGCCGGCCTCGAGTTCGCGGCGGTCCAGCGTGCGGCCGATAAACACCAGGCGGTTGATGCGCTCGCCTGCGCCCCAGGGGCGTTCCAGCTGACCGTCAAAGACCATGTGCACACCATGAAAGACGTAGCGGCGCGGCTCATCACGAAAGCTGAGCACGCCCTTCATGCGCAGGATGTCCTGGCCGCGGGTCTGCAGCAGGTAGGACAGCCAATCGTTGACCTTGTCCGGATGGAGCGGGCGCGGATCGCTGATGCCGATCGACGTAATGGCGCTCTCGTGATGATGCGAGCCGTATTCCCGCTCGGCGTTCAGGGTTGCGCCCGGCAGCGACCAGCCGAATTCGGCCGGCGCATGCTCGCAGAATGCGACCCACGCGCCAGCACGCGGGACCGCCCACCGGAAGTCGGCGTGCTCGGCCAGCTCCAGCCGCAGGTGGCGCGCCGTCTGCAGCGTCGCACCCGGCGGGCAGGCCAGACCCGGCTGCGCAAAACACTGCGCCGCCGCCTCCACGAGCGCCTCGATACCCTCCGGGCCGGCCGCATCGGCGGCAAGCAGCACCACGCCGACCTCCTTCAGGCCGGGCGGAGCTGCCCCGTCACCCGAAGCATGGGGCGCGTGTCCGTGCTCATGGTGATGGTCATGGTCATGTTCATGTTCATGCGCGGCGCCGGTGTGCACGAGATGGGTGCCGGGCGCCAGCGGGTAGCTGCCCGCCCACTCAAACGGGCGTTGCGGCCGCAGGAACTCACCGTCGACGCTCAGGGCGCGCTCGAGATCGAAGGCGCCGAGGTCGAGCACCTGCGAGAGCGGCAACTGCGCATTGCGCGTGTGCACCACCCGCGCGCTGCCGTTGATGGCGCGCAACTCCTGCTCGGTACGCGCCAACTGCGCAGCGCCGACCAGGTCCGTCTTGTTGAGCAACAGCACGTCGGCAAAGCCGATCTGGTCCGCGGCCGCGGCGGCGGTCGCCAGCTGGGCGCTGATGTGCGCGGCGTCCACCAGGGTAATGATGGCATCGAGGCGAAAGTCCTCGCGCAGCTCCTCGTCGATGAAGAAGGTCTGCGCGACCGGTCCCGGGTCGGCCAGGCCGGTGGTCTCAATGAGGATATAGTCGAAACGATCGCGCCGCTTGCGCAGCTGATTGAGCACCCGGATCAGGTCGCCGCGCACGGTGCAGCAGATGCAGCCGTTGGCGGTCTCGAATATCTCCTCCTGGGCCCCGATCACCAGCTCGTGATCGACCGCCACCTCGCCAAATTCGTTCTCGATCACGGCGATTCGCTTGCCGTGTTGTTCCGAGAGGATCCGGTTCAGCAGGGTGGTCTTGCCCGAGCCGAGAAAGCCAGTGAGGACCGTCACGGGAATGCGCCGGTCCACGGGTGCTACTCGCCCATCCGGTTGCGGAGCCTGTGCAACAGCCGCGCCATGCCCGGGACGCGCAGCAGCCCCAGCAACAGCCACCAGCCGGCGCGTGTCGTCCACGGCGCGACCATCCTTGGCAGCGCGCCCGCGAAGGCCGTCGCGCAATCGCGATGCACCTGCACGGCCCGCACCGCCAGAGGGTAGGCGCCGCCGTTGCCGCGCAATTCCCAGCGCGCGTTCCCGGGCTCATCGAGCACATGGAGCTCGGCGGCGGCCAGCTCCGCGGGCAGCTGCAGGCCGGCGGCACCGCTAAGCAGCACCTCCAGGCCCGCGCCGGTGTCGCGATCGAGGCCCTGGATGCACCACTGGATCGCGCCACTCTCGCGCCGGCACTGCGCGTTGCCACGGAATGCCGCCACCAGGCGCGTGTTCATAGGCTGCGCGCGGCCTCGATCTGTGCGTGGGTGCGCAAGGTCATGACGCACACGAAGCCGAACTTGAGCAGCATGGGCAGCAGCTTGATCATCGGCTGGCCCGGTCCAGGTCCCAGAGCGTGACCGGTGCGCCACGCCGCAGCCACAGCCCGCAGCCCAGCGGCTGGAAGGCCCGGCGCAGCTCGCGCCGATACCACGTGGCAGAGCGGATTCCGGGAACACGGTCGGTGCGCGACTGGTCACAGTTGTTGCGCCAGTCGCCGCTGGTGAGCGCACCGAAATACAGGATCCCGCGGCACACCTTGCCCAGCCTGGCGAGCGCCAGGCGCGCCTCTGGCGTGGTCAGGTATTGCATCACGTCGTAGCAGATCACCAGCTCGAATCGTTCACGGGCGGGCAGCGACTGGATCGTGCCCTGTCGCCAGCCGTAGCGGCGGCAGAGGTAGGGGCTGGTCTCGAGGCCGGTGTACCGTGCGCCCGGCAACTGGCGCAGCAGCGCGGCGCGCATCAGCCCCACGCCGCATCCGGCGTCGAGAATACGCCTGACCGGGAGGTCCAGGTAGCGAACCGCCGCGCTGATCAGCGCGGCGCGCGCGCGCATCTCGGCACGCGAGGTTACGGCCGTGCGCGGGTCATGGTAGTAACGCTGATAGTAGGCACGATCGAACAATGCAATGTGCCCGCTCCCTGCCGCCCATGGGGCGCCGCAGGCAGGCTCCCGGTGTTAGAATGATCGGCCTATTGTACCGGACGGGCCGCACAGCAGCCCGCTCTCCCCATGAAGTCAGCCACTCGATCCGCGCCCGGCGGCACACCGACGACCCGGCGGCGCGGCGCCGGCCGCAAGGGCGTTGCTGGCCCCGGCCGCACGCGCCCGCCCGCCGTGGGCTTTGTGAGCCTGGGCTGCCCGAAGGCGCTCGTGGATTCCGAGCACATCATCACCGAGCTGAAGCTGCGCGGCTACGCGATCGCGCCCGAATACCGCAACGCCGATCTGGTGGTGGTCAACACCTGTGGCTTTATCGACTCGGCCATCGATGAATCCCTCGCCGCCATCGGCGAGGCGCTGGACCAGAACGGCCGCGTGGTGGTAACCGGTTGCCTGGGGACGCACCCCGATCGGATCCGCGCGCGGCACCCCAAGGTGCTGGCGATCACCGGGCCCCATGCCACTCTCGAAGTGCTCGCGGCCGTCAACACCCATCTGCCCCAGCCCCACGACCCGTACGTCGACCTGCTGCCTCCGCAGGGCATTCGCCTCACGCCGCGCCACTACGCCTACCTGAAGATTTCCGAGGGCTGCAACAACAAGTGCAGCTTCTGCATCATCCCCTCGCTCCGCGGGCTGCTGGCAAGTCGCCCGCTCGATGAGGTGATGCGCGAGGCCGAGATCCTGGTGCGCAGCGGCGTGCGCGAACTGCTGGTCATCTCCCAGGACACCAGCGCCTACGGCAGCGACCTGCGCTACCAAAGCGTCGAATGGCGCGGCAAGCCCCTCCAGACGCGTTTCATCGACATGGCGCGCGCGCTCGGCGAGCTGGGCGTGTGGGTGCGGTTTCACTACGTGTACCCCTATCCGCACGTCGATGAGGTGATCCCGCTGATGGCTGCAGGCAAGGTGCTGCCGTACCTGGACATTCCGTTCCAGCACGCCAGCCCAGAGGTGCTCAAGCGCATGCGCCGTCCGGCGCACGCCGAAGACACGCTGCAACGCATTCACGGCTGGCGGCGCGAGTGCCCGGAACTCACGCTGCGCAGCACCTTCATCGTCGGCTTTCCCGGGGAAAGCCCGGCGGATTTCGAGTTGCTGCTGAGCTGGCTCGAGGCCGCGCAGCTCGACCGCGTCGGCTGCTTCAAGTATTCGCCCGTGGCCGGCGCGCGCGCCAACGCGCTCGATGGCGCGGTGCCCGAAGAGCTCAAGGAGGAGCGCTACGCGCGCTTCATGGAGCGCGCCGCGGCGATAAGCACGGCGCGGCTGGCGCGCCGCGTGGGCCAGAAACTGCAGGTGCTGGTTGATCGCGTGAGCGACGGCGTCGCCTACGCCCGCACCGCGGGCGACGCACCCGACATCGATGGCGTGGTGCGCATCAAGGCGTCGGCCGCGACTCGGCCCGGTGAATTCGCCCAGGCGACGATTGTCGCCGCCGACACCTACGACCTGGAAGGCCGGGTCTGACTCACTCCAGGGTGAGGCCCGGGGTGCCGCCTTCGGGGCCGAAGAACATCACCCACGCGGAAAAGTCCGCCGAGAACTCCGCAAAATGATGCTTGACGCCGGCGGGCACGAACAGCAGCGTGCCGGGACTGAACGCCTGGCGCTGCTCGCCGGAAAGAAACCAGCCGGTGCCGCTGGCGATGACGTACAGCTCATCGCGCGTGTGCGGGGTCTGCGGATCGCTGCCCGCCGGAGCGTAGAACTCCACCTCCATGTCAGCACATCGAAGTATGGGTACCGCGAGATTGTCCGGTGGCGGTCGCTTCGCCTGGGCCTCGGCCAGCGCGATTTGCAGCACGTGGGTGGGAACGCTCATGGCAGCAGGCGCGCCAGGCCGCTGCGCGGCCACCAAGCGCGCGCGCTGAGCGCCAGTCCCACCGCCGCGCCGATCGCAGGCAGTGCGTACACCGCGTCCGGCCCGAAGCGCGCCGTGAGCCACGGCAGCGCGAAGGTGATCAGCAATCCGGCCGCAAACGCCCCGCCGATCAGGCCGCCCAGGGTTCGCTGGCGCAGGCGCACGTAGCCCGATTGCAGTTCGGCCAGCTGCTGCGCGTGTTCCCGTTCCAGGGCGGCGCGCAGCCGCGCGTGATCCATGGCGGGGCTCCGGGCGATCGCCGCACGCAACTGCGCCCTGAAATCCTGCGGCGGCTCGGGGGCGATCAGGCATCGCGCCAACGCGCGATCGAGCGCCTGTTCGAATGGCCCGTCGGCCGGCGGTTCATGGGGCGTGGTCATTCGGCCTTCTCCAGCCAGAACTCCGGGTCGGCCAGTCCCAGTACACGCAGCCGCTCGCCCAGGGCCGCGCGCGCCCGGTGCAGATTGGTCTTGACGGTACCTTCGGGCAGACCGAGCATTTGCGCCACCTCCGCGACCGACCGCTCCTCATAGTAAAACAAGGTGAGCACGCGCCGAAAGCGCTCCGGCAGAGCCTCGACCAGCTCGCGCAGCACCGCCAGGTGATCCTGCTCGGACTCCGGGCCCACGGCCTGCGCCAGCTCGGCGGCATGCTCCACCGCCGGGTCGGACAGCGAGTCGAGGTCCCGGCGCCGTTCGATGGCGGTCAGGCACCGGTTGCGCGTGATGGTGTATATCCAGGTGGATAGCGAGGCGCGCTGGTCGTACTTGGACAGCGCCCGCCAGACCCGCACCAGGCTTTCCTGGGCGGCGTCCTGGGCCTGGTCCGGATCGCGCAGCAAAGAGCAGCATAGCCGGTATACCTTGCGTTCATAACGGTCGACCAGCCGCTCGAAGGCGGCCTCGAGGGCCCCCCCGCGCAGCATTTCGACGATATCCTGGTCACGTGATCCCGCCTCGGGCGGGGCATCCTGCTGCACGGGGGCTGTTCCTAGGGCTTTCTACCCCGGGCGGGGGCGGCCGGTTTCAGCCGGCCCACCGGCCAGGGGGTGATAATCGTTGAAACCGGGGTCCCGGAGGGGGGGTATCAAGGGCACCGGCACTGTACACAAAAGGATCTGCTGCAATGAACGCGCCACCCAGTGATGAGCTTTTGGGGATTTTGGGGATCATGGTCCCAATCGTGGCCATCGTCATGGGCGTTGGCATCGGGATGTTGAGCCTGTTTCTCGACTACCGCAAGAAGAGTGAAATGTTCGCCCTGCATCACAAGGAACGCCTGGCCGCCATCGAGAAGGGCATGGAGGTGCCGCCGCTGCCCCCGGAATTCTTCCGGGAGCACCGCCGGTTACGAGTGCCGGGGGATTACCTGCGACGCGGCCTGGTCCTGTTGCTGGTCGGTGTCGCGCTCACGATTGCGCTCTACGACAGTACGCGCCGCAACTACCTGTGGGGGCTGCTGCCGGTCGCGATGGGCGTCGCGAACCTGATCTATTACTGGGTAGAGAGTCGCAAGGCACCCCAGGGCTAGACCGCAACGCATCGACCGGAGTCCTTGAACATGAACAGCACGGCGCCTTGCAGGATTCCGGTCCGCAGCCTCGTCTGCGCCCTGACCTCCGGCCTGCTGACCGTTGTACTGCTGGCGGGAATCAGCCAGGGTGCTCAGCAGGCCGCGCAGCGCCCGGTGCTGCTGCAGGCTTGAGGACTGATCAGGGGAAAACCTGGCGCCGATCGGCGCCGCCGGCCGGCGGTCGGGATCAGCCGGGCATCAGGAGCTCGGCCGGCATCGCCTCGAGCCACTTGCGGATGCGCTGCGCATCGGCGACCCGGGTGTAGCGGCCGAACGAGTCGAGCAGCACGATGACGATCTCGCGACCGCGAATCAGCGCCTTGATCACCAGGCATCTTCCGGCCTCGGTGATGTAGCCGGTCTTCTGCACGATGATGTTCCACGCGCGACTGCGTACCAGCTGGTCGGTGTTGTGGAATTCGAGATTGCGGCGACCCACGCGCACTGAGTGCGCCTCGTCGGTCGAGTATTGCTGAATCGTCTGCTCGTGCGATGCGGCGATCACCAGCTTGGAAAGGTCCGCCGGACTCGCCATATTGTCGCTGGACAGCCCGGTCGGATCGACAAAATGCGCGCCGGTCATGCCGAGCTCGCGCGCCCGCGCATTCATGGCCGTCACGAACGCAGGCAGGCCGCCAGGATAGTTGCGGCCCAGCGCGTGCGCGGCGCGGTTCTCGGAAGACATCAGCGCCACGTGCAGCAGGTCGCCCCGGCTCAGGCGCGTGCCGATGGCCAGTCGGGAAAAGGCGCCGCGGCCGTGCTCGCGGTCGGCCTCGGTGATTTGCAGCATTTCATCCAGTGGCTGATGGCCTTCCAGCACCACCAGTGCGGTCATGAGCTTGGTGATCGAGGCGATCGGCGCGGCCACTTCGGCCTGGCGCGACAGCAACACCTTGGAGCTGCCCTCATCGAGCACAAAGACGGCGCTGGAGCGGAGGTCGGGTTGGCCGGCCGGCGCGTGGCGATGGGCCGCGAGGCACGGTGTGCTGGCAATCAGCAGGACCAGGCCCAGGGGCAGGAACGGGACGGGGCCGCGATACATCAAGCGCATCAGCATCCTGGAATTGCAGCGCGCGGAGTGTAGCAGTTGCGGCAGCCAAACTGAAAGCGCAAATTGTGACGCCTACTGAACTTTTGAGGAATTACCCATGACAGACAGGTATACGCGCACTGCGGTCGCGCTGCACTGGACCGTTGGCGCGCTCGTAGTTACTGCCCTGGGTATGGGATGGATCATGACCGACATGGCCACCAGTCCGCGCAAGCTGCAGGTCTACGACTGGCACAAGTGGACCGGCATCACGATTCTCGCACTGTTCTTCGTGCGCGCCCTGTGGCGCCTGACCCATCCCGCGCCGGCATTGCTGCCGATGGCCGCCTGGCAGCGCCGCTCGGCACAGTTCCTGCATGGATTCCTGTACGTGATGCTGCTGGTGCAGCCCATTACCGGGTGGCTGTACAGCAATGCCGCCGGCCGTGCGATCGTCTACCTCGGGCTGGTTCCGCTCCCCAATCTGGTGGGCAAGGACAAGGCACTGGCGGGCAATCTCAAGGAGCTCCACGAGACGGGAGCCGTCGTGCTGGCGATCGCCGTCGGGTTGCACCTGCTGGCGGCGCTCAAGCACCACTACATCGACCGCGACGACACCCTGCGGCGCATGTTGCGCTGGCGGACGAGCTGATTGGCGTCGCGACACGCAGCCCATGAAAATCCATCCGCGCCGCTGGATCGGACTGCCACTTTTCTGCCTTGGCGTCGGCGCGGTGCTGGGTGCCGACGGTGCCCTCGACCTCACGCGGAGCAGCGTCGTCGCCACGTTCAGGCAGCAGCACGCTCCGGTAGAGGCGGCCTTTAAGAAATTCAGCGGATCGATCGTCTACGACGCCGCCCAGCCGGCGGGCACCGCGGCCACCCTGAGTGTGGACACGAGCAGTCTGGAGCTCGGCGACGACGATTCGGACGCTGAAGTGCGCAAACCCGCGTGGTTCGACAGCGCGCGCTATCCGCAGGCCACCTTCCGTGCCACGACGATCCGGCCGGGCGCCGGCGGCCACTTTGAGGCCAGCGGGCCGCTAACGATCAAAGGCCGGACGCAGACGGTCACCGTGGCGGTGACCGTTCAGCGCGGCGCCGGCGCCAATGCCTTCGACGGCAGCTTTGAGCTTTCGCGCAAGGCCTTCGGCATCGGCGATCCGGCCTGGGACGGCGTGCTCGACGACAGCGTGCGAGTGCGTTTCCACCTGGTGGTCGCGGGCAGCTAGCACCCCCGACGCACTTCCCTCACTCGGGCAGTGTGACCCCGGAGCCGCCCATTTCCTTCGGGAAGTCCTTCATCTTCGGCAGGCCATCCTTGACGCTCAGCACCTTCTCGCCGTAGGACACGTGGATCCCAGGCTTGAACGCGAGCGTCGGCAGCACCGCCGCGTACACGTCGACCAGCCCCATGGGCGGATGATCCGTGAACAGGTGGCCACCGCAGGTCTTGCACCATTTCCTGAAGCTGTTGGCGGTCTTGTTGTAGGTGCCGATGTTGTCCGCGCCCTTGGTCACCTTCAAAGCATCGGGCTTCCAGAGCGTGAACGCATTGACCGGGCCGGCCGACCAGTGGCGGCACGATTCGCAGTGGCAATAACCCATGGCTGCGGGCTCGCCAGTCACGGTGAACTCGACCGCTCCACAGAAGCACTTTCCCTTGTGTTGACTCATAGGCACCTCGATTCGTACAGGAACCGCATATTTTGCATCAGGCGGATTTCTCCGGCAATCCCGGCCGCAGCCGCCCTCGCCCACAGGGATTCCATGCAAAAAAGCTCGGCCACGGCGCGCGGTGCGGTCGCCCGCCGCTTACGGTGGCATGCGGGCTGGCTCGCGCGCGCCCAGTTCCCGGGTCATGAAGACACTGTGCGGATCCAGAACGTAGTCGGCGAACGGGGCGCATTCACGAAATCCGTTGGCGGCGTAGAGTCGCCGCGCCGGCGCGAAGGCCGCCGCCGAACCCGTTTCCAGACTGAGCCGGCGGTAGGCGCGGCGGCCGCCCTCCTCAATGATGTGGCTCAGGAGCCGTGCGGCCACCCCGCGGCGCAGGTGTTTGCCGACGGTGCGCATGGACTTGATTTCACCGTGGCAGGAATCCAGTTCCTTCAGCGCCCCGCAACCCATCAGCCCGTCGTTTCCCCACACGCTCCAGAAAGTGATGTCCGGCTGACGCAGCGACTCAAGGTCCAGCGCATGCATGCTCTCCGGAGGGGAATACTGCGCGAGCGTCTGCATGTGCTCGCGCAACAACTGACGGACCTCAGGACGGTCCAGACCGCCCGGTCGAATTTCCATGGACATCGCTTTTTGAGGCGTCGTTGCCGGAGTGCCATTCGTCATTGAGCAGCCCGTAGATGATCGTATCGTGTGCGGCACCCTTGTCTACCCAGCGTTTTCGCAACCGGCCCTCGCGGGCAAATCCCAGGCTCTCGAGGAGTCGGTTCGAGGCCAGGTTGAGCGGGTCGACCTCCGCTTCCAGTCGCCGCAGTCCGTAGGCGCCAAAGGCACAGTTGAGCACGGCCACCAGCGCCTCGCGCATGATTCCCCGCCCCCAGTACCTGCGGCCAAGCACGTAGCCGAGTTCCGCCCGGGCGCTCGATTCTTCATACCGGAAAAGCAGGCAGCTGCCGATGGCGAGGTCGGAGGCCCGCTCGATGAGCACGTACTGGATGCTCTCGCCGCGGGCGCCCATGCCGTTCATGCGCTCGAACCAGGCGCGGCCGTCGGCGAGTGAACGCCAGCTGGCATAGGGCAGGAAGCGCGTGGCCTCGTCGTCGCCATTGACCAGCAGCAAGGCCGGCAAGTCGCGTTCCTCGACCGGGCGCACGATCAGACGCTCGGATTCAACGACGATGGGTGCTTTGAGTGGCATCGCAGGCAGGCCGTGTCAGGAATCAGCGCAGCGACAACTCGAAATAGGCAGCACCCGGGAGCGGGTTGAATCGATACGCCGACGTGGGCTTGAATCCCAGCGATGCGTACAGGGCCTGCGCTTGCTGCATGGCGGGCAGTGTATCAAGCAGCAGGCGCGCATAGCCGAGGCGCGTGGCCTCGGCGACGATGCGGCGCGCGAGCTGCAGCCCGATCCCGCGGCCGCGCGCTGCCGGAACCACGTACAGGCGTTTGATCTCGCCATCGCCCTCGGCGAAGCGCCGCACGCCCGCGCAGCCCAGTGCCGTGCCACGCTCGCTCGCGATCAGGAATGCCCCCGTGGGTGCCGAGTATTCGCTGGCGAGGTGCTCCAGTTCGTGCGCAATGTTCTGGAAACCCAGGTCCAGACCGAGGGACGCGGCGTATTCCTCCACCAGCCGCCGGGCCTGCAGCCAGTCCCCGGCCGATTGCGGTTGCCGCAGCTCTACGGTGGGCTCGGCTGTGCTCGGCATCGCGGTGTGCGCTCGCTCGCAAGCAGCTCAGCCGTTGCGAAACAGGAAGCTGTACGCGTTGAGTGCCGGCACTCCCCCCAGGTGCGCGTACAGCACGCGCGAGCCGGCAGGAAACTGGCCGTGGCGCACCATGTCGATCATGCCGTGCATCGACTTGCCCTCGTAGACGGGGTCGGTGAGCATGCCCTCCTGGCGTGCGCAAAGCCTGATCGCCTCCAGGGTTCCCTCGTTGGGCAGGCCGTATTCGGGCCCACCGTAGCGGGCGTCGAGCAGGATGTCCTGTTCCGTGATCTCGCGCCCGAGCCCGACCAGCCGCGCGGTTTGCTGCGCGATCCGCAGGATCTGCGCCTTGGTGGCCGCCGGCTTCGCGGAAGCGTCGATGCCGACAACGCGCCGTTCGCGCCCGTCCACGGCGAAGCCCACGACCATGCCCGCCTGGGTGCTTCCGGTCACCGAGCACACGACGATGTAGTCAAACTTGAAGCCGAGGGCGGACTCCTGCGTCCGCACTTCCTCGGCAAATCCGACGAAACCCAGTCCGCCGAGCGGATGCTCGGAGCAGCCCGCGGGTATCGGAAACGGCTTGCCGCCCGCCTCGCGCACGTCGGCCATCGCCTGTTCCCAGCTCGGGCGAATGGCGATATCGAAACCGGCCGGGTCCAGTCGCACTTCGGCGCCCAGAATGCGCGACATCTCGATGTTGCCGACGCGGTCGTACACGGCGTCGGAGTAATTGACCCAGTTCTCCTGCACCAGCACGCATTTCATGCCCAGATGCGCCGCGACGGCGGCGACCTGGCGGGTCTGGTTGGACTGGATCCCGCCGATCGACACCAGCGTGTCGTAACCACCCGCCAGCGCTTCGGGAATCAGGTACTCGAGTTTGCGGGTCTTGTTGCCCCCGAAAGCCAGTCCGCTGTTGCAGTCTTCGCGCTTGGCGTAGAGCTCCACCTTGCCGCCCAGCCGTGCGCTCAGCCGAGGCAGCGGATGGATTGGCGTGGGGCCAAAGGTCAGCTTGTGCCGCGGAAAGCGCTCCAGATGCATGGGGATCTAGTGCTGCCGGCCGATCAGTGCCGTGCACAGGCCCAGTACCAGGTAAACGCCGCCACTGACATACCTCAGCATCGATCCCCGCATCAATCCGCTGCTAAATCGTGAACCTATGCTAGCAGCCAGCAGCGCGTAGGCGCTATCGGTGACCAGCGCCATGACCACGTAGGTGAGGCCGAGCGCCAGCACCTGCTGCGGAATGGGTGCGCGGCCCGGCACCACGAACTGCGGCAGGAAGGCCAGAAAGAACAAGATCAACTTGGGATTGAAGACACTCACCAGCACTCCGCCCATGTACAGCCGCCTGGGCGAAAGCGGCACCACGTCCGCGGCACCGGCCTCAGGCGCGCGCACCAGCAGGGTGCGTACGCCCAGGTAGATCAGGTAGCCGGCGCCCAGGATCTTGACGATTCCAAATGCGGCCGGCGAAGCCAGCACGAGCGCCGACAGCCCTAGAGTCGCCGCAAACACGTGCACCAGGGTGCCGCTGGTCAGTCCGAGCACCGACAGCAAGCCCGCGCGCCGGCCTTGGTTGACACTGCGGGTCACCACGTACATTACCGCCAGGCCTGGAATCAACAGGACCACGAGGGCCGTGCCCACAAACCCCAGGTAAGCGCTCATTTGCTCGTAGCAATGGCTGCGGCTATCGGCAGCGCCAGGTGCCGGCCGAGCGCCGGGCGGGCGCCCGCACAATCATTCCAATCGCTGCTTGCTATCGTCACTCGACATCCCGCGGTGATTCACGCGGCAGGTCCGGCTCAACCCATTCCCGACGTGCCTGGACCGAGAACAGCCGTTTGCGGGAATAGAACGTCAACGGCCAGTCACTCCGCGCCAGCGGGCTCTCCAGCAGCAGCGCCAGTGCCCTTGGGAACGAGGCGGTGCCGTGCCGCGCCAGGTGCGCGGCGATGCCGTTGAGGTACAGGCGCGTCAGGGTCTCGTGGTAGCCGCTGTGGTCGGTATTGGCGGTGCCCACGGCGAGGTTATAGGCGCGAATGCGCTCGCGAACGAGGTTCAACGCCTCGTCCGGCGTATGCGTTGACAGGTACCACAGACCCACAAGCAGGTGAGCCTGGTGCGTCCACCGCGGCTTCGGCAGGGTGCAGGCCTCGAACTCGCGGACAAATGTCGCGATGTCTTCGGTGCCCAGCGGCACGCTTCGGTCGGGCTGATGGGTTGGCGTGCTCAAGTGTTGGCCTAGGTCCGGAGCGGCAATCCCATGACGATTTCGGTACGGGCCAGCACCAGCATCTGCGTCGGAGGCGTCATCGGAACAAATCCCATGCGCTCGTACATGCCCAGCGCCAGCTCGAGCCGCCGCAGACTTTGCAGCATGAGCAGCCGACCACCCGCATCGCGCGCAAAGTGGATGCAGGCCTCGACCAGTCCGCGGCCTACACCCAAGCCGCGCGCGCTCTCCAGCACCACGAGCTTGCAGAACTCATAGGCGCCGCCGCCGAGATTCTTGACGGCCACGACCCCGACGGGCTGGCCATCGCGCATCGCGAACAGGACGGCGCCTCCGCCGCTGACGTAGAAGGCCTCTGGATCACCCACCGCCAGCAGGTCCTCGGGCTCGGGGGCCTTGCCGGTGGTGCTGCGGAGCCAGGGTACCCAGATCTCGGCAAACTTCGGCCGCAACTCCGGGCTGCACGCCACAATTTCGCAGCCCTTCACGGCAACTCCCCGGCCTGGACATATTCGACATTCGTTATCCAGTTGCGTTGCCGGCGGGCAAGCCGGTCACCCTGGTCTTCGCCGTCGAAATCCGCCGCGCTCGCGCGGACCAGTGAGCGCTCGGCACCTTCGAACGCATTGACATTGACGACCGCGTAGAGCCGGCCGTCGATGCGGCTGGTAACGACGGGTACCACGCCGCAGCGAGTGCAGACGTGAAACAGCGCCGTCTTGGTCCCAAATTCATACTTCGACAGCGCCGACGTTTCCCTGACCGTGATCTTCAGCAGGCCTGCCGGGTGGGACGTCCAGACGCCTCCGTGCTTGGTGCAAAACCCGCAACCACACGATCGAGCGGGTATGCTCGCTGGATCAGGCTCCCACAGGAGGGAGAACGACAGGTTGCCGCAATGGCAGCGTCCGCGAATCAACATACGTAACCCCTGGACCAGACGTCGGCGAAGTCTAGCGAAGTCCAATCGCCATGGGCGCCAGCGCACGCGCATTGTCGCCGCACCATCGAGGTGTCGTCGCCGCCAAACCCGGCGGCGTACGCAGGACGGCTCAGGTCCGGGGTGTGGCGGGCGACCCGTGGCCCCGCCGCTGCAGCGCGGCTCCCAGAATTACCAACGGCGCCAGAGTGAACAGAAAAAACACGTGGTACCACAGAGGAAATTTATGCCATAGGTTGTAGTGTACGGGCAGGAAGAACAGGACGAGCAGGGCGGCGCAGCTGTACACCGCGACCCCGTTGCCATGCGCGATCGCCGAACAGGCGAAGCCGGCGGCAAGCGAAGATACGATGCCCACCCCGAGACGTGCGACCATCATCGCCAGCGTAAAGCTCATGGTGGGCTCGGCGGCCGTGTAGCCTGGCAGCAGCGCCCGTACCAGGAGGTCGGCCACGGTGGCCACGACCATCCAGGCCACTACCCCTCCGAGTACTGCGAGTACCGACCGAATCATGGCCGAGGACCTCCTGAACGCGGGCCGGGACGCACCTGCCGGCGCTGTATCCGTTACCTAGCCGGGGCGCGCTCTCCGGTTCATGAATGCCGCCGCCGCCCCAAGCACCAGCAGCACGAGGGTGTCGAAGACCATCTGCTTCACCACCGTCATGCCTGGCATGGGCTGAACGACATAGTAGATGGTGTAAGTGGGAATCGCCGTAAGCAGCGCGACCGCGAAACCAAAGCGCAGTCCCTGCGGCAACCAGGGTTTGGCCTCATGGCCGCGTATGTAGATCCAGCTGAATGCGCCGGCCAAGATGACGTGCGCGAGGACCATGAGCGGGAAGTACGGCTGGGCATCGGCCCCGGATCGGAACATGTTGGGAAGCGTCATGTAATCGTGCTCCAGCAGCACGCCGTGGACCAGGTAGGCACCGACCATCCACAGTACAAACACCACGACCCAGGTGCCCAGAAAGTTTTTCTTCATCTCGGATCTCCGGCTGGGGGACTTGGAACGTCATTGTGTGCAGACCGACCGGTACTCGGCAAGTATTGCCGGGGCCTGCCGGCGGGTGCAATGCCCGCCCTTGTCCTTAGCAAGCGGCATCTCGCACCCGGCGGACGAATGCATTGATGTCGTCCAGGTAGCGGGCCGGGCTATAGCCGTCCCGGCAGTTGGCATTCAACAGGCCGCGGTAGTGCATGCCCAGGTAGTTGCAGGTTTCCCGCCAGGCGTTGACGAAGGGCGCGTCCGGCTCATCTTCAATGGACGTGCACAGCACGTAAATGCCCTTGCCCCGAAGCCGGCGCCCTTTGGCGAGCAGATCGGGCAGCTCCAGCAGGTCTGAAAGCCGGTCCAGGAAGATCTTCATCGGCGGACAAACGGCGTACCAGTACACGGGCGAGGCGAAAATGATCTGCTCGAACTCCAGCACGTGGTCGATCAGCGCTTCGAAGTCGTCCTGGCGGTTGCGGTGCTCGTAATCAAACGCCGAGATATTTTTTTCGCTTAGATCGACCACCTCTATCTGCAGTTCGTGCGCCACCCGGTCCATGAGCTGCCCGGTGTTCCCATGCCTGCGGGAGCTGGCGAACAGCGCTACCGTCGAGCGCATGGCATCACCCGGCATCGACGCGCACGCCGCACGTCCAACCGCTGGCGTGGTGCACCGGCACGATGGCTTACCGACGCTCCCAGGCGGCGACCGGGCCGGCGTGCCTGCGCATCAATGGATGGCACTGTGGCGTGCGAACGCAACGCCATTGCCGGTAGCGCGCCGGGCTGCGCAGCGATAACTTGCGCAGCAGGTGCTCCCATTCAAAGGCAATCTGCCCCTCGCTAACCGGGATCCGCGCACTCGTGCGGGCCGTGCCGATCTTTGAAGCGTCGAACGCATACCCGCGTTGCACGGCTTCCGCATGCACGGCGCGGAGATACATCGAAATAGCCGCACGCGGGCGCCGCTGGAGCTTGAAGCGATCGAGCTGCGGGTGGTACAGATACCCCCTGGTTCTGCCGCGCAATACGGCGCGCGCCAGCAGTGCTTCCCGCCACAGCGCAACCAGCCCCTGTGGGTCGAGGTAGCGTGGGTGTACAGACCACAACCGCATATCGCGCCTGGGTTGCGAGCTAGCCCGTACAGCCCTTCAACTCCAGGGCGTACGCGTGCGCTTCCGTAGTGCCGATGTTTTCAATCGCGTGCGTGACATTGTCGCGCCAGGCAACGTCACCTGTTGCAGAGACATGTTTGCTGGAGCTGCCGTCGGGCAGCGTCACCTTGATGGTGGCATCGGACAGTGCAAACACCACGCCCGGCAGGTGGCTGTGCATGACCTCCTTCTGGCCCGGTGGCAGACGGTACTCGTATACCCGGACCCGCGGGTTGTCGATGCGCATGGTGTAATACTGGGGCGAGAGTTTGACGGGGTCCATGGTCTGCTCGGCAGCGAAGGCCGCGATTACGGCCGTGACCGCGACGCCCAGCGCTGCACCAGTCATCAGGTCCTTGAGACGGGACATCCTGCTCTCCTTCGGTAAATTATCGCCGGGTGCTGCCAGCCTCCCGGACGGGTGCTGCTCGAGTTACGGTTTACCGAGCTCGGCGCGCAGTTGCTCGATCTCCGAGAGCGCCTGCTCCAGCGTTGCCGTGCTGCGCAGCGCCAGCGCGTCCGCTGCGACGACCTTGGAGTATCCGCCAAACAGGGCATGCAAAAGCTCGATCAGATCCTCGATCGCCTCCACGCCAGCGACCGGGGGTATGCACATCGTTTGGGCGCGGGCCGCGGCGCAGGCATCGCCGAGCCGTGTCACCGTTTCGGGAGGCAGGACCAGCGATAGCGGGTCGCCCTCGCGCAGGCGCCCGACGCTGAAGTGGGTGTACTGCGCGGTCAGCGTGAGGGTGTTCATGGGTTCGGGCATCGCTGCTTACCTCGCTCCCTTCCGCTGCGCACGCGCGGCGCGTACCGTGCGGATTATCAGGTTCGCTATCCACAATGTCCACGCGGCTTGCCTCTCGCCCGGGGTCGCCAATGGCCAGACCGGGCCCAAATCCGGTATCGTGCGTCAACCGCATGCAACCCTTTCATCTTGCCATTCCCGTACACGACCTGGCCGCGGCACGCGCCTTTTACGGCCAACTCCTCGGTTGCGCCGAGGGCCGCAGCGCGCCGGAGTGGGTCGACTTTGATTTCTTCGGTCACCAGCTGGTCGCACACCTCGACCCGCGCCAACAGCCACCGGTGCACCACAACCGGGTCGATGGCGACGACGTGCCCGTGCCGCATTTTGGGGTGGTGCTCGAGTGGAACACGTGGCATCAGCTCGCGGCACGGATGCGGACCGGCGGCGTGCGGTTTGTCATCGAGCCGGGTATTCGCTTTGCCGGCGAGGTGGGCGAGCAGGCCACCATGTTCTTCTGCGATCCGTCCGATAACGCCCTCGAATTCAAGGCTTTCAAGGACCCGGCGCGGCTGTTTGCCCGATAGAGGCCCGCACCGGGCCGCAGGCCGTGGTATCGCCGGGGCCCGGCCGACCGCTGGCGCCCGGGCGCTCCTTGCACTAACCTTACTTTCCACACAATCGCTGAGCAGCCAGCCGATCCAGAGCTGCAGGCAGGCGCAAATGGAACGCATGTTGTTGAAGGCGCTGCATGTTTCAGGAGGCACGGTGCGGCGCGCCGCGGCGCTGCTGGTCGGCATGTTTCTCGCGGGCGCTGTCCTTACGCCCGGGCCGGCCTGGGCGGACTCGCAGAAGATCATAGCGATCGGCGATCTGCACGGCGATTACGACGCGTTCCTTGCCCTGATGTCGCAGGCCGGGCTAATCGACGCCAAGGGCCACTGGTCCGGCAATAAGACAACCCTTGTGCAGCTGGGCGATGTGGTCGACCGTGGCCCGAAATCACGCGACATCATTCTGCACCTGCAGCGCCTGCAAAAGGAGGCGAGCCACGCCGGAGGCAAGGTCATCGTGCTCATTGGCAATCACGAAGCGATGAACATGACGAACGACCTGCGCTACGTGCCGCCGGCAGAATTCCAGAATTACGTCACCCGCACCTCGGAAGCAGCACGCGAACAGGTCTTCCAGGCGAACAAGCCCCAGCTCCAGGCAGAATATCGGATGGTGAACCCGCAGATCACCGACGCTGAGATCAAGGCCAAGTTTCAGGAGAAGTATCCGCTCGGCTATGTCGAGCAGCGCCTGGCCTGGGCGCCGACCGGGGATATCGGGCGTTGGGTGTTATCCAATCCCGTCGCCGTCATCGTCGGCAACAGTCTGTTTGTTCATGGTGGCATCAGCACCAAGTACGAGACGGATTCGCTCGCGCAGCTCACCGACTTGGTGCACAGCGAGCTCAGCACCGCAACGACTGATGATGACACCACCGTCGATGACCAGGTCGGCCCGCTGTGGTATCGCGGCTTCGCCGAAGAGAACGACACCACGGCCAAGGACATCGTCGAGGTGCTCAAGGCCTATTCCGTAAAGCGCATGGTGATCGCGCATACCCCCAGCCTGTCCGGCATCAAGGTGCTGGACCAGGGCCGCGTAATCGACATAGACACCGGCATTACGGCCTCCTACGGGGGCACGCGCTCCTACCTGAGCATCGAGGGGTCGTCGATTTTTGCGCATGACAACGGCAAGATCACGGAGCTTACCAGCGCGGAAGCTCCTCCTTGAGCAGCTGCGATGCGGAGGGTTAACCATGAGGGCACCTAGGCAGACATCGGCGTGGCTGGCGGTTGCCGCAGTGGTGGTGCTTGCGGGAGCGCCGGCACAGGCAGCGCCCAAGCCGCTTTTTGCGTCTCAACAGATCCTGAAACTGCGGCTGGAGGCGCCGCTTGCCAGTCTCATCGCGGCCGCGCCGCACTCCACAGCCCCCTTCGACGGCAAGCTCAGCGTGCTGGAACCGACGCCGGAAACCCTGGCGATCCAGTTGAGCCCGCGCGGCATCTCCCGCCGCAATCCGGATAACTGCGACTTCCCTCCGCTCAAGATCGAGTTCAAGGAGAAGCCCGAGGCCGCTTCACTATTCAAGGGGCAGAAATCGCTCAAGCTGGTCACGCACTGCCGGAGCGATTCCAAGTACCAGGATTACAGCATGCTCGAATATGCGGCTTACAAGATACTGAATGTTCTGACGCCGGCGAGCTTTCGCGTGCGCCTGGCGGAAATCGATTACGTCGAGGCCAAGAGCGGGGCGGTACGGATACATCGCCACGGCTTTCTGGTTGAGGACTCCAGCGAGATGGCGAAACGCAACGACCTGAAGGAGGTCAAAGCCAGCCGGATCGAGCCCGGGCAGCTAAGCCCGAGCGGGGCGGCGAGATCAGACCTGTTCCAGTACCTGATCGGGAATCTGGACTGGTCGGACCTCGCGGCGGTGCCCGGCACGAATTGCTGCCACAACGTCAAACTGCTCGGCAGCTCGGCAGACAGCCGGCGCGAGCTTGTTCCGGTCCCTTATGACTTCGATTCCTCCGGCTTCGTCAACGCGCCCTATGCCAATCCGCCCGCCGGAGTTCCGGTCCAGAGCGTGCGCACTCGGTTTTTTCGCGGGCTCTGCCAGTTCAACGCGCAGACGACCGAGGCGGCGCAGCAGATGCTGCAGAATCGCGCCGCGGTGCTCTCGGCGGTCACCGATACGCCGGTCCTCTCCGACAGTCGCAAGAAGTCGACGACCGAGTACCTCGAGGCCTTCTTCAGCGACATCTCCGATCCCGGCAGACTGCAACACCAGATCCTGGACCACTGCCGGAAATGACCGCGAAGTTCAGCGCGGGACGTTGTACACCGAAATCTTGCCATGGCCGCGCGATCCCTCATCACTCAGGACCAGGCGCCCGTCAGGCATTAGCGTCAGCCCTTCGGGTTGCGGGTGCTGTTCCTTGTCAAGCTTGATGCGATCGATCAGCCGCCCCTGCTGATCGATCTCGATCGCCGAGTGGCCTTTTGCCGACACGATAATCAGCGTGCCTCTTTCCCGCCGCCAGTAGAAGGCGGAAGGGTGAAAATTCGCCTGATCGAGCTTTTCGACCAATCCGTCGAGAGACACATTCAGCCAGGGAGTGGCCACGGGTTTGCGGTCGTGCAAATTCCAGATGTAGATGACCAGCCGATCCTTGAACGCCGCGTCGTGGGCCTTCTTGCACAGGATGAGAAATTCCCCCTCTTCCGGCCCGTTTGCGAGTCCCTCGGTCTCGCAGTGCTCACCGACACCCGTGTCGTAGGCGTTATAGAGCACGCGCTTGCGATTCTCGCCGACCGGCGCCTCGAACAGGCGCCCGCCGCTGGTTAACAGGTAGACGTAGCCGTTGCGTTCGGCAATGTCCTCGAAATCATCCTTGACCGTGGGCTTGCCCAGGGCGAACGCCTTGATTGCCTTTTCCGAACTTAGGTCTACTTCATAGACAATCGCGTAGTTATCGTCATGCGCATACACGGTGTTGTTTGACGCGACGGCCAGCCCGGAGACTTCGCTAAGTCCCTCAGGCAGATAGAACTGCTTCGCGGGGGCCTGACGCAGATAGGCCGAGACGGTCACCCCATCCTTGACCGGCGCGGCCGCCACGGCGACTACGCTCAATGCCGTGAGGACCATGGTCTGTGCTGCGAATCGCATCAGTCATCGTCCTCCCTGGCAACTTCCTCCCCGTTTTCATCGCCTTCGTCGTCTCCGCCATGCATCGACCTTCGCGCGCGGCGCATGTAACGGCGGGTTCCACGGTGGCTACCGTAATCGGAGATCCAGAGAATCAGGAAGCAATAGTTGAAGGCCACCGACATGACGATCGCGATTTCCATCGCGCCGACGCCCGCCGCCAGGCCGATGCCGATCGCAACCAGGACGTAGAGCGCGTCGCCGGTACTCTTGAGCGTGTTGCGGAAGCGGACCACCGCGACGATACCGGTCAGGCCGAACGCCAGGGCCAGGTTGGTATGCACCATGACCACCAGACTCGTGACGGCGATCGGCAGGATCATCATGGTCTCGACCAGGGACTGGTCGTAGTCGGTGCGCTTGCGGATCGCCATGTAGGTCCAGCTCACCGGCAGTATCGTCAGGACCGCGGCGGTGACCGCTATCGCCATCCACGTGACGCTCCCGGTCAGGCTCGAGACTTGCGTGGCATTTATCTCGATGGCCTTGAACGGATCCTTGGTCACATCGCCGATCAGGGACAGGGCGCCGCCAACCGGCAGATAGGCATGGAGCTGCGGGTATATGGTCACGGCAGTGGCGACAACAGCGGTCACGCAGGCGTAGTAGATCGTCAGCTTGAGAAACAAATGCACCGCGCGTTGGCTGGCCCAGGACTGGAGCGGTGGCTTGACCTCTGAGCCTACCCTGCCATTGGGCGGCGCGCGGGTGCTGAGAACCGACCCCGGCACCGCGGCTTTCGGCGAGTCAGGGGTGGATGAATGCGGCGGGTCAACGTGATCTTTCATGAGTTCGCTAGTCCAGTTTGAAGGTGCAGCAACGGCCCAAGCCATCGGTCCAGCCAGGGTGATGGCGGCAGATTGGCAAGCCGTTCCCAAGCCCCAGCGGCGATGATCTTCTGCGATTGATGCATCACGCGCAAGCGTGCCTGACCTGCCGGCTGGGCCCGGATGCAAGCCAACGGCCCGTATGCCACGCGATCGTCGGCACCTCTTGCGCAACGACCACGCAGCCGCGCTCTTGCCCGGCCAGCTAAGCGCTCCTGCCCTTGTCCGGATGGGCAACAAGCGCCGCCATGTCGCGAGAGGCCGGATCATTGGACGCGGACAGGGAAGAGACAACTCCCGCACGATCATCTGCAGCGCGGTTCTGACTCAATTTCCATTTTCCGGTGAGGCTTTCTATTGCGATCTCGAAACCGACAATCGCCTTCAGCATCTGGTCGATATAATCCGCTGGTGCGTCACTGACGTGCCAGGGAGTTTCAGAGTGCCGCTCGTGCCGGTCGGTCAGTGTTTCCAGAAATGCTCGCAGCCAGCCGGCGTCCTGTTTCCAGACGATGTGTCCACGAGCATGCACGACCGTGTAGTTCCACGTCGGCACGACCTTGCCATGTTCGCGCTTGCTGGGGTACCAGCTTGGTGAAATGTAGTGGCTGGCGCCCTGAAAGATCGCCAGGACTTCGGCGCCGGCCTCGAGATCCCGCCACAAGGAGTTGGCGCGGGCAATGTGGCCCTTGAGCGTGCCCGGAGTTCCGTCCCCGGGTACAAACATGAGCGGTATGTGGTTCGCCTCGATCCCCTTGGCGGTCGCACCCACGACTACCGCCAACGGGTACTCGGCCATGAGCTCGCGCAGTAGCTGCGGCCGTTGCTCGTCAAAATGACCAGGTGTGTACATCGGTCTATAGGGTAACAGCTGTGGTTCACCGTACCACTGCACAGTCTCAGCTGCCCGACCGGGCATAGAGCACGAGCTGCGTGCAGCGAAACAGGGCAATAGTCTTGGCGGATTCTCTGTGCGTGACCACCGCGTCCCAAACCTGAGTCGTCCTGCCGAGGTGGGCTGCCGTAGCGACACATTCTATTGTGCCGTCCAGAGCCGTGCCCAGGTGGTTCGACTTGAGCTCGACGGTGGTGAAGCCCACCGCGCCGGCGGGCAGGTTGGCCGTGCAACCGTACCCCGCCGCGGTATCGGCGAGTGTAACCACCGCGCCTGCGTGCAGGTAGCCGTTCGGAGCCAGATGCGACTGACGCACCGCGAGCTCCGATCGGATCTCTGGTCCGGAGACGTGGGTGATTACAATCCCCAGATATCCCGGCAGGTATAGATGCCCGAATTCGTTGAACTGCTGCGGTGTTTGCATTTGGTTCCTCAGGGCCACAGGTCTCAAGCTGCGCGGCGGCGCATGCCCGCCATCCTGGCGTTGCCGCGGCACGCAGGGCAGACGCCTAGCAACGGTTGGCGATCGCGATCAACCAGCCAACGGAGCGTGGAGCAGGCCACCGCCCGCTCCACGGTCTACAACAAGTCTCGTCGCGGCTGCCCATCCGCCAACCCTGTCCCGAGTTATGCGGGCGCCTGCTTGTGTCCGGATTTTATGACCATATAGATCATGAGCAACATGCCCGCCAGCACGCCGGAGGATGCTACTCCAAGGATTAGCTCCAGTTTTGAGGCCTCCACAAAATTTCCGTACAGCAGAAACAAGCCCACGGAAATCGTGATGGCGGATAGCAGATGTAGTCCGAACTGGAGTGTGGCAACTGCCCTGTTCGGTCTGGTCACCCACAATTTGTGGATGATCCCGTAGATGAATGAGAGGACGAAGCCGATCAAGAGAATATGCGCGTGCGTCACGAGTTCCGAATGGTTGTTGGTGGCCGCCATAAATATGCCGAGAACCAACCCCACTGCAGCAAAAAACAATGAACATAGGAGGTACTTCTTATCAAAGTCCATGTGTCTCTCCACCCCTAGAGTCTAATTATCAGATTGAGCACCGCTGATTGTGCCGCGGAAATTTACCACGAATCCGCAAAACACCTATCGTCAGCGAAAACCAGTGTCTTAGAGCTCATGGACGTACACAATGAACCCGAGGTGCTTTGCCACCTGGTCATACAGAGCACGGCCTGCAAGGTTGGTGGTATGGGTGGTCCAGTAAACACGGGTACTATTGGCCCGCCGCGCCGCCTCATAGACTGCTTGAATCAATTGACGGCCCGCGCCTCTGCCCCGGTGCGACTCCTTGGTGTACAGGTCCTGCAGGTAACAGACATCGCCCAGGCGCGTCGTGCTGCGATGGTAGAGAAAGTGGACCAGGCCAATGACTTCATTGCGCTCCGCTGCAACAAGGGCGTGCACCGGCTCGGCAGCGCTGAAAAATCGTTCCCACGTGGCCGCTGTTATGGGTTCTGGCAGCGCGGTGGCCCCTGAGCGACCGTAGAACTCGTTGTACCCGTCCCACAGGGGTCGCCACTGCGCGTAGTCGTCGCGGCGCAGCGCGCGGATGGAGAATTGCTCAGTCATTTCGGGACCTTGCCGACAATGCCATGCCTCCCTTCAAACCTAGTGCGCGCGTCAGCAGTGCGCGCACGGCGAGTTCCGCCTTTGAGCGAGCGGCGGCGTCGTATCCTATCGTCACGCCCCGGTCCACGCAGCTGTCCTCATAACTGAACGGCTTGCCTGTGGCCGCGTCAATGACAGTGCCGCCCGGGCCCTCCTCAAGATCGCAGCGGCGGGTCACTTGTGCACCCGGGATTCGAAGCGGGCTTTTCATGCCCGGATTGTCGAATATATGGCGGGCCCCCGGATATACCGTAAGTGCCGCATCACCGCTCGCCTTCCGGATCCGGTCCACGTAGGCCTGGCAGGGCGCGACGGCAACGAAATCGTCGGCATCGCCCTGGAATAGCCGAATCGGACTGTGCGCCACCTCATCATCATCCAGGTATCGGGTGTTGCAGGGCGAATAGAAAACCACGTGCGCAGCGAAAGGCGCAACCGAACTCTTCAAATACATGCGCTGGAAACGTCGCATACCCGAATACAGCGCCGCCTGAGCACCGCGGGAGAATCCGATTACGGCGATCCTCGCCGGATCAATGCCACGGTACTGCCCGAGGAGCTCCAGGGCGCGATAGGCGTCGATGATCATTGCCAACCGTCCAAGCTGAGCCTGGTCATTGACGGTGCTCGTAATGCCACGTCCTGTAAAGCTGTCGACCATAAACGTGGCCACGCCCATGTCGTTCAGCAGGCGGATCCATCCCTCTTCCATCCCGGAGATCCCGCTGGAGCCATGCAGCAGGATTACTGCCGGAAGCGTTCCCGCACCCGCGCCGGGCAGGCGCAGGACGCCAGCGAGGGTGACCGCATTTCCAGGCCCTCGCCCCGACAGGAATTCCTGATCGCTCAGGGTCACAGACTGAAACGAGTGCAATTCCACCCGTACATCCTGTGCGACAGCCCGTTGCAGGCCGAGCGACATCAGGACCGCTATCACGCAGCCTAAGCACGTGCCTGCTAGGCTCGATCCGTGCTGTCGGGACCGGCGCGGCAGCTGCCCGTATTGCTCGCTGCGGGCCGGCAGAGATGCTCCCGGAGACACCTGTCGTTGATGGCGGCCCGTCGAGTTGGTCACGGGCTACCGACAGCCATGAAGCGACGAAGGTACGCCGAAACTCACCTTGTTATGCCGAGATCTCGGGCTCCACGAGCCGGCCAAGCTGCAACAGCGATTCCTGCCACCCGAGATAACACATCTCCAGCGGTATGGCGGCCGGGATCCCTTCCTGCACGATATTCAATTCCGTGCCGCAAGATACCTGTCTCAGAGAGACCGTCACCTGCATTTCTCCGGGCATGTTCGGATCGTCGAACCGATCCGTGTAACGAACGGTCGTGTTCGGGACCAGCTCGCGATACTCGCCGCCGAATGAATGACCCTGGCCGCTGCCAAAGTTGGAGAAAGACATCTTGAAGGAGCCCCCAACCCTGGCATCCATGTGATGGACTTTGCACGTAAAGCCGTAGGGCGGCAGCCATTTGGCCATCGCATCGGGCTCGAGAAACGAGCGATAGACGCGCTCTGGACTCGCGCGCAGCACACGGTGAAGGCGTACGGTGCCTGTGGACATGATTGGGTCTCCCTGCTTAGGACTTCGGATGCTCTCGACGGAAGATTGTCTGGGCCCTGTCGAGGTGCTGGATCAGTACGTGAGAAATGACGTCTATGCCGATACCCGCGAATAGTGCCGGCAACAGATAGAATCCGATGGTCACTTCCGAATTGAACACCGCGTCGTCAAGCAGCGAGGGGCTCAACTTCGACATGACTTCCAGTCGTTGCAGCAGGAACACGTCCACTCCTGCAATTGCGACCAGGGTAAGGCCGAGAATCAGTATGGTGGCGCGCGACACCGCGCGCCTGAAGAGCAAAGCAAAATATATGGCCGTAGGCAGGACCAAGGAGCACACCACCAGCAGCCAAAAATAGAGTTCGGCAAATACCGAGAATTTCATTTCGATTGGTTCCGTATTCGAATCTGGGCATCGCCGCTCGTCGCGTCTGCCCCTGCATTTGAGTTCACTGTCGTCAAGCCCGAATGTGGCAGCCGGCCGCGATCACGCGGTATTGCGAGCGAGCCCAAGTTGACGATGGTCTGTCATGTTGTCCCACTCGGCCCACGCTTCGGTGATGCGCCCATTCTCCACGTGGTAGAGCGCGATGTATACAGAGCTAAGCCTCCTGCCCGTCGGCGGATGCTCGCCTGGCGGGCCAAGGTGCGTACCCGTAAGTAAGTGCCGGGCAGCGACCTTGTGGCCGTCCGAGAAGCAATCGAGGAGCTGCTCGCGCGCGTCGGGATAGCTTCTGTGCTCGGACTGCAGAAATCGTAGGAACTCGCCGACGTCTTCTTCCCCGGCCGCGTCAGCGTAGCGGCCCCAAAGAGCCTCCTCCCGTACATGCGGCTGTCGGATAATACCCTTTGGTCCCTGGTGAACTTGAGTGCGACCCGAAGGATTTATGCAGAAGTATCTCGCTGAGCTGCTGGAGTGGTATTGCGGTGAAATCGGCGGAGAGGCCTTTTTCTCTGCCCTCGCGCGCAGCGCCAGCGCGCCGGAACAGGCTGCCAAATGGCGAAAGCTCGCAGAACTCGAGCGTTACGTCGCCGGCCGGCTGCGCGCGGCGCTCGAAGCGCGTGGAGTTACCATGCCGTCCGCCGCGCCGGATCTGCAGCGCGGGCTGGAGTCTGCGCAGACGTATACGGGCCTGGCCTGGCCCGAGACGCTCAGCAGACTGCAGGCCGAGCTCGCCGACTATGTACGCGACTTTCAAACCGCGGAATCGCGGATGCCGGAACAGCTTCTGCCGCTGGCGCGATTCGTAACGGAGCACGAGCGGGCGCTGCTGGAGTTTGTAACTCGTGAGCTGGACAATGATGAGCACCATTCCCTGGACAGTGTCCTTCGCGTCCTGGGAGAGGCGGCGGACGGCCCCTCAGAACTTCTCCCGATCGTAGTAGTCCACTGAGTTCTCCGCGCGGAATAGCTTTCTGAAGCTTGCGCGCCCCCGGTCGCGTACCGACACCAGGATCTTCTGGGAGTCGGGATACTCGCATACTTCCAGCGACACTTTGGTCGATAGCGACAGGTACCGCATCGTCGCCGTGCCCGTGTTGACGATCTGGTGGGCAACATCCGCGCCACCGGTCGGGCAGGCAATCACGTCATGCTTTCTGATTGCATATCGCTGGTCGCCAAATCGAAGCTCGCCCTCGCCCTCGAGGATCAGGAACATCTCTTCCTCTCCATGGTGGCAGTGAAAGGGACACTGTGCTTTGCCGGGGGGAAGAACGGTGAGGTTATAGCCGAGCTGCTTGGCCCCGATATGTTTGCTGATCTGCCCACGACTCGAGGTATACAGTCCGTTCTCCTCCACGTCGTCGAACTTGACCTCATCGAGATTCATGATTGGTCTCGCCACTCGATCCTCCATTGAGTAAGTTGCAGGATTCCCTGCTGAGCCACTCCGGACCAGTACACTGCGGGCCGCTTCGGCGCTCTGCTCAGGCGCTCCGGGCCGGCTCAACGAGAACATTCCGAGCGAGTGTCTTGAACTTCCGTCCGCCTTTCTCCACAACCGTGATGGTGACATGGCCGGTTTTGCTTACCTTGACGTCTCTGACTGTCCCGGATTTGCCTGCATGCGTCCCGCGGATTACCGCACACCGATCGCCATCACTCACTTTGGATTCACCCACAGCTTTCATCCCGTGCTCTATTTGGTGCCCGCCGGATGCGTTTGCCCGGCGCCGCGACTACGCGTCTCGCTCGATCTGTACAGCCGTGCCGTAACAAAGTACCTCGCTGACCCCGCTCATGACCTCCGTGGCGTCATAGCGTATTCCTACGACCGCATTGGCACCGCGCTCTTCCGCGTGCTTGAGCATCAATTCGAACGCGTCGTTGCGCGTCTTCTCGCATAAGCTGGTGAATAGAGAAATGTTGCCGCCCAGGATGGTCTGCAGCGATCCGCCCAGGGTTCCAAAGATCGAGCGCGACCGGACCATGATGCCGCGTACCACACCCAGGTTCCTGGTTACTCTGTAACCGTCAAATGTGAATGCTGTCGTAGTAAATGCGTGATCCAAGCGCTTCTCCCTGTGCCGATACCAATTCGGCGGCCTGACATTCCCCGTCGGCGAGACAGGTCGTTAGGCGCGCCAATACACATATCCGAGCAGGAACGCCGCGCCACTACCGAGGCCGATCAGGACGGTGGTCCAGAATGCCCAGGGCCTTTGCAGGCGCGTGAACGCGCGGGTCCTTCCAAGCACCTGGCCCGTCTTGATCGCGTACCCGCAGTATCCGACCAACCCGGCTCCAACCAGAATTTCCGCTAGGCGTGATGAAGTCATTCTGTGCGTCAAGCGCCGCGCACGAACGACCGCTGATGCCTGAACGTGGTGCTTGCGGTTCGCGGGCTACGCAGGGCCATGGGGGCACGCGATATCGAAGCGCCTTCTGCTTGGCTGTCCGGGGCCGTAGGCATCCGCCGATCCCAGCGCGCTTCAGCCATGTGTCCGTCCATTTGAGAAAGCAACGCACTCGTGTGGCGCGGCAGTTAGTGCCCGTGCCCGATCCAGACTGTAATTACTCGTGATGCAACTGGCAACACTGCGGGCGACGGCTTGCCGCGGTGTCTTGAATCGAATGTGGGGGCGCTTCAAGGCCGTGGCGCATGGGGGTGGCATGCCCGTAGAGCCGCAGGGCCGGCACCCGTTATGCGGGCGGCGGCGCTCTCTTACCTTATGGCCATGGTCGATCGCCGCCCATGGGGCGAAGCGACTAATTGATGGCGCAGGCGGCGGGGAGCAGCGTGTCGTCGAGGTATTGGCTGGCCGTGGCGGTGTCGTGGATCTGCACGGTGTTGCCGCACAGCGTGTTGGCGCTCGCGTCGATGGCGGCGGCCTGGGGGCGCTGATTGTTGATCCCGTACTGGGCCCCCGAGAGCACGTTGCCGCGGACGATCACCGCGTTGCTGAAGTTGTTGCCGCTGATGCGCAGGTTCGAGTTGTAGGCGTTGACCTGGTTGCGCCGGATGATCAGGTTGGAGAACACGCTGCTGTTGCCGCCGCGGACCTGGATGCCGTCGGTGTAGCCCTGCGGGGTGTCCCCGGTGCGCGAGAACCCCTGGCCCCCGCGGATGGCGATGTTGTCCTCGATGGTGATGTTGGCGAAGCGGTTGTTGTTGCCGAAATCAGCCATCTCCACGGCCGCCAGCGCCCAGCGGTCGATGAAGTTGTCATGGAAGTACAGATCGTGCAGATCCCCGCCCGTGGCCCCCCCGAAGTGCTGCGGGGTGATGGGCGAGTCGAAGGTCTGGATGATCCGGTTGTGGTCGATCTCGATGTGGTTGGCGTGCATCGACATGTCGATGCCCGAGCCGAAATACCACTTCGCCACGACGTTGAACATGCCCCCGTTGGCGTACAGCACGTTGTCATACACGTGCCAGTTGCTCGCGTTGCCCACGATGTTGACCGCGACGCGGGCAAAGCCCACGAGCCGCAGATGGTGCACGGTCACCTTGGCCGGAGCGCCTGTTCGCGGCGTGTTGACGAAGTAGCCCACGCACGAGAGCCCCAGGGGCCGCAGGTTCGGGTCCGCCCCCACATTCACGTACATGACCTGCTGCTGCCAGTCGTAGGCGTAGCTGCCCACCGGCAGCACCCTCGGATCGGCCCGGAACAGGCCGATCCGGTTGTTGTTGTCCTCCAGGTTCTGCCAGTTCAGCACATCCCCGCTGCGCGATTCGAGCGTCCGGGTCAGGTCCGTGACGTTCCCCACCACCGGGCCCTCCCCCGAGGGGCCCCCGGCAAAGGGTTGCTTCCACACATTCGAGGCACCGACCTGCGTCCAGCCCCCGTGCACCACCTGGTAGCCCGAGACCGTGGCGCGCCTCGAGCCGTAGGAGGCGATCTGGATGTTCTCGCCCACCACGAACAGGCCCACCTGCCGGCAGGGGATGGTCTGCACGCCGTCATCGGAGTTGAACAGGAGCTGCGTCCCATCGTGAATCTGGGTGGGCAGGCGGTTGGTCGGATCGGCCGCGGACGCCCCGCTCCCGTTGACGCTGCGGTTCAGGTCCACGTACACAAAATCGCCGGGCGTGGGAACGAAGGCCGGATCGAAATTTCCGTTCCCGGTGGGCGTACCGTCCGAGGTCGGAACCACAGTGATGGCGAACGACTGCAACGCGGTGATGACATGCCCGTCACTGGCGCTGATTATGATGTTGCTGAATTTGCCGGCGTTGGGGTTGGCCGGTGTGCCGGTCAACAGACCGGTAGCGGCGTCAAAGCTAGCCCAGGCCGGGAGATTCTGGATGCTGAACACCAGCGGCTCACCATCGCTGTCGGTGGCGACTGGCTGGAACCTGTAGTTGCTACCGGCATTGACGCTGGTCGGGGGCGTGCCTGAGATCTGCGGCCCCATATCCGGCGGCGGCGGTGTGACAGAGGGAGGCGGATCGGTGGATTGGGGTACCGACGAAGTGCTGGCCGCCGTGGTGCTGCTGCTGCCGTTGCAGGCGCTCAGGGAAACTACGATGAGTAGGGTGCCAATGCCACCAATGCCCGCTCTGAACCCGCCGTGCATTCCCGTCTCCCCGGCAACGCTGCGAAGTCACCGGGTGTGGTCGCACGACTGCGCGGGTGCCAGTTGCCGAAGGTGCGAGACTCACGCCGACTTCCGGCTCGATCACGGGACGTCTCAACATCCCGGCAACCCCGCTGTCATAGGCCTCATCGGCCTTTAAACCGGTGGCTTTGCGTCCCCGCCTTTTGACGGGTTTGCCGGACGCCAAAGTAAGGGATTCCTACAGAATGGGGAATGTCTCCAGTGCACGACATGTGCAATTCTGCGATGCATTCAGCAATTTCTGGAACGACGCACATCGCAGCAGCAGGAGCGCAGCGCCTCGCACATTCGGCGCAGCTTCCCCCTGGTGAGAGATGTGCCGCGGGCGCGGCGGAATTGCGTAATTGTTAAATGCCAAGCGTCAAGGCCCCCCGGGCCGGGCGGCCGGATATTTCCGCGGCCACGACCGTGCCCCTCATCACTTGCGCCGGGAGGCCTGATTTCTTTGGCCGCCCAGTCGAGGCTATACGTCCGGCGCGAGCTTGGACGCCATCATCTTTCTCCGGTCAAGCCTGCGTCCATCGACGATGAAGGTTCCGTCGCCAACCGCGCGCAGCGTACGCTGCTCCTTCCGCGCCGGATCGACGTGAGCGGCAACCGCCCTGAGCACGACGATATCGTGCTTCGTGACGAAATCGACGACCTTGCACTCGATGTTGGCGAGGCACTCCTTGATCAGCGGCGGGCTGATGAGCTTGGCACGCACCGGCGTAAGCCTGAACCTGGCAAATTTGTCCGTGTTTGCCCCGGAGCATGTTCCCACGCCAACTACCTTATCCAGCAGGTCGACAGTCGGAATCGCAATGACACACTCCCGATTCTTTCGCAATGCCGCGAAGGAGTAATTCCATTTTCCCGTGGCCACGGCAAACCGCGCATTGAAACCCAACACCATTGTCCAGGACACCGACATGATGTTGTCCTTCTTTCCATCATGGGTGGTCACGAGTACTACGGGCCCTGATTCCAACAGCGTAAAGGCCTGGTTCAGTTTCAACCGGCGCATGCGTGCTCCTCAAAGAAAGTCATGCCCAGCGTGCGCGTACGGCACCCAAGCGTCCGGTGCGGCGTGTAATCAGGCTGTCGTCCGCCCGAAGCCAATATTAATCCCTGTGTCGCGCTACGTTACCCCGTGCCTTGAGGCGAGGCACGAGCGCCGGTACACGCCGGCGGTAGGCCTCGTATTGTTGCCCGAAGCGCTCCGTCATCCAGCGCTCCTCAAGTCCAAGCTTGCGCCACAACGCAGCACCGGCGATCAGCACTGCCAGTAAGCCCCGCCATTCTCCCAGGGCCGTCGCCGTGCCCAGGAGGGCCACCAGCAATCCGGTGTAGATGGGATGGCGGACAATGGCGTAGGGTCCGCTGACGATCAGTTCGTGGTCCTGCTTGATCGTGACGGTCCCACTCCAGTTTCGCCCAAGATGAATGCGGGCCCAGACGGTGAACAGCAGACCAATGGCGGTGACCAGGGTCGCGGCCCAGAACGCCCAGGTCGCCCAGGGGAACATCCGTGCGGCCAGGAATGACCCATCGAGCCGGTCCGACCAGAGCAGCCAGCCACTGAACAACAGGGGCAGCACGTGCAGCAGGCGAGAACCGAGCGGCTCCCGACGATCCGTGCGCTTGGCGGTGTAGGACGCCAACCCCCAGTATGCGGCCCATAGCATCCACATGACGGGAACGACAAGGCGATAGGCGACATTCATCTAGGTCGTCGCGCCGGCGTACGCTGCGCCAGAACGTCGCAGACAACGGCCTCAGGGCCAGCGGTGCGCATGTTCAGAGAACCCTGGACGTTGCACACGCACGACGCAAAACCTCTGTCCCGTCGGGGCCTCCATCACCACCCACCGCTCCAGGCGGCTTATCACGCCCGCGCCCAATGATTCCAGGCGGCTCACTTCGGCCGGAATGTTATCGGTTTCAATGTCCATGTGAACCCTGCTTTCGTGGCCGACACGCTGTATTTGCACGATAACCTCACCGCGTGGTGTCTCCAACATGCGGTAGTTCCCGCGGCTAGCCGGGTGAGCGGCGTCGGTACCGCGGCCCAAGGCCTCGGCCCAGAAGCTGGCGGCCTGATCAACATCGGGTGCGTTGCAGTCGATTAGCAACGCGCACAGGCGGGAGTGGTGCATTGCTCCGGTCCTACGTTCCAAATTCCAGTGGCCGTTCGGCCGACGCGCTGCCGGATGCGTCAGCTGGAGTGTGTACGCCTACGATGCCAGAGATTTGGCGCCGCCGCAGCAATTGCCGTCCTGCTGCATAGGCGGGCATTTCACGGACCCATAGGAACAAAATACGCAGCAGTCTCCCGGCTTGGGCTTGAGTAGGGCGTGACAGCCCCGGCACTCGTAGAAGTAGATGCATGCGTCGGTCGGCATCGGTTCGACCGTGGCCAGGCCGCACTTCGGGCAGCTAAGGACGGATTCGAGAACCAGCCCGCGCGCTCGTGCATGCGGTGTCTCATCTTTCACTAACACGCTCCATTCGGAAGATTAGGGGGCGGACCCATCCGAGGGCCTCGGCCCGACGGCCCCTATTCCTTCGCTGCATCGCATGACACCACCCCGGTAGCCAGAAATGTGAGTTCCTCGTCGGTGAATTGGCTCTGCGACATGACCCACTTGGCCCGGTGCGCCAGCGTTGCGTCGACCACCACGCGGCACGGCAGGGCTTGCCCCAGCAGGGTCGAGTCCGGCACCACGTGGCTGGCGATACCTTGCGCCATGAGGGACTCGACCAGAGCATGCGCCGAGGGCAGATCCGGTGCGGTCGTAAGTACATGCCATTTGGTTTTCGACATTCGAAACCCGCTTGCCTAACGTTCCTTAACCAGCGTCGCGGGCATTCACGCTCGCGGACCGTCTAGTGGTAGGCACGTGCACGACGCCCCTTAGATGGCAAATTCATTGACTACCCAGCCCATTTTGCGGCATGCCGCCCAGAGAGCCCAAGCGGCTCCCACATAGCAAGCCGCAATCCAGCCGCCGGTATATGTCGCCCTTAAAAACTCCATTGCGTAGTCCCGCGCGCTCAGGTGGGACCCGGGAGAGTATTCCATGACTCCGATGAAGACCGCGAGAGCCAGTCCAAACGCAACAGGCGCCACGGCTGAAAGCACCAAAAGCCTCCGGAACGACGGGGCCTTGAGGGCCAAAGTCGCCAGAATGACCGCCAGCGGAAAATAGGGAATGAGTCCGACAAAGAAATAGAACACAAGGAAGTCCAGCTTCGAAATGAAATTGCCGACCAGGGCCCCTACTGCCGGAAGCAGCAGCGAGCATGCGAAGAAGCTGCGCGTGCTCAACGAGGCTCCGGGTACCCGGAATGGGTGCCGCGGGCGCGCACGCCAGGATATGCCGGCTTTCGATGCACGCGGTGACCGGCGCCGCGCTGCCAGGTCACATTGGGGGGCATTTGAATAGCGTGTCCTGTGCCGCCACTATCTGCCACCGCGCGCCGCGCTTCAGCCACGTGTCCGTCCAGATGAGGCAATAGCGCTCCGGCTTGCCCCCTGGCGGCGTGTCCAGTGCCGTCTCCGACCCATAGATTATTGCCGTGCCGGAGCCAAAGAACCGCACGTCGGCCTGCAGCAGGCGACAATCGGTGGCGCGTGGCTTGGCCGCAGCTGCCTTGGCGATCGCCTGCGCTTTGTTGTAGCGCTCGCCGCTTGGTGAGGCTCCGCGAAAGTCGTCCGCCAGCAAGTCGTCAAGAACCGACTTATGGCCGCATTCCTGTTGTGCCCATGCCGTTTCCTGCTCGATCATCCATTTTGAGGTGGCGTCTGCTGCGCCCTTCACTTCATCCGCAGCAGAGATTTTCACAAGACAGACGGCACATATCGCAATCGACAAAGGCAGGCCGTAACTTTTCATGTTTCTCCCCAAACACAGGTTGGTGACATCTGACGTCCAGCCGAGCGCCCACCGCCGTCACGAACCACAGCCCGGCGCAGCCCTCCGAAGCCGCCCCCAGAGCAGATCGTTTGCACGTGGCTCTTCAAATGTCCAGTTTGCCCTCGCTCATCCATTCTGCACGCCGCGCGTTCTTTCCGCCGGGCAATGCGGCTGGCCACGGAGCGCCGCTCCCGCCCGAACGAACTGCAGCATGGTGTTCCGTGACTGCGGTGTCTCCGCCCCGCAAATCGAGGCTCATGCTCCCGGATCATCGACCCACGCTAGGGATGCGATGCGCCAGCCGAGGGCCGTTTGCACCAGATGGAAGCACTTGGTGCCCGAGCCCGAATATGGGTTGCCGTCAAGTCGGCCGGACTTGCGATACCGCGATATGCGCGCCGCGATGCCGTCGAATATCTGAGTGGTCGAGCCAATCTCCCATTCATGGAAGTCGAGTAACGCACCTTGCGTCAGCAGCTCGATCCGGGGCGTTGCAAATTCTTCGACCGTGTAAAGATCCGTGCCCGCGTTGAAACGACGAGCAATGATGGCCTTTTCTGTGAAGCAGTCCGTCAGATCCGCGAGTCCCGGCCTGGCACCGTTTCGATTGTCGAAGACGGAGAAGAAGCGGACCATGAGAACATCAATCTTGGCTTGAGCGCTCGGATCTTCCATACAATGCCTAGCGTCCGCGCTGAGCGCATGGCGTGAGGCGCCGCCGGCGGGGTACGGGCTTGTACTCGCTGCGCGCGGCCAGCAGGCGGCCGGTCGTGCCGTCGGCACCTGGCAGAGGCCCAGCCGCAACTGGTCGAGCTATAGCGTGTAGTCGTTGCCGCTGAAGCTCCGCCTCGCGGCCACCGGCAATCTGGCACGAGCCTCGCCCACGATGGTTCATGCAGGGCGCTCGGTGCGGTTCTCGGAGGACCGCGATTTCCTGGCGAAGGCGCGGCCGGCCAGCGCTCCAATCTCGCAGAGAATAATCCCCATTCCGGCAAAGGTCGCAAGGATCTGAAGCGTTGGCCGCGCGGTCCAGCGGACGAGCGAAAAGTGCCCTAACTGCAATGTCACGAACGCTCCCGCCAACACACCCAAGATCACCCCGTGCAGGAGCGTGTGCCGCGGCGACCAGGCACCCACCAGCGCCCCGGGCAGAACGAATGTCAGTACGGTAAGCAACGCGTTCAAGTACGGCGTATTCGCCAGGTGAGTCGCCATGGCTTCCCGTAGCACGCTGCACAGGGCGAAGAGTGCCAATGCCACCGCCAATGCCAGTACCGGCGAGCGCATGGATAGTGAGGGTGATGACATTGGTTCGTGACCTCTAAGGTTTCGCATGAGCGCATTGCGCTTTCATACGCGGACTTTGCTGTTTATGGTTCATGCGCCGGTCGTTGCGGCCGTCACGCGCCAGCGACTGCTACGTTGCACAGCAGCGCCAGCTGGTTTCCATCCGGATCAGTGAATTCCGCCAGCCATAGCTCGGTTGCCGGCGTGCGATTCACCGGGTGGGGTTCTCCCTTGAAGTTCACGCCATTGGACTTGAGCGAGGCGTACACGGCATGGATATCCGCAACTTCAAAGTAGATGGCCGATCCCCTTTGAGCCTTCTGGCCGGCCGGCACGACCCCGACCAGAAGCCGAATTCCGCCGCAATTGAAGAATGCCATCTGTGGCGGGGCCGCGAACAGTAGCGGCAGGCCCAGTACATCTCGATAGAAGCTGATGCCGCCCTCGAAGTTGTCGACTGGGATTAGCAGCTGAGCGATCGTGGCGTTTGAGAGATTCATGCGTACGCCTGTGTCTGACATCTGGGCGGATGGTCCTTCAATCGTTCCCCTGGTTCCAAAGCCCGACTATCATTGGCCGGCAGGAGGCTGCCAAAGCTCCACCTTATTTCCTTCGGGATCGATGACCCAGGCAAACTTCCCGTATTCCGAGTCGTCGATCTTGTCGAGGACGTTGCAGCCTTCTCCGCGCAAGGCCTTCACCAGCCCGTAGAGATCTTCCACCCGGTAATTGACCATGAAAGGTGCGGTGCTGGGCAAGAATTGATCGCCTTGCGAGGAACCAATCGACCAGACGGTCGTTCCGGCAACCGGCCTACCTTCGGTATCGGTCCAGCTAAAGGCCGTGCCACCCCATTCCTGGACGTCGATGCCGAGGTGTCGCTTGTACCACGCCTGCAAAGTCGCAGGGTCTCTGGCCTTGAAAAAGATGCCGCCTATGCCGGTGACTCGCTTCATGGAACCTCCGAGGTCGGTTGGCCGTCAAGCAGAGTGTATGTTCCTGGGGGCAGACGCCCGACTCGGACCGCGCCACGATGTGGCGCGGCTTGCACGAATGGTGGGCGCGTCTTTTCCATTCACACTATCAGGTCCGATTCGCCATCATTTTACGCCGGGCCAACTCCCTGTCGCTCGGCTCGGGACCTGGGAATGAACCGGGCCGGATTTCGCCGCCCGGTACGTAGGTACTCATCACCACGCCGGCGCCCGATAGCTGGGAGCGCACGAGCCGAAGCGCCGCCGGCCTGGCACTGTCGCTAAAGAGCCGTTTGCCATGCCCGAGTACCACCGGAAATGTCCACACGTTGTACTCGTCGATCAGCGACGCGGCCTGGAGCGTTTGAATCAAGTTGCCGCTGCCAATCGTCTGCAGGGCGGGCCCGGGTTGCGCCTTAAGGGCGGTGATCGCCGAGACCACATCGCCGGTGAGCAGGGTCGAGTTGTTCCACGGGAGCTTCGTCAGCGTGCGCGAGGCAACGTACTTTTTGGCGGCATTGAGCGTTTGCGCAATCGGGTGGTCATGAGGCTGATACGGCCAGTACGCTTCGAATATCTGATAAGTCCTGCGCCCGAGCACCAGCTCGCGGTTCTTGCCGTCGAATCCTGATGCGGACAGATCCATGGTGTCGTCCGCGTAGCTGAACATCCAGCCGCCAAGGGCAAATCCGCCCGTGGGGTCTTCTTCGGGTCCGCCGGGCGCCTGCATGATTCCGTCAAGCGAGACAAACGCAGATGCGATGAGCTTTCTCATGGGAATGTGCCGATCAGAGCTGCGCTCTCCGTTCACTGAAATAGACATAGGTGGCGTATGCCGTGGCGCCGAGCAAACCGAAGAACAGGTCCGAAAGTGTATCCGTTTCTCCCAGCACCAATCGGGTCTTCAGGTAAAGGTCTGAAAGGTACTCCAGGAACTCCCAAATTATCGCGGCGACGGCCGCGACCCCGATGGCGAGCACGGACTGAACCAGGAGCGGTGTGCTTCCAATTGCGTGGGCGGCGTTTACCACGCCGCGCCGGCATAAGAAGGCGACGGCGCAGCCTCCGGCAAAGTGGGTAGGCCTATCCAGCCAGGGATAAAGGACATAGGCATGAAAGACCTTCGCAGCCACCGCCCAGAAGGTGAGAACACCTAACACGGCCCACCACGTTTCCCTCACAGTGCGACTGAGCCAGAGGACCAATTGGGAATGCCCTCAGTGCCCAACGTTCCGGCAGACCACGGCCATGGCCCGCAATGCCAAAGGAAGCTCTTGTCTCCCGGTCATCCAACCTCCGCAACTTAGCGAATCTGCGAGCGTTGCCGGCACCCCCACTCGGCCGCCAGACCCGACCCGCAACCTGTCACTCCTTTGAGCTAGTCGGCGACCCGGCGCCACCCGACGGCCAAGCCGTTCTCGACTTCCATTCCGACTCCGACTGCAGTTTCTTTGCCATGGCTGATCCATGACACCTTGTAGGCGTCCCCGCTCTTCTCAATGACCAGGTCGTACTCATCCGAGAACTCTCCACTGTCATAGAAGTAGCGCACGTGGTAGTGCCCAGCGAAACCCTCCTTGGGTCCACCGGTCGCTATCCCCGGCCCGCTGTATTTGTTCCCGTATATCCACCGGGCATTCAAAGTTCCCGGTGCGTAGCTCTTGGTATACAGGACGAAACCAATATTCGGGATATCCGGCGCAGCTGACGCCACGGCGACGGAGGTCCAGGCAGACGCCAGCAGCACCCCCGTCAGTAATGCGCGAACGAAGAATGACCTATGCATGTCGGCCTCCTGCCGCAGTATGGAACAGGCTTTGTGTCCGACCTGACGCTTGTGATCCGCGGCCACAAAGCCGGCGGCCGATGAGTCAGCGCCAGCGGCGTAATGAACGTCATCAGACTAAAAACAGGCATATTACCCGCGGCGTACGGCCAGAAACACCCCGACCGACATCAGAATCAGGCCAACGAACCTCGGCAGAGACATGGCATGCGTTGGAGCACCCAGCAGGCCGAATTGATCTATGGCAGCCATGGAAATGAGCTGACCTAGAAGCACAAAGGCCACGGCATTGCCGACGCCGAATTGCGGAGCTACCCAGGTGACGCTGAGTACGTAAAAGGCTACGAACACCCCACCCAGGTAGAAGTAAAAAGGCACCGACGTCTTCGGGAATGGCCGCAGGCCACCCTCGACAGCGAAAAGGAAGGTAACCGAAAGGGCCAGCGCCACCAGAAACAAGACAGAGGCAGCGAAAGACGGGCTTCCGTACCGAGTGCCCAACGTTGCACTTAGCGCTGCCATCACCGGGATGCCAATCCCTGCGGCAAGCATAAGGCATGAGAAGAAAAGTGGGGTTCCCATCAGCTGGCGCTTCTCGCGTTCGGACGGCACATAACCGCCTCAAGGGCGTCGCGGATACTGGCGCTGGGGATGGGCAGCCGGACCTTCACGCGGCGCCCGGTGCAGTAGTTGGACGGCACCGTCATTTCCTACGCACCTGGTAGTTTGCTCCTCACGCGCCACGCCCAGGCGGCGAGCGCGGCGCACAACACCGTTAGGGAGATATGGATAGGATCCTTGAGTGCGGACCCACCTTCTGCAACGGCGTGCCAGATATGCATCAGAACAAGCAAAGCGAATAGCGCGCCAGTGGTCGTCACATAAGCTTTCATTGTGGAGCCCGCTTGTAGGATGCAACGATGACTGAGCAAAGCCCCGCCCAACGCCACCGGTCAGCGCTGCCGACGTGCCCGACTTGCCCGCGCGTGGCGCGCCCGCGGCTAAGTACTCCATGTGCGCCGGTTCGCTGCATGGGATTGTCATGCGGCATGGGCTACCTAGCTCCCTTCCTGAATTCGCTACCAGATGGCCGCCAGGGCAGCCTTAAACACCATAAACCACAACGCCCCCGCAGAGATCACGTACAAAGTAAATCTGAGGGGGATGAAGTTGAAAGTGCAATGCACCGTGCTGTGCAACACCCGGAACAGGAAGAAACCCCACGCCGCGCCCACATATGCCGCATCAACCTGTTTGGTCGCATAAATGTAGAGGACGACAGCGTAAAAGATCGTGGGCAGCTCAAACAGGTTCTTCAGATTGTCGGAGGGGTTAGACACCTGGGGAGGAGACAGCCGAGCCAACTCGAGCGGGGTCATATGCTTCGGGTCGAGGCCGCTCGAGAAGATGAACGGCAGCCGACGACCGTACATGTACACCCACACCACCAAAGTCAGAAGCATGGTCGCGAGGAATGGTTGGAAGATTACGGTTTGGTCCATGTGCTTGAACGCGGCTCCTGTGTTCCCATCATCGAGCCTCCCTAAACTACCGGAAGCTGATGGCGCCGCGGTCGCAACCGAAGCGGTAGCTAGACGACCCGTAACGTCACGGGGTTGGTTCGGATGGTGGTGACGCTCGCTGCAGCACCATCGCTTGCCATAGCCGAGCAAGCATGACAAACCCGGTAATCCCCATTGTCCATACCAAGAAGAGGAAGATATATCCACGCGGCCTGATGCCACCAAGGAGACCCATCGTAGCGAGAACAAGATTCCCCATGATAATGAGGAAAAGCGTAAGAACCGCGGCAGCTCGCACCCATCCGGGGGTTCCAGGACGATGCAAATGCGTTACGTATGGGTCTGGCATGATGTCCTCAGGTTGCCCGACGGTCCGCATGAGCGTCGGGGGCGCTCATGCTTAAACTGGGTACTTTATCGCTCACGCGGCGCTCGATGCGGTAGGTGACAGCATCACGGAATCCATTGCGCCGTCATTGGTCATCGCTAGGTCGAACAAATATCAGCCGAACAAAGCCAAGCGCGACATATCCAAGAAAAGCAACGAGTCCGAAAAAGAAGAAACCAGGCCCTACGGAGCCCGCGAGTCCCGGCCCAACCGCCAGCTGAGCAATTGCTACGAGCGCCGCAATTGCTATGATCGCAATCCCCACGCGAATATCAAGCACTAAGCGCGACTCTTAATCAAGCCTAAGAGTTCTACGCGTGTTCCAGTTAAAGACGATTATCCAGGAAACCAGAGTCAAGAACAGGCCAATCGAGCCACCGCGAATACTTACCGCTTCCGAAGCGCCGGCCAGGGACAATCCGATTGGAATGAGAGCAGCGAAGAGCGCACCGAATGCCGCGTACAGAAGAGCGCGAATGCGAACCGCGTCTGCCGCCGCCCAGCGCCCGGGCCCCCTGCCGAGTGTAACCGCAACACCGGCAAATCCCGCAAGCCCCACTGATATTAGCGCAATTGTGGACAGCGACTCGATCACGGCCATCTCCGTCGTTTTGTAGTCACCCAACGTCCGCGTTCGGCGGCCGTGGCAAGCCCAAGGCCGGCTCCGTCTTGGGGCTTACCTGGAAGTATATGTGGCGGGGCGGAGTATCAAAATACTTCAGCAACGCAGGACACAGCCAGCCTTCAATTTCAAAGTCTGGGGCGTAGTACCAATTGCCTTCGGAATCGCTCCGGCGCCATTCAAGGCGGAATATATGGCCTGGAAAAGGGGTGGACGAGAAAATCAATAGGAAACCTGCGGCAGCGTCAGGAATATGGGCCACAGCACGGTCGATAATAACGTCCGCACCGCTAATGAAGGCTTCCTGCGCAAGACCAAGGCGCGGATCGTCAAACACCCACATCCTGCCCGCGAACTTATACGGGACGATGACGTTTATCGAGTTCATGGCACCTCACGCTCCGCATGAGCGCCGCGGGCATTTACGCCAGAGCTTGTCAGTTTATAGTTCACGCGACCCACGATGCGGTAGTTAGACAGCATTGTACGCAACGTACAGCACGGCGAAACCTAGCCCTAGGCACAATGGGGCGAATACGGCAGTGTCCAGTCGGGCGAACCGGGTTCCCCTGACGCGCTTGAAAAACCCAACAAGTCGAAAATCCCCGACGGCTCGGGCGAAGAACGTTGCGCTAAGGCCAAACGCGAGGATCCGAAACGCGCCGTTGAAGCTGCCAGCGTCAACCAGCCCTCCAGCGATGGCCACTACAGTTGCCGCGAAAAGGAGTGCTGCCGCTACCGTCAACGTTCCAACTCGTGAGGGAGTGAAGGCTCGCTGCCCATTTACCTCCGGCACAGCAACGGACTTCCCCAATCGTCCACCTAGCGCCCAATACACGTGCATTAGCCCCACGGCTGCAATTGCGGAAGCAACCAACCGAGCGACGACGACTACCACGACGTGTAACGCTCCGCATAAGCGCCGCGGGCATTCACGCTTGAGCGTGGCATTTTATGATTCACGCGGGTGCTCGATGCGGTAGTTAGGTGCACGGGCCAACCGCCGTCGCTTGTTTAACGCAAACAATTCCAGTTCTGTCATCGACAAAGGCCAGCACATTTGAGTCGAACGGGGCCAAGGGCCCCACTTCGGACAATTTCACCAACCACCGATGTTTATCGGGCTGGTACCGTGCAGTGTCCACTTTGAACTTTGCGGCAGTCCGTCCCGAGGTCTTTAATCCGGCAAAGGCAAGCTGTATCGCCTGTTGACGGGACAAATTGGCATTTTGATTGGCCTGAGCGGAGGGCGTCCCTTCGCCCGGCGCGGTGGAGGCCCACAAAGCTGCTGCCAGGACGAGGATTCTGGTTGTGGTGCGTGCGGTCACGACCGATGCACCAAACGCTCGCGTTGAGCGGCCGGCTGCCGCAGCATGCAGTCTGGTGACGCGATTACGCGGTCGCTCCAACGACGAGTTAGACGAAAGCGACTCACAACTTGAGCCCCATCCAGATGACGAACTCGGTAGCACCTCTAACAATCGGCATCAAAATGTGCGGCCAGATCCTTCCCTGGAGCGGCTCAAGATTTGCGCTGTCGTGGTGTTGGCGCTCCTCCTCAACAATCGAGGCGACGGCCGTATGTGCGGCGTTGTCTAGAAGAGCTAGCTGCAGCAGCTGATCTTCAAGGTGTCGCAACACGACGCTTTCAACCGCGACCGTAGTCGCCGCAACAGCCGATCGCCCAAAGAGGCCGGTGGTGAAGCCAAGCACGTAGCCGCCAATGCCGCAAAAGTGGTAGCTGCGGCACCGACGTATGTGAGACTCCTCAAGATACATGCGAAATATCTCCCTGTGGCCTTCTTCGTGCCTACGGAAGTCGCGTAGCTGCGGCACCAGATCTGGCGCCGTAAGGCGGCAAACCAGCGCTTGGGCTCGATAGATATTTACCGCGCCATTTTCACCAGCATGGTCCACCTTGATCAAGCGACCAGGTAACGGGTTGACTGCTGCAGGCTGAGTCAGGGGAAGCATTCGCTTTGGTCTAACGCCCGCGTTCAGCTGCGGGCTGAGCGCGCAGCGCGAGGGTCGTCTGCGGGAACGCGTTATTGGGCATCGTCTAGGCGATCATGGGTGTGGAGGTGCGCCGACCTTTAGCTGGCTCTGGTATTCGGCTTCATCGTAGTGACCGTTCGATTTCGCGATGAGGCCGGTCGGATCCATGGTCCACTCCTCATAGCCGGAAATGCGGACGAACTTACCTGTGCCTCCGGGTCCCGTATTGGTGCCGGTCCAAAGCCAGCGGAAGACCGGATGATCTCCGTGTTGATCCATTCGCTCGAGCTTTACCACCATGTCCGGGAAAGCGCTCATAAAGGACTGCGCCTTTGCAGCAACCGCGATACGGCCAGTAGATGGCGGGCCGCCATTGACTACGAGGGATCCGTTCTCCGCATAGAACGAGGCCAATTGCCCCGGATTCTGACTGCTCCACGCGGCCGCGTAGCGTGTGCCAAATTCGGTGAGGTTTTGCTGCATTGGCTTGCGCTCCGAGGTACAGCCGGCGGACACGATTATCACTGCGCCGAGAAACCCAATCACGATCAGTTTGTTCATGACCATCACCCCCGTAAAAGCGATGCCCAACGCTCGCGTTGAACGGCCGGACGCAGCGCCATCAGCCGCGCGGCCGCCGCGGCCGCCGCGGCCGCCGCGGCCGCTCCAGCGAAAGTTAGATGCCGATTGGACACTATGGTGCAAACCCATTTATCAACCAGGTGGTCATGCCGAATATAACTGGGAACAAAGGCATGAGGAGTGCGGCCGTAACTAGCGCACTCGCAAGGGTAAACAAAGGATAAAGGCGAAACCACGAGAAAGACAGAATCATGGCGAGGACACTGAGCCAGTAAGCCGTGACCGGCAACGCGGCGGGTACTACTGCCGTCCACCAGAGGGCACAAGCGAGCAGAGCCAGAATGGCTGGTAGCGCTAATAGAAGCTGAACGCGGCGGGGCACGGCGAGGGGAATCGGCATCTAACGCCTGAATTAAGCCAACCCGCGAAGCGGGTTCGGCTTGAATGAATTGCTAGGCCGCACTTGCCGCGCCATTTCAGTGCTGCCCTTAGGACTGCGGGTCGAACGCGAATACGCGCAATTCTTGGTCGCAGCGACAGGCCTTGGCGATGCGCGCCGCCCACGCGATGGCCTCGTCGCGCGAAGGCAGTTCCAACACGGTGAAGCCGCCGTCGAGCGTGGGCGCCCAAGGATAGCCGCCCATTGCAACCGCGCCGTCTGCAGAGACGAGTATGGGCGGTACGTCTTCGTCGATTCCACCGCCGAAGACGTAAACACCGGCGGCTTTCGCCTCATCAATCACAGCGTGTGCGTCGCGGCCCACCGCTCCCCATTCGCCATCGGGCACAACCATCGCCGCGCTTGGAAAAGAGATTAGGTACTTGGCCAAGGTGCTCCTTCTGGGAATTGATGGGGGTCGTGAAGCCTGTCTGCGGCCTAACGCTCCGCATGAGCGCTGCGGGCACCCACGCTCGAGCTTGGCAAATTTTTGGTTCACGCGGGCGCTCGATCCGGTTGTTAGGCATCTCCACTTGGCACATCCTTCCAACTCGGCTCGCTTCGTGATGACATTCGCTGCCGCACCATGGCACGCCAAAGCCGAGCAAGCATGACGAGCCCGACTATCCCCGTGACCCAAACCAGGAAAAGGGAGAGATATCCATGTGGCCTGGAGCCACCAAGGAGTCCTATCGTAACGAGGATAAGGTTCACTATGACGATGAGAAAAAGAATGAGAACTGCAAAATGTCGCAGCCAAGCTCGGGCTCTTAAGCGATGCAAATGCGATACGTATGGGTCTGGGATGGACTGGTCAGCTTGTATACGCCCAAGTTGAGCGGCCGCGCCACGTGGCGTGACTTGCGGCGCCGGCTCAGAGTGGTCGCTATGAACATCGGCGGTGAGCCGCTGTCCTCTCGCCGCCCACTCCGACGGATGTTTGGCATGTTGCGGTTTCGCCTTGCACTGTAGATACAACGACTTAGGAACATCGTCAAAGTACTTTAGAAGCGCGGGACGGACCCTTGCTTCGTGGTCAAGGCTTTCCGAGTAGTACCAAGTTCCATCTATGTCGGAACGACGCCAGATCAATCCGATTGCATAGCCAGGAAAGGGCTGGTCCGAGAATATTAGAAAAAACCCGCCGTCGGCACCGGGAATGTTCGCCACGGCACGATCGATCAGGGTATCTGCGCCACTGATAAAGGGCTCTTGAATTAGACCGACTCGTGGATCATCAAATACCCACATGTCGTGGTATTTGTACGGGGCGATGACGTTGATTGTGTTCAAGTTGCCTAACGCCCGTGCTGAGCGCGCCGCTCGCAGGCGCACTGAAAGGGCAGCTGTTCGTTCACGGCGGCGCTCCTGCGCTTTGTTAGGCGGCTTGCGCTGCCCGTTAACAGTAGTGTCACAGCATGAGCCCGATGCGCTTGGTTATTACCGACTACACGCGCCGGGTGGTTTCCAGGCAGAGGCGGTCCCTCTTTCCTGATTCGAATCATGGATTACGAGGGCGAAGGCCCGCCGCAGCGCTGTACCAGTCACGTTCAGCTGCATTGGAATATTGGGTGGTACGGTCATCACTCCTCCGGCTCGGGCCTTGCTAGTGCCAGCCGGTGTCTCCAGACACTGCTCTCCCGCGAGCACATACCAGCCTTCAGGGCCTGGGTGTGTATGCACCCTCGATTTGTCGCCCGGCCGCATGACAGCATAGGAGAGTACCGCGCTATAGCTCTTGGCTAAAGGAAGTTGCAGTGGCCCGATTATTGCGATCACTTCGCCTCCGCGCGGAGTCCCGTTCCGGGGGCCAAATTCGGAGAGCCACACTCGTCCATCTTCCTCCACAACAAGTCCGGTCGCGCTCTTAGCCTCATCTGCAGCTCTTCTGCTCTCAAATGTGCTGAGATGCCAGTAAACGGTCGGTTGGCTGAATTGGAGCCGTGCAACCGTTCCGACGTTGAAGCAGCCAAATTCGGGCCGCGTCTCGCCCGCCGACACATCCACGCAGGCCACTTCGGTCAAGGGCGTGTCGACAGTGGTGCTGGCCACCTGAGCCCCCTGGTTCGTGGCGGTCCTGACTTGGAAAGTCAGGAGTAACGATAAGAGCATCCCTACGGTGACGATGACTGGAGTTTTCATCATGTCCGGTCCTCCGAAAGACATTCGCTCGCGCGATTTTAGCCAATCACAACCGCCTAACGTTCCGCTTGAGCGCCGCGGGCACGCAGGCTCGCGCTTGGTAATTTACGGTTCGCGCGGCGCTCGATGCGGTTGTTAGGGGATCGTTTGCATATATGTCCGTTCTGACATATGCTTCCAGCCGTGGGCCCAAAGGACAAGCCGCTCGTCTGGCTACACGGCGAGGTCAAGAGTCCGCCGTTCTCCCAAGCCGCGCGGTTGGAGTGCGGGTAGCTGTTACGACTCCTGCAGCGAGGCGATAAGTTGAGCCTACCCGCATCCAGACCGATGCCGCGTATTGGGCCGCGGTGCCATGAACTGAGAGTCAACGATGCGACTGGCCACTGCCGGGTGATGTACCGAATCAACGTGGATGTCATAGTGATTTCAGAGGTCTTTTCCAAGAAAACTCAGACAACGCCCCTGACGGTGATTGAAGTCTGCCGCGAGAGATACAACGAGTATGACGATGCGACAAAGCAAGCGCCAAAAGCTCGAAAGTAAGGGCTGGAAAATCGGGGGTGCCAAGGACTTCCTGGGTGTGACTGCTGATGAGGCCGCCTATATAGAGCTGCGCCTGAAGCTCGCCGAGGGTCTGAAGGCGCGTCGTCACTCACGGGGCGTTACCCAAATGCAATTGGCCCAGACCCTCAAATCAAGCCAATCGCGTGTCGCGAAGATGGAGGCCGGCGACCCTACCGTCTCTCTAGACTTACTGGTGAGGTCTCTCCTGTCCATGGGCACATCCTCTCGCGAGTTGGCTGCCATCATCGCACGGCGCTAACGACCCCTAACGCTCCGCATAAGCGCCGCGGGCATTCACGCTTGAGCTTGGCAGTTTATCGTTCACTCAGGCGCTCGATGCGGTAGTTAGGTGGCATTGCTCTTAACTCTGAATACAAGGCTCTGCACCCCATCAAGTAAACGCTCTGACTCCAACGACATGCCTATGCGCCTCATAACGGCGGCGGAGGCAGCGTTACCCGTCGCGGTCGCGCCCCACACAGACCTTACTCCTGGCAACTCTAACGCGTAAGCCACCACGGACCGAGCCGCCTCCGTGGCGAGCCCCTGGCCGCGCGAGGACACCTCCAGGCCAAACGTAATCTCAGGCTGCTTGGGATCGGCACCAGGTTTAAGGCCGCACCAGCCCACGAGGCGCTCGCTACCACGTGGCAGTATGACCCACAGGCCATAGCCATACTCCTGCCACCACCGTGCCTGGTTCGCTATGGACGCGGATATGCGGGCCGTCGATGTGGTCTCCGCAGCGCAGGCTATGGCCGAAACATCACTTTCATCGGCCAAACGGAGCAGAAGCCGCGCAGTATCAATATGACCTAACAAACGTCTCTCTCAATGGCATCTAACGCTTAAGTTCAGCGCCCCGGGCACTCACGCTTGAGCGTCGCAATTTATTCCTCACGCGGCGCTCGATGCCGTAGTTAGACAGCACCGGGACTTGTCTCCGTTCGAAGCCGCCATGGCGGATTTCGGCGATTGTTCCCCGCGTGATACAAGCAGAGCAAGTTGCCGTCGGGATCTCGTAGATAGCTCTCGCGCCACAGCCATGGCTGGTCGGTCGGCGGTGACTCGAATGTGATACCTCGTGCCTGGAGTTCGGTATAGGTGGCGTCAACGTCGTTGCACTCGAAATGCACGACGACGGCGGCACCTTTAGGGGGAGTCTCAATATGGTCTAAAGAGAATGTGCTGCCGCCCACCGGGCATTCAAATCGCGCGTAGCTGGGACAATTGCTAACGATTAGGTTGAACCCAAGTGCGCGGTAAAAAGCCACCGACCGCTCTACGTTCGATGATGGCAAGGTAACTTGGTTGAGGTTCATGGATGGTTTAAAAGTACGGGTGCTGTCCAACGCTCCGCATGAGCGCCGTGACCGCCCATGCGTGTGATTGGCACTCTAATGCATGGCGCGACCGTTTGATGCGGTAGTTAGCCGGACAAGTCACTTGCGCCATGCCGTGTACCCAAAAAGGAACGCGGCTGTGATACTGAGTTTAAGTACCATGCTCGTCCAATATGACCACGGCTCCTCAGATCGACTGTACGAGCGCCATGCGCCTTTGGCCTCGCCGGTGTAGATCTCATAAGCGCAGAAGCCAAGCAACGAAAGCCCAATCAGGAGTTCAATCACTCGGTGAGTGGTCGCTGAGGTCATCCGTCTAACGCTCCGCATGAGCGCCGCGGGCACCCAGGGTTGAGCTTGGTAGTTTATTGTTCAAGCGGGCGCTCGATGCGGTTGTTAGCCGATCAGCTTGTCGTAGTCTGCATGTGAGCCGATCCAAAACCAAACAATGCCATCTTCAATTTCCTTACCAAGTACACGGTATTGACCCCCGACTCGTGCCGACCACAATGAACCTACCCTCTTGAAGTGCAGTGACGGATGGTGAGGGTCACTCTTAAGCAGCGCGAATTGTTTGTCCGCCGCGGCTCGGATCTCAGCGGGCATAGATTCGTAGAGCGCCCAGAACTTGGCGGACGCGACATGCTTCAAAGAGGTCGCGTCCGCCTTGCGGTGTAATCGGCCTGGGCCTCGGACGTGAGCTTGTCGAGTTTGCCGGAACGGGCGTCGGCCTCAATCTGGGCGTCCCAACCCTTCCAATCCTGATCCAGAACCCAATCACGTAGCTCAGAGAATTCGCGCGCGGAGAGCTCGCGGATCTGTTGTTCAATATGTTCAATTTTGCGCATGGCCTATACCTCTGCAGCAGTATACCGTGGAGCCTAGTGCACCCAAAAAACGCTCGTCCTAAGGATCGTCTAACGCTCCGCATGAGCGCCGCGGGCACCCACGCTAGAGCTTGGTAGTTTATGGTTCACGCGGGCGCTCGATGCGGTTGTTAGGCCGCAGTTAGCTTCATCGCACGGACCTCACTTAAGTCGACAGTCTTTCGAGCCCGCCATAAATCGTGATGGTGTTGCAAGGCCAACCAGCTTTCGGGCGAGCGCCCCAAGCACTTGGAGAGGCGCAGCGCCATCTCAGGGCTAACACTGCTGGCGCCGGTGAGTATCCGATTAAGCGTCGAAGGCGAGACCTTAAGGCGCGTAGCGAGCTCCCGTCCACTCACGCCATTTGGCCCGAGGTACACCTCGGTAATAAATTCGCCCGGATGCGGAGGGTTGTGCATAGTCATCAGTGATAATCCTCGTAGTCGAGCAAATACGCCTGTCCGTCTCTAAATTCAAACGTAATACGCCAATTCCCATTGACCCAAGCTGACCAGCGCCCCCGGGCCGATCCCTTCAACGGATGAAGCCGGAAACCCGGCACATCCATATCTCCAATGGCCTGAGCGGTATCCAACGCCGCAAGGAGCATTCTCAGGCGGGTAGCGTGTTTGGGCTGTATCCCAGCGAAACTACCCGTCTCATAGAAACGCCTGAGTCCCTTATGTCGAAACGACTGGATCACCGGCGGAGTATAGCGCGTTGCGCGACACGCAACAACTGCGGCCTAACGCGCCGCATGAGCGCCGCGGGCACTCACGCTTGAGCTTGGCAGTTTATCGTTCACGCGGGCGCTCCATGCGGTTGTTAGGCCGCATGACTATTTCTTGTTGCATCGCGCAGTAAGTTCCGAAATTTCCTTTGACAATTTCTCTTCATTAATTCCGCACATCGGAAAGTCGTCCATGTGCTTTCGCCGTGCATATTCGAGTGCATCGCACTCAGCTGTTGAGCTACAGTGATCCCGACTTCGTAATTCAAAATCGCGAAGCCACCATCGCTGCACCGTGCCTATGTCCCAATGCCCTCCTATCTTGGAAAGAAGGAGCCCGACGGTCTCTTTCGGAAGGTGCGCTAATATCCAGACTTGGTCGGTACAGCTCGTTCCATCTTCACAAGGGCACCCCACAACGACAGGACCTATGGTCACTACGACTTTTCCAACGACCTCTGAAGCCGCAGATTGAATTTCTCGGACCTCTTCGTCGCTGATATTTAGGTATCTGGTTGGGCTGTTACGCCGCCTCGGCTGGATTTGATCTGCGCGGAATAGAATCGCCTCGACCCGCTTCTGTCTGGCAGCGAGCTCACAAATTGACATTTGATTGGCGGGTCCACTCAGAGCGGGGGACAATGCACACAATACGCCCACCGCCGCCATCGCCGCCGGTAGTCTGGGCACCAACAATCCAGTTCGTCTGAGCATGCGGCCTAACGCTCGCGTTCGGCGGCCGGCCAGCGGCGCCGAAGGCGCGCGGACGGCGCAAAATGTTTTACTAGCCGGACGCGCGCCCGCGCGAACGTCGACCCCGGTCCGCTCGAACGCGTAGTTAGGCAAGCACTCATCGCCGCGAAATGCCTGTTCCTGATACCGTGAGGTCTGCTTCAGGGTCCGCGGGTGGCGGGCTTTCCCCGTGTACCACGATGTTGAATTGAACCCGGAATCGGTACCGACGTACGGGACCGCCAGAACTAGCCCAATCACTTGGAACGAAAAATTTCATCAACTGGAGAAAATCGACCGCGCGAGCGTCTAACACGGGGGCGATTGACTCGACTATGGCAATCCGAACCGGATGGCCGTCGGCCTCTACGGAGTAAGCTAGAGAAACGCGCCCATGCTGGTTCCGCAATATAGCCGCCGCAGGGTAATAGTCGCCTCTGAAGTCGGATCGCCCACTGGGCGGAAGATGGTGTTCCTCAAATATGGTGCCAGCGGGCTCAATTGGCAGCGTCGCCGTAGATCCCTCGACGCTCGCAACGAATGCGATGGCAATGAGAAAGCAAGACCTGAAGACTGTGCGAAGTAGGTTGTGCATTTGCTTGCCTAACGCTCCGGTTCACCGCGACGCGGCGCTCGCGGACATGAACGAAGCTGCTTTATGCCAATCATCGACCCTCCCTCGGCTCTACCGAACCTACGGGCGCCGCTGTCGCGGTCGAACCGGTAGTTAGAACTCACTACTTACACCATTGCTGTTCGCAAGGTACGCCGTCGTGATCCCCATCCATTTTCACCCCGGGACAGTTGCTCAGAAAGTATTTCGCTTCGGCACATGAGGTCATCTGTGAACAGTAGACGCGGCCATCGCACCTATAGGCCGGCGGGTTTTGCGCGGCAGCGAACAGCGAGTTGACGTTTGCGGCGACGTGATCCGCCGTCGTCGGTTGTCCGCCCACCTTCGAACGAGTGACGTAGGTTTCGTAACCCCTCCAGGCCAGGAGACCGACAATCACAACTACGATGATTCGGCGCATTCAGGGTGTTGCCGTAGCGTGAGTTCTAAGGAAACTCTGAAGAACCGGTCATGATGACGAGCGAGGACAACGGATTTGCGTGGAGAGCGCGGAACGCGCAAGTTGTCCTCGTCTATTCGACGTTTTTGGTTTCGATATCCGGCATTTCCCGATTTCCACCGACACTTCTCCTACGTTCTGAGCAGTTGTCGTCGAACCAGGTACAGATTGGTGAGTGCTGCGGTGACTTCCAGTCGGTTCAGGTTCTTCGCCAGACCCCGGTAGCGGACCTTGCGGAAGCCGAAGATGTTCTTGATCACGCCGAACACGTGTTCAACCTTGGCGCGGACCCGCGACTTGTTACGGTTCTTCGCCTTCTCGAGCTCGTTGATCTGAGCGTGGTACCGATAGCGCTTGTTGGTGAAGTCCTTGGCCTGGGGCGCGCGCTTGTGGATGGTGGCCGTCTGGCCCTGATAGCCCTGGTCACCCCAGACCCGCGTCTCCTTGCCGTGCAGCAAGTGAGGCAGCGCCTCGCGGTCGTGCACGTTGGCCGCCGACACCAGCACCGTGTGAATGAGCTTGGTGTGGCTGTCAACACCCACATGCGCCTTCATCCCGAAGTACCACTGCTGGCCCTTCGCCGTGTGGTGCATCTCCGGATCGCGCTTGCCTTCCTGGTTCTTGGTCGAGCTCGGCGCGCCGATAATGGTCGCATCGACGATCGTGCCCTTGGCGATCTTGATGCCGCTGCGATGCAGGTGATCGTTCACTGCCCTCAGCAGCACCTTGCCCAGCTTGTTGCGCTCCAGCAGGTGCCGGAACTTGCACACCGTGGTCTCATCCGGAGCGCCCTCGACCCCGAGATCGATACCGACAAAGTTGCGCATCGCCACCGAGTCGTAAAGCGCTTCCTCCACGGCCGGGTCCGACAGGTTGAACCACAGCTGCAGAAAATAGATCCGCAACATCCGCTCCAGCGGATTCGGCGGTCGGCCCCCGTTCTCGCTGACCTTCGGGTACGCCGTCTGCACCGCCGCCGCCAGCTCGGACCACGGAATGATCTGGTCCATGTCCGCCAGGAACTGCGCACGGCGCGTCGTCTTCCCGTACTTCTCAAAACCCGTCAATGTCGTTTGCTTCATCGTCATGCCCACGTGACCGTGAATGCATGATAAGACATCATGGGTAAATCAGAGTTTCCCTAACGCTCCGCATGAGCGCCGCAGACACGCACGCTTGAGCTTGGCAGTTCTTGGTTCACGCGGCGCTCCATGCGGTTGTTAG
>CAVPOP010000002.1:0-693214 GCA_963707115.1 uncultured Gammaproteobacteria bacterium
CTAAGGAAACTCTGAAGAACTGGTCATGATGACGAGCAAAGGCACCGGATTCGCGCCGAAAGCGCCGAAAGCGCGGAATGCGCAGATGTGCTCCGTCGATCTGAGGTTTTTTGGCTCGATTTGCGGCATTTCCCGACTTTCACCGACACGTCCCCTACGTTTCGAGCAGTTGTCGCCGAACCAGGTACAGATTGGTCAGTGCCGCAGTGACTTGCAGCCGGTGCAGGTTCTTGGCCAGGCCGCGGTAGCGGGTCTTGCGGAAGCCAAAGATGTTCTTGATCACCCCGAACACGTGCTCGACCTTGGCGCGCACCCGCGCCTTGTTGCGATTCTTCGCCTTCTCGATCTCGTTGATCCGACCGTTGTGGCGATACCGCTTGCTCGTGAAGTCCTTGGCCTGCGGTGCGCGCTGATGGATAAGGGCCGTCTGACCCTGATAACCCTGGTCGCCCCAGACTCGAGTCTCTTGGCCATGCAGCAGATGGGGCAGCGCCTCGCGATCGTGCACGTTGGCCGCCGACACCAGCACGGTGTGGATCAGCTTGGTGTGGCTGTCGACACCGACGTGCGCCTTCATCCCGAAGTACCACTGCTGGCCCTTCGCCGTCTGGTGCATCTCCGGATCGCGCTTGCCCTCCTGGTTCTTGGTCGAACTCGGCGCACCGATGATCGTGGCGTCCACGATCGTGCCCTTGGCGATCTTGATGCCGCTGCGATGCAGATGCTCGTTCACGGCCGTAAGCAGCACTTTGCCCAACTTGTTGCGCTCCAGCAGGTGCCGGAACTTGCACACCGTCGTCTCATCGGGAGCGCCTTCGACACCAAGATCAATGCCGACAAAGCTGCGCATCGCGACCGAGTCGTACAGCTCTTCCTCCACGGCCGGGTCCGACAGGTTGAACCACAGCTGCAGAAAATAGATCCGCAGCATCCGTTCCAGCGGAATCGGCGGTCGCCCGCCGTTCTCGCTGACCTTCGGATACGCGCTCTGCACCGCCGCTGCCAGCTCCGTCCACGGAATCACCCGATCCATGTCCGCAAGAAACTGCGCTCGGCGCGTGGTTTTCCCGTATTTCTCGAATCCCAACAGTGTCGTCTGCTTCATCGTCATCTCCGCATGACCGTGAATGCATGATAAGACATCATGGGTAAATCAGAGTTTCCCTAACGCTCACGCATGAGCGCCGTGACCGCCCATGCGTGTGATTGGCACTCTAATGCATGGCGCGACCGTTTGATGCGGTAGTTAGCCGGACAAGTCACTTGCGCCATGCCGTGTACCCAATAAGGAACGCGGCTGTGATACTGAGTTTAAGTACCATGCTCGTCCAATATGACCACGGCTCCTCAGATCGACTGTACGAGCGCCATGCGCCTTTGGCCTCGCCGGTGTAGATCTCATAAGCGCAGAAAGCTAAGCAACGAAAGCCCAATCAGGAGTTCAATCACTCGGTGAGTGGTCGCTGAGGTTATCTCTAACGCTCCGGTTGACCGCGCTGCGGCGCTCGAAGCGCGAAACGAAGCTCGTTTATCCCGATCATCGACCCTCCAATGACCCCCACGAAGCTACTGGCGCCGCGGCGGCGGTCGAACCGGTTGTTAGGCAGCGCGTACCTTTATGATTTCACTCTTTGAGGTCGGTGGCGGAATAGGCTCGCCGGCCTTAACCATTGCCTCAATATGAAGCTTTATTCCTTCACGGATGAGCTTGATGACTTCGCGCCGCGTGTCACCTACCGCCACGCAGCCAGGAAGATCGGGAACGTACGCCCCGTAGCTGGACTTGCCCTTTTCCACCACCACTAGGTATTCCATTGCGTCGTCCTACTGCCGCTTGAGACCCGACCGCTTGAGGATACTATTGAGCGTGCCAATTGGCACGTCCACCCCGAGCTTTCCGGCCACCGTGACGGTGCCCGATTTAACAGAGTGCTGAAATTGACGATGACTGCCACTGGTGCGGACGTGCCGCCACCCGTTTCTCTCGAGGAGCCTAATGACTTCACGGACCTTCATGTCAATGTACCGCGGTTGAGCGCTGCCTAACGATTAGGTTGGGCGACGCGCGGGAGCGTTTGGCTGTCAGGTCGGCACTTGATCGAGATCATCAACCTGCTCCTTGGTCTCGCGAAGGCTGTACCCCGCGCGTTGATCGAACCGGTAGTTAGACGAACCGTAAGCGTCATTTGAAGGCCGTCTGGTCGTAGTCCGTAGTTGCGGCGAGGATGGCGTCCACTTACTGAGTAGGTGGACACCTATGTTGGAGACGGCCGTGGAGTTGGTTCCGAACTTGGTGCGTGGGCAGCGGCGCGACGGTCGATGCCTGTACAACAAGGCGGCGAAGCGGGAGCTGGCCCGTCGTTGCCAGCAACCCGGGGTGTCGTTATCACGCTTGGCCTTGGCACACGGGCTAAACGCGAACGTGTTGCGTCGCTGGGTGGATGAGTTGAGCGGCAAGCCGCGGCGAGCCCAGCGAGCTCTTGGCGCCTCGGGTACTGCCGTGACGTTATTGCCGGTGAGCGTGGAGCAGCCGAAGCCCGTGCGTTCGAGCGTGGCCGGCAATGGGTATCTGGAGATTACCGTGGGCCGCTCGATGGTCCGCGTACACGGGAAGATCGATGCCGAGTCCTTGCGCGTGGTGCTGGACTGCCTGGCCTCGCGGGCGTGATCGGACCGCCCGGGGACACGCGGATCTGGCTGGCGGCCGGTGTCACGGATATGCGCCGCGGGATGTTCGGGTTGGCCGCATTGGTGGAGACGAAGCTGGCTGAGAAGGCCTACGGTGGTGATGTCTTCGTGTTCAGAGGCCGCCGCGGTGATCTGGTGAAAGTGCTCTGGGCCGATCGCGATGGCCTGTGCCTGTTCGCCAAGCGACTGGAGCGCGGACGCTTCATCTGGCCGCAGAGCACCTCGGGCACGGTTCATCTGACACCAGCGCAACTGTCGATGCTGCTCGAAGGCATTGACTGGCGAAGACCGCAACGCACGTGGCAAGCGTTGCATGTGAGCTAGAAAATAATCTGCGCAAAGAGCTTCTTGTTTGCTGCACATGTGAGCAAACCCTAGTAAAATAGGGTTGTGGCGCTCGAGTACACCCAGTTACCCGATGATGTCGAAGAGCTGAAGCAACAGCTCCTCCAGCATGCCGCCTGGGTCGAGGCGCTCAAGGAGGAAGTGATCCGACTGCGCCGCTGGCGCTTCGGTCGTTCCTCGGAACTCATCGATGTTCGTGTCGCCCCGGAACTGCCGCTGGCCGGTGGGGCGATGCCAGAAAAACGCGAAGTGGCCGACTTAAGTCCTTCGCCTCCCAAGTCTGACCCGATCGCGAAGCTGATGGCGGTGGACTCGCCCCGTGCTACACGCATCAGCCGCCGGCCGGCGCGCGCGCTGCCGCCGGAACTGCCGCGCGTAATCCTCGAGCATATCCTCTCGAACTGTCACTGCCCGGACTGTGGCCAGCGCTTGAGTCGCCTGGGTGAGGACAGCTCCGAACAACTGGACTACGTTCCGGGCTACTTCCAGGTCATCCGCCACGTCCGTCCGAAACTGGCGTGCAAAGCCTGTGCGCGGATCGTGCAGGCGCCGGCGCCGATGCGCCCCATCGAGCGGGGCCTGCCGACGGCAGGCCTGCTCGCTCAGGTGATCGGTGCCAAATACGCCGATCACTGTCCGTTGTATCGCCAGGAAGGCATCTATCGGCGTGCGGGCGTCGAGCTGCCGCGCTCGACGCTCGCCTCCTGGGTCGCTGAGAGCGCTGCACTCCTGGATCCGCTGGTCAATGCAATCGAACGGTACGTGATGGCGGCCGAGAAGCTCCATGCCGACGATACCCCGGTTCCGGTGCTCTGCCCCGGAAAGGGAAGAACCCAGACGGGTCGACTGTGGGCGTATGTGCGAGACGATCGAGCTTCGGCCGGTCCGGATCCTCCGGCGGTGGTGTATCGCTACTCCCCGGATCGGAAAGCCGAGCGACCTCAGGCTCACCTCAAAATGTTCAGCGGCATCCTGCAGGCCGATGCCTACAGTGGCTTTGCGTTCCTGTACGCGGATGGGCGCGTGCGCGAAGCGGCCTGCTGGGCGCATGCGCGGCGCAAGTACTACGACGTGTACGCCGTGGATCGCTCGCCGACGGCCGCGCAAGCGCTGATCCGGATCGGCGAGCTGTATGCGATCGAGCGGGAGATCCGCGCTCAACCACCCGTGGTACGGGCTGAGGTGCGAGCTACTGAATCCGCGCCACGGCTGTCAGCACTGCGCGCCTGGCTCACCACCACCTACGCGTCCTTGTCCGCCAAATCCCCGCTCGCCGGTGCCATCCAGTACACGCTGACGCGCTGGACCGCCCTGACAAGGTATGTGGATGACGGGCGCATCGAGATCGACAACAACGCCGCCGAGCGCGCGATCCGCGCGCTCGTGCTCGGGCGCCGTAACTACCTGTTCGCCGGCTCGGATGCGGGCGGGGAGACGGCAGCCCGTCTTTACAGCCTGGTCGGCACCTGTCGGCTCAACGACATCGACCCGCACCACTACCTGCGGCACGTCCTCGAACGGATCGCCGAACATCCCATCAACCGCATCGATGAGCTCTTGCCATGGCGCGTCGCCGTGCTGCTACCCCTCGCGCTGTCGCGCGCCGCGTAGCCCAGCTCACCGCAATGCAGGCGCAGCTGCGGGTGGAGCTGCAGGGTGTGGAACCGCGCGTATGGCGGCGGATCCTGGTCCCGGAGAACATCACGCTGGCCAAGCTCCACGGGGCGTTGATCGGTGCAATGGGCTGGCATGGCGGTCACCTGCATGAGTATGAGATCGGCCGGCAGCGCTACGGCATACCGGATGAGGAGTGGCCAGAGCCCGAACCCGTGTTCGACGAGCGGAAAGTCCGACTGAAACCCATGCTCGAGGCGGGCCTGCGGCGGTTCACGTATATCTACGACATGGGCGACCACTGGGAACATCTGATCACCGTTGAGGATCTGGTGGTTCCCACTCTGGGCACAAAATCCGTGCGCTGTACTGCTGGCGAAAACGCCTGCCCACCGGAAGATGTCGGCAGCGCGAGCGGTTACGGCGAGTTCCTGGCCGCCATCGCTGATCCCGCCCATGAAGATCACGCCAATATGCTCGAGTGGATCGGCGGCTCGTTCGACCCCGCTGCGTTCAGTCTCGAGGATGCCAACGAACGGCTCGCAACCATCAAGGTCTGAACGTCAAGATGGCCTCCGCGTGACGCTTACGACGAACCTCACTAAGGTGCCTTCTGTTTCGTGATCGCGGACGATTGCTTGCAGCTGTGCACGGAGGTACAAGGCTAGTCTCGGTATGGCAACGCTAAGTTGATCGATTCCGACAACGGTAATGTCCAAGGGATGTGCGGCGGTATCGTAGGCCTCCGCAAGTTCGAATAGAGCCTCCAGATCGAATGTGCTCTCAACCTCTCTTCCGATGGCGCGAGCGCAGACGTCAATAAATTCGGCGGTGGTCCGCACCGATGTCAGATCGAGGGTGATTGGTGTCCCCGTCGGCATGATTGGTTTGTCTAACGCCCGCGTTGAGCGGCCGGCCGCAAGCGCTTCAAGCGCGCGGACGGCGGCTGGAATTGTGATGGCTGGACGCGCGCCCGCGCGGACGGCTCGCCGGTCCGCTCGAAGACGTAGTTAGGCCTCATGCCGAAGGTACTTCGAGAAGAAGCGCAAGACTCTAGCTTCATACTCTTTAGTGGCATACCGGTAAAGGTCAACGTGTGCTGCACCCGCGACGGCCCACAGTTCCTTCGGCGGTGACGCCGCCGAGTAGATGCGCTGCGTTTCCGCCCATGATGTGTGCCCGTCAATGGTTCCGGAGGCGATCAGGACTGGGCTACCGAGCGCGGCGATCTTATCGATGGGTCGTAGCTCACTAACCGATACACCCAGTTGAAGCGGTAGCTGCCACAGCAGCAATGGGGAGAGTCTGGCACCGGCCGGTCCAAAGCGAATCGCTAATCGGTCTGCCACGGCCTCCTCAATCGTAGGGTACATTGACTCGAGTACGACGGCCTCCGGTGCGGGTCGCGGATTCGCCAGCACCAGGGACGCTGCCCCGAGCGACTCGCCAATGACACCGAGACGTTCACCAGGCAGATCGTGGCGAAGAAAACCAAGAGCTGCCACGACACCAGCGCCTTCACGAGCCCCAAACGTAATTCTGCCCCCCGTGCTCTCTCCGTGACCCGGCAAGTCGATGAGCAACACAGAGTAGCCTGCTCGCTCCAGAAACTTGGCACGCTCAAGCATGTCGAGGCGGTTAGCCCGAGCGCCGTGCAAGAGCAGGATCGCGCCGAGCCCTGGCTGGCCACGAACGAACCACCCTACGACAGTGTCACCCGATGATGTTGGTATATGCACTGTAGTTGCATGGAGTTCTGGCGGAGCATCGCCGATAGTGCTGTGTACCGCCGCACTGAGATAGGCACCAACACCCACTAGTGTTGCCGCCGCAAGTGCAGCGCCACAGATCCCAATGACGATAACTCGACGTACCCGCATGAGGCCTAACGCGCCACATGAGCGCCGCGGGCACCCACGCTAGAGCTTGGTAGTTTATGGTTCACGCGGGCGCTCGATGCGGTTATTAGGCCGCAGTTAGCTTCATCGCTCGGACCTCACTTAAGTCGACAGTCTTTCGAGCCCGCCATAAATCGTGATGGTGTTGCAAGGCCAACCAGCTTTCGGGCGAGCGCCCCAAGCACTTGGAGAGGCGCAGCGCCATCTCAGGGCTAACACTGCTGGCGCCGGTGAGTATCCGATTAAGCGTCGAAGGCGAGACCTTAAGGCGCGTAGCGAGCTCCCGTCCACTCACGCCATTTGGCCCGAGGTACACCTCGGTAATAAATTCGCCCGGATGCGGAGGGTTGTGCATAGTCATCAGTGATAATCCTCGTAGTCGAGCAAATACGCCTGTCCGTCTCTAAATTCAAACGTAATACGCCAATTCCCATTGACCCAAGCTGACCAGCGCCCCCGGGCCGATCCCTTCAACGGATGAAGCCGGAAACCCGGCACATCCATATCTCCAATGGCCTGAGCGGTATCCAACGCCGCAAGGAGCATTCTCAGGCGGGTAGCGTGTTTGGGCTGTATCCCAGCGAAACTACCCGTCTCATAGAAGCGCCTGAGTCCCTTATGTCGAAACGACTGGATCACCGGCAGAGTATAGCGCGTTGCGCGACACGCAACAACTGCGGCCTAACGCCTGAGTTGAGCGGCGGGCCAATTGCGCTCAATGCGCGCGGTCGGCGCAAACTGGTCAGTAAGCCGAACACGCACCTGCGCGTACGATCTCACCGGCCGCTCGAACGCGTAGTTAGACCCCGCTTAATTGCTCGCCGTAGGGCCTCGTTGATTTGAGTCTGGTAACCACGGCCGCGGGCCCGAAAAAAGGCCAGTACATCGGCATCTAGGCGAATCGTAGTGGACACCTTGGTCGGGGTGCGCTGCGGCCCGCGTCCCTTCTTGCGAGTGGGCGGCCCGAGCATCTCCTCTGACCACGGCGGATTGTCGGTGTCCGCGACTTTAGCCGTGAAATGCTTTGGCTTCTTTAAGGTAGTACCGTATTTCATATTTCTCAGCCTCGCGCAGTGAGATGACGTGAGGGCCTCTGCGGCGCTCCGTATATACCAAGACGACGACTTCACCCAGGAGTTTTCCAAAGACAACGAGGCGTTGTTCCGGGTAGCGCTCGCGTATGTCCTCGCGTGTTACGGTGAAGTCGTCCCATATGGCTTCGCGGCCGAGAAAATCTAAGCCATGTGCCTTGATGTTGGCGAGGCGCTTTTTCTCGTCCCACGTAACCACAATCTAATTGTAGTAACAATTAACTAGAAACGCAAGTCGAAGGGTTGCGGGGTCTAACGCTCCGCATGAGCGCCGCGGGCACTAACGCTTGGGCTTGGCACTTTATGGTTCACGCCGGCGCTCGATGCAGTTGTTAGAGGCTGATTTCCGTCACGGTGCCCTTTTGGGCACCGGCCAGTGACTTCAGCAGCGCGGGTACTAATGCAACCAAGTCGTCGATGCGATTCGATTGGGCCATGAGCAGTACCACCGCGATGTCGTACTTCGGCAAATACTGTTGAAAGGAAAGGTTTCGGTCGACCGTGACGAAGACGTCAAAGTTCCCCGCCGCAAGAGCGAGGAGCCTACCGTTCGTGATACCACCCCATCCATGTGCAGGGACGGTGGCCACGTCAACTCCACTGAGGTGACTGGCCAGCCGACTGTCTACGCACTCGTCGAGTAATACCCTCAAGCAGCGTCAGTCACAGCCAGGGATGTGGCCCGCTCTAGGAAGGCGACAACATGCTCGCGCGTCACCGTGGGGAATCCGGAGAGAAAATCGTCGATGGTGTCTCCGGCCTCCAAATAGTCCAGCAGCGTCTGAACAGGCACGCGCGTTCCGGGGAACACGGGTGTTCCACCCATTATGTCCGGAGAGCTTGACACTACAGGCTGTGACATACCCCAACGTTACGCCAACCCCATGCGCGTGTGCAAATCAGCGTCTAACGCTCCGCATGAGCGCTGCGGGCACTCACGCTTGAGCTTGGCAGTTTATGGTTCACGCGGCGCTCGATGCGGTTGTTAGAGGCCAGCCTGATTATCTGTACACATCGCGCCTATGACGCACTGCTGATATGTCGGCAGTTGAGCTTCGAATCATCAACACTGTAAATGACGCGCCAGTTCCCTACTCGGATGCGCCAGAGATTCGTGGCACCCTCAAGCTTCTTGCAACCGGGCGGGCGAGGCACCGCGGCCAGCACTTCTATGCGTCGATAACGCGGGATGCCACCTTCGGATCAAGCGCCTGTAGTTCCTTTCGAGCAGAGCGCGCAAAGGTAAGTTTGTATTCAGGCACGAGCCCGGCGCCTCGTGGGGCGCTCCAAAAGGCGCTTGACCTGAGTCAGCGACTCGCGGGGCTCGCGCCGCCGCTTCTGGGCTACATACGCATCGTAGAGGTCTTCCCAAAGCGCAGCATGCTTTTTCAAATCAATGAGCACAGCCTGCTTCTGGCCCCGCCCATTTACCAGAAAGTCGACCCCAGGCATATCTACAGAGTTTTTGCTGTCCATATGCGCCCAGTATAAACCCAAGTGCCGTCTGGCCTCTAACGCTCCGGTTGACCGCGACGCGGCGCTCGCGGACATGAACGAAGCTGCTTTATGCCAATCATCGACCCTCCCTCGGCTCTACCGAACCTACGGGCGCCGCCGTCGCGGTCGAACCGGCAGTTAGAGCTCACTACTTACACCATTGCTGTTCGCAAGGTACGCCGTCGTGATCCCCATCGATTTTCACCCCGGGACAGTTGCTCAGAAAGTATTTCGCTTCGGCACATGAGGTCATCTGTGAACAGTAGACGCGGCCATCGCACCTATAGGCCGGCGGGTTTTGCGCGGCGGCGAACAGCGAGTTGACGTTTGCGGCGACGTGATCCGCCGTCGTCGGTTGTCCGCCCACCTTCGAACGAGTGACGTAGGTTTCGTAACCCCTCCAGGCCAGGAGACCGACAATCACAACTACGATGATTCGGCGCATTCAGGGTATTGCCGTAGCGTGAGTTCTAACGCTTGAGTTGAGCGGCCGGCTGGCGCGGGTTGGGATAGGCAAGAATTTCGAGCCGGCCGCTCGAACGAATAAAAGGGAGTTCCCCGTCCCTGAAGTGGCGTGGGCCACACGGCATCAAAGTGCCAAGATTGAGTTGCGACATCAATCTGATCCAGAGAAGGGGAACTCATGAACGAGATTACTACTGTCGGTGTGGACCTTGCAAAGGAAGTGATTGTGGTGTGTGCCGCGGATGCGCAAGGGCGAACGCGGTACTTCAAGCAGCTGAGTTTTTCTGGATTTAGCGAGTGGGCGGTGAACCTGCCCCCGTGTACCTTCGGGTTAGAAGCGTGCAGCACCGCGCATCACTGGGCTCGGTTTCTCAGCACGCACGGTCACACCCCCAAGCTCATGGCCGCTGAGTTTGTGGCCCCATTCCGCAAGAGCCAGGGTGCCAAGAACGATAAGAACGATGCGCAGGCAATCCTCGTGGCCGTGCGCCAGCCGGACATGCGCTTTGTCTCGGTAAAATCCGTGGACCAGCAGGCGATGCTGGCGTGGCATCGGGCGCGAAGTGGCTTCGCGCAAGAGCGTACGGCATTGTTGAACCGCACCCGTGGGTTGCTGGCCGAGTTCGGTGTCTGGCTCGGCCGCTCTTCCTCCGTATTGATCCGTGAGCTCCCCATCCTTGCACAGGATGAGCGACTCCCGGAACGCTTCCGTCCCCTTCTGGCCAACGCCCTCGAACATTTGCGCCGCATCGAGCAGTGCATCGCCGCGTGTGATACCCAGATCCACGCGCACGTTAGGCACAGCGAACAAGCCCAGCGCCTCCAGGCTCTCACCGGCGTCGGGGAACTCACCGCCAGCGCTCTACTGGCCACGGTGGCCAATCCGCGCGACTTCAAGAACGGGCGGCAGATGGCCGCCTGGACCGGCCTGGTGCCGCGACAAAGCAGCTCCGGTGGAAAACAGCGGCTCGGTGTCATCACCAAACGCGGCGATACCTACCTACGCAGCTTGCTGACCCAAGGAGCCCGCTCCACGTTGCAGGTGGCCTTGAAGCGCGAGCCAGTCAGGCGCTCCAGACTCGAGCACTGGATCGTCGCTCTACACGGCCGCGTCGGCTATCACAAGACGTTGGTGGCCATCGCCAATAAGCACGTACGAATCCTCTGGGCTCTCCTGGTCCACGGGGAGTCCTACGATCCAAACGCCTGGCGCCGGCACGCTGCGCAGCGCAATCCCCTGGCCGCCTAAAGCTTACTTCCTCTCCACCACCAAGACGCGAAGCAAGATCAAAAATGAGGTCAGACCGAGTACGGTGAAAACCTGGCTAACTATCTGGCGTCGCCTCCCAACGCAGCCGATCGATCATCGGCCGCGTGCGCACGCCGTTAAGCGATTGAGGACACCGTACGCGACTATTATCTTGGCCCGGAAAAGCCTCGCGCTTCATCCCACAAGGCCGCGTAGAGAGATGCAGTCTCATCCTCAACTTCGATCGATATGCTCGCGCCAACACCAGAGCCGAGCTCCCCCACAAAACATAAGACTCAAAACTGGCCCTCTGCTATTGACGGGGACCTCCGTAGAGAATAGTTAGATGGCGCTTCACTCTCTAATTACCTTGACGGTGAAATCCCCGGGTGACGCTTGACCAGTCACATCAATAGCAAAAGTGATTTGCCCGGATCTAAGCGGGTGCTCTCCAACATGGTCATCGGGCATTGAGGTAAATTGGCGCTCACCGACCCTAAATGACACATACGGGCTCGCGTACACAGGGCCCCACGATTGATACGGCGAGGTTGCCCCGGCGTCAACCGACCCATAGTGACCCCGACCAATGGTGACATCGTGTAGTAGCTCATGCGAAATATTGCGTACGCGGACATTTGCTGTGGGAACCGACGTCGGCCATACCGCAATGGCAAGCGCAATCAGGACGAGACATACAAATGCAAACATGAGCGCGGCGCGTGGAGTCGCAATCGGCCCGACGGAGTCGGGCGACTGATCCTCACGTACGGGCATGGGCGCCATCTAACGCTCCGCATGAGCGCCGCGGGCACTCACGCTTGAGCTTGGCACTTTATGGTTCACGCGGCGCTCGATGCGGTTGTTAGCGGACTTGACTACGCGGCGAGCTTTGACACACGCAATAATTTGCGGCGCTTCTCAGCCTGCCAAAGGTCATATTGAACCTGTTGGTTAAGCCAACTCTCCGCAGAGGTATTAAAGGCAATAGAGAGCCGGACCGCCATTTCGGGGCTTACTCCAGCCCGTCCATTAAGAACAGAGGAGAGAGTCTTCCGACTGACGCCCAAGCCCTTAGCCGCGTCGGTAACGGACAGTCCCAGCGGCTCCAAACACAACGATCTGAGAATCTCACCCGGATGAGGCGGATTGTGCATTGGCGTTGCCATGTTAATGATAGTCCTCATAGTCAACCTGAAATGCGTCCTTACCTGAAAAGGCGAATGTAACTCTCCAGTTACCGCTGATCGTCACTGACCATCGGCCTTTCAATCGGCCCTTTAGCCTATGCAGCCTCAACCCCGGTAGGTCCATGTCCTTTGGGTCAACAGCGGCAGCGAGACGACCCAATACCAGGCGAAGCCGCTCAGCGTGCTCCGGATTGACACCGGCCTTTGACCCAGAAATAAAGAAGCGCTCAAGGCCACGATGGCGAAAACTGGTAATCACCCGTGTAGTGTAACGTATCGGGTTACAATGTCAAGTCCGCTAACGCTCCGCATGAGCGCCGCGGGCACTGACGCTTGAGCTTGGTAGTTTATGATTCATGCGGCGCTCGATGCGGTTGTTAGGTGGCATAGAGTGCATTTCTGACGACATTTGCGACTGCGGTCTGTTCGGACATGGACACGGGTTCGTAATCTGCCTGCAGAAAGACTCGCGTTGGGTCGCTCCCAGGGTAACGGGGCACAACATGTACGTGAAAATGTGCCACATGCTGTCCGGCGTCAATACCGTTGTTCTGAAAAATGTTAAGACCCGTTGCGCCGAGAGCGCGTATCAGAGCCCTTCCTAGAAGGGCGGCCTCCGTATGAACCGCACCCACAATGATTGAATCAAGGTCCATCACCGTTGCGGCGTGTTGTACAGGGATAACCAACAGGGCGCCCTTCTCGTATTGGCGCAGATTAACAAACGACGCGACAGGTCCGGTACGGCGAATAATTGCGCATGGTCTTGTCCCGGCAAGATAGTCACAAAAAACACACGCCTTCGCAGATATGTCGGTCGATGCCAAGGATACCTGCCGCCTATGCCACCTAACGCTCCGCATGAGCGCCGCGGGCACTCACGCTTGAGCTTGGTAGTTTATGGTTCACGCGCGCGCTCGATGCGGTTGTTAGGTGCGAGGGGTTGGATTGTTTCCAAGACATTAGCTTCGCCACCGGAGCTTCCAGCCGAAGAATAGCGCGGCGGCGCACCAGAGCAAAAATAGAGATGCCAGTGCAATTGCCCCGACAAGAGCCACGGGGCCACCTGTATCGTCGGCGTCTCTGGGACCCCAATGGTCATACGCCCAAAGGATTTCCGGCGACGGGTGTCCCGCAAAAGCCGCCGTGACCAAATAGAGCCCCATTACCGAGATAATTAAGAGCACGGCTGCGCCAATTAGGACACCTGGTTTTCGCGCCAAAGCTGTGCGCCCTCGCACCTAACGCTCCGCATGAGCGCCGCGGGCACTCACGCTTGGGCTTGGCACTTTATGGTTCACGCGGGCGCTCCATGCGGTTGTTAGCGGACCAACCTGTCGTAGTCTGCATGTGAGCCAATCCAGAACCAAACGATGCCTTCTTCCACTTCCTTACCGAGAACGCGATAGTGGTTTCCGACTCGCGCCGACCACAACGAACCTACCTTTTTGAAATGCAGTGACGGATGGCGAGAGTCACTCTTGAGCAGTGCGAATTGCTTATCCGCTGCGGCCCGGATCTCAGCGGGCATGGATTCGTAGAGCGCCCAGAACTTGGCCGACGCGATATGCTTCAAAGAGGTCGTGTCCGCCCTGCGGTGTAATCGGCCTGGGCCTCGGAGCTAAGCTTATCGAGTTTGCCGGATCGGGAGTCAGCCTCAATCTGGGCGTCCCAGCCCTTCCAATCTTGGTCCAGCACCCAATCCCGCAGCTCCGAAAATTCGAGCGCGGAGAGCTCACGGATCTGCTGTTCAATATGTTCAATCTTGCGCATGGCCGGCACCTCTCAAGCAGTATACCGCGGAGCCCAGTGCACCCAAAAACGCTCGTCCTAAGCGGTCCGCTAACGCTCCGGTTGACCGCGGCGCGGCGCTCGTGGGCGTAAACGAAGCTCCTTTATCTCGACCATCGACCCTCCCCCGACCTGACCGAAGCTGCCGGCGCCGCTGTCGCGGTCGAACCGGTAGTTAGAACCCACTACTTACACCATTGCTGTTCGCACGGCACGCCGTCGTGATCCCCGTCCATCTTTACCCCAGGACAGTGGCTCAGAAAGTACGTCGCTTCGGCGCAAGAGGTCATCTGTGAGCAGTAGGTGCGGCCATCGCACCTAAAGGCGGGCGGGTTGTGTGTGGCGGCGAACAGCGAGTCGCCGTTTGCGGCGGCGTGATCCGCCGTCGGTGGTGGTGGTCTACTCACCTTCGAATGAGCGACGTACGTTTCGTAACCTCTCCAGGCCAAGAGACTGACGATGAGAATTACCATGATTCGGCGCATTCAGGGTGATGCCGTTGAGTGGGTCCTAACGCTTGAGCTCAGGCGCGCCGAGTGAGCACAGCGAACGAGGGAACCCCGGCGCGCGCAGCGCGATCCGGGGCGGCGCCTGGAGCGATAAGTTAGCCGACGGCAGGGTGAACAGGGCGATACTCCTGTGGGGTGGTGGAGCAACCCTCAATGTCATACTCATCAAAGATCGTTTCCACCACGGCGTAAGGGGGACCCGCAAGCCACGACGGATCATCGCTCCTAGAGCGTTTCACCTCAGACGGTCCAATGCCATCGTCTGGTGATATGGCCTCCTCCACCTCGTGCGGCTCGAGAGAAATGGCAATAACCACCCGGGTTCCCACGTCCGTGCATCGCCACCGACGTTCACCACACCAGAATTCGAGGCCAATATGAAATTCGGCATGTCGCATATGGATGTCGTCGGCTAACGCTCCGCATGAGCGCCGCGGGCACCCATGCTTGAGCTTGGTAGTTTATGGTTCACGCGGCGCTCGATGCGGTAGTTAGAGGGCGTAACCTACTCATACCAGATTTCTATCTCGTATCCGTCTGGGTCAGAAATGTACGCGAATGGCAGCCCTGGCGCGAATTCTCCGCGCCGAAGTAAGCGACCCCCTGCAGCAAGACATTTCCACAACCGCTGCGTCAATGTCAGAAGGCGTGGTTAGCCGAAACCCAAAATGTGCGATGCCGCCAGATACTCCGGCCTCTGAGGTGGCACGCTCAAATGCAATAACGTCGAATGGGCCAGGACCTTTGGTTTGTATGGAGTGCGCATCAGCGGAAGTACTCCTCGACACCAAACACCGTGCGATAGAAGCGCAAAGAGCGGTCTTGGGTCCGCAACCTTTAATGCAATGTGACTAGCCCATGTGTCTTGACCACGTTAGGTATCTCGCATCGAGGCCACCACGCCCTCTAACTACTAGTAGACGACCGAAATGACGAATTATTTTTCGTCATTTATGGCGAATAACATGGTTGGGAATTTGTAACCACTTGCACCTACTACAACACTGTCTATTTCGCTCGTCAAATATATCATTGGAATTTAGCTGCAGGTCTCAATGCCATGAGTGAACCCCCACGGCTACTCGATCAGCTCCGCCATCAGGCGCGGCTTCGGCATTACAGTTATAGAACAGAGCAGGCTTATGTCGGATGGGCACGCCGTTTTATTGTCTTCCACAACAAACGCCATCCCGCATCGATGGGTGCCGCGGAGGTGGAGGCCTTCCTCTCTTACTTAGCCTCGGAGCGCAACGTCGCGGCTGCGACACAGGCGCAGGCGTTGTCTGCTGTATTGTTCCTGTACAAGGCGGTCCTCAAGGTGGAACTGCCATGGCTCGAGAACGTTGTAAGGGCCACGAGGCCTAGGAGACTGCCGGTGGTACTTACGCCGGGCGAGGCTCGGGCAGTCATCGGTCAGATGGAAGGAGTCCGATGGCTCATTGCGAGCCTTCTATATGGAAGCGGGTTGCGGGTCCTCGAGGCGCTCCGATTGCGCGTCAAGGACCTGGACCTGCCAATGCAGCAATTGACGGTACGCGACGGCAAAGGCGGGAAGGACCGGGTCACCATGTTACCCTCCTCGCTGTTGCCGCCACTCACCGTGCACCTGGAGCAGATCAAGGGGCGCCACGAATCCGCCATAGCCCGTGGCTTCGGCGGCGTGGAATTGCCATATGCCTTGGAGCGGAAGTACCCAAGCGCTCATCTCGACTGGGCATGGCAGTACGTTTTTCCGGCGGCTCACTTTTCGGTGGATCCGCGTTCCGGCGCCCGCCGCCGTCACCACATGCTCGAATCATCGATCCAGCGCGCAGTGCGTGCCGCTGCGCAGCGGGCCGGGATCATGAAGCCAGTGTCGCCGCACACTTTTCGTCACAGCTTTGCGACCCATTTGCTCGAGGCGGGCTACGATATTCGCACGGTGCAGGAGCTGCTCGGACACAAGGATGTGTCCACGACACAGATCTACACCCACGTGATGCAGAAGGGTGCAAATGCTGTGCGCAGTCCCCTGGATCGCTAGAGTCGAGCTTGCGTCAGTTTGAACGCCCTACTCGACCGTAACGCTCTTCGCAAGGTTGCGTGGCTGGTCCACGTCGGTGCCCCGCAGTATGGCCACGTGATAGGCGAGAAGCTGCAGCGGCACCGTGTACACGATCGGCGCCTGAAAGTACCCGACGTGGCGGGGCATCTGGATCACGTGCACGCCGTCACTCGACTGGAAGCCAGAATCGGGGTCTGCGAACACGTAAAGCTCGCCGCCACGCGCACGTACCTCCATCAGATTCGACTTGAGTTTCTCGAGCAACTCGTTATTCGGTGCCACGGTGATTACCGGCATGTCGGCGTCCACGAGTGCCAGCGGGCCATGCTTGAGCTCACCAGCCGCATAGGCCTCAGCGTGAATGTAAGAGATTTCCTTGAGCTTAAGCGCACCCTCCAGCGCTACCGCATGGAGCGCGCCTCGACCGAGGAACAGGGCATGCTGCTTGTCCGCGAAGCGCTGCGCGAGCTTCTGTATCACCGGATCAAGCTCCAGGGTCTTCTCTATCATTCCCGGCAGCTCGACCAGCCGGTGCACCAGGTTGCGCTCGCTTTCAGCGTCGCCGCCATTGTGGCGGGCAAGAGCGATCACCAGCATGCCCAGCGCCGTAAGCTGGGTCGTAAACGCCTTGGTCGAGGCAACGCCGATCTCGGGCCCCGCCCGTGTCAGCATCACCAGGTCCGCCTCACGAACGAGGGAGCTTTCCGGCACGTTACATATCGCCAGAGTGGCCAGGTAGCCGAGCTGCTTGCCCAGGCGCATCGCGGCGAGCGTATCGGCAGTCTCCCCGGATTGCGAAATCGTAACTAGCAGTGTTTTCTTTTGCACCACCGGGTTGCGGTAGCGGTATTCGCTGGCGATCTCGACGCGACAAGGCACGCGGCAATACTGTTCAATGAAATAGCGTGCGACGATGCCGGCATGGAAGCTGGTGCCGCAGGCGACGATGTGCACCCCTTCGGCGCGCGCGAAAATCTGCGCGGCGGCCGGCCCGAATGCCGCTTCCAGCAGGTGGCCGTTGGCCACGCGCTCCTGCAGGGTGTCGGCGACGGCGCGCGGCTGCTCGTGGATTTCCTTGAGCATGTAGTGCTGGTACGGGCCCTTTTCGGCGGCATCGGCCGACAGTTCGCTCTCGCGCGCAGCCCGCGTGACATGGTTGCCCTCGCGATCGAAAATGCGGATGTCCTCCCGCGTGACCTCGGCCACGTCGCCCTCCTCGAGAAACATGAAGCGCCGCGTCACCGGCAGGAGCGCGGCAACATCGGAGGCGACGAAATTCTCGTGCGTGCCGAGGCCGATGACGACCGGACAGCCCACGCGCGCGACGATGATGCGGCTCGGCTCCTGCTGGCTGATCACAGCAAGCGCGTAAGCCCCTTCGAGTTCGATGACGGTGGCGCGCACCGCCTTGCACAGGTCGGCGACGCGTTGCATGTGAAAATGGATGCGGTGCGCGACCACCTCGGTGTCGGTCTCGGAATCAAAGCTGTAGCCCGAAGCCTGCAGTTCCTGGCGCAGTTCCTCGTAGTTCTCGATGATGCCGTTGTGCACGATCGCGAGCCCGTCGCGCGAGATGTGCGGGTGCGCGTTGCGCTCGCTGGGAGCGCCGTGGGTTGCCCAGCGAGTGTGCGCAATACCCAGCGGTCCCGCAATCGGTGTAGCCGCCAGCTCATCTTCGAGGGCTCGCACCTTGCCGACCGTGCGCAGGCGGCCCATTTGGCCGTTGGCGGCGACTACGGCAATTCCGGCCGAATCGTAGCCGCGGTATTCGAGGCGCTTCAGACCCTCGATCAGCAGCGGCACGACATCGCGTCCGGCAATCGCCCCAACTATTCCACACATGCCCTGAGTCGCCTGCGGTCCGCTATTTCTTGCCCGGCCGCTGCCAGTGCTCGACGGTGCGCTGCGTGGCCCGCTCCAGGCTGAGCTTGCCGGCGGGTGCGTCGTGCGTGATCGTTGAGCCGGCGCCGATGGTGGCGCCGGCGCCGATCCTGACCGGCGCGACCAGCATTACGCCGGAGCCGATGAAAGCCTGATCACCGATGTCCGTGGGCCACTTGTTGGCGCCGTCGTAATTGCAGGTGATGGTGCCGGCCCCCACATTGACGCCAGCGCCGACCACAGCGTCGCCGAGGTAGCTCAAGTGGTTCGCCTTGGTGCCGGTGCCGATCTCCGACTTCTTCACTTCGACGAAGTTGCCGATGTGCACGCCGTCGTGCAGCGTGGACTCGGGGCGGATGCGGCTGAAGGGCCCGATCTGGCAGGTAGCGCCGATCTCGGCACGTTCGATGATGCAGTTCGGCTTGATGTTGGTGCCCGCCCCCACCTTCACCTGGCTCAGCACGCAGTTGGCGCCGACCCGCACGCCGTCGCCGAGCTGCACCGGCCCCTCGAGCAGCACGTTGACGTCGAGCACGACGTCTCGCCCGCAACTGACCGCGCCGCGCACGTCGATTCGCTCCGGGTCAATCACCGTGACACCCGCCAGCATGAGCTCGCGCGCGCGCAGTTTCCGGTATTCGCTTTCCAGGCTGGCGAGCTGCAGCTTGTCGTTTACCCCGAGCACCTCCACGGTGGTAGGCGCGATCATTGGCCTCACCTTGACCTTGTCCTTCACGGCCATCGCGATGATATCGGTGAGGTAATACTCTTGTTGCGCATTGCGATTCTTGAGCTTTCCCAGCCAGCGCTTGAGCAACGTGGCGTTCGCCGCGAGCACTCCAGTATTGGCCTCGCGAATCCTGCGCTCAGCCGCGCTGGCATCATGCTGTTCAACGACCCGCAGCACCCGACCCCGGGCGTTTCTGACGATGCGACCATACCCACTCGCGTCAGGGAATTTGGCCGTCAGCAGTCCCAGGCTCCTCGGGCCCGCCAGCTTGAGCAGCGCGCGCAGGGTCTCGGTGCGGATCAGCGGCACGTCGCCGTAGAGCACCAGCACCACGTGGTTGTCGGGCATGCCCGGCATGGTCTGCTGCAAAGCATGGCCAGTGCCGAGCTGTTTGGATTGCAGCACCCAGCGCAAATTCGGGGCCCGCACCGCGGTGCGCACGCGTTCCCCGCCGTGTCCGTAGACGACATGGATCAGCGCCGGATCCAGCGCGATGGCCGCGTCGAGCACGTGGGACAGCAGCGAGTGCCCGGCCAGGGGCTGCAAGACTTTCGGCAGGTCGGAGTGCATCCGCTTGCCCTGTCCGGCGGCGAGGATCACTACCGACAGCGGCCGGTTTTTGGGGGGCTTTGCCGTCATGGAGGACAGACAATCTAGCACAGCGGCCGAGGCGGAGTGCGCCGCCGGGGCGAGGCACGTGCCGCGGGCTTAACCCTTGATCTTGCGGAGTTTCTGGATGAGCTTGAGTTGCGCAGCCGCGCGAATCAGTTCGGCCTGGGCCTCGGCCAATTCGATCTTGTCGACCTTGGCCGCCAGGGCTTCCTCCGCGCGTTGCCGGGCGGCGAGTGCCGCGGCCTCGTCCAGGTCGCTGGCGCGCGCGGCAGTGTCGGCCAGCACCGTCACCCGCGAGGGCTGCACTTCGAGCGCGCCGCCGCCGACGTAGAAGGACATCTCTGCGCCCTCCACCGGCTGCACGCGCACCTCGCCGGCCTTGAGGAGCGCGAGGAGCGGTGCATGGCGCGGGGCGACGCCGATCTCGCCCTCGGCCGCCGGCAGGAACACCATCTTCGCCTGGCCCGAGTAAATCTCGCCCTCGGCGCTGACGATGTCGACGTGAATAGTCTCGGCCATTACTGCAGCGTCTTGGCTTTCTCGACCACTTCTTCGATGGCCCCCACCATGTAGAAGGCCTGCTCGGGAAGGTGATCGTAATCGCCGGCGAGTATGCCCTTGAAGCCACGGATCGTGTCCTTGAGCGGGACGATCTTGCCATCCTGGCCCGTAAACACCTTCGCGACGTTGAATGGCTGCGACAGGAAGCGCTGGATCTTGCGTGCTCGGAACACCGTGAGCTTGTCTTCCTCCGAGAGCTCGTCCATGCCCAGGATCGCGATGATGTCCTGCAGTTCCTTGTAGCGCTGCAGCACCGCCTGGACCCCGCGCGCGGTGTTGTAGTGCTCTTCCCCGACCACCAGCGGATCGAGCTGGCGGCTGGTCGAATCGAGCGGATCGACCGCCGGGTAGATGCCGAGCGAGGCGATCTGGCGCGACAGCGTCACGGTCGAATCGAGATGCGCAAAGGTCGTGGCGGGCGAAGGGTCGGTCAGGTCGTCCGCCGGCACGTACACCGCCTGGATCGAGGTGATCGAACCGGTCTTGGTCGAAGTGATGCGCTCCTGCAGCACGCCCATTTCCTCGGCCAGCGTCGGCTGGTAGCCGACCGCCGAGGGCATGCGGCCGAGCAGCGCCGACACCTCGGTGCCGGCGAGCGTGTAGCGATAGATGTTGTCGACGAAAAACAGCACGTCGCGGCCGCGGCCGTTCGCCTGCTTCTCGTCGCGGAAGAACTCCGCCATCGTCAGGCCGGTGAGCGCGACGCGCAGGCGGTTACCCGGTGGCTCGTTCATCTGCCCATAGACCATCGCGACCTTGGAATTGCTGAGCGTGTCCTTGTCGATGACCCCCGACTCGATCATCTCGTGATAGAAGTCGTTGCCTTCGCGGGTGCGTTCGCCGACGCCGGCAAATACCGACAGTCCCGAATACTGCTTGGCGATGTTATTGATGAGTTCCAGCATGTTGACGGTCTTGCCGACTCCGGCGCCCCCGAACAGGCCCACCTTGCCGCCCTTGGCGAACGGCACCAGCAGGTCGATGACCTTGATGCCGGTGACCAGCAGGTCCTGGCCGCCCGCCTGCTCGTCGTAGGAAGGCGCAGGGCGGTGTATCGGCAGCTTTTCCTTGGTCTGCACCGGTCCGCGGTTGTCCTGCGGCACCCCCAGCACGTCCATGATGCGACCGAGCGTGCCCTGGCCCACCGGCACCATGATCGGCGCGCCCGTGGACTGCACGGCGAGCCCGCGCTTGAGGCCCTCCGAGGCGCCCATGGCGATTGTGCGCACCACGCCATCGCCCAACTGCTGCTGCACCTCGAGCGTCAGGTCGACGTCCGTCAGCCGCAGCGCTTCGTACACGCGCGGCACGGACTCGCGTGGGAATTCCACGTCGACCACTGCCCCGATGATCTGCGTAATCTTGCCAGTTACCATCTCACTGCCTCATAACTTGAAAATGCTTCGCGCTAAACCGCCGCCGCGCCGCCGACGATTTCCGCCAGCTCCTTGGTGATCGCCGCCTGGCGCGCCTTGTTGTAGACCAGCTGCAGGTCGGCGATCAGATTGCCGGCGTTATCCGAGGCACTCTTCATCGCCACCATGCGCGCCGCCATTTCGCAGGCCACGTTCTCGACCGAGCCCTGGTATACCTGCGATTCGATGTAGCGCATCAGCAGGCCGTCGAGGATCTGCATGGCCTCGGGCTCGTAGATGTAGTCCCAGTGCTGCGGCAGCTCCGAGTCGCTGCGCGCCAGCGCCGGCAGCAGCTGCTGCACCAGGGGCTTTTGCGTCATGGTGTTGACGAACTGCGCATTGACCATGAACAGCCGGTCTATCGAGCCGTCGCGGTAGGCGTCGAGCATCACCTTGACCGAGCCGATCAGGTCCTTGACGTGCGGCCGGTCGCCCATGCCGGTGGCGCTGCCCAGTATCGGCAGCCCCAGGCGCCGGAAGAACACCAGCCCCTTGGTGCCGAGGATGCACAGCTTGAGGGTCGCGCCCTTCTCCTGCCACTCGCGTATCAGCTGAATGACGCTCTTGAAGACATTGGTGTTGAGCCCGCCGCACAGGCCACGGTCGCTCGAGATGATGATGATGCCGATCGACTTGGGCGCGCGCTCGATCAGGAACGGGTGGTGATAGTCGGGATTGGCCTCGGTGAGATTGCTGATCACGGCGCGCATCTTGGCCGCGTACGGGCGTGCCAGCTTCATGCGATCCTGGGCGCGGCGCATCTTGCTCGCCGCCACCATCTCCATGGCCTTGGTGATCTTCTGCGTGCTCTTGACGCTGGCGATCTTGCTGCGGATTTCCTTGGTGCCTGGCATGGCTCAGCCCCGTGCCCCCGCGCTCGCGCTCGCCCTGGGCGCACCCATCACGGTCCTTTGGCGTACGGTCGGCTGCACGGCCTAGTACGTCCCGCTCTTGGCAAATTCCTCGCAGATCCTGCGAAGGGTCGCCTCGTGCGCCTTGAGCTCGGGCTTGGCGTTGATGGCGTCGATGTCCGCCTTGCAGCTGCTGCGGGCGAAGCCCTGCAGTGCCGCCTCGAAGTCGACCACCTTGTTGCGCGGCACCTTGTCCATGTAGCCGTTGTTGACCGAGTAGATCGACAGTGCCATTTCGGCCACCGACATCGGCGCGTACTGCTTCTGCTTCATCACCTCGGTGGTGCGCTGCCCGCGCTCGAGCTGCTTGCGGGTCGCCTCGTCGAGGTCGGAGGCAAACTGCGAGAAGGCCGCGAGTTCGCGGTACTGCGCCAACGCCAGGCGGATGCCGCCGCCGAGTTTCTTGATGATGTCGGTCTGTGCCGCGCCGCCGACGCGCGATACCGAGATGCCGGCGTTCATGGCGGGGCGGATGCCCGAATTGAACAGGTCGGTCTCGAGGAAGATCTGGCCGTCGGTGATCGAGATCACGTTGGTCGGCACGAAGGCCGTGACGTCGCCGGCCTGGGTCTCGATGATCGGCAGCCCGGTGAGCGAGCCGGTCTTGCCCTTGACGCGACCCTTGCTGACCATCTCGACGTATTGCTCGTTTACGCGGGCGCTGCGCTCCAGCAGGCGCGAGTGCAAATAGAACACGTCGCCGGGAAACGCCTCGCGGCCCGGCGGGCGCCGCAGCAACAGCGAAATCTGCCGGTAGGCCACAGCCTGCTTGGACAGGTCGTCATAGATGATCAGCGCGTCCTCGCCGTTGTCCATGAAGTACTCGCCCATGGTCACGCCGGAATACGCCGCCAGGTACTGCATGGCGGGCGGCACCGAGGCCGAGGCGGCCACGATGATGGTGTGCGCCATGGCGCCGTGCTCCTCGAGCTTGCGCACCACGTTGGCGATCGAGCTCTGCTTCTGGCCGATGGCCACGTAGACGCATTTGATGCCCGAGGACTTCTGGTTGATGATCGTGTCGATGGCGAGCGCGGTCTTGCCGGTCTGCCGGTCGCCGATGATCAGTTCGCGCTGGCCGCGGCCGATCGGCACCATCGCGTCGATGGCCTTGTAGCCGGTCTGCACCGGCTGGCTGACGCTCTTGCGATAGATCACTCCCGGCGCGACTCGCTCGATGGCCGCGGACTGCCTGGCATTGACCGGCCCCTTGCCGTCGATCGGGGTGCCGAGCGCGTCGACGACGCGGCCCAGCAGTTCCGCGCCCACCGGCACTTCCAGGATGCGGCCGGTGGTCTTGACGGTGTCCCCTTCGCTGATCGACTTATAGTCGCCCAGCACCACCGCGCCGACGGAATCCTGCTCCAGGTTCAACGCCAGCCCGAACAGGTTCCCGGGGAACTCGATCATCTCGCCGTAGCACACGTCGGCGAGGCCATGGATGCGGCAGATGCCGTCGGTCACCGACACCACGGTGCCGACATTGCGTGCCTCGCTGGCGGCACTGAATTTCTCAATGCGGGCGCGGATCAGGTCGCTGATTTCAGAAGCTTTGATCGACATTAAACTTTCCTCTTGAAAACTCTAGTCAGGCAGCCGTCGCTAGCTGACAGTCGCCGCGGCCAGCTGCGCCAGCCCGGCGCGCACGCTGCCGTCGATCACCAGATCGTCGGCGCGCACCACCGCCCCACCGAGCAGGCTCGGATCGGTGTGGCAGCTCAGCCGCACTTCGCGCCCGAGCCGCTTGGCAAGCGCGTCGGCGTAGTGGGTCCTCTGCGCCGCACTGAGCTCGACCGCCGAAGTCACCGTGACATCGACCGTGCGCTCGGCGTCGGCACGCAGCTGCTCGTAGCGGGCCGCGATCTCGGGCAGGTAGCCGAGACGGCGGTTGGCGGCGAGCGTGGCAACGAGATTCCGGGCCTGCTCGTCCAGGCGGGTACCGCCCACTTCGGTCACCAAGCCCACCAGCTGGCCGGCGGACACCGCGGGGTTGTTAAGCAGTGGCGCGACCCGCGGGTCGGCAACCACGGCCGCCGCGATGCCCAGCGCCTCGGACCACTGGGGCAGGCGCTTCTGGCTGATGGCCAGCTTGAACACGGCCTTGGCGTAGGGCCGGGCGATGGTGATCCGTTCTGCCATGATCGCTTCAGAGTCCCATGGCCAGCTTATCGAGCAGCTGCGCGTGCGTGCGTGGATCGATCTCACGCTCGATGATCTGCGAGGCGCCGCGCACCGCGAGTGCGGCCACCTGGCCCCGCAGTTCCTCGCGCGCCTTCTGGGTGTCGAGCGCCACCTGGGCGCGAGCGGTCTCGAGCAGCCGTGCCGCCTCGCTCTGCGCCGTCTGCTTCGCGGCCTCGACGATCTGGTTGGCCCGGGCCTGCGCCTGGTGTTCCATTGCCAGTGCGCGCTCACGCGCCGCCTTGACCAGTTCCTCCGCGCGGGACTCCGCTTCCGCCAGATCCTTGCGGCCCTGCTCGGCGGCCGCCAGTCCCTCGGCGATGCGCCGGGTCCGTTCCTGGATGGAACCAGTGATCTCGGGCCACAGGAACTTCATCGACACCCAAATCACGAGGGCGAAGATGCACATCTGCGCCAGAATCGTTGCATTCAGATTCACGCTGCGTACCTCGCGGCTACTTCAGGCGCCGTTCAGCCAATGCCCCTTGATGAACGGGCTGGCGAAGGTGAAGAACAGGCCGATGCCGACGCCGATCATTGTCACTGCGTCGAGCAGGCCCGCGACGATGAACATCTTGATCTGCAGCATCGGCACCAGTTCCGGCTGGCGCGCCGCGCCCTCGAGGAACTTGCCGCCCAGCAGGCCGAAGCCGATCGCCGTACCCAGCGCGCCCATGCCGATCAGGATCGCCACTGCGACCGCCGTCATGCCCTGGACTTGCGCCAAACTTGCTACGTTACCCATGTCAACTCCTTAGAAACGAAACTCCGAAAAACGATCCACTGAACTAGTGAGCGTGCTCGTGCGCCATCGACAGATAGACGATGGTGAGCATCATGAATATGAAGGCTTGCAGCAGCACGATGATCACGTGAAAGCTTCCCCACAGCAGGCCCAGCACAAACTGCAGGATCCACAGGCCGGCCGTGCCGACCTGCGTCGGCCAGCCCTTGGCCAGTGCAAACAGGCCTATCAGGATCATCACCAGCTCGCCCGCGTACATGTTGCCGAACAATCGCAGCGCCAGTGACACCGGGCGGGCGATCTGCTCGACCAGGTTGAGCAGGATGTTGAACGGCGCGAGCGCCCAGTGATTGAAGGGGTGAAACAGGAATTCCTTGGCGTAGCCGCCCACACCCTTCATCTTGAAGCTGTAGTACTGCACCAGCAGGAACACGGTGATCGCCATGCCGAAAGTGATGTTGGGATCCGTCGTGGCGACGGACTTGAAGCTCTCCAGGCCGACACCGCGCTCCGCGACCACCGTCGACCACCAGTCGACCGGGAACAGGTCGATGGCGTTCATGAACAGGATCAGGCAGAAGATCGTAATGGCCAGCGGCGCAATCAGCGGGCTGGACACGTGCATGCTGTCCTTGACGTTGTTGTCGACCATGGTGACCACGCCTTCGGCGTATTTCTGAAATCCGGTCGGCGCTTGGTCCAAGGAGCGCTTGCCGGTCCTGACCGCGATCGCGAAGCTGGCCAGGAACAGCACGCCCATCAGCGCGGACCAGAACAGGCTGTCGAGATTGAGCGTCCAGAAGGAACTCGGGCCGAACTGCCAGCTCCAGTTGGTCAGGTGGTGCTGTATGTAGTCCGTGACCGTGGCCGGTCCGTGCGCAGCTTCTGCAGCCATGGTGCCCGTGTACCCTATATAGAAAACCCGACCAAACCGCTCACGCGCCGCGCGTGCCCACCGACCGCCACAGTGCCACCCAGTACGCGACAAAGGTCGCCACGTACCCCGCAAACAGTGGGCCCGCCGCCAGGTGTCGCCCACGCAGCGCGAGGACGAACAGCAGCACGGTCACTGCAATCTTCATCGCTTCACCGCGATAAAATCCGCGCGCGATCGCCGGTGCGTCGCCGGCGTTACTGCTGCGGAAGCCGCTGGCCACCTGTGCCAGGCTCGCCACCGCACCTATCCCGCCCCCGATCGCGGCAGCCACCCCCGCCGGTGCGTCCATCATCGCGGCGCAAATCAACGCGACGACTCCAGCGATCGCCACCTGGCCAGCCACCAGCATCAGGGCCTGGCGGCGGGCAAGCGCAAAACTGTAATTCGTCAGCGGAATCCCTATGGCTAGGATGCGGCCTAGGCCCCATCGCGAAGGCGGCGCATTATAGGGAGGACGCTAGCGGGCTTCAACGCTTTTAATGCGTTGCATCAATGGCCTGCGCGCGCGGAAAGCCCGCTACTGGATGTGCGCCAAAATCCCGTCCAGCTCATCCAGGTTGTTGTACGCGACCACCAGCTTCCCGCGCCCGGAGCGCGTGTGCTGGATCTGCACCTGCGCGCCCAGCTTGTCCGCCAGCTCGCCTTCCAGCCGCGCGACGTTGGGGTCGCGACCGGCCGGCTGTGCCCCGTTCCCGCCCGCGGCAGGGCGTTCGGGGTTGTTCAGGCGCCGGACCAGCGCCTCGGTTTCCCGTACAGATAGCCCCTTTTTCACGACCAATAGAGCCAGTTCGGTCTGTTTTCGATGATTTTCGAGCCCAAGTAGGGCCCGGGCGTGGCCCATGTCCAGCTCACGCCGTTCCACCAGGCGACCCACTTCCGGGGCCAGATCGATGAGCCGCAGGAGATTCGTCACCGCCACCCGCGAGCGGCCCACGGCGTCGGCAACCTGCTGATGGGTCAGCCCAAACTCGCCGATCAGGCGCTCAAAGGCGTGGGCCTCCTCGAGCGGATTGAGGTCCTCGCGCTGGATGTTCTCGATAAGCGCCATTGCGACGGCGGCCTCGTCGGGAACCTCCCTGATGATCGCCGGGATCTCGGTGAGGCCGGCCAGCTGCGCGGCGCGCCAGCGACGTTCGCCGGCGATGATCTCGTAGTGCTGCTCGGCGCCCCCGCCATCCACGGGCCGCACGACGATGGGCTGGATCACGCCCTGCTGGCGGATCGATTCAGCCAGTTCATTCAGCGTATCGGCACGCACGTCGTTACGCGGCTGGTAGCGGCCGCGTTGCAGCAGTTCGACCGGCAAGCGGGCCAGCTGCTCCCCGCCCGATACCGCGCCGGTGGTTGCGGCGGGCGGATGCGGCCGCGCCTGGCCGAGCAGGTCGGCCAGGCCGCGCCCCAGGGTCGGCTTCTTCTGCGTCATGTCGCCACTCCCGGCTGCAGCATGTCGTCTCGTCGCAGCATTTCTCCGGCGAGTGCGAGGTAGGCCAGCGCGCCGCGCGAGTCCTTGTCGTGCAGGAGCGCCGGGCGCCCGAACGAGGGCGCCTCGGCCAGGCGCACGTTGCGCGGCACAACGGTCCGGAACACCTTGTCGCCGAAGTACTCCAGCAGCTGACCGCCGACCTCGAGGGCGAGGTTATTGCGCGGGTCGTACATGGTGCGCAGGATCCCCTCGATCTCCAATTGCGGATTGGCCGCGCCGCGGATCTGCTCAATGGTGGCCACCAGCGCCGACAGCCCCTCGAGCGCGTAGAACTCGCACTGCATCGGAATCAGCACGCTGTCGGCGGCGATCAGCGCATTGACGGTCAGGATATTGAGCGAGGGCGGGCAGTCGATGAGCACCACGTCGAATCCGGAGCGGATCGGCGCGAGCGCCTCCTTGAGCCGCTGTTCGCGACCCGCGGGCAGCGCCAGGAGCCGCACTTCGGCCGCAGTCAGGTCCTGATTTGCCGGGAGCAGCGCCATGTTGGCTCCCTCCAGGCGCACGATGGCCTCGGCCGCGGTGCACTCGCCGAGCAGCACTTCGAGCGTGCCGCGCTCCAGGGTGGACTTGTCGACGCCACATCCGGTCGTCGCGTTGCCCTGCGGATCCAGGTCCACCAGCAATACCTGCCGGCGGGTCGCGGCGAGTGAGGCCGCAAGGTTCACCGCGGTGGTCGTCTTTCCAACGCCGCCCTTCTGGTTCGCCACCGCAATTACGCGCTTCATGTCCCTTTAGTGTAGGTCAGCTCAGGCGGTTACGGGAGAACTTGCGGCGTGGCGCCCCGCCCGCGCGCGCTTAAGATCACCAGGCAGCGCTCCGCGTCGAGGCCGGGCACGGTAAGTTCACGCACTTCCGATAACTCCCAGTCGGAGGGCAGGGCGGCGAGCTCGGCCGTAGGACGCTTACCCTTCAGCGCCAGCAGGCGCGTGCCCGGCCGGCTCAGCGGTCGGGCCAGCTCCGCCAGCTTGCCGAGCGGTGCCACGGCGCGCGCGACGATGGTATCGAACGGCTCTGCCGGGTGCATGGACTCGGCCCGGGCGTGCACGGCTTCCACGTTCGCGAGGCCCAGCACCCGTGCCGCGTGCGCCACAAACCGGACCTTCTTGGCGGTGGCGTCGATGAGCGTGAACTGTCGCTGTGGGTGCGCAATGGCCAGCGGCAGTCCCGGAAAGCCCGCGCCGGTCCCCAGGTCCGCGACGCGCGCGCCCTGAAGCGCGCCGCTGGCGGCGAGACTGTCGTACAGGTGCGTGGCCACCATCGCCTCGCGGCTGTCGATGCCCGTCAGGTTGTAGGCGCGGTTCCACTGTTCGAGCTCATCAAGCAACCGGAGCAGCTTGCCCGCCGTCTCGGCGTCCAGCGCCACGCCGAGCTGCCGCGCCCCCTCGCGCAGATCCGCCGCCGTTGTTGCCCGCATGGGTTGCCTTGTACGCCGCTGCAGGCACAATACCTGACAGTCCACTCGAGGAACGATATCAAGGATGCGCCACCCGAACTACGCACGCGCCGTGGCGCCCTGGCTCGGCCCGTGCTTGGCGCTGGTGTGTACTCACAGCTGGGCCGCACGCAGCGTGCAGGATGGCGTGCTCCAGGATGGCGTTCCACCCATCGGCGCGCAGGTCGGCACCGCCCTGCAGCAGTACGCCAGCAGCAGCGAGGCGCGGCTGCTCGACTGGACCAGCGACGGCGCGCTGCTGGTGGCCGTGCACGGGGCCGGGCAGGATCAGATGCGCCGGCTCACCGGCCCGCCGCCGCAAGGGCAGTCGGAGGAACTGGGCGCGCCGGGCGGTATGCTGCGGGCCGCGGCCGCGCAGTCCTTTCATAGCGAATGGGTGGCCTCCCTCGGTGAGGAGCCGGGATCAGACGGCGCTGCGGGCGCCGCGCTGAGCCTGCGGCCGCTGGCGGGCGGCGACACCAGAATGCTGGTGCCGGGCCTGGCGCACCCGGGCACGCCCGTTTGGGCGCACGATGGCCGGCGCCTGGCCTTCAGCGCCACGCTGCGCGATGGCACGAGCACCGATCTGTATGTGCTGGACATCGCCGACTCGGCCGGGCCGCGGCTGGTGGCCAGCGGAAACGCCGACGCGCGTCAGGTGCTGGCGTGGACCAGCGCGGATCGCGCGCTGCTGGTGCGCCACACCAGGACCGGTGGCGGCGACGAACTGCTGCTCGTGGACGTCGAAACGGGCAGCACGCGGCGCGTGGACGCCCCCGGCGCGGGTGCTTACGGGCACATTGGCGAGGCGCGTCTCGCCCCCGACGACCGCGGCGTGTACTACATCGGCGACCTGGGCGGCGCGCACACCGGCTTGCGCTATGCCGACCTGTACAACAACAGCACGCTGGAGGTGGCCGCGGCCCTCGGCCATGAGATCGAGCACTTCGATCTGAGCACCGACAACCGCTCGATCGCCATCAGCTGGACCGAGTTCGGCTACGGCCGCATCGCGCTGCTGGATCGGCAGAGCAACGCGCTCAGCGCGCTGCCCAACATGCCCCCGGGCGCCGTGACCGCGCTGCGCTTTGACCGCGCCGGCGCGCGCCTCGCCTTCGAACTCGCCGCCAGCACCGCGCCGCCGGATGTGTACGCCTGCGAGCTGGCGACCAAAGCCTGCGCGCGCTGGACCGAGAGCCGGATCGCGCCCTACAGCGCCGCGCGGCTGGTGGCGCCGCTGACCGTGCGCTTTCCCACCTGGGACCGCCCGAGCGGCAGCGGCGGCGCGCTCACCGCGATGCTCTACCGGCCCCGCGCCCCCGGGCCCTTCCCGGTGCTGATCATGCTGGGTGGCAGTGGCACACCGCCCAGCGCGCGGCTGGACCCGTTCGTACAGTACTGCGTGAACGAGCTCGGGATTGCCGTGGTCGCCCCCGACGTGCGTGACGGCGAGGCCGGCGTGCTCGATCTCGGCGCACTGCTCGCGTGGCTCGGCGCGCAGCCCGACATGCGCCGCGACCGCGTCATGGTGCTAGGACGCGGTGCGGGCGGCACGCTCGCGCTTACCAGCCTCGGATTGTACGGGGACCGCCTGCGCGCGGCCGTCAGCATCGATGGCATGGCTTCCGGCGCGCAGATCATGCCGATCCGCCAGCCGGTGCTGCTGGTGCGCGGTCTGAGCAGCCCGGCGCTGGATGCCGGCTCGGCCGAGCAGCTGCTGTGGCGGCTGCGCTCGGCACGGATCAGCAGCTGGTTCGTGGCGCCGCGCGACCGGCGCGATGCGCTCTCGAGCGAGGCCGAACAGCTGGGCGCGCAGCGCGTGATCGCGCAGTTTATCGCCAGTCAGCTGGGCAGCTAGCCGCGCGCGCGGCGCGGATTACGCCTGGCAGCGGCTAGAGCCAGCTGCGCCGCAGCACGGTCTCAAGCTCCGGGCGCTGCGTGCCGTAGTAGGCGGCGATCGCCGCGATGTCGGCCGCCGACAGTTGCGTGACGAAGGACTGCATGATGGCGTTCTTGCGGTCGCCCTTCTGGTACTCCACCAGCGCGCGCGCCAGGTAGTCGGCGTGCTGTCCCGCCAGCGTCGGGTACTCGCCCATGAGGCCCACGCCGTTGGCGCCGTGGCAGGCCGCGCACAGGCCGGTCACCTTGGCCGGGGCGGTGCCGACGCTCGCGGCCTTGCTCGCCAGCGGCTGCTTGGACAGATAGGCGGCGACGTCTTCCATGTCCTGGTCGCTCAGTGAACTGGCCTGCGCGTACATGGTGCCGTGCGAGCGCTGCTTGCCGCGGTAGGCCTTGAGCGCCGCCACGATGTACTCGGGATGCTGACCGACCAGCTTCGGCACGCTGTAGGTCGGGTAGACGTTCTTGTAATTCTCGATGCCGTGGCACCCTAAGCAGGTGTAGCCGATCTGTTTGCCGCGCTGGGCGTCCCCGGCGGCCTGCCCCGGACCGGCGAGCGCCAATGCGAGCGTGACGCCCGCGACCCTGACCCAGCAACGCAACGTGGAAGGCATAATCAAACTCCGCAGCAACCCACGGCGTGCAACGCCGTAAAATGGCGGCAAAGTGTACGGACTCATCATCGGATTTGCCACTGCATGATCGCCCTGATCCAGCGCGTGACGACGGCCCGCGTGCTGGTGGACGGCCAGACGCGCGGCGAGATCGGCGCCGGGCTGCTGGCGCTGATCGGCGTGGAGCGCGGCGACGGCGAGCCCCAGGGCGCCCGTTTGCTGGAACGGCTGCTCGATTTTCGCGTGTTTGCCGACGCCGCCGGGCGCATGAACCGGTCACTGCGCGAGGTGCGCGGCGGCCTGCTGCTGGTGCCCCAGTTCACCCTGGCCGCCGACACGAGTTCCGGGCACCGCCCGGGGTTCTCGACCGCCGCCGACCCCTCGCAGGCACGGGAGCTGTTCGAGCAGCTGCTGGCGGCGGCCCGCGGCGCGCACCCTTATGTCGCCAGCGGGGAATTTGGCGCCTACATGCAAGTGTCCCTAACCAACGACGGCCCGGTCACTTTCTGGCTGCAAGTGCACCCCAAAGCGTGAACCCTGCGGCAGAGTCGGCAGGCGGCGGCTACGGCTGGGGGTGAAGTTCGCCTATTATTGAGTGCCGGACCTCCACGGCTCGATTCTGGAGAACGCTATGGACCTGTTTTCACCCCGGCATCTGATCATCATCCTCGTGGTCGTGTTGCTGGTGTTCGGCACCAAGAAGCTACGCACCATCGGCTCCGACCTGGGCGCCGCGGTTCGTGGCTTCAAGAAATCCATGAGCGAGGGCGATCAGGAGCAGCAGGCCTCCCAGAAGCAGCTGCCCACGGGCGGGGCCAAGGACGCCGAATTCCCCGAATCGACGGCACCGAAGGAAGGCCCACGCCAGGACGACCGGCGCGCCTGACCGGGCGTTCGCGATGTTCGACATTGGCTTTTCCGAGATCCTGCTGATCTTCGGTCTGACGCTGGTAGTGCTGGGCCCGGACAAGCTCCCGCACGTGGCCCGCACCGTCGGTCGCTGGGCCGGACGGGCACGCGCCATGGCGCGCCAGTTTCGCGAACAGCTCGAGGCGGAGACCGAGAACCTCAAGGTGGACGTGAACCTGTCCCCGCCTGCCGCGCCGCCGGCATCGACGCCCACGCCCGCGGCCACGACTGCGCCCACGACGACCGCCGCCGCCGCACCCGCGGCAACGAACGCAGCCACGCCCGCACCGACGCCCCCACCTACGCCCCCACCTACGCCCGATATCGCGCCGCATGACCGGGGAGAGTGAACCGCTCCTCGAGGGCACACTGATCTCGCACCTGCTGGAATTGCGCACGCGCCTGATGCGCGTATTCATTGCGGTGATCCTGGTCTTCATTCCCTTCGCGTTCTATTCGAACCAGCTGTTCGAATGGCTCTCGCATCCGCTGTTGCAGCAATTGCCCGCCAACAGCGTGCTGATCTCAACCAGTATCACCGCGCCATTCACCACGCCGCTCAAGCTGTCCTTCGTGGCCGCGCTGGTGGTGGCGATGCCCTACATCCTCTATGAGCTGTGGGCGTTCGTGGCGCCGGGACTGTACCGGCACGAGAAGAATTTCGCCGTGCCGCTGCTGGTGTCGGCGGTCATACTCTTCTATGTCGGCGTGGCCTTCGCCTATTACGTGGTGTTCCCGCTGATATTCGGGTTCTTCGTCAACACCACGCCGCGCGGCGTCCAGATGATGGCCGACATCTCCATGTACGTGCAGTTCGTGCTGGTGCTGCTGGTTTCGTTCGGGGTGGCCTTCGAGGTGCCGGTGGCCGTCGTGCTGCTGGTGCTCATGGGCCTGGTGCCGCTGGAGAAACTGACCCGCATCCGTGGTTACGTGCTGATCGCGGTGTTTGTCATCGCCGCGATACTCACGCCACCCGACGCCATCTCGCAGACGGTGATGGCGGTGCCCATGTACCTGCTGTACGAGGGCGGCATCCTGTTTGCACGCCTGATGATGCGCGCCCGCGCAAAACAACAAGATCCTCCGGGGGAGTAGTCCATGAGCAAATCCGCGCCCGCGCCTGGCAGCCCGGCGATCCGCGCCGAACTGACCATCCGCGGTCTGATCCTGGGTGTGGTGATCACGCTGGTGTTCACCGCCGCCAACGTCTACTTCGGGCTCAAGGCCGGGCTGACCTTTGCCACTTCGATCCCGGCCGCGGTGATTTCGATGGCGGTGCTGCGCGGCTTCCGGGGCATGACCATCCAGGAGAACAACGTCGTGCAGACGGTGGCCTCGGCCGCCGGCACGCTCTCGTCCATCATTTTCGTGCTGCCTGGCCTGGTGATGATCGGCTGGTGGACCGGCTTTCCATACTGGGTGTCGTTCGCAATCTGCGCACTCGGCGGCACGCTCGGGGTCATGTACTCGATTCCGCTGCGCCGTGCGCTGGTCACGCAGTCCGACCTTCCCTATCCCGAAGGTGTGGCCTGCGCCGAGGTGCTCAAGGTCGGCGGCGGCGAGCACGCGGACGCGGCCGCCGTGGAAGAAAGCCGGGCCGGACTCGCGGCGGTGGTCTGGGGCTCGATCGTGTCCGCCGCCTTTGCCATTGTCGTGGCCACGCGCGTGTTTGCCGGCGACGTCGTGCGCTATTTCCGGGTCGGCGGAGCGGGCGGTGTGACCGGTTTCGACTTCTTCCTGTCGTTCGCTCTGTTGGCGGTCGGGCACCTGGTGGGCCTGTGGGTGGGCGTCGCCATGCTGGTCGGTGCCCTGATCGGCTGGGTCTGGGGCGTGCCGCATTTCTCGGCGCTGGCCGGTGGGACTGACTCGATCGTCCAGCTGGCGCAGGCGACCTGGAGCCACAAGGTGCGCTTCGTGGGCGCCGGGACCATCGCCGTCGCGGCGGTGTGGACGCTGGCGAAGCTGGTCAAGCCGGTGGCCGCCGGACTGGCCTCGGCCATGGCGGCCTCGCGGGCGCGCGCCGCGGGCACCGGCTCGTTGCTGCCGCGCACCGAGCAGGACATTCCGATCGGCTGGGTCGCGCTGGTCTCGCTCCTGTGCATGGTGCCGATCGGCGGCTTGCTGGTGCACTTCGCCACCAGCAGCGGGCTGGGCGCGCACACGCTGCTGCTGGTGGTGGGTGGGCTGGTGTACATCGCACTGATGAGCTTCTTTGTCTCGGCGGTCTGCGGCTACATGGCCGGGCTCATTGGCTCCTCCAACAGCCCGCTCTCGGGAATCGGGATCCTGGTGGTGATCGGCGCGGCCCTGCTGCTGGTGTTCAGTGTGCAGGCCAGCGTCGCCGCCAGCGGCCAGCAGGCGCTCGTGGCTTTCGCACTGTTCGTGACCGCGGTGGTGTTTGCCGCCGCGGCCATCGCCAACAACAACCTGCAGGACCTCAAGACCGGCCAGCTGGTCGATGCGACGCCCTGGAAGCAGCAGGTGGCGCTGGTGATTGGCGTGTTCGCCGGCGCGGCGATCATTCCGCCGATCCTGGACCTGCTCAACCATGCTTACGGTTTCGCCGGCGCGCCCGGCATGCACCATGAGCATCCGCTGCCCGCGCCGCAGGCCGGCCTGATCTCGGCGCTGGCGCAGGGAGTCATCCAGAACAACGTGGACTGGAGCCTGATCAAGATCGGCGCGCTGATCGGCGTGCTGGTCATCGCCGCCGACGAGATCCTGCGCCGCTCGACCAAATCCGCGCATCTCTCGCCGCTGGCCGTGGGACTGGGCATCTATTTGCCCACGCAAAGCACGCTGATGGTGGTGGTCGGCGCAGTCGCCGGCTGGTATTACGACCGCCGCGCCAACCGCAGCCCCAAGCCCGAAGCGACCAGGCAGCTCGGCGTGCTGCTGGCCTCGGGAATGATCGTAGGGGAGGGGCTGGTAGGGGTGCTGCTTGCCGCGTTTGTCGCGTTCTCGGGCAAGGACTACCCGCTGGCGCTGGTCGGGGACGCGTTTGCCGACCACGCGGCGGTATGGATCGGCGGGGGCGCCTTCGTGCTGACGGTGTTCCTGCTGTATCGCTGGATCGCGCGCGTGCGTTTCTGACGGGATCGAAGCCCCGGGGATGCTTAGGACGCGCCCTGGGTGCGCGCCTTGCTGGGATCCTTGCCGCTGGCGAGCTGTTCGGCGCACACCTTGAGGCGCGCCAGCGCCAGCCCCCAGCCCGCGCGCAGCCGTGAGTACAGGGGATCCCAGAGCTCGTCGGGCGGAAAACCCGATCCGAGCAGCCGCAGCACGGCCACGCCCTGCTCGGTGTCGAGGATGAAGTCATCGATCATCACGGCCTCGCTCTCCGGGAGCCCGCGCGGCGGCATGTAGATCAGCCGGAGCCGGCGCCCGGGGTCGAACACGTCGATGAGCGCCTCGCGCTCCAGCTCGCCGTTGAGGCGCATGTAGTAGCTGCCACCGGAGCGCGCGGTCACGCGCGCTCCCGGACCGCACCAGAGGGCCAGCAGCTCCGGATCGATCAGGCCACGCCAGAGCAGCTCCAGCGGCGCGTTGATGTCGATGCGGTGCGCGTAGCCGCGCGTGCGTTCAGCCACGGCGGCCTCCGCTGCGCGACCGCTCGAAGAACATCATCCACAGCAGCGGCAAGAGCGACACCCCTACAATCAGCAGCGTCACGAGGCCAAAATTGTTCTTCACCACCGGCAGGTTACCAAACAGGAATCCGCCGCACAGGAACAGTGCCACCCAGGCGCTTGCGCCCAGCACGTTGTAGAGCTGGAAGCGGCCCTCCGGCATCCGGCTGATGCCGGCCACGAAGGGCATGAACGTGCGTAGCAGGGGGATGAAGCGCGACAGCGCCACCGCAAAGCCACCGCGGCGCAGAAAGAATTCCTCGGCGCGCCGCAGGTGTTCGACGTTGAAGTAGCGATGGTGGCCGTCGAAGGCGCGCCGCCCCACGAATCGCCCGATGTGATAATTAAGGCTGTTCCCCGCGATCGCGGCGGCCGCCAGCAGCAGCAGGAGCCACGGCAGGTGCAGCGTGCCGCTGCTGTCGACGGCGGCGAGCGCCCCGCAGCCGAACAGCAGCGAGTCGCCCGGCAGAAACGGGGTGACCACCAGGCCGGTCTCGGCAAAGATGATCAGGAACAGCAACGCATAGATCCACAGGTCGTAGCGCGCCACCAGCTCGACCAGATGCCGATCGAGATGCAGCACCATGTCGGCGAGCCACTGCAGCGCCGTCATGGATTGCGCCCGCGCGCCCCGGCGCACGCTGGCGGCGCAGGCGCGCACCACGGATGGTATGGCTGGGAACTCCGCACCGCGTACATGCGTGCGAATACTACATGGCTTGTGCGACGGAGGAGGCCTCGCCCAGAGCGATATTTTCGACCGGGCCCTCGACCACGGCGGCGTACAGCGGGAGCTGTTCGAGCACGTCGGCGATCGGCACCGGCTTGCCGATCGCAAAGCCCTGGCCGTAGTCCACGCCGAGCTTGGCGATGCGGTAGCGGATCTCGTCGGTCTCCACGTATTCGGCCACGGTGGTCAGCGTCATGGCGCGCGCCAGCTGCGCGATCGCCTGGATGGTCGATTCGGCCTTCGGATCCCTGAGCACGTCGCGCACGAAGCTGCCGTCGATCTTGAGCATCGAGATCGGCAACGAGCGCAGGTAGGCGAGCGAGCTCAGGCCGGTGCCGAAGTCATCGAGCGCGATGCCGCAGCCGAGCCTGCGCAGGCGCCGCATCAGCGTCTCGGCGTGGGCCAGGTTCCCGACCGCCGCATTTTCGGTGAGTTCGAAGCACAGGGCCGCAGGACTGATGCCGCTGGCGGTGATCTGCGCCTCCAGGAAGTCGGTAAAGGCGTCGTCCTTGAGCGACTGGCCGTCGCAGTTGATCGTGAACACGATGCCGCTGCTGGCCAGCAGCTCGGCGTGGGGCTTGAGCAGGTTGAGGGCCTCGGCCACCACCCAGCGATCAATCTCAGGCATCAGCTGGTAGCGGTGCGCCGCGGACATGAAATGACTCGGGCCGACCGTCTCGTTCTGCGCATCGAGCATGCGCAGCAGCACCTCAAAGTGCGGCTTGTTCTTCGAGCCGCCCAGCGGCAGCAGCGCCTGGGCATACAGGTGCAGCCGGCCGTCGGCGATGGCGGCGCGCAGGTCAGTGATGACGTTGATGTCCGCAAAGCGCCTGATCAGGCTCTCGTCGGCTTCCTGGAAGATCTCGACGCGATTGCGGCCGCGGTCATTGGCGGTCTTGCAGGCGGTCTCCGCGGCCGCGAACGCATGGGTGAATTCCTGCGCGCGCGGCTCGATGGCGGCGACGCCCACGCTGATCGAGACCACCAGGGTCCCGTCGCCGATCGCGGCGCCGAGCTGCTCGGCGCCCTGCCGCAGCGATTCGGCGAAGCTCGCCGCGTCGTCCAGCCCGATCGGCAGCAGCACCGCGTAGCGGTCGCCGGAGATGCGCGCCGCGAGCGCACCGGGCGGCAGGCGGTTGCGGATCAGCTCGCCCAGCTGCGCGATCACCTTGTCGCCGACGTGCATGCCGTAGTTGTCGTTGATGACGTGCATGCGGTTGGTGTCGATGGCCAGCGCGCTCCACCAGCGCTGCACGCTGTCGGACTGGCGCAGTGTGCTCTGCACGCGGTGTTCGAAGGCCGGGCGGTTCAACAGGCCGGTCAGCGCGTCGTAGCTACCGGCGATGACCGTGGCCACGCGCTGCGCCAGCAGTTCGGTGAGCCGCGCCTGGCGCGGCGTGAATTCCGGCATGCTCAGCGGCCGGAACAGCGCCAGCACGCCGATCGCGCGCTCGTCGGAGCGCGTCACCGGACAGGACAGCACCCGATAGGCGTGGGTGTCGCTGCCGGACTTGAGCTTCATGTGATTGACGATGACGGGCTCGTTGCTCAGCTGCGCCGTCGACATCAGGTGGCGGTGGGCGCGCGCCACCAGGCTGGCGTCGATGGCGTGCCGGGGCTCGCGCCGCACCATCACCAGGCCCTTGTCCGGCACGATGATCGCGACCAGCCCGGCCTGAATGCGCTCGACCGCGGCGCGCAGGATCGCCTTGAGTTCATCGCCCCCGCCATCATCGCTGACGCTGTCGCCGGCGCTGACCGACAGCAGCATGTCCAGGTCGCCCTCCTGCTCGGCCAGCGAGCCGTGCAGGTTCTTGATCTGTTCCTTGTTCATCAGCTCGCGCGCCAGAATTTCCAGCGCCGGGCGCACCAGCGCGTACACGAATGCCACGGTGCGCTGATCGCTCTGCGAGCCCGCCTTGCAACGCAGCAGCACCGCCGCGCGCGGCGGCGTCGGCGCGCTCTCGCCCGCCGCCCACAGCCAGAAGATGTACATCGGTTCGCCGTCGTTGACCAGCACGCCGGGCGTGCCGGGCTGGTCGGCGGCCGTGCGCATCGACTCCGCGATCAGCTTGGGCAACGCGGTGTTCGTCACCATGTCGCTCGACCAGATGACCTCGCCGGCGGCGTTGAAGATCGACACGCCGGTCAGGCGCGGGAGCAGGGCGCGCAACAGCCGCGTATAGGCCTCGTAATCGGCCACGGCCTCGGCGGCGCCTGGTGTAGGTGTGTCAGGAATCATGGGTAATTGCCACGGGCAAGCATCGGGCAAAGCGCGCCCGGTAACCTTGACCGGGTTCGCGCTTTAGTCAAATGGGGGAAAACTGCGTAGGCGCGCGGCGCGGGCGCAAATGTGACGGAAGTCTCAGCGCCCGCGGGCGCTCAAGGACGGCGCTGCCGGAACCACGGGCGCGGATCGATCGGCTTGCCGGCGCGGCGGATCTCGAAGTACAGCTGGGGCTCGGGGCGGCCGCCGGTATCGCCGGCCGCGGCGATCACATCGCCGGCCGCGACCGCCTCGCCCGCCGAGCGGCGCAGCTGATCGTTGTAGCCGTACAGGCTTAGGTACCCGGAACCGTGGTCCACGATGGTCAGCAGCCCCAGACCCGGCAGCCAGTCGGCGTAGATCACGCGGCCGGCGGCGACCGCGCGCACCGGCGCGGCACGCTGCGTCGATACCACCATGCCGTCCCAGTCCACGCCGCTGGCGCGCGTCTCCCCATAGCTTGCCACCACGCGCCCGGCGACCGGCCACTCGAGCCGCCCGCGCAGACGGCCGAAGGCGCTGTTCTCATCCGGCGGCGCGCTTGGCGGCACGGCGCGCGCCAGCTCGCGCAGCAGATGTTCCAGGTCGGCCTGCTGCGCGCGCAGGCGCGTCAGGCTCGCCTGGCGCGAGCGCGCCTCGACCTGCAGATTGCTCAGCGCGCTCTGGCGCTGGGCCCGGCCGCTCTGCAGCTGCGCGAGCCGTTGCTGCTTGGCCAGGTGCAGTTGCGCGAGCACCTTCTCCTGCTCGGCCAGCGCCGCATCGAGCTCGTCGATGCGCTGCACCTGCTGCGCGATGCCGGCAATCTGCGCCGCGCGCGCTCTGCCAAAGTAACCGTACCAGGTAAACATGCGGGCCACCGCCGCCGGATCGCGCTGATTGAGCAGCAGCTGCAGCGGTTCGTGGCGGCCGATCTGGTAGGCCACCTGCAGCTGCGTGGCGAGGCTGTCGCGCTCGCGCGCCAGCGAGGCGTTGACGCGCTCGCGCTCGGCCGCCAGCTCCGATCGCTGCGCGCTGTGCGCCGCTTCCTGCGTGCGCAAGGCCTCCAGGTCGGACTGTGCTCCGGCCACCGCCAGTTCCGCGCTGCGCAGGTTGCGCGCCAGGCGGTCCTTCTCCACGGCATCGCGCCCGACGTCGCGGCTGACGCGCTCGATGCGCTCCTTCAGCGCCCGCAGCTGCGCCTGCGTCTGGTCGGCCGACGGGGTTGCCGCCCGCGCGCGCGGCGGCCCCAAGGACCACAGCAGCAGCAATATCAGCAGGAAAATCAGCGGGCGCGGCGGTGCCATACGGAAAAGTCTAACGCAGCTGGGCTATAATGCGCGGCCCGCTTCGACGCGGCGCCAGTTTAACGCCACGGACCACACGCCCATCCATGCAGCGTCTGCTCGAATACGCCGCCCGCCATCAGGCCCTGAGCCTGCTGGCAGTGGCCGCGCTCATAGCGGTAGCGATCTACGAGCTGCGCGAGCGCGCCCAGCGCGCCGGCGCGGTTTCGCCCCAGGACGCCGTGCGCCTGATGAATCAGGGCGCGGCGCTGCTGGACGTGCGCGCCACCGAGGAATATGCCGCCGGCCATATCCGCGGCGCGCGCAGCCTGCCGCTGGAGCGGCTGGCCGACGGCCTGGAAGGCCTGAAGCGCTACAAGGACAAGCCCGTCATCATCTATTGCGAGCGCGGCGCGCGTGCCGCGGCGGCCATGCGGCAGCTGGCGCAGCAGGGCTTTGGCAGGGTGGTCAACCTGCGCGGCGGCCTGAGCGCCTGGCGCGCCGAGCAGCTGCCGGTCGCGCGCGACTAGTCCGCCGGCTCGCCCGCACGGCTCGTTCACTGCCAATCATGGCCGCACCCAGGATTGAAATGTATGCCAACTCCTGGTGTCCGTATTGCGAGTTCGCGCGCACGCTGCTGCGCGGCAAGGGCGTCGAGCTTTGTGGAAATCAGTCTCGAGGAGCAGCCCGAGCGCCGTGCGGAAATGATCAAGCGCAGCGGGCGCCACACCGTGCCGCAGATTTTTATCGGCGAGCGCCATATCGGCGGCTCGGATGATTTGTATGAACTCGACGCCGCCGGTCAACTCGACGCGCTGCTGGCCGGCTGAGCGGCGCGGCGCCGGACCATTCGCCTGCAACAACTTAAGGAAGTCCCAACGATGAGCATCGAAGCCCCACAACCCAGCAACGACGCGGCCGCCGGCGGCGGCTTCACGCTGTCCATGCAGGCGGTCTATCTGAAGGATTGCTCCTTCGAGGCCCCGCAGGGGCCGCGCGTCACCGGCGAATGGAATCCGCAGATCGGACTCGACATCAACACCGCGGTCAGCAACATCACCGGCGACTTGCACGAGGTGCTGCTGACCGTGACGGTGTCGGCCAAGCAGGGCGAGCAGACCATGTTCCTCGTCGAGGTCAAACAGGCCGGCGCGTTCCTGATGCAAAATCTGGCCGAACCGGATTTTCGCCGCGCCGTGGGCGTGGTCTGCCCGGGCGTGCTGTTTCCCTATGCGCGCGCGGTGGTCTCGCACCTGGTCAGCCAGGGCGGCTTCCCGCAGCTGCTGTTGCCGCCGGTCAACTTCGAGATGCTGTTCGCGGCCGGCGGCGCCGGGGCGACGGCCGCCACGGGCGCGACCAAGAACTGACCGTGAACGTCGAGCCGCCCTCGCAGATCGCGGTGCTGGGAGCCGGCTCGTGGGGCACGGCGCTGGCCATTCAGTGCGCGCGCGCCGGCAACAGCGTGCGGCTGTGGGGACGGGCGGCCGCCCACTGCGCGGCGATGGCGCGCGCACGCGTCAACCAGCGTTACCTGCCCGAGGCCAGATTCCCCGACAACCTGCAGGTGGCGAGCGAGTTGCCGACGGCGCTGGCGGATGCCGACGACGTGCTGGTCGCGGTGCCCAGCCATGCGTTTCGCGAACTGCTGACGGCGATTTGCGGCCTGCTCACCGCCCGGCAGCGGCTGTGCTGGGCCACCAAGGGATTTGAGATCAGCAGCGGCCGGCTGCCGGCCGAGGTGGCCCGCGACGTACTGGGGACGGGACGCATGACCGCGGTGCTGTCCGGCCCCACCTTCGCGCGCGAAGTGGGCGCGGGCCTGCCCACGGCCATGACCATCGCCTCGCGCGACGCGGACTACGCCGAGCAGCTCGCGCATGACTTCTCGACGCCCGCCTTCCGCGCCTACACCTCCACCGACATCGTCGGCGTCGAGGTCGGGGGCGCGGTGAAGAACGTGCTCGCCATCGGCGCCGGGCTGTCCGACGGACTGGGCTTCGGGGCCAACGCGCGCATCGCGCTGATTACCCGGGGCCTGGTGGAAATGACGCGGCTGGGCGTCACCCTGGGCGCGCGGCGCGAGACCTTCATGGGCCTGGCCGGTCTCGGCGACCTGGTGCTGACCTGCACCGACGATCAGTCGCGCAACCGCCGCTTCGGCCTGCTGCTGGCCCAGGGGCGCGATCGTGAGGCGGCGCTGCGCGAGATCGGCCAGATCGTCGAGGGATACGGCGCAGCCCGCGCACTGCACGAAGTGGCGCAACGTGAGGCGGTGACGATGCCCATCTGCGCGGGCATATACGGCGTGCTGTACGCGGGCTTAGCGGCCGACGAGGTGGTGCGCGGCCTGATGATGCGGCCGATCCGGCCGGAATTCGACTGACGGCGCTCTCAGGCGAAGCCCTGCTGGCGCCAGGCCTCGTAGACGACGAGGGCGACGGCGTTGGCCAGGTTGAGGCTGCGGTTTCCGGGCCGCATCGGAATGCGCAGCACGTTCTCGCGCCCGATGGCCTGCAGCACCTGGCGGGGCAGCCCGCACGTTTCCTGGCCAAACACCAGGCCGTCGCCGCGCTGGAACTGCGCCGCACTGTAGGGCCGCGCGCCGCCGGTCTCGATCGCATAGAGCCTCGCCCCCTCCAGGGCCGCGCGGCAGGCCCCGAAGTCGCGGTGCACCCGAACCTCGGCAAGGTCGGCGTAGTCGAGCCCGGCGCGGCGCAATTCGCGCTGTTCGAGGCTGAATCCGAGCGGTTCGATGAGGTGCAGCCGGGCGCCGCTGTTGGCGCACAGGCGAATGATATTGCCGGTGTTGGGGGGAATTTCCGGTTGGTACAGAATCACCTCAAACATGGCGAAAATTCAGGCGATAATTGGCGCCCATGAGTGCCGCGCCCACCGCCTCAGCCAGCGCGCCTGCGGGTGCGCCCCCGGCCACGCTCGCGACCCGCTTCTGCGGACTGGAGCTGGCCTCGCCGATCGTGCTGCTGTCGGGCTGCGTGGGATTCGGCGAGGAATACACCCGGGTCGCCGGCTTCTCCAACCGCGACGTCGGGGCCATCGTGCTCAAGGGCACCACCGGCACGGCGCGCCTCGGCAATCCGCCCCATCGCCTGGCAGAGACCTCAGAGGGCATGCTCAATGCCATCGGCCTGCAGAATCCGGGCGTCGAGCACGTGGTGCGCAACATCCTGCCGTCGCTGGATTTCAGCGAGACGCGCTTCATCGCCAACGTCTGCGGCTCGACCATCGAGGAGTACGTGGAGGTCACCCGGCGCTTCGATGATTCGCCCATTGATGCCATCGAGATCAATATTTCCTGCCCCAACATCAAGGAAGGCGGGGTGCAGTTCGGCAATGTACCGGAGATGTCGGCGCGCGTGGTGGCCGCCTGCCGCGCGGTGACGCGCAAGCCCCTGATCACCAAGCAGTCCCCGAACCAGACCGACATCCGCGAGAACGCGCGCCGCTGCATCGAGGCCGGCACCGATGCCTTCGCCGTGATCAACACCGTGACCGGCATGGCGATCGATGCGCGCACGCGCCGGCCGGTCCTGGGCAACGTGCAGGGCGGACTGTCCGGCCCGGCCATCAAGCCCATCGCGCTGCTCAAGGTGCGCGAGGTCTACGAGGTCGCCCGGCCGCACCGGATTCCGATCATCGGCCAGGGCGGGATTGCCAACGCCACCGACGCGATCGAGTTCCTGATCGCCGGGGCCAGCCTGGTCGGGGTCGGCACGGCGCTCTTCTACGAGCCGCTGGTCTGCCCGCAGATCAACCAGGGCATTGCGGCGTACCTGCGCGAGGCGCAGCTGGCGAATGTGCAGCAGTTGGTCGGCACACTGCAGGGGTAGTCAGGATCATGAACGTCACCGAAGAACTCGAGCGGCTCCAGGCGCTGCGCGAACGCGGCGCGATCAGCGACAGTGAATTTGCGCAGGCCAAGGCCCGCGCGCTCGGCACCGCTACGCCGGGCGCGGCCCCGGCACACGACACCTTCCTGCACCGCCTGACCCTGTCGGGAACCGACCGCGTGATCGGCGGGGTCTGCGGGGGCCTGGGCGCGCACACCGGACTGCCCTCCTGGGCCTGGCGCGTGATCTTCTGCGTCAGCACCTTCTACTTCGGGATCGGCTTGCTGTTCTACCTGCTGCTGTGGATCTTCATTCCGGCCGGTGCGCCACCGCCGCAATCGCCCACGCCGCCCAAGCCCGGCTAGCGCAGCGGTGTCGCAAGCCGATCTGCTGCGCTTCCTGTCGCTGGCGGCGATCTGGGGCTCCTCCTACATGTTCATGCGCATCGCCGCCCCGGCCTTCGGTCCGCTGGCGCTGGTGTCGCTGCGGCTGGCCGGAGCCTCGCTGTTCTTCCTGCCCTGGCTCCTGCGGCCCCCGGTCCGCCCGCTGCTGCGCAGCCACCTCGGCGCACTCATTCTGCTGGGCGCCCTCAACTCGGCCATTCCCTTCAGCCTGCTGGCCTTCTCGACCCTGCGCCTGCAGGCCGGCTACACCGCCATCCTCGGGGCCACCGTGCCGCTGTTCGCGGTCGCGATCGACGGACTGTGGTGGCGCCAGAGCCTGAGCCGGCAGCGACTGATCGGGCTGGCACTCGGCTTCGGTGGGGTGGTGATCCTCGCCTGGGACCACCTGGACTTCGGTCGCGGCGGAAGCGGCTGGGCGGTGATGTCGACCCTGGGCGCATCGGCCTGCTACGCCTGCGCCGCGCACTTCGGCAAGCGCCGCTTCGCCGGAGCGCCGGTGATGTTGCCGGCGGCCGGCAGCATGCTGGCCTCGACCATCCTGGTGGCGCCGCTGGGCCTGTGGTTGTGGCCCGCCACCTCGCCCCCGCCCGTCGACTGGCTGGCCGTGGGCGCGCTGGCGGTGGTGTGCACCGCCTGCGCGTACCTGCTGTATTACCGGCTCATCTCGCGGATCGGCGCCACGGCGCTGACGGGCGTCGCCTTTGTCATTCCGGTATTCGGCGTGCTGTGGGGCGCGCTGTTTCTGCACGAGCAGGTCACCGCGCACATCGTCACGGGTATGCTGATCACACTCGCCGGCACCGCGTTCACCACGGAGCTCGTGGCCGGCGGCAGCGCGGCGCTAGCGCGGCGGTTCAGCCCTCGGGGGCGTCCTGATCGAGGCCCAGTTCCTTGAGCTTGCGGGTCAGCGTGTTGCGTCCCCAGCCGAGGAGCCGTGCCGCCTCCTGTCGACGTCCCTCGGTGGCCTGCAGGGCGACGCGCACCAGCGTGGCCTCGAACTCAGGGAGGGCCGCATCGAGGAGCGGCGTCTCGTCGGCGGCCAGCCGGCCCTGGGCCCACTCCGCGAGCGCGCCGGTCCAGTCGGCGCCGGCCTGCGCCTCGGCCGCGGGCTGGAGCACCGCCGCGGGCAGGTCGGCGCTGCGGATTTCATTGCCGGGAGCCAGCGCGGTCGCGCGCCGGCACAGGTTCACCAGCTCACGCACATTGCCGGGCCAGCGGTAGGCGGCGAGCTGCGCGCTCGCCTCGGCGCTGAGCGTCTTGGTCGCGACTCCGAGCTCGCGTGCGGCGCGCCGCAGGTAGTGCTGCAGCAGGTCGGGAATGTCCTCGCGCCGGGCGCGGAGCGGCGGCAGTTCGATGCGGATCACGTCCAGCCGGTGGAACAGGTCCTCGCGGAATTTGCCGCTCCGGGTCCGCGCCTCCAGGTCCTGGTGGGTCGCGGCGATCACGCGCACGTCGACGCGTATCGGCGTCTGGCCGCCGACGCGATAGAACTCGCCCTCGGCCAGCACCCGCAGCAGCCGGGTCTGCAGGGCCGGCGACATGTCGCCGATCTCGTCCAGGAACAGCGAACCGCCCTCCGCCTGCTCGAAGCGCCCGCGGCGCAGGCTGTCGGCGCCCGTGAACGAGCCCTTCTCGTGCCCGAACAGCTCGGACTCGAGCAGCTCGGAGGCGATCGCCGAGGTGTTGAGGGCGATGAATGGCTGCGCGGCGCGCGGACTGTGCTCGTGCAGGGCGCGTGCGACCAGTTCCTTGCCGGTCCCGGACTCGCCCGTGATCAGCACGTTGACGCTGGTGCGCGCCAGCCGGCCGATGGCGCGGAACACCTGCTGCATGGCCGGCGCACGCCCGAGCAGTTCCGGGACCACCGCGTGGCCGGCGGCGCCGTCGGCGCGCGGCCGCGCGTTGCCGTGCGCGGCGCGCCGCACGAGCTGCACCGCGTGATCGATGTCGAAGGGCTTGGGCAGGTACTCGAACGCGCCGCTCTCGTAGGCCGACACGGCGGTGCCCAGGTCCGAGTGCGCGGTCATCACGATGACCGGCAGCGCCGGATGCGTGGCGTGCACGCGCTTGAGCAGCTCGATGCCGGAGCGGCCCGTCATGCGCACGTCGGTGATCAGCACGTCGGGGGCATCGCTCCCGAGCGCGGCGAGCACCGGCTCGGCCGCATCGAAGACCTGCGGCAGTATGCCCTCGCTCCGCAGGGCGCGTTCCAGCACCCAGCGGATCGAGGCGTCATCGTCCACCAGCCAGACCCGCAGCGGCACTGCGCTCATGCCGCACTCTCCAGCGGCAGCAGGATGGAGAACACGGTGCGTCCCGGCCGGCTCTCGAACTCAATCGCGCCCTGGTGGCGCGCGACCATGTCCTGCGCCACCGACAGTCCGAGGCCGGTGCCCTCCGCCCTCGAGGTCACGAGCGGCAGGAACAGCGTCTGCTGCAGTTCCTCCGGCACGCCCGGCCCGTCATCTTCCACCTGCACGCAGGCCAGCAGCCGGTGGCGCTCCGGGCCGATGCTGCGGTTGGACAGCGCCCGGGTGCGCAGCACCAGGCGCCCGCTCCCGGCCAGCGCCTGCAGGGCGTTGCGCGCGACGTTCAGCAGCGCCTGGATGATCTCGTTGCGGTCGAAGCGTCCCTCGGGGAGGCTCGGATCGTAATCGCGCTCGATGCTCACGCCCGGCGGCGCCTCGCTGCGCAGCAGCTGGTACACGTACTCGCAGATCTCGTGCACGCTGAGCAGCCGCGTGCGCGGCGGGCCGAACGGCCCGAGCATGGTGTCGACCAGGCTGCAGAGCCGGTCCGCCTCGCCGATGATCACCGCGGTGTATTCCTTGAGGCGCGCGTCGTGCAGCTCGCGTTCCAGGAGCTGCGCCGCGCCGCGCAGTCCGCCGAGCGGGTTCTTGATCTCGTGAGCGAGCTGGCGAACCATGAGGCGGCTCCCGTCGGCGCGCGAGCGCAACTCGTTCGCGCGTGCGATGCGCTGGCGGGTGCGCGCGTCGACGAGTTCAAGCAGCAGCTGGCGTCCGCCGAGCGGAGCCTCGAGCGGCGTGACCGTGAAATCGACCACTGCGGGCGCCCGCGACGCCGGGAGCGCGGCCACCGGGACGAGCGCGAGCTCATGTCCGGCGCAGCTCTCGTTGTCCTGGAGCGCGCGGCGCAGCAGCTCCAGGAGCCCGTGCGCGCCGGCGAACAGCTCGGCGAGCGGCAGGCCGCGCGCCTGCCGCAGGCTGATCCCGAGCAGGTCCTGGGCGCCGATATTGGCGTAGAGCACGCACAGCTGCGCATCCAGCAGCACCAGGCCCGTCGACAGGGCCTCGAGCAGCTCGCTGCCATGGAAGCGGCCGGTCGGCGGCAGGGCGGTGAGCTCAGCGGACACGCGAGCTCCGCGCGAAAGCTAGTGGGGCGTTGGGCGGACCATGCTCGCCGGCTTCCTCACCGACGGCTGGCGGACGTGGAAGGTCAGCGCCGGCGACTGGCACAGGCTCCTGCCGTCGCTGCTGCGCACGGTCGCGGCCACGGTGTGCGTGCCGCGCTCGATCGGTGAAATGAGAAACTCGACCTGGTCGTTGCTCTGCGGCTCGATCGACTTCCCGTCCATGCTCAACACCACGCGGTCGCCGCTGCGCTTGCCCGGCTGCACATGGACGGCGATGTTCGCCGAATCGACGTCGATCAGCATCTGGTCCTGGGCCGGCTGGATCACCGCGCAGCTCTCGTAACGGAACTCCCCGCCCTCGCGCGAATCGCGCGTGGCGCGCGCACTCGAACTGCTGGCGGCCGAGCCGACGTCGGCCTGCGCACTGCTGTAGGTCTGCGTCTGGCTCAGGGTGATCTGCTCGGCGCCCGGGTGCGGCTGGTCGGAGTAGTGCACGCCGTCGGTGTCGACCCAACGATAGGTCGGCGGGCGGCGCCGGCGGCCGCGGCCACCGCCACCAACAGGCTCAAGAAAGCCATGGAAGTACGCACAGCGCACAGCATAGTCCTCTCGCGCTTCGGCGCGCAAAGCCAATGGTGCGATCCTGTGATGATCGTCACCTGATAATGCCCGCGACGGGCAAACCAGCGAGCCGCCGCTAGACGCTGTAATACATATCGAGCTCGCAGGGGTGCGTCGACATGCGGTAGCGGGTGACCTCCTGGTACTTCAGGCTCATGTAGGCGTCGATCAGGTCGTTGGTGAACACGCCGCCGCGGGTGAGGAATTCGCGATCCTTGTCGAGGCACTCGAGCGCCATGTCCAGGGAATGGCACACCTGGGGGATGTGCCTGGCTTCCTCGGGCTCGAGGTCGTACAGATCCTTGTCGGCCGGATCGCCCGGATGAATCTTGTTCTGAATGCCGTCCAGCCCCGCCATCATCATGGCGGCGAAGGCGAAATACGGGTTCGCCGCGGAATCGGGGAAGCGCACTTCGATGCGGCGCGCCTTGGGATTGGGCACCCAGGGAATGCGGATCGAGGCGCTGCGGTTGCGGGCCGAGTAGGCCAGCATCACCGGGGCCTCGAAGCCGGGCACCAGGCGCTTGTAGCTGTTGGTGCCGGGATTGGTGAAGGCGTTGATTGCCTTGGCGTGCTTGATGATGCCGCCGATGTAGTAGAGCGCGGTGTCCGACAGCCCGCCGTACTTGTCGCCCGCGAACAGCGCGGTGCCGGCCTTCTGCAGCGACTGGTGCACGTGCATGCCCGAGCCGTTGTCGCCCACCAGAGGCTTGGGCATGAACGTGGCGGTCTTGCCGTGCATGTGCGCGACGTTGTGCACGCAGTACTTCAGGATCTGCACTTCGTCGGCCTTCTTGACCAGGCCGCCGGCACCGACGCCGATCTCCGACTGCCCGCCGGTGGCGACCTCGTGATGATGCACTTCGACCTTGAGGCCCATCTCCTCGAGCGCCTTGCACATCGCGGCGCGAATGTCATGGAAGCCGTCGACCGGCGGCACCGGGAAGTAGCCGCCCTTGACCCCGGGCCGGTGGCCCATGTTGCCTTCGGGGAAGGCGGTGTTGGAATTCCACGCGCCCTGCACCGAATCGATCGCGTAGCCGCAGCCGTGCATGTCGTTGTGCCAACGCGCGCTGTCGAAGATGAAGAATTCGTTCTCGGGCCCAAACAGCGCGCCGTCGGCAATGCCGGTGGACTTCAGGTAGGCCTCGGCGCGCTTGGCGAGCGAACGCGGATCGCGCTCGTAGCCCTGCATGGTGGCCGGCTCGATGATGTCGCAGCGGATGTTGACCGTGGGGTCGGCGAAGAACGGATCGACCACGGCGGTGGTCGCGTCGGGCAGCAGGATCATGTCCGACTCGTTGATGCCCTTCCAGCCGCCGATCGAGGAACCGTCGAACATCTTGCCTTCGACGAAGAAGTCCGCACTCACGTAGCCGGCCGGGATAGTGACGTGCTGTTCTTTGCCGCGGGTGTCGGTAAAGCGTAGGTCAGCAAATCTGATTTCTTTTTCTTTTATGAGCTTCACTACATCGGTCGGGGTCATGTCGCCTCCTGTGAAAAAAAATTAGTGTTCGCCGGGCCCCGCCATCTTGCAGGGAGCGTGCCAATCCACCGTGAACCAGAATCCCCCAAAAAATCAGTAAGTTACTGTTCCGCTACTGCGAATGCTGCCGCCTGATGCACCAGTATAGGGCAGAACTGCCCTGTCTGCCCTGTTTTTGTGCGTCAACGGTGGGTCGTGGGCGAGCCGAGGAGCAGGCGGCGCACGTTCTGTATACTCGCGCGCCAATCCACCGAAAGCGTGCGGAGTGGTCAGGAGCTGCATGAAAACCGCCAAGATCGGGGCCCGACCACGCACGTTCCAGGATCTCATCTTTGCCTTGCAGCGCTATTGGTCCCTCCAGGGCTGCGTCATCCTGCAGCCCTACGACATGGAGGTCGGGGCGGGCACGTTCCACACCGCCACCTTCCTGCGCTCGATCGGGCCGGAGCCCTGGGCGGCGGCCTACGTCCAGCCCTCGCGGCGCCCGACCGACGGGCGCTACGGCAACAATCCCTTCCGGCTCCAGCACTATTACCAGTTCCAGGTGCTGATCAAGCCCTCGCCCCTGGACATGATCGATCTGTACCTGGGGAGCCTGCGCGCGCTGGGGTTTGACCCGCTCGTCCACGACGTCCGCTTCGTCGAGGACAACTGGGAGTCCCCGACCCTGGGCGCGTGGGGCCTGGGCTGGGAGGTGTGGCTCAACGGCATGGAGATCAGCCAGTTCACCTACTTCCAGCAGGTCGGCGGGCTGGACTGCCGGCCGGTAAGCGGCGAGATCACCTACGGCCTGGAGCGGCTCGCGATGTACCTGCAGGAGGTCGAGAGCCTGTTCGACATCGTCTGGACCGAGGGCCCGCACGGACGGGTGACCTATCGCGACGTGTTTCACCAGAACGAGGCCGAGCAATCGGCCTACAACTTCGAGCAGGCCGATGCGGCCGTGTTGTTCCGGCACTTCGACGACCACGAGCGCGCCTGCAACGCGCTGCTCGAGGCCCGCCTGGCATTGCCGGCCTACGAACAGGTGCTCAAGGCCTCGCACGTGTTCAACCTATTGGATGCGCGCCACGCGATTTCGGTCACCGAGCGCCAGCGCTACATCCTGCGCGTGCGCACGCTCTCGCGCGGCGTGGCGCAGGCCTACCTCGCCAGCCGCGAGGCGCTGGGATTTCCGCTGCTGGCTGCGCCGCAGGCCACCGCAGGGGCGCTCGCATGAACGAAACCGCGGGCAGCGAACGGCGCGACTTCCTGTTCGAGATCGGCACCGAGGAGCTGCCGCCCCGTGCGCTGCCCGAGCTCGAGCAGGCGCTGCGCACCGGCCTCGCGGCGCAACTTGCGACCGCCCAGCTGCGCCACGGCCCGATCGCCTCGTTCGCGACCCCGCGCCGGCTGGCGGTGCGGGTGCGGCGCCTTGCCGCGCGGCAACCCGAGCAGACGCTGCGCCGGCGCGGGCCACCGCTCCGCGCCGCCTATGACGCGGCGGGCCAGCCGACGCGGGCAGCGCTGGCCTTCGCCGCCAGCTGTGGCGTGGAGCTCGCGCAGCTGGGCCGCGAGCGCGACGAGCAGGACAACGAATATCTCTGGTACGGGGGCACGCGGGCCGGCGCGGCCACCGTCGGCCTGCTGCCAGGAATCATGGCCGCCGTGCTCGGGGCCCTGCCGATCGCGCGGCCGATGCGCTGGGGATCGGGCGATGCGCAGTTCGTGCGCCCGGTGCACTGGCTGGTGATGCTCTACGGCAGCGAAGTCGTCCCGGCGACGCTCCTGGGTGTCAGTGCGGGCCGCAGCACGCGCGGGCACCGCTTTCACGCGCCGCGCGAACTGTCGCTGCGCGCACCCGCCAGCTACGAAAAGACCCTGCTCACGCGCGGCTGGGTCATCGCCGATTTTGCGGCGCGCCGCGAGCGCATCCGCACGCAGGTCACGGCCGCCGCGGAGCTGGCCGGCGGCCGGGCCCTCATCGAAGCCGGGCTCCTGGAGGAGGTCACCGCACTGGTCGAGTGGCCGGTGGCCATCGCGGGCCAGTTCGAGGCGCGTTTCCTGGCCCTGCCGCGCGAGGTGCTGCTGGCCGCGCTCCAGGACCACCAGCGCTATTTCCCGGTCGAGACCGCCGCCGGCGAACTGCTGCCGCGGTTCATCGCGGTCGCCAACCTCGAGAGCCGCGATCCGGCCGTGGTGCGCTCGGGCAACGAGCGCGTGGTGCGGCCGCGCCTCGCGGACGCGGCCTTCTTCTGGGAGCAGGACCGGCGTGCTCCCCTCGCCGCCAATGTGGAAGCGCTCAGCCGCGTCACCTACCAGGCGAAACTGGGCAGCGTCGGCGACAAGGCGCGGCGCATCGGCGCGCTGGCCGCCAGCCTCGCCGCACCCTGCCAGGCGGAGCCGCAGCGCGTGGCGCGCGCCGCGCGGCTGTGCAAATGCGACCTGCTGAGCGCCATGGTCGGTGAGTTCCCCGAGCTGCAGGGCGTCATGGGCGCCTACTACGCGCAGGCCGACGGCGAGGACGAGGAGACCGCCGCGGCGATCCGCGAGCACTACCTGCCGCGCGGCGCGGGCGATCAGCTGCCGGCGACGGCGACGGGCATGGCGCTCGCGCTCGCCGATCGCCTCGACACGCTCGCGGGGATATTTGCCATCGGGCAGAAGCCCACGGGCACGCGCGACCCGTTCGGCTTGCGCCGTGCCGCGATCGGCGTGCTGCGCATCATCCGGGAGCGCGCACTGCGGATCGACTTGCGCGCGCTGATTGAACAGGCCGTCGCCGCGCAGCCGGTGGCCGACCTCGACGCGCGGCGCGCGGCGGTGTGCGAGGAGGTCTACGAGTTCGTCATGGAGCGGCTGCGCGCGCAGTACCTCGAGAATCCCGCGCAGGGCGTCACCACCGAGATCTTCGATGCGGTGCTGGCCACCCGGCCGCGCTCGCCGCTGGACGCCGACGCGCGCGTGCAGGCCCTGGTGGAGTTTCTGCGCCGGCCCGAGGCGCTGAGCCTGGCGGCGGCGAACCGGCGCATTGCCAATATTCTCAAGAAATCCGCCGCCGCCACGCCCGCGGCGATCGATGCGCAGCTGCTGCGCGCGCCGGCCGAGCGCGAGCTGCACGCGGCACTCGCGCGCCGGCGCGCGGTGGTGGAGGGTTGGCAGCGCGAGGGCAGCTATGGCGCCGCGTTTGCCGAGCTGGCGCTGCTCCGGCCCGAGGTCGATGCGTTCTTCGAGCACGTGCTGGTCAACGACCCGGACACGCAGCTGCGCGGCAATCGCCTGGCGCTGCTCGGTGAACTGCGCGCGCTGTTCGCCGGCATCGCCGACCTCTCGCGCCTGCCGGGCTAGCGCGGGCCATGTCGCGTCCGCTTAGGGGTTGAGCGCGTGCAGTGGCTGGCCTCGCTCGTGTTCACGATCTTCCTGTTCCTGTGGACCGGCACCTATGCGGTGCTGTTTTCGGCCGTGGCCGTGCTCATTCCGTTCCGCCACCGCTCCAGGCTGGCGCGCGGCTGGGGCAAGACGCTGCTGGTGATGCTGCGGCTCATCTGCCGGCTCGACTACCGCGTCGAGGGCCGCGAGAACCTGCCGCCGGGCAATCACATCGCGCTGCTCAAGCACTCTTCCAGCTGGGAAACCTTCGCGCAGGTGGCCCTGCTCCCCGATCAGGTGTGGGTGCTCAAGCGCGAGCTGACCTGGGTGCCGTTCCTGGGCTGGGCGCTGCGCTTCATGCACGCCATCGCCATCGACCGCGGCGCGCACGGCGCGGCGGTGCGCAGCGTCCTGGCGCAGGGCAAGGCGCGGCTCGCCGAAGGCCTGTGGATCGTGATATTTCCCGAGGGCACGCGCATGGCGCCCGGCCAGACACGGCGCTATGGGATCAGCGGCGCGCTGCTGGCCGCGGAGAACGAGCGGCTGATCGTGCCGGTCGCGCACGATGCCGGCTATTACTGGCCGCGCCGCGGCCTGTACAAGAAGCCGGGCACGATCCGTGTGGTGATCGGCCCGCCGATCGCCGCCGCCGGCCGCGACGCGCGCGCGGTCAACGAGGAGGCCCAGAACTGGATCGAAGCGCACTCGCGCCACTGATCCCGATCCCGGAGCTGGCCCGGCGCCGGCGGCTAGGCCTGCGCCGGCGGGGCGGCCGGGCACTCGGCCGGCGCGGGACTCTTGCTGCCGAAGTGCAGCGTGGAGCTTGCGTCCCAGCCAATGCTCGAAGTCATCGATCCAGGTGAAGGCGGCGGGCACCATCACCAGGGTCAGCGCGGTCGAGGTCACGAGCCCGCCGATCACGGCGATCGCCATCTGGCCCTGCAGCGCGGCGTCGCCGGCGACGCCGAGCGCCAGCGGCAGCATGCCGGCGATCATCGCCACCGAGGTCATGACGATGGGCCGCGCCCGCTTGTGGCCCGCCTCGAGCAGCGCCGTCAGCCGGTCCTTGCCGGCGCGCATTTCCTCGATGGCGAACTCCACCAGCAGGATCGAGTTCTTGGCCACCAGGCCCATCAGCATCAATATGCCGAGCACGGTGGCCATGCGAGAACGGGCTGCCGGTGACCAGCAGCGCCGGCCACGGCGCCGCCCAGCGAGAGCGGCAGCGCCGCCAGGATCGTGATCGGCTGGAAGACGCGCGCGAACAGCAGCACCAGCACCGCGAACACCAGCATGATGCCGGCCACCATGGCCAGCACGAAGCTCGTGAATAGCTCGGCCATGTACTGCGCCTGGCCGACGTCGACGATCTGCACGCCGGTGGGCAGGTTCTTGAAGATCGGCAGCGTCGCGGATCTTCTTGAGCGCGGGACCGAGTTCGGTATGGTTGAGGTCGGCCTCGAGCGACAGGCGCCGGGTCTGGTTGTAGCGGCGGATCTTCGAGGGCCCCTGCCCGAAGCCGATCTCGGCGACGGCCTTGAGCGGGCACGGTCGCGCCCGAGGCGGTGCGCACCGGCAGGTTCTCCAGCGTCGCCAGATTGCTGCGCGCCGATTCCACCAGGCTGACGCGAATCGGAATCTGCCGGCCGGCCAGCGAGAACTTGGCCTCGTTCTGCGCGATCTCGCCGAGCGTCGCCACGCGCACCGTGTCGCTGATGGCCGCCACCGTGACGCCCAGCTGCGCCGCCAGGTCGAGCCGCGGGTGGATCACCAGCTCCGGCCGCGCCATGTCGCCGTTGATGCGCGGATCGCGCAGTTCCTTGAGCGTGCGCATCTGCTCGATGGCGGTGCGCGCCGTGTGCTCGACCAGGTCGGGATTGCTGCCGACGACGAACAGCGTCAGGTCCCGCCCGTTGCCGTCGGCCTGGCTCCTGAAGTTCAGGCGCGCGTCGGGAATCACCCGCAATTCCTTGGTGACGGCGGCCTCGAACTGCTTCTGGGTCAGTTTGCGCTGGCTCGGCGGCACCAGCTGCACGTAAATGTTGCCGGAACGAACCTCGCCTTCCTCGTCCTCGCCGATCGACTCGACCACGCTCTTCACTTCGGGGTGGCGGCGCAGTATCTGGTAGGCGGCGTTGGAGGCCTGCGCGGTCTGGCTGAGCAGCACGCCCGGGGGCAGCTCGACCGTGATGGCCGATGAGGAGCTATCGCTGTCGGGAATAAAGGTCTGCGGCACCATCGCCAGGCCCACGATCGACAGCACGAAGAACACGCAGGCCGGCGACCAGCGTGATCACCCGGTGCTTGACGGTCCAGCGCAAGGTCTTGAGGTACCAGTCCATGAGCGGCCCGTCGGCGCCGCGCAGCTCCGCGTGCGGCTTGAGGGTGTAGGCGGCCAGCAACGGGGTGATGAGCCGCGCGACCACCAGCGACATGAACACCGCCACCGCCACCGTGAAGCCGAACTGGATGAAGAACTGCCCGACCAGCCCGCCCATAAAGCTCACCGGCAGGAACACCGCGATGATCGCCATCGAGCAGGCCACCACCGCCAGGCCGATTTCGTCGGCCGCATCCATGGCCGCCCTGTAGCCGCTCTTGCCCATCTTCATGTGGCGCGTGATGTTCTCGATCTCGACGATCGCGTCGTCGACCAGCACGCCGGTGATCAGGCACAGCGCCAGCAGGCTCATCTGGTTGAGCGTAAAGCCGAACCACTGCATGAACGCGAAGGTCGGCAGCGCCGCCAGCGGAATCGCCAGCGCTGCGATCCCGGTCGCGCGCCAGTCGCGCAGGAACAGGTAGACGATCGCCACCGCGAGCAGCGCGCCCTCGATCAGCGCCTCGATCGAGGCGTGATACTGCTGCTTGGTGAAATCGACGGTCGTGAACACCTGCTTCAGGTTGATGCTGGTGTTCTCCTGACTGATCTTGGCGAGCTCTGCCTCCACGCGACGGAGCGTGTCGACGTCGGAGGCGCCCTTGGCTTTTGAGCACCCCAAAGGTCGTCGCCGGCCGGCCGTCCAGCCTGGAGATCGAACGCACCTCGGCGATCCCGTCGCGCACGTCGGCGATATCGCCGAGGCGCGCGACGCGGCCGTTGCCCAGTACGCCGACGGTGAGGCGCGTGTTGGCCAGCTGCTGCGCCGTGTGTGCGCCGCCGAGCACCCGGATCGATTGCTCGCTGCCGCCCACCTGCGCGCGGCCGCCGGCGGCGTCGATATTCACCTGGCGCAACTGGTCGTTGACCTCGGCCGCGGTGATGCCGATCGACTGCATGCGCGCCGGGTCGAGATCGACGCGGATCTCGCGATCCACGCCGCCGGATCGGTTGACCTGCGCCACGCCGGGCACTCCCAGCAGGCGCTTGTTGATGGTGTCGTCGACGAACCAGGAGAGCTGCTCCTCGGTCATGCCGGTGGTGCTGACCGCGTAGTACGCGATCGGGCCGCCGTCGATTTCCTCGCGTCCGATGTCGGGCTCGAGGATTCCCTGCGGCAGTTCGCCGCGCACCCGCGCGACCGCGTCGCGCACGTCGGTGGTGGCCCGATCGACCGGCGTGCCGATCTGGAATTCGACGAATACCAGCGCCTGCCCTTCTCTGGCGAGCGAGATGATGTTCTTGACGTTGCCGACCTTGGACACCGAGCCTTCGACCTTCTGCAGCACCTGCGTCTCGATCTCGGTCGGCGCGGCGCCCGGCACGGTGATCAGCACGTGCACGAAGGGCGCGGAAACGTCGGGATTGAGCGTGACGGGCATGCGCACGAAGGCGACGATGCCAAACGCCGTCAGCACGGCGAACAGCACCAGCGGGAATACCGGGTGGGTGATCGCCCACGCCGATATGCGTCTCATGGCGCGCTCACCGCGGCGCCGCCGTTCCCGGCCACAATGTTCTTGCCACTATCGCCGGAGCCGCCCGCGGCCACCGCGATCGGGGCCACCTTGACTTGCTCGCCAGTCCGTAAGAATGCCCCAGCCACCGCCACCACGCGCTCGTTGCCGGTGAGTCCGCGATCGACCAGCATTCCGGTGGCGCGCGCCCCGACCACGTTGATCGCGCGCCGCTCGACCTTGTCGTTGGCGCCGACAATCAGCGTGTAGGTGCCCTGCTCATCGCTCAGCACCGCGGTCTGCGGCAGGATCACCCCGACCATGGCGTCGGCCTGGATGTCCGCGCGCGCGAACGCGCCCGGACGCAGGTTCTGGTCCTCGCTGGGCAGCGCGATACGCACCGTCCCCTGCCGGGTCACGCCGTCGATGACGGCACCGACCTGCCAGACCTTGCCGGCAAAGGGCTGCGCCACGCCATCGAGCCGCACCATCGCCACCTGGCCTACCCTGAGGCGCGGCATGTCCTGCTCGGCCACCTCGCCGCGCATCTCGATCGCGCCGTCGCGCGCCAGGCGGAACAGAGGCGGCGAGCCCGGCATGGCAATCTGGCCGACTTCCGCGGCACGCGTGAGCACGACGCCGTCGCTCGGAGCCAGCACCGTCATGCGCTGCCAGCGCGAACGGGCCTCGGCGAGCGAGGCCTCGGCGGCCTTGGCCTTGGCCTCCGCGGTGAGCGCGGTGGTGCGGCGACGCTCGAATTCCTCCACCGAGAAGGAATCGCGTGCCCGTTCGGCGCGCGCGTATTCGGCCTGCGAGGAGGCGGCGGCGGCCTTGAGTTCCTCATAGGAGGCCTGCGCATTTTCCACCTGGGACTGGGCCGTCAGTGGATTGAGCCGCGCCAGCACCTGGCCGCGCTTCACGTGATCGCCCGGCTCGACCAGCACGGCGGACACGCGCCCGCCGTCGCCCTCGACGCCGATCGGCATGTCGTTCTGGGCGCTGATCAGCCCGGTCAGCGACACGGTGGTCGCCACGTTGCCGAGCGACGGTACGACGACCGTCACCAGGGGAGGTACGGCGCCGTCCTTCATTTCAGTGGCAGCCGCGGCCGGCGCGCGCGACAGGCGCCACCCGCCCACGGCCAGCACCGCCACCACCGCGATTGCGATGCCCGCGAGCATCCGGCGAGAAGGCTTGCGGCTCCTCGATCCCAATCCGAATCCGGTCATATAGCGCTCCACCTGCACGCGACAGGCAAGTCCCCGCCCGTCATTAGTTGATTAGACTCAGGAACGTGCCCCGAGGTTTCAACCGGTTTGGGCGGATCGACAGGAGGCGCATTCTAGGCGCTGCCGGGCCCCGCTCCCAGTGGCCGTCCCACGGGGCCAAATCCGGTCCTGGAGGGGTCTTTTACCCCTAAGTTGTTGCAGGTTCGATACAGCGCTCGCCCTGATTCCGGGGGGCGTTGACGTAGCGGCTCACGCGGTAATACTCGAACTCCCCCGGGGAGGCGGCGACCTGCTCGCTCAGGCGGGCGGCGGCGTCCCCCGACCAGTCGGCCAGCCAGGCGTCCCAGGCGGCGGGCGCCAGCACCAGGGGCATGCGCGGGTGCACGTGGGCGAGCGCCGGGGGGGCCGCCCGGGTCAATATGGCAAAGGTGAGCTGCGCCTCGCCGGCCGGATTCCGCCATTCGGACCACAGGCCCGCGAAGCTGATCCCCGCCTTCCCGGGGGCGTGCAGGAAATAAGGCAGCTTGCCCTCGGGGGTCGCCTGCCACTCGTACCAGCCGAGTGCCGGGACCAGGCACCGGGTATGGCGCAGGGCCCCCCGCCACATCGGCTTGGTGGCGGCCTCCTCGCTCCTTGCATTGATGGTCGAGGTGGGCAGGGTGGGCTGCGACCACCAGCTGGGCACCAGGCCCCAGCGCATGGCCAGCGCCTCGCGCTGCCCGGGGCTCTGGCCCCCCGCCTGGCGGATCACCGGCAGGGACATGGTCGGGGCGGCGTTGTAGACCCGCTCGAAGGGGTCGCGCACCCTGATGTTGTACTCGCGCTCGATGGCGGCCTGATCACGTGACACGAATCGTCCGCACATGGATTTGACCTCCCTGCAGGCGCCTAGGCCGTGACGGCCAGGCGCTCGGAGCTGTACACCCGGCGCGCCAGCAGGAACACGGCGAGCACGGCCAGCACCGTCACGACGGCACTTAAGGCCAGCGCCATGCCGGGCACCGTCTCGGCGCGCAGCAGCCGCATGATCGCCAGCTGCTGGCCGAGCAGCGGCACGGCGTACATCCACAGTTGCGCCTTGACCGGCAGCACGCTCAGCACGATCGAGGGAATCAGCGGCACCAGCTGCGCCAGGCCCAGGTAAGTCTGCGCCTCGCGCACGCTGCGCGCGAAGGCCGCGATGAGTATCTGCGTGATGCCGACCAGCAGCACCAGCGGCAGCAGCATGGGGAGCGCGACCGCGAAGAAGTGCGGCCCCAGGGCCAGGCTCAGGCCCAGTTGCTCGGTGGGCATGAAGCGGCCGGCCAGCAGGAACGCCAGCAGCCCCAGCACCAGGCTCGCCAGGCTGAAGGTGGCGGTCGCACCCAGCTTGCCCAGCAGGATGCGATCGCGCGGCACCGGATTGATCAGCAGCGGCTCGAGCGACAGCCGCTCGCGCTCGCCGGCGGTCGAATCGATCGCGAGCCAGATGCCGCCGATAAACATCGTGAGCACCAGCATGTACGGCAGCATCGCAAACAGCACCGCGCCGCGCGCCTGCGGCGTGGCCACGTCGCGGCTGGCCAGGACCAGCGGCGTGCCGATCGCCGGCGCGAGGCCGCGCGCCAGCAGCCGCAGCGCGCCGTTGCGGCGGCTGTAGCCCTCGAGCATGTTGCGCAGCCGCTCCACGTCGCCCTGCGCTTCGCGGCGCGAGGAGTCGTAGATCAGCTCGACCTGCGCCGGACGGCCGCCGCGCCACGCCGCGCCGTAGTCGGCGTCGATCCGCAGCGCCAGGTCGATGCGCTGCTCGCGCACGGCCTGTTCGGGATCGGCCACCGGCGGGAGCTGCCGCAGGCCCATCTGGCGCAGCGCGCCGATCAGCTCGGGGGCGCGCTCGGCGCCGATGACCACCACCGGCAGCGGCTGCTCGGCCTTTTGCAGTTCGCGCCCCACCACCAGGCGCATCAGCACCAGGAACAGCAGCGGGCCGATCAGCGGGCCCAGCAGCAGGCTGTTGATGAGCACGCGCCGGTCGCGCAGGCTCTCACGGCACTCCTTGATGTAGACCACCAGGGCCGCGTTCACGGCGCACCGCCCATGGCCGCCGCGCCGATGAGCTTCACGAAGGCCTCTTCCAGATTCTGCTCGCCGGCCAGCGCGCGCAGGGCGTCGGCCGAGCCGTCGGCCACCACCCGCCCGTGCGCGATGATCACGATGCGATCGCACAGCGCCGCCACTTCCTGCATCAGGTGCGTCGACAGCAGCACGCAGTGCCCGGCGCCCTTAAGGCCGCGCAGGAATTCGCGCAGGCTCCGCGTGGCCGTCACGTCGAGCCCGTTGGTCGGCTCATCCAGCAACACGTTGTGCGGCCCGTGCACCAGCGCGCGCGCGATGGCGGTCTTGACCCGCTCGCCCTGCGAGAATCCGCCGGTGCGGCGCGCGGCGAATGTCCTGCATGCCGAGCGTGGCGATCAGCGCGTCGCTCCGTGCGCGCGCCTGCGCCGCTGGCAGGCCCTGGAGGGCCGCAAAGTACTCGATGTTCTCGCGCGCGGTCAGCCGCTTGTACAGGCCGCGGGAATCAGGCAGCACGCCCAGCGTGCGCCGCACCGCCAGCGGCTCGAGCAGCGCGTCGCGACCGTCGATCAGGATGCTGCCGGCGTCCGGTTGCATCAGCGTGTAGAGCATGCGCAGCGTCGTGGTCTTGCCGGCGCCGTTGGGTCCCAGGAGCCCGGTGATCTCGCCGTCGCGCGCCGTGAAGGACACGTCGTCGACCGCCCGGTTGCGGCCGAAGGATTTGCGCAGCCCGCGGGCCTCGATCATGGGCCGGCCCCGTTCGCATCCACGAACGGCGGCGTTTGCGCCAGCACGTCGAGACAGCGGGTGTCGAGGCCGCGCGCATCCAGGGTGCGGAGGAACTCATCCACCAGCCGCGGCACGCAGCCCACGGCCAGCACGCCGTGCCCCTGGCCGGTCAGCCTGAGCAACCGTGCGTGCGGGAGCGTGCGCGCGATGGCCTCCCGTAGCGGGCCGGCGTGACCGGATCGTGCTCGCCCGCCAGCAGCAGCACCGGCAAGGAGCCGCGGAGCGGCTCGCCGAACCCCTCGGGCCGGCGGCCGTGGGGCCACAGGCTGCAGGCCGCAAGCAGCCCGCCGGTGAGGCTGTTGCCCAGGACCGTGTCGGCATCGGCCGCAGTGACGCGCAGCCGGTCGGCGTCTTCCGCGCAGCTGACGGACAGGGCCAGGCCGCCCGAGAGGCCTTCGGCCACATCGCCGGTCACGACCTGCGCCTGGCCCAGGAGCGGGGCGTACTCGCCGCCGTCCGCCTGCTGCAATACGTACGGCAGCAGCGCGGCCGTGTAGGGGCTGTAGCCGTAGACCCGCACCAGCTGCGCCAGCGAATCGGCGCGTGATGAGCTTGTCCTGGACGCGAAACGTGTAGGGATCGCGCAGGCTCAGCTTCTGAGGGTGCGCGCGCAGCCGCGCCTGGAGCCGCCGCAGGGTCTGGTACGGATCGCCGTAGCGCTCGGCGCAGGCCACGCTGGCACGGCAACGTGCGAAAGAATCGCGCAACACCGCTTCCAGGTTGCCCGCATGCTCGCTGCCGACCGCGAGCGCGTTGGGCACGGCACCGTCGAGCACCAGGGCGCGCACCGCCGCGCCGTACCGGCGGGCGTATTGCTGGGCCACGCGCGTGCCGTAGGACACGCCGACCAGGTCGAGCATCGGGCTGCCGAGCGCGCGGCGCACGGCCTCGAGATCCTCGACGGCAGCGCTCGTGGTGTAGAACTCGGGCGCGGCGTGGGCCGCAAGCCGCCGGGCGCACTCCCGCACCTGCTCGAGGTCCGGGAGTGCACCGGAGCTCGGGATCATCACCGCACTCCAACGGACTGGAACCGCCCGTGCCGCGCTGATCGATGAGCAGCACCGCGTGGCGCTTGCGCAGCGGGGCAAAGGCCGAAGCCAGCGCCGGATAGTCCTCGGTGGCGGCCCCGCCGGGTCCGCCGTCGAGGAACACGACCAGGTCGGCGTCGGCCTGCGCGGACTCGGAACCCACCACGGCCACCTTGAGCGCGAGCTGGCGACCGGCCGGTGCGGCGCGGTTTTCGGGGACCGTGACGGCGCGGCAATACGCGCGCACCGTCGCGATGCCCAGATTCCTGCGGCCGATGCTGCAGGGTTCGAGCGTCAGGCTACCCATGCGCAGCACGTCGCGGGCGGCCGGGGACGGGGCCACCGCGGGAGTGGGCGCGCGACGGGCGAGCCACAAGCCGCCGAGCGCGCCCAGCGTCAACGCCAGCAGCAACACCGCGCGCAGCTTTGGGTTGCCGGCCATCACTCCGGCCGCTGGCGCGCGCGACGTGCCTTCAGCAATACCCGGACCAGATAGACCACGATGACCACGTTGAGCAGGGTCGCGGCCAGCACCTCCAGCTTGTTGTGGCGAACCCCGAAGAAGAGGTGCCACACTTCGAAGGGGATGAGCGAGGCCGATGCGACCACCGTGAGCCACTCGGCCCAGGTCTTGCGCATCATCAGGCCGATGCCCTCGGTCAGCAGCACCGCCGTATACGCGCTGGTCACGATGACGATGTTGCGCAGGCGGTCGGTGCCGAGCGAGTCCACCCAATCCAGCGCCCGCTCCAGCAGCCGGCGCTCGAAAGTGTCGGTCAGCGAGTTCAGCCAGTCGTACAGCTGGTCGAGCAGTTCGGGCTTGAGCAGCCGGTACAGCCCGTAGGTGGTGGCCAGCACCAGCGCGGCCTTGCCGAGCTTGATGAGGCCGATGATCCGCAAGCCGTCGAGGCGCCGGACCGGCTGAGTGGCGCTGGGGCTGTCGTGCATGCCCTTAGTTTACTGTGCCGGAGTCTGCGGGCCAGTGGCCGCACGCGGCCAGCGGCCGGCGAGCGTGAAGCCCAGCGCCATGACCGCGAGCATCACGGCGAAGGCCAGCGTGCCGTACAGCGTCAGTCCGGGCACCGCCCACAACAGCAGCGTGTCGTTGCCGCCTGGAATCAGCGCGGCGCCCCACCCCATGATGGCACCGCCCGCCAGGCACCGCAGCGCACGCCACGGCATCGGCCGCTGGAGCTCAAAGCGGCCGGCCAGCACGGCGGCACCGATGGCCCCCGCGAACAAGCCGGCCGCCGGGAGGTACGCACGCCAGTGCGTCACGGCGCTGCGTCCGCGCGCGAGCGCTTCGAGCGCGGCGCCATAGCTCCAGGCCGGATGGCGCGCGTAGACCAGTCCCGCCACCAACCCCGCGCCGAGCGCCAGCCACTGTCCGCGACAGCGGCGGCGCCGGACCAGCACCACGACGATCAGGGCAAACAGGCCCAGGGCGAGCACCCACAGGTAGCCCATCGCCATGCGCAACTCGGGCATGACGGCAATGGGCAGCGGCGACCACGCCGCGGCGCCACGCAGTCCCAGCCCGAGCCCAAGGAGCGTAAACAGGAAATTCAGGTTGCCGGTGCCCAGGTACAGCACGCTGCCCAGGTAGCAGCCGCCGTTGATCATCGCGCCTAAGCCCAGCAGGGCCCCACCGGCGATCACGACCGCCTGGATGTGCATATCGCTCGGCAGCCATACCCGGCCGGGCAGCAGGCCGGCGAGTATCAACAAGCTCAGGCCCGCGCCGCAGGCGGCGAGCGCCAGCCGCTCCAGGCCGGCGAAATTTCGGGCCGCGACGGCCTGCTGCACGCCGGCGACGGCGCACAGGCTCACGCGCGACAGCAGCGCGCCCAGTCCCAGCGCCAACATCAGCAGCACGAGATCGAGCACGGGTGGATTGATAACGCTAGCGCCGCGGCCCTGGAGTTCAGCTCAGCTGCTGGCGCACCCATTGCTGAAAACGGTAGACGTCGTAATCCTCCGGCAGCAGCTGCCCCTGCACGTGCGGGGCCGCGTGCAGGCCTTTCTGGGCCAGCTCGCATGCCGCGCCGTCCTCCGCCATCACCTGCGCGGAGAAGTCGCAGGCGCGCGCGATGTCGGCGTCCGGATCGGCCAGCGTCGCGCGTGGAAACAGCCACTCGATCTCGAGCTCGGTCATTTCCGGGCCCAGCGGCAGCAGGCGCGAGGAGCGCGCGTGATCGACGTGCAACACGACGTAGTGCGAGGGCAGGCTCGTCATGTAGTGATAGCCCAGGCGCTTCTCCTCCGCCGTCAGTCGCGGGAAGCACGCGCCCACCGCCCTGCCGTCGAGCGACCAGGTCTCGGCGCCGCGCCGCAGCCCACCGGCGTAAGTCGGGTTGTCAGCGCCGGCGTGCGCGCGCCATTCCGGATCGTCGCGCGGCTCCATGATGCCGCGCTTGTAGATGGGCACCAGGCTGCTCAGGGCCGGGTGCACGCCTGGACAATGCAGGCATTCGTTGTAGTTCTCCCAGAAGACCTTCCAGTTGCAGTTGATGCGCATGGTGAGCGTGCGTCCGACCGCGAGCTCCTCGAGCGGCCAGTTGCCGAAGCTGTCGCGGTTGGCGTTGAAATGGTCGGTGGACAGCTCGCTGTCGCCCGCGAGGTTGACGTACAGGAACCCGCGCCAGTTCTTGAGCGCGATCGGGTACAGCGAGAGCTGCTGCGTATCGAGGTAACCTTCCGGCCGCTTGGAGGGAATCTTCGCCACCGTGCCGTCGAGCCGGTAGCTCCAGGCATGGTAGGGACAGGTAATCTGACCGGTGGGCAGCCGGCCCGAGGCCGCCGCGCACAGCGTCGAGCCGCGGTGCCGGCAGGTGTTGTAGAAGGCCCGCACCTCCCCGGCCTGGTCGCGCACCAGCAATATCGGCTGGTCGCCGATGCTAAAGCTGCGGAACGACGGGGCAGCCGGGAGCGAATCGGCGCGGCACAGGTACACCCAGCTGCGCCGCCATATGGCGGCGAGTTCGCGCTGGTAGTGGGCCGCGTCGAAATACCACCAGCTCTCGAGCGTGCGCTCCGGCCGCTTGAGCCCGTTGTACTCTCCGGCCGTGGGGTCCTGGGTGAGTGCCGCTTCCGCCATAGTCTCGCGCCTGCTTGCGTAATTGGGATCAGCGGCCGCGGGAAATCATCCAGCAGCTGCTCACCGGCTTCATGCCGATGCGCGGATAATACCCTTCCGCAGCAGGAGCCGCGACGAGGAACAGGGTCGCCGATTCGCCCGCGGCGGCGCGGGTTTCGTCCACCAGGCGCTTGCCGATGCCCCGGTGCTGATAGGCCGAGTCGACCGCCAGGTCCGACAGGTAACAGCAGTAGGCGAAGTCGGTGATGGCGCGCGACACGCCCACCAGCTTCCCGGCATCGCGCGCCGTGACGATGACATCGGCGTTGCGCAGCATGCTCTCCAGGCGCGCCGGTTCGCCCACGGGCCGGCGCTCGCCGAGCGTGGAGGCGACCAGCACCGCGCGAAATTCCGCGGCCGAGAGGCCCGGCTCGAGGGCATACACGATCGGCATGGCGCCCTGCCGCTGGCCTCAAACGTCCAGGTTGGCCACCGACAGCGCGTTCTTCTCGATGAACTCGCGCCGCGGCTCGACCTGATCGCCCATCAGTGTCGTGAAGATTTCGTCGGCCGCAACGGCGTCGTCGATGCGCACCTGCATGAGCCGGCGCGAATCCGGGTTGATGGTGGTATCCCAGAGCTGCGCCGGGTTCATCTCGCCCAGGCCCTTGTAGCGCTGGATCGACTGGCCCTTGCGGGCCTGATCGAACAGCCAGCGCATCGCATCCTTGAACGAGCCGACGTCCAGATGCTCCTCGCCGCGCGACACCGAACCGCCCGCGCCGATGAGCCCGGTCAGCGTGCGCCCCAGCTCGCAGATGCGCCGATACTCGGCGGACTCGAAGAACTCGCGCGTCAGCTGTTTGTCGGTCGTGGCGCCGTGCTCGGTGCGATGCACCACTATGCGCGCGGCGTGCCCGTCGCTGGCCGTGCGCACTTCGGCGCGGAAACTGCGTGCCGAATCCTCCGCGGCATTGAGGCTATGGGCGAGCTGCGCGCACCAGGCGGCGAGGAACTCGGGACGATCGAAGTTCTCGAGCGTCACTTCCGGCAGGTAGATCAGGGCGTCGAGCAGCCGCTCGTCATAGCGGCGCGCCCAGCGCCGGATGATGGCCTGCACTTCCATGTATTTGCGCGCCAGCAGTTCCAGGGCCGAGCCCCTGATCGGCAGCGCGCCGGCGCTGGCCCGGAGCGCGGCGGCTTCCAGCGCGCTGGACAGCAGCAGCGCATTGAGTTCGTTCTCGTCCTTGACGTAGGTTTCCGACTTGCCGCGCTTGACCTTGTACAGCGGCGGCTGCGCGATGTAGACGTGGCCGCGCTCGATCAGCAGCGGAATCTGCCGGTAGAAGAAGGTCAGCAACAGCGTGCGGATGTGCGAGCCGTCGACGTCGGCGTCGGTCATGATGATGATGCGGTGATAGCGCAGTTTCTCGATGTCGAATTCGTCGCGGCCGATGCCGCAGCCCAGCGCCGTGATCAGCGTGCCGACCTCGGCCGAGGAAATCATCTTGTCAAAGCGCGCGCGCTCGACGTTGAGGATCTTGCCCTTGAGCGGCAGGATCGCCTGGGTGCGCCGGTCGCGCCCCTGCTTGGCGGAACCGCCGGCTGAATCGCCCTCGACGATGAAGATCTCCGACAGCGCCGGATCCTTCTCCTGGCAGTCGGCGAGCTTTCCCGGCAGCCCCGCGATGTCGAGCGCGCCCTTGCGGCGCGTCATCTCGCGCGCGCGGCGCGCGGCTTCGCGCGCGCGCGCCGCGTCGATGATCTTGGCGACGATTGCCTTGGCCTGCGCGGGCTGCTCGAGCAGGAACTCGCCGAGCTTGCCGGCGACCGCGGTCTCCACCACGCCCTTGACCTCGGAGGAGACCAGCTTGTCCTTGGTCTGCGAAGAAAATTTCGGGTCCGGAAGTTTCACCGACAGTATCGCAGTCAGCCCCTCGCGCGCGTCGTCGCCGGTGGTCGGCACCTTTTCCTTCTTGGCGGCGGCTTCGGTCTCGATGTAATCGTTCAGCGTCCGGGTGAGCGCGGCGCGAAACCCCGACAGGTGCGTGCCGCCGTCCTTCTGCGGAATGTTGTTGGTGTAGCAGTACATGCTCTCCTGGTAGGAGTCATTCCACTGCAGCGCGACCTCGACGTTCACCAGGCCTTCCTGGGTGCGGAACCAGAACACGTTCTCGTGGACCGGCGTGCGGCCGCGGTTGAGATGGTTCACGAAGGCGCGCAGGCCGCCCTGGTGCTCGAACACATCGCGCTTGTCTTCGCGCTCGTCGTTCAATTCGATGCGGACGCCGGAATTGAGAAACGACAGCTCGCGCAGGCGCTTGGCCAGCGTGTCGTAAACAAACTGGATATTCGTGAAGATCTGCGCGCTGGGCTTGAAGCGGATGATGCTGCCCCGCTCGCTGGTCCCGCCCACATCCGCCAGCGGCGCCACCGGGTTGCCGAGGTGGTACTCCTGCCGATGCATGCGCCCGTCGCGGCAGATCGTCAGCAGCAGCGTGTCCGAGAGCGCATTGACCACGGACACGCCTACCCCGTGCAGACCGCCCGAGACTTTGTAGGAGCTGTCGTCGAACTTACCGCCGGCGTGCAGCACCGTCATGATCACCTCGGCGGCCGAGCGGCCCTCTTCGGGGTGGATGTCGACGGGTATACCCCGGCCGTTGTCGGTGACGGTGACCGACTCGTCCGCGTGGATGGTTACCGTAATGCGATCGCAATGGCCCGCCAGCGACTCGTCGATCGCGTTGTCCACGACCTCAAACACCATGTGGTGGAGCCCGGTGCCATCGTCGGTGTCACCGATGTACATTCCGGGTCTTTTGCGCACTGCATCAAGACCCTTTAAGACCTTGATTTTACTGGAATCGTAGACGTCTGTGACTGTCATGAAGTGGCCTATGTTGCCTTACTGTTATTATAGCGTGGTAACGCGGCCTTGTTCCACGTGAAACGCCCGATCCGGATCGCCGAAACGAGCCTCTTCCGGGTCCAGCGCCGTGACCACCAGCTGACCCTTGAGCGTCCTGATTTCGGAGACGAGCGCATCCGTGTGGGCCCGATCAAGTTCGGCCGCCGGATCGTCCAGAAGCAGCGTCGGGGGACGTCGCCCTGCACTTCCGGCCAATCGGGCCATGGCGAGGGCCAGGGCGGCTCCGAGCAATTTCTGTTGCCCGCGTGACAGCACCTCGCGAGCGCTCCGGCCACCGATCGTGAGCCTGACGTCGAAGCGATGGGCCCCCTGCCCCGTGCTGCCTCTCTCCAGGTCGCGTGCCCGTTGCGCCGCCAGCGACTCGGCCAGTGAGTATTCCTGTCCCCATCCCTGGTAGTAGCTCAGCGAGACCGGTTCGCCCAGCAAGGCCGCCAGCGTATCGCGCCAATAGGGCTCCAGCAGCTGCAGGGTGCGCGCGCGGGCCAGTGAGAGCACGGTGCCATGCCGCACCAGATCCGGCTCCCAGGGGCTCGGGTCAGCACGCCTTTTTAGGGCCGCATTACGCTGCTTGAGCGTGCGCACGTGTTCTGTCCAGGCGTGCACGAACCCAGGTTCCACGTGGAACACGCCCCAGTCCAGCCAGCGCCGACGATAGGCCGGCCCCTCCTCGACCAGCCGATGGATGCCGGGATCCACGATCTGAACCGGGAGGGCCTGTGACAGTTCGGCCAGGGAACGTGCCTCCCGACCGGCGATGCGGGCCTGCAAACCGGCCTGCCGGTCATAGCCGAAACCCACCGTCGGAAAACTCGGCTCGTCGGTCCGGCCGAACACCGTGAGGCGCTGGCCGCCATGGGCGACCACGCGCTCGGTATGGCGGGTGCGGAACGACCGGCCGCGGCCCAGCAGGTAGATCGCCTCCAGCAGGGAGGTCTTGCCAGCGCCGTTGGCGCCGGTCACGAGATTGACGTGTGTGTGCAGCTCGAGCCGGGTGGGCTGGAGGCAGCGCAGGCCCTCGACTTCGAGTGCCAGCAGACTCACGCCAGCCTTACAGCCGCATCGGCATGACGACGAATTTCACCGAGTTTTCGCCAGGCGCCCGGATCAGGCAGCTCGAGTTCGAATCGGTCAATGCCACTTCCACCGTGTCGACTTCGATGGCGGCCAAAGCATCGAGCAGGTAGGTGACGTTAAAGCCGATTTCCATTTCAGAGCCGGTGTAGGCGACCTCGATCTGGTCCTCGGCTTCTTCCTGCTCCGGATTATGTGCTTGAATAGTAAGAAGATTCTTTGAAAAAGTAAGCCGCACGCCGCGATACTTCTCGTTCGAGAGTATCGAGGTCCGCTGCAGGGCCTGGCGCAGTACGTCCCGGGCGGCGCTCATGGCAAAAGGGGGCTTGGCGGGAATGACGCGGCCGTACTCCGGAAATTTTCCATCGATCAGCTTCGAAGTGAAGCGAATGTCGCCGATCTGGGCGCGAACGTGATTGGAACCGATGCTAAGTTCGAGTTCCCCGTCCCCCCCGAGAATTCGCTGGAGCTCGAGGATACCTTTTCGCGGCACGATGACCTGGTGGCCACTGTCGGCGCTCGCGGTGAGTTCAGTCTCGGCCAGCGACAGCCGATGCCCATCGGTGGCCACGGCGCGCAGCATCTTGCCGGAGGTTTCGAGCATCGTCCCGTTGAGGTAGTAGCGCACGTCCTGCTGCGCCATGGCGAAATGGGTCTTCTCGATCAGGCGACGGAACTGCTCGCGGCCGACGCGTATCACCTGCTTGGCATTGATTTCCTCGATCACCGGAAATTCGCTCGCCGGCAGGCTCGAGAGGGTAAAGCGGCTGCGTCCCGCCTTGACCACCACGCGCTCAGCCTCGCGCGTCAGCGAGACGTTCGCCTTCTCCGGGAGCGTGCGCATGATCTCCAGCAGCTTTCTGCCCGGCACCGTGACGTCGCCGGCCTGCTGCACCGTGACGCCGGTTGCCGCCACCAGCTCCACTTCCAGATCCGTACCGGTAACCGTGAGTTTGTCGCCCCGCGCGACCAGCAGCACGTTCGCCAGCACCGGCATGGTCTGCCGGCGCTCGACAACGCCCATGACGCTTTGTAGCGGAGCGAGCAGGTTTTCACGCGACGCCGAGACTTTCATAGTATTAATTTCTTCTGGAGAGTTAAGACAGTAATGATTATTAGGCCTGTGCAGATCGGGGACAACCCGTTTTCGTGTCCGATTGATCGAAAAATGCAGCCAGCCGCGTGTCGGCCGCCGAGGCTAAACCTTACGCGCTGCTTGTGGATGAACTGTGCGCAGAAAGCCCCTCAAACTTGCCCACAGGATATGCCAGCTTAGCCCGCCAGGGTTCTCAACAAGGCAGAAAAATCTTCCTGGATGCGCGGTTCGCTGACGCGCAGCTCGCGAATGCGCTTGCAGGCGTGCATCACGGTGGTGTGATCGCGCCCGCCGAAGGCATCACCAATTTCCGGCAGGCTGTGGGTGGTGAGTTCCTTGGCCAGAGCCATCGCCACCTGGCGTGGACGCGCGACTGAGCGGCTGCGGCGCTTCGAGAGCAGGTCGGCAATGCGCACCTTGTAATAATCGGCGACGGTCTTTTGAATATTTTCCACCGTCACCAGCCGCGCCTGCAGGGTGAGCAGATCCTTGAGCGCCTCGCGCGCGAATTCCAGCGTGATCGGCCGACCGAGGAAGCGGGCGTTGGCGATGACACGGCGCAAGGCGCCCTCGAGCTCGCGCACGTTGGAACGGATGCATTTCGCTATAAAAAAAGCCACTTCCTCGGGCAACGCGACTCCGGCCAACTGCGCCTTGCCGAGCAGAATGGCCACGCAGGTTTCCAGATCCGGGGGCTCGATGGCCACCGTGAGGCCCCAGCCGAATCGGGATTTGAGGCGCTCCTCGAGCCCCTCGACCTCCTTCGGATAACGGTCACAGGTCAGGACCACCTGGTGCTGGCCTTCGATCAGCGCGTTGAAGGTATGGAAAAATTCTTCCTGCGAGCGATCCTTGCCGGCGAAGAACTGGATGTCGTCGATCAGCAGGGCATGGAGCGAGCGGTAGGTGTTCTTGAATTCGTTGATGCGGTTGTGCTGCAGGGCTCGCACCATGTCGCTGACGAAGCGCTCGGAGTGCAGATAGGCAATGCGCGCACCCGGATTGCGCTCGCGAATCAGGTGGCCGATGGCATGCATCAGATGGGTCTTGCCCAGGCCGACGCCGCCGTAGATGAACAGCGGGTTGTACGCCGAGCCGGGGTTTTCCGCGACCTGCACGGCAGCCGCCTTGGCGAAATGGTTGCTCTTGCCCTCGATGAAACTGGCGAAGCTGAAATTGGCATTGAGCGGTACGCCGAAAAACTCCGCCGGGCTGGGCCGGGGACTGGCGCCCAGCTGCGCGCTCGGCGCGCTCGGCGCGCTCGCGGCGGGCTCGCGCGAACCAATCTCGATCGACACCGGCAGGCCGCCGTCGGCCAGCAGCAGGCTCTCGATGCGCGTGAGCAGGTGCGTGCGCACCCAGTCCACGACGAATCGATTGGGGGCCAGCAGCCGCAGGCCCGTGCTGCTCTCGATGGCCTGGAGAGGCTTGACCCAGGTGTTGAACTGCTGCTCAGGCAGCTCGTGCTCGAGCGCACCAACACAGCGGGACCAGGATGCGCTCACTCGGGCGGCTGCCTATATGCGTGGGTCTGCGGGGAAAAGGGGTCGAAGTCTATACCGATCCGAACCCGCCCCGAAAGCGTTTGTGTATTGACACGGCAGCCCCCCAAACGTACCCTGCCCGCCCATTTTCCGGTCAGTTGTCGGACCTCGTTAACATCATGAAACGCACCTATCAGCCGAGCAAGGTCCGACGCGCGCGCACTCACGGCTTCCGCGCCCGCATGGCCACCAAGAATGGCCGCAAGGTACTCGCACGGCGACGCGCGAAAGGCCGTAAGCGGCTGATCCCGTAAAAGAATTTCTTGCAGCGAGTCGGCCTCACAGCGTGGCGCCCGTGGGCACAACGCGGTTCCGGCGCTCACAACGCCTATGCCGGCCGGCCCAGTTCAAGGCCGCGTACGAGCACGGGCGCCGATTCGGGAACGAATTGCTCACGGCCACGGTCCGCGTAAACGACGGCGCCACCAGCGCGCGCCTGGGGCTCTCGATCGCCGCGCGCAGCGTGGGCAATGCGGTCAGCCGCAACCGGCTGCGGCGGCAGATCCGTGAGAGCTTCCGGCTGCGGCAGCAGGGCCTGCCGCCGGTGGACATCGTGATCGGCGCGCGCCAGGCGGCGCGCGCGGCGCCGAACAGGGAGTTGCGCGAGGCGCTCGAGCGCCTGTGGAAGCAGATAGACGAAGCATGGGCACAAAGATCCTCCAAAGCCTGATTCGCGTGTACCAGCGGACCTTGAGTCCGCTGCTGGGACCGCGCTGCCGCTTCTACCCGAGCTGCTCGCAGTACATGCTCGAGGCCGTGGAGATTCACGGCGTGGCCCGCGGCGCGTGGCTGGGCATCCGCCGCATCGGCCGCTGCCACCCCCTGCATCCGGGCGGCGTGGATCCGGTCCCCGCTGCTCCGTGCTCCAAGGCGACGCATGTTCGGCACGCGTAATCTGCGGGGGATCCTGTGGGCGACGCTGGCGATGGCGTTGTTCATGAATTACATCACCTGGATGCACGACTACCCGCCGGGGCCGGCGGCCCCGGCCCCGAGCGCGGCGGCTCCCGGCACGAATCCCGCCGGCGGCGCTCCGGCCTTAGGGAGCGCGGCACCGGCGTTGACTGCGCCGGCGCCCCCGGCCGCACAGGCCCACCCCGCACCGCTGGCGAACGCCGCCGCGCCCCTATCCGGCACGACCGCGCCGATCAGTGTCGGCTCGACGCTGGCGCCGGCCGCGCCTCTGGTGCACGTGCTCACCGACGTGCTGGACGTACGCGTCAGCCTCGAGGGCGGCGAACTCACGCGTGCCGATCTGCTGGCCTATCCGCTGGTCAAGGGTCAGCCCACGCCGGTGCGGCTGCTCAACCGCGACAGCGACGAAAGCTTGTTCGTGCTGCAGTCGGGCCTCGCCGGGGCGGCCGGCAAGCCCATGCCCACGCACCTGGCGCTGTACACGGCGCCGGCCCATGAGCTGCAACTGGCCCCCGGGCAGGCGGAAGTTCGCCTGCCGCTGAGCTGGACGGACGGGCAAGGGGTCACGGTCACCAAGACCTACACTTTCCGGCGCGGCCAGTACGCGATCGGAGTGGATTACCAGCTGCAGAATGCCTCGGCGGCGGCGTGGGAATTTGCGCCCTACGCGCAGCTGCTGCGCAACAACGAACCGGTGGTCTCCTCGTACTTTCATCCCGAGAGCTATGCCTATAAGGGCCCGGCCTACGACGACGGCCACAAGTACGAGAAGCTCAAGATGGGCAAAGACCCGCCCACGCTCGACCGCCAGATCGACGGCGGCTGGCTCGCGGCGATGCAGCACCATTTTGTGGCCGCGATCGTGCCTCCGCCCGGCGCCCCCTGGCATTACCAGCTGAGCACCAGCGGCAACGAGTACCTGCTGGCCGCCACCGGGCCGGCGCAGCAGCTGGCGCCAGGGGCAAGCGCGACGCTGCACCAGACGCTGTTCGTGGGGCCGAAGCTCCAGGCGCTGCTCGAGCAGGCGAGCCCGCGGCTGTACCTGGTGACCGATTACGGCAAGCTGAGTTTCCTCGCGCGGCCGCTGTTCTGGCTGCTGGACAAGGTCCACGCGCTGTTCGGCAACTGGGGCTGGACGATCATGGTGGCCACGCTCGTGCTGAAGCTCCTGTTCTATCCGCTCTCCGAGGCGAGCATGCGCTCGATGGCGCGCATGAAGGCACTGCAGCCGCGCATCAAGGCGCTGCAGGAGACCTACAAGGACCAGCGCGAGAAACTGGGCAAGGCGACCATGGAGCTCTACCAGCGCGAGAAGGTCAATCCGGTCGCCGGCTGCCTGCCGATGCTGATCCAGTTCCCGGTTTTTATCGCGTTCTACTGGGTACTGCTCGAGAGCGTGGAGATGCGCCAGGCGCCCTTCGTCGGCTGGATCAGCGACCTGTCGGCGCGCGATCCGTACTTCATCCTGCCGGTGCTGATGGCGGGCGCGAACTACGTCAACTTCAAGCTCAACCCGCAGATGGGCGATCCCACGCAGCAGAAGATGTTCATGATCATGCAGATCGCCATGCCCGTGATGTTCGCCTTCATGCCCTCCGGCTTGGTGTTGTACTGGACCACCAACACGGTGCTGTCGATCCTGCAGCAGTGGAACATCAACCGCCGCCTTGCCCTGCAGGCCAAGGCGCGCAACTAGGGCCTGGGTTTCCAGGCGCAGGGCGCATGCCCGTACCGGTCGATACCATCGTCGCCACCGCCAGCCCGTCGGGCCGCGGGGGCATTGGCATTGTGCGTGTGTCGGGCCCCGACAGCGCGCGCATCGCCGCCGCGATCCTCGGCCGGGTGCCGGCACCGCGCCACGCCGAGCTCGCCCGGTTTATCGGCGCCGACGGCACGGCACTCGATGAGGGGCTGGCGCTGTATTTTCCCGCGCCGCACTCCTATACGGGCGAAGCGGTGCTGGAACTGCACGGCCACGCGAGTCCGCTGCTCAGCGAGGCGCTGGTGGCACGGGTACTGCAGCTGGGCGCGCGCCGCGCGCGGCCCGGCGAGTTCACGCAGCGCGCCTATCTCAACGACAAGCTCGATCTGGCCCAGGCCGAGGCCGTCGCCGACCTGATCGACGCCGGGAGCGAGGCGGCGGCGCGCGCCGCGCTGCGCTCGCTCCAGGGTGAATTCTCGCTGCGGGTGCGGGCACTCGACGAGGCGCTCGCGCAGTTGCGCGCCCATGTCGAGGCGACGATCGATTTCCCGACCGACGAGATCGATTACCTTGCCGACCGCACGCTGCTCGAGCGGCTCGCGGCGCTGCGCGAGCAGTGCGCGGCGCTGCAGGCGACCGCGCAGCAGGGGCGCTTGCTGACCGAGGGGCTGACGGTGGTGATCGCCGGTGCGCCCAATGCCGGCAAGTCGACGCTGCTCAATCGGCTGAGCGGCCACGACGCGGCCATCGTGAGCGAGCTGCCGGGCACCACGCGCGATCTGCTGCGGGAACGCATTCTGGTCGGGGGCGTACCCGTGCTGCTGCTAGATACCGCGGGGCTCCGGGACAGCGCCGATAGCATCGAGACGGAGGGCGTGCGGCGCGCGCGCGCCGCCATCGCGCAGGCCGATCGGGTGCTGTTTCTGGTCGATGCCGCCGCCGATCCGGAGGCGCTGAGCTTTGCCTCCGAACGCGCGCGGCTCCCGGGCCACGTGCCGGTGACGCTGGTCTACAACAAGACCGACTTGCTGCCGCCGGGCAGCGCGGGCGTCCCGCCACCCGCGGGCGTGGTGCCGTTGCGGCTGTCGGCACTTAACGGCAGCGGCCTGGAAGAACTGCGCTCGCACCTGCTCGAATCGGCCGGCTACCGTCCGGAAGAGTCCGGCACTTTGTCCGCGCGACGCCGGCACCTGGAGGCGCTCGCCGCCACCGCCGCGCACCTGGAAGCCGCCGACGCCCAGTGCCGCGAGGCGCGCGCCGCCGAACTGGTGGCGGAAGAGTTACGTCAGGCGCAGCGGGCCCTGGGCGAGATTACCGGGGCCGGCACCGCCGACGAGCTGCTCGGCCGCATCTTTGCCTCGTTCTGTATAGGAAAATAGGGGACGTTCGAAGTCGTCCGGTGATATCCGCTGCCATCGCACGAAGCGCCTGGTTTCTAGGCGTTTTCATCCAATATCGTCGATTGCCTCGGCGGGAACCCCTGCTACTGTGCCTCCCTATAGTCGTTCGTCATTACTTGAGCGCCAGCATCTTGACGAAACCGGCAATCCGATCTGCCTCGGCGTCTGTGAGGTCGTATGGGATATTGAGCAGCGTCACTACAAGGCCCGGCCGAACCGGAACTGCCGAACGATAGGTTCCCGCGACCTCATCAGGAACTTGCTCTGTGAGCGTTTCCCTCGCCGAGGGCTCACCGTTCCCGGACCCCTTATCCCGCTTACGCGGTGCAGTGGTGTTACGCGTCTTAATTGTGAAATTTGCAGGATTCTCGCGCCAGCTGATGTACAAATCCACCGCTCGCCGAACTCGTCGGCCGTATTCCTGTAGCGACGTTGGATTGAAGTCCCTGGCGCGCTTGTTGTTGAATCGCTTGATAGCAGCGTCGAGATCTAGCGCACTCAAGTCGGCCTTTTCATCTTCAGCCAAGACGCCGAGCACATTCCTGGTCGCGACCGCCAACGCTTGGGCTGTGGCCGCAGGCATTAGGCCCTTGTCGACTGCGTGGTCGAGAAACTTCAGCAGATCGTCCGCCGAATACGAATTTGCCATAGCCATATTCCTACGGTATATTAACCATCAAACGTCAATATAACGTATAACTATGGCAGAGGCAAACACCCACTACCCGCGGGTCATTCACTCCCAGCTGAGCGCCGACATGCGCTTGTACCCGGTGGTTGCGGTCATGGGGGCGCGCCAGGTCGGCAAGAGCACGATCTGCCAGGAAATTGCTGAAGCGCAGGGCTTCGCGAGGCGAACACTCGACGAACGAGACGTTCGCGAACAAGCCATCGCCGACCCAGAGGGGTTCCTGGCGGACCTTGGAGACCGTGGAGCGTTCATCGACGAGGTGCAGCGAGCACCCGATTTAATGCTGGCAATAAAGGCAGTCGTCGATCGGGACCGGCGGAATGGGCAATACCTGCTCAGCGGGTCGAATCAGCCCAAACTCGGAAAGTCGGTAAGCGACTCCTTGGTTGGACGGGCAACCTACCGGACGCTTCGACCGCTGACGCTGAGCGAACTGCGATTTGACGAGGACCTCCGGGGATGGAGCTTCCTTTTCGGGTCCGACGAAGCGGCTGTGCTCGTCGAACTTGAACAGCGCGCTGCCTCCAGCGGGCCGCTCGATTGGCAAACCACCGTCAAGACAGGAGGATTCCCTCGGGCCGTCGCCGCCCCACCCGAGCAGCGTCTACGGATACTCGACGACTACGTGGAGATCTTTTCCCGTCGCGACATTCTGGAGATCCTGGAAGTCGAGTCAGCCCCGCGACTGGAAGCCTTCGTGCGAGTAACAGCGGCCAGAACGGGGCAAGAGCTTAATGTGACAGGATTGTCCAACGACTTGGGCACGCCGACAACCACAATCCGTCGTTGGCTTGAAGCCCTGCAACGAAGCTACCTCATCGAGCTTGTCCCGCCGTATTCGCGGAATTCGGGCCAGCGCGTAATCAAGGCGCCAAAGCTATACAGCGTTGACGCAGCGCTCGCCATTGCCGCTTCACGCGATACAACCCCGACCGGTTTTCATCTGGAGACCGCGGTGGCGAATGACCTGTTTGTTTGGAGGGATGGTGCACCGACACGTGACCTTTACCACTGGCGGCTTAGTTCCGGGCAGGAAATCGACTTTGTCCTGGAGGAGAATGGGCAGCTGCTACCCGTCGAGGTCAAAGCGGGTCAAGCAGTTGGCGCAAACGAAGCGAGACACGTGGTCACATTTCGCGAGCGCCATGCGAACACACCTCGCGGGATTGTGCTTAGCTGCGATCCGCAAATCAGAGTAATCAGGCCGGGAATTCTCGCGTGCCCATGGTGGGCCGTCATGTGACGAGTGTGCTGACGTCGGCCTTATGCGATAGGCTGCCTGTATCTAGCGATTTACTCAGTCGATGGCGAACGGCTGCAGATGTGCCCCCATGGTGTCCCATCTGAGCGCGCATTCTCTGTTCCGCCCCACGCAAATCCGCGTGTTAGCTAAACTTCCGACCTTGTGCATCGATAATCTTGGGTGCGGAGGCGTTCTGAAAACCTCCAAAAGCGCCCTAATTTTCTAGTCTTGGCCAATCCCACCGCGGCGGCGATCGCGGCCGTGTCAGCGCTGAGTCGCGTTGAACCGGCGCAGTATGGCCAGTGTTTCCTCGAGCGGCAGCGCATCGACCGACGCGTACGCACCTGTTTCAGTCTTCGCGCGCAATAGCGAGTTGTAAACGGCCTCAATAGTCGCGTCGATCGTCGGCCCGAATAGTTTGCTCACGGCCTCGTTACCGAGTTCCTCGCTCCTGAGCCGCGGCGGTGGCTCGCCGTACCCACCGGGGGCAGCGTTTCGTCGCACCGAGCTGTTTGTTGAGAAGGCGATCGCATAGTCGCCGGATCCGTTGTCCGCAAGCGCGCCAGTGCGGGCGAGTCCGAGAAATGCGCGATTAGCGAGCCGCCGCAGGTTGCGGTCTGACAATGGTGCGTCGGTCGCGATGACGACGACGACCGATCCGCTGGCACCCTTGTCGCGGAGCGGGTGCATACCACTCCGGCCGAGTTCGCGGCCGACGGGAACTCCCTGGATCAGCAGATCCGGCCAGTCGCCTAGATTGGTCTGCACGAGAACACCGACTGTCCACGGCCCTTCGGCAACAACGCGCGAGCTCGTGCCAATGCCGCCCTTCCAGCCGAAGGCGACCGTGCCGGTGCCTGCGCCGACTGAACCCTCATCGACCGGGCCCGTCTTCGCCGCGAGCAGTGCCTGCACGACGTCCTGATCGGTAACCGGCATCGTGCGGATCGCATTGAGCGCCCAACCGTCGTTGGTTTCGGCGACGACTGGGTTGATGGATCGCACTTCGCCCATGTCCGGCAGTGCGAGCATCCACCTCGCGACACTCTCCGCGACGCGCCAGGTACACAGCGTGCAAGTGAGCGCGATCGGCGTCTCGAGTTCGCCGAGTTCGGCGACCTGGGTCGTTCCGGTGAGCTTGCCGAAGCCGTTGCCGACCGCGATCGCTGCTGGAACACGGCTGAAAAAGGGATTGCCATCGTGCGGGAAAACCACCGTCACGCCGGTTCGCACGTCGTTTCCGCGGCGGATCGTCGTCTGCCCGACCCGCACACCCGGCACGTCGGTGATCGCGTTCCAGCGTCCGGCCGGGTAGGCTCCCACGCCGAGGCCGACATCCCGTGCTCGCGGTCGCTCAGCGGGCGGCGAGGCGAGTGCGACGGACCCAAGAATCGCGCATAGCGCTGTCGCAATGAGGCGGCCATGCCGCGCACAGACCGTTCTCGATTTCCGTGGACGGAAGCGTGGGCAGAGCGCCCCCGCGGTATGATCAGATCGGTTTGGTCGCCGCACCGGGATCTCCTTCGTTGTTCCGCGCGCTTACCGCCGGCGGCCGGACGGTAGTCTCAGTTCTGATTTTAACTACGCCTCGGGCTGCTCAAGGCGTGGTCTTAACACGGTTTGGAGCAGCTGCGGTAGATGCATCCGCTCAAAGGGGTGTTCACAACAACGACCATGGTGTGCTTGAATTACCGCGAATCCCTGAGCGTGTGCGGATGAAATTTCGGTTCAAACTGTTCGCTGCGCACCTGCTGTGCAGCATCGGCGTGCTGACGGTGGTGCTGGGCGGCCTGTACCTCGGCTGGTACCGGTGGCCGGGCTGGTACCTGACCAAGGCGTTGCGGGTGGTGCCGATCCTGGCCATCGTGGACGTGGCCTTAGGCCCCCTGTGCACCTTGCTGATTGCCAATCCGGCCAAGTCCCGGCGGGTGCTGGGTCGGGACATCGCCGTGATCGCCGCGGTGCAGCTGCTGGCGCTGGGCTACGGCGTCTCGACGCTGTGGCTCGGGCGGCCGCTGTACTACACCTTTTCCGAGGACCGGCTGCAGCTGGTGCAGGCTTCGGACCTCGACCCGCACGAGAAGGCGCTCGCGCTCCAGCAAAACCCGCAGTTCGCGCCGCACTGGTACAGCCGGCCGCGCTGGGTGTGGGCACCGCTCCCGGAGCAGCAGAGCGCGCGGGAGCAGATCATCGAGTCGGCGGTGGGCGGCGGGGACGACGTCATCCAGATGCCGCGCCTGTTCCAGAGCTGGGAGCGCGGCCTGCCCCAGCTGCAGGCTCACCTGCTGACGGTGGACCAGCAGCGCGACTACGGCTTCTTCAGGAAAAAGCAGCGCCTCAAGCAAATGATGGCGCAGCAGGGATTCGCGCCCGATGATCCCGTGACCATGCTCATGTCCGGCCAGTCCCCGCCGCTGCTGGTGGTATTCGACCGCAAGACCATGCAGATCAAGGCCTATCTGCGTTCGGACTTCGAGATCCCGCGCCGCCGCCCGCCCCGGTAGAATGCGCGCCATGCGCTACGCGGACCCCTACGACGTCATCGTGATCGGCGGCGGCCACGCCGGCTGCGAGGCCGCGCTGGCGGCGGCCCGCGCCGGCGCGCACACCCTGCTTCTGACCCAGAACATCGAGCAGCTGGGCGCCATGAGCTGCAACCCGGCGATCGGCGGCATCGGCAAGGGCCACCTGGTGCGCGAGATCGACGCGCTGGGCGGCGCCATGGGTCGCGCCGCGGACCGCGCCGGCATCCAGTTCCGCACGCTCAATGCCAGCAAGGGCCCGGCGGTGCGCGCCACCCGCGCCCAGGCCGACCGCCAGCTGTACAAGCAGGCGATCCGCGAACTGCTCGAGAACCAGCCGCAGCTGACCCTGTTCCAGCAGGAGGTCGCGGACCTGGTGCTGGAACAGGACGTGGTGCGCGGGGTCGTCAGCCTGAGCGGCATCCGCTTCGATGCGCGCGCGGTGGTGCTCACGGTGGGCACCTTCCTGGGCGGGCGCATTCACGTCGGGCTCGACAACTACCAGGGCGGGCGCGCCGGCGATCCGCCCTCCAATGCGCTCGCCCAAAAGCTCCGTGCGCGCATGCCCCGGGTGGGCCGCCTGAAGACCGGAACGCCCCCGCGCATCGACGGGCGCAGCGTCGATTTTTCAAGGCTCGAACGGCAAGGCAGCGACTACCCCCTACCGGTTTTCTCGTTTCTTGGGCGGTCCGATGAGCACCCAAAACAAGTTGATTGTCACATTACTCATACCAATGAACGCACGCACGAGATCATTCGCGCAGGCCTCGACCGCTCGCCGATGTACACGGGGATCATCGAGGGCGCGGGCCCGCGCTACTGCCCGTCGGTGGAGGACAAGGTGCAGCGCTTTGCCGAGCGCAGCTCGCACCAGATCTTCATCGAACCCGAGGGACTGAACACCCACGAAATCTACCCGAACGGGATCTCGACCAGCCTGCCCTTCGACGTGCAGCAGCAGTTCGTGCGCAGCATCGCGGGCCTGGAGCGGGCGCACATCACGCGGCCAGGCTACGCGATCGAGTACGACTATTTTGATCCGCGCGATCTGCACGCCACGCTCGAGACCAAGAGCGTCCGCGGTCTGTACTTCGCGGGTCAGATCAACGGCACCACCGGCTACGAGGAAGCGGCCGCGCAGGGGCTGCTTGCCGGGCTCAATGCCGCGCGCGCGGTGCGCGGGCTCGCCCCCTGGGTCCCCGCGCGCAGCGCGGCCTACCTGGGGGTCCTGGTCGATGACCTCGTGACGCAGGGCACCACGGAGCCGTACCGGATGTTCACCAGCCGCGCCGAGCATCGGCTGCTGCTGCGCGAAGACAACGCCGACGCCCGGCTCACGCCGCTCGGGCGCGAGATGGGCCTGGTCGGGGACGCGCGCTGGGCGTTCTTCGAACGCAAGCAGCGCACCATCGATCGCGAGCTGGCGCGGCTCAGCGCCCGCCGGATCGGCCCGGGGCAGACCACCGGAGCCTGGTGCGAGCGGGTGCTGGGGGGTGCCGCGCTGGCGCGCGAGCAGAGCGCGCTGGAGCTGCTGCGGCGCCCGGGCGTGCGCTACGAGGACCTGCTCGAGCTGATCGGTCGCGGCGATCCCGCGGTGCAGGAAGAACCCGCCGACGAGCGGATCGAGGCACAGCTCAAGGTGGCGCTCGAAGTGCGCGCCCGCTACACCGGCTATATCGAACGTGCGCAGGAGGAGATCGAGCGCGCCCGTCGCCATGAACACACGGCGCTGCCCTCCGACCTGGACTACGGGCAGCTGGCCGGCCTGTCGAACGAGGTGCGCCAGAAGCTCGGCGACATCCGCCCCGCGACGCTCGGCCAGGCGGCGCGGGTGGCCGGCGTGACCCCCGCGGCGGTGGCTATATTGCTGGTGCATTTGAAGAAGCGGCGCGCCCTCGCCTGAGGCTCAGACGGCCCGCCGGGCGCGCATTACTGGGTGCGGGCATCCGTGGTATGTTGACCGGCAAGGCGGCCCCTGCCGCCGGGGTACCGCAAATGCTGGGTCTCAATTTCAACGTGCTGCCGATCGTGATCCTGGTCGCGCTGCTGGTGATCGTCTCCAAGGCCTGGCTGACCGTCCCGCAGGGTTTCCAGTACACGCTCGAGCGCTTCGGCCGCTTCAAGAAGACGATGGAGCCCGGCTTTCACCTGATCACGCCGTTCTTCGAGAGCGTCGGCCGGCGCATGAACATGATGGAGCAGGTGCTCGACGTTCCGCGCCAGGAAGTGATCACCAAGGACAACGCCATGGTGGGCGTCGACGCCGTGCTGTTCTACCAGGTGCAGGACGCCGCCAAGGCGGCGTACGAGGTCGACAACCTGCGGCTCGCGGTGGTCAATCTCACCATGACCAACATCCGTACCGTGGTGGGCGCCATGGACCTGGACGAAACGCTGTCCAAGCGCGACGACATCAACCACCGGCTGCTGCGCGTGGTCGACGATGCCACCATGCCCTGGGGCATCAAGGTGACGCGCATCGAGATCAAGGACATCCAGCCGCCCCAGGACCTGATCGATTCGATGGGCCGGCAGATGAAGGCCGAGCGCGACAAGCGCGCGAACATCCTGGAGGCCGAGGGCTTCCGCCAGGCCGCCATTCTCAAGGCCGAAGGCGAGAAGCAGGCGGCGGTGCTGCAGGCCGAGGGCGGCCGCGAGGCGGCGTTCCGCAACGCCGAGGCGCGCGAGCGGCTCGCCGAGGCCGAGGCCAAGGCCACCACCATGGTTTCGGAAGCCATCGCCAAGGGCAACGTGCAGGCGATCAATTACTTCGTGGCGCAGAAATACGTCGAGGCGGTCAAGGCGTTCGCGACCTCGCCGAACCAGAAGGTGTATTTCATGCCGATGGAGCTGGCGGGACTGGTCTCCTCGCTGGGCGGCGTCGCCGAGCTGGCCAAGGACGCGCTCAAGGGGCCGCCGACCAGCAGCCGCTAGGGGCCGCACGGAGGAATCGATGATCGAGTTCGCTTCCGGTCTGCAGTGGTGGCATTGGTGGATCGCCGCGGCCGGGCTCGGCATCCTCGAGGTGCTGTTTCCGGGAGCCGTGGCGATCTGGTTCGCGGCCGCCGCGGCCGTGATCGGCGCACTGCTTTTGATCTTCCCGCTCGCCTGGCAACTGCAGCTGGTGCTGTTCGGCGCCCTGTCGATCGGTGCCCTGGCGCTGTGGCGTTACTGGAAGCGCGACCACCCCGAGACCTCCGAGCTGCCGCGCCTCAACCAGCGCGCGGCGCAATACATAGGCCAGGTCTGCGTACTGAGCGAGGCCATCGTGCAGGGCAGCGGCAAGGCGCGCGTGGGTGACGGGTTCTGGAAGGTACGCGGGCCGGATCTGCCGCCCGGCGCGCCGGTGCGCGTCACCGCGGTGGAAGGCACGGTGCTGATCGTCGAGGCAGCCTAGGACCGAAACGGTCGAGGAGGGAGCCATGGCCACGGTAGCGCAATTACTGGAGCGAAAACCCCGGGCCATCTACAGCGTCGCGCCGGACGCGCCGGTGCTCGAGGCCATCCGCCTCATGGCCGAGCACAGTGTCGGGGCGCTGCTGGTGATGCAGGGCACCCGGCTGGAAGGCATCGTCTCGGAGCGCGACTACGCGCGTAAGGTGATTCTGAAAGGGCGCTCATCGAGCGACACGCCGGTCAGAAGCATCATGACGGCCGAGGTGATCACCGTCGGCCCCGGCCACAGCGCCCAGCAGTGCATGCAGACCATGACCGACCGGCGCGTGCGTCACCTGCCCGTGGTCGAGGACGGCCGCGTGCTGGGAATGCTCTCGATCGGCGACCTGGTGCGCGCGGTGCTGTCCGAACAGGCCCAGACCATCGAGCAGCTCGAGAACTACATACATCATTGACCGGTGGGCGGGCGCGTCAAGACTTCCGGCCCGGCGGCCGCCGTTGCCGATGGGGGCGGGGAATTGCCCCACGCCCAGCTGATGATCCACACTGACCCATGACCACGATCTTCCCGGCGGTGTTTCTCGGGCACGGCAGCCCGATGAATGCGATCGAGGACAACGCTTACACGGAGGCGTGGCGGGGTATCGGCAGGCAGATCGGCAAGCCACGCGCCATCCTGTGCGTCTCGGCCCACTGGTACGTGACCGCGACCGCCGTTACGGCCGGGCCGATGCCGCGCACCATCCACGATTTCGGGGGCTTTCCGCCGGAGCTGTACCAGGTGCAGTACCCGGCCCCCGGCGACGCCGCGCTCGGCGCACGGGTCCGGGAGTTGCTCTCGCCGCTGCAGGTCGCGCTCGATGACTCGTGGGGCCTCGATCACGGGACCTGGTCGGTGCTGCGCCACGCGTATCCGGACGCCGACGTCCCGGTCGTGCAGCTGAGCATCGACGCCACGCAGCCGGCCTCATTCCACTATGAGCTGGGCCGGGCGCTGGCTCCGCTCCGTGGCGAGCGCGTCCTGATCGTCGGCAGCGGTAATGTCGTGCACAACCTCAGGATGTACGCGTGGGACCGCGGGCCGCGCGCGCCCTACGACTGGGCGATACGCTTCGAGCGCCTGGTTCGGGAGATCATCCAGGGCGGCGATCACCAGCCGCTGGTCGATTACCGGCGCCTGGGCTCCGACGCGATGCTGTCCATACCCACTCCCGATCATTACCTGCCGCTGCTGTACGTGCTCGGGAGCCGGCATCCGGACGAACCGGTCAGCTTTCCGGCGGCCGGCATCGAGGGCGGCTCGATCTCGATGCTGACGGTGCAGCTGGACGGGACCGGCGGAGCTAAGGAGCGATAAAGCCAATTCGCTTGTGGCTGCCGTCGCAATAGGGCTTGTTCGCCGAGGCGCCGCAGCGGCACAGCACGGCGAGCGTGGTCCGCTTGATCGTGCGGCCGGTGCCGCTCACGAGCTCGAGTGCCCCGGCGACCTTGAGCGGCCCGTTGGCCTGCGGCGCAATCGACAGCGGCCCGTTGCGGACCGGCAGCGGCTTGGATTCGGCGACGGGCGGCTCGCCGGTGGCCGTAAAGGCCGCCTTGGTATGGCTGCCGTCGCAATAGGGCTTGCGAGCAGACGCGCCACACCGGCACAGCGTCGCGCGAAACGTCGAGTCGGTGCCAGCTATGGTGAGTTCTCCATGAAAGGCTAGCGGTCCGTTTTCCCGCACGTGCATCGTGTTGACGAGCGGGGCCGCTTCGTTCGCGACGCCGTCGAAGCGCTCGTAGGTGATGGCACCCGAGGGACAGTTGGCGGCGAGCGCGGCCACCTCGTCGGGCGTGGCGCGCTCCGGATGGATCCACTCGCCCTCGACGTTGGGCACGAACACGTCGGGCCGGCTCAGCACGCAGTTGCGCGAGTGCACGCACTTGCCGGCCTGAAAATGGATCGTCACCTTCTCGCCCCGCACGGATTCGCGCTCTTCAGCCATGTGGACTCCCGCTGCCGGTACGGACAGTCTACGCCGAACGGCGTGCGTTGCAGACTCCGGCGGGGCGGGGTTTCGGGCCGGCCGGCCTGTCCCGGCCCAGCGCTCCCGCCCTGCAAGGCAGCAGCGGCCAATCGGCGCTATGCTGCGAAACACAACCACGAGGGGACCGCATGAGCGAAGGTACGGGGGCCGCGATGTCGCGACGCCGGCTGCTGACGATGATCGGGCTGAGCGCCGGCACCACGATGATGTACCAGGCGATGCACAGTCTGGGCTTCGCCGCCGATTCCAGCTTTCGCGACCCGATCCGCCTGGGCGCCGCGCCGAAGGGCGCCTCGGTGCTGGTGCTGGGTGCGGGCATCGCCGGGATGGTGGCCGCCTTCGAACTGCGCAATGCGGGCTACCGCGTGCAGGTACTCGAGTACAACGCCCGCGCCGGCGGGCGCAACTGGACGCTGCGCGGCGGCGATCGTTTCACGGAACTGGGCGGCGACTCCCAGCAGGTGCAATTCGAGCCGGGGCTGTACATCAATCCGGGCCCGTGGCGCCTGCCGCATCACCATCGGGGAATGCTGAGCTACTGCAAGCGGCTGGGCGTGGCGCTCGAGCCGTTCGTGCAGGTCAACAACAACGCCTACCTGCACAGCAGCAAGGCCTTCGGCGGCAAGCCGCAGCGCTTTCGCGCCGTCAAGGCGGACTATCAGGGGCATGTCGCCGAGCTGCTGGCCAAGGCGACCCAGGGCCACGCGCTCGATGCCGACGTGAGCGCCGAGGACCGCGCGCTGCTGCTGGACTCGTTGCGCTTCTGCGGCGCGCTCGACAAGGACTACAGGTTCGTCAGGGGGCCGGAAAGCAGCGACCGGCGCGGCTACGCGCGGGCGCCGGGCGGCGGCCTGACGGCGCGACCGGAATTCTCCGAGCCGGTCACGATGCATGAGCTGCTGCATTCCGGGCTTTGGGCGGCACTGCCGATCTGCGAGTGGTATGACATGCAGACGACGATGTTCCAGCCGGTCGGCGGCATGGGCAGGGTCGGCGAGGCGTTCGCGCGCGAGCTGGGCCCGTTGATCCGCTACAACGCCAAGGTGATCGACATCAGCCAGGACGATCATGGCGTGCACGCCACCTACGAGGACACGGCCGCCGGGTCCGCTCGCCACAGCGCGCAGGCCGACTGGTGCGTGTGCACGATCCCGCTGTCGATCCTGGACCAGATCCCGATGAACGTTGGTGCGCCGATGAGTCGGGCGATTTCCGCGGTGCCCTACGCGAGCTCGGTGAAGGTCGGATTGCAGTTCAAGCGCCGCTTCTGGGAAACCGACGAGCAGATCTACGGCGGGGTCACCTACACCGACCTGCCGATCGGCCAGATCAGTTATCCGAGCAGCGGCTACTGCAGCGCGGGCAAGGGCGTGCTGCTGGGCGCCTACATCTGGGACATGATCCATTCGATGGAATTCACCTCGATGTCGCCCTCTGAGCGCGTGGCCAAGGCGGTCGAATACGGCAGCCAGATCCACCCGCAATATCGCCAGGAATTCGACAACGGCGTCGGCGTCGCCTGGCACCGGGTGCCCAGCGCGCTCGGTTGCTTTGGCCTGTGGAGCGACGCGACCCGGGCCGAGCACTACGACAACCTGTGCCAGCTCGACGGGCGCATCGTGCTGGCGGGAGAACACGCTTCATACCTGCCGGCCTGGCAGGAGGGCGCGGTCACCTCGGCGCTTGATGCGATCGACCGGCTGCACCGGCGCGCACTCGCCGCGGGAGCATCGGCATGAGGCCGCCCGCATCCCAGGCGCGCTGGCGGCGGCGGGCTGCCGCGCTGTGCGTGGCGCTGGCCGGCGCCGCCGCCGGTACCGCGGCACGCGCGGACGATGCCGGCATATTGAACGCCGCATCACTGGAGACCACCGACGGCCAGCAGATCTACGCGGCGATTTGCCAGGGTTGCCACATGAGCGTCGCGCAGGGTGCGGTCGGGGCGGGTCACTTCCCGGCGCTGGCCAAGGATGCCACGCTGGCTTCGCGCCAATACATGGCGATCACGTTGCTGATGGGACGTCGCAACATGCCCGCCTTTGGCGCCCGGCATGCGATCGGCTTCGGCGGTCCGCCCGCGACCCTCACCGAGGAGCAGATCGCGGCGGTCGTCAACTATGTGCGCAGCCATTTTGGCAATCACTACACGGACCTGATCACCGCGGCGGAAGTCCGCGCGCTCGATCAGGACGCGCACTGACACCGTTCGCGTGAGCGAACCCGCCCGGGCAATACCCGGCCAGCCGCCGGGCGTATCCGCCCGCATCGTGCTGTTGCTCGCGGCCGCGATCTTCATCAACTACGTGGATCGCGGCAACCTCGCGACCGCGGCGCCCCTCCTCAAGACCGAACTGGATCTGTCCAACACGCAGCTCGGGGTGCTGCTGTCGGCGTTCTTCTGGACCTATGCGCCGCTCCAGCTGCTGGCCGGCTGGATGTCGGAGCGCCTGGACGTGCATCGCGTGCTGCCGGCGGGACTCGCGCTCTGGTCGATCGCCACGATGCTGACCGGCGTTGCGGGCAGTTTCCTGATACTGCTGGCGCTGCGCCTGCTGCTCGGGCTGGGCGAGAGCGTGGTGTATCCGTGCTACTCAAAACTGCTGGGGCTGCGGGCCAAGGAACAGCAGCTCGGCACGGCCAACGGCGTGAGCACCGCGGGCCAGGGGCTGGGCCCGGCTTTCGGCACCCTGATCGGCGGGCTGGTGATGGCGCATTTCGGCTGGCGCACGGCGATGCTGGGTTTCGGGGCGCTCTCGCTGCTGTGGCTGTGGCCATGGATTGCCAGCACCCGGCACGCCCCGTCCACCGTCATCGAGGCAGGGGCCGGGCGGGCGCCCAGTTACGCCATGATCTGGCGGCAGCGCGCGGCGCGCGGCTGCTGCCTGGGCCATTTCTGCACCAACTACACGCTTTATTTTGTGCTGAGCTGGCTGCCGCTGTTTCTGGTCAAGTCGCGGGGGCTGTCGCTGGTGGAGATGTCCAAGATCGGCGCCGCGGTGTACGCCACGTTCGCGCTGAGCTCCGTCCTGGCCGGCTGGACCTCGGACCGCTGGATTCGCGGCGGCGCGGCGCCCACGCTCGCGCGGAAATTCTTCATGCTCGGCGGCACGCTCGGCACGGCGCTGTGCCTGTTGCTGTCCGTCTACGCCTCGGCCGGCACGATGATCGCCTGGTTGCTGTGCATGGCCATCTTCCTGGGCTGGACGGGGGCGATGCTTTTCACGATCACCCAGACCCTGGCCGGCCCGCGGGCCGCGGGTCAATGGACCGGCCTGCAGAACTTCTGCGGCAATCTCGCCGGGATCCTGGGTCCGGTGCTGACCGGGGTGCTGGTCGATCGCACCGGCAGCTTCGTGTGGGCGTTCGTGGTGACCGCCGGAATATCGGTGACCGCGGCGCTCGCCTTCGGCCTGATCGTGCCGCGGATCGAGCCCGTGCCGTGGGCGGCGCGCGATCCCGGCGCGCGCGCAGCACCCCAGCAAGCCCCCGCTTAGTGCGCCAGCAGGCGCTGCGCGGCCCAGCGCGCGTCGCGCGCCCGTTGCGGCCCGTCCTGTTCGGCGGCGGCAATGGCGCCGTCAAACAGCGCCACCAGCGCTCCGCCCAGGCGCTCGGGGTCGGCCGCGCCGGCGGCGCGTGCCCAGTCGGTCAGGCGTCCAATGAGCCATTCGCGCTGCGCGACCGCCAGCTGGCGTGCCGGATGCTCACGATCATTGATTTCGCCGACCAGATGCTGGACGGGGCAGCCCCGAAAGCCGGCCTGGGTGGTCCACTCGACCACGAAGTCGAAGAAACGGATCGCGCGCTCCTCCGGAGGAAAGGTTTCCACGTAAGCGTCGATGGAGGCGCGCGCCGCCTCGATGCGCCGTTCGACATAGGCGGCGACCAGCTGGTCCTTGCAGCCGAAATGCGTATAGAGGGAAGCCTTGGCGGCATCGGCCTCCACCAGTATCCGGTCGATACCCACCGCGCGCACGCCCTGTTCGTAGAACAGACGGTCGGCGGCTTCGAGCAGGCGCTCACGGACGGCCGGGCGGGGCTCTTTTGGTTCTTTTCCCATGAGTTTCAAGATAGAGACTAGTCGGTCTACAGTCAAACGAATGACAGACCTACCGGTCTGTTGATTGCCGCGGGGTGGCAGCGGCGGGATCGCAGCCGATTCTGGCCGCAACCGAACCGCTCTAGGCTCGTGGCTCCGCGGCCGCGTGCGCCAGCGGACGGCCACCGTCGATCCAGAACCAGAGCACGCCGCTGACGATGGCGAATCCGGTCCCGGTGAGAAAGGCCGCGGTCCAGGCATGGTGGGCCGACAGTACCGCGACCAGCGGCGTGCCCAGCACCCCGCCGAGATTGCCGCCGGTCCCGACCACGCCCCAGGCCGCCATAGTGTGCTCGCGGCCGACCGCGGTCGTGGCCGCGCCGTAGGCCCCTTCCGTGATCTCGATCGCCGCAAAGGCCAGCGACAGCGCCGCCACAGCGAGGTAAGGGTTCGTGGACTCGACCCCGGCGAACAGCAGCAGCCCGGCCAGCGGTAGGGCCACCAGGGGAATGGCGCGATAGCCGGCGCCCAACCCGTAACGCGCCGCCAGGGCGTCGGACCACTTGCCGCCGACACCCGCGCCGATCGCGGCGGCGATGAACGGCAGGCTGGCCAGCCAGCCGCTTTCGAGTATCGACAGGTGACGCTCCTGCACCAGATACAGAAAACACCAGGTGCTGAGCAGGTAGAACACGTAGTTCATGATCGTGTACGAAATCGCCAGCAGCAGGATGTCCCGGTTGCGCAGCACGTTGAGCAGGTCGCGCCAGTTGATCCCCGCGGCTGCGGGCGTTGCGGCGCCGGTGTGCAGCTCCGCCAGCTCGGCGGCGGAGACCCTGGGGTGTTGCGCCGGGCTGTCGCGGCCGTACCAGCTCCACAGCCCGATCAGCAGCAGCGCCGGCAGGCTCGTCCACAGCAGCGCATTCTTCCAGCCGTAGGATTGCATCAGGATCGCGATCAGCGGCGTAGCGACCGCGGAACCCAGCTGCAGGCCGGAGGTCTGCAGGCCACAGGGAAATCCCCAGCGGCCGACGGGAAACCAGGACTCGAACGCCCCGGTCGAAATCGGGAACAGCGGCGCATGCGCCAGGCCGAGCGCCAGGCGCGACACAAGCAGCGCGAACAGCATCGCCGAACCGGTGAGCAGCAGCGGCACGGCCGGGGTCGCGATCGCCGCGGCCAGTCCCAGCAGTCCCGTCACCACCAGCGCCTTGCGTGCGCCGAGCCATTCGCCGAACACCCCGCCGGGCAGCTGGAACGCGGTGTAGACCACGAGGTATGCGGTCAGCAGCCAGCCGAGCTCAATCTGTGTGATGCCCAGCTCCGGCATCATCTGGACCGCGGTCACGCTGAAGCTGGTGCGCTGCAGGTAAGCAAGAAAGGCAAACGCAAACAGGTAGGTAAAGATCACCCAGCGCACGCGCCAGCGCGGCGGGCTCCGGGAATTCATGGGACCGTCACCCCGCCGCTCACTTGCGCCAGAAGGTCGGCGTGAACAGGACCAGCACCGTGAACACCTCCACGCGCCCCAGGAACATCGCCGCCGTGCACATCCAGAGCTGGAAATCGCTGAGCGTACCGTAGGTGGTGCCGGGGCCGACGACGTTCAGGCCGGGACCGGCGTTGTTGATACTGGCCACAATCGCGCTGACCGCCGAGGTGAAATCGAGCCCCGAGATCAGCAGCGCAAAGGTCAGCACCACGCTGGTAATGAAGTACAGAAATATGAACGCCAGCACCGAGAACACCACGCGGTTGGACACCAGCTGCCCGGCGATCTTGAGCGGCGCGACCGCCTGGGGGTGCACCAGCGCAAACATCTCGCGCAGCGACTGCTTGACCAGCACCAGCACCCGGAACACCTTGATGCCACCGCCGGTCGATCCGCTGCTGGCGCACACGCAGCTCAGGAACAGCATCCACATGGGTGCAAACACCGGCCAGCGACCGTAGTCCGCGCTGACCAGGCCGCAGCTGGTGGCGATCGAAACCAGGTTGAAGCTCACAAAGCGGAACGAAGTGGCGAAGTCCGGGTACACGTTGTTCATCCAGACGTGGATGCTCACGCCGATGCAACTCAGGCCGATCCAGACCAGCGGCCACTTCGCCTCCGGGTCGCGCCGGTAGGTGGCGGGCTCGCCCTTGCGCAAGGCCAGGAAATGCGTGGCGAAGTTCATGGCGGCGATGAGCATGAACACCACCAGCACCGCCTCGATCAGCGGCGAATGGAAGTAGGCGACGCTGGAATCGTGCGTCGAGAAGCCGCCCAGCGACAGCGCCGCAAAGGCGTGACAGATGGCGTCGAACCAGTGCATGCCCGCGGCGCGCAGCGCCACGGCGCACGTCGCGGTCAGGCCCGCGTACACGAACCACAGGAGCTGTGCGGTCTGGGCGATGCGCGGGGTGAGCTTGGCATCCTTGACCGCACCGGGCGTCTCGGAGCGGTACATCTCCATGCCGCCGATTCCCAGCAGCGGCAGAATCGCGACCGCCATGACGATGATGCCCATGCCGCCCAGCCAGCTGAGCGAGGCGCGCCACATATTGAGCGCGTGTGGCAGCGCGTCCAGCCCGGACAGCACGGTCGACCCGGTGGTCGACAGTCCCGACATGCTCTCGAAGAACGCGTGGGTGAAGGACAGGCCGGGCAGCAGCATCATCAGCGGCACGGTGGCCACCGCGGCCAGCACCAGCCAGGTGAGCGTCACCAGCAGGTAGGCATCGCGCGGCTTGAGGTCGGTGCGAAAGCGCAGCGTCGCGGTGCGAATCAGCAGGCCGGCGCCGAGGCTGGCGACCGCGCCGGCCAGAAATGGCACGACGGCGCTTTCCCGGAAGTAGAGCGCGGTGACGATCGGCAGCACAAACAGCACGGAAAACATCGCCAGCACCGAGCCGAGCAGGTGGACGACGCCAAATAACGAGCGCATCGACTTCGCTTGCTCAGTGCTCGCCCTGGAACAGCCGGGCGACGGCATCGACGTGGCGGCGGTCGGCGAGGAACACGATCAGGTGGTCCTCGGTTTCGATGCGGGTGTCGCGGTGCGCCATGATCACCTGCTCGCCGCGCGCGATCGCGACGATGCTGGCGCCCGGCGGCAGCTGCACCTCGCTGATGTTGCGGCCGATCACCAGCGACTGGTCCGCGGCGCCGTGCACGACCACCTCGATCGCCTCGGCCACGCCGCGGCGCAGTGAATGCACGCGCACCACGTCGCCGCGGCGCACGTGCGCCAGGAGCGAGCCGATGGTGATGGTCTGCGGGGAAATCACCACGTCGATACTGCGGTTGTCCATGAGCTCGCCGTAGGCGGCGCGGTTGACCAGGGCCATGACGCGGCGCGCGCCCAGGCGCTTGGCCAGCATCGCCGACATGACGTTGGCCTCGTCCGCGTTGGTGAGCGCGGCGAACACGTCGGCGCTGTCGATGTTCTCCTCGATCAACAGCTCCTCGTCGGCGGCATCGCCCTGCAGCACGATGGTGCTTTGCAGGATCTCCGAGGCGCGCCGCGCGCGGCGCGGGTCGCGCTCGATGAGCTTGATCTGGTGGGTCTGCTCCAGGGTGCGCGCCAGGCGCAGGCCGATGTTGCCGCCGCCTGCGATCACCAGCCGGCGCACGGCGGGCTCGCGGCGCCGCAGCTCGGCCAGCATCTTCTTCAGGTCGTCGCGCGCGGCGACGAAGAAGATCTCGTCGCTCTCGGCGATCACGGTGTCGCCGTCGATGGCGATCAGGCGTCCGTCGCGGTACACCGCGGCCACCCGCACGTCGCTCCCGGGCAGGTGCTCGCGCAGGATGCGCAGCGGCTTGCCCACCAGCAGACCGTCGCCGCGCGCCCGCACGCTGGCCAGCTGCACCCGCCCGTCGGCGAAATCCACCACCTGCAGCGCGCCCGGATTGGACAACAGGTGCACGATGTAGTCGGTGACCAGTTCCTCGGGGCTGATCCAGACGTCCACGGCCAGCGCGCCCTCGGCGAACAGCGCCGCGCGCCCGGTGTACTCGGCGGCGCGGATGCGGGCGATGCGCGTCGGCGTGCGGTACAGGAGCTGCGCGATCTGGCAGGCGACGATGTTGACTTCGTCGCTGTTGGTCAGGGCGATGAGGATGTCGGTATCGGCGATGCCGGCGGCCTCGAGCACCGAGGGGTAGGAGGCGTTGCCGGCCACGGCGCGCACGTCGATGCGGTCCTGCAGCTCGCGCAGCGCCGGCTCGTTGACGTCGACCACCGTGACCTCGTTGGCCGGTTCGCGGGCCAGGCTGTACGCGGCGCTGCGGCCGACCTGGCCGACCCCGAGAATCAGTATCTTCATGATTGTCCCGTCACACAGTCTCGAGCCGGGCGACGCTGATCATCAGCCACTTGGCGCCCTGCTGCTCAAAATTAACATGCACGCGCGCGTGCGGCCCCTGTCCTTCGAGATTGAGCACGACCCCCTCGCCGAATTTACCATGCCGCACGCGTGCGCCCAGCCGTATGCCGCCCGGCGCCTGCTCGGCCGGGTCGTGGAACAGCCGTCCGCGGCCCGCGCCCGTCCCCCCGGGGCGGCCTGCGGATTCGGGCGTGCCTAAGCCGGCTCGCGACAGCTGGATGCGCGGGCGCACCTCGTCGAGCAGCGCGGGCGGTATCTCCTGGATGAAGCGCGAGGCCACGTTGTAGCTGTCGACGCCGTGCAGGCGGCGCTGCTCGGCGTAGCACAGGTAGAGCTGGCGCATGGCGCGGGTGACGCCGACGTAGCACAGGCGCCGCTCCTCCTCCAGGCTGGCCAGGTCGGTGACTGAGCGCTGATGGGGAAACAGGCCGTCCTCCATGCCGCACAGGAACACCACCGGGAACTCCAGCCCCTTGGCAGTGTGCAGCGTCATCATCTGCACGCAGTCTTCCCACTCGCTCCCCTGGGTCTCCCCCGATTCGAGCACCGCGTGCGCCAGAAAGCTCTGGAGCGGCGGCAGGTCCTCGGCCTCCGGCTCGTAGCCGCGCGCCGCGCTGACCAGTTCGCCGAGGTTCTCGATGCGCGCCTCGCCGCGCTCGGCCTTGTCCTTGCGGTGATGCTCGATGAGCCCGCTGTTGTTGATGACGTGATCGACCTGTTCGTAGAGCGGCAGGCCCTCGACGTCGCGCGCCAGGCGCTCGATCAGCCCCAGGAACCCGCCGAGCGCGGCCGCGCCGCGCGCGCCGGCCTGCGGGTCGCTGAGCAGCGCGCCGGCGGCGCGCCACAGCGAGCTGCCGGCACCCTTGGCGGTGGCGCGCAGGATGTCGAGGGTGCGCGTGCCGATGCCGCGCACCGGGAGATTGACGACGCGCTCGAACGAGGCGTCGTCGTCCCGGTTGGCGATCAGGCGCAGGTAGCCGAGGGCGTCCTTGATCTCTGCCCGCTCGAAGAACCGCAGGCCGCCGTAGACCCGGTAGGGCAGGCGCGCCTGGATCAGCGCCTCCTCGAACACCCGCGACTGCGCGTTGGAGCGGTACAGGATCGCGCATTCACGGCGCAGGCCGCCGCCGGCCAGCCACTGCTGGATGCGGCCGAGCACGAATTCCGCCTCGTCGCGCTCGTTGTAGGCGCAAAAGAGGTGCACCGGCTCGCCGCGCGCGCCGCTGGTCCACAGTTCCTTGCCGAGGCGCGAGGAGTTGTTGGCGATCAGCGCATTGGCCGCCTCGAGGATCGCGGCGGTCGAGCGGTAGTTCTGCTCGAGCTTGTAGAGCTGCGCCTGCGGAAAGTCGCTGCGGAATTTGTGCAGGTTCTCGATCTGCGCGCCGCGCCAGCGGTATATGGAGTTATGGGTAATCACGCCGTCGGCGATGAAGTTGTGCGTGCGCTCAACGTTCAGATCGTAGACCTTGGCCTCAAAGTTTTCGTATTCGATGCGTTGGACGACGTCAAACCCAGAGTCTTCCGTGGCAACGACCATTCCTGGTCGGATTGCCGCGGCGGCAATGAATGGCAGCGAGCGACCGAGCATATGGCCCTGCAGCACAAAACGCCCGTGCAACTTATCGCGAATGCGCTTGGCAATCAGCATCAGTTCGCCAAAGTCACTGCGCACCGTTTCGAACCGCCAGCTCTTGCTGTTGTGCCCCTTGGCGGCCCGTACACTCAGACCCAAGTCCTCCAGGTTTTTCCGGTCAGCCGCGTCGACGCCAATGACCGAGATACGATGCACGGGACTCGCGCCTCGGCGATCACCGCACAGGGTGATTACGATATTACGCCGATTGGAATTCCGGCCTTGCGGTGTGTGATGCGGGCGCTCGGAGTCCAGCCCAGTGTCCTCGAGCAAGCGCATGGCCGAATCGGACGTATTCAGCGAACCGAAGACTTTGTCGATGTACTTTGGGTCATGAACCAGACCGTTGATTCCTTTACCCTTGCGCGCCACGAATGGCAGCGTCGGTAGCCCGTAACGGAGTGACGTCAACGTCTCGTCCAATCTGGCCTCGTTCTCATTGGCATGCGTGCGGATGATCCAGGCGGCATCCGCATGTTCTTGCAGTGCGCGCTGCTTGAATCCGACGGTCGGTCTCGCCTGGCCGGCCGTGTAGACCTGCGAGGTGCCCAGGCGATAGCCGACCCCTTCCTTGTGCATCAGGTACAGAAAATACGTCTGGGGCGTCTCGCCAAGCACGTAACCCGCAAAGTGCGTGTGTTCGGGAGTGCTTTTGACTACCCGGCCGGTGGCCAGGTGCAAACAGACCATCCGGCCGCGGCGGTGGTGGGCGAACCTGTCCGTGACCTTGGCCGGTCGCAGATCGCCGGCGCCATAGCTGGATAGCACGGTATCGCCGGGCAACACGTCCTCAATGGGTTTTCGCGTGCGATCTCCCATAGTGACGGGTGTGCCGGCTGCAAGACATTGATCGTCATCGCCAACCACGAACGGGTAACCGGTCGTTCCAACCAGCAGGCGCACCCACTGGTACTGGATGGAGTTGGTGTCCTGGAACTCATCGACCAGCACGTGCCGGAAGCGCGCGCGGTAATGGCGGAGCAGTTCGGGATTGTCGCGCCACAACTCGAAGGCGCGCAGCAGCAGCTCGGCGAAGTCCACGGCGCCCGAGCGCGCGCACACCTGCTCGTACTCGGTATAGAGCCGCAGCAGCGTGCGCTCGGTCGGATCGCCGCCGTCCTTGAGGTGCGGCGGGCGCCGGCCCTCGTCCTTGTGCTTGTTGATGAAGTACTGCACTTCGCGCGGCACGAAGCGCGCCTCGTCGAGCTCGAGCGCCTTGATGACCTTCTTGATCAGGCGCAGCTGGTCCTCGCTGTCGAGAATCTGGAAGCTCTGCGGGAGCCCGGCCTCGCGCCAATGGAGCCGCAGCAGCCGGTGCGCCAGGCCGTGGAAGGTGCCCAGCCACATCGCCCCACCCGAGCTCCCCAGCAGCGCTTCGACGCGCGCGCGCATTTCCGCCGCCGCCTTGTTGGTAAAGGTGACCGCCAGGATCCCGTGCGCGGTCGCGCCCTCCGCCTGGATCAGCCAGGCGATGCGATGGATCAGCACGCGCGTCTTGCCACTGCCGGCGCCGGCCAGCACCAGAGTGGGCCCGAGCGGGGCCGTGACCGCCGCGCGCTGGGCGTCGTTCAGGGGGCTGAGGATGGGCGAGACGTCCATGACGGCCTGCGAATGATCGGGCGCAAATTCTACCGCGCCCCGGGCACCCGGCGCGGTCGCGATGGGATCCATCACCAGCTGTTACGCAGTTCGCGCAGCGCCAGAAACACCTCGCGCGGGCTGGGCCGGGCCGGCAGCGCCGGAACGCGCTCGCGCAGGGTCTCGATCAGGCCGGGCTCGGTCAGCCGGAAGAAGGAATTGAAGCTCAGTTCCTGGCCCAGGGTCAGCACCGGCTGGTCCTCGGGCCGCACGTTCTCGGAGCGCCTGAGCCAGTCGGCCGCCGCCTGGTTGCCGGCCTCGACGTGGCGCGTAAAGCGCAGGTTGTTGAGCAGATAGTCGTGGCCGGGGTAGATGCGGGTGCTGTGCGGGAGCCGTGCGAGCTGCTGGGCGCAGGTTTCGTACAGGCGCTCCGGGTCGCCGCCGCCGCGGCAATTGCCGACGCCGGCGTTGAACAGGGTGTCGCCGGAGAACAGCGCCGGGCCTTCGGCGTGCACCAGCAGGCACACATGACTGAGCGTGTGCCCGGGCGTGTCGAGGCACTCCAGTTCCACGCTGCGGCCGACGCGGATCACGTCGCCCGCGGCCAGGCCGCGATCGACGCCACCGATGCGCGCCGCCGCGCGCGCGTGCGCGAGCACCTTGGCGCCGGTGGCCTGCACCAGCCCGGCGTTGCCGGCGGTGTGATCAAGGTGCTCATGGGTGTTGACGATCTGGGTGATGGTCCAGTTGCGCGCTTGGGCGCGCTGCAGGCAGGCGCGCCAGTCGAGCGGATCGATGGCCAGCGCCTCGCCGCTCTCGCCGCAGGCCACCACGTAGTGGTAGTTGCGCAGCTCGTTGGCGGCCCAGATGCGTTCGATGATCATGGTTCCGGAACTCCGCTGAGTGGGATGGCCGTGCAAGGGCCCCTCATTGCAGATGCGTGGTCGGCAGGTAGTGGTCCACGAGCAGCGCCAGGAACAGCCACATCAGGTAGCTGATCGAGAAGCGAAACATCCGCATCGACAGATCGTCGCGCCGCATGAGCTTGAGCGCAATCGCGTGGGCCAGGAAACGCCCGTTGAGCAACAGGGCGGCGACCAGGTAGATCAACCCGCTCATGCCGGTGAGGTAGGGAAGCAGCGTGACCAGGCACAGGATCACGGTGTACAGCATCACGTGCAGCCGGGTGAACTCGGCGCCGTGGGTCACCGGCAGCATCGGGATCTCGACCTTGGCGTAATCGCTGCGCCGCGCGATCGCCAGCGCCCAGAAGTGCGGCGGCGTCCAGGTGAAAATAATGAGGAACAGGAGCAGGGCGTGCGGATCGACGCTGTTGGTGACGGCCGCCCAGCCCAGCACCGGCGGCGCGGCCCCGGCGGCGCCGCCAATCACGATGTTCTGCGGCGTCGCGCGCTTGAGCCACACGGTGTAGACCACGGCGTAGCCGATCAGCGAGGCGAAGGTGAGCGCGGCCGTCAGCATATTGACCAGCAGCAGGAGGATCAGCATCGAGGCGCTGGCCAGCACGGCGGCAAAGATCAGCGCCTGGCGGTAGTTCAGGACACCGGTCGGGAGCGGGCGGCCGCGCGTGCGCGCCATGCGCGCGTCGATCTGGCGGTCGAGCACGTGGTTGATGGTGGCCGCCGAGGCGGCGGCCAGCGCGATGCCCAGATTCCCGAACAGCAACGCGTCCAGCGGCGGCAGGCCCGGCGTGGACAGGAGCGTCCCGACGATGGCCGTGAGCACGATCAGGGCCACCACCCGTGGCTTGGTCAGCGCGAGGTAATCGCGCCAGCCGGCCTTGTGCACCGCACGCAGGCCCGTGGCCGCGGCGACGAGCCGCGCGCTCAAGAGGGCTTCCAGGCCGGCCGGAGCGAGCGGATCAGGGTCACGACCGCCAGCAACAGCAGCGCGGCACCGGCGTTGTGCGCCGTGGCGAGCCACAGCGGAAAGCCGCGCAGCACCATGCTGACTCCGATCAGCAGCTGCAGGCCGAGGGCCACCAGCACCGCCAGGGCGGCCCGCCGGGCAAAGTCATCGCTGCGCGAGCGCAGCACGCGGACCGCGGCGAACAGCAGCAGCGCGCTGGCGCACAGGGCCCCCAGCCGGTGCGCGAAGTGGATCCCGACCGCGCCGTGCATGGGCGGCCACCACTGGCCCTGGCAGGTTGGAAAGTCGGGGCAGGCGGTGGCCGCGTAGTGACTGCTGGTCCAGCCGCCCAGTGCCAGTTGCAGGGCCAGTGCGGCGAATCCGAACCATGCCAGGCGCCGCGTCTGCAACAGGCTTGAACCCAGGAAGGGCGTGCTGCCGCGCCAGGCGTTGGCCTGCCTCCGGCCGATCGTCAGCACCAGCCACCACAGCAGCGAAAGCGTGCTCAGGCCGAACATCAAATGAGCGGTAACGATCGCCGGCTCCAGCTGCCGGGTGACCGTGAGCATTCCAAATATTCCCTGCGTCACCACCAGCGCCAGAAGGCCGACGGCGTAGCCCGGAGAAACGATCATCTGCCGTCGATGTTGTATCGCCAGAGCTGCAATCAACACGATTAAAAACCCTAATGTTGCAGCGGCGTAACGATGAACCATTTCCTTCCAGGCCTTGCCCACCTCGGCCGGAGCGCTGTCCGCCATCGATCCGGCCGGGGAAAAATGGCCATAGCAGCCCGGCCAGTCCGGACAGCTCAGGCCCGCGGCCGACAGCCGCACGTAGGCTCCCAGCACCACGACCAGCAGGCACAGCAGGCAGGCCGTGATGGCGAGCGGGCGTATGAGGGCGGCACCGGGCATCGTCTAGCCGATATGCGATAGCTCGAGGAGGTTTTTGAGGTCTTCGCGCAGACCCTTGGGGTCCTGCCGCACATCGTAACGCATCATCAGATTGCCCAAGGGATCGACGATAAAGATTGTGTGATCCAGGGGCGCGGGGAAGGCGCTGCGCAGGCCCGCCACCGCAGGGTCCGCAAGCTGCGCCACCGCGAGACCCTGGTGCTCATCGCGCAGGTAACTGTGGTCGCAGCAGCCATCCCCCGCCAGCAGCAGGCGCCGGACCCGGGGGGTGAGCTTGCCCAGGGACAGCCAGGTCTGGCGCGCGTAGACCAGCGCGGCGCGGCAGCTGTCGTCGCAGCCCGATTCACCGCTCCCCACCACAACCAGCGACCACTTGCCGGCCAGTGCATTGGCCGACACGCCCGTTATCGGGAGCGCCGGCAGTGAAACGACGGGCTCGATGAGAGTGCCATGGTTGGTGCGCAGGGCCGGGCGCCAGTGCGAGCCGTAATACAACCAGAAGGCCAGGGCGAGTGGGGCGACGAAAATCAGCAGCAGCACGAGCAGCGGGCGCCTGTTCTTCGTGGTCAACGCCGGCACTCCATGTTCATGAACAGGTACAGGAACAGGATCAGCGTGCCCAGGCCCCACCACTGCAGCGCGTAGCCCACGTGCCGCTCGGGCGGGAACCCGAGGCTGGCATCCTGCCAGTCGCGCACAAACCCCAGGGGCTCTCCCGGCGCCAGCAGCAACTGGCGCGCCTCGATTTTCTGGCCGAGCGCCCCGCTCAGCTGCGCCATCGTCGGAAAACTGGTGCGCTTGGGCCAGACCGGATCCGTGGAGGGAGGCGCCTGTCCGGACGCGAGGCCTGCCACCGGAAGCGTGTCGATGCGCCCGCCGATATTGAGGGGGGCCGTGTCGCCCACGGTCACGTCCGGAAGCACGTCGCGGCGCTCGCCGGGCAAGGGCACCCAGCCGCGGTTGACCAGCAGGAGCCGCCCGTCGTCGAGCCGGAATGGCGTCAGCACCTGGTAGCCGGCGCGTCCGGCGTGAGTCATGTTATCGAGCAGGAACTGGTGCTCCGGCTCGTACCGTCCGTGCACGCGCAGCTGGGTGTAGCGGGGCAGCTCGGCCATCGAGCGGCGGCCCAGCTCCGAGCTGAAGTCCGCCGCGCCGGCGGCGAAGGCGGCGACCTGGGCGCGCTTTTCCTCCGCGCGGTGCCACTGCCAGCGCCCGAGCTGTGCAAACAGCAGTACGCCCGCGAGCGCCAGCAGGGTCATCCACCAGCTGGCCACCAGCCGGCAGTCGCCAAATTCCACTCGCAGCACGGACGGTAGGGACTCCTGCCAGGAAATTGCGGGCAGGCATTGTGCCGCCGGGTGGGCGCGGAGTACAGGCGCGAGCCTATAATCACGGCCTAATCGGGGCCGCCGGGTCCGGCCCCGACCTTGCGAGGGAGCGAGCGGATGGAGCCGATCAAGCTGCTGGTCGTCCTGGTGCTGGCGGCGATCGTCGTGAGCCTGGGCGTGGCGCTCTACCAGCTGGTCAGCGGCCGCGGCAACTCCGGCAACATGCTGCGTTCGCTCACTGTGCGCATCGGCCTGTCCGTGGCGCTGTTCGTGCTGCTGATGATCGCCTGGCGCCTGGGGCTGATCAGTCCGCACGGCGTCAGCCGCTGAAGGTGCATTCGCGCTCGACCGGGGTGGCGGCCGCCGTCATGGGTGCCGCGGGATTCTCCATCAAGGCGATCTTCGTCAAGGCCGCGTTCCGCTACGGGGTGGACGCCGAGACGCTGCTGGCGCTGCGCATGCTGTATTCACTGCCGCTGTTCCTGCTGATGGGCCTGGCGGCCACCCGCAGCGCCGCGGCACCCATCAGCGCCGCGGACTGGCGCGCCCTGGCGCTGCTGGGTGTGCTCGGCTATTACCTGGCGAGCTATCTGGATTTTCTCGGCCTGCAGTACATCTCTGCGGCCCTCGAGCGGGTGATCCTGTTCACCTATCCGACCATGGTCGTGCTGTTCACGGCCTGGCGCACGCGCACCGCGCCGAGCCGCGCCACCTGGGGCGCGCTGCTTCTGTGCTACGCCGGTGTCGCCCTGGTCGTCACGCACGATCTGCACTCCGGAGGCCGCGGCATCCTGGTCGGCAGTGCGCTGGTGTTTGCGAGCGCGGTGAGTTACGCGTTCTACCTGCTGCGTGCCGGCCCGCTGCTGCTGCGCCTGGGGCCGGCGCGCGTCGCGGCCTGGGGGACCACCATCGCCTGCCTGCTGGCACTGGCACAGTTCATGGTGCTGCGCCCCCTCGCCACCATCGTCGCGCAACCCTGGCAGGTGCAGGTGCTGGGGATGGCGATGGCCGTGTTCTCCACGGTGCTGCCGGTCTGGTTCGTGACGGTGGCGATGCGCGAGCTCGGTGCCGGGCCGACGGCGATGGTCGGCTCGCTCGGACCGGTGATCACGCTGCTGCTGGCCTGGCTCGTGCTCGGGGAACCGCTCGGCGCCCTGCAACTGCTGGGCGCGGCGCTGGTGATCTGTGGCGTGCGGATCGTGGCGGTGGCGAAACCGTGAGTGCGCTCGGCGCCGAGTGCAGACGGCCGCTGGCCTGCACCGTCGCGCTGCTGCTGTTGCTGTGGTGCGCGGGACTGTTCGGACGCGGCCTGTGGACGCCCGACGAGCCACGCGAGGCAGCGCTCGCCGCGTCGATGAGCGGAAACTGGGCCGCGCTCCCCGCACTGGCGGGCGTGCCCTTTGCCGAGAAACCGCCCCTGAGCTACTGGCTGTCCGGCGGGGCGATGGCGCTGTTCGGCGTGCATGCGGGCGCTGCGCGCCTGCCCCAGCTGGCCTATGCGTTGACGGGATTCTTGGCGGTCTGGTGCTTGGCGCGCCTGCTGCTCGGCAGGAACGCGGCCGGCGGGGTCGCGGCGCCGGCCGCCGCCCTGGTGTTTGCCACCGGCGCACTGGTGTACCAGGTGCAGGTCTGGCTCGACACCGACGCACTGCTGCTCGCCGGCGTCACGATGGCGCTGGCGGGCATGTACGCCGCGCTCACCGCCGCGGACGGAGTCGCCGGCACGGGCCACGTCCGGTGGCGCGCCTACCTGGTGATGCACCTGGGGCTGACCCTGGCATTCTTCGCGAAGAATTTTGCCGCCTGGCTGGTGCCGGTGCTGGCGTACCTGTGCTTTATCGGCTGGGAGCGCCGCTGGCGCGAGTTCGGCCGGTGGGAGCTGTATCTCGGGGCGCTGCTGCCCGCGGGGTGCATCGCCGCCTGGGCCTTGGGAGTGGCGGCGCTGCCCAACGGTCCGCAGTTACTGCGCGTGTTGTTTTGGGACAATCTGCTCGGCCGCGCGCTGCCCATCGCCGCCGCGGGGCACTTCGATTATTCGAGCGGCCACCCGAACGTGCCGGGCAAGTACCTGTTTGAGCTGCCGCTCTACCTGCTGCCCTGGACCGCCCTGGTCGGCGCGGCGGTGTGGGCGGCCGGGCCGGGCGCTTGGCGCGCGGGCCCGCAGCGTCCGGCCTGGCGTTTCGCGCTGTGCGCGGCGCTGCCGGGATTGCTGCTGCTGTCGCTGGCGACCACCGCGCGCGGCATCTACGCGGCACCGTGCATGATCGGGTTTGCGTTGCTGGTGGGGCTCTGGGCCCGCGAGGCCGCGCGCGTGCGGTACACGCTGGCCGTCACCGCGCTCCTGATCGCGCTGCTCGCCGCCCTGGTGCTGGCCGCTACGCTCGCCCTGCAGTGGACCGTGGAGCGCGCCAGCGCCGGGGTAGTGCTGCTGAGCGCGCTCGCCGCGATCGCGGCGCTGGCCTCGAGCCTGAGGTTTGGCTTTCTTGCCAGCCGGTCGGTGGCGATGAATATCCTCGGGCTCGCGGCGAGCTGGAGCCTGCTGCTCTCGCTCGGCACCGTCAGCCTGGTCGGTGCCGCAAATCGCGTCCAGGACCTGCCGGCTCTGGCGTCGCGGGTGGCGCAGGTCGCCGGCTCCAGGCCGCTGCTGCTCTGGAATCCGGACGAAACCACTCTCGCCTGGGCGCAGTTGTATCTGCCCCGGGGAAGCTGGAGCGCGATCGATGCCGCAGACGCCGCCGCCGCCGCCGAGCTGGCGGGGCGGCTGCGCGCGGCACCGGACACCGTGGTCATGAGCCTGGTTCCAGGCCACGGCTGGTCGCAGGTCAAGTGGCGCGAGTATCTGCGCGGGCACGAGGCGACGGCGCAACTGACGCTGCTCCCGCCCTCGCTGCTCCCCGGCCAGCAGGCGCTGGGGGCTGCGGGGCTCCAGGCGAGCCGGCGCATCGAGCGCCCCGGGGGCCGCGGCTATTTCTTCTGGCGCCGCCGCGGCAGCGGGCCCTGAGCCGCTCAGGGGAGCGAGAGCTGGCGCGCGAAGTAGGTGAATTCCCGCGCGATCATCGCCGATTTCTCCTCGAGGGTCGCGCCGGCCCCGTGGCCACCCTCGATGACTTCGTAATACAGGTACGGGACTCCGAGCTCGGAGAGCTTGGCGGCAAACTTGCGCGCATGCTGCGGGCCGACGCGATCGTCCTTGGTCGTGGTCCACACCAGGGGCAAGGGGTAGTGCACTCCGGCCCTGAGGTTCTGGTAGGGCGAGATCGAGGCGAGGAACGCGCGCTCCTCGGGAACTGAAACGCTCCCGTACTCGCCGACCCACGAGCTGCCCGCGGCAATCTGTTCGTAGCGCATCATGTCGAGCAGCGGCACCTCGATATCGACCGCGCCCCACAGCTCCGGATGCTGATTGAATTCGACGCCCATCAGCAGCCCGCCGTTGGAACCCCCCCTGATCCCCAGGCGCGCCGGGCTGGTGTATCCCTTGGCCATCAGGTCCTGGGCGACCGCGCTGAAGTCGTCGTAGATGCGCTGGCGCTGCGTCTTGAGGCCCGCCTCGTGCCAGGCCGGCCCGAATTCACCGCCGCCGCGGATGTTGGCCAGCACGAACGCACCGCCGCGCTCCAGCCACAACTTGCCGTTGGTGCCCGAATAATAGGGCGTCTCCGAGATCTGAAATCCGCCGTACGCCGTCATGATGGTCGGCGTGCTGCCGTCGAGCTTGATGTCGGTACGGTGCACCACGAAGTAGGGCACCCGGGTCCCGTCCTTCGAGACCGCTTCGAATTGCTCGGTCTTGAGGCGCGAGGCGTCGAATTTCGGCGGCAGCGTCTTCACCACGGCCAGTTCGCTGCCCTTCAGGTCCGCAAGCCACAGGCTCGATGGTGTCAGGAACCCGGTGACGCTCAGAAAGGCCAGGTCACTGTGCAGGTCGGTATCGACGATGTCGATGGTGGCGTTGTCGGGGAGCGCGAGCGCGCGGTGCGACCACGCGCCGGCTTTCCCGGGCGCGTACACGTAGGCGCGGCCCTTGACGTTGTCCAGCTCGGTGAGCAGCAGGTAATTCTTCGCCGGGAAGGCCTCCGCGAAGGCCTTGCGTGCCGAGGGGGCGTACACCAGCGTCGGCCGCAGCCTGTCCGGCGCGGCACTCGCGCTGGCCAGATCGATCGCCACCACCCCACCCTGGGGCATCACCTCGCCCTTGCCGGTCTTCCAGTCCTCGCGCAGCTCGATGACCAGGCGGTTCGCGACCAGGCCGGTGATGGCGGCCTTGCGCGGCAGCGCCAGCTTCTTCACGCCCTGCGCCGTCACCAGGTGGAACTCGGACTCGAAGGTGGTGACCTCGCGCTGAATGATCAACGCCTGGTGACCGTCGCCGTCATTGAACGTGATCGGATCGACGCCCACGTCGCTGGGCATTCCGCGGAACACTTCCTTGGCGGCCGTCAGCGGCTGGCCGCGCGCCAGGCGCTTCACGATGTACGGATAGCCGGAGGCCGTCAGCTCGCCGGGCGACCATTCCCGGCTCACCAGCAGGGAATTCTCGTTCTCCCAGGCCGAAGTCTGCTTGCCCTTGGGCAATTCGAAGCCGCCCGGCACGAATTTGCCCGACCGCAGGTCGAACTCGCGCTCGGTGACCGCGTCCTCGCCGCCGTCCGAGAGCGCGAGCACGCACAGGCGCTCGGCGGGTTCCGCGCAGCGTGCGCCGCTCCAGAACCAATTGCCCTTCTCGGCGGCCGACAGGGCATCGAGATCCAGGACCGGCGTCCAGGAGGGGTTCGCCTGCCGGTATTCCTTCAGCGTGGTGCGTCGCCACAGGCCGTGCGCGTGACTGGCGTCCTGCCAGAAATTGTAGATCTGCCCGCCGATGCTGCTGGGCTGCGGGATGCGGTCCTGCGCCTGCGCGATGGTCAGCGCGTCCTTGTACATGCCCGGATAGTGCGGATCCTGCTCGAGCACGGCCGCGGTCTTGGCGTTCTCGGCCCGCACCCAGTCCATGGCGCGCGGGCTGTCCACCTGTTCCAGCCAGAGATACCGATCCTCGGTTGCGGCGGGACCCGGCGCCGTATCGGCGGCCGCCCAGGCCGAGGGAAGCAGCAGGCCAGCCATCAGTGCGGACAGGGCGGGTGCGGTGCGCATGTCAGTGATTCCCCGATTTCGATGCACGGAGCAAGCTGATTTTATTCCATTGCGGGTAAGCGCAGTGGCGTCCCGGCCACGCCGGACTCCGTTGCCGCACCCGGAGCCCTTCGCTATGATCGAGCGAAAACAACACCAAGTCGCCCCGGGGGCCAGCCATGAAGGTTTTCACACTTGTCGCGCTGCTGTCCAGCGTGCTGCTGGCGCAAAGCTCCCGGTGCGCGGAACTCGCAGCGCCGACCGCCCGCACCGTGGAGGCCGCTGACGAGGCTTTTGGACTGCGCCTGCCTGATCCCTACCGCTGGATGGAGGGTAAGGACAACGCCGAATTTTCCACCTGGCTCAGGGCCCAGGGACAGTATGGGCGCAGCCGGCTCGATGCCTCGCCGCGGCTGGCCTTCTGGCGCGAGCGGCTGCAGCAGGTGGCACGGGCGGGTACTGTCAACCGGCTGCAGCGGCCGATGGGGGGCCGGATATTTTTCATGCGTCTGCTCCAGGGACGCGAAGGCGTGCTCATGGTTCGTGACCCGGACGGGCACGAACGCGTGCTGTTCGATCCTGGCGCGGGTTCGGCGGCGGGCTCGATCACCGAATACAGTCCCTCTCCGGACGGGCTGCGGGTGGCGATCAACGTGCAGCACGGCGGCTCCGAGGTCACCCGCGTGCAGGTGCTGAAGGTGAGCGACGCGAGTCCGCTGAGCGATGCGGTCGACGAGGTGTGGGGCGAACTGCCGGTGAGCTGGCTGCCGGACGGCAGCGCCTTCGCCTACACGCAGCTGGCTCCGGCCGCACAGCGCGACGCCACCGATCCGATGCTGAACCAGCGCGTCCGGCTGCATCGCATCGGTGCGGCGAGCGCGGACGACCCGGTATTGTTCGCGCGCGGCTTGAATCCCCGGGTCGAGATGAATCCGAGCGAATTCCCGGTGGTGGAGCTGTCCGACCGCTCGCCGTTCGCACTGTTGACGCTGGGCGGTGCGCGCGCCCAGGCGCGGGTGTGCGTGGCCCCGAGAATCGCGGCCTTGCGCGCCAACGCCGCCTGGAACTGCCCCATTGGTTATGAAGATAACGTGCAGCAGTACGCGCTCTCGGGCAACCGGCTGTACTGGACCAGTATGCGCGATCACCCGAACGGACAGGTGTTGACCGCGTACATCGACAGCGACGGCAAACTCGGACGTACCACGGTGTTGCAGGCCGAGGATCCGCAGGCGGTAATCACCGGTCTGGCCGCGGCGAGCGACGCACTCTACATCAAGCGCATGCAGGGCGGTCCGGAGGAAATCCTGCGCAGTGCCTATCCGAACTCTGCGCCGGTGCGGCTGTCGCTGCCCTTCGCTGGGGCGATCTATCTGTTTGTCGCGGATCCGCGCGCGCCGGGCGTGGTGTTCACGCTGCAGGACTGGACGCGGCCGCGCGCGGCGTACCGCGGCTCTGCGCCGAACGCGGCGCCACTCGATCTCAAGCTCGGGGCCGATTCCCCGGCGGACTATTCGGCGATCGTGTCCGAAGAAGTGACGGCGCGCAGCGCCGACGGGACCGAAGTGCCCTTGACGATCCTGCACCGCCGCGATGCGCGATCCGACGGCAGTGCGCTGGCCATACTGGAAGGCTACGGCGCCTACGGCATCAGTCAGCAACCGTTGTTCGATCCCCTGACGCTGGAATGGGTCGCGGCCGGACACGTCTATGCCGTGGCCCACGTGCGCGGCGGCGGTGAAAAGGGCGATCAATGGCGCGTGGCGGGGAGCGGCGCGCACAAGGAACGCGGCGTGGAGGACTTCGTGGCCGCGGCCGAGTCGCTGATCCAGCGCGGCTGGAGCGGACGCGCCCGGGTCGTTGCCTTCGGCGGCAGCATGGGCGGGATCCTGGTCGGTGGGGCCATGACCCGCAATCCGGAGCTGTTTGGGGCGGTCGTGATCCAGTCGGGAGAACTCAACCCGAGCCGCCTGCTGGCGGCCCAGAACGGGGCCAACCAGATCTCCGAGCTGGGTGACCCGGCAACGTCGGCCGGCCTGCACGCGCTCGCGGCCATGGATCCCTATCAGCGGATCCGGCCGGGCACCGCCTATCCGCCCGTGCTATTGATCGTCGGCCTGAACGACAATCGGGTGCAGCCCTGGGAGAGCGGAAAATTCGGGGCGCGCCTGCTGGCGGCAAGCAGCGGCGGCAAGCCCGTCTGGTTTCGCACCGATGAGGCCATGGGCCATTTCAACACGGCGCAGGGCACGCTGGCCCTGGAGGACGCAGACTACTATGCCTTCTCCGAGACGGTGATCACGCACTGATGGCGCCATGGCGTAACGAGGCGCCGTTTGGCACCGAGGCAGTGAGCCCACCATGAAGAAAGGGCCGCTCGTATTCAGTCTGCTCGTGGCGGCACGGCTGGCAAGCGCGGGCGCACCGGCGGCGACGCCGGCGGCCAGCGCCGATGCGCTGGTGAGTGATTTCGTCTACCGGAGCCTGGCGCTGGCGCCGGTGGCCGCCTCCGCCGCGGGTTACCACGTGCACGGGCAGCTGCGCCTGGACGGAGTCTGGGACGATTACAGCCCCGCCGGCCTGGACAAGCTCCGCCAGTTCAATCGTCAGGTCCTGCATCGCCTCGATGCCCTGCAGCACGCCGGCCTCGACGCCGAGCGCCTGGCCGATCTGGACGTCATCCGGGACGCCGTCAACCTGAAGCTCCTGGAGCTCGACCGCATCCAGGACTACCGCCACAACCCCACGCTGTACGTGGAACTGATCGGCAATGGACTGTACACGCCCTTCGTGCTGAATTACGCCCCGCCCGAAGTGCGTTTCCAGGACCTGATCGGGCGCCTGCAGCGACTGCCGGCGCTGGTGGCGCAGGCCAAGGCCAACCTGCGCGACGCGCCCGAAGTGTGGAACCGCGTGGCCCGGGAGGAAAATGAGGGCAACATCGAACTGGTCGACAAGACCCTGCGCGCGCAGGTGCCCGCCGCACTGGGCGCGCCCTACGCGGCGGCGGCCAGCGCGGCGCTGCAAGCGCTCCGCGACCTGAACGGCTACCTGGCCACGACCCTCGCGGCCAAGACCAGCGACTGGCGGCTCGGCAAGCAGAATTACGAGCGCAAGTGCCGCTACACGCTGCACACCGGGCACAGCCCGGCACAGTTGCTGGCCGCCGCCGAAGCGGACCTCGCCGCGAGCCGCGCGCAGATGGTGCGGCTGGCCGCGCCCCGCACGGTGGCCGCGGCGCTCGCCGCGATGGCGAGCCAGCACGCCACGCCCGCCACCTACATGGACGAGGCGCGGCGCACGCTGGCCGAAGCGACGGAATTCGTGAAGCAGAAGGATCTGCTCACGCTCGCCGACAACGGCAACCTCGCCGTCATCGACACCCCGGTGTTCATGCGCGGCGCTTACGGGGTGGGCGGCTTCAATCCCGCCCCGGCCCTCGAGCCGCAGCTCGGCGCGTACTACTGGGTGACGCCGATTCCGAGCGACTGGCCCTCGGAACGCGTCGAGTCCAAGTTGCGCGAGTACAATTATTTCGGCCTGCAGCAGCTGACCATTCACGAAGCCATGCCCGGCCACTACGTGCAGGCGGAATACGCCAACCGCATCGAGCCTGCGGTGCGCCGGGTGCTGCGCAACGTCTGGGGCAACGGACCGTACGTCGAGGGCTGGGCGGTCTACGCCCAGCAGCTCATGACCGACGAGGGCTACCTGAACCATGATCCGAACCTGCGGCTGTCGCTGCTCAAGTGGACGCTGCGCGCGATAGGCAACACGATCCTCGACATCCGCATGCAGACCATGGGCATGACCGACCAGCAGGCGCTCGATTTCATGATCAACCAGACCTACCAGGAGCGCGAGGAGGCCGTCGCCAAGCTGCAGCGTGCGCAGCTCACCTCATGCCAGCTGGACATGTACTACGCCGGCGGCAAGGGCTGGAACGAAGTGCGCGCGCACTACCAGCAGCGCCACCCGAAGGACTTCTCACTGAAGGCATTCCACGAGCGGGCGCTCAGCGAGGGTGCCGTGCCGCTCGCCACCCTCGACCGGCTGCTGCGCTAGCTCCGGGCCCTCCATGGCAACTCCCGCTCCGGCCCGCGTGGCCATCACCAAGCTCACCGTCCACGCCGACGCGCGCGGCGCCGTCTTCGAGCCGCTGGAGCCGCCGCTGCTCGCCGGCTGGCGCAACGTGCACGCGGTGATCAGCGAGCCCGGCGCGGTGCGCGGCAACCACCGCCACCTGCGCGGCACGGAATTCAGCAGCGTGTCGGGAGCGGCGCTGGTGCGCTACCAGGAGGACGGCGCGACCCGCGAGGTGCAGGTGCCCGCGGGCGAGGTGTGGCGCTTCGAGTTTCCGCCCGGGGTCGCGCACGCCTTCAAGAACACCGGTGAGCGGCCATTCCTGATCGTGTCCTTCAATACCGAGCGGCACGATCCGAGCGGCGCCGACGTCGAGCGCGTGGAGCTGATCGCAGGCTAGGGCGCGGCGGCTTGCCGGTGCGTCGCCACCTCGACGCGCGCGTCGTTGAAACAGGCGCCCCCGGCCAGGTCGGCCTTGTGGAGCGGTGCCAGCGCCGAGATCGTCTGCCGGTTGGAACTGGTGCGCAGCCACGCCCCCTTTTCCGAGCACACCACCCCGGGGCGCACCGCGTCGGTAATCCGCAGCGGCAGGTACACCTCGCCCAGGTCGTTCCACACTTTCACCCACTGCCCGTCGAGGAGATTGCGGCCGGCGGCGTCGAGCGGATGCATGTCGAGCACCGGGGTCGCATCGCTCGCCACCAGCCCGCCAAACGTGGAGGTGATCCGCTTGTCGGAGGCCGGGCTGATCAGGGTCAGCGGATAGGACGAGTGCACGGGCCGGAAGGTCGGGAGTTCGGCGCCGTAGCGCTCGCCGAGGAGCGAGGATTGCAGCTCGATCTTGCCGCTGCGCGTGGTGGGCCACACGTTCCGGAACAGCACCGGCTCTTCGCCGTCGTACTCCATGCTCAGGGCACGCTCGAGCGGCAGCTGGCTGGGGCGCACGCCGCGCATGCGCGGATCGTTCCCGTCGATCGCGACGTCGATCAGTTCGGAATCGCTCAGGGTGAAGGCCGGGTCGTCGAAACCGAAGCGCGCAGCCAGCCGGCGGAAGATCTCGGTGTTGGGCAGGCTCTCGCCGACCGGCGCGATGACCGGTTCGCTCCGCTGCAGGTACTGCTGGCCGTAGGCCGCGTGGATGTCGGCCTGTTCGAAGTGGGTGCAGGCGGGCAGGAGGACGTCGGCGTACTGCATGCTGTCGGTCAGCGCGATTTCGATGCCGACGATGAACAGGTCCTCGCGCGCCAGGGCCCGGCGCATGCGATTCTGGTCGGGGTGGACGACGAGCGGGTTGTGGTTGTAGATGAATAATGCCTGCAGGGGCGGCTCGAGCGTGGGATCGAGCAGCAGCGTGCCGACGTCCAGGATATTGACCGTGCGCGTGCCCGGCGGCACCAGGTCCACGCGCGTGAGCCGGTCGGAATCGGTGGGAAACGCGTCGCCGGCGGCCGCGACCAGGCCGCCCCCGGGAACCCCGAACTTGCCGGCGAGAGCCGGGAGCGCCGCGATGGCGCGCACGCCCGAGCCGCCATTCTGGTTGCGCTCCAGTCCGTTGCCCCAGGCGATGGTCGCAGGCGTCGCCTCGCGATACCAGCGCGCCAGCGTGCGGATATCGTCCGCCGGGACTCCGCAGATCTCCGCCGCGCGCTCGGCCGGATAGGCGCGTGCTTCGGCCATGTAAGACTCGAACCCCAGGACGTGCTGGTCTATGAAGGCGCGATCGAGCCCGCCGCTGCGCTCCAGTTCCGCCGCCAGCGACCAGGCCAGCACCACGTCCGTGCCCGGGCGCACGGCCAGGTGCAGGTGCGCCTGCTCGGCGACCTTGATGCGCCGCGGGTCGACCACGACCAGCCTGGCGCCGTTGTGCTTGGCGGCGTTGATCTGCCGCATGAGATGCAGGTTGCAGACCGTCGCGTTGTTGCCCCAGACGATGATCAGCTGGGCCAGGCTCACCTGCTGGAGCGGGGTGCCGGGACACTCGCCGAAGGTGCCGGCATAGGCCTCGGTGCGGATGCCGCCGCACAGCGGATTGCGCTTGAGCTGCGTGGCGCCCAGCTTGTGAAAGAAGCGCAATGACATTGAGTCGCCCGCCAGGATTCCCTGCGGGCCGGCGTAGTTGAACGGCAGCACGGCCTGCGGCCCGTGGCGTTCGATGACGCCGCTGACGCGCTCGTGAATGATGTCCAGCGCCTCCTCCCAGCCGATCCGCGCAAACTGGCCCTCGCCCTTGGCGCCGATGCGCTTGTACGGGTAGCGCAGGCGGTTGGGGCCGTGCACGAATTCCGGGTAGTACTTGGCCACCTTGGCGCAGATGGCACCGTGCGTGAGGGGATTGGCCTTGGAACCGCGGACCGCGATCACCTGCTCGTCGGCCACGGTCACCGACAGGCTGCAGGTGTCCGGGCAGTCGAGCGGGCAGACGCTGGGTTTCTCGGTGCTCATGGGCAAATGTTAGCGATCCGCCCGGTGTGATGCCAGCGGACCGGGTCGGTCTCAGGGCGGCCCTTAGCGCGCGAGCCGGCGGCGCCTCTGGGCCAGCCGGCAAAGCAGCCATCCGACCGCGAAGATCAATGCGCAGCCGCCAATGCCCTTGGCGAGAAACAGCGCGGGATTGGCAGTGCCGGTCGGCGGAATCATAGCCACGACCGTGGCAAAGGCCGAGACGCCGGCGCCGACCACCGCCACCAGCGCGCAGGTCGCGAAGCCTCCGGGAATCAGCGCAATGCCCTCGTTCCTGCCGGCAGCGCGTACCCGCAGCGCCAGGAGCGAGGCGAAGATATACACGTACACGGCGCAGTTGAGGGCCGCCGTCATGTCAATGAGCAGCTGGTAGGCCTCGCGGATGGTCGATCCCGATATCGCAGCGAGCAGTACCAGCGAGACCGCGCCGGCCTGAGCCAGCAGTGCGACATGCGGCGAGCCGTATTTCGGGTGAAGAGCCCCGAGCCGCTCCGGCAGGTAGCGCCCGAGGCCCATCACGAACGGCAGTCGCGCCATGCCGGTGACCCATCCGCCCAGGCCGCCGGTGGCCGTGATCGTCATCAGCACGGCGGCGAGCACCCCGAACCCCGGGAGGCCGCCGCGCTGGCCGATGGCTTCCATCGCCTGCGGTATGCCGCTGACCGCGCTGATCTGGCTGGCCGGAAACGCGACCAGCAGTGCGGCGGTGCCGGCGATGTAGATGAAGGCAATGAGCACGCCGGAAATCAGCACCGCGCGGCGCACGGAGCGGGCCGAGTCCTGGATCTCGTCCCCAAGTATCGGTCCGAGCTCCAGGCCGGTGTACGCGAGCAGAAGGATCGCGAAGATGTTGAGCGTCAGCGGTGAGCTCCATGTCGGCACCAGACTCGCAGCACTCAGCGGTGTCGCCGAACCATAGCGCCACCAGGCGAGCGCCCCTCCGGCCATGACCAGCAGGGCAGTGGCCAGGGACGCGATACCGCCGATGTTCTGCAACCACTTGGCACGCCGGAGTCCCACGATGTTGAGCAGCGTGATCGCCCACAACAGGCCGATGCAGAAGAGTCCGTTGTACAGCGGACTGTCGGCCAGCGACAGCAAAGAGCGGCCGGCGATGTGCAGCGCCACCCCGGAGATGAGCAGCAGCAGCGATGGAAAGAACACCAGATTCTGCAGCCAGTAGGCCCAGCCGGCGAGGAACCCGTGCGTCTCACCGAACGCCGTCCGGGTCCACAGGTACAGGCCGCCTTCGTGGGGAATGCGCGAGCTCAGCTCCTGGATCGCGAATCCGCACGGCACAAAGAACATCAGACAGGCCAATGCCCACAGCGTGAGGCTCGCCGGCCCAAATTGTGCCGCGGTCGACAGCCAGCGCAGGCCGACGACGGTGGCGACGTACAGCAACACCAGATCAGAAGTGCGCAGCGCCCGGGTAAGCCCGGGCGCGCCGCCCGGCTGGGAATCACGGTTCATGCGGGAATGCAATCGCTGTGGGTTTTCGCGGAGTCTAGCTGAGCGTCGGCGGCGGCGCAGGGGAGTCTCGTGCCGCCATCCGCTGCTCTGCTATGCTGAACCGGTGCATTGGCGCCATTTCCGTTGATTGGCCGCGGCCACCCAAGATCACCATGACCGGACACGTCGGTATTGTCGCCTGCTCCGCCGAGGGCGCAGCGCTGTGCTATCGAACCATCTGCGCCGAAGGCGCGCAGTACCTGGGACCGCACGCGCACCCGGAAATCTCCATGCACACACATTCGCTGGCCGAATACGTCGCGCACCTCGATCGCAACGACTGGGCGGGGGTCGGGGCGCTGATGCTGTCCTCGGCCGAGAAGCTGGCCCGCTGCGGCGCCGACTTCCTGATCTGTCCCGACAACACCATCCACCAGGCCTTGCCCCTGATCGAGACGCAATCGCCGCTCCCCTGGCTGCACATCGCCGAGGTGGTTGCGGCCGCGGCCGCGGCCCGCGGATTCCGGCGCGTCGGGCTGACCGGCACGCAATGGCTGGTGGACAGCGAAGTCTATCCGCGGAAGCTTGACGCGCAGGGCATCGAGGCGCTGCGCCCGCCGCCCGAGGAACGCGCGCAGATCAGCCGCATCATCATGGACGAGCTGGTGCGCGGAATCTTCCGGGCCGAATCCGTCGCCTATTTCCGCCAGGTCATCGGCCATCTGCAGCAGGCCGGTTGTGACGCGGTGGTGTTGGGTTGCACGGAGATCCCCCTGATCATCGACGATTCAAACTCGCCCCTGCCGACGCTCGACTCGACGCGCCTGCTGGCCCGGGCGGCCCTGCAGCGCGCGCTGCGCGGTCGGGGCGCACTCGCTTGAGGGTCCGCGCCCGCCTGCTCGCATGGCTCGGCGTGTGCTGCCTGGCTCCGGGCGGGCTGGCACTTGCCGCGACCGGCGCCGATGACGCGCAGCAGCAGTTGCGCCGGCTGGAGCTCGAATGGACCGCGGCCGAGATCAACCGCGATGCGGTCGCCCTGGGGCGCATCCTCGATGAACGGTTCGTCAGCACCTTCGGAGCCGGCAAACCGGTCGGCAAGGCGGAGTTCATTCGCGAGGTGATCGGCGCGGACGCCGAGCGCATCGTCTCCCAGGAGCTGAGCGATCAGGCGTTCGTGCTGGCCGGGGACACCGCGGTGGTCACGGAGCTCGACACGGTGCACGCGCTGCGGGCCGGCCAGCCCTACAGCCAGGTGCTGCGGATCACCGCGACCTACCGCAGGCACGATGGCCGCTGGGTGGCGCTGGCCGAGCACATGGTGCCGCTCCCCGCCCCGGCGGCCGCCCCGGCACGCTTCGATGCCGAGCGCGCCACCGCGGCCTACATGGCGACCCTGTCCACGCCGGCGCGGATCCGCTCGGATCGCTATTTCGAGGGCGGTTACTGGCTGACACTCTGGGACTTCGTGGTGGGCCTGGCAGTGGCGGCGCTGCTGCTGTTCACCCCGCTGTCGCGGCGCATGCGGGATTTCGGCGAGCGTGTGACGGCGCACAAGTGGCTGCAGGTGGCCGTCTATGCGCTCCTGTACGTCGCGCTGACGACGCTGCTGATCCTGCCGTGGTCGGCGTACGAAGGATTTTTCCGGGAACACCAGTACGGGATGTCCAACCAGACCGCGTTCGGCTGGCTGACGGACCAGTTCAAGGAACTGCTGATCTCGCTGATCCTGATCCCCCCGGCCCTCGCGGTGCTGTATGCCGTGGTAGGCAAGTCCACCCGCAACTGGTGGCTGTGGGGCGCGCTGGTCTCCATGCTGCTGCTGACATTTCAGATTGTGATCAGTCCGAGCTACCTGGAGCCGGTGCTCAACAAGTTCTATCCGCTGGCCGAAGGCCCGCTCAAGCAGCAGCTGCTGTCCATGGCGCGCGCCAACGCGATCCCGGTCCGCCAGATCTACGAGTTCGACGCTTCCAAGCAGACCACCAAGATGAGCGCCCACGTCAGCGGCCTGCTCGGTACCGCCCAGATCAGCCTGAATGACAATCTGATCAAGCGGGCCGCGCCCGAGGAAGTCGAGGCCGTACTCGGGCACGAGATGGGCCACTACGTGCTCAACCACCAGTACAAGGGCCTGGTGGAGCAGGGCGTCATCGTGGTCGTCGGCTTTGCGTTTCTGTGGTGGGCCTTCGACCGGTTGTCGAGGCGCTACGTGCGAGCCTGGGGCATTCGCGGCGTCACCGACGTGGCCGGGTTTCCGCTGCTGGTGGCGCTATTTTCGGTCTATCTGTTTGTGCTGACGCCGCTGCTCAATACCGTGACGCGCAACATGGAGATCGAGGCCGATGCGTTTGGCCTCAACGCGGCGCGCCAGCCTGACGGCTTCGCCAAGGCGGCATTGCACGTGTCCGAGTACCGCAAGATGCAACCCGGGCCGCTGGAAGAAGCGCTCTTGTACGACCACCCGAGCGGCTGGAACCGCATCCACCGGGCGATGCTTTGGAAGGCCGAGAATATCGGAGCGGCGGACATCGCCGCGTACGACGCGAGCCATCATCCGCCGGGAACGGCGCCCCGACCCTGAACATGCGGCGCCGGCGCCGCAGTGGCCAGGCTAGATCCAGTAGACGAAAATAAACAGCCCGAGCCACACCACGTCGACGAAGTGCCAGTACCAGGCCACGGCCTCGAAGCCGAAATGCCGCGTCGGCGTGAAATGTCCCCGCAGGGTGCGCAGCCAGATGATCGTCAGCATGATGGCGCCGATGGTCACGTGCAGGCCGTGGAAGCCGGTCAGCATGAAGAAGGTCGAGCCGTATATGCCGGTGCTCAGCTGCAGTCCCTTGTGCGTGTAGGCTTCCCCGTACTCGTGGGCCTGGAGCGTCACGAACAGGAAGCCGAGCAGGAAGGTCAGCGCCAGGAACAGCTTGAGCATGCCGCGATGGCCCGCCCGCAGCGCGTGATGGGCAATGGTGATGGTCACTCCCGAGGTCAGCAGGATGGCGGTGTTGAGCGCGGGCACCCCGAAGGCCGGGATGACCTCGAAGCTGCCGTCGGCGCGCGGCCCGAGCCTGGCCGGACCGTTGGTGGGCCAGCCGGCGTCGTAGCCCTGATACAGGAAGAGCTTGTTGAAGATCTTCACCCCTTCGCCGCCGATCCAGGGCACCGAGAGCGTGCGCGCGTAGAACAGCGCACCGAAGAACGCCCCGAAGAACATCACCTCGGAGAAGATGAACCACATCATGCCCATGCGGAACGAGCGGTCGACGTCGAGGTTGTACACGCCCTGCTGGTTCTCGCCGATGACGGTGCGAAACCAGCCGATAAACATCACGGCCAGCAGCACCAGGCCGAGCGCAAACAGTTCCGGCCCGAACCACTCATTGAGCCAGGCGACCACGCCGAGCATGGTCGAGAACAGCGCCACCGAGCCGATGATCGGCCAGGGCGTGCCGTGCGGCAGGTAGTACTTGCTGGAATCGGCCGGGGCGTGGGGCTGGGACATGAGTGTTTCCTAAGGGTAGCGCGCCACTAGCGGGCGGCGACTCGGGCCGGACTGTCGTAGAAGGTGTAGCTGAGCGTAACGCGGTCGATGTAGACCGGCAGCGCGCGATCGAGGAAGAAACGCACCGGCAGCACGCGCTCCTCGCCCTGCTTGAACGCCTGGGGCGAGAAGCAGAAGCACTGGGTCTTGTGGAACCAGGCGGCCGCCTCGCCGGGCGCGATGTTGGGCACGGCCTGCGCCACGGTGTCGTGGCCGGTGAGGTTGCGGGCCACAAAGCTGGCCTCGTAGAGCTGGCCCGGGTGGACGCGGAGCGAGGGCTGCGAGGGATGGAATTCCCAGTTGCCGACCGTGGGCAGGTTGCCCATGAATTCAACCGTGACGACGCGCGCGGTATCGGCGGTGCCGATCTGCGCCGCCGGCACCGCCTCGCTCAGCAGCTTCTGGTCGCCAAAACCGGTCACCTGGCACAGCACCCGGTACAAGGGCACCAGCGCAAACCCAAACGCGAAGCTGCCGGCGACGAACAACCAGAGCTTGCCCGTGAGGCGACGGTTTTCGCTGCGCCAGCGGGCCGGTTCGCTCACGGGTGGCTCCGGCGCACGGACATCAGGATGAACCCACCGTAGATCGCCAGGGCCAGCAACATCAGCGCGAAAGCCGCCAGCCGCGCACGGCGCCGCTGTCGCTCGCGCAGTTCGTCGCCCATTGTCAGTCGTCCCCTTCGTCGGTCCAGTGCTCGGCGCCGTGGTGGATCACACCGATGCTCGGCGCCACTTCCCAGGTGTGGTAGGGCGCGGGCGAAGGCAGCTCCCATTCCAGGCCGTGCGCGCCCTCCCAGACCTGGTCAGTAGCCTTCTCGCCGCCGCGGATGCACTTGTAGATGATGTAGGGGAACAGCAGCTGCGAGAGCCCGAAGCCGAAGCCGCCGATCGAGGAGACCATGTTCCAGTCGGCAAACTGCGTGGCGTAGTCGGGCACCCGGCGCGGCATGCCGGCCAGGCCGAGGAAATGCTGGGGGAAGAACAGCACGTTGACGAAGATCGCCGACAGCCAGAAGTGCCATTTGCCCAGGGTCATGCTGTACATGTGGCCGGTCCACTTCGGCAGCCAGTAGTACACGCCGGCCATGATCGTGAAGATGGATCCGGGTACCAGCACGTAGTGGAAGTGTGCGACCACGAAGTAGGTGTCCTGGTACTGGAAGTCGGCCGGCGCAATCGCCAGCATCAGGCCGGAGAACCCGCCGAGCGTGAACAGGAACAGGAAGGCGAGCGCGAACAGCATCGGCGGCTCGAAGCTCAGCGATCCGCGCCACATGGTGGCACACCAGTTGAAGATCTTCACGCCGGTGGGGATCGAGATCAGCATGGTCGAGAGCATGAAGAACAGCTCACCGGCCAGCGGCATGCCCACCGTGAACATGTGGTGCGCCCAGACGATGAACGACAGGAAGGCGATCGAGGCGGTCGCATAGACCATCGCGTCGTATCCGAACAGCGGCTTGCGCGAGAAGGTCGGGATGACCTCCGAGACGATGCCGAAGGCCGGCAGGATCAGGATGTAGACCTCGGGGTGGCCGAAGAACCAGAAGATGTGCTGGAACATCACCGGGTCGCCGCCGCCCGAGGCGCTGAAGAAGCTGGTGCCGAAGAAATGATCGGTCAGCAGCATGGTCACCGAGCCGGCCAGCACCGGCATCACCGCGATCAGCAGGTACGCGGTGATCAGCCAGGTCCACACGAACAACGGCATACGGAGCAGTGTCATGCCGGGTGCGCGCATGTTCATGATCGTGACGATGACGTTGATCGCGCCCATGATCGAGGAGGCGCCCATCAGGTGGATAGCGAAGATCGCCATCGGGAACGAGTCGCCGCCCTGCAGGACCAGCGGCGGATACAGCGTCCAGCCGCCGGCCGGCGCCCCGCCCGGCACAAAGAAGCCCAGCAGCAGCAGCGTGAAGGCGAAGGGCAGCAGCCAGAAGCTGAAGTTGTTCATGCGCGGCAGCGCCATGTCGGGCGCGCCCACCTGCATCGGGATCATCCAGTTGGCCAGTCCCACCCACGCCGGCATGATGGCGCCGAAGATCATCGCCAGCGCGTGCATCGTGGTCAGGGAATTGAAGAACGCCGGGTCGACGAACTGCAGGCCGGGCTTGAACAGCTCGAGGCGGATCACCATCGCCATCGCGCCGCCGACGAAGAACATGACGCACGCGAAGATCAGGTACAGCGTGCCGATGTCCTTGTGATTGGTGGTCGACAGCCAACGCCACAGGCCCGACGGCTTGTGGTCGTGATGCTCGTGGGCTGCGGCGGTTGCGGTATAGGCCATGTTGATGATCTCGCGACTAAGACTTGAAAAATTCTACGGGTCGAAGGGAGCCGTTCCGGTCTAGCCGGCCTGCACCGGATCGGCCGGCCGCTGCAGCGCCTTCTGGGTCTTGAGCCAGGCCTCGAAATCCGGCTTGCTGCGCACGTCGATGACGATGGGCATGAAGCCGTGATCGCGGCCGCACAATTCGGCGCACTGGCCGCGGTACAGGCCGGTCCGGTCCGCGTCGATCTTGAACCAGGCCTCGTTGATGAAGCCCGGAATGGCGTCCTTCTTGATCGCCAGCGCCGGCACCCACCAGGAGTGGATCACGTCCTGCGCGGTGATCAACAGGCGTACCTTGACGCCGGCCGGCACGACCAGCGGATGATCGACGTTGAGCAGGTAGTTCGGCACGGTGCTCGGATCGATGCCGGAACCCAGCTGGCGCGCGGCGTTGCTGGCCCGGTCCAGGGTCGAGAACACTTCGACGTCCGAGTTGAGGTACTGGTAGCCCCACTTCCACTGATAGCCGGTGATGCGGATCGTGAGCTCGGTGTTGGTGGCGTCTTCGGTCTCGATCAGGGTGCGCGTCGCGGGCACGGCCATGCCGATCAGTATGAACACCGGCAGCACCGTCCAGATGACCTCGGCCTTGGTGTTGTGCACCAGCTTGGCATCGGGCGCCGCGCCCCGTGACTTGCGGAACGCCACCATGGAATAAATCATCCAGCCGAACACGAAGAAGCCGATCGCCACGCACCACCAGAACATCAGCATGTGCAGCTCGTACACCCGCCGCGAAATGGCGGTGATGCCCGGAGTCATGTTCAGCGTCCAGGCGGCCAGCGCGGCGGGCGAGGCGAGCGCCAGGACGCTGGCGGTGGCAATGGCTGTTCCGAGTTTCTTTATATTCATTAACTGGCCCTAGATGATTCCCGGCTCAACTCGCCAGCGGCGGCGATCCATTTATGGCGCGCAGCATTCCTGAGCGCACCTTAAGCGCTCGGCCAGGACGCGTCGACGACTAAAAGTGCTGCGGGCGCCCGCTCACGGGGCGGCATCTTAGCGGATGCGGCTTTTCTATCGCAACTCAACGACTTAAGTGATTCAGGTCAACGCGATGCACGCAATCGTCGCAGCGCGCCGCGCAAGTGCGCGGCGTCGCCATCGCTGCGCGCCGCGTGCGGGAGCAGTGCGAACGGTTCGCATCCCAACAGGTGGATGAGCGTGGCCAGATTTTCCGCGGGCGCCATGAACTCCGGATCGATGCGGCTGCCGATCCAGCCGGCAAAGCAGCAGCCGCCATGGCGTATGGCCTCCAGGCTCAGGCGCGCATGGTTGAGGCAGCCGAGCCTCAGGCCCACCACCAGCAGGACCGGGACGCCCAGGGCGCGGGCCAGGTCCGCCATCGACTCCTGTTCGCTGAGGGGGGTGTACCAACCGCCGGCCCCTTCTATAAGGAGTAAATCCGATTGCGCCTGCAGCTTTCTCGAAATTGTCACGATCTTGCCGATATCTATCACGATATTAGCCAATTTTGCGGCGATATGCGGAGAAACGGCCATTTCGAGGCAATACGGGTTGAGATCACCGTAGTCGGCGGTCTGGCCAGAGGCGGCAGCCAGCTGCAGGGCATCGGCACTGGCCATCCGGCCCGAGACCGGCTCCGCCCCGGAAGCCACCGGCTTCATCCCGGTAACCCGAAGCCCCGCGGCCCGCCCGGCTGCGAGCAGGCCGGCGGTGACCCGGGTCTTCCCGACCCCGGTGTCGGTGCCGGCAATGAAGTACGCCTCGCCGGTCACGGCGAGGGTCCCCGGCGGCGTACCGCGCCCAGCGGTACGGCATATTCGCCGGCCTCGTGTCCGCCGGCCCGATCCGGCCGGGCCGCGCCGGCGAAGGCGGCGCCGTAAATGATCTCCCAGCTGGCGGGAATCCCTGCCGCGGTGCGCGCGGACTCGTAGGCCGCGAGCATGGCCCGGAGCCGGCCCGGCCCCGTCAGGCTCCGGCGCCGGTCCGCGGCCGCATGCCGCGCTCCCAGCGTGCGCAGCTCGTTCATCAACGCGCGCACGTCAGGGTAATGTGTGAGCCGCAGTTCGCGGTCCACGACCGGCTCGCTCAGACCGGACCCGGACATGGCCGCGGCCAGTCGCGTGAGGTCCGCGAAGGCGCTGACGTGCGAGGCCGTGTCGGCGCTCGCCCAGGCCGTGCGCAATTCCTGCAGCGTCTCGGGACCCAGGGTGCTGAACAGCATCAGTCCGCCCGGGCGCAGCACGCGCTGCGCTTCGGCGAACACGGCCCCCGGATCGTCGCACCACTGCAGCATCAGGTTACTGAACAGCAGATCGACCGTGTGCGCGGCCAGCGGCAGGGCACGCGCGTCGGCGCATATGCACTCGAAGCGACGCCAGAGGCGCTGGCGGCGGCGCGCCTCGCGGGCCATGCGCCAGGCCGAGTCGATGCCGAGCACCCGCGCGCGCGGAAAGCGTCGCCGCAGCTGCATGGCCGCGGCGCCCGCGCCGCACCCCAGGTCGAGGATCAGGCGCGGCTCGAGGCGAAAGAAATCCAGGCGCTCCAGCAATTCCTCGCCCACGCGGTGCTGCAGGTGTGCGGCCGGCAGGGCGTGGCCGCTCGCCCGGTTGAAGGAGCGCTGCACGGCGCGCCGATCCAGGCGGAACGGCTCGTTGCCGCTCATGGGCCGGCGTCCTCGCGCCACACGCGCTCCAGGGCGGCGAGCAACTGATCGACGTCCGCTTCGCTATGGGCCGCCGAGAGCGTGAGCCGCAGCCGGGCGCTGCCGGGCGGAACGGTCGGCGGCCGGATCGCGGTGACCCAGTAACCCCGTTCGAACAGCGCATTGCTCAGGCGCACCGCGCGCGCGGCTTCGCCCACCATCAGGGGCTGGATCGGGCTGTCCGAGGGCAGCAGCGGGAGCGCGAGTGCCGCCGCGCCAGCGCGCAGGCGCGCCACCAGCGTCCGCAGTTTCTCGCGCCGCCAGCTTTCGCGCTGGGCAAGCCGTAAGGCGGCGCTCGCTGCCGCCGCCAGCGCGGGCGGTAGCGCGGTGGTGTAGATGTAGGTGCGCGCGCGCTGCAGGATCAGCTCGACGAGCTCGGAATCGCCCGCCACGAAGGCTCCCGCGCAGCCCATGGCCTTGCCGAGCGTCCCGATCAGGAGCGGTGCGTCGGCGCTGTCCAGGCCCGCGAGCTCGAGCGAACCGCGGCCGTGGGCGCCGAGCACGCCAAGGCCATGCGCGTCGTCCACCAGCAGCCAGGCGCGCTGGCGGCGCGCCAGCGCCGCCAGCTCGCGCAGCGGGGCGACGTCGCCGTCCATGCTGAACAACCCGTCGCTCGCGATCAGCGTGCAGTCCGGCTCCGCATCGAGCGCGAGCGCGGCCGCCGCCGCATCGCCGTGCGCGTAGCGCACCAGCCGCGCGCCGGCCACGCGCGCGCCGTCGATGAGCGAGGCGTGGTTGAGGCGATCTTCCAGCACCACTTCGTTCCGGCCGGCCAGTGCGCCCAGCACCCCGAGGTTGGCCATGTAACCGGTCGAGAACAGCAACGCGCGCTCGCGCCCGGTGTAAGCCGCCAGCTCCTCTTCGAGCTGCTGGTGGGGCCGGCTGTGTCCGGTGATCAGGTGCGCCGCGCCGCTGCCCACGCCGAACTGCGTCGCGGCAGCCTGGAGCGCGGCGGCCAGCTCCGGGTGGCGCGCTAGTCCCAGGTAATCGTTGCTGCAGAACAAGCGCACCACCCGGCCGGCCACGCTCGCGCGGGTGCCGTCAGCGGGCTGCGGATAGTGCTCGATGACGCGCCGGCGCCGGCGCAACGCGCCCGCATCGAGCGCGGCGAGTGCCGTGGCGATGGCGGCGCGGTCGGCGTGCAACGCTCTTCCTCAGCGGGCAGTCAGGCCGAGGCTGCGCGCACCGTCCCGGCCGGGCGCTCGGCCTGCATGCCGAGGCGCGATAGCAGCGCACGGTCGCGCGCCACGTCCGGGTTGCCCGTGGTCAGGAGTTTTTCGCCGTAGAAGATGGAATTGGCGCCGGCCAGCAGCGCGAGCGCCTGCAGTTCATCGCTCATGCTCTCGCGGCCGGCCGACAGGCGCACCTGGGCGCGCGGCATCATGATGCGCGCCACCGCGATCGTGCGCACGAAATCGAACGGGTCGACGGGCGCGGCGTCGGCCAGGGGCGTGCCGGCCACGCGCACCAGCTGGTTGATCGGCACGCTCTGCGGGTGGTGCGGGAGACATGCGAGGGTCACCAGCAGCTGCGCGCGGTCACGCGCGCTCTCGCCCATGCCGATGATGCCGCCGCAGCACACGTTCAGGCCGGCGGTGCGCACCGCTTCGAGCGTATCGAGCCGATCCTGGTAGGTACGCGTCGAAATGATCTCGCGGTAGTACTCCTCGGAGGTGTCGAGATTGTGGTTGTAGTAGTCCAGGCCCGCGTCCTTGAGTTCTTTCGCCTGTGCGCCCGAGACCATGCCCAGCGTCACGCAGGTCTCCAGTCCGAGTGCGTGGACCTCGCGCACCATCGCCGTGACCTTGTGCAGGTCCTTGGGCTTGGGCGAGCGCCACGCCGCACCCATGCAAAAGCGCGTTGCGCCGGCGGCGCGCGCCGCGCGCGCGCGCTCCACGACGGTCTCGAGCGGCAGCAGGGTTTCGTTGGCGACGCCGGTCTCGAAGCGGATGCTCTGCGGGCAGTAGGCGCAGTCCTCGGGACAGGCGCCGGTCTTGATCGACAGGAGCGTGCTCATCTGCACTTCGGTCGGGTCGTGCCAGTGGCGGTGGACCTGCTGGGCCCGGAACAGCAGCTCGGGAAAGGGCAGCGCGTAGAGGGCCTCGGCTTGGGCGAGGGTCCAGTCGTGCCGGGGCTGCTCCATGCGCATACTCCTTTAATAGGGTCCCGCCAGGGTCCTTGAGGGGCCACGGCCGGGCCGCCGTCGGGCCGGACGGATGTTCGCGGGCGGAGCGGGGGCTGTCAACTTGGATCCATCGTAGAAGTCGACAATCAGCCCGGGCCCTGCGGCCGGTGCGATCGCGCGCGACCGAAGCCGAGTGAGCGTCCGGCGCCACCGCGGCGGCTGAGCGATAATCGGCCCGTGCCCGGTATTCCCAACCGCCAGTTCTGGCAAGCCTACACCCCGAAGCTCATCATCGTCTGGCGCGAGGGACAGCTCGCCAGGCTCTGGCGCGCGGACCTGCTGGCCGGACTGACCGTGGCGATCGTCGCGCTGCCGCTGGCCATGGCCCTGGGCATCGCCAGCGGCGCCTCCCCCAGCCAGGGCCTGATCACCGCGGTGGTCGCCGGTTTCTTGATCTCGCTGTTGGGCGGCTCGAGAGTGCAGATCGGCGGCCCGACCGGCGCCTTCGTGGTCATAGTGGCCGGCGTGATCGCCGCGCACGGCTACTCCGGGCTGGTGCTGGCCACACTGCTGGCCGGGGTCATCTTGATCGTGGCCGGTTACGCCGGACTGGGCAAGCTGATACGTTTTATTCCCACGCCGGTGGTCACGGGGTTCACCGCCGGCATCGCGGTGATCATCGCCTCCAGTCAGGTGGGCGATTTTCTCGGCCTCGACGCGGGCAAGGTGCCGGCGGAGTTTCTGGCCAAGTGGAGCGCGTACCTCGCCGCGCTCGGGACCATGCAGGCCCCGACCGTGGCGGTCGGCGGCGGAACGCTGGCCATCATCCTGCTGCTGCGCCGTTATGCGCCGCAGTTGCCGGCCTTCCTGCTGGCGCTGCTGGCCGCTGCCCTCGCGGTCGCCGTGCTGCACCTGCCGGTCGCAACGGTCGGCGAGCGCTATCCGGCCATGCCGACCGGAATCCCGGCGCCGCACCTGCCCGCCATGTCACTGGCGCTGGTCCGCAGCGTCCTGCCCTCCGCGTTCACGATTGCGTTTCTGGCCGGCATCGAGGCACTGCTCTCGGCCGTGGTCGCCGACGGCATGACCGGCTACAGCCACCGCTCCGGCCAGGAACTCGTGGGGCAGGGCGTGGCGAACCTGGCCTCGGCGTTGTTTGGCGGCTTGCCGGCGACGGGTGCGATCGCCCGTACCGCCACCAACGTACGCGCCGGCGGTCGCACGCCGATCGCCGGCCTGTGCCACGCGGCCTTTCTGCTGCTTTTCCTGCTGGTCGCGGGGCGCCTGATCGCCTACGTGCCGATGGCGGCGTTGGCCGCGATCCTGCTGGTGGTCGCCTGGGGGATGAGCGAGTTCGATCGTTTCCGGACGCTGCTGGCCATCGACAAGGGCGAGCGGGCCTTGCTGGTGTTGACCTTCGGGTTGACCGTCTTGGTCGACCTGACCGTGGCCATCGGCGTGGGCGTGACGCTCGCGTCGCTCCTGTTCATGGCGCGCATGAGCGAAACTGCAGGCCTAATGCCGCAGGAACAGGGCGTGGATGATCCCGCGCAGCGCGCCGCGCTCCCCAAGGACGTCGAGGTCTTCAGGTTCGCCGGCCCGATGTTCTTTGGAGTCGCCGGCGAGATGCTCGACGTGCTGCATCGCTCGGGGCGCACGCCCAAGATCGTGGTGCTGCGCATGGAGCGCGTGCCGTACATCGACTCGAGCGGTGCGCGGGCCCTCGAGGCCTTCGTACGGCAGGCCTCCGGCAATGGTACGCAGGTGCTGCTGTGCGATCTGCGCGCGCAGCCTACGGCATTCCTGGACAAGATCTGGTCGCAGTTTGCGGGCGCGGAGCGCATCGCCACTTTTTCCGAGGCTTTGAGCAAAGTGACGGCGGCCGGTGCCGGCTGAGGGCGCCGACCGCGAGCGAGTGCTCTAAAGTACCTTCAGCGCTGCGTCGCGAAGTCGAACACGATTCCTGCCAGGATCACGACGCCGAAATAGTTGTTGTTGTGAAAGGCGCGCATGCACCCTTCGGGGTCGCGGTGCCGGGCGAGCCATTGCTGCCACAGAAAGCAGCCCGCGCCGGCCGCCAATGCCCAGAAGAACGGCATGCCGAGCGCCACCAGGCGGCCGGCCAACAGCAACGCCAACAGCACCATGACCTGCATGGCGCCGACCATAAGCAGGTCCATGTCGCCGAAGGTAATGGCGCTGGACTTGACCCCGATGCGCAGGTCATCCGAGCGGTCCGCCATCGCATAGAACGTGTCGTAGACCCCGGCCCACACCACCGTGGCGAGCATCAGCACCCAGCCGACGCGCGGCACGACGCCGAGCTCGGCGGCAAAGGCCATCGGCACGGCCCAGCCGAAGCTCAGGCCCAGGTACAACTGGGGTATGGGAAAGAAGCGCTTGAGCAGCGGATAAGAAAGAGTCAGGCCCGCGCCTATGAACGACAACCGCACGCAGGCCGCGTTGAGCTGGAGCACCAGCAGGAAGGCCGCGCCGACCAGCACCATGAACAGCGCCACGGCCTCGACCGGCGTTACGCGCCGTGCCGCCAACGGCCGGTTGCTGGTGCGGCGCACGTGCGGATCGATGTCCCGGTCCATCAGGTCATTGACCACGCACCCGGCCGAGCGCATCAGCACCGTGCCCAGCGTGAATATCACCAGCAGGCGGCGCTGCGGGTGCCCGCCCGAAGCGCACCACAGCGCCCAGAGCGTCGGCCACAGCAGCAGCCAGATGCCGATCGGACGGTCCAGTCGCATCAGCAGGGCGAAATCCACCAGCCGCCGGCGCAGCCAGTGCGCCGGAGCGATCGGGGCTACGGGCGCCGGCGGTGGCCCGGGTCCCCGCGCGCCTTCCGGCGGGACCGCACCCGCCGCGTCGGGGGGAGGCGGTGGCGCGGCGTCGCCGGCCGGCAATTCGAAATCAACCGACTCGACCATATTGCTCCCCGGCACCCACCCAGCGCGCGATCAGACCCTGGCAGGCCTGTGGTTGTTCCCTGTCCAGCCGCGTGGCGGCGGCGCGCACCTGCGGCAGCAGGTCGGCGTCGCGAATCAGGTCGGCGACACGCAGCTGCGCGAGGCCGGTCTGGCGCGTGCCGAGCAGCTCGCCCGGCCCGCGCAACTCGAGATCGCGCCGCGCAATCTCGAAGCCGTCATTGGTCTGGCGCAGTACCGTGAGGCGTTCCCGCGCCAGCTCCGACAGCGGCGCGCGGTACAGCAGCACGCAGCTGCTCGATTGTGCGCCGCGCCCGATGCGGCCGCGCAGCTGATGGAGCTGCGCGAGACCCATGCGCTCGGCATTGTCGATCACCATGACGCTGGCGTTGGGCACGTCCACCCCGACCTCGATCACCGTGGTGGCGACCAGGAGCTGGATTTCGCCCGCCCCGAAGGCGCGCATCACGGCGTCCTTGCGCGCGCCGCTCAACCGGCCGTGCACCAGGCCCACGCGCACCTGCGGCAGCGCCTCGGTGAGCAGGGCGGCCGATTCCTCCGCGGCCTGGCAGCGCAGTTCTTCGGATTCCTCGATCAGGGCGCAGACCCAGTAGGCCTGGCCCCCCGCGCGGCAGGTCTCCTCGATGCGCGCCACGATTTCGGCGCGGCGCTCCTCGGGCAGCACCACGGTGCGCACCGGGGTGCGGCCCGGCGGCAGCTCGTCGATGACCGAGATGTCCAGGTCCGCGTACGCGGTCATGGCCAGCGTGCGCGGTATGGGCGTCGCCGTCATGATCAGCTGGTGCGGCATGGCGCCGCGGCCCTTGTCGCGCAGCTGCAGTCGCTGCTGCACGCCAAAGCGATGCTGCTCGTCGATGATCACCAGGGCCAGGGACCGGAACTCCATGCTCTCCTGAAAGAGCGCGTGCGTGCCCACCGCCAGCGGAATCTGGCCGGCGGCGACGCCCGCGAGCGCGCTGCGGCGCGCCCGCGCGGGCTGGGAACTGGTGATCAGCGCCACGGGGATCTCAAGCGGCGTGAACCACTGCGCCAGGGTGCGCGCGTGCTGCTGGGCCAGCAATTCGGTCGGCGCCATGAATGCCACCTGGCGCCCCTCGCCGAGTGCCAGCGCCGCCGCCGCCGCCGCGACCGCCGTCTTGCCGCAGCCGACATCGCCCTGCACCAGGCGCGTCATGGGTTGCGCGAGCGCCAGGTCGGCGTTGATCTCGCCCAGCACGCGCTGCTGCGCCCCGGTGAGCCGAAACGGCAGCGCCTGCAGGAATCGCGCCTGCAGTTGCGCGGTGTCGGCGAGCCGGTGGGCGCTGTCGGCCTTGGTGGCGCGGCGCAGCGCCATCAGGGAAAGTTGGTGGGCGAGCAGTTCCTCGAGCGCCAGGCGGCGCTGCGCCGGGTGCGCGCCCGCCGCCAGGGTCGCCAGCTCGCTGCCGACCGGCGGCTGGTGCAGGAACTCGAGCGCCGCGCGCAGCTCGGGCAGGCGCATCTCGGCGCGCAGCGCCTGGGGCAGGTAGTCGACCAGGGCGTCGGAATCGGTGGCGAGCAGCGCGCGACGCACCAGGCTGCGCAACCGCCCCTGGGTCAGCCCCTCGGTGCTCGGATAGATCGGCGTCAGCGTCTGCGAGAGCGGTTCGCCCACCGCGCCGATGCCGCGGTACTCCGGGTGCACCATCTCCAGGCCGAGCGGCCCGCGGCGCACCTCGCCGTGGCAGCGGAGCCGCGTGCCGCGTGCCAGGCCGGCACGCTGGGCGTTCGAGAAGTAGAAGAAGCGCAGCGTGAGCGAACCGCTCCCGTCGCTGAGCCGCACCAGCAGCTGGCGGCGGCGGCGAAACGCCACCTCGGCCAGCAGCACTTCACCCTCGACCACCGCGCGGCTCCCGGCCAGCAGGGCGCCGATCGGCACGATGCGCGTGCGATCCTCGTAGCGCAGCGGCAGCACGAACAGCAGATCGCCGGCGCTGTGCACGCCCAGGCGCGCGAGGCGCTCGGCCAGCATCGGCCCAACGCCAGGCATGGGCGCCTCGGGCCCGGGATCTTTCAGGCGAGGCTGAGTATGCACTCCATCTCGACCCTGGCGCCGCGCGGCAGCGCGGCCACGCCCACCGCCGCCCGTGCCGGGTAGGGCATGGCGAAATACGTCGCCATGATCTCGTTGACCTTGGCGAAGTGCGTCATGTCGGTGAGGAACACGGTCAGCTTGACGGTGTTCGCCAGCGTCCCGCCGGACGCCTCGGCGATCGCCTTGAGGTTGTCGAACACGCGGCGGATCTCGGCCTCGATGTCGCCGCTGATCAGCGTGCCCGTGGCCGGATCGAGCGGGATCTGCCCCGACACGTACACCGTGTCGCCGGCGCGCCGTGCCTGGGAGTAGGTGCCGATCGCCTTGGGGGCGCGCTCCGTGTGGATGGTGGTGCTCATGGGGTTCCTGCTCATGGTGGGGAGGGATCTCGGCGCCGGTGCTGCCCGGCGATGGTGCGGACGATGCGCACCACGTCGCTCATGCGGCGCACGGTGCGCATCACGCGCGCCAGGTGTTCACGATCATGCACCTCCAGCATGAAGATCATGGTGGCGGTTTCTGACTCATCGTGCTGGAAATTCACGCTGCAGATGTTGGTCTGCGTGCCCGATATCGCCGCCGACACCGCGGCCAGCAGGCCCATGCGGTTGACCGCCTCGACGCGGATCTCGGTGAAGAAGAAGCGGCCGGCGCTCGATTTCCAGTTGACCGGGAGCCAGTTCTCGGGGTGCTTGCGGTAATCGGTGACGTTGCCGCAGGTCTCGCGATGAATGACGATGCCGCGCCCGGTGCTCAGGAAGCCGAGGATCGGGTCTCCCGGCAGCGGGTAGCAGCAGTGCGCGTAGGCCACCAGGAGCCCCTCGGCTCCGGCCACCGCGAGCGGCGCCGCCGCCCCGTCGGTGCTCTTCGCCTGGTCGCTGGGCAGGAGGCGTCGCGCCACCATGGGCGCCAGCCGCTCGCCCAGGCCGATCTTCTCGTACAGTTCGTCGGCCGTGCGCAGGGCAAACTCGCCGAGCGCGGTCTGCAGCGTCGCCGGGTCGACCTTGTCGAGCGCCACCTGAAACTCGGCCAGCGCCTGCTCGAGCAGCAGGCGCCCCAATTCCACCGCCTCGTGGCTCTTGAGGCCCTTGAGGTAGTGGCGGATGCCGGTGCGCGCCTTGGCGGTCACCACGAAGTTGACCCAGGCGGGGTTCGGCCGGGCGCCCTTGGCGGTGATGACGTGCACGGTCTGGCCGTTGCGCAGCACGGTGCGGAGCGGCGTCAGGCGCCGGTCGACCTTGGCGGCGACGCAGCGGTTGCCGATGTCGGTGTGCACGGCGTAGGCGAAGTCGACCACGGTGGCCCCGCGGGGCAGGCGCAGGATGTCGCCGCGCGGCGTGAACACGTAGACCTTGTCGGGGAACAGGTCGACCTTGACGCTCTCGATGAACTCCTCCGAACTGCCACTCTCCTGCATCTGCATCAGGTGCGTGAGCCAGGCGCGGGCGCGCTCCTGCTGCGCGGAGCCCTCGCCGGTGTGTTCCTTGTACTTCCAGTGGGCCGCGATGCCCGACTCGGCCACCCGGTCCATGTCGCGGGTGCGGATCTGCACCTCGATGGGCACGGCGTTGGGCCCGAACAGCGTGGTGTGGAGCGACTGGTAGCCGTTGATCCTGGGGATCGCCACATAGTCCTTGAAGCGCCCCGGCATCGGCTTGAACACGCTGTGCACCACGCCGATCGCGCGGTAGCAGGTGTCGACGCTGTCGACGATGATGCGCAGCCCGTAGACGTCCACGATCTCGGCCAGCGGCGCGCGCTTGCGCTGCATCTTCTGGTAGACGCTGTACAGGTGCTTCTCGCGGGTTTCGACCTCGGCGCTGATGCCGGCCTTCTGCAGCGCCGGCTCCAGTTGCGCGCGGATCTTGGCGAGGAATTCCTTCTGGTTGCCGCGCGCGCGCCGCAGCGCGCGCTCGATCACGCGGTAGCGCTGCGGGTAGAGGGTCCGGAAGCCCAGTTCCTCGAGTTCCAGCTTGATGTTGTAGAGCCCCAGGCGCTCGGCCACCGGGGCGTAGATGTCGAGCGTCTCGCGCGCCACCTGGCGGCGCTTGGCCGGCGCGACCGCGTCCATGGTGCGCAGGTTGTGGGTGCGGTCGGCCAGCTTGACCAGGATGACGCGCAGGTCGCGCACCATCGCCAGCAGCATCTTGCGGAAGCTCTCGGCCTGCGCCTCCTGGCGGCTCTTGAACTGGATCTGGTCGAGCTTGGTGACCCCGTCGACGATCTCGGCGACGTCGTTGCCGAAGCGCGCCGCGATCTCTTCCTTGGGAGTCGGCGTGTCCTCGATCACGTCGTGCAGGATCGCCGCGATCAGCGTGTCGGCGTCGAGGTGGAGCTCGGCCAGGATGTCGGCGGCCGCCACCGGATGGGCGATGTAGGGCTCGCCGCTCAGGCGCTTCTGCCCCTGGTGGGCGGCGGCCCCGAATTCGGCCGCGGCGCGCACCCGTTCCACCTGCTCGGCCGGCAGGTAGGCACTGACCTTGCTCAGCAGGTCCTTGAGGCCCGGGGTGCGTCGGGTGCCCGGAAGCAGGCCCAGTAACGACGCTGCGTAATCCATGGGCCGTAGGGCGCTAGCGCGGTACTCCGTCAGTCGCGATCGATCAGACCGAACTGCGGGGCCCGAAAGTTGGACTCGTTTTCCGCGTCGGGCATGGGCGCGGCCACCGCCTCCGGCTCGGGTTCCCGCAGCATCTCGGGGGTAATGTTGCCGGCGGCGATCTCGCGCAGCGCCAGCACCGTCGCCTTGTCGTTGTCGACCGGCACGGTGGCCTCGGCCCCGTTGGCCAGGCGCCGGGCGCGTTGCGAGGCCAGCAGCACGAGCTGGAACAGGTTATCGACGTTCTGCAGGCAGTCTTCGACGGTGACTCTGGCCATGGCGTACTGGAATTCCCTAGGAATGGTCGGGTGACAGACTCAATAAGTATACGCCAATTCCCGGGGCCTTACGACACCAGCGAGGGCAGCAGGGCGCTGATTTCCGGCCTGTTTGCGGCCAGCGCGCCGCCGCGGCCGTCGATAATGCTCAGCAGATCCGCCACCGCCTGCTCGAAGCGGTCGTTGACCACGGCGTAGTCGAATTCCGGGCAGTGCGACATGTCGGCGGCGGCTTCGGCGAGCCGGCGGGCGATGACCGCGTCGCTGTCGGTGCCTCGGGCCCGGAGGCGCTCCTCCAGGACGGCCCGCGACGGCGGCAGGATGAATATGGAGACGCAGTCGGGCACGCTCTGGCGCACCTGGCGGGCGCCCTGCCAGTCGATCTCGAGCAGCACGCTGCTGCCGGCCGCCCGCCGCGCGCCGACCTGCTCGCGGCCGGTGCCGTAGTAATTGCCGAACACCTCGGCGTGCTCCAGGAACGCGCCGCGGGCCGCCAGTTCCCGGAACTGCTCCTTGCTGACGAAGTGATAGTCGCGCCCACCGACCTCGTGCGCGCGTGCGGCACGGGTGGTGTGCGATACCGAGACCGCCAGTCCGGTGCGCGCGGCGAGCAATGCCTTGACCAGGCTGGTCTTGCCCGCTCCCGAGGGCGCCGAAATGACGTACAGCTGACCGGTACGCGGCATGGCGATTCTTGCTGCTGTGGAGGTATCCATCATAGCCTCCGGCCCGCCGTCCGTAACCCTCCGGGCGCGGCGCTGTGCTCCGGCGCGTAGCCCGCGAGGCTCCATTAATGTAAGTTAGGGGACATATCCCGCCGGATATAACCTGGAACCCACCCCCCCCCCGCATGAGCGCCAGTGTCCCGCCCCCGCCGCACGATTCCATGGGTGAATCTGAGCAGATGGGTTCGATAATCTACCGCTCCACCATCGCTCACGGCCTGCCCGCGCTGGTGGTGAGCTGGACCGCGATCACGGTGGCCCTCGCGCTGTTCGTGACCGCCGCCCTGATCACCTTCACGCGCGGCTGGGTGAGCGTCACGGAACTGGCGGTGGCCGCGGCGGTGACCGGCATCCTCACGATCCCCATCTCCTACAAGATCGGCAAGCTGCTGCGCGACCTGGAGCGCAGCCGCACGGCACTGCGGCATCTCGCGCAGGTCGATGCCCTCACGGGCCTCGCCAACCGCGGCTATTTCTTCCGGCGTGCCGAGCAGCTGCTGCACCCCAACGCCGCGCCCGCCTGGCCGCTGTCGGCGCTGATGATCGACGTCGACCGCTTCAAGTCCATCAATGACGAAGCCGGGCACGCCGTCGGCGACCAGGTGCTGAGCCAGGTGGCGCGCGTGCTGGAGCGGAACCTGCGGGCCGGGGATTTCGTGGCGCGCTACGGCGGCGAGGAATTTGCCGCCATGCTGCCGACCACCGATCGGACCACGGCCATGGCCATCGCCGAACGCATGCGCATCGCGGTCGCCGACGATCAGCTGCTGCAGCAACTGGCCCAGCGCACCGTGACGATCAGCATCGGCGTGGCCGAGACCTGCGACGAGGTGCCCGTGGACTCGGTGATGCTCGCGGCCGACCGCGCGCTGTACACGGCCAAGGCCGAGGGCCGCAACCGCTCGTCCTTCCTCGACGTGGCCTCCTCGCTGAGCGCGACGGCGCGCGCGCGCGCACTCAAGGCGGCCGCCACCGGCGGCCGCGACCTCTAGCACCCTCAGGGCGCCGGGCCGTTACCTCGGCCGCGCGGGCCTGTTATCGTGGCGGGACAAGCACAAACCTCCGAGGCAAGTCCATGATCGGCTACGTCTGCATCGGCACCAATGATCTGGCGCGCGCCACGCGCTATTACGACGAACTGAGCGCCGTGCTCGGGGCCAAGCGCATCTGGGAAACGGAGCGCTTTGTGGCCTGGGGCCGCGCGCCGACCGACGCCTTGCTGGCGCTGATCAAGCCGCTGGACTCCAAGCCGGCCACGGTCGGCAACGGCACGATGGTCTCGCTGGCGGCCGGATCCAGGGCGCTGGTCGATGCGGTGTACCACAAGGCGCTCGCACTCGGTGGCCGGGACGAGGGGCCGCCCGGAGAGCGCGGCGAGGATTTCTACGCGGCTTATTTCCGCGACCCCGAGGGCCACAAGCTCGCCGTTTATTACTCGAGCTGACCCGACGGGGCCGCGTCCCTAGGGCGCCGGCAGCAGGTACTTCCCGAACCACGCCGCCGTGCGGTCGTAGCGGTCCTTGAGGAAGCTCGGCCGGGTGAGTTCGTGGTTCTGGTCCGGATACACGATCAGCTGGGTCGGAACGCCTAATATTCGCAGCGCCTGGTACATCTGCTCGCCGCCCACGATCGGCACGTTGAAGTCCTTGTCGCCCCCCATGAACAGCGTGGGCGTGCGGATGCGGTCGGCGTGGAAGAAGGGATACGAAACCTTGACCCACAGCTCGGGGTTGCGCCACGGCGAGCCCAGCTCGGCTTCGTTTTCCACCACGTACTCGCTGCTCCCGTACATGGCCAGCTGGTTGCCGGAGCCGGCGCCGCTGACCGCGGCCCGGAAGCGCGAGTCGCTGGCGATGGTGTAGTCGGTGAGCATCGCGCCGTAGCTCCAGCCGCCTATGCCGAGGCGCTTGGGATCGGCGATGCCGCGCGCGACCACGGTGTCCACCGCCGTGAGCAGGTCTTCCACTTCGTTGTGGCCCCAGTCGGCGTCGATGGCATTGGCGAAGGCGAAGCCACGGCCGCTGCTGCCCCGGTAGTTGACGCCCATCACCAGATAGCCGTTGGCGGCGATGATCTGGCGCAGGAACTGGTAGCTGTTCTCGAAGTCGGCCGAATGATCGTCCTGCAGGTCGGGCCCGCCGTGGATCCAGAGGATGGTCGGGTACGCGCGGCCTTGCACATAGCCGGGCGGCTTGACGAGCATGCCGTGGATTTCCGTGCCGTCCTTGCTGTGGAAGCTGAAGTCCTCGGTCGCGCCGAGCTCGATTTCATCCAGCAGCCTGTCGCTGTGATGGGTCAGACGCCGCAGCACGCCGCCTTCGAAGGCGTAGACCTCGGAGGAGGTCGTGCTGTCCGAGGCCACGATCGCCCGGTGCGTGCCGGCGGCGGACTGCGCATAGGCCACCAGCGGGCGCGTGATGAGTCGTTCGATGGTGTTGTTCGCGAGCTCGAGGCGCGCCGGGTACTGGTTGCCGTCGTCCTCGACCAGCAGATTGATCGTCTTGCCGTCGGGCGCGAAGTCGTAGGCGCTGATCCCGCGGTCGAGCTTGGCGGTGAGCGCACGCGGCGCACCGCCGGCCGCGGGCACCGCCCACAGCTCGTCGTGCATGTACATCGAGTACTTGGCCTCCAGGCCCTGCAGATAAGCGACCAGCTTGCCGTCGGGACTCCAGGCCAGATGCTGGACATTGGGGGCGTACGGGCGCACCAGCGGGCGCGGCACGGCGCCGGGCCGGGCCTCGATGAGCTCGATGTCCATCCTCGCGTCCATTTCCTCGGCGCGCTCCTTGGTGCGCACGAAGGCGATCTGCTTGCCGTCCGGGGACCAGGCCGGCTGCACGTCGTTGTATTGCGCATCGGTGGTGAGCGGCTCGAGTTTCGAGGCGGCGAGGTCGTACAGGTACAGGTGCTGCTTCTGCGAGCGGCCAATGTAGCCGGTCACGTCTTCCTTGAAAAACACCGAGTCGATGACGATCGGCTTCGGGCCCTTGGCCGGAAAGCCCGCGGTGCTCGGCTCATTGTCGGTTTCCATGACCAGCAGCAGGCGTGCGCCGTCGGGCGACCACGCGTAGCTTTCGATATCGTCGGTGACGCTGGTCAGCGCACGCGGCTCGCCGCCGCGCCGGTCGAGCAGCATCACCTGGGCGTGCTCGGCGGCCTCGCCGGTCTTGGCCAGGTAGGAAAGGTAGCGGCCGTCAGGGCTCCAGCGCGGAGATTCGATGCTGCTGGACGGGCGGGTCAGCTGCACGTGCTGCGTGCCGTCCCAGCTGACCATCCAGACGGCGCTCCGCACCTCGTCGGCGTCGCGATCGCTGGTGGTCACGAGATAGGCGATCCACTGCCCGTCGGGCGAGACCTGCGGTTCGCTGACCGCCTCCATCCGGTAGATGTCGTCGGAGGTCAGTGGCCGCCTGGCGGCTGGCGCTGCGGCGGCGAGCGCGCCGCCGGCCAGCGTTGCCAGCAACAGGATCGCCGCTCTGTGCCGCAGTGTATTGGTCGCCATCGGTTCCGCCGTTCGCTTAGGGACTGGCCTGTCGTCGGGCCGGAGCGCCGCGCCGTTGCGCCGCTTCGGGCAAGTCTAGCAAAACCGCGCCGCCCCTCAGCGGGAAGCGGCGCGCGGCTGCGCGGCGCGCGGGGCTCCGGAGCGCCGCCGGCAAAGCCCCCCTTGCACGAAGTTGACGATGCGAAGCCGAATCGCACAGACTCGACGGCGGAGATATCACGTGTGGACCGCAGGAATCGCGCCGGTCACTGACAGCTGACAGGGCGATGCTCGCACCCGCCACGGTCGCTGCGGCGGGAACTCACTAAGGGGTTAGAAATGACGTTCGCAAGAGATGCCGTCGCGACCGCGACGGCGGGCCTGCTGGTGTGTTGCGCGCTCTGTGCCCCTGCGCCCGCGAGCGCCGGACCGCAGCAGCAGGCCGCCGCGCCGGCAGCCGCCGCTGGCGGCACGACGGTCTCCGCCGAGGTCAGTCCCGACCAGCCGATCGAGGAAATCGTCATCACCGGTTCGCTGATCCCGCACGTGCGCGAAGTGACCGCCGTGCCCACCACGGTGATCAGCTCGGATGACCTGCTGAACAAAGGCTACGTGTCGGTCGCCGACGCCCTGCAGCAGCAGGTGTACTCCACCGGCAGCGTCCAGGGCGCTCAGTCCAGCAATAGCTTCACTCCCGGAGCGCAGACCCTGAGCCTGTTCGGCCTGTCGCCGAGCTACGTGAAATATCTCATCGACGGCCGGCCCATGGCCGACTATCCCGCGCTCTACAACGGCACCGACGTCGTCACCAACCTCAGTGGGATTCCGGAAGACCTGGTGGACCACATCGACATCCTGCCCGGCGGCCAGTCCTCGCTGTATGGGTCGGACGCCATCGCGGGCGTGGTCAACGTCATCATGAAGAAGAATATCGACGAGCCGATCGTCACGGCGCGGCTGGGCGGCTACAAGGACGGCGGCGGCACGGACCGGCGCATCACCGGCGCGGCCGGCCACACCTTTGGCGTGGTGAACGTGATGGGAGGGATCGAGTACGAGAAGATCGACCCGATCTGGGGCTACCAGCGCGACCTGACCAAGAGCTACTACAACGCCGGCACGGGTCCTGCGGTGGCCGAGCGCGACTGGCTGGTCTACAGCCCCTTCACGGACCCGTCGCTGTACTACTTCATGGATCCGAACAATTGCGCGAAGGTCAGCTCGCAGTTCGGCGGCAGCGTCGCGGTGCAGACCCGCGCCAACCAGGGCCAGTACTGCGGCACGATGACCTCCGGGTACAACACCATCGGCAACAGCACCGAGAGCACCCAGGGCTACGTGCACGCGACCGCGGACCTCAACCCGGCGCTGCAGCTGTATGCCGACGCGCTCCTGGACCATACGTCCGCCAAGTTCAGCGTCGGGAGCCTGTTCTGGGACACGACCGACTACAAGGACGGGGTCATCTACGACCCGAATCTCGACGACTTCGTCGGCCTGCAGCACATCTTCACCCCGGAAGAAGCCGGCGGCGTGGGCAACACGCTCAACTCGGCCGTCACCGATGCCTGGCGCGCGACGTTCGGCGCCCACGGCGATCTCGGCCACTCGCATTGGACCTACGATCTGGGGTTGATGTACGCCGAGCAGAAACTCACCGAAGGCACGCACGTGATGCTCACCGCTCCGACGGACGGCTACTTCGACACCATCCTGGGCCCGGACCTGGGCCCGGATCCCTACGGCTTCGGCGACTCGACCCGCACCCCGGATTACGCGCAGTTGTACGTGCCGATTTCCCAGGCGCAGTACGCGAGCATGAGCACCGTCGCCACATCCAGGTCACGGACCAAGGACAGCACGCTGCGCGGCCAGCTGACCAATGCCGCCCTGTTCCAGCTTCCCGGCGGTCCGGCGGGCATCGCGCTGGTGGCCGAAGTGGGCAACCAGGACTGGAACTACACGCCCGATCCCGGGTACTTCAATGGCGCCATCTGGGGCTACACCGCGGTGGCCGGCGACGGCCATCGCTCGCGCTACGCCCTGACGGGGGAAATTCGCCTGCCGCTGGATCCCTGGTGGACGGTGACCGGCTCCACCCGCTATGACTCCTACCACGTGAGCGGCAGCAACGTCGCCAGCACCACGTACAACCTGGGCGTGGAGCTGCGCCCGGTCAGCGGCTGGCTGCTGCGTGGGCGCGTGGGCACGGCGTTCAAGGCGCCGACTCTGGCCGACGAGTTCCAGGGCGAGAGCGGTTACTTTGCCCAGGTCAACGACTACTACCTGTGCCAGCAGCAGGGCTACACGGGCTCAAACATCAGCAACTGCCCCGACGCCGGCATATTCGTGCGTGGCACGACCACCGGAAATACCAATCTCAAGCCCATCACCGCCAACGTCTCGAGCATCGGTACCGTGTGGGCGCCGACCAACCGCATATCGATCAGCCTGGACTACCTGCACTGGAACATCAGCAACGAAGTCAATCAGCAGAGCACCGACCAGCTGCTGATCACGGAGAACCAGTGCCGCCGGGGCACGCTGGACGCCAGCTCTCCGACCTGTGTCGCGGCCCTCTCGCAGGTGGTGCGCGACAGTTTCGAGGACATCGTGAGCCTGTCCACCCCCAAGATCAACGTCTCCAACGAGACGGTCAACGCCTTCGTGGCGGAAGGCCGCTATGGCATGAGCCTGGGGGATTACGGGCGCCTCGAGTTGCAGGCCGCGTGGACCGACATGCTCACGCACACCAATCGCGTGTATCCCGGCGATCCCACCCGGGACGCGCTGGCCGATCCCACCTGGAGCCAGGAATTCAAGTCCAAGGTCAATGGCTCGGTGACCTGGGATATCCGCCACTGGAGCAGCACCGTGTACCTCGATCGCCACGGCGCCTCGCCCAACTACGTCGCGACGCTCGACGGAGGTTACAGCAATCCGGGAGCAGGCTCGCTGCACCCGTGGACCATCACCAATCTCACGACGCGCTACCAGTGGTCGCATCAACTGGAGCTGAGCCTGAGCGTACTGAACCTGTTCGACGTCATGCCGCCGGAGGATCACACCTACCCTGGCACGACCTCCACGCCCTACAACGTCTACAACTACGACACGTATGGAAGGTCGTACTACGCGCAGCTTACGTACCGGCTCGGAAGATAACTTAAGTTGCGGGCGGCGCTGCGCCCTGCTGACCCCGGGCGACCGGCCACAAACCCTCGGCTGCGCCCGACTGAACGCGCCAAGCGAAACGGTCGGGGATTAAGTTAAGGCCAAATTGATCGCCGCGGAAACTGGTGTTTAGATCGGACGCCGGGGGCCGCGCTGTGCACGCGCAGCGCGTGGACAAACAGCGGTTGCCGGTTCCAGTTTCCCATTCCGGCGGGTTCGAAGATGCGGCGAGCGAACAATACCAACCTGCTATCGGGGATCGCGGCGATCGGGCTGGGCCTGGGCGCGGCGCCGGCCTCGGCACAGATCGCCTTCACCGACGTCACGAACGCGGCCGGCGTGGCCCATAGCAGCGAGAGCTACGGGGCCTCGTGGGGCGACCTGGACGGCGACGGCTATCTCGACCTGTTCGCGAGCAATCACCGCACCCAGCCCAGCCTGTTCCTCAACATGGGCAACGGCACCTTCCGCGACATCGCGACCCAGACCATGGATTGGGCCAAGCGCCCAGGTGCCGACACCCACGGCGCCTCCTGGGCCGACTTCGACAACGACGGTGACCAGGACCTGATGGTGTCCATCGGCACCGGCAACCCGAGCCAGTTCCTCGTCAACGAGAATGGGCAGCTGATCGATCGCACGACCGAATTCGGGCTCGACATCGCCAATCTCGGCGGCCGGCTGCCGGTGTGGCTGGACTACGACGGCGACCATCGCCTCGACGTGGTCATGACGCAGTACGGTGGCGTCGCCAAGCTGTTCCACCAGAACAGCGCCGGCGGCTTCGCGGAAACCACCAGCGCCGCAAAGCTGCTGTGCGTGCGCTTCCATTACGCGCAGCTGTTCGACGCCGACGGCGACGGGCGCCTCGACTTCCTGTGCCCGGACGAAGCCGCGTTCCCGCAGAAGATCTACAGTACCGCGAGCCTACCGTGGAGGAAGCTGTTCGACAGCGCGGCGCCGAGCGCGTTGTTCCCGCTGGTCTCGAACGTGGCCGACTCGGCGATGGCGGATTTCAACAACGACGGGCGCATGGACCTGTTCGTGCTCGGCGGCGTGCAGCTGCGTCCCTCATCGGTCGTGCAGGAAGGGGCCAGCCGGGTCGAGGCGCTGCTGGCCGGCGGCGGCAAGGGCTTCACCTTCGTGAGCGCGGGCGCGGTCACTCTCAACATCGACTGGAACAAGGCCGATGAGGGAGCGGGCACGGATATCACCAAGATCCAGATCGGCTCGCGGGGCCATCACCCTGCGGCGACGCAATTCACGCTCGATCCCGCCGACCCGACCATCGCCGGCATGCCCCCGGCCCCGACCAGCGCCACCGCCCTGCCGGTCATGCAGATCGGCTACGACCCCCCGACGCGCCAGTGGACGCTGGCGATCGTGACCAAGCTGACTTCGACCAGCCCCGACGTCTTCAGCCAGGGCTACATGCAGCTGAGCTCGACGGCCGCGATTTCGGGGCTCGTGGCCACGGGCCTATGGCCGACCGACCTGCCGGGCCGGCCGACGCTGCTGATGAACCACCCGGGCGGTATCTCGGACGAGACCGCGGCCGCGGGCCTCGGTGCGCCGGTGCAGTGCGCGAGCGTGACGGCCGGCGACTTCGACAACGACATGTACGTCGACCTGTACCTGGCCTGCCGCACCGGCGCCAGCAACATCGCCAACATCCTCTACCACAACAACGGCAATGGCACGTTCACGGCCGTGCCCAACGCGGGCGGCGCGGCCGGCCCGATAGGACTTGCCATCGCCGACGGTGCGGGCACGGCGGACTCCGTGGTGACGGGCGACTACGACGTGGACGGGTTCCTCGACCTGTTCGTCACGAATGGCTTCAACCTGCAGCCCCGCTACATCGGCGGCCCGAACAAGCTGTTCCATAACAACGGTAACGCCAATCACTGGGTCGAGCTCGACCTGATCGGCGTGCACTCGGACCGTGACGCTACGGGTGCGCGCGTGTACGCGACCGCGAACGGCATGACCCAGCTACGCGTGCAGGACGGGCGCTATCACCGCTGGTCGCAGGACGCGAGGCGCATCCACTTCGGGCTGGCGGGCGCGCAGAGCGTCAGCCTGACCGTCAAGTGGCCGGGCGGAGGCACTCAGACATTTACGAATGTGGCCGCCAACCATCTCTATCAGATCACCGAAGATGGCCCGAGCCCGCTGCCCGTCACGCTAGAGCCCGGCCCGACACCGCCCACGGGCCTGACGGCAACCCCCGCAAACGGCGCGGTGCACCTGGCCTGGACCGCGGCCCCTGGTGCGACCAGCTATAACGTCTACCAGGGCACCGCCGCAGGCAACGAGGGAACGACGGCGGCAATGGCCTCGATTACCGGAACCACGGCGGAGGTCACCCCGCTAACGAATGGCACGAAGTACTACTTCGTGGTCACCGCAAACAACGCGACGCGTGTGAGCGCTCCATCGAGCGAGGTGTCGGCCACGCCTGGAGAGTCTGCCGGTGGCGGCGGCGGCGGTGGCGGTGGTGGGCTGGATCTGTGGTCATTCCTGGCTATTGCACTGGGCGGCGCGCTGAGGCGGCGCAAGATGGCGTGAGCCAGGCAATCGGCTGGAGCGATACATCCCCAATATCGAGGGTGCATTCGAGCCCTCTCCGGCTTGGGCACTCGAAGTCATCCCGGGTTGGCGATTGTCAGGGACCAGAATTTCACCATGCGTCGCCATGGCTTCGACCCGTTGGCTGATCGTCGTCGGCCGCATTGGCTGACGGTCTCGGACATGCACCGGAATCTGATTGCGTGTGAGGCGCTGCCTGCGGGCGTGGACTTGCGCCAGACTCTGGCGGCGGCGCTGGTGTGCTGTGCAGCCGATGGTTGGCACGCGGAGAATGAGGGCGCCCATGGCTTCGCGTTCATTGCCAAGGGTCTGGAGCGCCGCCTGGTCAACCTCACACCGGCGGATCCCGCGGACGGCGCCGGGCCGGGACACGCGTGCCTGGCTGGCCGCAGCGCTGTCGAAATCTAGTGGACTGCAACTCCAACTGGAGAGTGCAGTGGGTATTGCAGTCCACTAGCGAGACACGGCTGTGATACTGCTGTGGCCTATTTATCGATCTTGGTCGCCTGTGAGGCCACCGCCTGCCACTGGCCGTTGCGCATGACCCATACGTCGGTCCATGCGTACTTGCCGCTGGTATCCTTCCCCTCGTAGGAGCTTTTCTCTGTATCGCTCCCCGTGACGACGGCCGAATTGCCGAAGACCCTGACTTTCATGGGGCCCAGCTCGATGGATTGAGCGGCCAATGATCCCGACTTAACACCCGCCATGCCCTCGGCCTTGGTCATGCTCATTCCATCAGGACCGACGTTGACGTAGTCATCCGCAAAGATCTTATCCAGGGTGGCGGTATCCTTCTTTACGATGGCCACCGCGTAGTCGCGTTCCATCTGCATGAGCTTCTGTTCAACGGAGGAGGGATCGGCTCCGGCCATCGCGAGACTGGGTAGCACCAGACCGGCGAGTAATCCTGCAGTAAGTGATTTCATTCCAGGAACTCCTTGTAGTTGTTGTTCGGCGCGAGTATACGCCGGTGCAACGGGCCAACAAATCTAATGACCCGTGAAGCGGCTGGAGCCTATATCCAGCAAAAGGAACGGGTGCTTCGATCTCCGCTGGCGCATCCTGAGGCCGCCCTTGCCCTTGTTCTATGTACTGCACCTGCTCGTCAGAGCATGGGGAGCATATTGATCGGCTTGCTGTTTTCTCGCACGGATGGGATTCGCCACAAGGTTAGCTACACACGTCTCGGTGCATTTCAACGGCTTTTGCCCGCTGCAATCATCGAATGGCTTTACTCAAGGCACCTAGCAAAACTACTCAGCGTGTTGAGTGCGAGGAAGGCCGGCTACTGACCTGTCCATGACGCCGCGGTCGCCGAGTGATTTTGAGTTCGTCTACAACGCAGACGCAGACCAAAGCCAGTGAGGCACCACGCACACGCGATTGAGCTGTCCCTGAATCAGGCACTCAGCCTTTCGACGTATCGCCGATAACTGAACACCCGCCCGCGCTTCCTGTTAGTGAGTTCAGCGACGACGCTCAAGGCTTCCAGGTGCGCGAGCGACTTGTTGACGGTGGCTGCGGTCAGTCCGGTGATCTGCACCAGCGCATCCGACGTCGTGATGGGCTGCTGTTGCAGCGCCTGATGTACTTCGAGCGCGGAGCTCGCAGCCCGGCCTAGGCCGGCGATCCGCCCGCGATCGGCATTGATCAGTGTCAGCAGCTCGTTCGCGGTGGTTACTGCCTGCGTGGCACTGGCCTGGATGCACTCGGCGAAGAAGTCGAGCCACCGTTCCCAGTCCCCGCGCAGGCGCACTTCATTCAGCAGTTCGTAGTACAGCGCTCGGTGGGTTTTGAAGAAGAGGCTGGGATACAACATGGGCTCGCGGAGCACGCCATCGGCCACCAGCTGCAGCACGATCAGCAGCCGCCCGAGGCGGCCATTCCCGTCGAGGAACGGGTGAATGGTCTCGAACTGTGCATGCGCAAGCGCCGCCTTGAGGAGCGGTGGTGTCATGTCGGGCTCGTCGTTGAGGAATCGCTCGAAGTGGCCGAGACAATCCGGCAGCGCGTTTGCCGGCGGCGGCACGAATACCGCGTTGCCTGGCCGTGTACCGCCGATCCAGACCTGGGACTGCCGCACCTGTCCGGGCGTTTTGGGCCGCCCGCCCGGATGGGAGAGCAAGACCTTGTGCATGCCCGTCAGCAGGCGCGTGGACAGCGGCAGTCCACCCTTGAGCTTCTTCAGGCCATGCTCCAGTGCGGCCACGCAGTGGCTCACCTCGCGGGTGTCTTCCACCGGGACGCCGGGTTGCTCGTCGATCTCGTACAGCAGCAGATCGGCGAGCGAGGACTGCGTGCCCTCGATTTGCGATGACAGGACCGCTTCCTTGCGCACGTAACTGTAGAGCAGGAGCGATGCGTTGGGCAGGTGCGCGGCGAGCGCATCCAGCCGACCGAGTGCCAGCAGCGCATCGTCGAAGCGACGCCGCAGCGCGGGGGACCAGACGATCGGAGGGTCGGGCGGGAGCGGTGATGGAACGAAGGCCTTGAATGACTCGCCCGCCGTGGCGACGGTGAGGTAACGTCCGGGCGCTGGCCTGCGCATGGCTGGGGCAATCCTAAAATAAGCTGGTTCCTTATTTTAGGTTAAGTATCTAAACTAAATCAACAGCAGGCGCTATTTCATGCCGGCCCAGGGACACGCCGCCCGGTTTGTGCCTGTGGATCACTCCAAATTCTGCACCTGCTCGCGCATCTGTTCTATCGCGACCTTCATTTCGACCGCGATGCGCGTGGTTTCCAGATCCTGCGATTTGGAGGCCAAAGTATTGGCCTCGCGGTTGAACTCCTGCAACAGGAAATCAAGCCGCCGGCCTGCCGCCTCAGGAGCGGCTAGAGTGCGCCGCGCCTCGTCGATGTGGCCGTCGAGGCGGTCCAGCTCCTCGGCCACATCCAGCCGGTGCAGGAGCAGCACGATCTCCTGTTCGACGCGCTCCTGGTTGAGCTCGCCGCCCAGTTCCGTCAGGCGTTCCTCAAGGCGCGCGCGCACGCGCGCCAGCACCTCGGGCAGACGGGCACGCACCTGCGCGATGAGCGCAGCGAGTGCTTCGCAGCGCTGCAGGATGAGTTCGGTGAGCCTCTGGCCCTCGCGGGCGCGCGCTTCGCTCAGGCTGCTCAGGGTCGCTTCAAATATGGCGCGCACCGCCTCGTGCAGTGACTCGACGTCCGTCAGTTCCTCGCGCAGCACGCCCGGCCAGCGCAGCAGCTCAAGCACGTTGATCTGGCCCTGCTCGCGGATCTGGGATGCGATCTGCCGGGTGCGAGCGAGCAGAGGCGCGAGCGCGGCCTCGTCAATCTGCAGCTCGCCGGCAATGGGAGGCCGGTGCTGAATCGTGCAATCGACCTTGCCGCGCCGCAGCTCCCGGGTCAGGCTCTGGCGCAGTTCGGACTCGAGCGCGCGGCAGCTGTCGGGCAGACGCAGCGCCGCATCGAGAAAGCGGTGATTGACGCTGCGGATCTCACATATCACGGAGCCGAACGCGCCGCTGCGTTCCTGGCGCGCGAACCCCGTCATGCTCGAAATCATGCGAATGTGGCCAGTCACTTAGCGGAAATCACGGCTGCGCCGCTTACTTCGAGCGACGCGGAATGTTATAAAGCGCCGCCAGTTTAACCCAATGACGTGGAGCCCGCTTGCGCGTTGAACACGCTGAACTCAGCCTCAAGGGCGCACGTGACAGCAATCAGGACCGCATCGCGACCGAGGTCGCGGACGAGGCGGCACTGCTGGTCGCCTGTGACGGCATGGGGGGCCATGAAGAGGGCGAGCGCGCCGCGGTGGTCGCCCTGCAGACCGTCTGTCAGCGGTTTCGGGCGGCGACCCATCCGCTGCTCGACCCGCTGGGCTTCCTGCACCTGGCGCTGGGCGCCGCGCACCAGCAGATCGTAAGCATCGGCACCGACATTCCGCTGGAGAACCGGCCGCGCGCGACCATCGCGATCTGCCTGGTGCAGCGCGGCTCGGCCTACTGGGCCCACGTCGGGGACAGCCGCACCTACCACCTGCGTCGCGGCCGCGTGGTGGCGCGCACCCGCGATCACAGTCACGTCGAGCTATTGGTACGCGAAGGTGTCATCGGCGCGGAGCAGGCGCACAATCATCCGATGCGCAACTTCGTCGAATCCTGCCTTGGCGGTGAAATGCTGCTGCCCGAAATGGACGTCAGCCGCCGCCAGCCGGTCGAGGCCGGCGACGTGCTACTGGTGTGCACCGACGGGCTGTGGGCCGGAGTCAGCGACGAGGCCATCGCGGCCGCGTTCGCGCAGCCCGAGACGCCGCTCAGCGAATCGCTGGCGGCCCTGGGCGCGCAGGCGGTGGCCGCGAGCGCCGCCAGCTGCGACAACACGTCGGCGGCCGTACTGCGTTACCTGGAGTAAACCATGCCTTCCCGTCGCAACGATCGCGCAGCCGGTGCCCTGCGCGCCATACGCTTTACGCGCCACTACACCCGCCATGCCGAAGGCTCGGTGCTGGTCGAGTTCGGCGACACCCGGGTGCTGTGCACGGCCACCGTCGAGGACGGCGTGCCCGGATTCCTGCGCGGCAAGGGGCAGGGCTGGATCACTGCCGAATACGGCATGCTGCCGCGCGCGACCCACACGCGCTCGGCGCGCGAGGCGGCGCGCGGCAAGCAGACCGGCCGTACCCAGGAAATACAGCGCCTCATAGGCCGTTCGCTCCGCGCCGTGGTGGACTTGCGCGCGCTGGGCGAGCGCAGCGTCACGCTCGATTGCGACGTGCTGCAGGCGGACGGCGGCACCCGCACCGCCGCCATTACCGGCGGATACGTGGCGCTCGCCGATGCGATCGAGGCGCTGCGTGCGCGCCAGGTGCTGGGCGCCAGCCCGCTGCACGGCCAGGTGGCGGCGGTCTCGGTCGGCATTGTCGGCGGCCAGCCGGTGCTGGACCTCGACTACGAGGAGGACTCCGAGGCCGAGACCGACATGAACGTGGTGATGAACAATGGCGGCGGGTTCATCGAGGTGCAGGGCACGGCCGAGGGCCACGCCTTCCGCCGCCATGAACTCGACGCGCTGCTCAACCTCGCCGTGACCGGGATCGGCGAACTGTGCGCGCTGCAGAGCCAGGCGCTGATGGAATAGGCGGCGGGCGGCGCTTCCATGAGAGTCGTGCTGGCGACCGCCAATCCCGGCAAGCAGCGCGAGTTCGCCGCGCTCCTCGGTCCGCGCGGCATTGAACTGGTGCTGCAGTCGGAACTGCACATCGACAGCATTGCCGAGACCGGCCACAGCTTCGAGGACAATGCGCTGCTCAAGGCCCGTCACGCGGCCGCGCTTTCCGGTCTGCCGGCGCTGGCGGACGACTCCGGCCTCGAGGTCGACGCGCTGGGCGGTCGACCCGGGGTCTGGTCGGCGCGCTTCGCCGGTCCCGGCGCGAGCGATGCGGACAACAACCGGCAGCTGCTGCAGGCGCTGGCGGAACGGCCCGACGCGCCGCGCAGCGCGCGCTACCGCTGCGTGCTGGCGCTGGTGCGCAGCGCCGATGACCCGCGGCCGCTCCTGGCGCGGGGCAGCTGGGAAGGTCGCATCGCCCACAGCCCCGCGGGGAGCGGTGGCTTTGGCTACGACCCCTATTTCATACCGGAGGGCTTCGAATGCACGGCCGCCGAGCTCAGCGCGGTACAGAAGAACGCGCTCAGCCACCGCGGCGCGGCGCTGCGCGATCTGATCGCACGGCTCGACTCGTGGGCCTGAGCTCACCGCCCCTGGCGCTCTACCTGCACTTCCCCTGGTGCGTGCGCAAGTGCCCGTACTGCGACTTCAATTCGCACACGCTGTCTCAGGAGCTGCCGCAGCAGGCGTATCTGGACGCCCTGCTGATCGACCTCGAGGCGCAGCGCCTGCAGGTCGCCGGTCGTCGTGTGATGAGCCTTTTTCTGGGCGGCGGGACGCCGAGCCTGTTTGCACCCGAGGCGCTCGGGCGACTGCTGGCGGCCATAAGAGAGCGCGTCGACGTGGCCGCCGACGCCGAGGTCACGCTCGAGGCTAATCCCGGCACCATCGAGCGCGGCCGCTTCGCCGACTATCGCGCCGCCGGCATCAACCGCGTCTCGCTGGGTGCGCAGAGCTTCGATCCTGCCATGCTCGAGCGGCTTGGACGCATACACTCGGCGCAGGAGACGCGCCTGGCGGTGCAGGAGCTGCGGGCGGCCGGCCTGGACAATTTCAATCTGGACCTGATGTACGCCCTGCCCGGCCAGGACCTCGCCGGTGCGCTCGATGACGTGCGCGCCGCCGTCGAACTGGAGCCTGCGCACCTGTCGCACTACCAGCTGACCATGGAGCCGGGGACGGTGTTCGGCGGCCGCCCGCCGCCGGGGCTGCCGGACGATGAGTTGAGTTACCAGATGCAGCGGCACTGCCAGGCCGCGCTCGCCGCGGCCGGCTACGCGCAGTACGAGACCTCCGCGTATGCGCGCGCCGGTGCGCGGTGCAGGCATAACCTCAACTACTGGAATTTCGGTGATTACCTCGGGGTCGGCGCGGGCGCCCACGGCAAGCTCAGCCACGTAGCCGAGGGCGTGGTCGCGCGCACGGTGCGCGAACGCGAGCCGCGGCGCTACCTGGCGCGCGGCCGCGACGGCCCGCCATCCACCACGCCGGTGCGGGCCGAGGACCTGCCGTTCGAATTCATGATGAATGCCCTGCGGCTGGTCGGTGGATTTGCGAGCTCGCTGTTCGAGGCGCGCACCGGCTTGGGCTGGAGTGCGGTCAGCGGGCCCGTTGAGCGACTGGCCGCGCGCGGCCTGCTGTGCCGCGCCCCGGAAGGCGACGATGGCTGGTGCCCGACCGAGCTGGGACAGCGGTTTCTCAACGACCTGATCGCCGAATTTTTACCAGCGCGCCCCGTGGTTTAGGCCAACCGCCGCGGCGACAGGCAGTTTTATGCACAACCGATCTGCGGGTCACCCTGAAATTAGCGGATTACACGCCCCATTGCAGGCCGAGCGGCACCTCAAGGACGTAAGTCATTGATTATATAGAGTGTAATATATTGGTCATTTTCTGTCCAAAGCGAAAAAAATGCAGAAATGGCGTGCTTTCGGGCCGTGCGGGACAATGTTGCCCACAGATTTATCCACAGATTTTGTGGATAAATGGCCGGCCGCGGCAGTCCCGGGACGCTCCCCTTGTCCGGCGGGCAGCCGGGGGCTAGACTGCGCGCCCTTTTTTGATTGCAGGCGCCTCCCTCTATTTAAGGGCGGGCCGATGTGCCGGAGACATGCCGGAAAGGTGGCGTCCATGAAAGCAGCGACACATCCCGATTACAACGAGATCACCGTGACCTGCAGCTGCGGGAACGTGTTCAAGACCCGTTCGACCATCGGCAAGGATCTGCAGGTCGACGTGTGCTCGAACTGCCACCCCTTTTACACCGGCAAGCAGAAGATGGTGGATACGGCCGGCCGCGTCGACAAGTTCCGCAAGAAGTACGCCGCCGCCGCGGCGCGCTGAGCGGCGCTTACCCGGTTCCAGGAATCTCCCGGACGCCGCGCGCGGCGCCCGGGCCCCTGCCAACTTGATTCCCTGATGCGCTCATGTAACGCTGCGAATTGACGCGCCGCGTTTCGCGGCCGGTCGCAAATCTGACCTCGAGGCCACGGCGCGCGATGGATAAACCACCGTACGATCTGATCAATCCGGCAACCGGAGCCAAGTCGAGCCTGCCGGTACGCTCCGGGACCATCGGGCCGGACTGCCTGGACGTGGCGGAAATCCACAAGGATCACGGGGTGTTCACCTTTGATCCGGCCTTCAACGTCACCGCCAGCTGCGAGAGCAAGATCACTTATGTCGACGGCGACGCCGGGGCGCTGCTGTACCGGGGCTATCCGGTCGAGCAGCTGGCCGCCCAGAGCTCGTTCATGGAAGTGGCCTACCTGCTGATCTACGGCGAATTGCCGAGCGCCGAGCAGCTGACCGGCTACCGGACCAGCATCACCCGCCACACGATGATCAACGAGTCGCTGCTGCGCTTCACCAACGGCTTTCACCACAACGCGCACCCGATGGCGATGGTTTCGGCGGTGGTGGCCTCGATGGCGGCGTTCTATTACGACTCCATGGACATCCACAATCCGCGCCATCGCGAGATCTTCTCGCACCGCATCGTGGCCAAGCTCCCGACCATCGCCGCCGCAGCGCACAAGCACGCACTCGGCCAGCCGTTCATCTATCCGCGCAATGACCTGGACTACTGCGCGAACCTGCTCAACATGTTCTTTGCCGTGCCCTGCGAGCCCTACCACGTCGATCCGGTGGCCGCCCAGGCCCTCGAGCTGCTGTTCATCCTGCATGCCGACCACGAGCAGAACGCCAGCACCTCGACGGTGCGACTGGCCGGCAGCACCGGCGCCAACCCCTACGCGGCGATTTCCGCCGGGGTCTCGGCGTTGTGGGGCCCGGCGCACGGCGGCGCCAACGAGGCCGTGCTCAACATGCTCGAGGAAATCGGCACGGTCGAGCACATCCCCAAGTACCTGGCGATGGCCAAGGACAAGAGCAGCCACTTCCGGCTGATGGGCTTTGGGCACCGCGTGTACAAGAACTTCGATCCCCGCGCCAAGCTCATCCGCGAGGCCTGCCACCGGGTACTCGCCAAGTTCGGCAGCACCGATCCGCTGTTCGAGCTGGCGCTGCGCCTGGAGGAAATTGCGCTCAAGGACGACTACTTCATTTCACGCAAGCTCTATCCCAACGTCGATTTCTACTCCGGGGTGATCTACCGCGCTCTGGGCATTCCGCGCTCGATGTTCACGGTCATGTTCGCGATCGCCCGCACTGTGGGCTGGGTCGCGCACTGGCTGGAGATGATCGGCGATCCGGAAATGCGCATCGTCAGGCCGCGGCAGCTGTACACCGGCCCGACGCAGCGCCAGTACGTCGAAGTCGCCAAGCGCCGCTGAGCCCCGCGCCATAAATAAGAGCCTCAGGCGAGCGAGCCCTCCCCGGAACTGAGCAGCGCCTCGAGCTCGGAGACGTCGGCCCGGCGCATGGGGCGGCCGTCGACCGGGCTGACCGGCGTCTGGCGGATGCCGTCCACCGGGAATACGGTGGCCTGGATCATGTGCTCGTCGAGCTCGAAGCGCACCGCGGGGAAGATGTGAAAGCGCTCGGCGTCGAGCCGCAGCCGATGCTCGCCGACGTCGTGACTCACACCGCGGTCGAGCAGGCTGAGCGCCACGGCCTCCGGATTGTCGACGAACAGGTGCAGCTGCACGTCGGTGTGTGCGGTGGCGGTGCCGGTCAGCACCGGCCCGACCAGGCGCGGGGAGAAGGCGACGAGCGTGCGCATGGCACGGAGCGCCGCGCGCCGCTGCGCCTGCAGCGTGGCGCCGTGCGTGTCGGCGGCGAACAGGCGCTGATACGCGGCCAGCGAGGCCTCGATTTCGGCGTTGCTCGGGAGCGCTCCTTCCTCGGTAATTCCGAAGCGTTCGGCGGCCTTGCGCTTGGCGGCGCGAAAGTCCTGGATGCCGTGCTCGGCCATGACCCGCGCCGCTTCCTGGGCGACGGCTCGGCGTAGGTTGTCGCTGCGGGGCGAATTGCGGCGTGGCATGGCGGTGTGCCGCTAGTCAGGATGAAGCGACCGGCTCCCGATTCGCAGCGCGTGGATTACGCTGCGGAGCGGGATAGCACCGTGGCGCAGAGCCACATACGAATGGGAGCCGGCCATGAATAACGTACGATTTGTGGGATTGGATGTCCATGCTGAGACCATTGCGGTGGCGGTGGCGGAGATGAACGGTGAGGTGCGCTCGTTGGGGATCATCCCGAACCGAGCCGAGTCGGTGCGGCGACTGGTGGGTAAGTTGGGAAAGCCCTCGAGCCTGCGGGTCTGCTACGAGGCGGGGCCGACCGGTTACGTGCTGTACTGGCAGCTGGCGGAGCTGGGCGTTGCCTGCCAGGTGGTGGCGCCGACCCTGGTGCCGGTCAAGGCCGGGGATCGGGTGAAGACCGACCGGCGCGATGCCGAGAAGCTGGCGAAGTGCCACCGGGCGGGGGATCTGACGGCGGTGTGGGTGCCGGACCGTGCGCACGAGGCATTGCGTGACCTGGTGCGGGCGCGTCTCGCCGCCAAGCGCGATCAACTGCGTGCCCGGCACCGGCTCTCCAAGTTCCTGCTGCGCCACGGACGTCACGCACCGGCAGAGGTGGGCGCCTGGACCTTGAAGTATCTGGAGTGGGCGCGCGCGAAGGTGCAGTTCGAGGAGATGGCCCAGACCGCGACGCTGCTCGATTACCTGCATGAAGTCGAACATGCGGCGAACCGGATCAAGCGGCTCGAGCACGCCATCGACGCGGCGCTGGTGAGCGTGCCGGCGGAGATGAAAACCCTCATCGAGGCGCTGCAGGCCCTGCGGGGCCTCGCCAAGGTGTCGGCCGTCACGCTGGTGGCTGAGTTGGGTGTGCTCTCGCGCTTCTCCCATCCCCGCCAGCTCATGGGATATACCGGCATCGTCTCGCGCGAGCACTCGAGTGGTGAGCGCATCCGCCGAGGTGCCATCAGCAAAACCGGCAACGCCCATGTCCGCCGTATCGTCGTCGAGGCGGCCTGGGCGTACCGTCACCGGCCGGCGATCGGCACCGGACTGGCCGCCCGCCAGAAGCACTCGAGCCCCGCCGTGCACGCTCTCGCCTGGAAAGCACAGCATCGACTGCACGCCCGTTACGTGCGCCTGATCGGTCGCGGCAAAACCAAGCAGCAAACGGTGACGGCCGTCGGCCGCGAGCTCCTGGGCTTCATCTGGGCGATCGGCGTGGCCACCGAGCAGCAGAACTCGAACCGGCTCGCCTGCGCCGCTTGAGACACACAGCACTCTGAACCATGAACCACCCATCCAACGCCAGTGGCCAGCGACCGGGGCCGCTCCCGGTAAAGGAGAACCCTCGGCATGTTCTATGCGGTCGCCTTCGGGCCGAACCCGCGATGCTAGTCCCAAGGCAGCTCCCGACGAATCACGACCATGATGGCGAGTGCTCACACTCGATCCACGTATATCAGAGTGATCAACCGTCGCGAATCGCCGCCTCGGCCGCTGCCCGCTGGCGTTGGATGACCAGACCAAAGATCAGGCACAGACTCGCCGCTTCGCTTGACGGGTCGCTTCATATCAGAACAGCGGCTCGGTGCCGGTGTTGCCCGGGTTGGCGGGGCCGGTGGCGGCCGCCGGGAGCTTGTCCGTAAAGAAGAACTCGGAGATCGCCGCGCTGTCGCCGGGCGCTGCCAGCTGTCCGCTCGACGCATCCACCCGGGCGGTCACCAGTCCGGGAGGCATCGGCCGCGGGACGTCGGGCACGCCGCGCAGGGCCTCGCGCATCAGGCGCACCCAGATCGGCACCGCGACACTGCTCCCTTCCTCGCCTTCGCCCAGCGACTGCTCCTGGTCGTAGCCCACCCATACGGTGGCCTCGAGGTTGGGGTTAAAGCCGTTAAACCAGGTGTCGTGCGACTCGTTGGTGGTGCCGGTCTTGCCGCTGATGTCCTCGCGTCCGAGTACGCGCGCGCGCACACCGGTGCCGCGCTTGATCACATCGCCCATGATGTTGTCCATCAGCCAGGCGTTGGCTGCGGTGATGATGCGCGGCGCCCTGCGCGCCGCGCCGAGCAGCGGCGGGAGCTGCTCGGCGGGGGGAGGCGCCAGCGTCATGACCTTGCTGGCGCGCGACGGCGGTGCGGCGGCTTCCGGCGCGTCGGCGGCGTCCGCGCCCGGTGCGGGCGCGTTCTCATCGCCGGGACCACAGCCGTCGCACACTTCCTTGGGCGTGGCGCGCCAGACCGTGACTCCCTGGTTGTTCTCGATGCGCTCGATGAAGTAGGGGCTCACCTTGTACCCCCCATTGGCGAAGCTGGCGTAGCCGGTGGCGACCTCGAGCGGGGTGGCCGAGAGGGTTCCCAGGGCCAGCGTCAGGTTATTGGGCATGGTCGAGGGGTCGAAGCCGAAGCGCGAGGCGTACTCGATCACGTCGGCGGTGCCCACGGCGCGCAGCAGGCGTATCGAGACCAGGTTGCGCGAATGCACCAGGGCTTCGCGCAGCCGCGTCGGGCCGCTGAAATTGCCGCCGTCGTTCTCGGGGCGCCAGGTCTGCTCGATGCCGCCGTCGGCCACGACCACCGGCGCGTCCATGATGACGCTCGCGGGCGTGAACTCATGCTCCAGCGCGCAGGAATAAAGGAACGGCTTGAAACCCGAGCCAGGCTGGCGGCGCGCCTGGGTCACGTGATTCCAGGCATTGCCGAAATAATCGAAGCCTCCGACCAGCGCCACCACCGCCCCGTCGTGCGGGTCGAGCGCGACCAGCGCGCCCTGCACCGCGGGTATCTGCGCCAGCTGCGCCGAGCCGTGGCCGTCGCTCAGCACGTACACCAGATCGCCACGCTGCAGCACCGAGTCGGCCTTGCCGCTGGTGGCGTTGCCGCGCGCCCAGGACATGCCGTCCCAGTCGATCTGTGCGTAGCCGCCGCCGCGCAGGTACACACGCGCCGCGGCCGGCGCCACCGAGACCACCGCCGCCGCCTGCAGGTTGCCGACCGGCCCGAGCTCGGCCAGCAGCGCCTCGAGCTGGTGCGGGCTGGCGCCGCCGTCGAGCTTGGCGTGGCGAATCGCGCCGCGATAGCCGTGCCGGCGGTCGTATTCGATCAGGCCGAGCCGCAGCGCGCGGTTGGCGGCGGTCTGCAGGCGCCCGTCGATGGTGGTGATGGCCCGATAGCCCGCGTTGATGGCGCCCTCACCGAAGCGCGCCACCAGCTGCTGGCGGGCGATCTCGGCCACGAACGGCGCCTCGATGTCGTAGCGCGGCGCGAACTCGCGCGCCTTGATCTCCTCGCCCATGGCGCGCCGCGCGGTGTCCGCGTCGATGTAATGGAGGGCCTGCATGCGCTGCAGCACGTAGTGGCGCCGCTCGGTCGCGCGTTGCGGGCTGGTGACCGGGTTATAGCGCGAGGGCGCCTGCGGCAGTCCGCCCAGCATGGCCGCTTCGGCGACCGACAGGTCGTTGAGCGGCTTGCCGAAGTAGACCTCGGCCGCCGCCGCCACCCCGTAGGCGCGCTGGCCGAAGAAGATCACGTTCAGGTAGGTCTCGAGGATCTGCTGCTTGGTGAACTCGTGCTCCATGCGCAGCGTCAGGAAGATCTCCTGGAGCTTGCGGGTGATGTTCTTATCGCGCGTCAGGAACATGTTGCGCGCGGTCTGCATGGTGATGGTGCTGGCGCCCTGGGCGAAGTCGCCGTTGGTCAGGTCCACGTACATGGAGCGCAGCATGCTGAAGTAATCGACGCCGCCGTGCTGGAAGAAGCGGTCGTCCTCGGCGGCCAGAAACGCCTCGCGCACCAGCTGCGGAATCTCGTCGTAGGTCACGGGCACGCGGCGCTGCTCGCCGATCTGGCTGATCAGCGCACCGCTCCGGGTGTACACGCGCAGCGGCACCTGCAGCGGCAGCGTGCGCATCCCCGCGGCGCTCGGGAGCGAGGGAGCCAGGTACACGTAGCTGGCGAGAAATGCATAGACGAGGCCCAGTATCAACACGACGCAGACGATTGCCAGGCTGATTAATGCGCGCAGCGTGCGGGACTTCACCGATTACGACTCCACTTGTTGCGCTCGACGGGCGTGCCATGCTGAAGTGCGAGGCTGTGACATATGCCAAACACATTGCGCATTGCCCCGAGCGCGTGAATTCGCGCTCCTCGAGTACTGGCAGCGAATTTCGTGAGACTACTCACGTTCAATTTAACCGATGGCTGCTATATATTGCTCTGCACATTCTCGCGGACTCGCCGTTACGGCGCGTATCTTACTGATAAGGAAGGGAAACTGTGTTCCTGTTCTCGCGTAAGAACCGCCAGTTGCTGGGGTTGGACATTACAACCTCCTCGATCAAATTGATCGAGCTGGCCAATTCCGGTGGTCGCTACGTCGTCGAATCGTACGCGGCGGAGGCGACTCCCGCGAATTCGATGAATGAAAAGACGCTGGTCGACCCGCAGGCGGTTGGCGAGGCCATCCGCCGTGCGGTCAAGCGCTCGGGCGCGACCAGCACCGAGGTCGCCATCGCCATCAGCGGCGACGCGGCGATCACCAAGGTGATCCAGATGCCCAAGGGCCTGCGCGATGCCGACCTGGAGGCCCAGGTCGAGATGCAGGCCGACCAGTACATCCCCTTCCCGATGGACGAAGTCAGCTACGACTTCGAAGTGCTCGGTCCCTCGGAAAAGGACGCCGAGTCGGTCGACGTGCTGCTGGTGGCCTCGCGCTCCGACAACGTCGAGCAGCGCCGCGCCGCCGTGGCGGCCGCCGGCCTCAATACGCGCATCGTCGACGTCGAGGCCTTCGCGCTCGAGAACGCCTGCAAGCTCATGACGCACCAGATGCCCGACGGCGGCATCGACCGCACCATCGCGGTCGCCGACTTCGGCGCCAGCAGCACCACCTTCAGCGTGCTGCGCAACCTCAAGATCATCTACACCCGCGACTTCGCCTTCGGCGGCCAGCAGCTGACCGAGGAGATCATGCGCACCTACGGCCTGACCATGGAAGAGGCCGGCCGCGCCAAGAAGGAAGGCGGGCTGCCCGGCAATTTCCAGGCCGAAGTGCTCGACCCGTTCATAGACGACATGACCCAGCAGGTCAGCCGCTCGCTGCAGTTCTACCTGGCTTCGGGAAGCGGGCGCGACCAGCCCGAGAAGATCCTGATCTGCGGCGGCTGCGGCAACGTGTCCGGCGTGGCCGACGTGATCCAGAGCCGGGTGGGCATCACCGCCGAAAAGGGCGACCCGTTTGGCCAGATGAAGCTGTCCTCACGCGCGCGCGCCCAGGCCGTGCAGCGCGACGCCACCGCACTCCTGACCGCCTGCGGCCTTGCCCTGCGGAGTTTTGACTGACATGCCACGCATTAACCTACTGCCCTGGCGTGACCAACAGCGCAAAGAGCGCAAGCTGGCGTTCTTCGTGGCGCTCGGCGGCGCCGCGCTCGGGGCGCTCGTGGTCGCCTTCGCCTGCTACCTGATGTTCAAGTCCATGATCAGCTCGCAGGAAGGGCGCAACGACCGCCTGCGTGCCGAGATCAAGACGGTCGACCGGCAGATCGAGGAAATCAACGACCTCGAGACCCAGAAGCAGCGCTTTATCGCGCGCATGCAGGTCATCGAGAAGCTGCAGCGGTCGCGCTCCCAGGTCGTGCACCTGTTTGACGAGGTCGCCCGCACCATACCCGACGGCACCTACCTGACCTCCTTCAAGCAGGAGGGCAAGCACCTGAAGTTCGAAGGGGTGGCACAGTCATCGACGCGCGTCTCGACCTTCATGCGCAATATCTCGGCCGACCAGTGGATGAAGGATCCGGAGCTCGAGGTGGTCGAGAGCAAGCCCGGCAGCACCGTGGGCAACAGTTTCGTGCTCGACGCCAGCGAACTCGTCCCGAGCGGCGACGACGACGATGACGACGCCGCGGCCAAGCCCAAGCGTCCCCTCCACGCCGGAGCCGCCAAATGAACCTGCTGCAGGAACTGCGCTCACTCGATCCGCGCGACCCGGGCCGCTGGCCGCTGGCGGTGCGTGCCGGCGCGGTCGCGGTGTGCTTCGTGGTCGTGTCGCTCCTGGCGGCCTACTTCTTCGTGTGGACCGATCTCAACCCCCAGCTCCAGCAGCTGGAGGACCAGGAGCAGCAGCTGCGCACCGAGTTCCACGACAAGCACTCCAAGGCCACCAACCTGGACGTCTACAAGCAGCAGCTGGCGGACATCGAGAAGTCCTTCGGCGCCATGCTGCGCCAGCTCCCCAGCAAGACCGAGGTCGACAACCTCCTGGTCGACATCTCGCAGACCGGCCTGGCCGCGGCGCTCGACCAGAAGCTGTTCCAGCCCGAGGGCGAGATCAAGAAGGACTTCTACGCCGAGCGGCCGATCAAGATCCGCTTTGCCGGGAGCTATCACCAGTTCGGTGCCTTCGTCAGCGGGATCGCGGCCCTGCCGCGCATCGTCACGCTGCACGACGTGCAGATTACCCCGGTGCAGCACTCCGGCGGTGCGGGTGCCTTTGACCAGCTGCAGATGGACCTGACGGCCAAGACCTACCGCTACCTCGATGACGAGGAAGTGGCCACGGCCGAGGCGGACCGGCGCAAGTCGGAGAAGTCGGCCAAGCGGCCCACGGGCTGACGGGCGCCCCAGAGCAAGCAACAGGTAAGCGGATGAAGCAGCAGCACAATCTGGGCGGGCGAACTCTTGCGTCGATGGCGCTGTGCGCCATGGTGCTCGTGGGTTGCTCAGGGCGCGACGCCGACCTGAGCCGCTTTATCGAGGCGACCAAGAAGGAGCCTGGCGGGCGGGTCGAGCCCCTGCCCGAGGTCAAGCCCTACGACAGCTATGCCTACACGAGCGCCAACATGCGCTCGCCGTTTGTGCCCGGAGGCTCGCGCGGCGCCGCTTCCGGTCCGCGCCCCGAGGTGCAGCGCAACCGCGAATTCCTCGAGCAGTTTTCGCTGGACACGATGAAGATGGTCGGGACGCTCAAGCTCAACGGCCAGAACTATGGCCTGGTGCAGGTCGCCGACGGGCGCGTGCAGCGCGTGCTGGTGGGGAATCATCTCGGCCAGAACGACGGGCGCATCACCGACATCGTGGCCAACAAGATCAGCCTGATAGAACTCGTGCCGGACGGCCTGGGCGGTTACATCGAACGCCCGGCGGCTTTGGGATTGAACGAGTGACCGGAATGGAGAGTAAGCGAATGAAGCGACCAACCGTCCATCACCTGCGTACTGCCCTGAGGCTGGCGTGGGCCTGCCTTGCTGCAGCGCTCGTCACGCAGGGTGCCCAGGCGGCTGACGCCCCAGGCAATACCCTGCAGTCGATCGACGTGCAGACCCTGGCCGGCAAGCAGGTTCAGCTTACCCTGCACCTCAGCGGGCCGGCACCCGAGCCGATGAGCTTTACCATCGACAAGCCGGCGCGCATTTCGCTGGACCTGCCCGGCACCACGCTGGCCCTGCCCTCGCGCCGCATCGACGTCGCCTCGGAAGGCGTCGACACCGTGCTGGCCGCGGAAGCCAACGGCCGTGCGCGCATTGTCTTCAATCTCGAGCAGCTGCAGCCCTACACCACGCGCGTCGCGGGCAACGACATCATCGTGACGATAGGCGCCGGCGCGGGCGCGGGCCCGAGCGCCGGCGGCGCGCACACCGTAGCCACCGCCGCGCCGCTCGCCGCCGCCGCCGCCGCCGGCAGCCGCGATATTCGCAGCATCGACTTCCGGCGCGGGGACCATGGCGTCGGCCGCCTGGTCGTCAAGCTCTCCGATCCGCGCACCGCCATAAACCTGAGCCAGCAGGGCTCGCAGATCATCGTCAATTTCACCGACGCCGGTCTGCCGAAGCGGCTGGCGCGCAGCTACGACACCCAGGATTTCGGCACGCCGGTCGCGGGCTTCGATGCCCTGCACGTCGGCAATGACACCCACATCGTGCTCAACACCACCGGCGACTTCCAGCAGCTCGCCTACCAGTCGGACGACGAGTACGTGGTGGAAGTCCAGCCCCTGACCAAGACGGCGCTGGCCGCCAACGACGATAAGAAGGTCTACAGCGGCGAGAAGCTGTCGCTGAACTTCCAGGACATTGACACCCGCGCGGTGCTGCAGCTGCTGGCCGACGCCAGCGGCCAGAACATCGTGGTCAGCGACACCGTGCGCGGCAGCGTGACGCTGCGCCTGCAGAGCGTGCCCTGGGACCAGGCGCTCGACATCGTGCTGCGCACCAAGGGCCTCGACAAGCGCCGCGACGGCAACGTGATCATCGTCGCGCCGTCCGAGGAACTGGCGACGCGCGAGAAGGCGGACCTCGCCTCGAAGAAGGACATCCAGGAACTGGCGCCGCTCCGTACCGAGTACCTGCAGATCAACTACGCCAAGGCCACCGACCTGGCCGCGCTCCTCAAGGGCGGCGCCAACTCCAATTCAGTGCTCTCCACACGCGGCAGCGTGGCGGTCGACGAGCGCACCAACACGCTGCTGCTGGTCGATACCTCCGAGGGCCTCGATGCCATCCGCAAGATGGTCGCGACCCTCGACATTCCGGTCAAGCAGGTGCTGATCGAGTCGCGCCTGGTCATCGTCAACGACGACTTCGAGCGCGACCTCGGCGTGCGCTTCGGCTACACCGGCATACACAGCAACGGCAGCAACGGCATGTTCCAGACCACGGGAACCGCGGCCGGTACCGACACCGGGCTGAATTCCGCGCTCACCAACCTGCAGAACAATGGCACGATCAATCCGGTCGCCGTGCCCACCGGTGACACCGCCGCCAATCGCTACAACGTCAACATGCCGGTCTCGAACCCGGCCGGCAGCCTGGCCTTCCTGCTGCTCGGTTCCGACTACATCGTCGACCTCGAACTGTCGGCCGCGCAGGCCGAAGGCCGCGGTGAGGTCGTGTCCTCGCCGCGCGTGATCACGGCCAACCAGAAGGAAGCGTACATCGAGCAGGGTACCGAGATTCCGTACCAGGAGGCCGCCTCGAGCGGCGCGACCACGGTGTCCTTCAAGAAGGCAGTGCTGTCGCTCAAGGTCACGCCGCTGATCACGCCGGACAATCGCATCATTCTCGACCTGTTCGTGACCAAGGACAGTGTCGGCCAGGTGGTGGTGACCTCGGGCGGCGCCAACGTGCCCTCGATCGACACCCGCAAGATGTCGACCCGCGTGATGGTCGGTGACGGCCAGACCGTGGTGCTCGGCGGCATCCTCGAGACCGACCGCAGCGAATCGGTCAAGAAGGTGCCGTGGCTCGGTGACATACCGGTGCTCGGCCACCTGTTCAAGAATACGACCACGATTAACAAGAAGAATGAGCTGTTGATCTTCGTGACACCGAAGATTCTTCGTGAAGGGGTAAAGGTCAATTGACCTCGCTGGGAGTGCCCGTGAACTTTACTCAAAGATCAATCGCTCAGGTGAATACGATGCGCAAACTCAGATGGCTTTCGGCACTCCTATCGCTGGGGCTGGCGGCCTGTGGTGGTGATGTCAGCTCGACCGGCGCATTTTCCGGTGGCAGCGGCAGTGGCACCGGCGGTGGCACCGGCGGCAGCACCACGCCCACCATACAGCTGGGCAGCGGCACCGGCGCCTCGTTCCAGGCCGGCGTCATCGGCATCAGCAATGCCAGCGTCTCGGCCGGCGGCAGCACCAGCCTGACGGTGTCTCTGGTCCAGTCCGACGGCACCCTGTACACGCAGTCGGCGACCATAAACTTCAACTCGGCGTGCGTCGCCGCGGGCACGGCGGCCATCCAGCCGCAGGCGGACGCGACCACCACGACGGGCATCGCGACCGTCACCTACGTGGCCAAGGGCTGCAGCGGGGCCGATGTCATATCGGCCACGGCCACGATCGCCACGCTCTCGTATACCGCGAGCGGCACGGTGACCGTGGCGCAGGCGGGGATCGGATCGATTGCCTTCATCTCGGCCACGCCCACGAATATCGCTCTCAAGGGCACGGGCGATGCCAGCCGGCCCGAGAGTTCGATCGTGGTGTTCAAGGTGCTGGACTCCTCCGGCGGTCCGCGCAGCGGGACGCCCGTGACCTTCGCGCTGAATTCCAACGTCGGTGGCATTACGCTGACGCCTACGTCGGCGACCGGAACCAGCGACTCGCAAGGACTGGTGCAGATCGTGGTCGACGCGGGCACGGTCGCGACTTCGGTCAAGGTCACCGCATCGATCTCGCCGCCGGCCGTACCGGCGGTGATCTCGACCCAGTCGAGCCAGCTGACGGTCACCACCGGCATTCCGACGGCTAACAACTTTTCGCTGGCGGTGGGCTGCCACAACATCGAAGGCTGGTCGGTGGACGGCACCACTACGACGGTGACGGCGTCGCTCGCCGATCGATTCCAGAACCCGGTGCCGGACGGCACCGCCGTGACCTTCACGACCAGCCATGGCGCCATTGGGCCGCAATGCACCACGGCGACCGCCAACGGCATCAGCGGAGTGTGCACCGTGACCTGGCGCAGCCAGGGCTCGCGCGCGCCTCTGCCGCTTACGCCCGGCGCGACCCCGGGCTACGTGGCCTTGCTGGCCTCGGCCATCGGCGAAGAATCATTCACCGACAATGACGCCAATGGCCAGTTCGACGTCGGCGAGCCGTTCAGCGACTCCTCCGAGCCCTATCGTGACGACGCCGGGCAGGGCGCCTACCAGGCCGGCGACTACTTCTACGACTTCAACAACAACGGCACCCGCGACGGTCCCGATGGGATATTCGAGGGCGTGCTGTGCCAGGACCCCGCGCGTTGCGACGCGTCCAAGAAGTCCGCGGGCATCGGCCAGCAGAACACGATCATCATGTCCGGGAGCGATGCGTTCATCGACACCATCAATGGCGGGGGTACGGTGATCGCGCCGCCGACGACCATTACCTCGGGTTCGAGTCTGCCGATACTGCTGTGGGTCCGGGACCTCAACAGCAACGTGATGCCTGGACAGACCACGGTGGCGGTGTCCGCGACCGGAACCGGTGGACTGACGGCGGTCGCGCCCACGACCTTCACGATCCCCTGCACCGCGCCGCCGACCGGCTCCAAGCAGAGCGGCGCCACCGTGTTTCCGTTCACCTTTACCAGCACCGCCGGCACCACCGGAGCCAGCGTGGTCACGGTGACCGTAACCACGCCGCTCCAGACGGTGACCATCTACCAGTTCACGGTGAACGTGACCTAAAGGATTTTCTCGCCGCAGAGCCGGCACATCGGACCAGCACAGCGGCCGCCTCCGGGCGGCCGCTTTGTTTCTGGGGCCCGGCCGGTCATGCTATGCCGGCTATGACCCGCAGCGACAGCATCTTCCTGATCGGGCCCATGGGCTCGGGCAAGACGGCCGTGGGGCGCCAGGTGGCGCGGCTTCTGGACCGGCCGTTTCTCGACAGCGACCATGAAATCGAGCAGCGCACCGGCGCCGACATTGCGTTGATCTTCGAACGCGAGGGGGAAGCCGGATTTCGCAAGCGCGAGCGCGAGGCCATCGCCAGTCTCAGCCTGCAGGCGGGCATCGTGCTCGCGACCGGCGGCGGCGCGGTGCTCGATGCCGACAACCGGCGCCACCTTTCCGAGCGCGGCTGGGTCGTGTACCTGGAGACCTCCGTGGCGCAACAGGCGGAGCGCGCCGGGCGCACCCAGCACCGGCCGATGCTCAGCGGCGTGGATCCACACCTGCGGCTGGCGGAGCTGATGAAGATTCGCGAACCGCTGTATCGCGAGATCGCCGACTACACCGCCACCACCACCCGCAAGCGCGTGGGCGCAGTGGCCGAGCTGATTGTAGGGGCCTATCGCAGCGCTCACGCCGACGACTAGGCGGGTCCCGGTTATACTTGTGCCCGGCCAGCGCGCCGGGCACATGCAGACACTCACCGTAGAGCTCGAAGATCGCTCCTACCCGATCAGCATCGGCGCCGGCCTGCTGCATCAGCAATCGCTCCTGCAGGCCGCGGTGCCGGCGAGCGACATCCTGTTTGTCAGCAATACCACGGTGGCGCCGCTCTACGCCAAGGCCGTGACCACGGCACTCGCCGACCGGCGGGTCGTCGAGGTCATCCTGCCCGACGGGGAGCAGCACAAGTCGCTGGCGACCGCCGGGCGCGTCTTCGACGTGCTGGTGGCCAACCGCTTTGGTCGCGACGCACTGGTGCTGGCGCTGGGCGGGGGCGTGGTCGGCGACCTGGCCGGGTTTGTCGCCGCCTGCTACCAGCGCGGCGTCGACTTTGTGCAGATGCCCACGACGCTGCTGGCGCAGGTCGACTCCTCGGTCGGCGGCAAGACGGCGGTGAACCACCCCGGCGGCAAGAACCTGATCGGATCATTTCACCAGCCGCGCGAGGTGCTCGCCGATACCGACGTTCTTGCGACACTCCCGGCGCGCGAGTATCAGGCGGGGCTGGCCGAGGTGATCAAGTACGGCCTGATCTGCGACCGCGCGTTCTTCGAATGGCTGGAGCAGAACATCGAGGCGCTGACGCGCCGCGAGGGAGCGGCGCTGGAGCGCGCGATCTTCCGCTCCTGCCAGATCAAGGCACAGATCGTCGGGCGCGACGAGCGCGAGCACGGCGAGCGCGCCCTGCTGAATCTGGGGCATACCTTTGGCCATGCCATCGAGGCCGCCACAGGTTATGTCGAATGGCTCCATGGGGAGGCGGTCGGCGTCGGCTTGCTCATGGCCGCGGGCATGTCGCAACAGCTGGGCGGGCTCACGCCGTCCGACGTGGCACGCGTGCAGGCGCTGCTGGAGCGCGCCGGCCTGCGCACCTCCGCGCCGCGCATCGGGGCCGAGCGCGCCCTCGAGTACATGAGCGTGGACAAGAAGGTGAAGTCCGGACGCGTGCGGCTGGTGTTGCTGGCTGCCCTGGGGGAGGCCTATATCAGCGGCGAATACCCGGACGCCGTGCTGGCCGAAACCCTGCGCTCGTACCTTAGCCCATGAGCGCCACGGCCCCACCGGGAGCCCCGCTGGCGGCCTACGCCGCCCACGACGCGCGCTCGCGCGGCCGGCGCTACGCCGAGCCGGCGCCGGAGTACCGCAGCGAGTTTCAGCGCGACCGGGATCGCATCATCCACAGCAACGCCTTCCGGCGCCTGGCCTACAAGACGCAGGTTTTTGTCAACCACGAAGGCGACCTGTACCGCACCCGGGTCACGCATTCCATCGAGGTGGCGCAGATCGCGCGCTCGATCGCACGCGCGCTGGCCCTGAACGAGACCCTGGTAGAGGCGATCTCGCTGGCGCACGACCTCGGCCACACCCCCTTTGGCCACGCCGGCCAGGACGCGCTCAACGAGTGCATGCGCGAGTACGGTGGCTTCGAGCACAACCTGCAGTCGCTGCGCGTGGTGGATGAACTCGAGGAGCGCTACGCGGACTTTCCCGGTCTCAACCTCACCTTCGAGTGCCGCGAGGGAATTCTCAAACACTGCGCCTTGCCCAAAGCCCGGGAACTGGGGGACGTCGGCCGCCGTTTCGTCGATCGCACACGCAGTGGTCTGGAGGCGCAGCTCGCCAACCTTGCCGACGAGATCGCCTATAACAACCACGACGTCGATGACGGGCTGCGCGCCGGGCTGATCACACTGGACGAGCTGTGCGAGGTGCGCCTGGTACGCCGGCATTTCGACGCGGTCCATATCGCCCATCCGCAGCTCGCGGTGCGCCGCGCCATACACGAAATCATCCGGCGCATGATCAACGAGGTGGTGGTCGACGTCATTCGCACCAGCAACGATCGGCTGCGCGCGGCGGCTCCCGCCGATATCGATGCAGTGCGCGCGCACAAGAGCGCGTTGATAGCGATGAGCGAGGACATTGGCGCCCAGCATCTGGAGCTCAAGCAATTCCTGCGCGAGCGGGTCTACCGCCACCACCGCGTGCTGCGCATGACCAGCAAGGCCAAGCGCGTGCTTGAGAGCCTGTTTGCGGCGCTTATGGGCGACGCGCGCCTGATGCCTGAGGAATACTGGCAGGCGGCAACCCGAGCCGAGGCCGCGTCGGGCCCGGCTGGCCGCGCCCGCATCGTGGCCGACTATGTCGCGGGCATGACCGATCGCTACGCGATTCTGGAGCACCGGCGCCTGTTTGATCCGGCGGAACGTACCTGATGGGTGGCGCGCAATGAACCAGACAATCCCCAATCGCGAACGGCTGATCTTTGCGCTCGATGTCACCGACGCGACGGCGGCGCGGAAACTGGTCGAGCAGCTTGGCGAGGCGGTGCAGTTCTACAAGCTCGGCCTCGAGCTGTTCATGGCGGGTGAATACTTTCCGTTGCTGGACTGGCTGGTTGCTCGGCAGAAGAAAGTGTTCGTCGACCTGAAATTCTTCGACGTCCCGGCGACCGTGGCGGCGGCGGTGCGGCAGCTACACAATCGCGGCGTCACCTTCACCACCGTGCACGGCAATCAGTCGATCATGGAGGCGGCGGCGGCGGCCAAGGGTGAAGTCAAGGTACTCGCGGTGACCGTGCTGACCAGTCTTGATCGCGGCGATCTCGACGACTTGGGTTTCAAGTGCGACGTGCAGCAGCTCGTGCTTTCGCGCGCCCGCCGCGCGCTGGAAGCTGGCTGCGACGGTGTCGTCTCTTCGGGACTGGAAGCCCAGCTCCTGCGTCAGCACCTCGAATCGCGGTTGCTGGTGATCACACCAGGCATCCGACCCGTCGAAAATCGTGCCAGCGATGATCAGAAGAGAGTTGTCTCGGTGAGCCAGGCTTTGGAATACGGCGCCGATTACATCGTGGTCGGGCGGCCGATTCGCGACGCGGCCGACCCGAAGGCCGCCGCCGAGCTCATTCAGCGGCAGATTGAGGCCGCAAAGTCGACTGCCGGGTCGCGCAACTAGGCGCCAATAAGGGTATCTGAGGCCCAATAAAGCGTTTTGTATCATTAAAACAACAGACCGGATCATCCGGGCCGATTTGCCGGCAGTTTGCTAGCACATTGATTCCATTCGTCTGATTGACATTTGCAGTTATTGCGCAACGCACTATTTACCCTATTTCATTGACATAAGGTGACCCCAAAAGGTAATGTAAAGTCCTGATCGGCTTATGTTTAACCAAGGGTAACACTTGGAGCCAGGGGTAGTTGTTGACGATGAGCGCACGGCGCTTCTCGAAGCAATCGAGGAGTCGCTGCGCCCACTCATGCGCGCTGCATTTGCATACGGGGTCAGTTATCAGGATCTCGTTGAAGTGGTGCGAGCGCTCTACATCTTTGCGTTGCGCGAGCGAAATGAATCACAAGGTCGGCCAGCAGACCCAACTCGTCTCGGGATGATGGCGGGAGTAACTCGTCGAGAAGTCGTGAAGCTTGATAATCGGACGGCAAGAACGCGAACAGCAACGCCAACTGGTATTGAAGCGCATAGATCAGATCAGTCTTCTTCTTGGACGGTGGCACGACGACCCTGGATTTTCAACCCCATATGGGGCGCCACTCGATTTGTCACTTCAACCCGAAGGGTCATTCCGATTATTTGACGATCTTATTCGGGTATCTGGAACTAATCTCGACCGAGATACTGCTTTGGAAGTTCTGCTTACCAACAGGTGCGCCGAGCTCCATGCGGGGAAATTTGTTCGCTGTACAACGCGGGCGTTTCTGCCATTAGGGAAAGACCTATCAAAGATTACTCGCTTGGGGCGGCTCGGCAACGCCCTGCATTCCACCTTTACGTACAACCTCTTCAAAGATCCGTTGCAGCCTTCTTACTTCGATCGAACGATGGTGTCTGATTTCCGACTTTCAGCACCGGGCCGCGACGCAATGCTCGCCCAACTCAGAGCGGATGGAGAGGACTTTATTGATGGCATGGATAGGTGGGTATCAAACAAGGCTGTTGGCTATAGAGATGACGAAACTGGTCGTCGCTACGGAGTCACAGCACTTTTCTTTGAAGATTCAGGTGAAGCCTCCAGAGGCGGCATCACTGACTGGACACTGACTGACACGCCCGTGAGCTGAGTTCTCCGATGACCTTTAATTTGTCCGCGTAGGAAGTAGCAATGAAGATGTTTACCAAGTTTACTGTGCCGGTATGCCTCGCTTTAGCGTCGGCAGCCATTTATCCAGGTTCCCCCAGGGAACCCTACCGGTTGCTACTGTCTGGTCCCGTCGAGTCTGTCGACAACGCGACTAATACGGTTAGCGTACTTGGGCACCGCTTTGTAGTGAGGAGCACGGCTTTAATCCTGCCTGGACATAGATTGGACGTATTTGGTGGGCTCGCTTCGAATGGCTCCTTAAGAGCCGCGATGGTTCACGACACCGCTAATTATGTGGCAAGTGGCGATAGGATTCTGATGGTTGGAGCCGTGACCGCAATTGACCAAAGTCGAGGCAGACTCTATTTGGGCGGCGCTGTGATTGATTACACACAACTACTCGCCAATGCACGATTCGTAGCACCAAAGGTCGGAGAGATTGTTGAGATATCAGGAACGCAGCCGGCTGGGCGAAATTTGATTCTTGCGGGAAGAGTTAATCGGACTCAGGGCGTCACTGCCGGTGGACAGGCGTTGGGTGTGACTGCCGGTGGCAAGGCGGTGGGTGTGACCGCGGGCGGTCAAGCCCTCGGCGTCACTGCTGGTGGCCAAGCTCTAGGCGTCACTGCTGGTGGTAGGGCGGTGGGTGTGACCGCGGGCGGCCAGGCTCTCGGCGTCACTGCCGGTGGCCAGGCTTTAGGCGTGACTGCCGGTGGCAAGGCGGTGGGTGTGACGGCGGGCGGTCAAGCACTCGGCGTCACTGCTGGTGGCCAAGCTCTAGGCGTCACTGCTGGTGGTAGGGCGGTGGGTGTGACGGCGGGCGGTCAAGCACTCGGCGTCACTGCTGGTGGCCAAGCTCTAGGCGTCACTGCTGGTGGTAGGGCGGTGGGTGTGACCGCGGGCGGTCAAGCCCTCGGTGTGACTGCCGGTGGACAGGCGGTGGGTGTGACCGCGGGCGGTCAAGCCCTCGGTGTGACTGCCGGTGGACAGGCGGTGGGTGTGACCGCGGGCGGTCAAGCCCTCGGTGTGACTGCCGGTGGCAAGGCGGTGGGTGTGACGGCGGGCGGTCAGGCCCTCGGTGTGACTGCCGGTGGCAAGGCGGTGGGTGTGACGGCCGGCGGTCAAGCCCTAGGCGTCACTGCCGGTGGCAAGGCGGTGGGTGTGACGGCGGGCGGTCAAGCCCTCGGCGTCACTGCCGGTGGCAAGGCGGTGGGTGTGACGGCGGGCGGTCAAGCCCTCGGTGTGACTGCCGGTGGCAAGGCGGTGGGTGTGACGGCGGGCGGTCAAGCCCTCGGCGTCACTGCCGGTGGCCAGGCTTTAGGCGTGACTGCCGGTGGCAAGGCTACATAGAGTCGCCTAGCAAAACGGTGTAGGCGGGCAATAAGTCCCTTAAGCGGCTGCCAATTGCGCGCTGCAGCGCCTAATTAAGGCCGCTCGCACAGCACATTTCCCGAGATACGCAGAGCATGCCCCGGTGGCATGCGGTACGCGATCGTGTACCTTTTGCGAGAATATTCATTGTAGACCACGCACGCCATGCCCGTGCAGTATCTAGTTCTCTCCCGACTAGCCGAAGGAAAGGCACGCCACCACTCACAAGCAGGTGATTGCAACATGCCAAGAGCTTCAAATATACCCATGCCAACTCGTTCAACAAGTCAATCAGAAGTTGGCCGTGAACTGTTGGCGCCAATAGCGGCATTCTTATTGAAGTCGGGACTGTCTCGGGCGCAGCTGATGTCGGAGTTTCGAACAGCGATTCGTCGTGCATCCCGGTCGAAGCTAAAGGTAACTCACATGCAAATTGGAGAGGAAGCTTCAATCATAGTCAACCGGTGGCTTCGCGACCCAATGTTCCTCAACAAAGTTGGCCGGCCCGCCGAGCTGTCGTTACGCGGAGCTCCTAGCATTGCTTCCTTGGTAAAAGTGAGCCAAGCAAATGTATCACCGGCATCAGCTCTTAAAATGCTGGTTGAATTTGGCATCGTCAAAAAAGTCACGATGGGGAAGTATCGTTTAGTGCGGAGATTGGTGGATTTCGGTCACTCGGAAATTCTTCCATTTGAGCCAAACTTTAGGTTTCTCGTTAACGCTACTAGAGTGTCAACTAGCAGATTGAGAAAGCCCAAGGGGATCCCTGGCCTCTTCTGGCAGTGCGCTGACAATCCAAGGATCGACGCGCGGCATGCGGGCGAGTTTCTACGATTTGCACAGCAACGCAGTCTTTCATTTATGCATGAGATAAATGATTGGCTGGATGAACACGAATCGAAGCGATCGTACGCGAATCGAAATCACAATCAATTGAAGCGCCTTGGAATAGGACTATTCGGTATATGTCGATAAATATCGCATTGATATTTTTAAATAGCTGAAGAATGCGCACCGCAAACTCCCCGCTTCGCCTCACCGCGTCTCCGCATCAGCGCGACATCACTGCATTGGCTCAGGCTTTAATACCGGTTGCCAAACTATGTATGAAGAGTGGCATGGGCGCGGGAGAGCTGCAGATTGCCGTCAAGATCGCCTGCATTAGCGTAGCCGCAGAAAGTGCAAAGCTCGGCAATCGATTGAACCATTCCAGAATAGCCGCTGCAACCGGCCTCACCCGCAAGGAGGTTCGCACGCTGTTTGGTCTGGTGAATCGGGTGGGGTCGCGGCTGGCAAGGAAGTTGCCAAACAGCGTACCACTAGGGTACTGCATGGGTGGCGGACAGATCCGGAGTTTCTTGATCGGCGCGGGAATCCAGTTCCATTGACTATTCGAGGATCAGGCTTGACATTCCACACTTTAGTACGGCGCTACGGAGGTGACGTTACTCCGATCTCTGTCCTCAATGAGCTGAGCCGCACTGGTGCGGTATCTGTGACCAATAGCGGTAGAGTTGCAGTCCGTAAGACGACGCCGCGCGTCAAGGGTTATGGGTCCGATGTGGTCGCAGAAGTGGCGCATCGACTGCGAGATTTCGGAACTACCCTGGTCGGTAACATTGAACGTCCCGAAACCCCTGTATTCGTGGGATTCAACGAGATTCCCGGTCTCTCGCCGGATGAGGCCGCATTGTTCCAAGTTACATTCTCGGATCGTGCGGCTTCGTTGGTGGATGGCGTAGATCGCTGGCGCACGAGCCAAGCGCATATCCGCTCTAAAGGAACAAGCAAGGACATGGTCGGGCGTTAGAGTTGGCTTAGGGGTATTTCTCGTCGGCCAGCAACCCGAGTCTGGAATGCAGACCCAGCCCGGAACAAGCCTGGTAGAAGAACTGTGCGGTCAATTTCAAAGATACGGCGACGCTCTAAGCACTAGGAGCTCGCCAGCTCGTTACGCAATTCCTTACGCAAGATCTTGCCTACGTTAGTCTTGGGCAACTCGTCGCGGAAGTAGATGTGACGGGGCATCTTATAGCCGGTCAGATACTTGTGGCAGTGCTCCATTAGTGCCTCGGCCGTGAGCGTTGGATCCTTCTTCACTACAAATAGCGCAACGGTCTCACCGGATTTCTCATCTGGCTGCGCGACCGCTGCTACTTCGGCAACTCCGGGGTGGTGAGCGACCACGTCTTCGACCTCATTCGGAAACACCTTAAATCCGGAGACAATGATGATGTCCTTCTTGCGATCCTCGATGAACACGTAGCCACGATCGTCCATCCGACCTATGTCACCGGTGCGCAGCCAGCCCTCGGGCAGCATCACCTTGGCAGTCTCCTCGGGCCGCTTCCAGTAGCCGCGCATGACCTGCGGCCCGCGCAGACAAATCTCGCCGACCTCATTATTGGCCAGCTCCTTGCCGTCGTCGTCGCGGATGCTGATTTCTGTGGACGGTAGCGGCAGGCCGATCGCTCCTGTGAAGCCGACGCCCACCAGCGGATTGACGCAGCCGGCCGGTGAAGCCTCGGTGAGGCCCCAGCCCTGCGTGAGTACGCAGCCAGTCAGCTGCTTCCAGCGTTCGGCGACCGAGCGCTGTACCGCCATCCCACCCCCTACAGTCGCGACCAGATGGGAGAAATCCAACGCCTCGCAACCCGGAGTGTTCATAAGGGCATTGAACAAGGAATTCACACCCATGAAGAACATTGGCGGGTGACGGCGGAGTTCCTGCACAAAACCCTTGAAATCGCGGGGGTTGGGAATCAAATGGCCCGCGCCACCCAACGATGTGAACAGCAGGCAGTTCGCCGTGAGCGAAAAAATGTGATACAGCGGCAACGCACATACATACCGGGTGTTGTCCAGTTCCACCTGCTTGAACCACGCGCGCGATTGCAGCACGTTGGCGACCATGTTGCCGTGGGTAAGCATCGCGCCCTTCGATACGCCGGTGGTCCCGCCGGTGTATTGCAGATAGGCGACATCGTCGTGGCCGACGTTGACTGCCTGGAGTGCGCCGGGGGTGCCACGCAATATCGCCGGCAGCGAATGTGCCGCCGGCAGGTTGAAGGACGGAACTTTGCGCTGCACGTAGCGCAGCACGAAGTTCACGAGCGTCCCCTTGGGAAAGGGCAGCAAATCACCGACCGCCGTCACGACTACGTGGCGCACGGCAGTGGCCGGCAACGCCTGCTGGACGATCGAGGCGAAGTTCTCGAGCACCACCAGTGCGGTAGCGCCCGAATCGCGCAGCTGGTATTCGAGCTCGGTTGCCGTGTAGAGCGGGTTGGTGTTGACGACCGTAAGCCCGGCGCGCAGCGCACCGCACATGACCACGGGGTACTGCAGTATGTTGGGCAGCATGATCGCGATTCGGTCGCCTTGCTTCAGGCCCTGGGCTTGCAGCCAGGCACCGAAGCATGCCGACAACCGATCAAGCTCCGCGTAACTCAGGGAGCAGCCCATCTGCAGGTAGGCCACGCGCTCGGCGAACTTCTTGCAGCTCAGCTCGATCAGTGCCTTCAAGGAGGCGTATTCGTTGGGGTCGATGTCCGCGGGCGTGCCGGGCGGGTACTGCTTGAGCCAGATTCTGTCCATCCCTCGCTCCCGCCGGCGGCCGCCGGTCGATTCGGAGTTAGCGCTTTTGCAAGAGCGGCCTGAGCACAGGCCAGACATTATCCAGCAGAATGGCCTGACCGCGCTCGTTGGGGTGCAGGCCGTCCGCCTGCATCAACTCCGGCCGGTCGGCGACGCCCTCCAGCAGGAACGGCACCAGGGCCGCATGATGGCGGCGGGCCAGTTCGGGAAACACGGCGGCGAAGCCGAGCGTGTAACGCTCGCCGTAGTTGGGCGGCATGCGCATCCCCAGCAGAACCACGCGGCGATGATCGGCGGCGGCCAGCGACATGATGGCCTCGAGGTTGCTGCGCGTGGTCGCGAGCGGCAGGCCGCGCAGACCGTCGTTGGCGCCAAGCTCGACGATCACGATGCCTGGCTTGTGCGCGGACAGTACGTGCGGCAGGCGCGCCAGGCCACCCGTGGTGGTCTCGCCACTGACGCTGGCATTCACTAGCTGGAATCCGTAACCTTGCTGCCGCACGCGGTCCGCCAGCAGACTCACCCAGCCCTTGTCGACCGCAACGCCGTGAGCGGCGCTGAGACTGTCGCCGAATACCAAGATCACCGGCTGCGGGGGCGGCGTGCCGGGGGCCGGCGCCGCGGGCCATGCGCACCACAGGCACAACAGGATGACGATGGAACGTGACATTGTTCTTTGCGCCGAGCGAGTGAGCAAACAGGTTAGCAGCCCCGAGGGGCCGCTGACTATCGTGCGCGAGGTCTCCTTTGCCATCCATGCGCGCGAGAGCGTGGCGGTTGCCGGGCCGTCCGGCGCCGGCAAGTCCACGCTGCTGGCGTTGCTGGCCGGCCTTGATACGCCCAGCTCCGGAAAGATCTGGCTGGCGGGCGTGGACCTGACGACGCTCGACGAGGACGGCCGCGCGCGCCTGCGCGCGGAGCGGGTGGGATTTGTGTTCCAGTCCTTTCATCTGGTGCCGGCATTGACGGCTCTCGAGAACGTCATGCTGCCGCTTGAACTGCGCGCGCGGCCCGACGCCCGCGAGCGCGCGCTGGAGATCCTGGCGCGCGTCGGACTGGCGGCGCGCGCCGGGCACTATCCGCGGCAGCTTTCGGGCGGCGAACAGCAACGAGTGGCGATGGCGCGGGCGGCCGTGGGCAAGCCGACGGTACTGTTCGCCGACGAGCCTACCGGCAACCTGGATACCGTGACCGGCGAGCGCATCATCGACCTGCTCTTTGAGCTCAACGACGCGGCGCAGACCACGCTGGTGCTGGTCACCCACGACCCGGCGCTCGCGGCACGCTGCGGGCGCGTGCTGAGCATGGACAGCGGGGCACTGGTGTAGCTCATGCCGATGCTGCGCATGGCCCTGCGGGCGCTGCGCCGCGAATGGCGGTCCGGCGAGCTGGCGGTGCTCTGGGTCTCGGTGGCCGTGGCGGTGGCAGCGCTCACGGGCGTCGGCTTCCTGGTCGACCGCATCGGTCGCGCCGTGCAGGCGCAGGCCAACGAAGTGCTGGCCGCCGACGCCCGCCTCCAGTCCGCTGAGGCTCTGGCCGACGAGCTGCAGCAGCACGCGCGCGCACTGCAGCTGCGCACCGCACGGTTAACGACCATGCTGTCGGTGGTATACAACGGCGACACCAGCCAGCTCGCCGACATTCGCGCGGCCAGCGCCGCGTATCCGCTGCGCGGCACGCTCACGGTGGCTGCCTCGCCCTTCGGCACGGGTGCCGCCGTGCATGACATCCCGGCGCCCGGGGATTGCTGGCCCGATTCGCGCCTCGCGGCGGCGGTCGGCGTCAGCGTGGGCGGCACGCTGAGCGTGGGCGCACGGACGCTGCGCGTCAGCCGCATCCTTATTGGCCGGCCCGACCAGGGTTCGACGTTCGTGGAGTTTGCGCCGGCCCTGCTCATCAACGAGGGCGACCTGGCGGCCACGCGTCTGGTACAGCCGGCGAGCCGCATGCAATACGACCTGCTGCTGGCGGGCGAGCCCGCGGCCATTGCCTCCTATCAAGGCTGGTTCAAGACGCGTGCGCGGCCGGGCGAGAAGCTGCAGACGGTGGCCGATGCCAGCCCGCAGATCGGCGAGGCGGCGCGCCGCGCCGGCCGATTCCTGGCACTCGCGAGCCTGGTGGCGGTGCTGCTGTGCGCCGTGGCCGTGGCGATGAGTGCGCGCTGTTACCTGGCGCGGCACCTCGATGTGGTCGCGCTGATGAAGACGCTGGGCGCGCAGCGCCGCTTCGTGCTTGGGGTCCATGCCTCGCAGCTGCTGATCCTGGCGGTCGCGGCCACGCTGGTCGGATCGCTGGGCGGGTGGCTGACGCAGCTCTGGCTGCTGCACGCGCTGGCGGGCTTTCTGCGCACCGACCTGCCACCGGCCGGCTGGGTGCCCGTCATCGCCGGCCTGGTGGTCGCGGTCGCGATGCTGGTGGGCTTTGCGCTCCCATCGCTCCTGCAACTGACCCGGGTGCCGGCGCTGCGCGTGCTGCGGCGTGATACCGGACCGCCGCCGCTGCGCCTGTGGCTGGCGCTGGCACCGGCCGTGCTGGCGGTGATGGGCATCATCTACGGAACGCTCGGCCAGTGGACGCTGAGCCTGTTGTTCATGGCGGCGCTGTCCGCGACCATCGCGATCCTGGCCGCGGGTGGGTGGGGACTGGTGCAACTTGCCGGCCGGGTGCGCGGCCGGGCGGGCCTGGCCCTGCGCCACGGGCTGGCCAACCTCTCGCGCCGGCGGATCGCCAGCATAGTGCAGGTGGTGGCATTCGGCCTGGGCGTCACGCTGCTGCTGGTGTTGACCACGCTGCGGCGCGATCTGATCCACGACTGGCGCGCGACCCTGCCGCCGGGGGTGCCGAATTTCTTCTTCGTCAACATACCGGCGGATCAGCGCGCCGAGTTTGGCGCCGCGCTGCGCGCCACGGGCGCGAAACCGGAGCGCATGCTGCCGATGGTGCGTGGCAGGCTGGTGGCGATCAACGGCGTCGCCATTGCCGATATCCCGAAGCACAGCGACCTGGCCGAGCGCGAGCAGAATCTCACCTGGTCGAACGAGCTGGGAGACGACAACCGCATTACCGCGGGTCGCTGGTGGACCGCGGGCGATTCGGGCAAGCCACTGGTGTCGCTGGCCAGCGAGTTCCAGGAATCGCTGGACCTCAAGCTCGGCGACCGGCTCAGCTTCGACGTGGCCGGCGAGCGCATCGAGGTGCGGGTGGCGAGCTTTCGGAAGGTGAAATGGGACAGTTTCCGGCCCAACTTCTTCATCGTGTTTCCGCCCGGCCTGCTCGATTTCGCGGCCGGCAGCTACATGACCAGCGCGCGCTATGAACCGAAGGGCGGCGGCGGTCTGACGGCGCTGGTGCGCCGTTTTCCGAGCGTGTCGGTCTTCAACGTGGGCGACCTGCTGGCGCAGGTGCGCGCCGTCATCGACAAGGCGGCCACCGCCGTGCAGAGCGTGTTCGCCTTCACGCTGCTGGCCGGGGTCACGGTGCTGCTCGCCGCGGTGCAGGCCAGTCGCGATGAGCGGCGCTACGAGACGGCCATCCTGCGGGCGCTGGGCGCCGGGCGCGGCATGCTGCTGGGGAGCACGCTGGCGGAATTCGCGGGACTCGGGCTCCTGGCCGGGCTGCTGGCCGCCACGGTCGCGGCGTTCGGGGGACTGTTGCTGGCGCGGGAGCTGGAGCTGCGTTACCGCTTCGATGCGCTGATGTGGCTTACGGGGGTGGCCAGCACCGTCGCGATCATGGCCCTCAGCGGCTGGCTGGCGGTGCGGCCGGTGCTCGATCGTGAGCCACGATCGGTGCTGAACTGAGGCCGGTTCCTAGTGGACGATGCCGATCGTGACCCAGGCTTGAGCGATGGCCTCGCTGCGCAGCGTCAGCCCCTCGATCGCGAATTGATACACGCCCGGCCCCAGGGCCGTGGTGTTCAGGGCCAGCCGCAGGTCGCCGTTCGAGTCACGCAGCATGTAATTGATGACCGCGACGCGCCCCTGGTCCTGGCGATCGATGGTGACGCGGAAGGCGGTGAATTTCGACCACGACATGTCGATCTTCAGCTCCGCCATCTGCGCATTGCCGCCGCCGACCACGATGGCCGGGCGCCCCGAGGGCGCGGTGCGGCTGGGTATCAGCCGCGCGCTGTGCGTGCTGGTGGCCGGCTCCAGCGGTTGTTCAGCGACCCGCTGCCGTAGCGCGGCGATGGCCGCATCGCGCCCGGATATCTTCCCCGCCAGCACCATCGCGGTGACGCCGGCGGCGAGGGCCAGCACGGCCACGGCGATCAGCACCGGCAGCTGCTCCCACCAGGCGCGCGGCTTGGCTTCCCACGGGGCCGCGATGCCGCCGGCCTCGAGCAGTCGCAGCGCCGAGTGGACGCGCTCGGCCAGCCCCAGCTCCTGTATGAATTCGGGATGCTGTCGGCAGTAGCGCTCAAAATCGTGCGTGCCCCTGAGCGGCAGGCGGCCGGCGAGGTAGCGCTCGGCAATCTGGTTGCGCACTATGAACTCGCGGTCCATCTCCACGGACGGGGGCATCACCGGGATGGCCTGTGTCGCGCTCACCGGCGGCGGTGGCGCCGCGAAAGCTGGCGAGCCTTCCTTGTTGGGCGGTGGCGTAATCAGCGGCGCGGTACGCATCTTAAGAGTCAGCTATGCCATTAAATCGGTGTTGAGAGTATCGTGCCCCCGTACAGGGGCAGGCACATGGGCGTTGGATCACAGTTCCGGGCCGCGTTCAGTGCGGTGCGAACTGGGTCGCACTTTGGAGTCCACGTGGGTCACACTTTAGGGCGCCCGGCGGCGGCGCTCGCGGAGCTCGATGCATGAACGATTTGAAACTGGCCGCGGCGCTCGCTTGTGGGCTCGGCTGCTGTGCGCCGTGGCCTTGCGCCGCACTTCCCGACGAGTCGGCGCTGACGATCTACAGTTCGCAGCAGCCCGGCGCGATCGCGGCTGATTTTTACCGGCCGGTGCCGGGGGGCCCGTTGCCCGCGGCGGCGTCGGTGCCGGGCTACGCGCTGGTCCGCCAGGATCGCGACGTGCAGGTCGCATCCGGACGCTCGAGCCTGCGTTTTACCGACGTCGCCGGCCTCATCGACCCGACCACCGTGACCTTCTCGGTCCCGGCGAATCCGGGGGTGCGCGTCATCGAGCAGAATTTCCAGTTTGACCTGGTGAGCACGTCCAAGCTGCTGCTGCGCTATCTCGACCGGCCGATCACCGTCGAGCGCAACGTCGGCAATGAGACGGCGACGGTGACCGGCACCCTGTTGTCGGCCGCCGATGGCCTGGTGCTGCGCGCGAGCGACGGCACCGTCTTCGCCCTGAATGGCTATTCCGCGGTGAAATTTCCCGAACTGCCCGGCGGCCTGATCACGCAGCCTACGCTGGTGTGGGAGCTCGATTCCTCCGTCTCCGGCAGCCAGCGCGCGCGCGTCACCTACCAGACCGGCGGCATCACCTGGTGGGCGGACTACAACGCCGTGTACAGCGAAGGGCGCAACGCCAACGGCGGCACGCTGGATCTGTCGGCCTGGGTCAGCATCATCAACCAGTCCGGCACGACCTATAAGGATGCGCGCCTCAAGCTGGTGGCCGGAGACGTCAATCGCGTGCAGCCGCTGCCGCGCCGCGTGGGCTACGCGCCGGCGGCCAAGCTGGCGATGGCCGAAGAGGGCACCGGGTTTGCCGAGAAGCCCTTCGACGAGTTTCATCTGTACACGCTGGGGCGCACCACGACCCTGCCGAACAATTCGACCAAGCAGCTGGAGCTGTTCCAGGCGGCCCGCCAGGTGCCCGCGCGCCGGCTGCTGATTTACGACGCGCTGGGCGCGCAGTCGTTTGGCGAGCCCTACACCGAGCGCGAGCCCGGATTTGCCGGCAATACCAAGGTGGCCACCTATCTGGAGTTCCGCAATGACTCGGCCTCGGGACTGGGCATACCGCTCCCGGCCGGCAGAGTGCGGGTCGCGCGTATCGACAGTGCCGACGGCAGCGCCGAATTTGTCGGCGAGGATGCGATTGACCACACCCCCAAGGACAGCACCGTCAAGCTCAAGCTGGGCAATGCCTTCGACGTCACCGGCGAGCGACGCCAGGTGGATTACAAGATCGACACGCGCGCGCACTGGATGGAGGAGGAGATCGAGATTACGCTTCGCAACCACAAGGCGCAGCCGGTCGACGTACAGGTGCGCGAACCGATGTATCGCTGGAGCAATTGGCAGCTGCTGACGCATTCGGCCGAATACCAGAAGGACAGCGCGCAGCTCATACACTTCGACGTGACCGTGCCTAAGGACGGCGCGGCCGTGGTGCGCTACCGGGTGCACTACAGCTGGTAGGGGCATGAGCAATCCCGACGACAAGAGCCCGGGTAAGAAGCCGCCGCCGGCGCCGCGCGACGGCGTCAGCCATGACGCGCGCGGCAACGCCGTGTGGCAGTGGGCCGTGGACTCGGGGCGGCACCTGATCGAATCCACCTCGCACTTATTGAAGCGCCTCGAGGTGCCCGGGCTCAAGCTCGAGGAAGAGGCCAGCGCTCAGGACAAGAAGACCGCAGTGAAGCCCGGAAATCCGCCCGAGCCGGCCGGCAGCGCGGGCTACGACCCCTACGGTCACAAGCGCGTCGCGCCGGCGCCGCGCCCGCGTCCGGCGGTTACGAAACCAGTTGCAGCACCACCGCCTCGTCGGTCGTGGTGGCAGCGCCTGTTTCGGCGGGGCTGAAGGGGTCGAGGTAGTCCACGCCGGCCACGGCCAGCCAGCGGCCGGCGGCGGCGCTGTCGACGCGCTTGGCGATGCAGTGGATCCCGAGTACCCGCGCAATGTGCGTGCAGGCGGACAGCAGCGCGCGCGGGAAGCGTTCGCGCATCGCCTCGGCCGTCAGCTCGGCGCTCAGCTTGAGCATGCGGATGGCCTTGCTCCGCAGCAGCATCAGCGCGGCCTCGTTGAGCTCGAAGTCGTCGAGTACCACCCGGCAGCGGTGCTGGTCACACACATCGAGCAGCGGCAGCAGCGCCTCGGGCTGCGCGCTCCAGGCGGCCGCGGGCACGATCAGCATCACCAGGCCGTCGTCCATCGAGTGCCGGCTCAGGCTGGCCGCGATGCGGCTCGCGAATCCGCCGTCCAGCGCGGCGGCGGTGGAAATGGGCACGGCGAAGCTGGCCGGCTTGCTCAGGTAGTTCTGACGGTTCTGGGCCAGCCAGTCGACCACGTGCTCGAACACCGCGGCATCGTGCGGCGCGCTCACCGGGTTGATGACCACCTCAAAGCGCCGCGTGCCGCTGCCGGACTGGAGGCGAAGGTACTTGCGGGCGCGTATCGGCGTGAGCTCGGGCAGGCCGAGCGGCAAGTTGCCCTCGCGCCCCAGCGTCAGGCTGGACTGGCTGCTGGTTTTGTCGGCCGGCGCGAGCAGCACGCCGAAGCGCTGCAGCAGCGCCTGGATGGCCGGCGTCACCACGCGCGCGTCGTCGACGGCGCTGCGTTCCACGAACGCGCACACCACGCCGATGCAGTTTCCCAGCGGATCACGCGCCGCTAAGAAAAGCGCGCGCCGTCCGTCCTCGAGCTTGCGATGGATGTGCTCGCGGTAGGGCTCGAGCGCGAACACGTCGAGGGCCGAGAGCACGAGGGCGTGCTCGTCGGGTCCGATCGATCCGGCACTCAGCCACAGCGTGTCGCCCACCGAGTCGTGCAGTGAAAGTGCCTCAGGCCGCCAGGCGCCGAGCACCTCCAGCAGCGCCCGACCCAGGTCTTCCGGAATGGGCCGGCGCCGGGTGCCGGACCCCATCTTCTCCGCCTGCGTGGACATGGCATCTATGATGGTGGATCGTTGCGCCTGCCGCCGTGACGGCACTCGCGTTCCACCGCGAAGGCCATATTTCAGTAGACTTGTCATATTGCGGCGTCGCCCGTGGCCGGAGGTGCTTGCGTGTACCGCGCTCCCGTCGATGACCTGCGCTTTGCGCTCGAATACCTCCTGGATGCCGGGCAGCTGGCGCAGCTGCCGCTATATAAGGAGTTTTCCATCGAGCTGGCCGCGGCGGTGCTCGCCGAGGCCGACCATTTCGCCAGCGGGGTGCTCGAGCCCGTCAACCAGCAGGGCGATCGGGCCGGTGCGACCTGGACCCCGCAGGGGGTGGTGGCGGCGCCCGGATTTGCCGAGGCCTACCGGCAGTACGTGGCCGGCGGGTGGCCGCAGCTGGGGATCGATCCGGAACTCGGCGGACAGGGAGCGCCCTTCGTACTGGTCAGCGCGGTCGAGGAAGTCTGGTACGGCGCCAACATGGCCCTGATGCTCTGCCCGATGCTCTCGCGCGGGGCGATCGAGGCCCTGCAGCTGGTGGGCTCCGCCGAGCTGAAGAAGACGTTCCTGCCGGACATGATCGCCGGAAACTGGTCCGGCACCATGGTGCTGACCGAATCGCAGGCCGGCTCGGACCTCGGTGCGATACGCACGCGCGCCGCGCCGGCGGGCGATCATTACCTGCTGTCGGGGCAGAAGATCTTCATCAGCTACGGTGATCACGACATGACCGAGAATATCGTGCACCTGGTGCTGGCCCGCATCGACGGCGCGCCGCCCGGCGTGAAGGGCCTGTCGCTGTTTCTGGTGCCGAAGTTCATCCTCGGCGCCGACGGCAGGCCGGGCCGGCGCAACGACGTGCACTGCGTGTCGATCGAGCGCAAGCTCGGCATACACGCCAGTCCCACCTGCGTGCTGGCCTTTGGCGGCGAGAGCGGGGCGGTGGGTTACCTGGTCGGGAGGCCAACCGCGGCCTCGAGTGCATGTTCATCATGATGAACGCCGCGCGCCTGTCGGTGGGCGTTCAGGGCATCGGGCTGGCCGAGCGCGCCCTGCAGCAGGCGAGTGCCTGGGCGCGCGGCCGCGTGCAGGGACGGCCGGTCGGCGCACACGGCGCCGACCCGCTCCCGATCACGCGCCACCCCGACGTGCGGCGGCATGCTGCTGACGATGCGCTCGGGCGTCGAGGCGATGCGCGCGCTGGCGTTGTACGCCGCGCTGCAGCTGGATCTGGCGCGCGCCGCGAGCGACGCCGGCGCACGCGGCGCCGCGCTCGCGCGCGGCGAGCTGCTGATTCCGATCGTCAAGGGCTGGAGCACGGAGTACGGCACGGAGCTGGTGTCGCTGGGTCTCCAGGTGCACGGCGGCATGGGCTACATCGAGGAGACCGGCATCGCGCAGACCCTGCGCGACGTGCGCATCACCACCATCTACGAGGGCACGACCGCGATCCAGGCCAACGACCTGCTGGGCCGCAAGCTCGGGCGCGACGGCGGCGCGGCCATGCTCGCGCTGCTGGCGGGCGCGGAGCTGGAATTGAAGGAACTGCAAGTCCGACGCGCGCCGAGCTGTCCGCCGTGCTCGGCGGGGCGCGCGAGGGCATCGGCGAACTGCGCAGCGCGACCGAATCACTCCTGGCGGCGCTGCGCGGCGCGCCGGCCTCGGCCTACGCCGTCAGCGTTCCGTACCTGCGGCTGTGCGGCATCACGCTCGGCGGCTGGCTGATGGCGCGGGCCGCGCGCATCGCCACGCTGCGCCTCCCGCAGGGCGGCGACCCGCTGTTCTGGCGTTCGAAGTTGCAGAGCGCGAACCACTACGCGGCGCACACCCTGCCGCTGGCGCTCGGCGCTGTCGCGCCTGGTCCGGAGCGGGGGCGCCTCGGTCGCGGCGGCCGACGCCGAGCTGCTGTAGCGTGTTCTAGCCGATCGTCATCAGCTTCGCGTTGCCGCCCGCGGCTGCGGTGTTGGTGCTGATGCTCACTTCGGCGAGCAGGAGCTCGAGCGCGTAGTCCTCACGGCCGCTCGTCAGTCCGGCATCGCTTGCGCCCTGCACGATGAGGATGGGTCCGTCGCGCTGCGCGGCGAGCGCGTTGACCTGTCGCAGCGCTTGCCTGCTCACCGGCAAACAGCACCCCGCCAATATCGGCGGCCGCGCTGCCAGCTTCCCAGCGTGTCGATGCGTGCGGCCACCTCCCTGCGGCAGTGCCGCCAGGGTGCGTCGCCGCCGGGTTGGCGGCCTCCAGTAGGGCGCGATTGCCGGTGGCCAGGATCGCGCCGAGCTGCAGCAGGATGGCCGGCTCGCTGCTGGCCAGCGCCACCACCCGGCCGCGTGGCTTGAGCAGGTAGACGTTGCGCTCGCCGACCGGGCCCGGCAATTCCTGCAGCGCGCCGGCGTTCGAGACCGCCATGTACCGCGCGACGCGCGCCGCGATTTCGGCCAGGCCGCGCGCCTGCAGGAATTGCTGGTAGGCGGTGGTCACGGAGCGCTGCGCAAGCTCGGCCGCTTCCGGCGCGGGTTCGAGCGTCAGGGCAGCCCGGCCCGCCGTCGCAACCAGCCGCTGCAGGTACAAGGGGCCGCCCGCCTTGGGCCCGGTGCCCGAGAGGCCGTGACCGCCGAAGGGCTGCACGCCCACGACCGCGCCGATCAGGTTGCGGTTGACGTAGATGTTGCCGGCGTTGATGCGCTCGCTGACGGTGGCGATGGTTTCATCGATGCGCGTGTGCAGACCGAAGGTCAGCGCATAGCCGGTGTCGTTGATGGCGTCGATGAGGCGTTCCAGGTCCGCGCGCCGGAAGCGCAGCAGGTGCAGCACCGGTCCGAAGACCTCGCGCTTGACCTCGGCGATGCTGCCGATCTCGATGAGCGTCGGCGGCACGAAGGTGCCGTGCGCCGCGGACGCCGGCAGCGGCAGCTGCTCGATGGCGTGGCCGGCCTTGCGCATGGCCGCGACGTGCGCTGCGATATTCTGGCGCGCCTCCTCGGTGATGACGGGGCCGACGTCGGTGGACAGCCGGTCCGGATTGCCGACGCACAGCTCCCACATCGCTCCCTTGAGCATCGCCAGCACGCGTTCGGCGACGTCCTCCTGCAGGCACAGGATGCGCAGCGCCGAGCAGCGCTGGCCGGCGCTGTCGAACGCCGAGGTGATGACATCGGCCACGACCTGCTCGGGCAGCGCGGAGGAGTCCACGATCAGTGCGTTCTGCCCGCCGGTCTCGGCGATCAGCGGAATCGGCGTGCCCGCGGGCGTCAGCCGCCCGGCGAGCTGCGCCTGGATCAGCCGCGCGACGGCGGTGGAACCGGTAAACATCACGCCGCAGACGCGCCGGTCCGCCACCAGCGCGGCGCCGACCTCCCCCGCGCCCGGCAGGAACTGCAGCGCGCCGCGCGGAATGCCGGCCTCGTGCAGCAGGCGCACGGCGGCGGCGGCGACCAGCGGGGTCTCTTCGGCGGGCTTGGCGAGCACCGGGTTGCCGGCGGCCAGCGCCGCGGCCACCTGGCCCACGAAGATGGCGAGCGGGAAATTCCAGGGTGAAATGCACACCACCGGCCCGATGCGCAGGATGCGTGTCGTTGTGGAACGAGGCGCGGACCTGGGCGCCGTAGTAGCGCAGGAAATCCACCGCCTCGCGGACTTCCGCCACGGCGTTGGGCAGGGATTTTCCCGCCTCGCGCACGATCAGGCCGAGCAGCGCCGGGCGTGCTTTCGAGCAGCTCTGCCGCGCGCCATAGCGCCGCGGCGCGCTCGGCGGGCGGGGTGGCCGACCACTGCGGGAGCGCGGCCAGCGCCTGGGCGCAGGCGCTGTCCACGTCGCCGGGCCGGGACTCGACCACGATGCCGACGACGTCGCGGCGATCGGCCGGATTGCAGACCGAGCGGCCGATGCCGACCGTTGCGGCGCCGGCCGCCTGCGGCGAGGCGCTGACCAGCGGCACCGCCCGGTAGCTGATGGTACTGGCGTTCGGCAGCACGGCGGCCAGCGCCGCGAGCTGCCGCTCGCTGGCCAGGTCGAGACCGGCGGAGTTGCGCCGTTCGGCGCCGAAAAGATCCGGCCGGCAACTGGATCTTCGGATGCGGCGCGCCCAGCGGCGAGACGGCGCGGGCCACCGTCACGGGATCGGCGATCAGGTCATCGACCGGCACGTCCGGATCGGCAATGCGGTTGACGAAGGAGGTATTGGCGCCGTTCTCGAGGAGCCTGCGCACCAGGTAGGCCAGCAGGGTCTCGTGGCTGCCGACCGGTGCGTAGATGCGGCACGGCCGGCGCAGCTTGTCCTCACCGACCACTTCTTCGTACAGCGGCTCGCCCATGCCGTGCAGGCACTGGAACTCGTACTGCCCGGCGTAGAAGTTGCCGCCGGCCAGTTTGATCACGGTGGCCAGGGTGTGGGCGTTGTGCGTCGCGAATTGCGGGAACACCGCGTCGGGGGCGCTCAGCAGGCGTCGCGCGCGCGGCCAGGTACGACACGTCGGTGTGCACCTTGCGCGTGTACACGGGGAAGTCGGCCAGGCCGTCCACCTGCGCGCGCTTGATCTCGCTGTCCCAGTAGGCGCCCTTGACCAGGCGGATCATCAGCCGGTGCCTGGAGCGGCGCGCCAGGTCGATGATCCAGTCGATCACGTAGTGGCAGCGCTTCTGGTAGGCCTGCAGCACGAAGCCGATGCCGTTCCAGCCCGCCAGCTCCGGGTCGAAGCACAGCGCCTCGAGCAGGTCGAGCGAGATCTCGAGCCGGTCGGCCTCCTCGGCGTCGATATTGAGCGCGATGTCGTAGCGGCGCGCGAGCAGCGCCAGCGTCCGCAGCCGCGGCAGCAGCTCGGAACGCACGCGCTCCAGCTGCGCGCGCGAGTAGCGCGGGTGGAGCGCGGACAACTTCACCGAGATGCCGGGGCCCTCGTACACGCCGCGGCCGGCGGCGGCCACGCCGATGGCATGGATCGCCTGCTCGTAATCCAGGTAATAGCGCTCGGCGTCGGCGGCCGTGATCGGCGGCCTCGCCGAGGCAGTCGTAGCTGTAGCGAAAGCCCTTCGCCTCCATCGCGCGGCTGTTGGCGATCGCCTCGTCGATCGTCTGTCCGGTGACGAACTGCTCGCCCATCATGCGCAGGCCCAGGTCCACGCCCTTGCGGATCAGCGGCTCGCCTCCCCGGCCGATGATCCGGGTGATGGCGGCGGTCAGGCCGCCTTCCGAGGTGGTGGCGGTGAGCTTGCCGGTGATCAGCAGGCCCCAGGTGGCGGCGTTGACGAACAGCGAGGGACTGTTGCCGAGGTGCGCCTGCCAGTCGGCCGTCGAGATCTTGTCGCGGATCATGGCATCGCGCGTGGCCGAGTCCGGGATGCGCAGCAGCGCCTCGGCCAGGCACATGAGGGCAATGCCCTCCTGGCTGGAGAGCGAGTACTCCTGGATCAGGCCCGCGACGCTGCCGCCGCTGTCGAGCTTCTTGCGGCGCAACGCGACCACCAGCTCGCGCGCCAGCGAGCGGGCGGCCTGGGCGTCGGAGGGCAGCAGGCTCGCGTCGGCCAGGAGCGGCGGCAGGCACTCGGTTTCCGGGCGCCGGCAGGCCTCGGTGATGCGGGCGCGCAGCGCGCTCTGGGGCTGAACGCCGCGGGCGAATTCCTCAAAGGGAACGGGCGCTCCCGGAATGTCCTGCGCTGGCACCGGTCCTAACCTCGACCCAGGACCGGCACCATGTTGGCTATGAAGAACTCGATCAGCGCCTTCACCCCGGGGGAGCTGGCGCGCCGCAGGTCCGAGACCGCGTGCAATTCCAGCAGGTCAGCCACCTGCCACTCCGGCAGCACCCGCTCGAGCTTGTTCATCGACAATCCGATGCGGCACAGGAACTCGGGCAGCACCCCGATGCCCGCGCCCGCCGTCGTGGCCGCGTGCACCACGGCCGGATCGGTCACGATCAGCCGCGGCGTCAGCGACACCTGGGCCTGCGTGCGGCCGCGATGCAGGCGCAGCTCCGTGACCAGCTGCCCGGGAACCAGTACCGCGTGCTGGGCGAGATCGGCGGGTTTGCCGATCGCAGGATGCGCGCGCAGGTAGGTCGGGGTGGCGCACAGGATCACGGGCGGGCGGCCGAGCGGTGTGCCCACCAGGCCTTCGCGCTGGGGCGGTCCGTTCTGGAACAACACGTCCCACTGATCGCCGGGCGTGTCGGGCACCGTCAGGGCCATCTCCACTTCCAGGGGGATGTCCGGGTAGCGCTCCATGAAGCGCGGCAGGAGCGGTGCGAGCAACAGCCGCCCGTAGGCCGGGTCGGCCAGCACCCGCAGGCTCTGGCGACCGTCCTCGAGCGGAGTCATTTCGCGCCGCGCCGCCGCAGTCTCCGCGGCGATCCGTTGCGCGCGCGGGAGCAGCGCGCGGCCGGCGTCGGTGAGCGCCACGCGGCGCGTGGTGCGGGTCAGCAGGCGCGTGCCGACGCGTTTCTCGAGGCTCTGGATGGCGCGGCTCACGGCCACTTTGGGCACGCCCACGGCGCGCGCCGCGGCGGTGAAGGAGCCCAGTTCCACCACCTGGGCGAACGCCGTCAGCTCGGAAGGTAGCCACATAGCTGTAACATATATGAGTCAATGCGGCTGTTACAAGGGGTATTGGCGCGTTAGCAGCTCGGGGGAACGATGCCCTAGGCACCAGCCCGCAGCGCCACCCGCAGGCCCTCGATCGACATCTGCACCGCCAGCGCCACCAGCAGCAGCCCCATGAGGCGTTCCAGGGCGAGCAGGCCGCGCCGACCGAGGAAGTCTCCGATGTAGCCGCCGAGCACCAGGATGATCGCGCTCGCCAGCCACGCGCAGCTGAGCGCCAGCAGCCACTGCGGCCAGCGCTGCGGCTCGCGACTCATTAACAAGAGCAGGGTGGCCAGTGTCGAGGGGCCGGCGACGTAGGGGATGGCGAGCGGCACCAGGAAGGGCTCGCCCTTGATGTTTTCCGCCAGCGGGTTGTCCGCCGACGGGAACACCATGCGCAGCGCGATCAGGAACAGCACGATCCCGCCGGCGATGGTGAGGGCGGGGCCGGAGATATTGAGGGCGTGCAGCAGGTGCTCGCCCGTAAACAGGAACACCACCAGCACCAGGTAGGCGATCAGCAGCTCCCGCACGACCACGCGCTTGCGGCGCGCCACCGGCACGCTGCGCAGCGCCGTGACGAACAACAGGATGTTGCCCAGTGGATCCATCACCAGGAACAGCAGGATCGCGGCCGACAGCATGGTCATGACCGGCCGCATCTTAGTGCCGCCGGGCGGCCAGTTCCACGCTGGCGTGGCACCCGGTCCGCAGGCGCCGGCAACTTCTCAGGGCGGCGGCGGGCCCGGGGCGCCGCCGGGCCGGCGCAGGGCGGCCAGCACCGGGGCGGTATCGGGGCGCAGGCCCCGCCACAGCAGGAAGGACTCGGCCGCCTGTTCGACCAGCATCCCCAGGCCCATCTCGGCGCGGGCGGCACCCGCGCTGCGCGCCCAGCCCACGAACACGGTATCGCGCTCGCCGTAGGCGCAGTCGTAGCAGAGCGTCCGCGTGCCGACGGCGCCGGCCGGGAGCTGTGGCAGCTCACCACGCAGGCTCGCCGAAGTGGCGTTGATGACCAGGTCGTAGGCCACGGGGTGCCCGGGCGCGGTGCCCGGCGCGGCCGCACGCACCGGGCCGACATCGACGAACTCCTGGGCCAGCTGCCGGGCCCGCTCCTCGTGCCGGTTGTGGATCGTGAGCGAGGCCGCGCCGCCTTCGAGGAGCGGCGCGATGACGCCCCGCGCCGCGCCGCCCGCGCCGAGCAGCAGTATGTGCGCGCCGCGCAGCGTGCAGCCCAGGTTGACGGTCAGATCGCGCACCAGGCCGGCACCGTCGGTGTTGTCGCCGAGCAGGCTCGTGTCGGCGGCGCCGCCCAGGCCGCGCGCCAGCGTATTGACCGCGCCGGCCCGCCGGGCGCGCGGGGTGAGCGTGTCGGCCAGCTGCAGCGCGAGCTGCTTGTGCGGCACCGTGACGTTGAGCCCGCGCCCGCCGCCGGCGAAGAACTCGCGCACGGATGCGGCAAAGCCCGCGGGCGCCACCTCGATCAGCCCGTATTGCATCGCCTGGCCCGTGGCGCGGGCGAACAGCGCGTGGATCTGCGGCGAGCGGCTGTGGCCGATGTGCTCGCCGATCACCGCGTAGCGGTCAATGCTGCTCATGTGCGATCCATCGGACGGTGGTGCCGCCCTGGCGCCCGGTGCCCAGCGCGGCGCCCAGCTCGGGAAGCCACGCCTGCATCTCGAGGTCGAGCCGGTAGGGCGGATTGACGATCAGGAGCCCCGAGCCGTTGAGCCCGACGCGCGCATCGCGCGGATGGACCCAGAGCTCGGCAACCAGCGCGGGCACCGGCAGCTCCTCGGCGGCGCGGGCCAGCCAGGGACTCAGTTCGCGCTCGTCCTTGATCGGGTACCACAGCGCGATGAGCGCGTTGGCCAGTCGCGACAGCACCTCGCCGATCGCGGCGATGGCGCGCGCCAGATCGCCGCTTTGTTCCTCGTAGGGCGGATCGATCATGACCAGCGCGCGCCGCTCCGGCGGCGGCAGTTGTGCCCGCAGGCTCTGGTATCCGTCGATGCATTCGCAGCGCATGCGCGGGTAGGGGTGGAGCGCGCGTTCCAGCGCGCGGCATTCCGCGGCCTGTATCTCGCAGCACAGACCGCGATCCTGCGCGCGCAGCTGCAGCGCCGCAAGCAGCGGGGAACCCGGGTAGCTGGCCGCGGAGCCGCTGTCGGTGCGGACCTGCCCGAGGGCGGCCAGGTAGTCCTGGATCTGCGGGCTTTGGAAGTGCGCGCCCTGCAGCGCACCGATGCCCACTCGTGCCTCGGCGCCCTGGTGGGTGGCCGCGCTGTCCAGGTCATACAGGCCCCGTCCGGCGTGGGTCTCGAGATACAGGAAGCCCTTGTCCTTGCGCTGGAGCGCCGCGATCAGCGCCAGCAGGGTCACGTGCTTGTGCACGTCGGCAAAGTTGCCGGCGTGAAAGCTGTGCCGATACTTCATGCGCGCAACGTCGCGCGCTCAGGCGCGCTTGCTGGTCTTCTTGCCCGCGACGGCTGCTTTGGGAGCCACTTTTGCCTTGGCTTTGGCCGTGGCCTTGGCCTTCGGCTTGATCGGGCTCACCTTGATCGTCTTCACCGCCGCGCCTGCGCTTGCGGCAGCGGCCTGCGGGGCGCTGCCCTCCTCGGCGGCAGGCGATGCGGGCTTGGCCGGAAATTTGCGGCCGAAGCGCCCGCGGGTGCCCTTGGCCGGGGCCGCGGCCAGCAGCGCCTGGCATTCTTCCAGCGTCAGGGTCTTGGGGTCGCGGTCCTTGGGTACGCGCGCGTTCTTCAGCTTGTCGGTGACGTAGGGCCCGTAGCGGCCGTTGAGCACCTGGATCTTCTCGGCGGGGAAGTCCTGGATGAGGCGGTTGGCGTCGGCGATCATCTTCGCCTGGATCAGCTCCAGGGCGCGCTCGAGCGTGACGGTGTACGGGTCGTCCTCCTTGAGGGACACGTACTTCGCGCCGTATTTCACGTAGGGGCCGAAGCGGCCGATCGCGGTGAGCACGGTCTCGCCCTCGGCGGTCTGGCCGAGGGTGCGCGGGAGCTTGAAGAGCTCGAAGGCATCGGCGAGCTGCAGCGTGTCCATCTTCTGGCCCGGGCGCAGTCCCGCGAAGCGCGGCTTCTCGACGTCGTCCTTGGTGCCGATCTGCACGAAGGGGCCGAAGCGCCCCATGCGCACGGTGACCGGCTTGCCGCTGGCCGGATCGGTGCCGAGCTCGCGCGCCTGCGCGACCTGCTCGCGCGTCACCGACTTTTCGATCAGCTCGACCTGGCGGATGAAGGGCTTCCAGAACTTCGCCAGCGGCGTGGTCCACGGCTCCTCGCCGCGCGCCACCGCGTCGAGCTCGTCCTCCATCGCGGCCGTGAAGCCGTATTCGACGTAGCGGTGGAAGTGCTCGGTGAGGAAACGGCCGACGATGCGGCCGATGTCGGTGGCGGTAAAGCGGCGGTTGTCGATCTCCACGTACTCGCGGTCGCGGAGCGTGGAGATGATCGAGGCGTAGGTCGAGGGTCTGCCGATGCCGTGCTCCTCGAGCGCCTTGACCAGCGAGGCCTCGGTGTAGCGCGGCGGGGGCTCGGTGAAGTGCTGTTCCGGGTGCAGCCCGACCAGCCGCACCTGCTCGCCCACCTGCATCGGCGGCAGCATGTGGTCGCTGTCGTCGTCCACGGCGTCGTCGCGCCCTTCCTGGTACACCGCGATGTAGCCGGGCTTGATCAGGGTGGAGCCGTTGGCGCGCAGCAGGTGCCGCTCCGGCCCGTCGCCGCCGGCCAGCATGTCGACCGCGACGGTATCGAACACCGCGTGCGCCATCTGGCAGGCGACCGCACGCTTCCAGATGAGGGTGTAGAGCTTGAACTGGTCGGAGTCCAGGTAGCGCTCGATGTCGGCGGGCACCACGGAGGCGGAGGTCGGGCGCACCGCTTCGTGCGCCTCCTGGGCGTTCTTGGACTTGGTGCGGTAGACGCGCACCTCCTCGGCCACCGCTTCCTTGCCGTAGAGCCGCTCGATCGTGGCGCGCATCTCGGTGACGGCTTCGGCCGCCAGCGCCACCGAGTCGGTGCGCATGTAGGTGATGAGTCCGACGCTGCCCTCGCCGATGTCGACGCCCTCGTACAGCTGCTGCGCGGTGCGCATGGTGCGCTGCGCCGAGAAGCCCAGCTTGCGCGAGGCCTCCTGCTGCAGCGTCGAGGTGGTGAAGGGAGGAGAGGGATTGCGGCGCCGCTGCTTGCGATCGATCGTCAGCACCTTGAGCTCGCCGGCCGCACCGCAGGCCGCGCGCAGCGCGGCTTCCGTGGCGCGCGCGCTGCCCTCGTTCGCGAAGCTGAACTGCTCGACCTTGCGGCCGCCGAACTCGACCAGCTTGAGCGGAAAGGTCTGCTGGCTGTGCTCGCCCTCGGCGTCGATGGTCCAGTATTCCTGCGGCACGAAGGCGGCGATCTGGTCCTCGCGCTCGCAGATCATGCGCAGCGCCGGGCTTTGCACGCGGCCGGCCGACAGCCCGCGCCGCACCTTCTTCCACAGCAGCGGCGAGAGGTTGAAGCCCACCAGGTAATCGAGCGCGCGGCGCGCCTGCTGGGCGTTGACCAGGTCGAGCGACAGTTCGCGCGGGTGGTTGACCGCTTCGCGAATGGCATTCTTGGTGATCTCGTGGAACACCACGCGGTGCGAGGTCTTGCCCTTGAGCTCGCCGCGCTCGCTTGAGGATCTCGTGCAGGTGCCAGGCGATGGCCTCGCCCTCGCGGTCCGGGTCGGTCGCCAGCACCAGGGCGCTGGATTTCTTCAGGGCCTTGGAGATGGCCGCGATGTGCTTCTCGTTGCGCTCGATCAGCCGGTACTGCATCGCGAAGTCGTTGTCGGGATCGACCGCGCCTTCCTTGGGCACCAGGTCGCGCACGTGGCCGTAGGAGGCCAGCACTTCGTAGTCCTTGCCGAGGTACTTCTTGATCGTCCGCGCCTTGGCGGGCGATTCGACGATTACCAGGTTCTCGGCCACTGCTGAGGCAGCTCCTTTACTTCAGGGTGCCCAAAACGAAAAACCGCGGTCAGGCCGCGGGTCTTGCCTGCAGCCTGCATGCGGAACGCTCAATGCGGCACCTGCACCGGCAGTTCATGCAGCATATCTTCCATGCGCTCGCAGGCCGCCTCTTCGCCGGGCTGGCAGGACAGCACCATGAGCACCACCCACTTGACCTGCTCGAGGCTGAGCTCCTCGGTGTCGAGCGCCAGCAGGCGTTCGATGACGATCTCGCGCTGGGTCGCCGACAGGATCCCGCCGCGCTCGAGCGACAGCAGCAGACCGCGGCAGGCGGCGTCCAGGCGCGCACACTCCTCGGCGGAATAGAGCCGGAAGGCGCGTTCGTCGGCGTTCAGGCCGGGACGCTCGCGCTGGTCGGCCAGGTCGGCCAGCCAGTCGAGCGCGCGCTCGACGTTCACGCCGCGAAAGCCGGCGACCTCCAGATCGCGGGCGATGTCGGCCCGCTCGGCGTGCACCGGCAGCTCTTCGAACAGGTAGTGGTCGAAGACGTAAACCAGAATGTCGAATACCGTGTTGTCCATTTACCGCAGGCTACCCATTTGACTCGCGCGTACCGCCCCCGCGTGCAATCCGACCCTACCCTCGAACCCGAGGCAAAGCTGCTTTGGACGCTTGGTAGGGGCCGACAGGCCGGTCCGTTGTATGTGAGCGTTGATGCTCGGCGGCTCGAACCCGAGCGCATCTAACAGGATTTCGTAGGCCTTGTCCAACCCGGAGGGTCCTTCGGTGCCCGGCGGGCCGGTTGCGGCTGATTCTGTAATATCTTGTTTTGTAAAAGAAATCTCCAATCCCGAGGCGCTCTGCTGCGCGCTCCCATGAGTTTTGGGCCAGGATGCTGCATATCAAGCCCTGCGGCCCTTGGCGCGATGCAGGCCGGCCCTTAAGGCCTAAACGCAAAGGGCCAGCGTCGCCGCTGGCCCTTAGGGCGGGCGCCCCCCGCGGGACACCCTATTCAATGAACCTTAAGGCCTCAGGGCCGCACGACCTCGTCGCCCGTGGCAATCGGGTCGGTTTCGGTCAGCACCAGGCCGTAGCTGAGGTGGTCGAACACGCGGAACATCAGCAGCGTGCCCGAGGCTTCCGCCGGGAGCCTGACGCTGTGGCCGGTGCAGGTGCCCAGGCCGGTGATGGTCGCGCAGTGGTCGAGGATCTTGTCGCCGGAGCGGTTGACGCGCAGCACGTGCCCGGGCTCGATCCCCTGCTGGCTGCCGCGGTTGATCGCCACCACCTGGTACTGCCCGGCCAGCAGCACGCCATTGACCACGGAGGCCACGCGCGCGTGCACCTCGCCGGCCGGAACGTGCGGCACGATGTCCGCCAGGCTGCCGCCGGTTTCCGGCACCAGCACGTCACCGGCGACAATTTCGCGCTCCGAGTCCGTGATCATGGCGTTCGCCGGATTGCCCGCGCGCGTCACCACCGTGGTGCCGGCGTAATTGGCGAGATACCCCAGCATCTTGCCGCCGTCCGGGTCATGGAGCTTGTCACCGATGTGCATGACGTTGTAATGCTCGCCCACGGCGCCGGGAAGCCTGCGCACGTAGACCTCGTTGTCGGCGCCGGCGATCAGGTGCCGGTCGCGCAGCGCGAGCACGTAGGGGGCGGCCTCGACCTGCTGCTTGGTGAGCACGCCGGGGCGCGACAGGAAGGCGGCGATCGTCGAATACGGAATATTGGCGATCGGCGCTTCCAGCTGGGTGCTGCGCAGGAGCGGCTCGAGTTTCGTGGCGCTGCCGCTGGTGTGCACCACCTGCACCTGCTCCTTGCCGTCCTTGCCCGTCGCCAGTCGCAGCGTGTCGCCCGGGTAGATGCGGTGCGGATTGCTGACTTCCGGATTGACGTACCAGATCTCGGGCCACAGCCAGGGATCCTTCAGGAACTTGTTGGCCAGACCCCAGAGCGTGTCGCCGCGCTGCACGACGTAGCTCTTGGGCGCGCTCGGGCTGATCGGCGCCGTGGTCTCGGTCACGACCGTGGCGGCCTGGCCGTCCGCGGGCAGGTCCGGGAGGTTGGAGGTCACCGTTTCGGGCTCCGCGGCGGGGCCGGTTTCCGGAGCGGCGGGTGCCGCGGCCTGCGGGGCCTCGGGCGCGGCGCCACCGTCGTGATGGCGCATGGACGAGCAGCCGTTCAGGGCCAGACCCAGGGTCAATAGCAATGCCAGCCCGGCGAACTGAGGGAACGCCCGGCGGCAGCTGGTTGTCAGATACAGGAACATCCCTCACTCCTAATACGGGGCCGGGTGGGGTGGCCTACCGCTAGCTGTTATAAACTCAATGGCCCCTAAACGCCCATGCTCCCGTGCCGAGTTTGTGCGCTGGGTCACATGGGTGCAAGCCGAGGTATCAAAAAGCAGCGATGGCGCAACTGTCCATACTTGAGTTTCCGGACCCCCGGCTGCGCACCCGCGCGGCGCCGGTGCGCGATTTTGACGCGCCCTTGGGCCGCCTGATCGAGGACATGCTCGAGACGATGTACGCCGCGCCCGGGATCGGCCTGGCCGCCACTCAGGTCAACGTGCATCGCGCGCTGCTGGTCATCGACGTCAGCGAGGCCAAGAACGAGCCGCAGGTCTTCATCAATCCGCAGATACTGAGCCGCGACGGGGTCACGCAGACCGAGGAAGGGTGCCTGTCCGTGCCGCAGGTCTACGAACCGGTGGAGCGTGCCGAGCGGGTGCGCGTGCGCGCCCAGGACCGGCACGGCGTGCACTTCGAGCGCGACCTCGAAGGATTGCTGGCGGTGTGCGTGCAGCACGAGATGGATCATCTCGAGGGCCGCTTGTTTGTCGATTACCTCTCCAGCCTCAAGCGCGAGCGCATCCGGCGCCGGCTCGTCAAGGAGCGACGCGAGCGCGGCGACGCCCCGGCCGCGCGGCCGGCGGCGGCACGGGTTGCCGCCGGCGCGAAAGTGATCTAGCGGCTTCGCATCCCTAAGGCCCCTCAGACCTCCATGGAATCGCTGCGGATTGCGTTCGCCGGAACGCCGGATTTTGCCCTGCCGGCCCTGGACGCTGTGGCGCGCTCGGCGCACCGCCTGGTCGGCGTGCTCACGCAACCCGATCGGCCCGCCGGGCGCGGCCGCGCGCTGCGCGCCAGCCCGGTCAAGCTGCGCGCGCTCGCGCTCGGCCTGCCGGTGTCGCAGCCGCCGCAGCTCAAGGGCGATGCGGAGCTGGCGGCGCTCCGCGACTGGCGGCCGGAGCTGCTGGTGGTGGTGGCGTACGGATTGCTGCTGCCGCGCGCGGTGCTCGAGCTGCCGCGCCTGGGGTGCCTCAACATCCACGCCTCGCTCCTGCCGCGCTGGCGCGGCGCGGCGCCGATACAGCGCGCGATCCTCGCCGGCGATAGCGAATCGGGCGTGAGCATCATGCAGCTGGATGCGGGACTGGATACCGGACCGGTATTCGCGCAGCACCCGGTCGCGATCGGTGCGGACATGACGAGCGCCGAGCTCCAGGGGCTGCTGGCGGCCCACGGCGCGCGGCTGCTGCTCGGCGTGATCGACGCGCTGGCCGCGGGCACCGCGATCGCCCGCCCGCAGCCGAGCGAGGGCGTCAGCTACGCCCGCAAGCTCGACAAGCGCGAGGCGCTCATCGACTGGGCGGCGAGCGCCTCGCACATCGCCCGGCAGGTGCGCGGCTGCAACCCCTGGCCGGTGGCGCAAACCGTGCTGAACGGCGAGCCCGTGAAGATCTGGCAGGCCCGCTCGCGCCCGGACGCGCGCGCGGGCTCGACCCCTCCCGGCGGCGTGCTGGCCCTCGAGGAGGGGCGGCTGCTGGTGGCCTGCGGGCAGGGGCAGCTGGCCATCGAGCGTCTGCAGTGCGCCGGCCGGCGCACGGTGAGCGCCGCGGATTTCGCCCACGGCCATGCCACCGACGGGCTGCGCTTCGGGTGAGCCTGCGCGCTGACCGCAGGTCCCACGCCGGCCACCCCGCGCCCGGAACCGCCGCCGCGGTGCTCAGCGGCGCCGCCTCGGTCGTGACCGCGGTGCTGGATGAGGGCGTGAACGCCGAGGAGGCGCTGGCCCGGGCGCTGCACGAGCCGCAGCGCGCGGCGATACACGCGGTCGCCATGGGCACGCTGCGCTGGTACCTGCGCCTCGCCCCGGCGGTGCTGCCGATGCTGGCGCGGTCCGAGGCGCAGACCGACCCGCGGCTGCGCTCGCTCCTGGCCAGTGCCGTCCACCAGATCGAATACTCGGCCCATCCGCCCGCCACCACGGTGGCCGCGGCGGTCGACGCCGCGCGGCTCCTCGGGCTCGATCGGGCCGCGGGTCTGATCAACGCGATCCTGCGGCGCTACCTGCGTGAACGGGAGGCGCGCCTGGCCGCGGTCGATCGGGACCTCGCCGCACGCACGGCGCATCCCGCCTGGCTGGTGGCGCAGCTCGAGGCGGCGTGGCCCGACGCCCTCGAAGCGATCCTGAGGGCCAACAACGAGCATCCGCCGCTGTGCCTGCGCGTGGATACCGCCCGCGTCGGCATCGGCGCCTACCTGGACGAGCTGGCGGGCGCCGGTCTCCACGCCACGCGTACTCCCCTGGTGGATACCGCCGTCACGCTCGAGCGGGCGGTGCCGCTGGCCGAGCTGCCCGGCTTTGAGGCAGGCCGCGTGTCGGTGCAGGATTCGAGCGCGCAGCTCGCGGCCCACCTGCTCGCGCCGCGGCCGGGCGAGCGCGTGCTCGATGCCTGCGCGGCGCCGGGAGGCAAGACCGGCGCGCTGCTGGAGCTGGCCGGCGGCGCGCTGCAGCTCACGGCCCTCGACAGCGACGCGCAGCGCCTCGGGCGCATCGCCGAGAACCTGAGGCGCCTGGGGCGCGAAGCGCGCCTGGTCCACGCGGCGCTGGGCGCGGCGCCGGACTGGTGGGACGGGGAGCGGTTCGACGCCATACTGCTCGACGCCCCGTGCTCCGGGACCGGAGTCATCAGGCGCCATCCGGACATCAAGCTGTTGCGGCGTGCGGGCGACATGGCCGGCTTCGCCGCCCGGCAGCTGGGGCTGCTGCGCGCCTGCTGGCCGCTGCTCCGTCCGGGAGGGCGCCTGCTGTATGTCACCTGCTCGGTGCTGCCGGCCGAGAATTCCGGCGTGATCGCCGCCTTCCTGGCCGGCCAGCCGGGGGCCGGCGTAGGGGCACTGCCGGGGGCCGAGGCGCGCTCGCCACCGCTCCGACGCTGCCCCTACGGCTGGCAACTGCTGCCGGGGGCGGGCGGGGACGGCTTCTATTATGCTTGCCTTAGTAAGGAGGGGGCGCCCTAGCATGGGTACGCGATACACCATCGTTCGCCTGCTCGCCGCCACACTGCTGCTGGCGGGCGCGGCGGTGCGCGCCGACGACCCCCTGGACGGCGAACTGGAGATCCGCTCGGCCTACGCGGTGCCGAGCCACGGCGTGATCATGCTCTCGGTGCGCGTCGGCTATCCGCGCAGCAACCTGCTCGGCGCCACCCTCAAGGACGGCGTCACGCTGAGCTTCGACCTCGAGTGCACCGTCAGCCGGCACCGGCACCTGTGGTTTGACGCCGAGGCGGTCTCGCTCCTCCGGCACAGCGAGCTTTCCTACCAGGTGGTCACCGACCGCTACCTGCTGCGCAACATCGACGCCGGCACGCAGGAGACCTTTCCGACCCTGGACGAGGCGCTGGAGCACGTCGGCACGGTGGTAGAGTGGCCGATCGCGGTCGACTCGCAGCTGCCTCGTGACGAGGAATGGCAGATCAGCCTGCGGGCCGGCGTGCGCCGCGGCCACATGCCCGACGCCCTGCGCGCGCTGATGTTCTGGTCCGATGCCTGGCACCGCACCAGCGACTGGTACACGTGGACACTCGTGCGCTGAAGCGCTGGGGGCTGCGCGCCCTGATCCTGCTCGGCTGCGGCGCCGGCGTATGGGCCTTGCTGCTGCTGTTGCAGGTGACCGAGAACTCGGCCGACTTCAATCGCCGCCAGCCCTGGATCCTGCTGCTCAACATCTGCGCGGTGCTGGCGCTCGGCGTGCTGCTGACGCGCAAGCTCTGGCAGCTGTCGCGCGATTTCAAGAACCACGTGCCCGGCTCGCGCCTGACCGCGCGCACCGTGGGCATGTTCGGCACCCTGGTGGTGGTGCCGCTGCTGATCGTGTACCTGTTCGCGCTCGAGTTTCTCAACTACGGCATCGACAGCTGGTTCCAGGTCGAGTTCAAGCACGGCCTGAACGACGCGCTGGTGCTGTCGCGCTCGGCGCTCGGCCTGCGGCTGCGCGAACAGGCGCGGCGCACCGAGGAATTTGCGCACACCATCGCCAGCCTGGACGGCCCGGATCTCGCGGTGCGGCTCGACGCCGAGCGGCGCGCCGCGCAGGCCGCCGACGTCACCGTGTACGACAGCAACGGCGGGGTGCTGAGCCTCAGCAGCAGCGCCGGCTCGCCGCTCCCCTCCCGGCCGCCCGCCGGCCTGCTGCTGCAGCTGGCCGCGGGCCACAGCTACGTCAGTCTCGAGACCCCCGCCTACGGGCGCGCGACGATCAGGACCGCCGCGCCGCTCCCACGGGCCGCCGGGGTGCCGCTCGGGCGCTTCGTGCTCACCGACTACGACGTGCCCCCGGAACTGTCCAGGCTGGCCGATGCGGTCCAGAAGGCCTATTCCAAGTACGGCGACATGTCGGCCACGCGCCGGCCCCTCAAGATCAACTTCATGCTGACCCTGACGCTGGTGCTGTTGATCACCATGCTGGCGGCGGTGTACGGGGCGGTCTGGTCGGCGCAGCGCCTGACCCGGCCGGTCAAGGACCTGATCGCCGGCACCCGCGCCGTGGGCAAGGGCGACTTCGGCACGCGCCTGCCGCTCCCCTCGCGCGACGAGATGGGATTCCTGGTGCACTCGTTCAACGACATGACCAAGCGCCTGCGGCGCAGCCGCGAGGAAGCCGCGCTGAGCCGGCAGGCGGTCGAGCGCGAACGCGAGCGCCTGGCGGTCATTCTCTCGCGGCTCTCGAGCGGCGTGCTGGTGGTCGACGCGCAGCTGCAGCTGCGCAGCGCCAACCAGTCGGCGGGCGCGATCCTGGGGAGCGACCTGGCCGGCATGGTGGGCCAGAGCCTGGCCGCCGGCGGCGGCGCCCCGACGCTGCTGGCGGGCTTCGTGTCCGCGCTGCGCGCGCGCCTGGATTCGGGCGAGCGCGAATGGCGCGAGCAGCTCTCGCTCAAGGACGAGGCCGGCGCGCGCGTGCTCTTGTGGGCCTGCACGCCGCTCCCGGACGTCGGCGACGCGGCGCGCCTGGTCATCGTGTTCGACGACGTCACCGAGCTGCTCAACGCCCAGCGCAGCGCCGCCTGGGGCGAGGTGGCGCGGCGCCTGGCGCACGAGATCAAGAATCCGCTGACCCCGATCCAGCTGTCGGCCGAGCAGTTGCGGCGCCAGCTGCTGCGCGGCCTGGACACCCAGCACGCCCGGGTGCTGGAGCGCGCCACCCACACCATCGTGCAGCAGGTCGACGCGATCAAGCAGATGGTCGACGCCTTCAGCGAGTACGCGCGCGCCCCCGAGGTGCAGCTGGCCCGCTTCAGCCTCAACCAGCTGGCGGCGGAAATGGTGGAGCTGTACCGCCTGCAGGATCCGGGGATCGACATCGTCATCGAGCTCGATCCGCAGCTGCCCGAAATCGAGGCCGACCGGGGCCGGGTGCGGCAGATCCTCGCCAACCTGCTCAGCAACGCCATCGAGGCCCTGGCCGGCGTGGCCGGCGCGGCCATCACCGTGCGCACCCGCTGGGTGCTGACGGCCCCGCTGGCGCAGGCCGAAATCACCGTCAGTGACAACGGGCCCGGGTTCCGGGAGGATATCCTCGGTCGGGCGTTCGAGCCCTACGTGACCAGCAAGACGCGCGGCACCGGCCTGGGCCTGGCGATAGTGCAGCGCATCGTCGAGGAGCACGGGGGCCGGATCAGCGCCGAAAATCTGGTCGCTGGAGGAGCGCGGGTTCGCGTATTGTTGCCTGCTACGGCCGACAGGCGCACGGAGTCGCGGAGGGAGCGAGCATGAGTGCGAACCGAATACTGGTGGTGGACGACGAGGCCGACATCAGGCGGCTCCTGCAGGAGATCCTCAGCGAGGAGGGCCACGACGTGGAGGTGGCCGCCGACGCCGCGCAGGCACGCGCCTCGCGCGCCCGCAGCGCCCCCGACCTGGTGCTGCTGGACATCTGGATGCCCGACACCGACGGCATCACGCTGCTGCGCGAATGGTCGAACGACGCGCGCAATGACTGCCCGGTGGTGATGATGTCGGGCCACGGCACGGTGGAGACCGCGGTCGAGGCGACCCGCCTCGGCGCGTTCGACTTCATCGAGAAGCCCTTGTCGCTCGCCAAGCTCCTGCCCACGGTCAAGCGTGCGCTCGACGCGCGCCGCACGCGGCAGTTCGGCGAATACGCCGCCGCCCGCAAGCTCGCGCCGCTCCACGGCCGCAGCCGCGTGGCGCAGCAGCTGCGCAGCGAGCTGCTGCGACTGGCCGCCTATCCGGCGCCGCTCCTGCTGATTGCGGAATCCGGCAGCGAGACCGAGGCGCTGGCGCGCTTCGTCCACCAGTCCGGCGCGCGCGCCGGCGGGCCGTTCGTGAGCTGCAATCCGCGCGCCTGGCAGGGCGATCAGGCCGTCAACGTGCTGCTGGGCGCGGCCGGACAGGCGGGACTGCTCGAGCAGGCGAGCGGTGGCACGCTGTATGTGGGGGACATCGAGGAGCTGCCCGAGACGGCGCACCGGCTGCTGACCGGCGTGCTCGAGTTCGGCAGCTTCCCGCGCAGCGGCGGCGATGCCGCGGTGAAATTTGACGCGCGCGTGATCGCCACGGCGCTGCCCGGCATCGAAAGCCGGGCGGGCAAGGCCGGCTCGATCAGCCGCGAGCTGTACGCGCAGATCGCCGTGCTCCCGCTGCGGGTGCCGCCGCTCCGTGAGTACGCCGAGGACGTGCCCGAGCTGCTGCGCCAGTGCACCGACCAGCTCACCGAGGGCGAGCAGCTGCAGTTCCGCCGCTGCAGCGTGGCGGCGCAGAACCGGCTGCGCAACTATCCGTGGCCCGACAACCTGCGGGAGCTCCGCAACCTGCTGCGGCGCCTGCTGCTGCGCGGCGGCCCGGAAGAGATCTCGCTCGAGGAAGTGGAGCGTGAACTGGCTGCGCAGGCGCCGATCGATGCGCCGCTGGTGCAGCAGGACCTGCTGGCGCTGCCGATGCGCGAGGCGCGCGAGCACTTCGAGCGCGCCTACCTGCAGCAGCAGCTGCAGCTGTGCGCCGGCAAGGTCGGGCTGCTCGCCAAGCGCGTCGGCATGGAGCGCACCCACCTGTACCGCAAGCTCCGCTCGCTCGGCATCGAGATCAGCCACGCCGCGGAGGAATAGCGGCGCTAGTCCTCGACGCGGATCACCAGCGTCACGATCTCGGCGGCCTGCAGCTGCTGGCGCACCCGGTTGAGCTGGTTGAGGTCCTTGATCGGGCCGATGCGGATGCGGTACCAGACGTCGGCGTCGAGCGCGACGCGCTGCACGTTGGCGCTGATGCCCTGGCGCGCCAGCTGCGCCTGCACCCGCCCGGCCTCGGCCACGTCCCGGTACGAACCGGCCTGCAGAAAGTAGGTGCCGGGCCGCTCGATGGGCGCGGCCGCATCGACGTGCGTGCCGTGCTCCTTCTCGGGCACCACCACCTCGAACTTGGGCAGGCCGGCGTAGAAGTCGTAGCTGTTGCCGGCGTCGGCGGCCGACTCGCCGGCCGCTTCGGGCTCGACGGGTTTGGCGGCGTGGCGCGGCGCGGGCACGGGAGCGCCGTCGGCCGCGCCGGGCTCGTTGCGATGGTCGCCCACGTAGATCACCAGTGCGACCAGCAGCCCGGCCCCGAAGCCCAGCCCCACGTCGCGAAGCCGCGCCAGCCCGGGGCCGCCGCGCCCCACGCTCTTGTAATCGCGCGCGGTCAGGCGCCGGTTGCTCACATGCTCTCCGGGGCGCTGGCGCCGAGCAGCGCGAGCCCGTTGCGCAGCACCTGCTGGGCGCCGAGGGCGAGTGCCAGCCGGGCGTTGCGCGTGGCGGCGTCCTCGACGATGAACTGCGCGGCGTTGTACCAGGTGTGGAAGCTCTGCGCGAGCTCGCGCAGGAAATGCACCAGGACGTGGGGCGCGCGCTGCGCGGCGGCGTGCTCCAGCGTCTCCGGGTAGCGGCCCAGCGCCGTCAGCACCGCCGCCTCGTGCGCACTGTCGAGCCGGTCCAGGTGGGCCAGGGCCATGGCGGCGTCGTAACTCAGGGCGCGCGCGGCCAGCTGCTTCATCACGCTGGCGACGCGGGCGTGCGCGTACTGCACGTAGTAGACCGGGTTGTCGTTGCTGCGTGACTTGGCGAGTTCCAGGTCGAAATCCAGCGGCTGGTCGTGACTGCGCATCAGGTAGAACAGCCGGCAGACGTCGTTCCCGACTTCCGAGCGGAGCTGGCGCAGGGTCACGAACTGGCCGTCGCGCTTGCCCATCGGCACCTTCTCGCCGCCGCGGTACAGGCTGACGAACTGCATCAGGCACACCTCGAGGCAATCGCCGTCCTCGCCCATGGCCATGAGCCCGGCGCGCATGCGCGGGATGTAGCCGTGATGGTCCGCGCCCCAGACGTCGATGAGCAGCTCGAAGCCGCGCGTGCGCTTGTCGAGATGGTAGGCGAGGTCGGGCGCAAAATAGGTCTGCTGGCCGTTGGCGCGCACCAGCACGCGATCCTCGCTGTCGCCGAAGCTGCTGCTGCGCAGCCACAGCGCGCCGTCCCGGGTGTAGGTGTGGCCGCGCGCGGCCAGGCGCTCGAGCGTGCGCTCGACCGCGCCGGCCCGCGCCAGCGCGCGTTCGGAAGACCAGGTGTCGAACTCCACGCCGAACGCCTTCAGGTCCTCGCGTATGTCGGCGAGCATGGCGGCCAGCGCCAGTTCCTGCACCGACTCGTAGCCGGCCGCGCCCAGCAGCGCGCGCATGCGCGCGATGAGCGCGTCGATGTACTGCTCCTTGTCGCCGGCGGGGGCGTCGGCCGGGAGCCCGGCGAGCACCTGCGCCGCCGGCGCCCGGAGCGTGGCGCCCTGCGCGGCCTGCAACTGTGCGCCGATGGCGTTGACGTAGTCGGCGCGGTAGCCGTTGTCGGGGAACGGGAGCGGCTCGCCGAGCGCCTGCAGGTAGCGCACCCAGACGCTCGCGGTGAGGATGTCGACCTGGCGCCCGGCATCGTTGATGTAATACTCGCGGTGCACGCGGTGGCCGGTGACCGCGAGCAGGTTGGCGAGGCTCGCCCCGTAGGCCGCCTGGCGGCCATGGCCCACGTGCAGCGGCCCGGTGGGATTGGCGGACACGAATTCGACGCACACGCTCCGGCCCGCGCCCATGGTGCCGGTGCCGTAGCTCCCGCCCTGCTCGAGCACGCGGCGCAGCACCTCGCCGTGCGCGCCGCGCACCAGGTACAGGTTGATGAAACCCGCGCCCGCCACCTCGGCCCGGGCCAGCAAGGGGCTGGCCGGGAGCGCGGCGACGATCGCCGCGGCGAGCTCGCGCGGCTTGCGCCCGGCGCTCTTGGCCAGGCGCAGCGCCACGTTGCAGCTGTAGTCGCCGTGCTGCGCGTCGCGGGTGCGCTCGACGACGACGGCCGCACGCTCTACGGGGGCGTTGAGGTCGCTGCCCTGGAGTTTTTGCAGAGCCTGCGCCAGCAGCTCTTCGAGCTCAGCTTTCAATCCGGTCCGCCTTGCATTGCAGGGTCGCGCAGTCTACCGAAAAATCCTGTTACTGGATGTCCAGCGGGTCGACGTCGAGCGCCCAGCGCACGCGCCGCGACTCCGGGAGCCGCTCGACTTCCGGCAACCACGCGTTCAGAAAGGCGTGCAGCGCGCCGCGTTCGGGATGCTCGATCAGGAGCTGCGCGTGGTAGCGTCCTGCGCGCCGCGCCATGGTGGCGGGCACCGGCCCGAGCAGTCGTGCGCCGGGCGCGGCCCCGGCCTGCTCGCGGGCCCGGCGCAGAAAATCCAGCGCCTGCGTGGCGCCGCGGGCCGAGGCGCGCACCAGCGCCAGGCGGCTGAACGGCGGCCAGCGGGCGGCGGCGCGCTCTTCGAGCGCGCTGGCCGCGTAGCCCTCGTAGCCGCCTGAGATCAGGCTTTGCAGGAGCGGGTGGTCCGGATACTCGGTCTGGATCAGCACTTCCCCGGCGCGGGCCCCGCGCCCGGCGCGCCCGGCCACCTGCACGATGGTCTGCGCCAGCCTTTCGGGCGCGCGAAAGTCGCTGCTGAACAGTCCCTGGTCGGCGTTGATGACCGCGACCAGCGAAACGCCCGGGAAATGATGGCCCTTGGTCACCATCTGCGTGCCCACCAGGATGCGCGCCGTGCCCTCGAGCAGCGCCTCCATCATCGCGCCGACGTCGGCTGCGTCGCGGGCCGTGTCGCGATCGAGGCGCAGGAGCGGCGCGTCCGGGAACATCGCCGCGAGCGTCTCGGCGACGCGCTCGGTGCCCTGGCCGACCGGCCGCACCGCGAAACCGCAGCGGCCGCAGCGCGTCGGCAGCGGCTGCGCCGCGCCGCAGTAATGGCAGCGCAGCTGCGCGGCGAGGCGATGGACGGTCAGGCGCGCGTCGCACTCCGTGCACGGTGCGATCCAGCCGCAGCTCGTGCACAGGAGCGTGGGCGCGTAGCCGCGGCGGTTGAGGTACACCAGCACCTGGCCGTCGCTGTGCAGGTGGCGCTCGATGGCCTGCGTCACCGGTCCGGCCAGGCCCGCGTGCACGGCGTGGGCCCGCAGGTCGATGAGCGCCAGGCGCGGCGCGGGCGTCTGGTCGGCGCGCCGCGGCAGGGGCAGCGCGTGGTAGCGGCCCAGGCGCACGTTGTGCAGCGATTCGAGCGCCGGGGTCGCCGAGCCGAGCACCACCGGGAGCCCGGCCTGCTGCGCGCGCCGCACCGCCAGGTCGCGCGCCGAGTAACGACAACCCCCTTCCTGTTGCTTGTAGGAGCCGTCGTGCTCCTCGTCGACGACGATCAGCCCGAGTTGCGGGAGCGGCGCGAATACGGCCGAGCGCGTGCCGATCACCACGCGCGCCGTGCCGGCGTGGGCGCTGCGCCAGTTCGCGAGCCGCTCGGCATCGCTCAGCCCGGAATGCAGCACCGCGATGGGCACGGCCAGGCGCGAGCGGAACCGGTCCAGCAGCTGCGGCGTCAGGCCGATTTCCGGCACCAGCACCAGCGCGCTGCGCCCGCGCTCGAGGGTCCGCTGGACCAGGCGCAGGTAGACCTCGGTCTTGCCGCTCCCGGTGGCCCCCTGCAGCAGATAGGCGCCGTAGCCGGCGCAGGCCGCATCGACGGCCTCGACCGCCTGCCGTTGCGCCGCGCTCAGTTCCGGCGTCGGCTCGCGCGGCCGCGTGGATCGCACGGCGCCCGGCGGCAAATCGTCGCCGGCCGCCTCGCGTTCGATGAGCTGGAGCCAGCCGCGCTGCCGCAGGGCGCGCGCCGCGCTGTGCCAGCCGGCGTGGGCGGCATCGAGCTGCGCACTCGTCCAGCCCGTGGGGCGCTCCGCCAGGAGCCGCAGCAACTCGCGCTGCCTGGGCGCGCGCGCGGGCAGGCCGGCGGCTGCCGCCTCGCGACCGTCGGAGCTCAAGCCCACGAAGGTTTCCTGCGCACGCACCGGCGCACCGCCGCGCAGCGCCGCGGGGAGCGCCGCGGCGAAGACCTCGCCGGGGGGATGGTGGTAGTAGTGCGCCGTCCACAGCAGCAGCTCGAGCAGTTCGGGCGAAAACAGCGGCACGGCATCCAGTACTTCCCGGACCGGACGGAGCCGCTCGGGCGGGAGCTGGGAGTGCTCGGCGTGGCCGACGATCACGCCCACGGTGCTGGCGCGCCCGAGCGATACCCGCACGCGCGCGCCGGGCGCGAGCGCGGCGGCGCTTTGGCCCTCGGGAGGCAGATAATCGAGGGGCGAGCGCAGTGGGCAGTCCACGGCGACCCTGAGGATCCCCCGCCCGCCCGTCACGGCCGCCGGCATCGACATCCCGGGTGTGGATAAGTCTGTGCACGGTTTGCTCGGCGAGCGGCGCTGCCGGCCGTCGAAAGCCGCCCGGGCGTCCGGCAGAACCGGCCGAAAGGCGTTAGAATACTCTTATATATCATCACGTTGCGAAATACGCGGCCCTGCCGCCCCTCCTCACCCCGCCGCGCCTACGAAGCGACCTGCAACTCGGTGCGTAAGTGGATGATTCTGGCTAAAAGTCACGAGCGTGCTCCTGCGCTGTCAACCACTTGGGACCGGTCACGTTCCGTTCAATAGCCATGAACAGCTTTGCTACATTGCTGCTCGACACCGCGAGCCTCTTCCCGCCCAGGAATATCGCCTTGCAGGAATCGACGCAGCAATCAACCCGCGCGCTGGAAGGATTTCTGGCAGGCGTCGAGGCCAAGGCCTTCAGGATCGCACAGATCGCGCTGCGTCACGAAGACGACGCGCTCGACGCCGTGCAGGACGCGATGCTGCGACTGGTGCGCAGTTACTCGAACCGGCCGCCGCAGGAATGGCGTCCGCTGTTTTATCGCATCCTCGAAAATTGCGTGCGCGACATGCAGCGCCGGCGCAGCGTGCGCGGACGCGTGCTGACCTGGTACCACCGCGCCTTCGGCGAGGAAGCGGGTGAGGCCGAAGGCGATCCGCTCGAACAGCTGAGCGATCCGGCGCCGCTCCCGCCGATGCAGGCGCAGACCGACGAAACCATGCGCGCGCTCGAGGCCGCGCTGGCCGGATTGCCGGCGCGCCAGCGCCAGGCTTTTCTGCTGCGCAATCTCGAGGGCCTGGACGTCGCGGCCACGGCGGCGGCGATGGGCTGCTCCGAGGGCAGCGTCAAGACCCATTATTTCAGGGCGCTGCAGACGCTGCGCGCGCGGCTTGGGGAGTACTGGTGATGAAGGAAGCAGAACCCGATCCGCGGTCGGTGGAATTCGAGCGCCGCACCCGCGAGCTGCTTGAAGGCAGCGCCCACGCGCTGCCGGCGCGCATCCGCTCGCGGCTCACGCAGGCCCGCTACCGGGCGCTGGAGCAGCGCGGTGCGGGCGGGGGTTTCCGGCGGCCGAACTGGCAGCGCTGGCTCCCGGCCGGCGCCGCCGCTGTGGCCGTGCTGGCGGTGCTGCTGCTGCAGGGGCCCCGCCTCGGAACGGAGTTGCCGCAGGCCAGTGCCGGCGGCGGTGAGGACTTCGAGATGCTGGCCGACAGCGGCGCGTTTGCGCTGGCCCAGGACCAGCTTTCCCAGGGCGGTGACGTGGATTACGAGTTCTACGACTGGGCCGTGCATGCGGCCCAGGACGAGCGGGGCGGCGAGACCGGTTCATGACGCGTTCCTGGTGCGTCGTGGGGTTGATTTGCGGCGGTGCGCTGGTGGCAGCACCAGTGCCCGCCGCAGATGAACCGGTCGACCCGGACTTTCTCGAGTTCCTCGGATCGGTGGACTCGAGCGAGGCCGGCTGGCACGACTACCTGGCGGCCACCGACGTGGACGCGTTGCTGAAGGCCAAGGCCGCGGCCGGGAAGGCCGCCAATCCCGACCCGCCCCGGCCTGCTGATGAGACGGAAAAGGTAAAGCCACCATGAAACCAAGACCGGCCTGGCTGCTGACGGGTCTCCTGCTGGCGCTCTACGCGCTGCCGGCGGCATGCCTGGCGACGGCGGTCACGGACCCGCCGGCCGCCGCCAGCGCCAAGCCGCCGACGGCGCCGTTGACGTGGAAGGAATTGCAGCCCCAGCAGCAGCGGCTCCTGCAGTCCTATGCCAAGGACTGGGATTCGTTGCCGCCGGGGCGTCAGCAGGCGCTGGCACGCGGCGCGCAGCGCTGGCTGTCGATGGACCCGGCCGCGCGCGCCGAAGCGCGCGAGCGATTCCAGACCTGGCAGAAGTTGCCGGAAGAGCGGCGCCAGCTGATCCGCAAGCGCTGGGAGCGCTTCCAGCAACTCGATCCGGAATCAAAGGCGCTGGTGCGGGAGAATTTTGACGCCTTTATGCGCTTGCCGCCCTGGAAGCGCCGCATGCTGCGCGAACGTTGGCTTAAGGCCACTCCCGAGGAACGTCAGCGCATGCTCGAACGGATGCGAGAGCGGCGCGAGCACCAGCATCGGCCGCCCCCGAATTAGCCGCGGCGGTTCGCCGACTCATTCACCATATTATTGCTCTGGGCGACGCGCGCGTCGGTGGCGTGAACCGCCGGCGTGTTCGCGGCACCGCCAAAGCGCGAGGCGGCAAACATCGAGGTCTGTACGAAGGTCGCGCAGAAGGCGAGCATGCCGATGCCAATCTGGCGGGTGATTATGTTCGTATTCATGGGTCTGCTCCTTGATAGTTGAGTTGCGGTCTGTGTGTCCTTGATACCCACGAGGCCGGCAAAGGTTGCAGCCAGCGCGGAAATTTTCAGCGTTTCTGACGGGGCGGCGGGGCGGGTCACGGCGAGCGCGGCAGGTGCCGCGGCGCGGGCGCAGACGGCCTACAATCGGCGCGATTAGGGGCGCCCATAAAAAACGCGTGGGCATCCGTAGGGAGCGGATGCACACGCGAATCGGGGAGCGGACCTGGGGGGCCGGCCGGCGGCGCCTTGGGGTAGCGCCGCAGTTCACGGCTGCTGCTACAGCCTGGCGCTGGGCGCGACGCCGTAGGGAGCGGCGGAGCGCGGCCAGCGCCGGTCGCTCGCCCTAAGCGCCTGCCTTGCTGGCTTCCTGCTTGTGGTAAGCCGACAGGGACGGGTTGTTGATCTGGATTACCGCGCCGTCGACGGCCTGGGACACGCACTGCCTCTTGCTGCTGCTTTCCAGCCGGCTGCCGGTGACGACGTCGGCGTTGCAGACCTGTTTGGCGGCGGTCCTGATGCGGGCATAGAGCTTCTCGACGTCGGTGCTCTTGGCAAGGTTGAGGTCGCTGGTGCTGATGTGCATGGACGGCTGGTCGCCCGCCTCGGCGGCGCCCGCCGTGCTGACCATCCACATCTGGCCAATGGTCGCGCTCAGTGCGAGGACGCCGGTACCGATATAGCTTGCGAACGTAGTGGATTTCATGTCGGACTCCTTCAAGAAATTCGGGGCAAAAGCAGGGCGTTAGCGCGGCGGGTCGCCGAGCTTTCAGCGCGCCATAAAGCGCTGCCCTGTGTCCTTTGATACTCGCGACGAGGCGAATGGTTGCAGCCGGACCCGGATTTATTTCCGGGCCCGGTGCGTCCGACGGATGTCCCCGACGCTATGCGGCCTTGACGGCCTGGATCAGCTGGCTGGCGGCGGCCTGGCCGTCGCCGTACAGCATGCGCGTGTTGTCGAGATAGAACAGCGCGTTCTCGATGCCCGAGAACCCCGCGCCCTGTCCGCGCTTGATGACGATGACGTTCTTGGCCTTGTCGGCGTTGAGGATCGGCATGCCGTAGATGGGGCTGGACTTGTCGGTGCGTGCCACCGGGTTGACGACGTCGTTGGCGCCGATGATCAGCGCCACGTCGGCGGTCTCGAATTCGGCATTGATTTCATCGAGGTCCGCGATCAGGTCGTAGGGGACGCCCGCTTCCGCGAGCAGCACGTTCATGTGGCCCGGCATGCGCCCGGCCACCGGATGGATCGCGAAGCGCACCGTGACACCGCGGTCGATCAGCAGCTGACACAGCTCCCACACCTTGTGCTGCGCCTGCGCCACCGCCATGCCGTAGCCGGGAACGACGATCACCTTCTGCGCGTACGCCATCATGACGCCGGCGTCCGCCGCTTCGATGGGCTTCATGCTGCCGGACACCGTGCCGCTCGCGGCCACGCCGCCGGTGTCGCCAAAGCCCGAGAACAACACGTTGCCGAGCGAGCGGTTCATGGCCTTGGCCATCAGCTGCGTGAGCAGCGTGCCCGCCGAACCCACCACGGTGCCGGCGATGATCATCGCCGCGTTGCCGAGCACGAAACCTTCAAAGGCGACCGCCAGGCCGGTCAGCGCGTTGTAGAGCGAGATCACCACCGGCATGTCGGCGCCGCCGATCGGCAGCGTCATGGTGACGCCCAGCACCAGCGCGAGACCGAATATCGCAGTGACGACGCCCGCGCCAATGTGCTGGCCGGTGACGAACAAGACGCCGTGCACCAGGGCGGCGGCAAGTATCACCAGGTTGAAAATCTGCTGGCCGCGGAAACGGTAGGACTTCTTGATCAGGCCCTGGAGCTTGCCGAAGGCGATCAGGCTGCCGCTGAAGGACACCGCGCCGATCAGGCCGCCGATCACGGCGAGCGACGCCACCACCGCGCCGAGCGGCTCGCCGCGGTAGAGCTCGACCGCCGCGATCGCCGCCGCGGCGCCGCCGCCCATGCCGTTGTAGAGCGCGATCATCTGCGGAATGTCGGTCATCGCCACGCGCCGGGCGCTGAACCAGGCGATCACCGAACCGACGGCGATGGCGACTATGATCAGCGGATAGTTGGTCAGCCCCGGATACAGGAAGGTCACGAGCGTCGCCACGACCATGCCGGCGCCGGCCCAGACGATGCCACTGCGGGCGGTCACCGGCGAGCTCATGCGCTTGAGGCCCATGATGAACAGGAACGCGGTGAGCAGGTAGCTCACCTGGATCAGCAGGCTGGCGCTGAGCGAGGCCATCAGTGGCCTCCGCGCTTGGCGCCACCCTGGCGCGCGCCGCTGGCCTTGAACATCTCGAGCATGCGCTCGGTGACCGCGTAACCGCCGACCGCATTGCCCGCCGCCAGCAGCACGCCCACGAAGCCGATGGTCTTTTCCAGCCCGGTTTGTGCCTGGCCGAGCGCCACCATCGCGCCCACCAGCACGATGCCGTGCACGAAATTCGAGCCCGACATCAGCGGCGTGTGCAGGATCACCGGCACCTTGGCGATGACCTCGTAGCCCGTGAACGCGGCCAACATGAAAATGTACAGAGCGACTATGCCGGTCATGTTCCCTCCACCGCTTTGCGCGTGGCTTCGTGCTTGATGACGCCGTCGTGCGTGAGGCAGGACTGCGCGAAGACCTCGTCCTGCCAGTCGATGGCGAGCGCTCCCGACTTGTCGAGGGCAGGCTTGAGAAAATTGAACAGGTTGCGGGCGTACATCTCGCTGGCGTGGTAGGCGAGCTGCGTGGCCAGGTTGACCGGGCCGACGATCTTGACGCCATGGTGCAGCACCGTCTCCCCGGCGCGCGTCAGTTCGCAGTTGCCGCCCGACTCGGCCGGAATATCGACGATCACCGCACCCGCCTTCATGCGCTCGACCGCGGCGCGCGAGATGATGCGCGGCGCCCGGCGCCCGGGAATCGCGGCGGTGCTGATCACGGCGTCGGCCACCGCGATCCGCCCTTCCAGCACTTCCTGCTGCTTGGCCTTTTCTTCGTCGGTGAGTTCGCGCGCGTAGCCGCCCTGGCCCTCGGCGGACACCCCGGTCTCGATGAACTTGGCGCCCAGCGACTTGACCTGTTCGCGGGTGGCGCTGCGCACGTCGTAGGCCTCGACCACCGCGCCCAGCCGCTTGGCCGTGGCGATGGCCTGGAGTCCGGCCACGCCGACGCCGACGATCAGCACCTGCGCCGGGCGAATCGTGCCCGCGGCGGTGGTCAGCATCGGCAGGAAGCGGTCGAGCGTGTTGGCGGCGATCAGCACCGCCTTGTAGCCGGCCACCGCGGCCTGCGAGGACAGCGCGTCCATGGATTGCGCGCGCGAGATGCGCGGCACCAGTTCCATCGCGAAGCTGGTGATGCGGCGCGTGCGCAGCGCGGCGACTTCCGCGCCGCGCGCGTGCGCCTGCATGAAGCCGATGAGCACGCTGCCGGGCCGCAGCGCCTCGATCTGCGTGAGGCTCGGGGGCTGGACCGTTAACAGAACGTCGGCCTGCGCCAGCACGGCCGCGGCCGAGTCGGCCCACTCGACCTTCTTGTAGAGCGCGTCCGGGAACTGCGCGCTGACGCCGGCGCCGCGCTGTAGCAGCACTCGTGCGCCCGCGGCGACCAGTTTTTCAGCGACCTCCGGAACAATACTGACGCGCGTCTCGCCGGGCACGCTCTCGGTGAGCGCACCAATGGTCACGGGCATGAAATAACTCCCATTTTGGATGGGACGTGAGGCCCCATCCGTTGAATTCTCGCACAAATCTGCCTTATCTTACACGGATGGGTCTCAAGGTCTTAACCGCACGACAGCAGCGCCGAGTCGCGGACGACGACACGCGCCTGATCCTGCATTCGGCGGCGCACGGTCTGGGCCAGATGGTCCTGCGCACCGATATTGCCGGCATGCCCCTGGAGTGGATCGACTACCGCGAGGCGGCCCGGCTCTACCACCAGGAGCAGGTCGCCTATACCTGCGGCTCGCTGGTCTACCGGCTGTACGGCGGCGTCAACGCCCGCACCGGCAACCGCACCGTGGTGGAGGTCAGCTCGATCGTGGCGACCGTGGGCCACACCGGCAATCCCGGCAACACGCGCCACGACTACGTGCCGCCGCTCAACAACGAGACGCTGTTCCGCCGCGATGCGTACCTGTGCCTGTACTGCGGCGAGCGCTTCGGCAGCCGTGAGCTGTCGCGCGATCACGTGCGCCCGTTCAGCCAGGGCGGTCGCGACGTGTGGACCAACGTGGTCGCGGCCTGCCGCAGCTGCAACAACTTCAAGGCCTGGCGCACGCCGGAGCAGGCCAAGCTGCAGCTGATCGCGGTGCCGTTCATGCCGACCTACGCCGAATACATCTTCCTCAAGGGCCGGCGCGTGCTCGCCGACCAGATGGAATACCTGCAGGCGCACTTCCCGCGCAGCAGCCCGCTGCACGCGCGCATCGAACGCTGGCTCAGCTGACCCAGAGCAGCTTAGCGCTTGGTCTATCTCGTCGACGCGTCGGTCTACATCTTCCGCGCCTGGTATTCGCAGGGGCCCGACCAGCACGACGGCGAGGGCAACCCCACCCACGCGCTGTACGGCTTTGCGCGCTTTCTCGGCGACCTGATCGAGCGGCGCACGCCGCAGTACGTGGCGGTGGCCTTCGACGAGTGCCGCGGCTCCGGGCACCGCCACGCGCTGCTGCCGAGCTACAAGGCCAACCGCGAGCCGGCGCCGCCGGAGCTGAAGCGCCAGTTCGTGCTGTGCCGCGAGTACTGCCGCCACCTCGGCGTCGCGGAGTTCGCCAGCACCGAGTACGAGGCCGACGACCTGATCGGCACGCTCGCCGCGCGCGTGCGCGCCGAAGGACTACGCGTGACGCTGGTGACCCGCGACAAGGATCTCTCGCAGCTGATCGGCCCCGGAGACCGCTTCTGGGACTACGCCGACGCGGCCGAATACAGCTACGAGGAAATCGCCACGCGCTTTGGCGTGGCGCCCGAGAGCATGGCGGACTATCTGGCCCTGACGGGCGATGCGGTCGACAACATTCCGGGCGTGCCCGGGATCGGGCCGAAGACGGCCGCCGCGCTGTTGAGCCGCTACGCGACGCTGGAACTGCTGTATGAAAGCCTGGATCAGCTGGCCTACCTGCCGCTGCGCGGCGCCGCCCGGCTCCCGGCCAAGCTGCGCGAACACCGGCAGGCGGCCTACCTCGCCCGTGCGCTGACGCGCATCCACTGCGACGCACCGCTCCTGGCCGACCGCGAAGCGCTGCGCCGCCGCGGGCCCGCGCTGCAGGCGCTCGGCGAATTCTGCAGCCAGCACGGCTTTGGCGCCATGCTGTCGCGCCAGGCCGAGCGCATCGCGCGCCTGGCCGCGTGAGCCGCCCTCAAGCCTTCTTGACGTAGACCTTGCACCAGCCGTCGGCGTTGACCAGCTTGCCGGGGAACAGATTGCACGGCCGCCAGGCGTCCCCGTCCTTGCCGGTGAGCTGCAGGCAGTTGCCGCAACGCTGATCCGGCTTGTAATTGGGGAACTTGGCGGCCTCGACCGTCTTCGCGTTCTCGTGGTAGGCGAGCGCGACCGCCACCGAGTCGGTGGGGGCGACGTGCGGCAGTCCGGCATAGCCCCCGGCGGGCGCGGCCGCCTTGGCGCCGGCGGTTGTCCCGGCCACCAGCAGCGTGCCGGCGCCCAGGGCGAGGTTCTTGAGCGCTTCGCGGCGCGAGATCAGTTCGTTCATCGGCAATCTCCATGAAGCAAGGATCCGTGACGCAATTGTACCGGACTGGAGCGGACGCGCCGCAGTAACACTCGCCGCGGCCGTTCCAGTATTCTTCTCCACAGTTCCGTCCCAGCGGAGGCCCCGTGGACCAAGAGAACATCGAATCGGCGTTGCAGGAAAACCGCCGGTTCGCGCCGCCCGCCGCGTTCACAGCGCGAGCCCGGCTGCGGGCCCAGGAGGTCGAGGCCATGCGCCGCAAGGCGGCGACCGATCACGTGGGCTTCTGGGCCGATCTGGCGCGCAAGTCGCTGTACTGGCATAAGCCCTTTACCGTGACCCTCGATGATTCCAGGGCACCAAACTACCGTTGGTTCCCTGACGGGGAGCTGAACGTTTCATGGAACTGCCTGGACGTGCACCTGGAGGCGCGCGGCGACAAGACCGCCATCGTCTTCGAGGGTGAGGCGGGCGACGTGCGACGCCTCAGCTACCGCGAGCTGCACGGGGAGGTGGGGCGTCTGGCCAACGGCCTCAAGCAGCTGGGCGTTGGCCGTGGCGACCGCGTGGTGATCTACATGCCGATGGTGCCCGAAGCGGTCATCGCCATGCAGGCCTGCGCCCGGATCGGTGCCGTGCACTCCGTGGTGTTCGGGGGCTTCTCCTTCAATTCCATCCGCGACCGCATCGAGGACGCCGGTGCGCGCCTGGTCATCACCGCCGACGGCGGGCGCCGTGGTGGCCGCGTCATCGAGCTGAAGTCCGCGGTCGACAAGGCGCTGGCCGGGTCCTGTCCGACCATCGAGAAGGTCATCGTGCTCAAGCGCTGCGGGGTGCCGGTGCGGATGCGCAGCGGGCGCGACCTGTGGTGGCACGAACTGACCGATAGGCTTCCCGCCGAGTGCCCGCCGGAATGGGTCGATGCGGAACACCCGCTGTTCCTCCTCTACACCTCGGGGTCAACCGGCAAGCCCAAGGGCATCCAGCATGCCAGCGCCGGCTACCTGCTGAACGCCAAGCTCACCAGCGAATGGGTATTCGACCTGCGCGAGGACGACGTGTTCTGGTGCACGGCGGACATCGGCTGGGTGACCGGTCACAGCTACGTGGCCTACGGGCCGTTGGCGGCGGGCGCCACGCTGGTCATGTACGAGGGCGCGCCCATGGTGCCGGACGGCGGGCGTTTCTGGAGGATCTGCCAGGATCACGGCGTGAGCATCTTCTATACCGCGCCCACCGCGATTCGTGCGCTGATGAAGCTCGGCGACGCGTTGCCGGGGAAGTACGATCTGTCGCGGCTGCGCCTGCTGGGCTCGGTCGGCGAGCCCATCAATCCCGAGGCGTGGATGTGGTATCACCGCGTGATCGGTGGCGGGCGCTGCCCGATCGTGGACACCTGGTGGCAGACGGAAACCGGCGCGATCATGATCGCGCCGCTCCCGGGTGTCACCACCACGAAGCCCGGCTCCTGCACGGAGCCGTTGCCCGGGATCGACGCCATCATCGTCGACGACCACGGCGAGCCGGTGAGCGCGCCCGACGCCGGCGGCTACCTGGTGATACGCAAGCCCTGGCCCTCCATGCTGCGCACCATATGGGGAGACAACGAGCGCTACCTGAGCACCTATTGGGAGCGGTTTCACAGCCGCTACTACGTGGCCGGCGACAGCGCGCACCGCGACGCCGACGGCTATTTCTGGATCATGGGCCGCATTGACGACGTGCTCAAGGTCTCCGGCCATCGCCTGGGCACCATGGAGATCGAGTCTGCGCTGGTCGCGAATCCACAGGTCGCCGAGGCGGCGGTGGTGGGCAAGACCGACGAAATCAAGGGCGAATCGGTGTTTGCGTACGTGGTGCTGCGCGGCCCGCGCCCGCGCGGCGACAGCAGCGCGCTGGCGCAGAAATTGCGCAACTGGGTCAGCGAGCAGCTCGGGCCCATCGCCAAGCCCGACAACATCCGCTTTGCCGACAACCTGCCCAAGACCCGCTCCGGCAAGATCATGCGCCGGCTGCTGCGGGCGATTGCCAACGATCAGCCCATCAGCCAGGACGTCTCCACGCTCGATGATCCGGCGATCGTCGACCAGTTGCGCGGCCTCGACACGCCGGGCGCGCCCACGGGCGCGCGCCGCAAGCCGGCGCGCAAGGCCGCGCCGCGCAACAAGCGCCCCGCGACCGGACGCGCCGGCGCCCGTAAGGCCAGCGGCAAGAGCGCTACGCGGGCGAAGCGGCCCGCCGTCGAGAAGCCTGTGCGCGGCAAGCCGAAAACGCGGCGCACCGCGACTGCCAAGCGTCGCAAGGCGCCGGGGAGCCGGCGGCCTAAGCCAGCCGGTACCGCGCGCCGACGCTAGCCGTCCTCAGGCACGGCCCTACATCCGGAGCCCTCCATGGCCAATTACGCGATCGAGATCATCGGCTGGACTGCCGCGGCCCTGCTGCTCGCGGCTTACGTGCTTTTGACGCTGGGCAGGCTCAATTCCCGCTCCAGGGTGTACCAATGGCTGAACGTGCTGGCGGGCGCCGGCCTCATCGTCAACAGCGGCTGGAATGGCGCCTATCCGTCGGTCTTCATCAACGTCGTGTGGATGGCCGTCGGTCTCTACGGGGTCTTTGGTCGCGCCGCCGCGCCGGCACCGGGCGCGCAGTGAGGTGGCGCCAGGGGCCGCAGTTCCTGTCACCTGAATTCGACCTCGCCCTCGATCTCGACCGGTATGTTGAACGGCAATTCGGCCATGCCCACGGCGCTGCGGCTGTGCGCGCCGACTTCCGGACCGTAGAGCTCGAGGATGAGATCGGAGCAGCCGTTGATGACGGCCGGCTGCCGGTCAAAACCAGGTGCCGAATTGACCATGCCGAACAGGCGCGGCCACGCGGCGACGCGGTCCAGGTCACCAAGTGCGCGCTGCAGGCTCCCCAGGATCGAGAGCGCGGTCAATTTGGCGGCGCGGTAGCCCTGCTCGAGGGTGAGCTCGCGCCCGAGCTTGCCGAGCGGCGTGGCCAGGGAACCGTCGGGATTCTGCGGTCCGTGGCCCGAGATCAGCGCGCGCTGCCCGAGGATGCGCACGAACTGAAACGGCAGCTGCACGCCGGGAGGCGGCTGGAGCGGGGGCGGCAGGCTCAATCCCAGCGCGCGCAGTCGATCATCGATTCTGGGCATGCAACTTGCTCCTGTCATTGCGGCGAATGCCGGCGCTCCCTGAACGTACCAAGGCACAGCAAGCCTCGAACGCCGCGCGGGGCGGGACCGGCAGGTTCCTAGAGTGCGGGGGCGGGCTGGCGGAAATCAAGGGAGCAATTGAAGCGCAAGATCCGGAGTGTGCCCGCGGGCGCCAGGCAGCAAAGTGTCGTCCCCACCACGCAGCGCAGGCAGCAGGTCATGAGCTTCAGAATCCAGGGATTGCCGGTGGCGCCGTTCGCGCCGTTGTTTGGCATGGACGAGCCCGGGCTCGCCGCGCGCGGAGTGGTGCGGCGTGTGGTCGATGAGCGGGTCGGCTTTCCGTGCCGCGTCAGCCTGCGGGACGCGGAGCCGGGCGAGACCGTGTTGCTACTCAACTTCGAGCACCTTGCGGTGCCCGGCCCGTACCGTTCGCGGCACGCCATCTACGTGCGCGAGTACGCGCAGGAATATCGGCCCGAGGTCAATGAGATTCCGGAGGTGCTCGCCAGCCGCCTGCTGTCGGTGCGGGCCTTCGACGCCTCGGGAATGATGGTGGCTGCCGACGTCGTCGCCGGCGTGGTCGCCGGCCGCCTCATCGAGCAGCAGTTGGCCAATCCGGCGGTCGCCTACCTGCACCTGCACAACGCGAAGCCCGGCTGCTATGCCGCGCGGGCGGTCCGGGCCTAGACGGGGCAGCCGGCTCACTGCACGTCATCGTAGGGAGCGCGGCGTTCCTTACGGTCGCGCCAGATCGCTTCGCTTCCGGCGGTCGCCGGCGGCCACTCGCCGGCGCCGCGGTCGGCGGTGGGCGGCGGCTCGATCGCCCACGGCGCCCAGCGTGCGGCAAGGAGCGGCAGCAGCACTTCGGCCAATCGCAGGGCTTTCACGCGTGGCTCGATGCACCTGCGGAGGGTGCCACGGGGGCGGCCGATGCCAGTACCGCCTCGGCACTTGCTGCCGTGTCGGTGGCCAGAACCAGTGCCTCCCCCGCGGTGATGAGCACGGCGGCCAGGAGAGTCAGAAATCGGCGGGCGTACATAGATTTCTCCTTAAAAACAAAGTGAAAACAGGGCGAATCCGTGGGGGAGAGTTTGGGACTCCGGCCACCAGGCAGCAAACGCAATGCCTGAAGCGCCCGTCAAATTTTCTGAAGCATCGCCAGTTCCCGGCGCGCTGCGGGTACATTAGGCCCACCAGATTTCTGGATAATTGCGGACGGTGGAACGGCCGTGGGCCGATTGCTGCGAAGTCGAGAAAGCCGACAGACCATTGATCGCGCCTTGCGCTGCGCGAAGCTCGCGTTGCTTGCCTTGCCGCTGGCGTGGCTGGGCGGCTGCGGCACGCGGCCGTCGGCCACCGCGCAGGTCGTGGCCGCTCCGCGGCCGGAAGGCACCACGCCGTTCCAGCTCGACGCCAGCGCCTCGGAGATCTGGCTGTATCTGCACGCCGACGGGCCCATGTCCAAAATCGGACATACCCACGTCATCACCACGCACGGCCTGCACGGCAGCATCTGGCTGCATCCGCAGACGGAACGCTCGGGCTGCGAGTTCGAGCTGCCGGTCGCCGCCTTCGTGGTCGACGATCCGCAGGAGCGCGCGGCGGCTGGCGGCGAATTTGCCGAGCCCCTCGATGAGGCCGCGCGCTCCGGCACGCGCGAGCACATGCTCGGCGAGCGGCAGCTCGACGGGGCGCATTATCCCAAGGTGTCGTTGCAGTGCCAGCGCGTGACGGGCCCTGCGGAGCGGATCACCGTGCAGCTGAGCGTCACGCTGCGTGATCACAGCACGCAGTTGTCGGTGCCGGTCCAGTGGCAGCGCACCGGCAACACGCTGCAGGCCAGCGGAGAGATTACCTTCAGGCAGACTTCCCTGGGACTGGAGCCGTACAGCCTGCTGTTCGGCGCCCTGACCGTCAGCGACGAGATCCGCGCGCGCTTTAGGCTGGTGGCACGCACTTCCTGAGGGTAGCCGGCGACCGACCGCGGGCACCGCGCGGTGGAAATGCCTTACAATCCGCACCCGCGCCAGGCACCTGACCAATGCAAAACCGGTGCGCGTGCGGAAAGAAATGAAACGGGCGGGCTGCACTGCAAATTGACCCTGGCGCGGTCAACACCGTTCCCGTATCGCGGGCCACACTGAACTACTTGGAGACAGCGCATGCAAGGCAAGGAATTCCTCAAGATGCTACTTGGTGCTGCCGGCACTCGTGCTGGCCGGAGCCCCGGCGCAGCCGCCAGGAGCGTCTCCCGCAGCGTCCAGGGGCGGTATCGACCGCACGGTGTTGCCGGTGCCGGAGCCGCCCGTGGCCGACGATCACGACGCTGGATGCGCGCGATGCGAAGGCGCCGCCGCGCTTCGAGGTCAAGGCTCCCAAAGGGGCGCCGAACGTCGTCATCGTCCTTGTTGGATGACATCGGCTTCGGGCAGTCCAGCGCGTTCGGTGGGCCGGTGAAGATGCCCACCCTCGACCAGCTGGCTGCGGAAGGCTTGCGCTACAACAATTTTCATACCACGGCGCTGTGCTCGCCGACGCGGACCGCGCTGCTGACGGGGCGCAATCACCACGTCAACAACGCGGGCGCCGTCATGGAAGTGGCCACGGCGTTTCCCGGCAACACCGGAATCCGCCCGCTGAGCGTGGCGCCGTTGGCGGAGATGATGCGCCTCAATGGCTACAGCACGGCCGCGTTCGGCAAGTACCACGAGACGCCGCCCTGGGAGGTTTCCGTCTCCGGACCCTTCGATCGCTGGCCCACGCACTCGGGCTTTGACAAGTTCTATGGATTTATCGGCGGCGAGACCAACCAGTGGGCGCCGGCCATCTACGACGGCACCGTGCGCGTGGAGCACGCGCAGACGCCTGATTATCACTTCACGGTCGACATGACCGACCAGGCCATCGGCTGGATGCAGGCCCAGCACTCGCTCACTCCGGACCGGCCCTTCTTCGTCTACTTCGCGACCGGCGCGCTCCACGCGCCGCACCATGCGCCGAAGGAGTACATCGATCGCTACAAGGGACAGTTTGACCAGGGCTGGGATGCGGTACGCGCCGAGACCTACGCGCGCCAGAAGAAGATGGGCGTCATTCCTGCCGGTGCCGAACTGACACCGCGTCCCAAGGAGATTCCTTCCTGGGACTCGCAGACCCCGGACCAGAAGAAGCTCGAGGCGCGACAGATGGAAACCTTCGCGGGGTTCGGTGAGCACACCGACGAGCAAGTGGGCCGGCTGGTGAGCGCCCTGAAAGACATGGGCGTCATGGACAACACCTTGTTCATCTATATCGTCGGTGACAACGGCGCCAGCGCCGAGGGCGGACCGGAAGGCGCCTACAACGAAATGATGGCCCTGAATGGCATCGCCAACACCGCGGCCATCAACATGCCGCATCTCGATGACTGGGGCGGACCGAGCACCTTCCCTCACTACGCCATCGGCTGGGCGTGGGCCGGCGATGCGCCTTTTCAGTGGACCAAACAGATCGCCTCGCACTACGGCGGCACCACCAACGGCGTGGTGGTCCACTGGCCGGCGCGCATCAAGGCCAGGGGCGAGTTTCGCTCGCAATTTACCCACGTCACGGACATCGCGCCGACCGTACTGGAAGCGGCGGACCTGCCGTTTCCGAAGAGCGTGGACGGCACGCTGCAAAGACCCTTTGACGGCACCTCGATGGTCTACTCCTTCGATCAGGGCAAGGCCCCGGAGACTCACAAGACGCAGTACTTCGAGATGTTCGGCAACCGCGGCATCTATCACGACGGTTGGGTGGCCGCCGCGCGCCACTCGATCCCGTGGCTGCTGACCGTCAATCCACCGCTGTCCAAGGACACCTGGGAGCTGTACCACGTGGCCGAGGATTTCAGCGAGGCACATGATCTGGCCGCCAGCAATCCGGCCAAGCTGCAGGAGATGCAGGCTCTGTTCATGAAGGAGGCCGAGCGAAACCACGTGCTGCCCATCGACGACCGCCGCGCCGAGCGCTTCGACGCCGCAACTGCGGGGCGGCCCGATCTGATCGGCAGCCGCACCTCGCTGGTGGTTTATCCCGGCATGAAGGGGATATCCGAAAACGCATTCATCAACATGAAGAATCGGCGCTATACGGTCACTGCGGAAGTGAACCTGCGCGATGCGAACACCGACGGCGTAATCATCGCGCAGGCCGGAGCCTTCGGGGGCTGGACGCTGTACATGAAAGGCGGCCGGGTGCACCACGAGTACAACTTCTTCGGGGTCGAGCGCACCAACATCGCCGATCCGGCGGCGCTGGCGGCGGGCAAGCATGTGATCAGGTATGAATTCATTCCTGATGCCGCCCGGCCGGGGACCGGGGGTGCCTGCGCGCTGTACGTGGACGACAAGCAAGTGGCCAGCGGCCACATTCCCAAGACGCAGCCCTTTATATTCTCGGCGGACGAAGGGGTGGACGTGGGCGAGGACGCCGAGACCGCGGTGTCCAGCGACTACAAGCAGGGTGATAATAAATTCACCGGACAGATTTTCAAGGTGACTGTCGCGGTGCAGCCTTCCGGCCTGAATGCCAGCGACCAAAAGGCCGTCGAGGACGCCGACGACGCCGTGGCCGTTGCCGTGGAATGAGGCCGCGCGCCGGGCAGGCAAACAAACCTGGCCCAGCGCCGGCATCATGTTCGATGGTTTTGAATCCGTGTGCTCGATTGCGCGGAGCGGGCTAGCCCTCGGCCTGCAGCAGCAGTAACAGCGTGCCTTCGGGTGCCTCGAGCAGGGCATTGGCGTCAGGATCGAATCCTGCAGGCAGTTCGGCGCTGCCGGTGATGCCGTTCCCGGCAAGGGCTTCGAGGCGCGCGGGCATGAGCGGGTCGGCGAACACCAGCACCGGCGCCGCGAGCGCACGCGGCCCGTGTAGGGTCAGGGTCAGCGCATCGCTGGTGAGTGCAATCTGCGCCAGCGGGTCGTCGGGCATCTCCAGCGCGACAAAGCCTGCGTGTTCCCAGAAGGCCCGCACCGCCTCGGTGTCCAGGGCCGGCACGCTATAGCTGCTAAACCACCCGCAGCCCGAAGCCGGATGATCGGGACGCGGCGGCGAAAAGGTGCGCGCCTCCAGCAATGCAATGTCCTGGGCCGCCGGGTCGTGCAGCTGCAGTTCATGGAAGTCGCTGTCGCCGAGCCGGGTGTAGTGCGGCTCGAAGCCGGCGGCGCGCAAATCATGCACGTGCAGCGCCAGTTCGGGCCGCACGAAGCTGAGCATGCGCGCCGGGCCGCGGCGCTGATGCAGTCCCAGGCAGATTCGCCCGTCGCTGAGCACGCCGTAAGGATGGGTCCAGGTATCGCCGGTCGTCAGCTGCGAGAAGCCGAGGCGCTCGTAGAACTGCACCGAGGCGGCAATGTCCGCCGTGGTCAGGCTGAGCTCAAGAAAGCGGCCGAACACGGGCTCAGCCGCCCGCGCCGAGCACGCGCTGCGCCAGCGCCCGCGCATGATCGCCGCGATCGTTAAGAGCTGGCACGTACTGAAATTGCGTGCCGCCGGCGCGCAGATAGCTCTCCCGGCCCACCAGGGCGACTTCCTCCAGGGTCTCGAGGCAATCAACCGCAAAGCCCGGACAGATCACCGTGAGAGTGCGCACGCCGCGAGCCGGGAGCTCGGCGAGTACCTGCTCGGTAGAGGGCCCAAGCCAGCGTGCCTGGCCGAAGCGCGATTGGAAGCTGAGCGACCATTCCGCGCTGGTCAGCTCCAGCGCAGCGGCCAGTCGGTTCGCGGTCTGCACGCATTGCTGCTGGTAGGGATCGCCGCGCTGCACGCAGCGCTGCGGTATGCCGTGAAAGGACATCAGCAGCTGTGCCGTGCGGCCGTGCTTCTGCCAGTGCTCACGCACACTGTTGGCCAGCGCGCCGACGTATCCCGCATCGTCGTGGTAGTTCGCGATCAGCTGCAGCTCCGGCAGCGCGCGCCAGGCGCGCAGGCTGTCGGCGACATGATCGAACACCGCACCGGTGGTGGTGCCACTGGCCTGGGGGAATAGCGGCAGGACCACGATGCGCTGCGCTCCGGCGGCGCGCAGCCGCAGCAACGCGGTGTCCAGCCGCGGTTCTGAATAGAGGAACGCAGCCTCGATCGCCACCGCACCGGGCAGCTGCGCCTCCAGCTCCAGTTCCAGCGCGTTTCGCAGGCGCTGCGAAAACACCGCCAGCGGCGAGCCGTCGTCCATCCACACGCGGCGGTAATTGCGCGCACTGCGCGGCGCGCGCAAGGGCAGGATCACGGCGTAAAGGAGCGGCAGCCACAGCAGGCGCGGCAGCTCGACGACGCGCGGATCGGACAGAAACGGGCCCAGGAACCGGCGCACCTCGCGCGCGCGCGGCGCCGCCGGCGTTCCCGTGTTGACTATCAGCACGCCGAGCACTGTGGCGTCCCTATCAGAGCGGCGTGATGCCGCCGATGCAGAGGTATTTCAGTTCGGTGTAATCGAGGATGCCGTGGTGCGAGCCTTCGCGCCCGAAGCCCGATTGCTTGACGCCGCCGAAAGGCGCGACCTCGGTCGAGATCAGTCCGGTGTTCAGGCCGACGATGCCGTATTCGAGCGCCTCGGTGCACCGCCAGGCGCGCGCCAGGTCGCGCGTGTACAGGTAGCAGGCAAGTCCGAACTCGGTGTCGTTGGCCATGCGCAGCGCCTCGGCTTCATCGCCGAAGCGAAACAGCGGCGCCACCGGGCCGAAGGTTTCCTCCTTCGCAAAGCGCATGTCGCTGGTCGCCTCGGTCACGATGGTCGGTTCGTAAAAGGTGCCGCCAAGGGCGTGCGGTTTGCCGCCGAGCGTGACCTTGCCGCCCTTGGCCCGGGCGTCGGCGACGTGTTCCTGCACCTTGGCGAGTGCGGCGCTGTCGATCAGCGGGCCAAGGTCGGTCGGACCCTTGAGCCCGTCGCCCACCTTGAGCGCACTGACGGCCCGCTGCAGGCGCGCGGCAAAGTCCTCGTAGATTTCATTCTGAACCAGCAGGCGATTCGCGCACACGCAGGTCTGTCCGGTATTGCGGTACTTGCTGGCGAGTGCGCCCTGCACCGCGGCGTCGAGGTCGGCGTCGGCGAAAACTATGAAGGGCGCGTTGCCGCCCAGTTCCATGGACAGTTTCTTCAGCGTCGGCGCGCACTGCGCCATCAGCACCCGGCCCACTTCGGTCGAGCCGGTAAAGCTCAGCTTGCGCACCACCGGGCTGCCGGTGAGCTCGGCACCGATTTCGCGCGCGCTGCCGGTGACGACGTTGAACACCCCGGGCGGCACCCCGGCGCGGGCGGCCAGCTCGGCCATGGCCAGCGCCGACAGCGGCGTCTGGCCCGCGGGTTTGACGATGAAGGTGCAGCCGGCGGCCAGCGCCGGCGCGGCCTTGCGGGTGATCATGGCCGCCGGGAAGTTCCAGGGCGTGATCGCCGCCACCACGCCGACCGGCTGGCGCAGCACGACGATGCGCTTGTCGGCCTGGTGGCCCGGAATAACCTCGCCGTATATGCGCCGCGCTTCCTCGGCGAACCATTCGACGAAGGCCGCGGCGTAGGCGATCTCGCCGGACGCCTCCGCCAGCGGCTTGCCCTGCTCGGCGGTCATGAGCTGCGCCAGGTCCTTCTGGTTCGCCATCATCAGCTCGAACCAGCGACGCAGTATCACGGCGCGCTGCTTGGCGGTCTGGGCGGCCCAGGCCGGGAACGCCGCGGCCGCGGCATCGATCGCGCGCCGCGTGGCCGCGCCATCGAGCTGCGGGACCGTGCCGAGCGTCGCGCCGGTGGCCGGATTGCGGACCGGCGTGGCGCGGCCGTCGCTGGCGTCGAGCCACTGGCCGTTGACGTAACACTGGCTGCGCAGCAGTTTTGGATCGCTAAGCTGCATGAGTGGTTCAACCTATGTGCAGTTTCAGAAATTCCTGAGTGCGCTCCCAGGCGAGCTTGGCACTGGGCGCGTCGTAGCTGGCGCGGGCGTCGCAGTTGAAGCCGTGATCGGCCGGATAGAAATAGTAGATGCCCTGCGGGAACAGCGCGCGCACCTCTTCGATGCGCTCGCGCGGGATGTTCTTGTCGAGCTCGCCGTAATGCAGCATGACCGGGCAGGTCGGCAGCCGGTCGAGCTTCTCCCAGATGCGGCTGGTGTAATAGCCGACCGCGGCCTGCACGCGCAGCGCGCCCGCGGCGATCCAGGTGAGCTGGCCGCCCCAGCAAAAGCCGATCACGGCGACGCGGCCGGCGTGGCGCACGACGTTGACGGCTGCGCCGATGTCGAGCAGCGCCTTGGCGTCGTCGATCTGCAGCCGGTAGCCGACGCCCTGTTCCATGTCCTTCGGGCCGTAGCCGAGCTCGATATTGCGGCCGACACGGTCGAACAGCGCCGGCGCGATGCTCAGGAATCCGGCCGCGGCGTACTGCTCGACCACGCGGCGGATGTGTTCGTTGACGCCGAATATTTCCTGCAGCACTACCACCGCGCCGCGCGGCGCGCCGTCGGGCGCGGCGAGATAGGCGGAGAATTCGTGCCCGTCGCGCGCCATCAGAGTCTGCCAGCGACCCATGGGCTACTGGCCGACCCAGGCGTCGGCTTCGATCTCGACCAGCATGTCCGGAGCGATCAGGCGGCTGACTTCCACCATCGAGGTCGTGGGGCGGATCTCGCCGAACACGGCGCCGTGGGCGCGGCCGATCTGCTCCCAGTCGGCGATGTTGACCACGTAGATGCGGGTGCGCACCACCTGCGCCACGCTCGCGCCGGCGCGCGTCAGCGCGGCCTCGATGTTCTTGAGGCACTGCACGGTCTGGGCATGCGGGTCATTCTGGCCGACGATGCGCCCGTCCGCGCCGGTCGCGGTGGTGCCGGAGACGTGCACGTAGTCGCCGGCGCGCACCGCGCGCGAGTAGCCGACGATGGGTTCCCACTGCGAACCGGAGGCGAAATTCTGGCGCGGCATCAGGCCCGCTCCACGACGGCGGTGACACCCATGCCGCCGGCGGTGCACACCGAGATCAGCCCACGCTGCGCCTGGGCGTCATTGCCGAGGAGCTTGGCGAGCGCGGCGAGTATCCGCCCGCCGGTGGCTGCGAACGGGTGGCCGAGCGCGACGCTGCCGCCCTTGACGTTGATCTTGTGGGGTGCAATCGAACCCAGCGCGGCGTCGCGGCCGAGGCGCTCGCGGCAGTACTCGGGCGACTCCCAGGCCTTGAGTGTGCACAGCATCTGCGCGGCAAAGGCCTCGTGTATCTCGTAGTAGTCGAAGTCCTGGAGGCTCAGCTGCACGTCCCTGAGCATCGCCGACACGGCGTAAGCCGGTGCCATCAGCAGGCCTTCCTTGCCGCTGGCGAAGTCGACCGCCCAGCTCTTGCCGGCGCGCAGGTAGGCCAGCACCGGCAGGCGCCGTTCGCGCGCCCAGTCTTCCGAGGCGAGCAGCACCGCCGCGGCGCCGTCGGTCAGGGGTGTACTGTTGCCGGCGGTGAGGGTGCCCGAGCCGCTGGTGTCGAACACCGGCCGGAGCGTCGCGAGTTTTTCCAGCGTGGCGTCGGGCCGCACGTTGTTGTCGCGCTGCAGGCCCGCGTGCGGCGCCACCAGGTCGTCGTAGAAGCCCTCCTTCCAGGCCGCCGCGGCCTTGAGGTGACTGTCGACCGCCACGCGATCCTGCTCGGCACGCGAGATATTCCAGGTCTTGGCCATCAGCTCGCAGCTCTGGCCCATCGACAATCCGGTACGCGGCTCGACCACCGCCGGCAGTATCGGCTTGAGGTCGCGTGGACGGAGCTTCAGCCACGGCGCCAGGCGCTGCCCGAGGTTGCGGCCGCGGTAGCTGCGCAGCAGCAGCTCGCCGAAGGAACCGGGCAGCACCACCGGCGGATCGCTGACGGTGTCGACGCCGCAGGCGATGCCGGCCTCTATCTGGCCGAGCGCAATCTTGTTGCCCACCAGGATGGCGGCCTCGAGCCCGGTGCCGCAGGCGCGCTGGATGTCGAGCCCCGGGGTCTGCGGATCGAGGTCGGCGGACATCAGCGATTCGCGCACCAGGTTGAAGTCCTTGGAGTGCTTGATGACCGCGCCGCCGATGACGTCGCCCAGCCGTTGCCCCTGCAGCCGGAAGCGTTCCACCAGGGAGCGCAGTGCCGCCACGAGCAGATCCTGGTTGCTCTGGCCGGTGTATGCACCGTAGGAACGGGCGAATGGTATGCGGCTCCCACCGACGATTGCGACCCGTCGGGCGGCTGAATGGACCAGCATGGCAGTCTCCGGAAGCGGCGCGCCGCCGGGGGCGGCGCTGGTCGCGTAGAATGCCATTTTGCGCCTGCTTGTGCACGGCCCGCGCGACTTTCCGCGGGTGCCGAGCGCATATTCGGCTAATGTATTCAACTCGTAAGCTACAGGGGTCCAGAGGGGATGGCGCGAGCGGTGACAGACCGTGCCTTCGAGCGGCGCCTGGCGGCGCTGGCCAACAACCGCGAGCACGGCGGCGCGCTGGCCGGCGGCCGGCGCGGCCTGGAGCGCGAGGGCCTGCGGGTGACGGCGGCCGGGCGCATCGCGGCGAGCGGGCACCCGCGCGCGTTTGGCAGCGCCCTGTGCAATCCGCACATCACCACCGATTATTCCGAGGCGCTGCTGGAACTGGTGACGCCGACGTTCGCCGACAACGGCGCGCTGTCCCGCTACCTGGGCGAGCTGCACCATTTTGTGGCACGGCACCTGGACGACGAATTGCTGTGGGCTGCCTCGATGCCTGGCGAAGTCGCCGGCGAGAGCGAGGTGCCGATCGCCCGCTACGGGCGCTCGCACCGCGGGCACTTCAAGGAAGTCTATCGGCGCGGCCTGCAGACCCGCTACGGCGGCCTCATGCAGGCGATTGCCGGCGCGCACTACAACTACTCATTTCCGGAGCGCTTCTGGCCGCTGTGGGCCGACCTGCTGGGCTCGCACCGCCACGACGGCGAGTTTGTCTCGGCGCGTTACTTCGACGTGGTGCGTAATTACCGTCGCCACGGCTGGCTCGCGCTCTACCTGTTTGGCGTCTCGCCGGCGCTGTGCGCGAGCTTCGTGCCCGAGGAAAGCGCCACCGAGATGCAGCCGCTGGGCCCGGGCACGCTGCACCTGCCGTACGCCACTTCACTCCGTATGAGCGATCTGGGCTACCGGAATCGCGACCAGTCCGCGGTCTCGGTCTCGGTGAACTCGCTCGATGAGTACCTGCGCGATCTGCAGCATGCCACGCACACGGTGCATCCGCCGTTTGCGGCGCTCGGTGTCTGCGTCGACGGCCATTACCGCCAGCTCAACGCCAACATCCTGCAGATCGAAAACGAGTATTACAGCAACATCCGGCCGAAGCGCGCGCCACAGCCGGGCGAAACCACGATGCGGGCGCTGGCCCGCGGCGGCGTCGAGTACCTGGAAGTGCGCGCCCTCGATATCTGCATTTTCGAGCCCACCGGGGTGTGCACCGACGAGATGCATTTCATGGAGGCGTTTCTGGCGCTGTGCCTGGCGCGCAGCAGCGATCCGCTCAGCGCTCCGGAACAGGCGCAGCTCGACCACAATCACCTGCTGGTCGCGCGGCGCGGCCGCGAGCCGGACCTGCAGTTGCAGCGCGACGGGCGGGCGGTGTCGCTCAAGGCCTGGGGCGCAGAGCTGCTCGACCAGCTGGGCGGCATCTGCGAGTTGCTGGACGCGGACGACCCGGGCCAGCCCTACCGACGCGCGCTCGCCAAGCAGCTGGAAAAACTGCGCGACCCGGAACGCACACCCTCGGCGCGGCACCTGCAGGAGCTGCGCCGCTCGGGCGGTGGCTTTGCCGAGTACACGCGGGCACTGTCGGGCCAGCACCGTACGCGGCTGCTGGAGGCCGCCGGTCACGACCGGGAATTGCTGGCGGAGTTTGCGGCGGAAGCGGCCGAGTCGCTCCTCGAGCAGGAGGCGCTCGAGCGCGCCGACCGGGGCAGCTTCGCGGACTACCTGGCGCAGGCGCTGGGGCCGATCACAGCACGCGCGGCCAGCTGAGCGCGCTCGTGCCGTGCCGGTGGTTCGCAGGCGGCCGCAGGCGGGCGGCCGTGTGGTTACGGCTTGCCCTTAGAGCTCGAAGCGAACCGCCAGCTGCAGCACCTGCTCGCGCGCATAAGCGGCCTGGCCCAGCACGACGCGGAGCGGCGCGGTACTTTCGGACACGATGCCCTCCAGCGCGATGCTCCAGTGCGGGTTGAGGTCGCGGATGCAGGCCAGCGTCCAGGCGTGACCATGGTCGGCGAGCATCACCGGAAAATCGTCATAGCTGCTGTAGGTCTGTTGCATCTCGAAGCGGTCGTAGCGCACCGAGTAGCGCATTGCGCCGCGCAGCAGGCTGGCCAGCAGGAATTCTGAATTGTAGCTCCAGGCGTTGTGCGGCACGCCCGGATCCTCGTAGGTGCGTCCGTGCAGCCACTGGCCGATGACGGTCCAGTCGTCGTTCGGGGTCCAGCGCGCGCCGTAGCTGTCGAAGTAGGTCTGCCAGCCGCCGTCGTCGAGGTGCGGGGCTTCGACCAGCTGGGCGCGATTGTCGTAGTGCATCGCGCGCATTTCGAGCAGGCCGCGGTAGTTGGCGGCGCCGGCCACGTAGTAACCGGGGCGCTTGTCGAGATCGTCATAGAAGAGAGTGCGTTGCGGGAGCGGTGAGCCGCCGTTGGCGTAACGGCCGAACAGCGTGCTCTGCCGGTCGTGCAGGCCCCAGCCGCGGGTCGCCACTACCGTGCCCGCGGTGTCATTCCATCCGTAGGCAGCGCCGCTGAGGCTGAAGTCAAAATCGTGGCCGTGGCTGCGGCCGAGCCAGTCGAGGCTGTACTCGGCGCCGATCGTGCGCAGCTCCTCGCCGACCCAGGTGTTGACCGCCGAGAAAGACAGCGTGTACGGAGAGCGCCAGCCCTGCATGCGATTCTCGAGCGAGATGGCCGGATAGAACGCCCCCAGTTTGAATCGCGAGCGCCAGTTGGAACTCGGAATCTGCCGCCACTCGGCATACAGTTCGGTGAGGTCGAGCATGTTCACGTCATGATCGCCGTAGGCGTACGCCTGGGCGGTGATCCGCACGGTATCGGTCGGGTCGGCCCGGTAGCCCATCTCGACGTATCCGAGGCGCAGTCCCTCCTGCGTATCGTCGTAGCGCAGTGCACCGAGTCCGCCGGTGAGCCGGGACTGGGTCGCGTCGGTGCTGACCGCGCGCAGGTCCACGCCGAGATTGAATTCCTCCGCGCCGGCGACGCGCGTCAGCGCCAGTGCGAGCGCGAGACAAGAGGGGATCAGTAGTCTTGCCATTTCTTGTCCATTCCATGATGGTGCAATGACGGCCGCAGCGGTCGCGTCAGGTGAAAGCTCAGGTTGCCCGGGGCGCCGTCGGCAAGCCGCAGCTGTGAGCTCAATTGCGGGCCGGACTCATCGAGCAGCTCGTGCCAGATCCGCACCGTGTACTCGCCGGGCGCCAGATCGTGCAGACGCAAGCTGCCGTCCGCGCCCGTGAGCCCGTACCACGGCGAGTCGGTGACGAAGATGTAACCGACCATGTTGTCGTGGATGTTGCAGCCCAGCGTCACCAGCCCGGCGCGGTTGAATACCACCGGGTCGTGCGCGCGGCCGGCGTAGAGGCCCAGCTGGAAGGTCTTGGCCTCTGAAAACGAGTAGACCTGGTGTCGCACCTGGTCACTGTTGGGAAAGTCCACCGCGGTGCCGGTCTGCACCACCACGACGTCGGGGACGAACGCGAGGTTGCGCTGATCCATGATGGCCTTCTGACCCGTCGGCGGCTTGGGGGAACCGGCCACCGGCTCGGCGACCACCACCGCGCCCGCCAGCGGCGCGCCGCTCGCGCTGACAACCGTGATCGAGAGCGCCGAAGACGCAGATATTGCCTGCGGCACCGCAAAAACCGTGCAGGCCATCACACAGGCGACGATCGCGGCGCTTCTACTATGCATATGTCAGCTCGATTAGAGCCCCCAATCTTGGCCAGCTTCAAGAACCGACTGCTCATTTTGATCGTCTCCCTGATGGCGCTTGCCCAGGGTGTGACGATCGTGCTCACGCTGGCCTCGATGCGCAGTGCCGTGCACGCCGAATCGATTCGCCAGCTTGCGGCGACGCGCGCCATGCTGGATCGCACGCTTGCGGAACGGGCGCGGTTGCTGCGTGCGGCGGTGGACGCGATGGTCGGCGATTTTGCATTCCGCGAGGCCGTGGCCACCGGCGATTCGCCCACCATGCAGTCGGCGCTGAGCAACCAGGCCGGAAGAATCGGCGCCGATCTGGCGGTGCTGTACGCTCCCGCCGGGCGCGTCCTGACCGCCACCACGCCGCGACTGGCCGAGCAGGCCGGCGCCGGCCTGCGCCTGCCGGACGGGAGCAGCGCGGCGCCCTTCGCCGTGGTCGGCGGCCGCCCTTACCAGATCGTGTTCGCGCCGCTCCGCGCTCCACAGGTCATCGCCTGGGTGGCGCTCGGCTTTGCGCTGGACCGGCCGCTGGCGCAGCAGCTTGCGGCGCTGGCGGGCACCGAGGTGAGCTTCGTCTACCACGAGCAGGACGGAAGCAGCGGCACCATCTCCACGCTGGATGCCGAGTCCGCCGGGCAGCTGGCCGTGCAGCGGCTGGCCGACCTGGGCAACTCCGGTCCGGTGCTGGCGACCCTCTCCGGTGAGCAGTACCTGACGCTCAGCGCGCCGCTCCGCGTGCAGAGCGGCACGCTGCTGCTGGTGGCGCAGCGCTCGCAGTCCGCCGCGATGGCGCAGTTCAGCGAGATGCGCCTGGCGCTGCTGCTGATCGGCGGCGCGGCCCTGCTGGGCGCCATCGTCGTGGCGGTGTTCGCCGGGCGCAGCGCGGTGCGACCGCTGAGCGTGCTGGTGGCCGCCGCCCAGGAAATCGAGCGCGGATCTTACAGCGACACCATACAGGTGAGCGGCGGCAAGGAGTTCCGGCAACTGGCCGGCACCTTCAACTCGATGCAGGCGGGAATCCGCGATCGCGAAGCGCACATTGTGCGCCAGGCGACGCACGATGCGCTGACCGGGCTGCCCAACCGCGACGGCCTGCGCGAGCGCCTGGCGGCGCTGCCCGCGGACCGGCCACTCAGCTTGGCGCTGGTGGACGTGCACAGGTTCCGCGACATCAACGCTTCGGTCGGCCATGTGGTCGGTGACCACCTGCTGCAGGCTCTGGCCGGCCGGCTGGCGAAATTGGCCGGCGAGGACATGCTGTGCGCGCGCATCGGCGCCGATCAGTTCGTGATCACCTCGGCACTCCACGACAGCGAATTGCTGCACCGCCTGCTCATGGCCGCCGACGAGTGGCGCGAGGGCGTGACGCTCGGTGGGCTGCGCCTCAGCGTCGACATCCGTGCCGGGCTGAGCGAGTGGCGGGCGCCGCGCGTGTCGGTGGAGGATCTGCTGCGCCAGGCGGACGTCGCATTGCTGCAGGCCAAGGAGCAGACCACCGTCGCCGTGGTCTATCAGCCCGCACACGACGCCGACCATCGCCGGCGCATCATGCTGGTGTCCGAGCTGCGGCGCGCGCTGGTAGGCGACGGCCTGGCGCTGCATTACCAGCCGCTGGTCAACATGACGGATCGCGCGGTGCGCGGTTTCGAGGCCCTGCTGCGCTGGAACCACCCGACGCTGGGCAGCATTGCACCGATGGAATTCATCCCGCTGGCCGAGCGCGCCTCGGTACTGCCGGACCTGTCGCGCTGGGTGTTGAATGCCGCGATCGCCCAGCTCGGCGCCTGGCAGCGCGAGGGACTGGATTTTTCGGTGGCCGTCAACCTGTCGGCGGTGGATTTCTCCGATGGCGGACTGCCGGCGCGGGTGTTCGCGCTGTTGCGCGATCATCAGGTGCCCGCGACCCGCCTGCTGCTCGAGGTGACCGAAAGCGCGATCATGCGCGAGCCGCAGCTGGCCGCGCAGATCATGCAGCAACTGCGCACCGGCGGGGTGTGTTTTGCGATCGACGACTTCGGCACCGGGCATTCGAGCCTGGCGCAGCTGCACGCGCTGCCGGTCGATGAACTCAAGATCGATCGCGGCTTCGTCTGCAATCTCGAGCGCTCGGCCAGCAACCTGGCGATCGTGCGCACCACCATCGAGCTTGGCCACAGCCTGGGGCTCAAGGTGGTGGCCGAGGGGATCGAGACGCCGGAAGTCTGGGCGGCGCTGCTGCGCCTGGGCTGCGACCTGGCGCAGGGCTATTTCATCTCTCGGCCGATGCCCGCTGCCGCGGTCGCGACCTGGACGCGCGCGCAGCGCGAGCAGCTGGCGCGCAACGTCAACGTCGCCGAGGAAGCCGGGCGGATCACCACCCTGCGCGGCCGGCCGGCGTAACCGGCCCTAAGCCGGCGTGACCAGGCGCAGCGCGCGGGCGCTGCGGCTGATGCCGAGCGCGCCGCTCCGGACCACCTCGACGCAGTTCGCCGTGCGTCGCGAGCTCGTGCATAAACCCGTTGACCTCGGCCTCGCTCCCCAGCAGCTCGACGATGAAACTGTCGGTCGAGGGGTCCAGCACGCGCCCGCCGGTGCGCACCACGTAGCCTCGCAGGGCATCGCGCCGCGCCGGATCGACGCGCAGCTTGGCCAGCACCAGTTCGCGCTCCACGTGCTCGCCGCGCGTCATGTCGTCGATGCGCACCACGTCGATGAGCTTGTTGAGCTGATTGGTGATCTGCAGCATCACCGCATCCGAGCCGCTGGTCACCAGGGTCAGACGCGACACGGTCGGGTCGTCGGTGGGCGCCACCGACAGGGACTCGATGTTGTAACCGCGGCTGGAGAACATGCCGGCGACGCGCGCCAGCGCGCCGGCCTCGTTTTGCAGCAGTATGCCGATGATGTGGCGCATGGCCTTGAGGTTCGTGGCCCACAGGGGTCCTGACCGGGGCCCGCAGAATAGCCAAGTTTGTGCGGGCGCGCCAAGCTGCTAGGCTTTGCCCATGGATCAGGTCACGCAGCCAAGCCAGAACGTGACGCACCCGCTGGCCGGCCAGGCGATGAGCGGGGCCCAGATCATTGTCCAGGTGCTCGCCGACGAGGGCGTGACCGCGATATTCGGCTACAGCGGCGGGGCGATCCTGCCCACCTACGACGCCGTATTCACCTTCAATGAGGCGCAGCGCGGGGGCGGCGGGCGTGAAATACCGCTGATCGTGCCTGCCAACGAGCAGGGCGCGGGCTTTATGGCCGCCGGCTACGCCCGTGCCAGCGGCCGGGTGGGTGTGTGCCTGGTGACCTCGGGGCCGGGGGCCACCAACACCGTCACCCCGGTGCGGGACTGCATGGCCGATTCCGTGCCGATCGTGGTCATCTGCGGGCAGGTGCCGGTCGCGGCCATCGGCACCGACGCCTTCCAGGAAGCACCGGTGGCGGCGCTCATGGGCCCGGTCGCCAAGCACGTGTTCCTGGTCACCGAGCCTGCGCGCCTGGAGGCCACGGTGCGCACCGCCTTCGAGATTGCGCGCACCGGCCGGCCCGGCCCGGTGGTGATCGATGTTCCGAAGGACGTGCAGAACTGGGCCGGCACCTACCAGGGCGCCGGCACGCTGCCGATTCCAGGCTTCCGGCGGCGTGCGGCGGAGCTGGCCGCGAACACGGTCAGCCCCGAACAGCAGGCCGCCTTCGTCGAGCTGCTGTCCGAGTCGCAGCGCCCGCTGATCTATGCCGGCGGCGGGGTGATCAACGGCGAGGCCTCGGCGGCGCTGAGCGACTTTGCCGGCGCCCTCAACATCCCGGTGGTCACCACCCTGATGGGCATCGGCAGTGTCGATACCGCGCACACGCTGTGCCTGCGCATGCTCGGCATGCACGGGGTGGCCGCGGCCAATTACGCGGTCGAGGATTGTGACTTCCTGATTGCCGTGGGCGCGCGCTTCGACGACCGCGTGGCCGGCAATCCGCAGAAATTCGCGCGCGCCGCCAGGGCGATCGCCCATCTGGACGTCGACCGCTCCGAGATCAACAAGGTCAAGAGCGTGCGCTGGAGCCATGTCGGCCTGTTGCCCGAGGCGCTGCGACAGTTGCAGGCGGCCGTGCACCAGGCCGCGCGCCAGCGCGACTACAGGGCCTGGCACACTCATCTGACGGCGCTCAAACAGCGCTACGGCATGAATTACCAGCGCACCGGCGAGCTGGTTCAGCCTCAGTACGTGATCGAGGAGATCAACCGGCACACGCGCGGCGAGGCAATCATCACTACCGGGGTCGGCCAGCACCAGATGTGGGCGGCGCAGATGTTCGACTTTGGCGCACCGCGCCGCTGGCTGACGTCCGGAAGCATGGGCACGATGGGCTTTGGGCTGCCGGCGGCCATCGGCGCGCAGGTGGCCAATCCGGGTCGGCTGGTGATCGATATCGACGGCGACGCCAGCATCCGCATGAACATCGGCGAGCTCGAGACCGTAACGACCTACGATCTGCCGGTCAAAGTGGTGGTGCTCAACAACTTTGGCGACGGCATGGTCAAGCAGTGGCAGAAGCTGTTCTTCAAGGGCCGGCTCTCCGGGAGCGACAAGTCACTGCACAAGAAGGACTTCGTCAAGGCGGCCCAGGCCGACGGATTCCGCTACGCTCGCCGCCTCGATCGCAAGCAGGAAGTGCCGGAGGTGATCGCCGAGTTTCTGGCCTTCGAGGGGCCGGCCTTTCTCGAGGTGATCATTGACCCGGACGCGGGCGTTTACCCGATGGTCGGACCCGGGCAGGGGTACGAGGCCATGATCACGGGCGAGTTCATCCCCTCGCGAGATCCCAAGGACGGCGGCAACATCGACCCGTCCAGTATGTTTTGACCGATGCGGCGGCGCGCTAAAGGCGCGCCTTAAGTCGTCTAATGTATCCGGCTGCGTTCGGCGGCCACGTACTCGCGCAACAGGCGCGAATCGCGCATGGCGCGCACGTTGGCGGGGAGCGAATCGAGCAACGCGGCGGCTTCCCGCAGCAGCGCCGGCGCCTGCGCGCGATCGGTGAGAGCCTGCGCATACAGCACGCCGCCCAGTTCAAGTGGCACCCAGACATCGCCATGGTTGCGCGCCGCAAGGCCACGCTCGTACTTCACGAACGGCGCAATGAGCTTTGCAGCCTCGGCGTTCTTGCCCTGCGGTGCCAGCGCCATGACCAGCCACGTCGCAATAGTGCCCTCGTTGCGCAGGTCGTCCATCGATGAGGCGCCCTGTGCCTGGCGCGCCGCCAGCGATGCCCGCAGCGATTGCTCCGCGGCCGCGTAGTCCTTCTCCACGACCGCGGAGGATCCATCGATGAGGCCAGCCCAGAAGATCAGGGAATTCTTCTGGTCCGTCACCTGCCCGCCCTCGTCCTTACGCTGCTGCAACTCCTTCAGTATGTCGCCGGCGATGCGTCGCGAGGCGCCGTGATCATCCCGCTGCTGAGCGGAAAGCGCCACCGCCAGACGATTGATGATATCGACGAAGGCCAACGCAGTGCTGCCCGCCGGTTCGCTCTGGCGGAGTTTGGTCAGGTAAGGCTTGCCCGAGTCGATGATCGCGCCGGCGCCGGCGAAATCGCCGAGCTGGGCGTGTCGCCAGACGGCATAGGCCAGAGTGTAGAAGCTGGTGACGTACAGGTTGGAACCGCCGGAAGTAACCGCTAGGGCATCCTTCACCGCTTGGTCGTAGTAAGGCAGCGCCTCGCGCAGTTGACCCGCCGTCCAGTACACATCGCCCAACACATTGCGGGCCACGGACAGGTTGTTGGTGGTAACGATGTTGCCCGGATCAAAGTCCAGCAAGGTCAGCGAGATTTGCACGGCGCGCTTGGCGTTGGGCACGGCGCTGGCTGGATCGAGATTGATCATGGATGCGTTCGAGAGCTGACCCACCAGCAGTTGCTGCGCGTGCAGGGCCAGACGATACCCCGGACGCTGCGCGAGCACCTTTTCCGCCACGGCGTTAGCGTCCTCGGCTACGCGCTTGGCTTCGTCAGCGCGGCCGAGCCGCTGCAGTGCCTCGACCCGCCATGCGTTCGCCTCGGCATAGTAGGCCGCCATGCCGAAATCGCTCAGGTCGCGCGCACCCAGGTCTGAGGCGATTTTTGCCGAGAGCTCCAGTGACCGGGCGGAGTCCTCGAAGCGCGCACTGCGCAATTGCTCGAAGCCCACCCGAACGAGCACCTCGACGTAGGCGCGCCGGGCCACAATGGATGGATTCCGGGCATACACCAGCGGCTGCAACAAATCGGCCGCGCGCTGGGAGTTGGCCAAGGAGTTCGGGTCGTTGAGGAATTCCTGGATTTGCGCCTGCGTGCTGTAGGCGAGTGCCAGCGCGATAATTTCCGATTCGGAATCATCGCCGGCCGCGCGACGCTGCTCGAGCAGGCGCACAGCCTCGGTCGCCGTGGACTTGGCCGCTTCCGGATCACCCAGCACGCGCTTGGCGCGGGCGTAATGCACCATCGCCAGCGCGCCGTTGCGGATCGTGTCCGGGCCCTTGAGGGATTCCGGCAGGCTGTGGAAGTAATCGATCTGGCGCTTGGCAAACTCAGCCACCACGTCCAGCCGTCCGAAGCTCTCGAGTTCGCGCACGAAATCGTCCGTGAGGTAGCCCAGCAGATGTTCCGCGCCGGCCCGCGCCTGCACCGCCTGGAACTCGGCCCGGTGGGCCCGTTGTGTGCTCAGATAAGCGACCACCGCGGCGCCCAGCGCGCCGAGGGCCAGCAGCCCGCACACCGCAGCCACCTGGCGCGCGCGCGACAGCGAGCGGCGTGCCGATTGCTCGCGCTCACGCTGCTCGGCCAGCACGCGTTCGGTTGCCTCGCGCGCCTCGCGTTCCTGGCGCTGGTCGCGGCTGTACTTGACGACGCCGCACAGCACGTCGTGCGTGAGCTCGACCCGGCGCGCGTCGAGCCGCTCTTCGATGCGCAGCAGGCGACGGTTGACCAGCAGGGCCACGGTCCCGGGCTTGGCGCCTGCGGCCGCAAAGCTGCTGACCAGGCTTTCCTCCGCCACGTTCTCGCGGAAGCCCGAGGCGGTCAGCAGTTCGTCCTCGATGATGCGGCGCACGGCGGCCGGCTGGTCTTCGAGCGCCCGTTCATAGAAATTGCTGAGGATGGTCGCGTGCGAGCCGGCCAGCAGGTCGAGCGAAATCTCCGCGCGGCCCTGGGCGATGCGGGTGTCATTGAGTTCGCGGCAGATCAGGCTCAGCAGCGACGGCTCGACCTCGGCGTTGGCCAGTTCGGCGCCGCCGGCCACGAAGCGCACGATGGCGGCGGCGACTTCCTCCGAGACCAGGCCCTTGCCGGGCCGCAGGACCGCGGTCATCGCCTGGGTACCGGTCATCGGCGCCAGGCGCAGGCGGTTCTGCGTGATGCTCGGCATGACGCTCTTGAGGCCCTCGAGCGGCGCCAGGTAGTCCTCGCGCAGCGAGATCAGCACGCGATAGTCGCTGCGTGCGAAATCGAAGCGCTCGGCCATCTCGTCGTCCGCTTCCAGCTTCGCCTCGATCGCCTGGGGCGGGCGGTTCTCGACCAGGTCCGCCAGGTCCGCGACAAAGGTCGCGGCCCGCGCCCGGCCGAAGTCATCGCTCTGCGCCAGCGTGAAGATTTCTTCGAACTGATCGAAAATCAGCAGCGGGATGAGCGTCTTGCCCGCCTCGTCGCGCAGCACGTCGTCGCGATGGTGCAGGTACTCCCACAGCGATTCGCCCGCGCTGGCCACCCCGACCTGGGTCCACTCGCCGGCGCGCCGCGCGGTCCGCTTGATGGATTCCTTGATCTGCTCGGAAGGCTCGGGCGCGTCGCGGCCGTAGTCGACGCGGACGTAGATCGGGCAGTAGCCCTGATCGCGCAGCCGCGGCACCAGTCCGGCACGAAGAATCGAGGTCTTGCCCAGGCCCGACTGGCCGAACAGCACCGTCAGGAGCTTGCGCTGCACGCGCCTGGCCAGCTCGGCGACCTCCTCGTCGCGCCCGTAGAAGTAGGCGCGGGTTTCCTCGGTAAACGAGGCCAGGCCGAGCCAGGGATTGCGGGCATCGATCGTCGGTTCGGCCGAGCCGAGGCCTTCGATCTGCTCCGGCTGGGCGTTCACTGCTGGCGGGCTCGCATGAAGTCGCTGAGGCGCTGCGCGAACTCGCTCGGCACCTGGCCGCCGGGCAGCTGCGAGAAGTGCAGGGCCTTGAACTTGTCCGGCACCAGCGCTTCGATGGCGGCGGTGCCGTCGATGGTCACCGGCAGGATGAACAGGGCGCCGTCGGCCATGTTGCGCACCCGGTCCATCGCGTAGCTCCACTCGCGCCGGAAGTAGCCCTCGAGGCGCCGCTGCGTGTTGGCCGAAATCACCGGAATGAAATAGGAACAGCGCGCGATGTTGCGCTGGATCTTGCGATCGTAGTCGTCGCCGACCTCGAGGCGATCCATGTCGAACCAGGTGGTGACGCCGGCGGCCTCGAGCCCGGCCTTGATCTGCTGCACGGCCGGCAGGTCTTCGCGCGAATAGCTGATGAACACGGCATTGTCGGGCATGTCGCGTGCCGGGGGCACGAACCGGAGCGGGGCGGCGGAGTGCGCGGCGGGCGCTGCCGGCTTGCGGCGGGCCGCCAGCCGGTCGTGCAGCTCGTCGACGAAGCGCTCGGCGCCCTGGTAGATGCGGGTGCGCACGCTCACCTGCTGCAGGAACGCGACCAGCCGCTCGTCCTGGCTGGTGTGATCGTCGGCCATGATCTCGCCGACATCGCGCGGGTCCGAGAGCCGCTGGCGCTTGGCCATGCGCAGGAACAGCCGCGCCAGCCAGTTGGTGAAGTTGCTGCCGATAAACAGCAGGTGGTTGTGCTCGAGCTCGTGGAACAGCTTTTCGGGCGCGAGGTGCTCGCTCTGCAGGGCGCAGATGAATTCCAGCAGGTCCTCGTCCGAGATCACGTAGGTCGGGGAGGCCGAGACCTTGCCGAACAGGTGGTAGACCACCGGCCGCTGCAGCTGGTCGCGCTCGGCCGGCAGGTCGACGACGCGGTTGGGCGAGTAGGACAGCGCCTCGGTGGAGGGCGCGCCGGCAAAGCGCTCGAGATTGATCGCGGTCTCGAGCAGCGGGTCAAAGGTCGTGGACACGAACAGGTCGAACTCGGGAATCGCGGCCAGGCGGCGCAGCGCCTGGGGTGGCTCAAAGGTCGCGTCCTTGAGCAGCCCGCGCAGGCGCACGTAGGCCTCTTCGCGCCGGCCGCGCGCGCCGAGGAACCAGCAGACCACGTCGTTGAGCGTGTAGGGCTGCGGCAGCTGCGTCACGTCGACGTTGAGCCGGCCGGCGAGCTTCTCCGCCAGCCAGTCGTACAGCAGGCGCGGCCCTTTGTCGGTGCGCACCTGGAGGAGCTCGGGACCAATGATAGGTATGACCCGCCGTTCCTCGATATAGCTGAGCAGGTCGTCCCAGGCGTCTTCATCGAGTGCGCTGGGCATGAGCTGGGCGGCAGCACCGGCGTTCATGGGGTGCCTTGGGTCAGGGACCAACTCATTCGGGATAGGTGGACTTTTTGGTGTGGGCTCATGCGTCCGAAGATCGAGTGTGACGCAGCGCTGTGCGACTGGCAAGACCAATGCGGCCTACATGCGGCCCGCGGTTGCAGAGTTTTCATGCGACTTGATAGCACATAATCTGGTGCGGTGCGGACAGACCGGATTGTGCGCCGCCTAGAATGTGGCCGACGCGCCCACCAGCAGCTGCAGCCGCTTGATGTTCTCGCCATCAAGCGGCGCGGCGACGTCGATGTAGATGACGTTGCCGAGCGAAGAGCGGTTGTTGCCCAGGCGCAATCCGAGGCCGACGTCGCGCAGCCAGCCCAGCTGCGGCGTGCCCACCGGGCTGCTGCCGAAGGTCCGTCCGGTATCGAAGAACATCGCGCCCCCGACATCGAACAGCCTCCACAGCGTCCAGTCGCTGTACAGCCGTTCTTCGACACTGAACTGCGCGCGGCCGCTTCCCTCCTGGTAACGCAGCGGGTAGCCGCGCAGGCCGTTGTCGCCGCCGAGCAGGTAATAGTGATCCAGGTCGAGCGCCTTGCCGGTGTCGCCGGAAATTCGCACGAAGGTCAGCCGGTGGCGCGAAGCGCGCCAGTACCACGCGGCGTCGCCGCCGGTGCGCAGGTCGACGAGGCGGCCCTGTTCCAGCCGCCCCACGACGCTCGCGCTGGCGAAGACTTGCTGCTGGTCGGTCAGCTGCCAGCCGTAGGTGGCGTGGCCGTTGGCGATGACGGCATGGCGATCGGCCCCGAATGCCGGCGCCGACACGCCGAGCTGGATCGTAGCGGCGAGCCCGTAATGCAGATCTTCGGTGCGCCCGATCTGGTCCCGGTTTTGCGTCGTAGCAAAGCGGTCGGCCAGCCAGTCCATCTGCACGTAGGGATAGACCAGGTCGCGGTTGGCCGGAATCGGCGCGAGCGCCGAGCTGACCGGCGGGTTCCCGGTAAGTTCGGGGCTGAAGGCATCGTGTTCGCTGTGCCAGCCCAGCGAGTAGCGCACCGTGTGCCCCGAGCGCAGGCCCGGCGACCAGCCGCCGTACACGTCGAGCAGGCGCAGGGCGTGCGTGTAGTGATCGTACTCGTTGCCGAGCTGGTAGCGCGTGTCGGTCCCCAGCTTGTCCGCGATCGTCAGCCCGGCGCCGTGCCGGACGTCGAGCGCGTAGAAGGGCCTGTAGATCTGCAGGCTGCGGTCATGACCGTCGCTGTTGTTGGCCCAGCGCAGGTCGTCCACCCAGTGGCTGCGCAGCACCGAGGGATCCTGCCATTCAAAGTAGGTTGAGCTGCGGTCCACGTCCTTGCTGTATCCGGCCAGCAGCGTCTTGCCGTAGCCGAACAGGTTGATGTCCTTCACCTCGAGCGAGCCGGCGTTCTTGCCGCCGCTCCGTGCGTAGCTCGGACCAATCTGCAGCGTCCAGACGTCGCTCGTCTCGACCAGAATATCGACCACACCGTCGTGCCAGGCCACCGCCCGCACCCGCGGCTCGCGCAGGAAATTCAGCTGGCGGAGGTTGCGCTCCGTTTCCTGGAGCAGGCGGCCCTGGTAGGGGTCGCCGGTCCGGAACAACAGGGCGCTGCGCACCGCGCCGGGGCGCGTGTGCAGATGGAGGCGGTTGACCAGGCGGTACAGGCCGTGGTTCTCATGCGGATTCTTCTCGTCGAAGATCTGCCCGGTGAGGATGGTGATGGTCCCGAACCGGGCGCCTGCCGCCTCGAGCGTCGCGTCGTCGGGCAGCGTCGCCGCTTCCGGGGTGGCGCCTCCCGTGGAAGCCGGGCTCGCCGTTGCGGCCGCGGCCGTGGCCGTGGCTGCGAGTGCCAGCAGCAGCGGCGCCCAGTGTGCGGTCTTCATCGGGCCTATATGAGCATTGTTCCCGCGCCGAGGTAAACCGCCGCGGGCGAAACTGGCTCGCCCACAGGTCCCGAGCACGGCTACTGCACCGGGCGCATATGCCCTATCATTTGGCGAACCCGCAGGAGGAGCGAGCGTCGGCAGACCATGGCTGCGAAAAGAAAAATATTCGCCTACGAACCCGTGTCGCAACCGCTCGCGCCGCTGCGGCATTACCTGCGCCGCCAGCTGCGCAGCCTGGGCGTCGGGGTCGTGCTGATCAGCGTCGCCTTGTACGCCGGCATGGTCGGTTACCACGTATTCGTCGGGCTTTCGTGGATCGATTCCTACGAGAATGCGGCGATGATTCTCGCCGGCATGGGGCCGATAGCCGATCCTTCGAGCTTCGGCGGCAAGGTATTTGCAGGCACCTACGCGTTGTTTTCAGGAATCGCGGTGCTGGCGATTGCCGGGGTGATCGCCGCACCGCTGGTGCATCGCTTCCTGCATCGGCTGCACGCCGATACGGGCGAATCCCGGTGAGTCCGGCCGCGCGCTTGCGGCGCGCCTACTTTGACTGCCGCTACGGACAGCTCCACGTCCATCAGGCCATTCCGCCCGGCGGTGGTTTCGACGAGGCCACGCCCTTGCTGTGCCTGCCCGGAAGGCAGGGCAGCGGACGCTTCTTTCAGCCGCTGCTGGCCGTGCTGGGCGCGGACCGGTCCATCTACGCGCCCGACCTGCCCGGCTGCGGCGAGTCCGACGCTGCCGGCGCCGCCGCCGGCGCGGAGCAATACGCCCTCGCAGCCATCGATCTGCTGGATTCGCTCCGCCAGCGCCAGATCGACCTGCTGGCGCACGCCGAGGGAGCGGAGACGGCGATCGCGATGGAAACGCTCCGGCCGCAGGCGCTGGTCCGACGCCTGGTGCTCAGCGCCGCCCCGCCCACGGCCGTGGAGAGGGTGCGCGCCCTCAAAATCGCATTTCGTGAACTGACGCAACCTGGTTCGGCCGCGGACCGCGCGGCACTGACCCTGGAATCGTCCCAAGTGACTGAGTTGATTGATTTTTTCGGCTCGATCCGGCATGCATGAGGACACAGTTCGCAATCTTGAAGTGAGCAGGATCAGGGGGCGGGGGCTGCAGGTAGACTCCGGAGAGTCATGAGCACTTCAACGCAAGGACCGTATTCCACGGCCCCGGACCTGGAAACCACCGCGGATTACCCGCCTCCCGCGCCCACGGCGCCGGCCGACACCTGGGTCATCCCGCCGCGCGCCGAGGAGGGCGCGGCCGACGATCCGCTGCGCGCCTACCACGAGGAAATACGCGCGCTGCGCCAGAGCGTGGCCGGGATCACGCTGATCCGCGACCAGTTGCAGTCCGACCTGAGCGCGCTGACGACCAAGCGCCACGAACTCGAGGAGCTGCTGCTCACCCGGGACGCACTGCTGTCCAAGCACGAGCGCGACCTGGCCGCGCGCCAGAATGAAATCGCCGCGCTGCGGGAAGGCCTCGCGGCGGCCACGACCGGCCGTGATCAGCTGCAGGCCGAGCTGAGCGCGCTTTCGAACCGGCCGCAGGAGGCCGCGCCCGCTCCGGCCGAACCCGACGCGCAGCGCGTGGAGCAGGAACGCGAGCTCGCGCTGCGCGACCAGTGCGTGGTGGCGCTAAACGAGGAACTGGCCGCGCGCGCCCAGCAGCATTATCTATTGGCCGCCGAACGCGACGACCTGCAGGCGCGCCTGGAGCGTGCCCGCGCCGATCTCAGCGGCATCGCGCAAAAGCGCGAACGCAAGACGAGCGCGCAAGCCGACGCGGAACGCGAGCATGCCCTGCGCGGCGCGGCGTTGGCGCGCAGCCGCGATGACCTGACCGAGCTGCAGCGCCGTTTGGCCCGTCACCGCGACGCCCTGCAGCGCGCCGAGGCCCGCCGCCAGGTGTTCGAGGCCATGCTGCGCGATCGCGAGGAATTGCTCGACGAGCGCGACGCGCGGCTGCGGGCATTGCAGGATGAACTCGACAGCCAGCGCCGTGACCACGGCGCCGCGCTGGAGCGCGCCAACAGCCAGCTGGCCGTGGCCATCGCCCGGGCGGGCAGCGCCGAGCGGCATTTTGGCCAGCCGTTTGAGGAAACCCCGGCGCGCGAGGGCGAGCCGGTCGCCGCCGCACCCGCACCCGCGCCCGCCGCGACCGGTGCGGACGCGCAGCAGCGCATCGACGCTCTGGAAGCCGAGCTCGCCGAACTCCACGGGACCGTACGCGCGCTGCAGGAGCAGCTCCAGGGCGAACAGGGCGCGAACCAGGCCTTGCGCTCGGACCTGGCGGCCGCCGAGCTGCAGCTGCACGAGGCGGCCAGCGACCTGCGACAGAGCAACGCGCGCCGTGCGCAGCTGGAGACCGAGGCGGAAGCCGGCGCGCCGCCCCTGCCCACCGGGCAGCGGCTGCTGGTGCGCACCTCCGGCGACGCCGGGATAGTCCACGTGCTCGGCCGCCGCACCACCATCGGGCGCACACCGGCCAACGACCTGTGCATCGACGCCGATTACATCAGCCGCCACCATGCCGTGGTGCTGGTGACCGACACCAGTACCGTGGTCGAGGACCTCAACAGCACCAATGGCGTGTTCGTGAACGACGTGCGCGTCATGCGCCACGAGCTGCGCGAGGGCGACCTGCTCACGATCGGCAAGACCAGCTTCCGCTACGTGCTCAAGCCGCAGTCCGATCCGGCCTGAAGCCGGCTGGAGCTTCGCGCGCCCGTGCGACATCGCTCCCGGCCCACCCGGGGCGCCAAGGATGCCTTAAGCTTCGCTCCATGAGCGAGGAGTACCTGCAGCGCATCCTGGAAGCCAAGGTGTACGAAGTGGCGATCGAGTCTCCCCTCGACCTTGCCCCGCGCCTGTCCCGGCGCCTGGGGCACGAGGTGCGCCTCAAGCGCGAGGACCTGCAGCCGGTGTTCTCGTTCAAGCTGCGCGGCGCGCACAACAAGATCGCCCGGCTGGGCGCGGACGCGGAGCGCGGCGTGATCACGGCGTCCGCAGGAAACCACGCCCAGGGAGTGGCGCTGGCGGCGCAGCGACGCCAGGTGCGTGCGCTCATCGTCATGCCGCAGACTACCCCGGCCATCAAGGTGCAGGCGGTGGCCGACCTGGGCGGTGAAGTCGTGCTGCACGGCGACGTGTTTGACACGGCCTTCGAGCACGCCACCCAACTGGCGCGCGAGCAGAACCTGAGCTTCGTGCATCCCTTCGATGATCCGGACGTGATCGCGGGGCAGGGCACCGTCGGCGTGGAGATCATCCGCCAGACCCACGGCGCGCTCGACGCCATATTCGTGCCGGTCGGCGGCGGCGGCCTGATCGCCGGCATAGGCGCCTACGTCAAGCAGCTCCATCCCAAGGTGCGGATCATCGGCGTCGAACCGGAAGACTCGGCGGCCATGTACGAGTCGCTCAAGGCCGGGCGGCGCGTGACGCTGGAGAAGCCCGGCCTGTTCGCCGACGGCGTGGCCGTGCGGCGCGTGGGCGAGGAGAGCTTCGCGCTGGCGCGCCGTTACGTCGATGAGATGGTGCGCGTCAACACGGACGAGATCTGCGCCGCCATCCAGGACGTGTTCGAGGACACGCGCGCGGTTCTGGAGCCGGCCGGGGCCCTGGCCGTGGCCGGGATCAAGCGCTACGCGGCCACGGCGCCGGCCGGCCAGCGCTTCGTGGCCATCAACAGCGGCGCCAACCTGAATTTCGATCGGCTGCGCTATATCGCCGAACGCGCCGACCTCGGCGCCGGGCGCGAGGCGCTGCTGGCGGTCGAGTTACCGGAGCAGCCCGGAAGCTTTCTGCGGTTCTGCAGTACGCTGGGCCAGCACAGCGTCACCGAGTTCAACTATCGCTACCAGGGCGCCGAGCGTGCGCAGCTGTTCGTCGGATTTGGCCTGGACGCCGGGCAGGAGAGCGGCGCCGCGGTGATCGCGCGCCTCAGGGCGGCCGGCTACGGTGTCGTGGACATGAGCGGCAACGAGATGGCGAAGCTCCACGTGCGTTACATGATCGGCGGCGGCGCCCGCGGCCTCGCCGACGAGCTGCTATTCCGTTTTGAGTTTCCCGAGCGGCCGGGCGCGCTGCTGGCCTTCCTGCAGGCGATCGGCACGGCCTGGAACATCAGCTTGTTTCACTACCGCAACCATGGCTCCGACTACGGCCGCGTGCTCACCGGCATCCAGGTGCCGCGTTCCGAGCGCGAACTGTTCCTCAGCCACCTGCAGGCGCTGGGCTATCCGTACACCGAGGAAACGGCCAACCCCGCCTATCGCAGCTTTCTGGCCGCGTGAGCGCCATGCAGGTGCCCGAGGCCCGCGAGGTCTACGCGCCGCGGCGGCCGGCGCGCCATTCGGAGCGGCAAGGCCGCGCAGGACGCATCGCGCTGACGCACTGGGGGCCGGCCGGTCCCGCACCGATCCTGCTGCTGCACGGCTGGATGGATTGCGGGGCCGCCTGGCAGCTGCTGGTCGACCAGCTGCCCGACGACTGGCCGTTGCTGGCCATCGATTGGCCCGGTTACGGCCGGAGTGAGCGGCACGCGGAGCACTACTGGTTTCCCGAGCACCTGGCCGAGCTCGACGGGCTGCTGGAGGAGATTTCGCCCGACCGGCCGGCGCGGCTCATCGGCCACAGCATGGGAGGGACCATCGCCTCGATGTACGCGGGCGCACGCCCGGAGCGCATCGCGTGGCTGGTCAATATGGAAGGCATCGGCATGCCGGGGCTCCCGCCCGCCGAGCTGCCCGGGCTGATCGCCGGATGGCTCGCGGCCTTGCGCGCCCCGCCGCTCGCGCGCCGCTACCCGGACTTGGAGGAGCTGGCCGCGGCGCTGCAACGCGCCAATCCCTGCCTGCCGATGGCGCATGCGCGTTATCTGGCCGCCGTGTGGACGCGGCCCGTGGACGGCGCCTATGAAATGCTCGCCGACCCGCGCCACCAGATGCGCACGCCGATGCGCTATACGCGCGCCGAGCTTGAGGCGTGCTGGGCGCGGGTGCGTGCGCCGCAGCTGCTGCTCTATGGCGCCCAATCCGGGCACTCGCGGCGCGTGCTGGGGAGCGAGCTGCCGCTGGAGCTGCGCACGATCATGCCCGAACTGGTCATCCAGCCGATCAGCGCCGCCGGACACCTGCTGCCCTACGAGCAACCCGGGCAGGTGGCGCGGGCCATCGTGCAGTTCGCGGCGAATCTCGCGTGAGCGACACCGCGGCTCTCCAGCGTGCGCCGACCGCCGCCGTGCGCCGGCGCGACGCGGCCAGCTTTGTCACCGGACGGTGCTGCGCGACGTTGGCGGGGCAGATGCTGGCGGTGGCCGTGGGTTGGCAGGTCTATGCGCTGACGCGCGATCCGCTGGCGCTGGGCCTGGTGGGCCTGAGCGAATTCCTGCCCTTCATCCTGCTGGTGCTGATCGGCGGCCACGTGGCCGACCGCGCCGCGCGCCGCGCCGTGGTCTGCAGCGCGTATGCGGGGCAGATACTGTGCGCGAGTGCGCTGCTGCTGATGAGCATCTACGAGCTGCACCACACCTGGATGATCTACCTGACGCTGAGCGTGTTCGGGGCCACGCGCGCCTTCTGGGGGCCCGCCATGCAGGCCATGCTGCCCGGACTGGTGAGCCGCGAACAGTTCGCCGGTACCGTCGCGGTGAATTCCATGCTCTATCAGCTGGCGTCGGTCGCCGGCCCGATCCTTGGCGGACTGCTGTACCTGGCGGGCGCGCCGGTCGTGTACGGCAGCTGCGTGCTGCTGTACGCCGGTGCGCTGTTGCTGATGCTGCTGATCCGCGCCGATACGCGCCCGAAGGTGCCGCCCGAGGCCGGGAGCACGCGGCAATTTCTCGAGGGCCTGCGCTTCGTGCGCCACAACCCGCTGGTGCTGGGCGTGATATCGCTGGATCTGTTCGCGGTGCTGTTCGGCGGTTCCGTGGCGCTGCTGCCGATCTTTGCCAGCGACCTGTTGCACACGGGACCGGCCGGCCTCGGCCTGATGCGCGCCGCACCCGGCATTGGCGCGGCCATAACTGCGGCGGTGCTGGCGTTGCGCCCGCTGCGCGATCACGCCGGCCGGGCGATGTTCGGCGGCGTCGCACTATTCGGTGTGGGCATGATCGTGTTCGGCCTGTCCCGCAGCCTGCCGCTGTCGATCGCGGCGCTGGTGCTGAGCGGTATCGGTGACATGCTGAGCGTAAACATCCGCGGCATCCTGGTGCCGCTCAATACGCCCGACCCGCTGCGTGGCCGGGTGAGCGCGGTGAACTGGATGTTCATCGGCGCTTCCAACGAGCTCGGCGAGTTTGAATCGGGCCTCACCGCGAGCTGGTTCGGTACCGTCCGATCGGTGGTGGTGGGCGGGGTGATGACGCTGGCGGTCGCCGCGTCCTGGGCGTGGATGTTCCCCTCGCTCTGGCGCCTGCGTCGTTTGCGCTAGTGCTCCCGCGCTGCTCCGGTGATGTGGCGATGCGATATAATTACGGGTTCAACGCTGCATACACCCAACGAGAGAAGTTCATGTCAAAGTTCGGCAAGTCGATGGGGATCGCTGCCCTGGCGGTTTCGTCCGCGGCGCTCGCACCAGCGACGCTGGCCTCCGACGGACCGGTGAGCTGGATCGTCAATGGCGGTTACGCCGATGCCATCGGTACCACCGCGGACTACCTGAAGGCCGGCTGGACGTTGGGTACCGGGCTGATGCTGCAGCCGGATTGGACGGAAACCTGGGCGCTGCAGCTCGATCTCAGTTATTCCGACTTCAACGCCACGAGCAAGCTAGTGCAGCTCGGCCAGGCCCAGCGATTCCGCACCGACAGCGGTTCAGGCGACATCTGGGGGCTGACGGCGGACGCCCGGTACACGATGCCCCTGGACGGCCCGCGCGGCTATGGGCTGTTCGGCATCGGCATCTATCATCGCTATGTCGAGCTGACCCAGACCGCGCTGGGCACCGGCTACATCTGCGACCCGTGGTGGGGCTATTGCTACGCCGGCGTCGTTGCCGGGGATCTGGTGGTCGCGAACAAGTCGAACACCAAGATGGGCTTGAATGTCGGCATCGGCGTCGAGTTTCCTCTGCAAAGCGAGTCGTCCTGGTTCATCGAGGCGCGCTATCACTGGATCAACGGCGATAAGCCCACGGAGTTCATACCGATCCAGATTGGCTTTAAGTTCTGAGCGGCGGACGATTCCGGCCGTGCGCGCGGCCGGCCGGTGAGTTCGCATCCGGGTAATTCTTAGAGTAAAGTTCGCGCATGGTTGAGACCCGGAGCACCCGGGCAAGCAAGCCTTCGGAGCACTTGTGAAGAAGAGGCCAGACCAGTTCCTCATATCCCTACTCGGTGCAGCCCTGCTGCTGAGCGCCGCGGTGTCCGCACAACAGCCGGCGACCACGGCGCCGGCGGGCGCATCCTCACCGCCCGCGTCGGGGGCGGCCCCGGCGGCGGCCAAGACTTTCACGCAGCAGGATCTCGACCAACTGCTGGCCCCCATTGCGCTCTATCCGGACGATTTGCTCGCGCAGGTGCTGATGGCAGCGACGTATCCGCTTGAGGTCGTGCAGGCGGCCCGGTGGCTGGCAGCCAATCCCAACGTGAAGGACAAGGCGCTCGAAGACGCGATGCAGAAGCAGACCTGGGATCCGAGCGTCAAGGGACTCACCACCGTCCCGCAGGTCCTGAAGCAGATGGACGAGAAGATCGACTGGACGCAAAAGCTGGGCGATGCCTTTCTGGCCCAGCAAGCGGATGTGATGAGCACGGTGCAGTCCCTGCGTGCCAAGGCCAAGGACAGCGGTAATCTCAAGTCCACGCCGGAAATGGCAGTAAAGACAGAGACGGTCGAAAACAAGACCGTCTACGTGATCGAGTCGACCAAGACCGAGACCGTCTATGTCCCCACCTACAATCCTTCGGTGGTGTACGGGACGTGGCCCTATCCGGCCTATCCGCCCTACTACATGTACCCGCCCGCCTACGTCTATGCACCAGGCCTGACGTTCGCCGCGGGCGTATTCGTCGGCGCCGCGATCTGGGGCGGCTGCGGATGGGGCAGCAATAACGTCTACATCAATCACAACAACTACAACAATTTCAACAAAAACAACATCAACAACGGCAACATCGGCAGCGGCAACGGTAACCGCGGCAACGGCAATATCGGCGGGGGCAGAGACTCCTGGCAGCACAACGCGGATCACCGTGGCGGCGTGCCCTACCGTGATCAGAAGACGGCCAGCCAGTATGGGCGCGGCAACGAGAACCGCCCGCAGACCAGCGACTCTTTCCGGGGCCGCGATCAGGGAGGCGGCGCTGATCGCCCCAGCGCGGGCACCCGCGACACGGGTGGGCGTGACACAGGCTCGCGCGATACGGCGCGCGATACGGGCTCGCGCGACACGGGTGGACGCGATACGGGCTCGCGCGACACGGGTGGACGCGACACGGGCTCGCGCGGCGGGGCGTCGGCATCGACACGTGATTCCGGGTCGCGTTCGGGATCTCGTAGCGGCGGGGGCGACGGGGGATTCAGTGGCGCGGGCAGCGGGAGCAGCGCAAGGGCCGCAAGTTCGCGCGGGGGCTCGAGTTTTGGCGGCAGGGGCGGCGGCGGCAGGGGCGGCGGCGGCCGCCGGCGCTAGGTCTGGCGATGTTGGAGTTCGATCACATGACGCTCAGGAAATCTTCATTCGCGGCCGCATTGGGTGTTGCGCTCGCGCTGGCGGTGCCGGTTCTGGCCCAGACCCCGGCGGCGCCGGCCCAGCCGGCCGCGCCCGCCAAGCCAAGTCCGGCGACACACGCCGCGCCTACGGTCTTCGCAACTCCCGAAGAGGGTGCCGCCGCGCTGGCGGCCGCGGTCCGGGCCGGGGATCCGCAGATGCTGCTGGCTGTGGTGGGGCCTGACGCGAAGAGCTGGCTGTTTTCGGGGGACAAGGTCGCCGACCGCGCCGACTGGAAGAATTTCCTGGAACTCTATGACGCCAAGCATGCCATCGAGCGGACCGCTGACGGCAAGGCGATCGTGGACGTGGGGGCGGACGCCTGGCCGTTCCCCGCCCCGCTGGTCAAGACGCCGGCCGGCTGGCACTTCGATTCCGAGGCCGGTCGCATGGAGGTGCTCAAACGCCGCGTCGGCCGCAATGAGCTGGACACGATCCAGACTCTGCTCGCGATCGTTGACGCCCAGCGGGAATACGTGCGCACCGATTACGACCGGGACGGCTACAGCACGTACGCCATGCGCTTCCGGTCCAGTCCCGGCAAGAAGGACGGCCTCTACTGGCCGACGCCGGAGGGCGCGCCCCAGAGTCCGCTGGGTCCGCTGGTGGCCGAAGCGACCAAAGAGGGCTACAAGGCGAGTGGCGCGGGGCCCGAGCCGTATCATGGTTACCTGTTCCGCATGCTGACAGCCCAGGGGCCGGCCGCCCGCGGTGGTGCCGTCGATTACATGGCCCACGGCCGGCTGTTCGGCGGCTTCGCGGTTATCGCCTGGCCGGCAAAGTATGGTAATTCGGGCATCATGACCTTCATCGTCAATCACCAGGGCGTGGTATACCAGCGCGATCTCGGGGATGGCACGGCCGCGGCCGAGCCGAAGATCACCGCCTTCAACCCGGACAAGTCCTGGGCGCTCGCCCAGAAGTAAGCTGCGCCGGCTCGCGGATGGCGAAGGCTCCGCCGGTCCGGAGCCTTCAGGGCGGCATTGAACTCAAACCTGCCGGGGCCGCAGCCGCCGGGCCGGAAATCATCCCGAATCAGTGCCATCGTTGTAAAATATTGCCATGGACGGCGCACTGAAAGGTCGCGGTGCGAACATCAATCCGGCGGGACGGTTTGCCGCCACCACCCATGAGTCCGTCGATGACGGCTGGTACCAGGAAGCGGTGCCGGATTCGATCGCGACCGAGGTGCGCCCGGAAGCGGCGCGCAGCGTCATCTCGCGCAACGACTCGCCTGATATTCCCTTCACGCAATCGATCAATCCGTACCGCGGTTGCGAGCACGGCTGCATCTACTGCTACGCGCGCCCGAGCCACGCCTACCTCGACCTGTCCCCCGGCATCGACTTCGAGACGCGGCTCTTCTACAAGGCCGACGCGGCGCGGCTGTTGCGCGCCGAACTTGCCCGTCCCGGATACCGCTGCGACCCCATCATGCTGGGCGCCAACACCGACCCGTACCAGCCGGTCGAAAAGCGGCTGGGCGTCACCCGCGAGATCCTCCAGGTGCTGCTGGAGACGCGTCACCCGGTGACGGTCATCACCAAGGGCACGCTGGTGCTGCGTGACCTGGAGCTGCTCAGGGAATTCGCCGCCATGAACCTGGTGCGGGTGACGGTCAGCCTCACCACGCTCGATCCGGAACTCAAGCGCACGCTCGAGCCGCGCGCGGCCTCCCCGCAGGCCCGACTGCGCGTGATCTCGGAACTGGCGCACGCCGGGGTACCGGTGGGCATACTCGCGGCGCCGCTGATTCCGGCGGTTAACGACGCGGAGCTCGAGCAGCTCCTGTCGGCTGCCGCCGCTGCGGGCGCCACGCGCGCCGGCTACGTGCTGCTGCGGCTTCCTTACGAGGTCAAGGACCTGTTCCGCGCCTGGCTTGAGCAACACATGCCGCTGCGGGCGCAACACGTGATGTCGCTGGTGCAGCAGGCGCGCGGCGGGCGCGACAACGATCCGCGCTTCGGGATGCGCATGCGCGGTACCGGACCGTGGGCGGACATGCTGCGGGCGCGCTTTGAGCTGGCCCGAAAGCGCCTGGGGCTTAATGCGGACCGCGACGCCGGGCTCGACACGGGCCGATTCTGCCCGCCACGCAGCAACGGACAACTCGACCTCGCCCTGTAACAGCTCCGGGGCCGCTCGGGTTAAGCTCCCTGTCCATGCAGACTGAGGCAGGACGGGTGGCTTTGGTGGCGGGCGCCAGCGGCATGGTGGGGCGCGAATTGCTGCGCGCACTGGCCGCCGGCGGTGCCTACCACCGCGTCATTGCCCTGTCGCGACGGCCGCTGTCCTTCGAGGCGCCGCGACTCGTCAACCGGATAATCCGCTTTGAGAACCTCGACCAGGATCTGCGCGGCCTGGTGTGCGACGACGCGTATTGCTGCCTGGGGACCACGATGCGTGAGGCGGGCTCGCCCCAGGCATTCCGCGCGGTCGACTACGATCTGGTGCTGCACTACGCGCGCTTTGCGCAGTCGGCCGGTGCCAAGACCTTGCTCGCCGTTTCCTCCGTGGGCGCCGCACCCGACGCGCGGAATTTTTATCTGCGCGTCAAGGGTGAAGCCGAGCTGGCCCTGGTCGCTTTGGGATTTCGTGCCCTGCATCTGATGCAGCCCTCGCTCCTGACGGGCTCCCGCCAGGAATGGCGGACAACCGAGGCGCTCGCGCGCGCGCTGCTGCCGCTGTTCAATCCCCTGCTGCTCGGTCGCTACGATCGCTGGCGCGCGATTTCGGCGCGCACGGTCGCGCAGGCGATGTGCGCCGCCGCCGCCCTGGGAGCGCCTGGAATCTACCGCCACACCTGGCCCGCCCTACAATCGCTGGCGCGCACCGGCCGGCTGCCGACCCGAGTGTGACGCGCTTCCCAGTCAACGCGACATAAGGACTCCAAGCGTGATCTGGCGCGCATAGGCCAGAGCGCCGGCATCGTTAAATTAGGCCCAGGATCGTTGGGTCGTTTCCAAACATGCCGTTGTCCACCGGTGTATTTTTTTCGTCGCAGAGCCGGCGCCTGATCGGCGCCATGGCCGTGCTCGCCGCCGTCGTGCTGCTGGTGGCGGCGGCCAGTGCGGTGCGCGACCTGCGCATCGCCGAAGAGCGCCAGACGCTCGATGCCGTGGCCACGCAGAGTCGCAGCTACGCGCGCGAATTGCGCGCCCGGCTCGCGGCGAGCGAGCTCGTGGTGCAGACCCTGGTCGGCGACGACGCCGGCCCCGGCGGCTCGCTGCTGCGAGCGCGCCTGCTGCGCTCGGAGATCATCCGCGGCGTGGTGCTCGCCGTCGCGGCAAAGGATGCGGGGCCGGTGTTGCTCAATGGCGCCGATCGCCTCGCGCTCAGCGCCGGACAGACCCTGCTGCGCGCCGGCCCGTCCCCGCACGGCGACGCGCCGCAATACCTGGTGCATACGGTGCGCGCGGCGGGAGCCGTCGCCACGGCCTACTTTGAACTGGCGCCGGACTGGTTGTGGCAGGGCCGCGAGGACATGGCCGCCGCTCCGTCCTTGCTCGCCGTCTACGACGATGGCGGGACGCTGCTCAGTGCCAGCGATGCGCCTCCGGTCGACCTGTGGGCCATGTTCGCGCGCGACGCTTCTGGCACGAGCCAGAAATCGCCGGTGGCGCTGCGCTCCTGGACGGTGCGCCAGCGCGAGTGGCGCGGCGCCGCCGTCGCCGTGCTGCCCGAGCAAGTACACCTGGAGGCGGGCCGCTGGAGCGTCATCGCCAGCCGGCCGGCCGCCCCCTGGCTGGGATCCTGGGCCCGCGCCGCCGGAATGATGCCGCTGCCCCTGCTGTGCGCGGCGCTGCTGATCGTGGCGCTGTGCGCGCTGCTGCAGCGGCGCTGGGAGCCGGTGCTGGCGAGCCTGCGGGAGGCGCTGCGCGAGCTGGCTCAGGGCCGCTACCAGCGCGTGGCGCTCGAGCGAGCCGGCGACGCACCGCGCGCGACCGCGCAGGAATTCAACCGCACCATCGCGATACTCGAAGACAAGATGCGCGCGATGGCGAGCCTCAACGACATCGATCGCATGCTGCTCGAATCAGTCGAGCTGGAGTCCTGCCTAGACCAGTTGCTCGAGCGCGTCGTAAAGATCACCCGCTGCGACTCGGCCATGCTCGTGCTGCTGGACCGCGACGCCGCGGAATACGGTCGCGCGTACCTGACGGCGGCCGGGGAGCACGCCCCGGTCAGCCGCGTCGGCCTCGACGCCTCGCTGCTGTCGCAGCTGGCCCTCGAGCGTGGGGGCCTGACGGTGGCGCGGTTCGAGCCCGGGCGCCACAGCGTGCTCGAACCCCTGCACGCGCACGGTGCCGAGTTCTTCTGGCTCTGGCCGGTGCTTTCCGGGGAAGAGGTGGCCGCGGTGCTGGTGGTGGGCTATCGCGGCGTACCGCAGGTGGCCGCCGAGGTGGCCGGCTTTGGCACCGAGTGCGCCGCGCGCATCGGAGTCGCGCTCTCCAACAGCGCGCGCGGCGAGCAGCTGTACCGCCAGGCGCACTACGACGCGCTGACCGGGCTCCCGAATCGCCTGTTATTCCGCGACCGCCTGTCGCAGGAACTGGCCAGCGCGGCCGACGGCCGCCAGCGCGGTGCGCTGCTGTACGTGGATCTGGACCACTTCAAGAAGATCAACGACACGGTCGGCCACAACGCCGGCGACCAGCTGCTGCAGATCGTGGCGCAGCGACTGCGCGCCTGCGTCAAGGACCTGGACACCGTGGCGCGGCTCGGAGGCGATGAGTTCACCATCATCCTGCGCAGCGTCGGCACGGCCGAGAGCGCCCAGCGGGTCGCCGCGCGGATCATCGAGGCGCTGCAGGAGGCCGTCAACATCGGCGGTCGCGATCACTTCGTGCGCGCCAGCATCGGCATCACGCTGTTCCCGGACGACGCCACGGCGCTCGATGAATTGATGCGTAACGCCGACCTGGCCATGTACCGGGCCAAGGCCGACGGCCGTGCGCGGGCCGTGTTCTACAACCGCGACATGCAGCGCATGCCGGCGCTCGCGGCCGAGAGCGGCCTGCACAATGCGCTGCAGCGCCGGGAGTTCTCGCTCTACTACCAGCCGCAGTACACGCTCAGCGACGGGCGGTTGTCCGGCCTCGAGGCCCTGCTGCGCTGGCAGCCGCCGCGCGAGGCCATGCGCTATCCGGGCCAGTTCGTTCCGGCCGCAGAGCAGAGCGGCCTGATCGTCGACATCGGCGCGTGGGTGCTCGAGGCCGGCTGCGCGCAGATGGCGCAGTGGTGTGCGGCGGGCGTGGCGCCGCCGCGGCTGGCGCTCAACGTGTCGGTGTTTCAGCTGCGCCAGGCCGATTTTCCAAAGCTGGTGCGCCGCGCGCTGGAGCACGCCGGGGTGGCCCCCGAGCGGCTGGAGTTCGAGCTCACCGAATCGGTGTTTGCCGACGAGGACGCGCTGGCGACGCTCCATAAGCTGGCGGCACTGGGCGTGCACCTGTCGCTCGACGATTTCGGCACCGGCTATTCCTCGCTCGGGTACCTGCGCGCGCATCCGGTCCAGACCATCAAGATCGATCGCTCATTCATCGAGGAGGTCGCGACCAGCCTCACCGCGGCGACGCTCGCCGAAACCATGATCACGATGGCGCACGCCCTGGGCAAGAAGGTGGTTGCCGAGGGCGTGGAGACCATGCAGCAGCTGGAATTTCTGCGCACGCGCCACTGCGACTACGCGCAGGGCTTCTACCTCGCGCGCCCCGCGGCGGCCGCGGACATTACCGACGCTGCTCCAGGGACTGCACCACAACCCCGGCACCGGATTGCTCGCCACGGCCTGAGATTTGGCGGATTTGACAGAAGTGTGACCGGGTTCGCCAAGTTGCGACAGTTGTGAACTGTCTCTCCATCTGCACACTTGACCCACAACGTCACCGTGCCAAACTCCGTCACGTTTAGTGATTGGCATACCTGTTGAGAGACAGGGACGCAAAGCCTCCGGTCCCTCCGTCATTTGGGGGATAGCGGGGTTGCCACCGAAGTGTGAAGTGCCGCCGCTGACTGTGGGCAGTGCGGCTCCTGACCGAGGTGCCATCCCCTTAGCTGACCGGTCGCTGGCGCAGTTTTTTTGCCGGCCAACGGGGATGAATTCATGCAGCAGGCCATCGGTTCCAACGACAAACCCGTCTCCACTGCCGCCACGAGCTTTTTGCCGAAGGCCGCCAGTCCTCCCCGCTTTGTCGTCAACCTGTGCGCCTCGACGACGCCGGTGGGACTGGTCCAGCCGACGCACGCCGGCCTGAAGCGCTTTACCTTCTTCGTCTCGCGCCGGCTCGAGGAAGGCCGCGAGCGCTTCCGGCTGCATATGGGCTATTTCGATAGCCAGGAAGAGGCCGAGCGAATCCTCGACCTGGTGCGCGACGTGTACCCGGCGGCCTGGGCCGGTGTCGCCCCCGGCATCAAGCTGCGCGCCCGCGCGGCGCTTCCGGAACCCGCGCCGGCCGAAGAGCCGCGCGCCGCGCCGCCAGTTGCCGCCGCCCCGCCCGACCGGCCCGAACCCTCCGTGGCCAAGGCTGCACCAGCCCCGGCCGTTGCGCCGCCGGTTGCACCGGCCCCGGCCCAGCCTTCCCGGATGCCGCAGGCGGCCAGCGTGGCCCCGCTCAAGCTGGAGCTCGCGCCGGACCTGCCGCGCGCGCAGCCCGCCCGCGATGTGCCGCCGGCCAAAGCCGCCGCTCACGATGCGACCAGCTCACTGAGCGACGTGCGCGCGACCATCGCTTCGCTTTCGGATACGGCGGAGGTTCCCGCGCCGCCCGCGGCTCCCGTGCTCGAGGGCGCGGCGGTACTGCGGCTGCTCACTTCGGCGCGCCCGGCGCCGGCCGCGCGCCTGGCTCCAGTGCAGCCCGGGGCCAAGCGCAACGGCGCCAGCGCGCCGGGCGTGCGGGCGCCGGCGGCCGCAGGCGCTGAGCCCCCGACGCCGCACATGGCCCCGCAGCCCGAGCCGGCGCTGTTCGCCGTGCAGCTGCTGTGGTCGGTGCAGCCCATCGACATGGCCAAGGTGCCGCAGCTGGCCATATTCAGCGCCTACACGCTCTACGGGGCGGAGGGCAATCGCGACGGCCGTCGCTGGTACGGCCTGCGTCTCGGCTTCTTCACCGATGCGGTCTCGGCCAAGCAGGTGGCGCAGTACGTGCGCTCCGAGTTCACTTCGGTGTCCGTGGTCCCGGTCACCGAGCGTGAACGTAACCGTGCCGGTGCCGCGACGGCGAAGCCGCTGCCGGCGATTGTGCCGCCCAAGAGCAACGCACCGGAACTGAACTTCATCAACGATGTATCGACCGACACCGCCACCAGCGGCAGCCGGCCGGCCCTGGAGGCCTCGGGCCCGCCGGCCGCAGGCGGCGCACCGACGCTGCGCCCCGCGGTGGTAGCGGCGCTGGGGATGAGCACGCGCGCCACGCCGGGCAAGCGCGCCAAGCTGCGCAACGCTCCGGGCGCAAAACCCGCCGGCAGGCGCACGACGCCGAACCGTCAGCTGTCGCTCGAGGAGACCCTGGAAATACTCGGCGCCGGCGAGCTGCAGATGGAAAGCAGCCGCCGTCGCGACCTGCTGAGCGAATCGGCGGTGCGCGACCGCAAGCGGCCGGAAGCCACCACCTCGCGATTTGGGCGTCTGATCAATCGGCTCGCCGAGCGTCTCGGCAACGGCTGAGCCGGATCGGGCACCCGCTAGCGCTTGCCGAACAGGCGTTCGAGCTCGGCGCGCGCGCTGTCGACGGCGACGGTGTCCGGGGCCACCCAGGCATTGGGGCGCGGCCGGTAAAAATCACAGAAGTTGGCGTGCTGCTTGTCGCTCACCTCTTCCGCGGTCGGTTCGCGGCAGTGCTTGGCGACCCGCTCGTCGTACTCGACGCACATCCGGCACACGTGCAGCTCGGCGCGGCAGCGCGCGCATTCGTCGCGGCGCGACAGGGGCAGGGTGAGGGCGGCCAGGTCCGCCCCGCACTTCCAGCACACCAGTCCATGGCCCATAGGCGCTCCCCGGGGGTCTAGTCGGCGCGCTCGCGCAGGAACGGCGCCAGCGCCGCCCCAGTATGCGAGCGCGCGCGGCGTGCGGCAATCTGCGCCGGGGTGCCCTGGGCGACGATGCGCCCGCCGCGCGCCCCGGCCTCCGGTCCCATGTCGATGATCCAGTCGGCTTCGGCGCACAGATCGAGGTTGTGCTCGACCATGACGACCGAATTGCCGGCGTCCACCAGTCGGTGCAGCACGGCGCTCAGGCGTTCCACGTCCGCCATGTGCAGGCCCACGGTGGGCTCATCGAGCACATAGAGCGTATGCGGGGTCGCGCGCCGGCCAGGCCCGACCGCCGCCAGCCGCGCCAGTTCGGTGACCAGCTTGATGCGCTGCGCCTCGCCGCCGGAGAGCGTCGGACTGGGTTGACCCAGCGTCAGGTAGCCTAAGCCCACGTCACGCAGCAACGCCAGCGGCCGGCGCACGCGCGGATGGGCCTGAAAGAACTCGACGGCATCCTCGACGTTCATTGCCAGCACGTCGGCCACCGAGCGGCCCCGCCAGCGGGCCTCGAGCGTCTGGGCATCGAAGCGCTGGCCGCCGCACTGCTCGCACAGCACCTTGACGTCCGGCAGGAAGCTCATTTCGATAGTGCGCTGGCCCTGGCCGTCGCACTCGCTGCAGCGACCGCCGGGGGTGTTGAAGGAAAAGCGGCTGGCGCTGTAGCCGCGGATGCGCGCCTCCTCGCTGCCGGCATAGATGCGGCGGATGTCGTCCCAGAATCCCACGTAGGTCGCCGGGCAGGAGCGCGGCGTGCGCCCAATGGGCGTCTGGTCGACTTCGAGCACGCGGGTGAGCTGCCCGGCGCCCAGCAGGCGGCCCGGCGGCCGCGCCGGGGCGGCCGCCCCCGGGCTGAGCGCAGCGCGCAGGTGCGCGTACAGCACGTCACGCGCCAGGGTCGATTTTCCGGAGCCCGACACGCCGGTGATCACCACCAGCCGCCCGAGCGGGATCCGCGCCCGGAACGAACGCAGGTTGTGGAGCGTCACGCCCTCCAGCTGCAGGGCCGGCGTGCTCCTGGTCACCGGCCGGCGCGGCTTGCGGGCATGGCGCAGGGGCGCCGCCAGCATCCGTCCGGTCACGGACTGCGGGTTCTCCTGCAGCTGCGCGGCCGTGCCGCTGGCGATGAGCCGGCCGCCGCGGACGCCCGCGCCGGGACCCAGGTCAATGATGTGGTCGGCGTGGCGAATCGTGTCCTCGTCGTGCTCGACGACGATCAGCGTGTTGCGGGCCCCGGCCAGGGCGTCCAGGGCCTCGAGCAGCACCGCGTTGTCGCGCGGATGCAGACCGATGGTCGGCTCATCGAGTATGTAGCAGACCCCCTGCAGGTTGGAGCCCAGCTGGGCGGCGAGGCGGATACGCTGCGCCTCGCCGCCCGAGAGCGTGGGCGCGGCGCGGTCGAGCGACAGGTAGCCCAGGCCCACGCGCGCGAGAAACTGCAGGCGGCTGCGGATCTCGGCCATCGCATCCAGCGCGATCGCCGTGCCGCGCGCGTCAAGGCGCAGCCGGTCGCAGAATTTTCCCAGCGCGTCGACCGTCAGCGTGGTCAGAGCGCTGATCGAGCGGCCATCGAGGCGCAGGTGCCGCGCGATCGGGTTGAGGCGCGCGCCCTCGCAGGCGGGGCAGGGGCTTCCGGGTGCGGCGTCGGTGGCCAGCCACTGCGACTCCTCGCCGGTCTGCTCGGCGGTGTATTCCGCTTCGGTTGTGCCGGTGCCGTGACACTGCGGACACCAGCCCTGCGGCGAGTTGAACGACAGCAGGCGCGGATCGGGTTCCGCAAAGCCGCGCCCGCAACCCGGGCAGGCACGCCGGCTGGAATGAATCGCCACGCGGCCGCGCTCATCGAGCACGTGCGCCACGCCGCCGCCGGCCTCCAGGGTGGCGGCCAGGGCGGTGCGCAGCTCGCCCGCCGTGCTGCGGCCGAGCTTCAGCGTGGCCACGGGCATCTCGATGCTGTGCTCGACGAAGCGCTTGAGGCGCGGGAACGGTTCGGTGGGCACGAAGGCGCCGTCGACCCGCAACTGGCGCACGCCGCGCGCCGCCGCCCAGCGCGCCAGGTCGGTGTAGATGCCCTTGCGCTGCGCGATCAGCGGCGCCAGCAGCTGGATGCGGCGCCCGCGCTGGCGGCGTTCCAGCTGCGCCGCGATGTGCTCGAGGCTCTGCGGCGCGATCGCGATATCGCAGTCGGGACAATACTGCACCGCGAGCTTGACGTAGATGAGCCGCAGGAAGTGGTAGATCTCGGTGAGCGTCGCCACGGTGCTCTTGAGGCCGCCGCGACTGGCGCGCTGCTCTATGGCCACCGTCGGCGGGAGGCCCGTGATGGAATCCACGTCCGGGCGCGCCGCCGGCTGCACGAACTGGCGCGCGAAGGCGTTGAGTGACTCGAGGTAGCGGCGCTGGCCCTCGTGAAACAGGATGTCGAAGGCGAGGGTGGACTTCCCGGACCCTGAAACACCGGTGACGACCGTGAATTTCTCCCGTGGCACGTCCACGCTCAGCTCGCGCAGGTTGTGCTCGCGTGCGCCGCGCACGCTGATGGCGGGGGCATGCCGCGCTTTGAATATGGCGGTGATGGCCTCGCGCGCCGGCGGAAAGGCCAACGGCGCCTGGGCGTTCTGGCGCTGCGCCCGCAGGGCCGCGCCCGTGTGTGACTCTGGCCTGGCCATGATCATTTCCGGCGGCCCGCAGGCGACGATCTGCCCGCCCGCCGCGCCACCTTCCGGCCCGAGGTCGACGATCCAGTCGGCCGCGCCGATCACCTCCAGGTTGTGCTCGATCACCAGCAGCGAATGCCCGGCCTCGAGCAGCAGGCCGAAGGCGCGCAGCAGCCGCGCGACGTCCTCGAAATGCAGCCCGGTGGTGGGCTCGTCGAACAACAACAGCTTCCCGGTGCCGTTGCCGGGGGCGCCTGCGGCCGCGCGCGTGGCGCGCGAACGGGGCCGAGGCGCCGTTGTGGCCGCGGCCAGGTACCCGGCGAGTTTCAGTCGTTGCGCTTCGCCACCCGAGAGCGTCGGTACCGGCTGGCCCAGGCGCAGGTAGTCGAGGCCGACGTCGGCGAGCGGTTGCAGGCGGGAGAGCACGCGCGGCCAGCGCGCAAAGAAGGCCAGCGCCTCGGTCACGGTCAGCCCGAGCACCGAGGCGATGTCGGCGCGCCGGCCGCCGGCGCCCTCGAGCCGCACCTTGAGCGTCTCCGCCCGGTAGCGGCTGCCGCCGCATTCGCCGCATCGCAGGTACACGTCGGCCAGGAACTGCATCTCGACGTGCTCGAAGCCGTTGCCGCTGCAGACCGGACAGCGCCCGGTGCCGCTGTTGAAGCTGAAGGTGCCGGCCGTGTACCGGCGCAGCTTGGCGTCCGGGCTGGCCGCAAACAGCGCGCGAATCTCGTCGAACGCGCCCACGTAGCTCACCGGGTTCGAGCGCGTCGTGCGCCCGATGGGCTTCTGGTCGATGAGCACGGCACCCTCGATCAGCTCGGCGCCGCGCAGCTCGCGGTGCGCCAGCGCCGATTCGCCCGCCTTGCCCTTGGCGTGCTGGAGTGCCGGATACAGCACCTGCTCGACGAGCGTGGACTTGCCCGAGCCGGACACGCCCGTGAGGCACACCAGCCGGTGCAGGGGAATGCGCACGTCGACGTTCTTAAGGTTGTGCGCGGTGACACCGAGCAGCTCGAGGGCGCTGTCCGCCTCGTAGCGCCGGGCCGCCCCGTCGCTCACCCGATCGGCCGCCGTCTTGCCCGGCAGGTGCTTGCGCCCGGACAGCCACGCACCGGTGAGCGAGGAGGGATCGGCGGCGACCTGCGCCGGGGTGCCGTAACTCACGATCCGGCCGCCGTGTTCGCCCGCACCCGGGCCCAGGTCGAGCAGCAGGTCGGCGGCGTGCATGATCTGCGGGTCGTGCTCCACCACCAGGAGCGAATTGCCCGCGTCACGGATCCGTTCCATCACCGCGATGACGCGGCCCATGTCGCGCGCGTGCAGGCCGATCGAGGGCTCGTCGAGCACGAACAGCGTGTTGACCAGCGAAGTGCCGAGGGCCGTGGTGAGATTGATACGCTGCACTTCGCCGCCCGAGAGCGTGCGCGATTGCCGGTCGAGCGTCAGGTAGCCCAAGCCGACATCGCACAGAAACTTGAGCCGTACGCGCACCTCCCCGAGCACCAGGTCGGCCGCTTCATCGAGGTCCGCCGAGAGCTGGAGCGAGTCCAGAAAATCGCGGCATTGCGAGATCGGCATGCAGGCGATGTCGTGGATGGTCGCAGTGCCTGCGCCGCCTCCAGGGCCAATGCGCCAGAGCAGCGCGTCGGGTTTGAGCCGCGCCCCCTGGCAGGCCGGGCACAGCGTGTAACTGCGGTACTTCGAGAGCAGCACACGGATGTGCATCTTGTAGGCCTTGGTCTCCAGCCAGGCGAAGAAGCGCCGCAGCCCGTACCAGTTCTTCTTGACCCAGGGACCCTCGCCCGCCAGCACCCACTCGCGGTCGGCCTCGGACAGTTCCCGCCACGGCACGTCGAGCGCCACGCCCCGGCGCCTGGCATGGCGCACCAGGTCGTCCTGGCATTCCTTGAAGGAGGGTGTCTGCCACGGGCGGATCGCCCCTGCCGCCAGGGTCTTGCCGGGATCTGGAATCGCCAGCGCATAGTCGATGCCGATGACGCGCCCGAAGCCGCGGCAGGTTTCGCAGGCGCCGATCGGAGAATTGAACGAGAACAGCGAGGGCAGCGCATCCTGGTAGTGCAGGTCGCACTCGGCGCAATGCAGCTCGCTGGAGTAGCGCCAGCTGCCGCACTCGCGCTCAGACTCATCCAGCGCGTGCACGACGACGCGGCCGTGGCCGGCGCGCAGCGCGGCCTCCAGCGCCTCGCTGAGGCGCGCGGCGTGATCTTCGTCCAGGCGCAGCCGATCCTGGATGACCTCCAGTTCCTGGGCGCTCTCGCGGTGCACCCGTGCGTAGCCCTGGCGCTCGAGCTCGGCGCGGATCTCGGCGACGGCCATGCGCGCGGGGACCTTGACCGGAAAGCACACCAGCAGTCGCGCAGCGGCCGCGGCTGCCGCCCGGGCCTGCAGATCCGAGGCGATGCTGGGCGCGCTGTCGCGGCGCACCGGACGCTGGCAGCGCCGGCAATGCAGGGTCGCGGCGCGGGCGAACAGGAGCTTGAGGTGATCGTTGATCTCGGTCATCGTCCCGACGGTCGAGCGCGAGGTGCGCACCGGATTGACCTGGTCGATCGCGATCGCCGGCGGTATGCCCTCGATGCTTCTGACGCGCGGCTTGTCGCAGCGATCAAGGAACTGTCGCGCGTAGGGGGAGAAGGTCTCGACGTAGCGCCGCTGGCCTTCCGCGTACAGCGTGTCGAACACCAGCGAGGACTTGCCGGATCCGGAGACTCCGGTGACCACGATCAGCTCGCCGTGCGGCAGGTCGATGTCGAGATTCTTCAGATTGTTCTGGCAGGCGCCACGGACAACGATGGCCTCTGCGGCGCGCGCATTCATCGGTTCATTTTACCGTCAGTTGCGTAGAATGGTGGCTCGCTGTAGGACACGCACCCATGGCTCATTCAGGCGCCGCCGGCCGTCCATCGCGCTGGTAACAGCGCGCGCAGCGCGCGCGCAGGACGCGGACCTGCCATTGCTCGCAGGCCGCGCTGCGCGCGCGCGGCCTCGGTGCGCCGATCGTCGATTGGGACGATGCGGAGATGGACTGGTCGCGATTTGCACTGGCCATGATCCGTTCCACCTGGGACTACTCGGCGCGCCTGAGTGAATTTCTCAGCTGGCTGGATCGCGCCGCGCTCGCAACGCGCTTTGGTCAATTCGCCCGCTGTCATTCACTGGAATCTCGATAAGCACTACTTGGGCGATTTGCAGCGCGCGGGCGTGCGCCACCGTGCCCACAGCCTACGCCGAGCCGGGCGATGATGCCGGCCGCGGTGCTTGACGAGCTTTCTGCGAGCAGCATGCCGCCGCCGAGATGATCGTCAAGCCCGCGGTGGGCTCCGGCGCACGTGACGCGCAGCGCCACCCGCGCGCGGCGCTGGCGGAACTGCGCGCGCACCTGTCCCGGCTGCTCGACGCGCGGCGCAGTGCGCTGCTCCAGCCCTACCTCGGGCAGGTCGATGAGCACGGCGAGACGGCGCTGATCTACATCGACGGCCAGTTCAGCCATGCCGTATGCAAGCGGGCGGTGCTGCGCCGCGGGCACGGACCGATGCAGGCGCTGTTCGCGCCCGAGGAAATTGCCGCGCGCAGCGCCGTGCCCGACGAACTCGAACTGGGCGCACGTGTGCTGCGCCGGCTTCCCTTCCAGGATCTGGCGTACGCGCGGCTTGACCTGCTGCGCGATGCCCACGGCGCGCCCTGCGTGCTGGAGCTCGAACTGGCCGAGCCCTCACTTTATCTGGGCTATTCCGCGGGCGCGCCGGCACGGCTCGCCGCCGCGCTGGCCGCGCGGCTGCCGCGTCGCCGCGCTCACGTAGTCATTCGGGGCGCAGCTGATACTGCTCGAAGCGGCCGTCGGGAAATTCGCGGGCCACCAGCACCAGCGTGCGCTTGGGAAACTTGATCTCGTAGCGGCGCAGCTTCATGCCGCCCCGGTCGTGCTCGAGCGTCTGCTGGAAGCTCTTGGGCGCGCCGAGCGGCGCCAGGCTCGCCTTGGCGTCGAGCAGCGCCTGCGCATTGAAGTAGGCATTGGCGTTGTCCGTCAGGAGCTTGCCGGTCGATGGTGCCGTGCTGGAGGTCGGTGAAGATCCGGCGCGCGCGCTCCAGCTGGCGGGCGCTCTCCGGGGAATCGGCCAGGAACAGCAAATCGCGGATGCGCTCGCTCAGCTGCCGCGCCGCCGAGCTGGCATCCTGGTTGGTCAGCACGATGACCGCCGCCTTCTGGTCCGGGTACAGCGTGTTCTGCGAGACAAAACCGGAGACCTCGCCGTCGTGCTCGAGCACGCGGCGGCCGGAAGCCATGTACACAAACAGGCCCAGGCCGTACTCCGCGCTGGTGCCGTTGCTGAGCAGTCGCGTGGTCGCCATGGCCTGGAGCGACGCCGGGGCGAGCAGGGTGCCGTCGAGCAACGCCAGATCCCAGCGGGCGAGATCCTCGGCCGTCATCGCGAGCTCGCCGGCCGCAAACAGCCAGCCTGCGCCTTCCTTGGGTGCCGGGCGCGGCGGCCCCAGGGCGTAGCGCATGTAGCCGGCGGCATCGCCCGGCCCGAGGCGAGCGAGATTGACGTCGAGGACGCTGTGCATCTGGAGCGGCTCGAAGATGCGCTGGCGCAGCGTGTCCATGAGCGGCTGCCCGCTCACCTTTTCGACGATCGCGCCCGCGATCGCGTAGCCGGTGTTGCTGTACTGGTACTGCGAGCCGGGCGTGAAGTCCAGGGGCAGCATCGCCCAGTCGTGGATCAGCTTGTCGGTCGCGATGGGTTGCAGCATCGTGGCGGGCACATAATCCTGCGGCCAGAAGTCGCGATAGCCGGATGTGTGGTTGAGCAGGTCGCGGATCCGGACCTGGCTCGCGTCGGTGAGGCCGGGGAAATATTTGGCGACCGGATCATCCAGCGTCAGCTTGCCCTGCTCGGCGAGCAGCAGGATGGTCGCGGCCAGGAATTCCTTGGAGACCGAGCCGATTGCATAGCGCATCGCGGGACTGGCCGCCACCTCCGGATCAAGGCGCGCGTGGCCGTAGGCCCGCAGCAGCACCACGCGATCGTCCCTGATGACGGCCACCGAGGCGCTCGGCACGCCCGTGGAGTGCAGGACTTCGGCCGCGGCGGCGTCGACCGCGGATTGAAACGTCGCGCCCGGCGCTACAGTCGGGACCGCCCATCCCGCCGCCAGCAGCAGGCCCAGGAGAGCTCGGGCCGTCATGGGCGGCTGGCCGGCGGTGGCGGCTGACATTCCACGCGCGGCAGGTCGGGGGCGATGCAGCCCCAGCTGGGGGCCTGCGCGGTCCAGATGGTCATGGCCGGCCGGGCGATCTCGGGGTCATCGAGCGCGCCGGCGCGCACGAAGGTCAGGTGCGGGCGCGCCTCCGCGCGGCTGAACAGCGGCGTGCCGCAGGTCGGGCAGAACTGTCGATGCATCACGTTGCCGCTGTCGGCGATGTTCGAGAAGTCGCCGATGGCGCCGTGGACGATGAAGTTCTCGCTGTTAAAGCAGACGTTGACCGTGCCGCTACCGGCGCCCAGGTACTGGCACAGCCGGCACCAGCACACGCGCGTGATGAGGGGAGGCTCGGCGCTCTCGAAACGTACCGCGCCGCACAGACAACCCCCGGTTATTTTCATCCCGCGCCTCCTGCCGATTCGCCGCCGCGCCTATAATCTCCGCATGCTGCCGGCACCGCAACTTCAATCCTGGCTTCCTGCGCCCGACGCCCCGCGCCCTCCGGCGGCGCCGTTCCTGCCCACCTCGCGCGCCGAGATGGAGCGGCTCGGCTGGGAAGAGTGCGACGTCATCATCGTGACCGGGGACGCGTACGTCGATCACCCGAGTTTCGGGATGGCGCTGATCGGCCGGGTGCTCGAAGCGCAGGGACTGCGCGTGGGCATCATCGCGCAGCCCGACTGGCACAGCGTCGAGCCGTTCCGGGCCCTCGGGCGGCCGCGGCTGTTCTTCGGCGTGACCGCCGGCAACATGGATTCGATGGTCAATCGCTACACCGCCGACCGGCGGGTGCGGAGCGATGACGCCTACACCCCGGGTGGTCGCGGCGGACAGCGGCCCGATCGCTCGGTGATCGTCTACGCGCAGCGCGTGCGCGAGGCCTACCGGGGCGTGCCGGTGGTCATCGGCAGCATCGAGGCTTCGCTCCGCCGTATCGCGCACTACGACTACTGGTCGGAGAAAGTGCGGCGCTCGATCCTGCTCGATGCCAAGGCGGACCTGCTGGTATTTGGAAATGCCGAACGCCAGATCATGGAGATCGCCCGCCGGCTGGATGGGGGCGAGCGCGATCGAGGCGCTCACCGACATCCGCGGCACCGCCTTCGTGCGCCGCGGCCTGCCCGAGGGCTGGATCGAGATCGACTCGACGCACCTCGATACTCCCGGGCCCCTGCTCCCAGCCGCCCGACCCTTACGCGCTGACGCCTGCGGGCGGCGTTGCCGCCGCGCGCCCGGCGCCAGATCCTGAACCCGGGGTCAACGTGGTGCGCTTCGTGCGGCGGGTGCGCAACGCGGACCGCGAACACAGCGTCATCCGGCTGCCCTCTTATGAGCAGGTGCTCGCCGATCCGGTGCTGTACGCGCACGCCTCGCGCATCCTGCACCTGGAATCGAACCCGGGTAACGCCCGCGCGCTGGTGCAGCGGCACGCCGACGTGGACGTGTGGCTCAATCCGCCGCCGATCCCCCTGGCCACCAGCGAGATGGACTGGATCTACGAACTGCCCTACCAGCGCCGGCCCCATCCCTCCTATGGCGCGGCAGAACATCCCGGCGTACAAGATGATCCGGTTCTCGGTGTCGATACAGCGCGGTTGCTTCGGCGGCTGCACGTTCTGCTCGATCACCGAACACGAGGGCCGGATCATCCAGAACCGCTCGGAGGATTCGGTGATCCGCGAGATCGAGCAGATTCGCGACGCGGTGCCGGGATTTACCGGCGTGATCTCGGATCTGGGCGGGCCGACCGCCAACATGTACCGCATCGCCTGCAAGAGCCGCGAGATCGAGAGCGCCTGCCGGCGGCCGTCCTGCGTATTTCCGGGCATTTGCCCGAACCTCGACACCGACCACAGCGCGCTGATCGGCCTGTACCGGCGCGCGCGCGAGTTGCCGGGCGTCAAGAAGGTGCTGATCGCCTCGGGCGTGCGCTACGACCTCGCGGTCGAGTCGCCCGAGTACGTGCGCGAGCTCGCGCAGCATCACGTCGGCGGCTACCTCAAGATCGCCCCGGAGCACGTGCGTGACGGCCCGCTGGCCATGATGATGAAGCCGGGCGTGGGCAGCTACCACCGCTTCAAGGAGCTGTTCGACAAGTACTCGAAGGCGGCGGGGAAGGAACAGTACCTGATTCCCTATTTCATCGCGGCGCACCCGGGCACCACCGACGAGGACATGCTCGAGCTCGCGCTCTGGCTCAAGCGCAACGGTTTTCGCGCCGACCAGGTGCAGGCCTTCCTGCCCTCGCCGATGGCCACGGCCACGGCGATGTATCACACCGGCAAGAATCCGCTGCGCCGCGTGACGCGCAGCAGCGCCGCGGTCACGGTGCCCAGGGGCCTGCGGGTGCGCCGCCTGCACAAGGCGTTCCTGCGCTACCACGACGCCAACAACTGGCCGCTGCTGCGCGAGGCGCTGCGCCGCATGGGCCGTGCCGACCTGATCGGCCCGGGCCGCCATCAGCTGATACCGTCCTGGCAGCCCGCGGGCACCGGGCTGGCCACGGAAGGCAGGCGCTCTGCGCCGGTGCGTGGCCAGCCGATGCGCACCCAGCACACCGGCCTGCCGCATACGCCGCGCCCGCGCGCGCCGGGGCGCCCGCGCAAGGGCCGGGCCTGAGCCCCGCGCCGCGCTTGCACAACCGGGCGAAACGCGCGCTGTTTTCCGGCGCCCTGCTGATGGCGCTGGCGACCGTCATCGGGGCAGTCGGCACCCATCGGCTCAAAGCGGCACTTTCCCCCGACAACTACGGCGTGCTGCAGACCGCGGTGCTCTACCAGTTTCTCCACGCGCTGGGCCTGCTCTGGGTGGGCGCGGCGCTGCAGCGGCGCGCGGACCGGGCGCTGGGCATCGCGGCCGATCTGCTGCTGGCCGGCGTGCTGCTCTTTTCGGGGAGCCTGTACGCGCTGCTGTGCGGCGCGCCGCGCGGCTTGGGGCTCCTGACCCCGGTCGGCGGGCTGTGCCTGATCGTCGGCTGGTGTGTGGTCGCCGCCGCCGTGCTGCGTAGTCGCGAATCCCCGGCACCGTGAATCCGGCGGCTGGCGGACGCTGATCCGGAGCTGGTGCGCGCACTGCGTGCCGCCTTCGCCACCCATCGCGACGCGGTGCTGCGCGCGCCGCCCGGCGCGGGCAAGAGCACGCTGCTGCCGCTCGCCCTGCTGGCCGAGCCCTGGGTCGGCGATCGCAAGATCCTGTTGCTCGAACCGCGCCGGGTGGCGGCGCGCGCCATCGCCCGGCGCATGGCGTGGCTGCGCGGTGAGCCGGTGGGCGGCACGGTCGGATACCGGATGCGCCTTGACACCTGCGTATCGCGCGCCACGCGCATCGAGGTGATCACCGAGGGCGTGCTCACCCGCATGCTGCACGCCGATCCGGAGCTCAGCGGCGTCGCGTGCGTCATCTTCGACGAGTTTCACGAACGCAGTCTCCAGGCGGACCTGGGACTGGCGCTGTGCCTCGATGCGCGCGCGGCGCTCGATGCCGACTTTCGGGTGCTGGCGATGTCGGCGACCCTGGACGGCGTGCGCGTGGCCGCACTGCTCGATGATGCTCAAGTGGTCGAGGTGCCGGGCCGACAGTTTCGCGGTCGCGATTCGCTACTTCGGCCACGGCGCACCGCTGTTGCCGGGCGATGCGGACTCGGCGCAGCGTCTGGTCGTGCGCACCGTGCGCCAGGCCGTCGGTGAGACGGCGGGCGACCTGCTGGTGTTCCTGCCGGGCGCCGGGGAGATCCGGCGCGTGCAGTCGCAGCTCGCCGATCTGGCCAGTTCCCGGTTATGGGTGTTGCCGCTGTATGGCGAGCTGAGCGCCGCGGAGCAGGACGCGGCCCTCGCCGAGAGCCCGCCCGGCGTGCGCCGGATCGTGCTCGCCACCAACATTGCCGAAACCAGCGTGACGATCCCGGGGGTCACCGCGGTGATCGACTCGGGCCTGGCGCGGCGCTCGCGCTTTGACCCCGTCAGCGGCATGAGCCGGCTGGAGATCACGCGCATATCGCGGGCGGCCGCTGACCAACGTGCCGGCCGCGCCGGGCGCACGGCGCCGGGGCTGTGCTACCGGCTGTGGAGCGAGGGATCACAGGCGAGCCTCGCGGCGTTTTCGCCTGCAGAAATCACCGAGACCGACCTGGCCCCGCTGGCGCTCGAACTGGCGCAGTGGGGGAGCGCCGATGCGACGAGACTCGGCTGGCTCGATCCGCCCCCGGCGCCGATGCTGGCGCAGGCGCGGGAGCTGCTGCGGCGGCTGGAGGCGCTCGATGAGGGAGGCGCGATCACGCCCTTGGGGCGCGAGATGGCCGCGCTCCCGCTGCATCCGCGCCTCGCCCACATGCTGCTGGCAGCGCGCGCCCATGGTGGCGAGAGGCTGGCCGCCGAGTTGGCGGCCCTGCTTTCCGAGCGCGACCTGCTGCGCCGGGCCGGATCGACTCGCGATCCGGACCTGCGCACGCGGCTCGAGATACTGCATCGCGAGCCGGGAGCGGAGAGCGTCGATCGCGGCGCGCTGCAGCGCGTGCAGCGCAACGCGGCGCAGTTCCAGCGCCTGGTGTCGGGACGAGCGGGCGTCGGGCGGCGCCCGGCCTCAACGGGCGGCGCGTCTCCGGGCATGCTGCTGGCGCTGGCCTTTCCCGACCGGATTGCCAGGCGCCGCGCCGCCGGGAGCGGCCGGTACCTGCTGGCCAACGGGCGCGGTGCGGCCTTTCCCGGCGTGACCGGGCTGGGCGCCGAGGAGTTCCTGGTGGCGGTCGAACTTGACGATCGGGAGCGGGAGGCACGCATCGACCTTGCGGCACCCCTGGAGCTTGCCGAGCTGGAGGAATTGTTCGGCTCCCAGATCACGAGCGGCGAGCAGGTGGAATGGGATGAACGCTCAGGGGCGGTGCAGGCGGTGCGCACGCGACGCTACGGTGCGCTCGTCATCGAGACACGCGCGCTGCAGGCGGTGCCGCCGGCGCTGGCGGCCGAGGCCATGCTTGCGGGGGTCAGGCAGCTGGGCGTGGCCGCTCTCCCGTGGGACGATGAGGCGCGGAACCTGCAGGCCAGACTTGAATTCGTGCGGCGGCTGGAGCGTGCTCCCGGCGCTCCGTGGCCCGCGAGCGACGACGCCGCGCTGCTCGATACCCTGGATCAATGGTTGCCGGCCTGGATCCAGGGCATGACGCGCCGCGACCATCTGCTGCGCCTGCCGCTGGCGGAGGCATTGCTCGCGCGACTGAGCGGGCCGCAGCGTCGATGGCTCGATGAGCTCGCGCCGCGCGACATCCCGGTGCCCTCCGGTTCGCGCATCCGCGTCGACTATACGGACGAGGGCGGGCCGTCCATCGCGGTGCGCCTGCAGGAGGTGTTCGGGCTGGCCACAACGCCGCGGATCGGCGGCGGCAGCGTGCCCGTCACCTTCAAATTGTTGTCACCGGCGCGCCGGCCGGTGCAGATCACGCGTGATCTGGCCGGCTTCTGGAAATCCAGCTATGTCGAAGTGCGTAAGGAAATGCGTGGCCGCTACCCGAAGCACCATTGGCCGGAAAATCCACTGGAGGCGACTCCTTCGCGCGGCGCGCGCCGGCGCTGAGGGCCCGAGGCTTGGGCGAGGTCTGCCGCATTACGATATGCGCTGGGGATCATTGGCAGAGGCTGGCCCAGAGGCTATCTTAAGCGCCATGAAGATCCTTCGAACATTTGCCGCCGAGGGGTTGGCCGTCGTGGCGATGGCGTCGTTGCTGTCCTGCGCCAAGGCGCCGGCGCCGCAACCCCCGCCGGCCCCGGTGCACCGGCATGCGGACGCACCGGGCATCGATTGGTTCGGCGGGGAAGTGAGCGCGGCCTTTGCGGCGGCCAAGAGCGCGAACAAACCGATCCTGTTGTACTGGGGCGCCAAATGGTGCCCACCGTGCCAGCAGCTGAAGTCGACGGTGTTCTCGCGCCCCGATTTTATCGCCAAGAGCCGCCTGTTCGTGCCGGTCTATCTCGACGGCGACGACGCCGGCGCGCAGAAATGGGGCGAGGCCTTCAACGTGACGGGCTACCCGACGGTGGTCGTTCTGGATGCCAATCGCCACGAGCTCATGCGCATCGCCGGCGGCATGGACCTGTCGCAGTATGCGAGCGTGCTCGATACGGCGCTGGCCGACGTCGAGCCGGTCGACGCCTTGCTGGCCGCGGCCTCGCGCGGGACCGCGCTCAATCCCGGCCAGTGCCGGCGGCTGGCACTCAACGGCTGGGATCCTGACCTGGGTGGGGATGCCACAGGGAGCCTTAGCCTCGCGAAGCAGCTCGATGGCGCGGCCGAGCATTGCCCGGAGGCAGCGCGCCTCGAGCGCGCCCGGCTGACGATCTACGCGGCGGGCTACGCGACCCAGTCCGAGGCCGACGCGCTCAAGGCGGGCCAGCCACCGAGCGAGGCTTTGCGCGCCCGCGTGGACGCCCTCGGCGAGGTGCTCTCGAGCGGTCGCAGCGCCCTGGAGGTGACCGACGCCCTGCAGACGCTGGATGAGAATTTCTTTCGCGCGGTGAAGGCCAGCGGTGCGGCGGCCGGCCCCTGGCTGGCGCGCTACACCAAAGTCATGGACGCTGCCGCGGCCGATCCGGATTTCGCCGAGGCCGACCAGCTCGGCGCCATCGGCTCGAAGCTCACGGCGATCAAGGCGATCAAGGGAGCAATCCCCGTGGGAGTGGCGCGCGCGGCCAGCGCCCGCGTCGCCGCGGCTCTCGCTGGGAACCAGATACCGTACGTCCGCTCGGGCATCATCAATGCCGTGTTGCCCATCTATGACGCGCTGGGCCAGAACGAAAAGGCCTACCTGGTGGTGCAGGGCGAGTTGGCGAAGACGGCGACACCTTATTATTACAAGGCCGACCTCGGCGATCTGGCCGAGGGTCTGGGGCGCAAGGACGAAGCGCTCAAGTGGTTCTCGGAAGGGTACGCCGAGGCCGTGGGACCGGCGACGCGATTTCAATGGGGGGCGTTCTACGCAGCGAGCCTGTTGCGACTTGACCCGGACGACGCGGATAAGATCCTGAATGTCACGGGACAGGTGCTCGGCGAGCTGGACGGTCCGGACCGGATTTACCGCCGCGCACGGCTGCGCCTGGCGCGTCTCGACAAGTCGTTGCGCAAGTGGAATGCCGACACCGGCAACGTGCACCACGCGGTGATCGTCGGACTGCGCGAACGCATGCAGCACATTTGCGTGAAGATTCCGCAGACCGAGCCGGCGCGCTCCAGTTGTGATGCCTTCCTGGCAAGCGCCTGACCCGTTACATTGCTGGCCTGCTAGACTTCCAGTTCCAGCATTCCGGCTACGGGCCTGTAGCACAACGGTTAGTGCAGGGGACTCATAATCCCTTGGTTGTAGGTTCGAATCCTACCGGGCCCACCATAACATCCCGTTTGTAAATAAATATTCCTTGGTTCTTCGCCGCCTCGCCGACTTTCTTCGTTATAGTCCCCGCTCCGGTCCCCGTTAGAAATTCGCGCACTCAAGCAGTCAAGACGCGGACCATGGCGGCGCGACCCGTTGCTCATGGGAATGTCGCCCGCTACCGTACCTGCGGGGACGTAAGCTGCAAGATGGTCATGTGAGCAAAGCGCCGAACTGTGTGAGTGAGCGGCCCTGGCGTAGCCCCTCGACTCGCAGGACTGGCCTGTGCAGAGCTTCGCTAGAGATCGCCAATGGCCGCGATTACGCCTGCGCGCAGGCTGTAACCGCCCTCGCCGTTTGTGAATATCACCAGGCCTGAGCCCTTGGCTGGATTGAACTGACCGAAAGACCTGAAGCCCGAGCTGTTTGAGCCTGAATGTTCAATGATGTCGCCCTCCGGAGTGACATCCAGGCTCCAGCCCAGCGCCCGGTAGGTCGCGACGGATCGCGCGCGGCCAGGGCGAGCTATCGCATCGCCGTCATCGACTCGTAGCTGCCGCTGCAGCAGCTGGTCAATGCTCGCGCGCGTGAGTGCTCGATCACCCAGCAACTCCGGGCTCTCCAGGGTGAGCATCAACCGGGCATACTCCGTCGGCGTCGTGTACAGGGAATACGCCGCATTGGGTTTGCGGTAGTGCGTGTGTTCCTTGTAGCTGCCGTCTTCGCGATGGCCGCTTGCGAGGTCGCGCTCGATCGCCTCGGTCCACACGAAACTCGTGCGAACGAGGCCGAGCGGCGCGAACAGACGCTGGCCGGCCAGGCTGTCTAGCGGTTCACCTGCAATCGCCTCGATGGCACGCTGGACGAATAGGATGCCCTCTCCCGAATAGGTGTATTCCGAGCCGGGCGGAAACTCCAGCGCCAGCGGTCCGCCCATGTCGTCGTAACCCAGGCGCCAGTTCGCCAGGCCAGTTCGATGGGTCAGTGCCATGCGCGCCGTAATCAGCCGGTGCTCCGGCTGGTCGGGCAGATAGTCCTGACCGAGGTACGCGACCAGCGGCCGGTCCAGATCGAGACGCCCTTCCTGCACGAGTTGCATCGCGAGCAGCGCCAGCACCGGCTTGGACATCGAACAGGCTTCGAACGCAGTCTGTGTCGTAATCTTGCTGCCGCTGCGCACGTCACTCACGCCAAATCCCTCCGCCCAGGCGATTGCGCCACGCTGCACGATCGCGATCGACACGCCCGGCACGTGTGTCTCGCGCATCAGCCTCGGCACGTTCTCTTTCAGCCATGCGATATGCGCTGCCAGCGCCGCCTCAGCCAACGGGACCGGCGGCTGAATCCGCCGCAGCGCGTCCGCCGCGGCCAGCCGCAGCGGCGCGGATTGGTTGCGCAGGAACGGCTCGATGTCCGATATTGCGTGGTGGGCGGCGGGACCGATGGCGGCTAATGTCTCGAGGGTGCCCCAGCGCAGGTCGGCGTCATTGTGCTTCAGCAGCGCTTGCAACATTGGCACGGCAGAAGCAGCCCTGGACTGCAGCCGCGCCAGCGCGCCGAGACTCGCACGCACAAGCAACGCGTCCGGCTCCGATAGTTGCCGCGTCAGCACAGTCAGGAATGGTTCGATATCCGCGCTCGACCTGTAAAGCGCGACGGTCGCGCCCCAGCGCTGCTGCGCGGAAGTCGAAGCCAGCGCGTCGTGGATTGCGGGAAAGGCGGCCGTGCCCATCTGCCCTAAGACCAGCGCCGCCTTCCCCGCAATGGCGAGATCGGCGTCGCCAAGGAGCGTCGTGAGCGTTGGCAACAGCTCGCTTCGGCCCTCGTGTGTCTCGATGAGTCGGTCCAGCGCAGCCTCGCGATCGGCCGCCAGCGGCGCGGCGAGCGCGATACCGACATCCTGCGGAATCGATTCAGCCCATGCGCACTCGGGTGCGATCCATGCGAGGCATATCAACAGGACGCGCTGGCACATTACGCAGCCGAGGGCTGGCAAGCTGAGAACAATGGCGCCTACGGCTTCGTATTTATGGCTCGGGGATGGATCGACCTGAATAGATAGTTCCAAGTCAGCTCACCAGAGCGCGCCGAAGCGCAGCGCGCCAGCCCTGCAGCATTTTTTCGCGACTGCTCGCCGCCATGCGCGGGCGAAATACACTGGCGGTTGCCGAAGTCGCCGCCAGGGCCTTGAGATCAGGCCAGACGCCGCAGGCAAGCCCGGCGAGAAACGCCGCACCGAGCGCAGTCGTTTCGAGCTCCGCCGGTCGCTCGACCGGCGCCTCGATGATGTCAGCAAGAAACTGACAAAACCAGTCGTTCACCACCATACCGCCATCGACCCGCATCGCCTGCGCGCGCCGTGCGCCTTCGCTTGCCATCGCTGTGGTGAGATCCAGCGTCTGAAAGGCCACGGACTCGAGCGCCGCTCGCACGATGTGCGCGCGATTGACATCGAGAGTCAGACCACAGATGAGCCCGCGCGCATCGGGCTGCCAGTGAGGCGCGCCGAGTCCGACGAATGCCGGCACCATGTAGACGCCATGATCATCGGCAACACTCGCCGCGAGGTTCGCCGTTTCTGCTGCCTGAGCGATGATGCCAATGCCATCGCGCAGCCACTTCACGGCGGCGCCAGCCACGAAGATCGAGCCCTCCATCGCATAGGTCGTTCGCCCGCCGATCCGGTAGGCGGGCGTCGTCAGCATGCGATTGCGCGAGCGGACCGCCTGCTCTCCGGTGTTCAGCAGCAGGAAGCAACCCGTGCCATAGGTCGACTTCGCCATGCCCGGCTCGAAGCAGCATTGCCCGATGAGGGCGGCCTGCTGATCGCCGGCCATGCCGCTGATCGGAATGGGTTTGGAAAACAGACCCGGCGCCGTCGCGCCGTAAACCTCGCTGCTGTCACGAATCTGCGGCAGGATCGCCGCCGGTACGCGCAGCAGACGCAACAGGTCTTCGTCCCAGCAGCCGCGATGGATGTCGCACAGCAGCGTGCGCGAGGCATTGGTGAGGTCAGTTGCATGCACCTTGCCGCCGGTGAGCCGCCACAGCAGAAAGCAGTCGATGGTGCCGAAGGCCAGCTCGCCGCGTTCGGCTCGGGCCCGCGCCCCGGGAACCTGATCGAGCAGCCACGCGACCTTGGTGCCGGAGAAGTAGGGATCGAGCAGCAGACCAGTGCGTGCGCTCACCAGTTCCTCATGGCCATCCTGGCGCAACTGGGCGCAGACATCGGCCGTGCGCCGGTCCTGCCAGACGATCGCCCGGTGAATCGGCTTGCCGCTCGAACGTTCCCAGATGACGGCCGTTTCGCGCTGATTGGTGATGCCAATGGCAGCAATATCATCGCCGCCAAGCTTCGCAGCCTCAATCGCCTCGCGCGCCGTGGCGAGCGTCGCTCGCCAGATCTCCTCGGCATCGTGCTCAACCCAGCCGGCCGCGGGGTAATACTGCTCGAGATCGCGCCGCGTGATGCTCACGGCGCGGGCACTGGTGTTGAAGATAATGCTGCGCGTCGAGGTCGTGCCCTGATCGATCGCCAGCACGTGGCAAGTGCGACTCATGCCTGTGCTCCGCCACCCCTGACAGCCGGCAAATAAGGCCGCACCAGCCCGTGATAGAAAGCCCCGCCCAGCACACCGCCCAGCAGTGGTCCGGCGATCGGTACCCACCAGTAATTCTGTGGCGCAGGAAAGGCCTGCGCACCCCAGCCGTTGAGGAAGCAAAACAGGCGCGGCCCGAAATCGCGCGCCGGGTTGATCGGCCAAGCTTCGAGGTAGCCAGCACAGGCGCCGATCGTTGCCACCAGCAGACCCACCATCAGCGCGCCTTGCGCCGGCGCGGGCGCCGCCGAATTTCGCGGCTCGGTAATCGCGAAGATGCCGAGCACCAGAATCGCGGTAAGGACAATCTCATCGACGAAGGCATGGGTTGGAGTGATGCCTATACCCGGGTGTGTAAAAAATACGCCGGCGGCTCCCCCCTCAATACCGCGCGTCAGATGATGCAGCTCGTTGAATTGATCGATCACCGGCGAGAACAGCAGGTAAACGAGCGCCGCGCCCAGGAACGCCCCGACAACCTGCGCCAGCACATAGGGCAGCACTTTCCTCGCGGGGAAGCCGCGGAACAAGGTCAGCGCCAGCGTCACGGCCGGATTGGCGTGACAACCCGAAACCGCACCGGTGACGTAGATGGCGAGCGTCACGGCCAGACCCCACGCGATGCATACGCCCCAGTAGGCATGTTGATAGGGGCTCGGGTCGTAGAGCACATACATTGCAGCGACCGAATCGCCGATTCCCAGGATGATGAACACCGCGATAACCTCGGCGATCAGTTCGCCCAGCTTCAGGCGGGTTAAATTCGCAGCGGCGTCGGTTCCCATGCTCCCTCCTATGCTACAGCTCCTATGCTACAGCGCCGCTCGGCGAATGGTCTGTCGATTACGCGCGAGCGAGACAGCATCGTGAGCAGGTAGAGCAGGACTGACGTCAGCTCTACCCCCTGACCATACAAACGTTAATTCGAGAAGTGCTAGCCAATGCTTCTTTCAAATTGACCCACTAGCGGCACACAACCAAGAATCAACCAACGCCACCCAACCGGGCCCAAATCCGTGCAACCCCGGAGATGGGCACTTCGCAATAGAATCAACGCTTGAGGTTGCGCTAGGTTCGGGGCGGACGTCTGTGCGCGCTTCTCAAAATCCCTTGGTTTTAGGTTCGAATCCTACCGGGCCCACCAATACCGCATTCCAGATTGTCCCGCTGGATGGCTCGCCCACTAGATTGCTTTGCTGCGAGGTTCTTCGGTCAACCGGGCAGGTTCATCTTGCGCAGAAACGTCTTAAATCGGGGGTTGCTAGCTAAACTATGCAGGAGCGGATCGCGATAGATGCTGTATAGGTAGGCGTCCTTTTGAGCATAGGCGCGCTCAAGCCAATGCATTGCTTCGTCTGTTTGGCCACGAAATCCATAGACCTCGGCGATTCCGAATGCGTTTAGTTCGGCGTCCTTTTGAAGCATTACGGCGAGAGCCGCATCGGAGTCGGCTTTTCTTCCAAGTGCGTAATAGACAATTGCCAGGCCCTCCCGCTTCCCGTCATCCGAGGTCTCCTGCTGCATCTCAAGAAGTGCGGCGGCGCGATCTCCGCCACCGAGCAATATGAGGCCAAGAATAAAGTGCCCATAGCCATACGTAGGACGAATGTCGAGCGCCCGCCGCATCGCCGCCTCGGCCTCTGGTACGTGGCCTCGTGACTCCTGAATTGTCGCAAGGTTTTGAAGCGCTGCAGGGTTCATCGGGTCTTGAGCGAGCGAAGCCTGAATCTCCCTCAATGCGTCGTCCCAACGACCGAGCGTCTCAGAAAGCCAAGCTTGCTCCGCCAGCATCTCCACGTCGTGGGGGGCTATTGTCGCTGCCTGTTTCAGCTCCCGTTCGGCAGCAGCCCAGTCCCAATCATAAAACATATGAATGTCGGCCAGCACGACGTGAGCAGTCAGGTTCCTCGGATCCAACTTGAGTGCGTTTGTTGCCGCGCGACGGGCCCGTTCATATCCTATAGTGGGAGTTACGGAGGCACCCTGCACTTGCGAGGAATAAGCATTAGCGAGGCCCGCAGCCGCCTCGGCGGATGTCGGGTCTTGATCTAAGGCCTGCTGGAACAGTGTCACTGCTTCGTCAGCCCCTTCGTTATCGATGCGATCATAAGCATGGCGCCCCCGAAGAATCAGGTCGTATGCATCGGCATTCTTCGGAGTGGATCGTGGAGTCAGAGATGTTGACGCGACCGTGAGCTGCATCTCGCGGACAATAACCGCAGCAATCGCATCCTGGAGCTTGAGCACGTCGCCAATATGCCGGTCGTAAGTCTCCGACCATTCATGCGTTCCGGTTCGTGCATTGATCAGCTGTGCGGTTATTCGTACTTGGTCTCCGGCCTTGCGGACGCTGCCTTCGAGTACGTATGTAGCGTTCAGTCTCGTACCAATCGTTCTCAAGTCCTCATTCTTCCCCTTAAACTGGAAGGACGACGTACGGCCGATAACCTTGAGCCCCGGAATCTTCGCCAGCAGGTCGAGGATCTCCTCTGCCATGCCATCCCCGAAATACTCCTGATCGTGCTTTTCGCTCATGTCCGAAAATGGGAGCACCGCAATCGATTTATCGGAGATCGCGACGCCTGCCTCGGACTCCGCCAGAGTTCCTGTCAGCGGAACGACTGCGGCAATCTTAGTGCTGGTGTGGTTCATCAACCAGAAGTGCATGCCCACAGCAACTGCAACACCCACACCGACCACCGCAGCAACGATGACAATCTTCCTCCTCGATACACCGGCACTGCGGCCCACAGACACAAAGTGCGGGGACATTACAGATGCCTGCCGCACAGCCGCCGTTAACGTCGTCAACGCGACGGGCATTCCCAGCTTCGGCACATCGATCCACTGCGACTCCGACAAGAAGTACTCTAGTGCCCGACTCAATGGTGTGGCATCGACCCGAAAGGCGATGACTTGTTTGTGCTTGGACGCAGCGCGCTCGACCTCCCTTCCCACGTGCGCAGAGGGCATCGCATTGATCGAAAGAACCAGCACGAGCGCCTTCGCCTCATTGATTGCCCCTACTATGGCATCCGCATACACGGTCCCAGGTCGCACGTCCCGCGGTGCAATCCAGCACTTGATACCGTGCGACTCCAGAGCCTCGACAATGGTGTTTGCGACCGCTACATCTTGAGAGGCGTAGCTGACAAACACGTCGCTGACCAAGCTCACCAGCGCGGAAGAGTCCTCAGTCATTCCGGTAGCTTCATCTTGCGCAGAAGCGCCTTGTAGCGGGGATCCGACGCCAACTGCTTCGACTTTGTGTCCATTGGTGCCAGCTTTATTGTGGAAAGGCCGTCATCGTGCGCTTGATAGGCTCGGCCCCACCATGCAAATGCGCGATCGAGATCATTGCGATAGGCATAAAGCTCGCCGATAACAAACGGCATGGACCTTCCATACTTGGTCTCTGCCAGCGCCAGTGCCCGATTGGCCTCGCTCTTGCGCCCAGCCGCATCGAGAAATACTGGGAGGCTAAGCTCCCGGGTCGCAGCGCTGGGTTCCCTCGCCAATTCAGCTAACGCTTCGTCGAACTTCCCTCGTTCCCATAGCACGCCGGCGATACCCGAATGCAATCCCTCCCCATCCGCCCGCAGGGCAAGTGCCTTGCGATAATCGGCTTCCGCATTCGTAAGCTTCCCGGCGTAGAACTCGGCATCGCCGAGTGTGCCGTAATTGTAATAGTTGAGAGGGTCTAGCTCAGCGGCGGCCTTGGTGTGCACGATCGCGTCATCGAACCGCCCAAGCCGAATAAACAGATAGTAAGCATTGCGAGCAACAGTTGCATTGGCCGGATCCAAGGCCAACGCACGCCCTATTTCTTGCTCGGCTCCGCTCCAGTTCCATTCTAGTAAATAAACGCGGCCCATCGAAACGTGCGCCTCTGCCGAACTGGCGTCCAGCTTGAGTGCCCGCTCCGCAGCATGGAAGGCCGTGTTGCGCACGTCCGGGTAAGTGCCGATTCCATTGTCTATGTAATTTGCAACATAGGCGCGTGATAACGTCGCCCAGGCAGGCGCAAAACTGGGATCCAGTTTTGCGGCGCGCTCCAAATATTCCACACCCGCAGTCTCCGCGGCCGAAGTGCTGGAATTCTCGAAGGTGGAGCGGCCTTGAAGGTAGATGGTATAGGCTTCGCCGTCGGTTGTTGTCGCGCTTCGTCGCGCGGGCATGTTCGGCAAAGAGGCCTTGAGTGCCTTGACGACGGCCGTCGCTATATCGTCCTGAACTTTGAAAATCTCATCAAGCTTGCGATCGTACGTTTCTGACCAGATATGGTAGCCGTTGTCCGCGCGAATGAGCTGCGCTGTGACGCGAACATTCTTACCGGACATGCGGACACTTCCCTCAAGGACTTGAGCGACGCCAAGCGCTTTGGCGATCTCAGCGATCGTGGCCTGTTTCCCTTTAAAGTAGAAGGACGACGTACGTGCGGGCACACGTAGATCAGAAACCTTCGTCAGCATGTCGATGAGTTCCTCCGACAATCCGTCTGAGAAATACTCCTGGTCATGCTTTTCACTCATATCCAGAAACGGAAGCACCGCAATCGACCGTTCCGGGGGAACTGCGGTCAGGGCATGCACTGAGGCGACGGTCCCCTGCGCCGTCCCGGTTACTTTTGATGCCAAAGACCCTTGAGGCGCGCGAGCAAAATGCCATAAAACTCCGCCCGCAATAACAAGCAGCACGGCGATAACGGCCTTCACCACGAGTGCGCGGCTCCGCCGCGGAGTCGTCTTTGCGGTGGCGGCAGCGCCAGCGTTGACGTGTGGCCCGGTAGAGGGTTGCGTCAACGCACTTTTTACTGCATCTACTAACCTTGGTAAGGCGTTTTTGACCCCGATGGCGCTGGCATCGAGCCACTGCGAGGTGTTGAGAAAGTACTCAAAATCGGCCGGCATCGGGGCGAGGTCAATTCGGAAGGCGATGACGGGGTGTCGCTTCGAACTGGCCCGTTCCACTTCTCGGAGTACGTGTTGAGAGGAGGCGGAGTACTCCGACAGGACGAGCACGATAACTTGGGTGGCATCAATCGCATGGACAATGGCACTGGCGAAAGACTCGCCGGGAACCACATCGCGGGGCGCAATCCAACAGACTAATCCGGCGCTTTCAACGGCGTGGCAGACGAGTTCGGCTACGCCCTTGTCTTGCGAGGCGTAGCTGATAAACACGTTCATGCCGTGGGCCGCCTGAAACCCTGGCGCGTGATTCTCGACCATACTGGGTCTTGTCGTCCCCGCCCCGTTGCAGGGCAGAATGCGCCCGTCGAGGCTAGCTTGCAATGACGCGTTACAGCTAAGTCGAGTGGCTGTCTCCAGGCGCGCATTCCAGGTGTGGAAAGGCGGCGTCGGGCTGCCAGCGGCCGGTTAGGCCCAGCACTGGATGACCGCCCAGCGGATCGATGTCTCAGAGATTGAGTCCGGTCGTGATTCCTAGGCGCAATCTGCGCCAATGAGGCGCGCGAGCCGCCGTCTGCAAGTCAATGCCAGGATGCCTCCCATTGCCGCAATTGCCGCATGCATACTCCAGAAGTGAGTCGCAGTCATTCGCTCGAAGAATGTACCGAGCCAGCCGATGACGATGTTGGCCAAAAACATTGTCACAAACACCAGCCCCATCATCGTTCCGCGAACTCTGGCCGGCGACGCGCGGGCGACGAGCGCGAGCAGCGTGGGCCAGTAGTAGAGAAAACCAATCCCGAGCAAGAACAGGTAAGCGATCGGTACCATAACCGGTACCCGTCCGGTAACCGCGCTGACCCCTGCCAGAAGGAGATTCGCAAGGCTGACAACCCACGCCCCGATCCCGATCTTGCTGATTTCCCCAGGCTCCTTGGTCTGAGCCCTCTGCCATCGCCACAAGGCGAAAACCGCCGGAACCATAACGATGGCCGCAAAGGAGTCTACGGAATTAAACCATGCTACGGGAAGCGTGAATCCCAGAAATCGGAGATCCACGTCGCGGCTTATCCATACGAGCGCCATGTTTCCGCATTGATAGTACGCGATGGTTTGAAAGACGGTGATTAGCATCACAGCGCACAACGCAAGCACGGCGCGCCATTGAGCACGATCAAGGGGCGGCAGCCGGGACCGAGCTGGATTTGCCGAACGCGCCATGTCTACGAGCTCACGATAGCCAGCCAGATAAGTCGCCAGTCCGATTAACATCAACACACCCGCGAGCCCAAAACCTGCATGCCATCCGTATAGCTGTGCAAGCAGACCGCAGGCCAAGGGTCCAATAACCGCGCCCACATTAATTCCCATGGAAAAGATCGCAAACCCGCGGGTCTGTCCAGCGCCGTCATCGGACGAATAGAGTGTGCCCACTTGTGTGGAAATGTTGCCCTTCAGCAATCCACAACCCACGATCAATAAAACGAGAGCGACTAGAAAGGACGCATCGAATGCCATCGCCACATGACCAGCACTCATCAGCAGCGCTCCCGAAACTACTGCCTGGCGTCGGCTCAGCCACCGATCCGCGACCCATCCGCCGACGATCGGCGTCACGTAAACGAAGCCGGTATAAAGCCCGAAGATTAGTGAGGAGAGTGCCAGCGTGCTCAGCGATCCGAAGACGGCTTCGAGACTGGAGCGCAGTGGCGCAAATGCGACGATATGCTCAATATGTCCCGGCTGGAATAGCGATTGGCTCATGTAAAGAACCAATATCGCGGTCATGCCGTAGTAGGAAAAGCGCTCCCACGCTTCGGTAAAGGCGAGATAGGCCAGCGCGCGCGGCTCGCCGAAAAACGTGCGCTGCCGAACCCGATAACCTACCGGTAGAACTTCCCCATAGATAGTCAGTAGGTCTCCCTATCCAGTGCCATTTTGGGGTTGTTAATCGGACGCGCCCCATCCGTGCGGTCCGGGCACCGGACCAGGCCAGAATGCTCCCGTCAAGGCTGGGTTGCAACGTAGCGGAAGCGGCTACTTAGACTAAGCGTTTCCGGGCAGCATCAACAGCCACTTACTCAGAGATGACGGCGTTGGATCTGGTGTTTGATCGGCTTGCCTTCCGCCAAGCTCCCCGCCCTTGCCCTATCCCCGGCCTTTCCCAGCCCCGGACTCCTGGGGCGCCCCCCGAAAGGTCTGTAGAGTGGCCACAAACAGGGAGCCGGAAGCGCGCGGGCTAACACGTGCTGCGGAATCGTATCCGCTGAAAAATAGCGCGATGATTGCGTTCCGGGTAATCCTTGGCCCAAACGGCGAGCAGTTAGTGCAGCAGAAGTTGACTCGCCCGACCGTTTATCTCGACGCCGGCGCGCTTCGCTGGTTCGGCGAAGACGACGTCGCTGCGGGAGTCAGATTCAGTAATGCCCTGAGGCGGTGAATCTCTCAGGGAAATCAATGCTTCAAATTGCCCGACGTCGCTGTAGGGCGACAGCGGGCGCGTCCGGTGTAGACACAGGTACATTACGTCAACGCCTTTGATATCGACGCACAACGAGTTGCGATACGGGATCATTTAATTATGCGAATCATCTTCCGATCGCGCGCCCGCGTGGCGCTTGCAGCGTTGCTGATCGTAGGCAGCGCTGGCGCTCAGATCGACAGAGCTTTCGGCGCCGGAGCGCCGGCTGCAACGCCGCCGATGAATGTGCTCCTCATCCTGACGGATGACCAGCGCTTCGACACGTTGAACCGGATGCCCAATCTCACCAGTCTCGCATCGCAGGGCGTGACCTTCACCAGCGCCTACATGCCCTCGCCGCTGTGTGGGCCCAGCAGGGCGATGCTTTATTCTGGTGGGTACCGCGAGCAGAACACCGGCGTGCTGGAGAATGCACTGCCCGACGGCGGTGCGAAGGTTTTCGACGATAAGGGAAACCTGGGTGCGGCGCTGCAGGCGGCGGGCTATAGAACTGAGTTTGTGGGTAAGTGGATCAACGGTTATGAGGGAATGGGAAAGTACGTTCCTCCGGGCTGGAGCAAGTGGGTCGGCAGGCATTCATTCAGCACGACCACCAACTGGCAGTCGTTTCAGTACACCAGCGGGACAAGCAACCAGAATCCCGGCGTAGGCACGATCGCCAATGCCCAGCAGTACACGACGTATTTTGAACGCGACCAGGTGCTGAGTTTCCTGAGCAGCACGCCCGCGGCGCAACCATTCTTTGTGCTTTGGGCGCCCAGCGCACCGCACGCCCGGGCGACCGGCGCGCCGGAGGATCTGGGCTTGTTCTCGGACTATGTATACACGGGTCGCGGCTACGGCGAGACCGACCTGAGTGATAAGCCCACATGGGTACGAAAATCCAAAGACGTGGATAACGAGGTGTTCGTACGTCACCAGCTGCAGTCGCTGCAAAGCGTTGATCGCTCGATTGCGGACGTGATTGCGCGACTCAAGAGCCTTGGTAGATTCAAAAACACGATGATCATCTTCACGTCCGACAACGGCTTCATGTGGGGCGAGCACGGCATATGGGGCAAGGACTCCGCCTACGAAGAAGCCATGCGCGTTCCCTTCATTGTGCTCATGCCGGGCGTTGCGCCGCGTACCGAAGACAGCTTCGTCCTGCCGAGTCTGGATCTGGGCGCCACGCTCTTCGAACTCGCCGGAATCTCCAGAAAGACCGACGGCACGAGCCTGGTGCCCTTATTGAACGTACCCGGGCAGCCGTGGAGAACCGATTTCTTTTTCGAAAAAACCACCTCGTCCCGCGGTCCCAGCGGCATTTGGGCCGGAGTGCGAGACGGGCGATGGAAGTACGTCAAGTATTGGAACGGCGACGAGGAGCTCTACGACGAGATTGCCGACCCCTATGAATTGACCAGTCGCCACAAGGACTCCACGCTGAGTGCTCTGAAGGCTTCGCTGTTGACGCGCACCCAGCAGCAGCTCGGGCTGGCCATCATGCCCACAAAGAACCCTCTGAGCGGCAACGTTGGCACGCCGTTCAGCTTGCCGATGAAGACCTGGGGTGGCAAGGGCCCGTTTTCCTGGACGGTAACGTCCGGACTGCTCCCGCCTGGGTTGACGCTGAATTCATCGACCGGCGTCATTCAGGGCGTGCCCACCAAATCCGGTGCCTACAAGTTCTCCGTGCGGGTCACGGATTCAGTGGTCGCGACTCAGACCGGCAAACCGCGGACCTTCGTGACCAGGCCCATAAATTTGAACGTCAAGGGCTGAGCGCGTAGAGCTGGCGCGAGGCTGGGCAGGCCCGCGGTGCGAGGATCCAGCGTCACTTGCTAACGGCGCGGATCTTGATCGCGCCGCCGGCGATTCCGGCCAGCGTACATCCAGAATACAACCAACCCCACCCAGCGGGCGCCAACCGGCCGCAACCCGAGGTGGTCAACTTCCCAACAAGCGAAGCCCGTTGGCGAAGTTGCGCTCGGGGTGCGCCGGGCTGCGTCTGACGCCGCGCGTCAATGGATCTGAGTGTAGGTCCCGTCCTGCTTGAGCTGATAGATGTGGTCGGCCGCCAGCCCGGTGTACGTTGTCTGGGTGCCGTCGGGCCACACCACCGTGGTGGTATCGACCACCGTGTTGGTCAGCAAGCCCAACGTGCACGCGCATGAAGTTCTGCGACCATTTATGGTAGCCGCCATTCTGCTCGCGATATTGCGTCACGCCGCCCGCCGTCACATACACCTTAGAGCCGATGGCGTCGCGATTGGAGGTGGTGCCGACCAGGTCGAATTCCACCCAGTTATTGCCGTTGCCGCCGCGGTTGTGAAACAGCTCCTTCGGTCCACCGAGATACAGCGGCCGCATGTTGTCGCCGTTGGTCACGAGCAGATCCAAAAAGCCGTCGAGGTCGTAGTCGGCCACCACGACGCTCTCGTGGGTACCGGCGTGCTCGGCCACGGCGGCACCGATGTGGCCCGCGGCCCCACCGGCATTGGCGATTTCAGTAAAGGTGCCGTTGCCATTGTTCCTGAACAGGCGGTTGGCCATGTTGTGGGAACCTCCGGTGCAGGCCAGGAAAAGATCCTCGTGCATGTCGTTGTCGAAATCACCGCTGACGACGCTCTGGCAGCGCGCCTGGCTATTGAAGCCCGCGTTCAACACCTGAGTGAACCCCCACTGCCGTTGTTGTGGAGCAATATCGGCTTGTACCCGATGTCTGAGCCACTCGCGCCGTAGAAGGTCAGGCCGCTGATGGTGTCCGTCGAAGTCACCTGCACGTAGCTGTAGTTGTACACGTTGTTGCCCTGCGAGATCGTCCAGGTCCCGGTGTCGGGCGCGTAGCCGATGTTGATGCCGGTAGATCCGCTCACGACGCCCGCATTGTTGGGATCAGCAGGGTCGAGCTGGAAGGTCAGGGCGCCGGGGTGATAGTTGGCGCTGCCGATGAAGATATATTGGGGGTCGCCTTCGTACTGCGGGTCGCTCGAGTTGAGACCGGAGCGCAGGCTCACCGACAGGGTCAGAATGCCCGCGCTCTGGAAAGTCACGGACTTGGTCTTGTGCGCGGCGGTGATGATCTGCATCTCAAAACCGGTAGGCGAGTACTGATAGGCATCCGAGGGCCGCTCCGAACTGCGCATCAGGAACAGGTCGGGTTGCAGATCGCCGTCGTAATCCAGGGTGGTCGCGTCAACGATCGGACTGTACTGCGTGTATATCGACGTCAGACTCGAGGCCACGCCGCTCGCAAACGCATTGACCTGCGGGTAGGTTCCGTTGCGCGGCCCGCAAATCACCTCAAACCCCGGACTGGAATTGATGTCCGAAATGTGCCCCCACTCGCCTTCCGAATAGCAGGCCATTGACTGCGAAATATGACGGCCACTGCCAAAGATATTGTTCATCGGCGGAGAGAAGGCCATCTGCGGAGAGAAAGTCGAGCCGTTCAAACCAATCGAGGCCATGTCAAGGAGGCCATCGCCGGTGTAGTCGAAGAACAGAATCTGGCGCTTGGAGCGGGTTGGGATCTTGTCCACCGCATACGGTATGGTGGATAAGGTCAGTTTTCCGCCGTTATTGATCCACAGGTGATCAGCGCTGCTGGACACGGCTTCGATGAGATCCTCCTGTCCGTCGTTATTCACGTCGGCCCACGTGGCGCCATGCGTGTCGACGTCGGCGCGACCGCCGGTCCAGCCGGGGGTCTTGGACAAATCGACCTGCTTGGAGACGTCGGTAAACGTTCCGTTTTGGTTGTTGTGGAACAGGGTCGCGCGCATGCGATGGTTGCTGGAGAACAAGTCGGGGTAATGGTCGCCGTCCAGGTCGCCCCAGGCTGCGCCCCAGGTCTCGGTCGCGGTGTTGGCAAAGCCGGCCGCGACCGACACGTCGTCGAACGCGATCTGTGCGGAGGCGCTGCTGAGCGCGGCGTCGGTAAGCAGTACAGCCAGCAAAATAGCCCCGGTGCGTTGAGCCAGCCTGCGGGTGTGTAACTTGCGCATTGTGCGTGTTTCCGTATGGATCAGTTGAAGGTGCCGGTGCGTCGATAGGCAGAATTCTAGGGCACTTGCCAGCACCCCCTGGGCGCCATTAGATAGGCCGAAAATAGCATTTTTGTGACGGACGTCACTAGATTTCCGGGCAAGCCACTTATGTCCGAGCCTGGCGAACTCGCACCATAATACGCTCGGCGCCTGTGCCTACAGTTGAGAGTTCACATATCAACACCGGTGCAACGCCCGAAAAAGGTCGACCGGTCGCAGCGGGCGGTTCGGGTGGCGGGGAAGGGTTACGGCAACTCATGCGCCACGGCCATCGGCGTAGGAAGTCTCCTACATGGCGGGCGTTGGCCGGTGGGCGGAGTCGCCTGCGCCGCAGCTCAACGCAGATGCCAGGCCAAAAATGACAGATAAATCCAAGAAACCCTCAGCGCGATATCGGGTAGGGACCGCAACTCACAACGGCAGTGAAGCTTGTTCCGGGGGATAGGTAATTCGCGTTCCATTCCACGCTGTGCGAACGGCGTCAACTGATGCAGGCGATAGCTGCTCTCCGTTAAGACCTCGACCGCCAGAATGCCGCGCACGCCGAGCGCATCGGCCACCAGGGAACGATGGCAGCGCCAAGGCACCGCTTCCGCGCACATGATGGCGGTGCGTTTCGCTTGACTCATGTCCATGAGGGTCGCGAGGCCCGCTGCGAATTCTTCGGTCTGCATGTAATCGGCGTAACCGCGAAAGCTCTTGTTGCGCCAGCCGGTGTTCGTTGAATCTTTGCGCGGATGGCGCAGCCCCCCGAGTGCCGGCAGGGGAACATATTCGATCTTCTCCGGCTTCAGCGCACGGGCCAGCGCGTCGTTGTTGAATTGCGGGTTGTGACGCGAGCGCGGCACGGTGCGAATATCAGCGAGGCGTGCAATGCCATAGGTGTGCAGCAGCGCAATAAATCGTTCTATGGGGAGGGACGAATGCCCGAGTGTGAATATGGCCGCTTCCGGCCAGTGCGCCTCGTGCGGAGGAGGCTGTTTGCTCACGACCTGGACCGCCGGGTGAGCCTTTGCCCCGATGCCGCGGTGCGCAAGCGGGTGGCCCAATTGGCTTGGGTGCGGTACACGGGTGACACGATCGCGAGATACCTTAATCTATGACAGCACTCAGCCTACTCCGCCACTCTTCAATAGACCGACGAGCGGGTTCGGCGACGGCGGCGCGATCCGTCGCAAGGTATTGGTGTCGCGGTGGTCGAACGCCGGCGTGTTGCCCCTGACCGCCAAATCGGTGCGCGTCACATAGGTCCAGCTGCCATCATCGTTGAAGGTAATGTCGATGCGGTAATAATCGGTGCGAAACGCCAGCTCTAGGAAGGGGGTCGAGCAAATTCCGAAGCAGGTATCGCCGCGCCGCGCCTCGACTGAAATGCGCCTGTCATCCGGCCGTGCCGTTCCACCCGCCAGCACCACCTGACCACGCGGTATCGCAATGGATTGCATGATCAACCCGGTGGTGGGCTCCCATAGCCAATAACCGACCTGATCGTGGAAGGTGATGGCCTCCTCGGGCGTGTTGATATGGATGTGGTAGCGCAGCCCATAGAGGAGTTGCGGGCCATTTGCCTGCGGATCGATCGGCACCATCCGGATGTGTTCCCGGAATACGCGCCGCTCGGGACCTTGCGCTTTCGGGCTGAGGTCTACGCCCTGGTCGGACTGCCACACGCCGGCCAGGTGGCGCAGCGGGCCCAGGTTGGCCAGCGTGTCCGGTGAGACGTCCTCGGGTTCAGTAAAAATGTCGTCGGGAATATTCGGCATAGTGCTTCCCATGTGGCGCGGACCCGGCGAGCATGCGCGATCGTCTCTGCTAGGTCATAGTGCCGCTGTGGCGGGCGCTACGGCTCCGATCTGATGCTGCAGCAGCGAAGGTCGTCACAGGCCGGCGCTGTCACCCCATCTTTGGCGGTATGTTCGCGTTCAGCCGGAACAGGTTGTTCGGGTCGTATTTCGCCTTCAGTGCCACCAGCCGCTCAAAGTTAGCACCGTAGTTCTCACGATGGCCTGCCATCGTTACGTCCGCATCAGCATAGTTCGTATAGAACCCCTTGGTCAGCGGTGCCAGTTCCTGCCAGTTGGCGCGCATCTTTGCCAGGTTTTCTTCGATGCCGTCCTTGTTCGGCCAGATGGCGATTCCCGCAAGCGTGAAAGCCATGTCGCGATTGGGGAAGGCCGTCGCCGCCGGCGCTACCCGGTGGTACGCGCCGCCGCCGTGTTCGATGAACATCAAGTACCAGTTGGGCATGCGCCTGAACGAGTCGATGGTGAGATCGATGGCGTCATCTTTGAGCTGCGTCATCATGCCGCTCTTCAAATAGTAATATCCGCCGGCCGCAAGCGAATCATCGTCGCCGGACTGCATGGCCACATAGGGCATCGGCGCGATGTCGTCATGCGCCGGCTTGCCGAACGCACGCAGCTTCTTGAGCCAGGCCTCGCCTTTGGCGCGATCCCCGGACCAGCACACTTCGATGCCAACCATCGGCCCATCGGGTTCCCAGTGCAGGTTCGGGCTCAGGTTGACGACATCGGGCGCGTCCAGGGCGATATCACGGTAATAGCGCAGCACATCGCGCGCCTGGGCCAGGGGCCAGACGATACTGCCACCGAGGATCACCGGATCCATGTCGTGCAGCCGGTAATCGATCGAGGTCACGACGCCGAAATTGCCGCCACCGCCGCGCAGGCCCCAGTAGAGATCGGGGTTCTCCTTGTCGTTGGCCCGCAGGAAACGTCCGTCGGCGGTCACGATATCGAAGGAGGCGACATTATCGCAGGCAAGCCCAAAGCGCCGGCCCAGCCGGCCGAGGCCGCCGCCGAGCGTGAGACCCGCGGCGCCGGTGTGCGAGACGGTGCCCGCCGTGGTGGCGAGCTTGAAGGCGGCACATTCGTGATCGAGCTGCCCAAGGAGCGAGCCCGACTCGAGATAGGCGCGCTTGGCTTCCGGATCAACGCGCACGCCCTGCATCGGTTGCAGGTCGATCATCAGCCCGCCGTCGCAGCTCGACTTGCCCGAAAAGCTGTGTCCGCCGGCGCGCACCGCGGTCAGCAACTGGTGCTCGCGGGCGAAATTCACGGCCATCTGCACGTCGGCAGCGCCGGTGCAGCGCGCGATCAGCGCCGGCTTCTTGTCGAACAGCGCGTTCCAGAGGCGACGCGTCCGGTCGTAGTCCGGGCTGCCTGCGAGCAGCACCTCGCCGCGCAGTCCGGCGGCGAGCGCCTCTATGGAGGAACCCGGCAGCACGACTTCGCCGCCGGCAAGGGTCTTGGCCGGCAAGTCGCCGACACCTTTGAGGACAGCCGTGAATCCGCGCAGCGGCCAGGTGGCCGCGAGCGCCAGGCTCGCGCCGACGAATTGACGTCTTTTCATGGATGCCCCCTCCCTTTGTCCTGGGCCATCATAATCGATTGAAATGTTTCCAGCAGTCGCCGGTCGTAGGCTACTCCGGGAGCGGCTCGGTGGCCGTGATCAAGCGGTCACGGGTTCGATCGGCCCGCCACGAGTTCGTGATGTGGACGCCGTTCCACGGCGTAATGGATCGCCTGGGATCATGGATCATGGATGTACGCGCCGTGCGCCTGTACGGAGCAACGGGCGGCGCGGGGGTGGCGGGCCAGCGTTGGCGCGCTGGCCCGTCCTGGAATTCAGCCGCGGCAGGGCCCGACCGTGTCGCCATGCGCGAGGTGCTGGTCGAATTCGGTCGGGAAGTCGACCTTCAGCGTCTGGGCCGAGGCCTTCTTCCCCGTGCCACGCGAGCTGTCCGACCCGTGGCAGACAAAGGCGGTGTCGATCTTTAGCACCCAGCCGGAATAGCCGATGTAGCCCACGCCCCAGCCGCCAATCACCTTGCCGTCGTCGGAAATTGCCGTCGGCTCCCACAGGCTGAACCATTGCTCCGTCGCGGTGCCCTGCTGGTGCACGAAGTCGTCCAGGTTCGCCGTGCCCAGTTCGGGCGTCCAGAGGAAGGGTCCGGGATTGAAGCTGAGGAATGGATTGCCACTGAATCCCGCCATCACCTTGCCGTTGCCCGACATGGCGTTGGGCGAGGCAGGGCTGGCGTCGCCTGGCAGGGGCTGGACCCATTGCATGCGTCCGCCGGTCGCGCGGCGCCGGTAGCCGTTGCCTAGGGGCAGCTGCCCGTCGTACAGCGCCCCGCCGATGAGCAGACCGTCGGCGCTCACGGCCGTGACCTCGTCGACCAATTCTCCCGACGGCGTACGCACCAGGCTCGGTACGCCCGAATTCCAGACCACGCCCTCCCATTGGCCGGTTACCGGATCCTCCTGCCAGCCGACGATGGTGCGGCCGTCGGCCGAAACCTTGTTGACGCGCGAATTGACCGACTGACCGTTGGGCTTGAGGCTGGGCGGCAGCAGCGGCATCGATCCCGCCTTCGGAGTCCAGCGGAAGGCCTTGTAGCTTACACAGCTCCGGTACGCGAGCCCGTAAACGGCGCCGTCGTTGTCGACCGCGAAGTTACTGGTGGTATCGGTGCCGCAGGCGCCGAGCGGGGCCACCGGCAGCCAGCCGTTCGCCGCATCCCAGCGAAACGCGCCGCGCGCGGTATCGGTGTCGGGGTTGAGCAGATTGGTCGAGAGGTACCTGCCATTCTCGGAGATGGAGGTGATCTCGCCGGTGCTGACGGCGTCCATCGGCACCACGCCGGTCTTGGCCGTCCAGCGGAACACCGGTCCGCCACGACCGTAGTTGCCGACCGCCACCGAGCCGTCGCCGCTCAGTCCGGTCACGCCCGTACCGTAGCCGAGCTGATAGAGCAGCGGCGCACCCGGCTTGAGCCGGAATCGGATCGGCGCGTTCGTGGTGCTACCGGCACGCGCGGCAATCACGGTGTACCGGCAAGGATTGTATTTCCCCTCGTTGCCTCCGTTCGCGTAGAACGGTTCGGCGCCCGGCAGGAACCACTGCGGCGGCGTCGAAAAGCCGCCGGCCACCAGCGCATCCAGGTAAAGGACGTAGCGCTGTCCCGGGATCAGCCCGTGGATTGCAAAGCGGCCGTCGGGCCCCAGTGCGCCCTGGGTCATCTGGCCGCTGATGGCTGAATTGGCGCCCGCGTAGGGATCGCCGACGTTGCGCGCGATTACGTTGACCCCCGTGAGCGGGATCTTGCCATTGAGGTCGTAGACCTTGCCCACGATGCTGCCGTAGGCCGCGGGCCAACCGGCTCCGGGGTAGAGATCGGAGATCGAAGCCATCGAATCGAGGGTGTGCACGTCGCCCTGTCCGACGCCGCTTCCCGTGCCGGGGGTCGGATCGATGTACGGATACATCGTCTCGACGTCGTTGCGGCTGGGCGTGCCACCGTAGGGCAACGCACCGCAGCTGGCCGGACCGACGGCATCATTGAAGAACACCACGGCCCCGTTCACCTGGCTATGAGCGAGGCCGAGCGAATGGCCGAATTCGTGGGTCGCGACGCCCTGGAAACTGGCGGCACCGGTGTCCTGCGGACTGACGGCGGCACCGTTCAGTACCACGAAGCTCTCGGTGATCGTCGTGGTGCCGTCAATCGCGTACTGCGGTGAGGAAATCCCCAGCACGCCGTCGGACACGCCGAAGAAGTTCTGCATGATGCTGCCGTCGGCGTCGAACACCACGTAGATGCCGCGACCGTTGGGGGTGCCAATGACGCGAGTGATGTTGGTAGCGTCGATATCCGGGAGGCCCTTGAGCGAGAAGTTGCCCTCCACCTTGGCGCGGAGCGAGGTCGTCGGTACCTTGGACCAGTTGCCGTACCCCGTGCGCACGAGCTTCGCCCCGACGGCATTGTCGAACACGATCTTCGTCGGGGTGGGCGTCGAGTAATCCCAGGTCACGCCGAAATTGCCGAGGTCGTAATAGACCGGAACCGGGGCGGGCCCGTAGCGGAAGGCGGTAGCGGTGTCGGGATCGACCAGCAGCGGGCCGCCCGCCGTGGCCACGCCGGCAAGCACCGCGCCCAGCGCCAGCAGCGCCGCACAGCGCATGGAGTTAGCGCGGCTCATTGCGCATGCCTCCCTGCTCGATCCAGCGGTCGTGCACGATCTTGTGTACCAGAGCCACGAAGGCCTTGGCATTGACCGCGCCTCTTTCGGTATTGATGACGCGGCGGTCGGATTCACTCAGCAGCCCGGGGTCGACCTGCAGGTGCGCAAACAAGCCGGCGTTATCGACGTGATTGGAGGCGCCGGCCATGGCGATCCTGAACTGGCCCTGCCCAAGGCCCACGGTCGTCTGCAGACCGGTCCACTGCGCATGCCGGTAGAGGAACAGGAGGGTCTCCTCGCCCTTGCGGTAAGTGGCCCAGCCGGCCGGCGTCACGGTGACGTTGGCCAGGCCGTTGCCGACACTGCGTGGCTTGAGCAGGCCAAACTGGCGGAAGGTGTATTCGTGGCCCACCTGGCCGCGAATCGCATCGGCGACCTGCAGCGTGACCTCGGTGTACGGTATGCCGCGCGCGTCGATGCCGTCCGTCAGTTCACTGACGGTGCCGCGCAGGATCAGTTCCGACTGGCTCACCAGATCGACGATGTTGTTCTCGCGCGGCTGCACCGTCGCCCGCGCGCTGCCGGCTGCAAGGCCCAAGATTGCAAACGCCCCGGCGATGGCGGGGCAACGTCGCGCCTGCATGAAATCCCCCAATGATGGCTGTGTGGCCGTTCGGCTCTTGGCGCCAGTCTACCGGAGGCGACGTTCGGCGCGGCCGAATTATTGCAATTGACATAACAGTCGTCGCGCGCCAGACGGCGGAGTCGTTAGCGGGCATGAGGGAACCGGTCGCCCGATAGACAAGCCGGCGAGTCACGGGACAAATTCGCCTCTCGCCGCTGTTGGCCACCCGCAGCCTTCGTCAGGATCCGCGCTACGCCGCGTCACTCGCCAGGCTGAAGTGGGCGAAGGCCGCGTCGGTACGCCCGCCGGGGACGCCTCCGAGCGGTGCTGAGGTACGGGCGCTTGCAGGTAAGTCGGCAGGTGTAGGAGAGTGATCGTGACACTGTCGCCGCCAGCTGCCGAATGCCTGTTAAATGGCGGCCACGGCAAAGAGGTCGCAAGCCACGGACGGATGAACGGTCGTTTTCGGCGGCTGGACGGCCGTGCGCCCGACAAACGGTGCCCGCCAGCCGACCGGCAGACTGGTTTCCTGCGCTCGCCAGGTTCTAACATGGTGGCGCAGGAGCAGCACATGTCCGAAGCAAAACGCGATCACAGTGCCTTCCATCAGACGGCGGCAGCCGGGCGAGCCGTGGCCAGTGCACGCAGCCATCGGCCTGGAGCGGAACCGGGGAAAGTGCCGAACTTCGCCGACCTGCGCTTGCTGGACACCTGGGAAGACCAGGCGATCCCCGGCGGGGATCCCTACAACGGCATTGGCGCTCGCGCCATCGCCTGCCGCAGCCTGCGCAAGTAACCCGGCATCGAGGACGGTGCGACCGCCACCAATCACCGCCGCTTGGGGCGCGCGGTTCGCGGCTATAATCCCGGTTCACTAACGAGCCAACGGGGAAGGCCATGTCCGAACAGCACGCGGTGGTATGGGTCGATCATCAGCACGCGCAGGTGCTGCACCTGGACGCAGGCGCCGGGCAGACGCAGAAGATCAAGGCCCACAGCCACCATACCCGCCAGCACGGCAGCCAGGTGCGCACCGAGCACGAGTTCTTCGGTGTGGTGTGCGACGCGCTCACGGACATCAGGGAAGTGCTGGTGACTGGCGCGCACCAGGCGCAGGCGGATTTCCGGCACTACGTCGACAAGCATCGGCCCCACATCGCGCCGCGGATCGTCGGTTGGGAGACCGTGGACCACCCCAGCGAAGGGCAGCTCGTGGCTCTGGCCAAGCGATTCTTCGTCAAGCACGACCGCATGGCCGGTACACCTTAAATAATACTTGCCGCGGCCGGCCCGGAACTCGAGGGATCCGGAACGCGTGACCGCAGCCGGGGACCTGGTTCCATGACAACTCCAACCATGACACTGGTCGCGGTACTTGCGCTTGCCGGCGGGGGGGCCGCAGTGGCGGCGACTTCCGCTTCCGCTGATCTCGATGCCCTGCATCGGAGCATCGACCGGCTGGCCGATCAGGTTGAACCGCACGTGATCGCGAACCGCCGCTACATACACCAGCATCCGGAACTGTCCAATCGCGAGACCGAGACCGCGGCCTACATCGCCGAACACCTGCGTGCGCTGGGCATCGAGGTGCATACCGGCATCGCCAAGACCGGGGTCGTGGGCATCCTGCGCGGTGGCAAACCCGGTCCGGTGGTGGCGCTGCGCTCGGAGCTGGACGCGCTGCCCGTTACCGAGGAGGTCGACCTGCCGTTCAAGTCGACCGTGCGCACCACATATGACGGCAGGCAAGTCGGCGTGATGCACGCCTGCGGCCACGACGCGCACATGGGCATACTGCTCGGCGTGGCCGAGGTGCTCTCGCAGCTGCGCCCGCAGCTGCACGGCACGGTGAAGTTCATATTCCAGCCCGCGGAAGAAGGGGCGCCCGCCGGCGAGGAGGGCGGCGCGGCCTTGATGGTGAAAGAAGGTGTGCTGGATCAGGATCCCAAACCGCAGGCGATATTCGGACTGCACGTGCTTACGCAATTCGAGGCGGGCACGGTCGCCTACCGCGCGGGCGGCATCATGGCCGGGGCTGACAATCTGAAAATTGTCGTGCACGGGCGCTCGACCCACGGCGCCTTGCCCTGGAACGGCGTCGATCCGGTCACGGCGGCCGCGCAGATCGTGATGGGCTTGCAGACCATCGTCAGCCGCCAGACGGACCTCACCAAGGCGCCCGTGGTCCTGACCATTGGCCGGATCGAAGGGGGCCAGCGATTCAACATCATCCCGGACACGGTGACGCTGTACGGGACGGTGCGCACGCTGGACCCACAGGCGCGCACCGAGGTGGAGCAGCGCATCAAGCGCACCGCCGAGGATATTGCCGCGGCTTCGGGTGCGAGCGCGGAGATGAGTATGGGCGAGGAGGTGTCCTATCCCGTGACCTACAACGATCCGGCGCTCACGGCGCAGATCCTGCCGACGCTCGCGCGCGTGGCCGGCAAGGAGCACCTGCTGGAATGCCCGCCGCAGACGATTGCCGAGGATTTCTCCTTCTATCAGAAGAAAATCCCGGGCGTCTTCGTGTTCCTGGGCGTGCGCAAGCCCGGCGCCAGCCTGGACGAATACGCACCGAACCACTCGCCGCGCTTCAAGGTCGACGAAAGTGGCCTGGAGCTTGGCGTGCGCCTGCTTGCGAACATGACGGTCGACTACCAGGCCATGGCCCACTGAGGGAATCGCCCATGCGCACGCTGAGCCAGCTCTTTGACAACAACCGCCGCTGGGCCGAGCGCATCCTGCGGCACGACCCGGAGTTCTTCAGCAAGCTGTCCAGGCAGCAGTCGCCCGCCTACCTGTGGATCGGCTGTTCCGACAGCCGCGTGCCGGCCAACGACATCGTCGACCTCCTGCCGGGCGAACTGTTCGTGCATCGCAATATCGCCAACCTGGTCGTGCACACGGATCTCAACTGCCTGTCGGTCATGCAGTTCGCGGTCGATATCCTCAAGGTGCGCCACATCATCGTCTGCGGCCACTACGGCTGCAGCGGCGTGGGCGCGGCGCTGCGCCGCGATCGCATCGGCCTGAGCGACAACTGGCTGCGGCACGTGCAGGACGTGCGCCAGAAACACGCAGAATGCGTAAGCGCCGCCGGGAGCGAGGCGGCCGCCGCCAATCGCCTGTGTGAATTGAACGTCATTGAGCAGGTGGCCAATGTCTGCCAGACGACCATTGCCCGCGACGCCTGGGAGCGCGGCCAGGAACTGTCCGTGCACGGCTGGGTATACGGGCTGCAGGATGGATTGCTGCGCGACCTGAATACGACCGTGGCGAGCGGGGAAGAGCCCACCGAGGTGTACCGGAGCGCGGTGGCGGCCCTGGTATCGGCCTAGGGACCCGACACAGCGCGAGGACGCATGAAGAAATCCGCAGCCGGGATCTGCTATTACTTGGCCATTGCGCTGGCGGCACTGTTCGTGATCAGGACCGCCGCCACGCTGCCCGATGTGATTGCCACCCACTTTGGCCCGGCCGGGGAAGCCAACGGCTATATGGCGCGCGGCTTCTATATACGGTTCATGCTGGTGTTCGTGGTGCTGCTGCCGTTGGCCCTGAACTTCCTCATCAACCGGGCGCTGCGGCTGCCGAACACCCGCATCAATATTCCGCACCGCGAGTACTGGCTGGCGCCCGAGCGCCGTGCCGACACCGTCGGGCGGCTGCAGCGGCACATGATGTTTTTCGGGGTGCTGCTGGCCGCGTTCCTGTGTTACGTGCATTGGCAGGTGGTGCAGGCGAATACCCGCTCCCCGCCGGTGCTCGACAGCCTACGGTTCTCCACGGGGCTGGCCACCTTCATGGCGGCGCTCGTCACCTGGATCGTGATATTGCGCAGAGACTTCCGGCCCCCGAACCAATAGGCGGAGGACGCGGCGATTTCCCGCGATTGTTGTGGTTCAATAGCAGCGAGATGCCGAGCGTTCCGTCCAAGCAACCAGGGCGCGCCATGCGGCAACCGACGTGCAAAATCTGTAGCGGGGCGCTCATGCTCATGGCGGTGGCGCTGGGCTCCTGCGGCAGGTCGCCCGGCCCCGCCGCCGCCGCGGCGCATGCGCTGAATATCTACTCCTGGTCGGACTTCCTCGCTCCCGAGGTCATCGCGGACTTCGAGAAGGAGGCGGGCGTCCAGGTCCATCTGGTGACCTACCCGAGCCAGGAGGCGCTCGAAGCGACTCTGCTCACCGGTCACACGGGTTACGACGTCGCGGTGGTGGCCTCGAGCGAGCTTGGGCGCCTGACGCGGGCACACGTGTTTCGCGAACTCGATCGGTCCAAGCTTCCGGACTGGAACAACCTTGATGCCGAGGTCATGGCGCGCTTAGCGACCGAGGACCCCGGAAATCGTTACGCCGTGGCCTACGATTGGGGCACGACGGCCATTGCCTACGACGTGGCGAAGATCAGGCGACTCGCGCCCGATGCGCCGCCGGGCAGCTGGCGCATGCTGTTCGATCCGGCGGTAGTTTCAAAGTACGCGGTCTGCGGAATATCGATCGTCGATGCCCCGAGCGAGCTGGTCGCCGTGGCGCTCATCGCCGACGGCGCGGACCCCAATACCACCGACCCGGCACTGCTGGCCGCCGCCGGCCGTAAGCTGATGGCTATCCGCGGCTACGTGCGCAAGATCGATGGAGACATGCAGATCAGCGATCTGGCCTCGGGTGATATCTGCCTGATGGTCACCTGGACCAGTAATTTTGTGATCGCCCGACGGCGCGCCGCGGAAGCGGCAAGCAAGGCCGAATTCCGCTACGTGATTCCCGAGGAAGGCACAATCACCTGGCAGGACGCATTCGCGATTCCGGCCGATGCGCCGGACGTGGCCGCGGCCTATGCGTTCGTCAATTTCATGATGCGCGCCGATAACGCCGCGCGCGGCGCGAACTTCCTGGGCAACGCCTCTGCCAACCGCGCGGCACTTCCGCGGATCGATCCGTCGCTGCGCGACGATCTGGCCATCTATCCACCGCCGCAGCTGCGGCGCACCCTGCAGGGGCTGCATTCACGGCCCGACGAGGCAAACCGCAGCGTGACGCGGATCTGGACGCAATTCAGGACCGGGCACTGAGCCAAACCTCACAGCAACAGGCGGAGGTCGAGACGATGGACAGCGAGAGCATTTCGGCGGCGGGCGGCTGCGATTGTCGCCAAGTGCGGTACCGCCTGCACCGGCGACCGCTATTCGTGCACTGCTGCCATTGCAGCTGGTGTCAGCGCGAATCTGGCGCCTCGTTTGCACTGAACGCCATGATCGAGTCCGATCAGGTCGAACTGCTCAATGGCGAACCTGACCTGGTGCACACGCCCTCGGCCAGCGGCAAGGGCCAGCAGATTGCGCGTTGCCCGACGTGCCGCCTTGCGCTTTGGAGCTGCTATTCGGGCGCCGGGTCGGTGCTGCGCTTCGTGCGCGTGGGCACGCTCGATCAGCCGGCGCAGTTTCCACCGGACATACATATCTATACGAGCACCAAGCAGCCGTGGCTGATCCTGACCCCGGGGGCGCCCGTAGTGCCCGAATATTACGACCGCGAAAAGTACTGGCCGGCGGCGAGCCTGGCACGGCGCAAGGCGCTGCTGGCGCGGAACGCTTAGCGCAGGCGTTTACCCGACGTCCGGCTGGCGTGCCGGATCGCCCGCGGGCAGCACGTCGCTGGCCCAGTCCATGCGCTTCCACTTAGGTACCGGCGTGGGTTCGCCGGCGCGGGGCACGAACTGTGACGGCGCGATCTCCTGGCAGGTATGGACGTAGCGCGGGCAGTTAGGAAAGACCTGCTGCACGGCGACGGTGACCAGAAATTGCGCCCCGACATAGGCCGGTGCGATAGCGCCCGCTTCGATAATGCGCGCCGTGCCGTGGACCCGCAGCCTCTGGGGCCGTGCGAAGTCGATGAACAGCAATCCAAGCTGTGCATGCGCTGCGACATTGCCCATCGACAGGTACATGCCATTGCCGTCGTAGTTCGGGAACACGATCGTGCGCTCGTCGATCACCCGCACAAAGCCCGGATCGCCGCCCTTATACGAGCAAGTCGGCTGTCCCGCGGCGTTGACGGTCGCCAGGAAGAACATGTCCAGGCGTTCGATGAACTGGTGATCATCGGCAGTCAATCGGTCGCGGCACAGCCGTTGCTCGATGCGATCGGCCAGTCGTTCGGTATCGAAGCGCTTCTGCAGTTCGCGATGAGAATCGCCATAGAGCTTGGACATGTTCAGGTACTCCGGCGGACGCCCAGCGAGTATAGACCGCCTCTTGTAGAGCAAGCGCGCGCTGGATGGAGAAGTACCGGTTGCCGGGGCCGTGATCGGCAGATCGTCAAGCTGGGGAGCCGCGGTAGCGATTGCCGTCGCTGGAATCTCGAACGCCGGAGTGTGCGTCCAGGCGCGCGCCTGGGCGTTAAGGACCGGCTGAGCGGCCGCTGTCGGCCGCTCAGCCCGCCGCTATTCAATGCGCCGGCTTGCGGAACTTGAGGACGAAGTTGTCTGCTTCGCCGATTGCCATGTAACGGGCGCGGTCCTTGTCGCCCTGCGAGAGCGACGGTGGCAGGGTCCAGACGCCATCCACCCAGTCCTTGGTGTCCTTGGGATTGGCGTTGATTTCGGATGAGTCGACCAGCTCGAAGCCGGCCTTCTTGGCCAGCGCCACCGCGTAGTCCTGGCGCAGGTAGCCGCTCTCCGCCTTCGGGTCCTGCGGCTTGTCGTTGCGGCCGCGATGGTCCTCGACCCCGAGAATGCCACCCGGCTTGAGGGCGCGGAAGCAGGCAGCGAGCGCGGCATCGGCGTAACCGCCATTCACCCAGTTGTGCAGATTGCGGAATGTCAGCACGAGGTCCGCGGAATTGGGTGGCGCAATGTCGTAGCGATCCTTGCCCAGCGTGGTCTCGGTAATCTTGCCGACCCGATCCTTGTGCCCTGCCATCCGCGCGCGCCACTTGGCGATGCCTTCGTCCTCTTCCTTGTCTCCCGCCGGGGGCTGCGCGACGTAGTACTTGCCGCTCGCCGCCAGATAGGGTCCGAGGATTTCGCTCCAGTAGCCGGAGCCAGGCCAGAGTTCCACGACCGTCATGTTGGGCTTGAGCCCGAAGAAAGCCAGCTCCTCGGCCGGATGGCGCGCCGCATCGCGCGCCTTGAAAGCGGCGGCCCGGTCCGGGCTCGCGACCGCCACGGTCAGTTGCGGATCGGCCTTGGCCGCCGCGGCGGCGATTGCGCCGCCGCTGGCCAGTACCAGCAGCAGTGTGGTCAGGGCGAGATGGGTGGCGATTCAGGCTATGCACGATCGACTCCTCGGAATGTGGGAATATAGGCGCTGTGGCGGGTGCCGTTTATGATTGAGAATGTATCGGCAAACTTCCAGCGACACAACAACTAGCAGCCATGAATACCAAACTACTGATCAACGGAAAACTGGTTAACGGCAAGGGCGCCGCCGAGCAGGTGCTCGACCCGGCCAGCGGCAAGACGCTCGCGACCGTGCACGAGGCGTCTAAGGGCCAGATCGACGCCGCCGTGGATGCGGCGCGGGCCGCGTTCGACGGCTGGGCCGGAACCGCCCCCAGGGACCGTGCCGCGCTGCTGCTCAAGCTTGCCGACCGCATCGAAGCGGACGCAGGCGACTACGCGGCGCTCGAGTCCGCCAACTGCGGCAAGCCGCTCGCGGCGGTCACCGGGGACGAGATTCCGGCCGTGGCCGACGTCATGCGCTTCTTCGCCGGTGCGGCGCGCACCATGCACGGGGCCGTGGCGGGCGAATATCTGGCCGGCTACACCAGCATGATCCGCCGCGATCCGGTGGGCGTGGTGGCCTCGATTGCACCCTGGAACTATCCGCTGATGATGGCGGCGTGGAAGCTGGCCCCGGCACTCGCCGCCGGCAATACGGTGGTGCTCAAGCCTTCGGAGCAGACCCCGCTCAGCACCCTGCGGCTCGCGACGACCCTGGCGGAGATATTTCCGCCCGGCGTCGTGAACGTCATCTGCGGACGCGGCGAGAGCGTCGGTGCTCCGCTGATCTCGCACCCGACCGTGGCCATGATCTCGCTGACCGGCGACGTGTCGACCGGCGAGAAGGTGCTGGCGGCCGCGGCCAAGGGCGTCAAACGCACCCACCTGGAACTGGGCGGCAAGGCTCCGGTGATCGTTTTTGACGACGCGGACGTGGACTCGGTGGTCAGCGGCGTGCGCACCTTCGGCTATTACAACGCCGGTCAGGATTGCACCGCGGCGTGCCGCATCTACGCGGGGGCCAAGGTCTATGAGCGGCTGGTGGCCGACCTGGCCGCGGCCGTGGGCACCATCAAGGTAGGCACGCAGCAGATGGCCGGCGTCGAGATGGGGCCGCTGATCAGCGCCGAACAACGCCAGCGCGTGGCCGGCTTCGTCGAGCGCGCCGCGGGCCAGAAGCACATCGAGGTGGTCACCGGCGGCAAGGTCAAGACGGGCAAGGGCTTCTTCTTTGAGCCCACCGTGATCGCCGGCGCCCGCCAGAGCGACGAGATCGTACGCCGCGAGGTCTTCGGTCCGGTGGTTTCGGTGACACGGTTCAAGGACACGGACGATGCCATCGCCTGGGCCAATGATTCCGAATACGGCCTGGCCTCCTCGGTGTGGACGCACGATGTGGGCCGCGCCATGCAGGTGGCGGCGCGCCTGCGTTACGGCTGCACCTGGATTAACACCCACTTCATGCTGATCTCCGAAATGCCGCACGGGGGCCTGAAGCGTTCCGGCTACGGCAAGGACCTGTCGATGTACGCGCTGGAGGACTACAGCGTGGTCCGCCACGTCATGGTCAAGCATTGACGATGCGCGGGCCCGGGGCGTGAACGAGCACGGCTGCGCCGCGGTGCGCGGCTATCTGGGCGCGCTGCAGGATGAGCTGTGCGCCGCCTTTGGCTCGGCCGACGGCAGCCGCGAATTTTCCAGGGACCCGTGGTCGCGCGCCGCAGGGAGCGAGGCCCTGGCCGGCGAGGGCGTGACCGCGGTGCTGGAGGACGGCGCCTTGTTCGAGCGCGGCGGCGTGGCCCTCTCCGACGTGCGCGGCAGCAAGCTGCCGCCGGCGGCGAGCGCGCGCAATCCGCACCTGGCCGGGCAGGCCTACCGGGCCATGGGCGTGTCGGTGGTGATGCATCCGCGCAATCCGCAGGTGCCCACCAGCCACATGAACGTGCGCTACTTCAGCGCCGGCGACAGCTGGTGGTTTGGCGGCGGCTTCGATCTCACGCCCTTTCTGCCGTACGAGGAGGACGCGGTGCTCTGGCATCGCGCGGCGGCCGCGGCGTGCGCACCGTTCAACGCGCGCTGGTACGCGCAGCTGCGCCAGGCCTGCGACGAATATTTCTACCTGCGCCATCGCGGCGAGGCGCGCGGCGTCGGCGGCCTGTTCTACGACGACCTGAATGCCGAGACGCCGGAATTTGGCATGCCCTGGGAGCGCTGCTTCGAGTTCATGCGCGCCGTGGGCAGCCAGTTCCTGCAGGCGTATGCGGCGATCGTCAAGCAGCGCCGCGATCTGCCCTACGGCGAGCGCGAGCGGCGCTATCAGCTCTATCGTCGCGGCCGCTACGTGGAATTCAATCTGCTATGGGACCGGGGCACGCTGTTCGGGCTGCAGTCCAAGGGCCGGAGCGATGCCATCCTGATGTCGATGCCGCCGCTGGCTCAGTGGGCCTATCGCTCGCCCGATCCCGAACTCGACGCACGGCTCCTGCCGCTGCTGACGACGCGGCGCGGCCATGACTGGCTGCAGGGTGCCTGATACGCAATACGGGTCGCGGCCGATCGCATCCGGGGCCGTCAGTGCGCGGGGCCGCCTGGGCCTGGCGCGGCGGGAAACTGGGGCAGCGGGAACGCCAGCACGTTGCCGGTGTAGGTTTCCACGACCTCGCTGATCGGCGTCCCGTCCGGCAGCGTGAGCACGGCGCGGTGCTCGAGCACCTCGGCAGGCACCCGCAGCGTTTCGGTACCTGCTGGCTCGGCGCTCGCATTCATTTCCCAGCCTGCCGGCAACGGCCTCCACAGCAGGCGAGCAGACAAGGTGTGTCGCTGGAAGCGCAGTTCATGAACGATCACACCGAACGGGGTGTCGGTCGTCTCGAGCCGGTGATTCATCTCGGCACTCAGGCGCGCCGGCACGTACCAGTTGTCCGCTTCCGAAAGCACCAGCGCGCCGCACCTCAGCCGCACGTGGCGATAGCGCACCGGTTCGCCCGGCCCCACGCGCAACTCCAGACGTTGCGCGTCGGTCGCCGCCTTGGGCGCGCCGGGCACCGGGACGGCGACGATGCGAGGCTCTGCCGCCAGTTTGTGCTGCTCGCACCAGCGCTGCAGCGTTACGGTGGCGCTGTCCTCACTCAACAACTCGGCGTTGAGCGTCAGCAGCACGGCCAGCGCTTCGACACGCACCGCAAACGTGTCGGGCCATTCGGGCCCGGTCGGCTGCGAATCGGCGCGGGCCATGGGGCTGGCCAGCACGCTCATCACCACTCCAACGAGCGCCAGGCGCAGGGCGCGTAGATTTTTCACCGGGGCATATTGCCGCGCGGGCCGTCACCGGCGCGAGTCAAAAAAAAGCCCCGCTAGGCGGGGCTTTAACTTTTCAAAATAGATCCGGTCTGCCACGGGTGGGCAAATATTTTTCCGGACTGGCAGAGCTGGCAAATTGCCTCCCCCGAAACTGCGGGGTTAGCGCGTCAATTCGCGCTTGGTCATGCCCGGCGATCAAAAATGTTGACCGCCTCATCCGTGTCCACCCGGACAGCCAGATTTCTGAAAATCCTGGGCTGTTCCTTTTGCGCATCGCCCGAGTCCGCAATGCCGCATGGGCGGAGAATAAGATTTCCGAGGGCAAAAATCTATAGCAAATCAAAACTTTGTGGCGAGTATTATGTCGTCTTTCGACGACACCCGGCGGCCACCTGATCCCGGCTTGTGGCCAGAATCACACGGACGGCGCCGGCAGCAAGCCGCGCAGGCGCGCAAATGCGCTCGCCTCGATCTGACGGATCCGTTCCGCCGACACGCCGTATTCGGCCGCGAGCTCATGCAGCGTCGCCTTGGGACTGGCCAGCCAGCGCCGCTGGACAATCGTCCGGCTGCGCTCGTCCAGGTTTTCCAGACCGCTGGCCAGCTGGGCGTTGGAATCCCCGTCCCAGTCCTCGGCCTCGACCAGCTTGGCCGGATCGGCGTCCGGGGCACCCAGGTAGGCGGCCGGCCCGTAGGAGGAATCCTCCTCATCGGCCGCCGGCAGCGGATCAAAGCTCAGATCGTGCGCGGAGAGCCGCTGCTCCATCTCGGTGACCTCGGCGGCCGGAACGCCCAGATCCTCGGCCACGGCGCGCGTCTCCTCGGCACTGAGCCAGCTCAGGTTGGGCTTGAGGCGGCGCAGGTTGAAGAACAGCTTGCGCTGCGCCTTGGTCGTGGCAATGCGCACCATTCTCCAGTTGCGGAGCACGTACTCGTGGATTTCAGCCCGGATCCAGTGGACCGCGAAGGAGACCAGGCGCACGCCCACGGCCGGGTCGAAGCGCTTGACGGCTTTCATCAGCCCGACGTTGCCCTCCTGAACCAGATCGCTCAGCGGCAGTCCGTAACCGTTGTAGCCGCGGGCGATGTGCACCACAAAACGCAGGTGCGAGAGCACCAGCTGACGCGCCGCATCCAGGTCGTCCTCGTCGCGGAACCGGTGCGCCAGCCGCTGCTCTTCCTCACGGCTCAGCACCGGTACCCGGCTGACTCGCTCGACATACGCGTCAAAGCTCCCGAGTGGCCCGGCAACGCCAAGCTCACCCACGTGCGTCATCATCGCGGTTTGTGCACTCATGCCTCTGGGGACTCCTTAAGCCTCTTTGAGGGGGCCGATTTTAGCACTCCTAAGCCCGGAGTGCTAAGGGCGATTCAGGGCGTTTTTGGAAGAATTAAAGAACTACAAATCAATGAGTTATGTCTACCCCGAGCCCGGATCTATCCGGGCCAGGTGCCGGGCCGCCGCCAGCCATGATCCCAGCCATCCGAGCACCGTGCTGGAGCCCAGGAGTATCTCCAGATCGCGCACCCCGGGCCCGGTCAGGGTAAAGGTGCTGCCGTAGGAACGGGCCAGCTGCGCGGTGGCCGGGGTGAGCAGGTGTATGCCCACCATCACCACCAGCCAGGCGGTCAGCCCGCCCAGGCAACCGTAGAGCGCACCGGTGTAAAGGAACGGACGGCGCACAAAGCCGTTGGTTCCCCCGACCAGTTTCGTGACCTCGATCTCGGCCCGGCGGTTCTGGATCTCGAGCCGGATCGTGTTGCCGACCACGGCCACGACGCCCAGCGCCAGCAGGCCCGAGGCCAGGAGCAGCGAGCGGCGCAGCAGGGCGAGGAGGGCGTTGAACCGGGCCACCCAGTCGCCGTCGAGCTGCACGGTATCGACCTCGGGCCAGGCCTTCAGGTAGCGGCGGAGCGATTCCATGTCGGCCGGATTGGTGTTGGCAGGGCGCGGCGTGATGGCCAGCACGTGAGGCAGGGGATTGTCCTGGAGCGCATCCAGTGCCGCGCCGAAGCCCGACTGCGCGCGAAACTGCGCGAGCGCCTCGGTGGCCGTGATCAGCTGCACCGTGGCCACGCCGGGGCGCTCGCGGGCGCTGCGCGCCAGCTGTTGCGCGCGCGCTTCCGCCACCCCGGTCTTGAGAAAGACCGACAGGCTCACCGCGCCGCTGAAGTCTCCGGTGGCGGTGCGGACGTTGCGCACCAGTACGTCCAGGCCCAGCGGCAGCGCGAGCGCCAGCCCCATCACCAGCACCGTAAAGATCGTGGCGACCGGAGCCCGCGTCAGGTGGCCGGCGGAACTCAGCAGTGCGTGCACGTGACGCGCGAAATAGCCGGGCAATCCGCCGCTCATCGGCGCGCCTCGATCACCGGCAACACTCCGCTCGGCTCGCTCCCGGCGATGTGGCCGCTGTCGAGCACGATGGAGCGCAAACCGGACTCGCGCACCAGGTGCAGGTCGTGCGTGGCCACGACCACCGTGACACCCACTTCATTGAGTCGCCGGAACAGCGTCATCACCTCGCTCGCCAGTTGCGGGTCGAGATTGCCGGTCGGCTCGTCGGCGATGAGGATCGGGGGCCGGCTGATGATCGCGCGCGCTATGCCGACGCGCTGCTGCTCGCCGACCGACAGCTCGGCAGGGAGCCTGCGCTCGCTGCCCAGCAGCCCCACCTGGTCGAGCGCCGCGCGGACGCGCTTGTCGATTTCCTTGAGCGAACTGTCGGCGACGATCAGTGGCAGGGCGACGTTGTCGAACACCGGCCGGTCGACCAGCAGCCGGTGATCCTGGAATACCACGCCGACGCCGCGCCGGAACGCGGGCACGCGCCGCGCCGGGAGCTTGCCGGTGTCGGCACCGCCCACGGACACGCGGCCGCGCGTGGGCCGCTCGAGCAGAGCAATCAGCTTGAGCACCGTGCTCTTGCCGGCGCCGGAGCGGCCGGTGAGAAACACCATTTCCCCCGGGGCCACGTGCAGGCTGACGTTGCTCAGGGCCTCGCGGCCGTTGCGGTAGCGCTTGGCGACCGCTTCGAACGTGATCATGCGCGCGCTCCCGGGGCGGGCCGCTCCGAGGGTGCGATTCCGGGTTCACCGCCGTCCACCAGCGCCTGGGCGAATGCGGCGGCGTCGAAGCGCCCGAAGTCCTCGCTGTGTTCGCCGAGGCCGATAAAGCGGATCGGGAGCGACAGCTTGCGGGCAATCGCCACCACGATGCCACCGCGCGCGGTGCCGTCGAGCTTGGTGATGGCCAGGCCCGTGACGCCGATCGCCGCGTGGAACTGTTCGGCCTGCGCGAGCGCGTTTTGCCCCTGGTTGGCATCGAGCACCAGCAGCACCTCGTGCGGTGCGCCCGGATCGAGGCGGCCGATGACACGTTTGATCTTGCGCAGTTCGTCCATCAGCTGCGACTGGCTGTGCAGGCGTCCCGCGGTGTCGGCGAGCAGCACGTCGATGCCACGGGCGCGAGCCGCCTGCACGGCGTCGAAGATCACCGCGCTCGGATCGGCGCCGGCCTGCTGGGAGACGAACTGCGCGCCGCCGCGTTCGGCCCAGACGCCCAGCTGCTCGATGGCGGCGGCCCGGAAGGTGTCGCCAGCGGCCATCATCACCTTCAGGCCCTGCTGACGCAGCTGGCCGGCAAGCTTGCCTATGGTGGTGGTCTTGCCCGAACCATTGACGCCGACCACCAGTATTACGTACGGCCGCGCGTTGCGGTCGATCTGCAGGGGTTGCTCGCAGGGCTGCAGGATCTCGGTGAGCCGCAGGCGCAGTGCGGCCAGCAGTGCCTCGGCGTCGAGCAGCTCACGGCGGCCGGCGCGAGCGCGCAAGTCCTCGAGAATCTCGTGCGTGACCCCCACGCCCAGGTCGGCCCCGATCAGCCTGGCCTCCAGCTCTTCCAGCAGCTCGGCGCTGATCTGGCGCCCCTGCAGCAGGCCGCGCAGTTCGCGCGCCAGACTCGCCCCGCCGCTGTTGAGGCGTGCACGGAGCCGCCCAAAGAAGCCCGGTGTCGACTCCTGGGGCGCGGCATCGGCAGTACGTTTCTCCAGCATGGGGGGATTCTCGCATATGCGGTAGGCTCCCCAACTATGACCGCGAAACCGCGCACCGCCGCCACGCCCGCGCGCCGCAGCCACGCCCGGGGCGCGCCGGCGCGCCGGCTGCGCATCATCGCGGGCCGATGGAAAGGGCGACGCTGGCAGTTTCCAGAGGCCCAGATACGCCCCACCGGCGATCGCGTGCGCGAGACGCTGTTCAACTGGCTGCAGGGCCGCGTCGAGGGCAGGCACTGCCTTGATCTGTACGCCGGTTCCGGCGCCCTCGGGCTCGAAGCGCTGTCGCGCGGTGCCGCGCACTGCGTGTTCGTGGATCGCGACGCGCAGGCCATCGCGGGACTGGGCGACGTGCTGCGGGCCTGGGGGGCGGAATCCGGCAGCGTTGAACTGGTGCATGCCACGGCCGAGAAGTACCTGGCGCGCACCGCGCGGGCCTTCGATCTGGTGTTCCTCGATCCGCCGTTCGCTGACGGGGCGCTCACCGCCGTGGCCGCGCAATTGCAGGGGCGGGGCTGGCTGGCGCCAGGGTGCCTGGTCTACTTCGAGCATCCGCGCAGCAGCGGATTACCGCCGCTCCCTGCCGGCTGGGCAGCGCTGCGTAAGGGTGCCGCCGGCGCTGTCGGGTATGATCTGTATGAGTTTCGCTAAGGAGCCCTCGTGTCAGCCCATCGCAGAGCCGTCTACCCAGGGACCTTCGACCCCATCACCCGCGGCCACGAGGATCTGGTGCGCCGGGCGGCGGGAATATTCGACCACGTGCTGCTGGCGATCGCCGCGAACCCGGGCAAGGCCCCGCTGTTCGACGTCGAGGAGCGCGTGGCTATGGCGCGCGACGTGCTGGCCGACATCAAGAACGTGCAGGTCGTGGGCTACAGCGGCCTGACAGTGGAATTTGCCCGCACCCAGGGGATCGGTGTGATCGTGCGGGGCCTGCGCGCGGTGTCCGACTTCGAGTTCGAATTCCAGCTGGCCAACATGGGCCGGCACATTGCCCCCGACGTGGAAACCGTCTACCTGACGCCCAAGGAGCAATTTACCTTCATTTCGTCCACGATGGTGCGCGAGATCGCCACCCTGGGCGGCAGCGTCGCTGATTTTGTGCATCCGCTGGTCGAGGCCGCGTTCCGTCGCAAGGTGAAGCGGTGAGTCAGGCGATCGGCCGAGTGCGCGCCGCATGCTGCGGCGCGCTGTGGCTGGTGCTCGCCACCGCGGGCGGGCTGCGCGCCGCGCCGCCGCCCGCGCCAGCCAGCGCCACGCTGGCGAATGCTCCGGGGCACGCCGCGATTGCCAGCGCGCACCCCCTGGCGACCGCCGCCGGGCTGGAAGTCCTGCGCGCTGGCGGCAATGCCTTTGATGCCGCCGTCGCGGTCAGCGCGGCGCTGGCCGTGGTCGAGCCCACCGGCTCGGGATTATCGGGCGGCGGGATCTACCTGCTGCACCGGCAGAGCGACGGCATGGAAGTGGCGATCGACGCGCGCGAATTCGCGCCGGCCGCGGCCACGCGCGACATGTACCTGGACGCGAAGGGCAACCCGGTGCCGGGACTGTCGACCGACAGCGCCCTGGCCGCCGGTATTCCCGGCGAGCCCGCCGGCCTGGCGCTGCTGGCGGCGCGCTATGGGCGCTTGCCCGTCGCGCGCAGCCTGGCGCCGGCCATCCACCTGGCGCGCGCGGGCTTCCCGGTCTCGCCGCACCTGCACGATGCCCTGGTGGCGAAACTCGAGCAGTTCCGGGGCGAGCCGGAAGTCGCGCAGAATTTCCTCCAGCACGGTGCGGTGCCGGCCCTCGGCACGATCATCCGCCAACCGCAACTTGCCGCTACGCTCGAGTATCTCGCCCAGCACGGCCTTGACAGCTTCTACCGCGGAGCATTGGCCGCGAGGCTGGTGGCGGGCGTACGCGCCCAGGGCGGCGTGTGGACCGAGGCCGATCTTGCCGCGTACCGCGCCCTGGAACGCGCGCCCATCGTCGGGCAGTACCGCGGCGCCCGCGTGGTCTCGGCCCCGCCGCCCAGCTCGGGCGGGATCGGCCTGGTCGAGGCGCTGAACGTGCTCTCGCAGTTCGACCTGCACGCCGCCACGCCGGTCGAGCGCAAGCACCTGATCATCGAGGCGATGCGCCGCGTGCATCGCGATCGCGCCGTGTACCTGGGCGATCCGGACTTTGTCGACGTGCCCGTACAGCGGCTCACCAACATCGACTACGCCGCAGGGCTGGCCGCTTCGATCCGCACCGACCACAACACGCCCAGCAGTGCCCTGCCCGGAATCGGCGCGGGCGCCAGCGCCGGGCCGCAGACCACGCATTTCTCGGTGCTCGATCGCGACGGCAATCGCGTCGCGGCGACCATCACCCTCAATCTGCGCTTTGGGAGCGGGCGCATGATCGCCGGCACCGGACTGTTCCTCAACAACGAGATGGACGATTTCTCCGTCAAGCCGAACACCGCCAATGCCTTTGGCCTGGTCGGTGCCGACGCCAACGCGATCGCCCCGCACAAGCGCATGCTCTCATCCGTGACGCCCACGTTTATAGAGTCGGGCGACCGCGTCATGATCGGCGGCTCGCCCGGCGGGAGCCTGATCATGGGCATGGTGCTGCTGGCCACCCTGGATTTTGTCGACGGCCATTCGGCCAGCGAGATCGTGGCGGCGCCGCGCTTCCACCACCAATATCTGCCCGACGTGGTCCGTTACGAGCCCGGGGCGCTCAGCGAGGCGGAGCTCAAGACGCTCGGCGCGCAGGGCGACACGCTGCAGCCGTCGTCTTTCCGTTGGGGCAATTTCCAGGCCGTGATCTGGAACCGCGCAACCGGTGTCGTTGAGGCCGCGGCCGATCCGCGCGGTGAGGGCGCCGGGGTCGTCGAATAGGTGAGCATGGAATCGCTGCTTGCGGGCAGCTGGGTGCCGGTGGCGGCCGACGTGTCGGGCCAGGTGCTGGCCATCGATGAACTGCGCGTGGCGCGGCTGAGCTTTGCCGCCGACGGCTATGCCATCCTCGATCGTGACGGGCAGGTGGTCGATGCGGGGATCTGGCAGCTGGGCGCACTCGGCAACCCGCGCTGCATCGATCTGATCGGCAACGCGGGGCCCAACGCCGGGCGGCGCGTGCTCGCCATCATCGCGCTCGACGGCGACCGGCTGTGCCTGGGCTATGACATGGAGCGCGACCGACGCCCGAGCGGCTGGCGGTGCGAGCCCGAGCAGCTGTTGCTGAGCATCACGCTGATGCGCGAGGCGGCCGGCACTCCGGCAGGTTCGGTGCTGTAGCAGGGCGCTGCCTCGGTGGCGCCCGTATCTTCTGGACTGTGCTGTTGGGGGTAATCATGAACATTCTTCGAAATTGGATGTCGCTCGCGGCCGCGGTGTCGGCGCTGGCGTTGCCGGCGGCAGGGGCGACGCCGTTAACGGCGAGCGCACGATCTGGTATTGCGCGGTGGCATGATCTATGACGGTTCGGGCGCCAAGCCCTATCCCGGCGACGTGGCGATCGACGCGGATCGGATCACGTACGTCGGCCCGCCGCGGAAGCTGGTGGGCCGCACCGAACTCGACGTGCACGGGCAGGCGATTGCGCCCGGCTTCCTCAACATGCTCGCGCATCCGGAAGAATCCTTCCTCGTCGACGGGCGTGCGCTGAGCGACCTCACGCAGGGCGTCACGCTGGAGGTGCTGGGCGAGGATTCCATGGGGCCGCTCACGCCGCACATGCAGCAGCTCATGGCGCAGCGCCAGGGCGACATCAAATTCCCGGTGACCTGGACGACGCTGGGCGGCTACCTGGAGACGGTCGAGCGGCGCGGCATCAGCCCGAACGTGGCCTCCTTCGTCGGCGCGCCGGCGGTGCGCACCTACGTGCTCGGCGAGGGCGACGTGCAGCCGAGCGCGCCGCAGCTCGAACAAATGCGCCAGCTGGTGCATCAGGGCATGGAAGAGGGCGCACTGGGCCTGACCACCGCGCTCATCTACGCGCCCGCCACCTACGCCAGGACCCCGGAGCTCATCGCGCTCGCCCAGGAATCGGCGCGCTGCGGGGGCATGTACACCGCGCACATGCGCAGCGAGGGCGATCGGATCGAGGCGGCCGTGCAGGAGACCATCGACATTGCCCGCGCCAGCGGCGCGCCGGCCGAGATCTACCACCTCAAGGTCGCAGGCCGGGACAACTGGGGCAAGCTCGACGAGGTGATCGCCGCGATCGAGCACGCGCGCGCCGCGGGCGTGCGCATATCGGCCAACATGTACACCTACACCGCCGGCGCTACGGGCCTGGACGCAGCGATGCCTTCCTGGGTGCAGGACGGGGGACTGGAGGCCTGGATCGAGCGACTGAAGGATCCGGCCATCCGCGCCCGGGTGATTGCCGAGATGCGCGATCCGCACCCGGCCACCTGGGAAAACCTGTACGCCGCGGCCGGTGCCGCAGGCACCTTGCTGCTCGAGTTCAAGAACCCGAAATTGAAGCCGCTCACCGGCAAGAGCCTGGCCGAGGTCGCCAAGATGCGCGGCGTCTCGCCCGAGGATGCGGCCATCGATCTGGTGATCGAGGACGGCTCGCGCGTGGGCCTCGCCTACTTCCTGATGAACGAAGACAACATCCGCCGGCAGGTGGCGCTGCCCTGGGTGAGCTTCGGTTCGGACGAAGCCGGCGTCGCGCCCGAGGGCGTGTTCCTGCTGTCCGCCCCGCACCCGCGGGCCTACGGCAATTTCGCGCGCGTGTTCGCCGAGTACGTGCGCAAGGACCACGCGCTGAGCGTTGCCGCCGCGGTGCACCAGCTCACCACGCTGCCCGCCGATAACCTCTCGCTCCCTGATCGGGGCCGGCTCCAGGCCGGCGCGCATGCCGACGTGGTGGTATTTGACCCGGACACGATTCAGGACCACGCCACCTACGATCGGCCTCACCAGCTCAGTACCGGCGTGAGCCAGGTCATCGTCAACGGAAAGTTCGCCGTGCGTGACGGCCAGGCGACCGGAGCGCATACCGGGCGCGTGGTCCGGGGGCGCGCCTGGACGGGTGTGGCGGGCGGAGGGTGCCGCAAATCAGCCGCCGACTGGTCATGGACCCAGTGATTTCAACGCGGTGATTTAACAGTAGGGCGGCCCGGCTCGCGAAGCCCGGCCCGCAGCCGCTGCGGGCGAATCCGCGTGATATCCTCGGGCAAAACGACGCCGGGGACCGCCATGATCTCTCATCGCCTTGCGGCCCGCGTGCTGAGCGCCCTGGTGCTGTGCATCGCGGGCAGCGTGGCGGCGGCCGTGCCGAGCACGATCACCGTCGGCACGCTGACTCTTTCACTGTGCAACACGCAGTACACCGGATACTGCGGGGCGATCGAGCGTCCGCTCGATCCGAGCGGCGCGGTGGCCGGCAAGGTCCGGGTCGGGTTCGAATACTACCCGCGCCGCGACCGGACGCTCGCGACGCTCGGGACCATCCTGCCGCAGGAAGGCGGGCCGGGCTATTCCTCGACCGGCACGCGCGATTTCTATCTGTCGGTATTTGACTCGCTGCGCGATCGCCGCGAAGTCCTCATCGTCGACAAGCGCGGTACCGGCCTGTCGGATCCCATCGACTGCCCGTGGCTGCAGTCCGGGTCGTTGGCCCTGCAGGCTGTGGCCAACTGCGGGCGGCAGCTCGGGGCGACGGCCTGGCTCTACGGCACCGATTTTGCGGCCGGCGATATCGTCGCCGTGCTCGATGCCCTCGACATCGGCGAGGTGGACTTTTACGGCGACAGCTACGGCACCTTCGTGGGACAGATACTTGCGGGTCTGTATCCGCGGCGGCTGCGCAGCATCATCCTGGACAGCGCCTACCCGGTGCGGCCGCCCGATGCGTGGTTCCCGACCGACTGGGCCACCGCGTGGGCGGGAATCGACCTGAGCTGCTCGCGTTCACCGAGCTGCGTAGCGCTCGGTGGCAGGGCGAGTACCCGCATGGAAGGGTTGATCGCCGACATCCGTCTGCAGCCCATCAAGGGCCGGGTCGCCGACGGCTTCGGCGTGCTGCGGGATACCACCGTCAACACCTCAACCCTGATCAACCTCATATTCGACGCCGGCTACGGCGCCTCGATCTACCGCGACATCGACGCCGCCGTGCGCGCCTGGCTCGAGGCCCATGACCCGCAGCCCATTTTGCGCATGGTGGCCGAGGACGAGACCGGTTACCGGAGCGCTCCGGCCGATTTCAGCTACGGCCTGTACACCGCGGTGATCTGCCAGGACTATCCACAACTCTATGACCTCGACGGCCCCGTGCCCGCGCGCAAGCGTCAGTACGCCGACGCGCTCGAGCGCGCGCGCACCTACCGCCCCGACCTGTTCGCGCCATTTACGCTCGATGAGGGACTGGCCTCGCAACTGTACGTCACGCCGCTCGATACCTGCCTGCCGTGGCCGGCACCGAGCGAGGGCCTGGTGCCAGGCAGGCCGCTGGCGCCCGGCGTGCATTTTCCGAGCGTGCCGACGTTGGTGCTGTCGGGCGATCTGGATTCGGTAACCTCCATCACGGATGCGCAGGAGGTGACCGAGCAGTTTCCGAACGCCGTCCATGTCATCGTCCCGAATCTGCCGCATGTGGTCGCCGGCGGCGACCTGATCGGCTGCACCACCTCGATCGTGGTGCGATTCGTGCGGCAGCTGGCGCCTGGCGATACCCGCTGCACCGAGAAAGTGCGGGCGGCGCGAACCGTGCCGCTGTTTGCACGCCGCTCGGATGAGCTCACGGCGCTCGTGCCGCTGGCCGGCGACCGGAGCACGGCCGCGGAGCGGCGCATCGCGGCCGCGGGACTTGCGGCCGCGGGCGATGTGATCGCGCAGTGGTACGCCACGGTCGGCAGCTACCTGCGCGGCCTGCGCGGGGGCACCTTCAGCTACGTGCCGACGGCGAACGGCTACAACTTCAAGCTGAAGGAAATGCGCTGGACTGAAGATGTCGCGGTGTCCGGCAGCGTGGCGTGGAACATGCGGACCAACATCATCACCGCGCAGCTCGATCTCGTGACCAGTCGCGGCACGGCCGGCACGGTGAACATGCGCTGGAATGACGCCGACCTGCACGCGACCGCCACGGTGCAGGGGCAGATCAACGGGGCCCTGGTCAGGGCGCAGGGCGTCGCACCCTAGGTTTCCCCGGTGCCCTGCGGTTGGCGGTACGCACGGGGCGCGCCCGAGCGGCGCTCCTTGGCTCCGGTGGCGACCCGGCCGCTACGCTGCGGCCGTGGGGGCGAGTTGCCGGATCAACTGCTGCGCGCACATGTAGCCGGGCGTTCCGGCGATGGAACCGCACGGGTACGCGCCCGCTCCGCAGTAGGCGAGATTGGCCCACGGACCGAAGCGGTAAAAGTGTGCCGCCGGATCGTGCGCAAACTGGCGCTCGGCGAAGGTCTGTCCCCCGACCAGCATGGTGTGATCGATGTTGCCGCCGGGAAACAGGAACAGCTGCTGCAGGTCCTTCGGGGTCAGCATCCGCTGCCAGACGCAGTCCTCGGGATTCTGCAGATGTCGGAACAGCTGGGCCTTGACCGCCTCGGCGACTTCCGGCAGCTCCTGCCCCGGCTGGTCGAGCGCCAGGTTCTTGAAGAACAGCGTCAGCCGGTCGAAGGATTCCGTTAAGCCCAGCTGGCGCATCGCCGCCCCCTCGCAGTAGACCTGGATGTATCCGGGCTCGTAGGCCACCTCGCCCGAGGCGGCGCGGAGCGTGGCGCGTTCGAACTCGGCCAGCGTTTCGACCGCAAAGATGAAACGGAACGGGGTGTCGCCGTCGGCGGTGGCGGCCCCTTCCTTCCAGCGTGCCGGCCGGCTGAACATCAGATTCAGCTTGCCGCTCGTGCCCAGGAACCGCTTGCCGGAGACCGAACGGGTGAGTGCGCTGTCTCCGACCATGCGCGCGGCCGCCAGCGGGTCGGTGGCAAACACGCACTGGTCGAAGGCCAGCGTGGCCCGCTCGCCGCCGGCCGAATACTCGAGCGTGCCGCGTTCCGGGTCCACGGCCTCGACCGTGGCGCCCAGTTGGGTCTGCACACCCAGTTCGCGGTTGATCTGCGCCAGTTCCTCGGTGACGCGCCAGATGCCGTCGCGCACGAAGCCGTAGTAGCCATCGAAGACCGAACCGGAGTCCATCACCGGCAAGGTAAAGGCGGAATACGGCTCCTGGAGCGAAACCGGTCCGCTCTCGGTGACCGTCATGGCCATGTAGATCTTGGTGCGGTCGGCGCTGAAATAGTGATCGAGCAGCTCCATGGCGCTGCCCGTGATCCACAGCCGCGTCAGCGTCTCGCCCAGGCGCTCCCGGGCCTCATCGAGGCGCGGCGGCGTGGCGCTGCGGTATCCCTCCTGCAGGTACGCCACCACGCGGCCTTCATCCCGGCGAAAACCGGAGACGTCGCCCTTCTCGCCCCAGCGCTGGTGCAACTCCCGGTCGAGGGCCGCCGGGTCGCGGTGTATCCAGGCACTGGCGTCCGGATCCGGGAAATAGATCCGCTTGGCGCTGCTGGGCACGTAGGTCTGGAGACGATCGGCCAGGCCCGTCTCGCGGAAGATAAAATCCGGCATCAGCCCGAGCACCGAGGCGCCGAGCGCGTAGCGCTGGCTGCGGCCATCGACGGTCGCGGTCTCGAACACGCAGGCGCCCCCCGGCCGGGGCGCGCGCTCCAGCAGGGTGACGATGCCGCCGGCACGCCGCAGGTAGTGCGCCGCCACCAGGCCGTTGATGCCGGCGCCGACGACCACGACGCGTCGGCCCGCGATGGGCGTGGGCATCAGTGGTTGCGCACAGCGGCGGCCGGATCCGGATCAGCGATCGGCTATGGGCTGATCAGCGAGCCGTGCGTCGCGGCACAGCGCCACTGACCATCGGACTGCTTGACCCAGGTGTCGGTAAAGCGCTCGTGCACGTTGACCGCTTTGCCCTTGTCGTCGGTGCCCCTGCCCGTAAAGATACCCGTGGCGATGGCGGTCTCGCCGTGCACGGCGACCTGCATCTCGGTGTACGCGGCGCTTTTCCACTTGACGGACTTCGCATCGGCGAGCACCGCCTCCTTGCCGCTCATGAGCTTGCCCTCGGTGGAGGTGTCGACCACGTTGTCGGTGAGGAGCGGCGCCAGCAGGGCCGTGTCGTTGGTCTGCTGCGACTTGAGCCAGGTGTTCTCGAGCGCCACCACACTGCTCAGCGTGCCGACGTCCTTGGACGACTGCGCCGACGCCACGTTCGTCAAAATCACCGCCCCCAGCAGGCACCCGATGAGACTTTTCTTGTTCATGTGCTTTTATATGGACGCCTCCCGATGGCAAGGACTTCTCGGTGTGATGATCGACAGATAAGGCTGCAGGTTTATATCCGGCCTGTTGTGCAGACCGAAGCCTGCGGGCCCTGATGGATTTCGCTGACCCGCGCCTCATTTCTCCGAAGAGCTCGAAGCTCGTCATCACATTCAGGCTTGGCGGGTCACGGTCTGACCTGTTTCCCATCACACGTTGTGGTCCTTGCGCAACCTTTTGGCGTACCTTCCTTTGTTAACGGTTCATCGATCGTGCGTGCCGCCCTAGGCCGGCTGACTCACGTACCCGGATTGGTACGCCCGTTCATGGGCCGTGAGCGCCCAGATCGTGCGTGCCATCTTGTTCGCCATCGCCACGACGGCCACGTTTTTGGGCCGACGTTTCACTAACTCGGTTAACCACTCGGGTGGTGACTTGCTGTGCGTCAGCACCGAGCGAGCGCCGTGGATCAGCAGCGTGCGAAGATACTTGTCCCCGCGCTTGCTGATGCCCAGTAGTCTCACCCGGCCACCGGTGCCACTTTGCCGCGGCACCAACCCGAGCCAGGCGGCGAACTCGCCCCAGTGCTGCGATCCCCCGCACGCTTCCATGCCGATCACACAGCTCGCCCGGTTGGCAAAATGCTCCAAAAACTTCTCCCGCTTCAGCTGCAATGTCACAATCTCGCCCGTCTCGGCCTCCACCCAGTGCAGCTGAAACACCCGCTTTGCGATATCCACTCCCACTACGTTAGTCTTCATCTCTGGACCCTCCGGTTGCCTGTGAAGATTGAACCTCTTCCACCTTAGGCACTTTGATGCCGTCGGCCCGGAGGGTCCTCTTCCCAAACTCACCCGTCTACTCCACCCCTGAGGTGGGAGGCGTCCATACCATTTCTCCGTACGTAGTGTGACCCTGGTGCGCGCAGCAGCACGTGGGCTGCCGATGCGCCACCGTACCCAAACCCATCATCGCCGGCCCGCCTTGCGCAGCGGCTTGCGGCGCGCGCTCTTGCGCCGCACCGGGCGCTTGGCCGCCTTGCGGGTCGCGGCCTTGATAATGCGCTTGAGGCGGATCGCCACCCGCGGCGCGCGGCCGGCGCGGGGCAGCTTCTGTGCGCGCGCCAGGTCCACGGCGCGCCACAGGTACCAGGCGGCCAGCGAGCGGTGCGGCGCCCAGCGCGCGCCGAACTCGGCCAGCGCGCGCGGCCGCGGCATGCCCTTCAGCCCGTACATCAGGCGAAAGCCGTTGCAGACGCCGAAATCGTCGACCGGCAGGATGTCCGGACGTCCGAGCTGGAACATCAGCAGCATCTCGACCGTCCAGCGGCCGATGCCGCGCACCTGCGTGATGCGCTCGATGATGGCGTCGCTTTCCAGCGCGTGCAGCTGCTTCGGTGGTCGGCACCACGCCGGCGGCCACCTTGTCGGCCAGGTCGCGCATCGCGCGGATCTTGGCGAAGGACAGGCCGGTGGCGCGCAGCGCCGCGTCGGGAGTGGCCAGCACGCGCCGCCGGTTCCGGGAAACGGCGGCCGGCGCAAACAGCGCCTTGAAGCGCGCGAATATGCGCTCGGCCGCGATGCCGTTGAGTTGCTGATGCGCAATCGCGCGCGCCAGCGTCTCGAACGGCAGCAGTTCGGCGCGCGGCTCCCAGCGTGCAGGGTCCGGCGGCCTCGATCAGCCGCGCCATCACCGGGTCGCAGGCCGCGAGCGCGCGCTCGCGCGCGGCGCAGGTCGGCTGCGAGTCTATCTCTGGCATTGCGGGCAATAATACGTCGAGCGCTGGCCCTGGGTCAGCTGCCGGATCGGCGTGCGGCAGCGCCGGCACGGCAGGCCCGCGCGCTCGTACACGTAGAGCTTCTGCTTGAAGTATCCGGGGGCTCCGTCGGCGCTGACGTAATCGCGCAGCGTGGTGCCGCCGGCGCGTATCGCCGCTTTGAGCACCGCGCGGATCGCGGCGCGCCAGCCGCCGGCACTGGGCGAGCGTCAGCGTGCGCGCCGCGCGCTGCGGGCGCAGCCGCGCGCGGAACAGCGCCTCGCTGGCGTAGATGTTGCCGACGCCGGTGACCAGCCGCCCGTTGAGCAGCAATGGCTTGATCGGCCACGCGCCGGCTGCGCGTGACGCGATGCAGGTAGGCGCCGTCGAACTGCGCGGCTGAGCGGTTCGGGGGCCAGGTCGCGCAGCAGCTTGTGCTGCCGCGGGTGCTGCGGTGGTGTACAGGCAGCAGCCGAAGCGGCGCGGATCGTTGAAGCGCAGCGCCGCGCCGGAGTCGAGCTGCACTCGACATGATCGTGCGGCAGCAGCGCGCTGGGCTGCGGCACCACGCGCAGGCTCCCGGACATTCCCAGGTGCACGATCAGCGTGCCGCGTCGTAAAGCGCAGCAGCAGGTATTTCGCGCGCCGCTCGACCGCGCGCAGCTGCTGGCCGCGCAGCAGCGCGTCGAGCTCCGGGTGTCACCGGCCAGCGCAGCCGGCGCTCGTGGACCAGCACCGCGCGCGGATGCGCCTCCGCGCAGGTGCCGGCGCAGGCCGCGACGCGTGGTTTCGACTTCGGGCAATTCGGGCACGACCACCTCGTTCGAAAGCCCAAAAGCAAAAGCCCGCCAGGAGGCGGGCTTTCTCAATAGCAGCGGACTGGCCGCACGCTCCGCCAAGCCTACTTGATCTTGGTTTCCTTATAGCCTACATGCTTGCGCACCACCGGATCGAACTTGCGCACTTCCATCTTTTCCGGATGCAGGCGCTTGTTCTTCATCGCCACGTAGAAATGGCCGGTGCCGGCCGAAGACAGCAGCTTCACTTTTTCGCGCATGGCTTGGGTCTCTGCAGGATCAGTGTAGGCGTCAGAGTGTTTCGCCGCGGCGGCGCAGGTCCGCGACCACCGCGTCGATGCCGCGCTTGTCGATCGTGCGCAGGCCCTTGCCGGACACGCGCAGGCTGATCCAGCGCTTCTCGGTCTCCAGCCAGAAGCGCTGCTGGTGCAGGTTCGGCAGGAAACGCCGGCGCGTGCGATTGTTGGCGTGCGAGACGTTGTTACCCGTCACGGGCTGCTTACCGGTAACCTGACAGACGCGAGACATTGCATCAATCCTTATAAATCAATGACTTGGCTTGCAGGCTGTCGCGCGCAGCGACGAGCGAAGGGCGCGGCTTTATACCAGCCCCAAGCGTCCGGGGCAACTTCCCCGCGGGCCTGCCGGCCCGTGCGGGCCCTAGAGCAGGCCGCGCTCGGCAAACGACAGGCAGCCATTATCGCCGACGATGCAGTGGTCGAGCACCCGGATGTCGACCAGCGCCAGCGCTTCGCGCAGCCGCCGCGTGATCAGCTCGTCGGCCTGGCTGGGCTCGGCGACGCCGGAGGGATGGTTATGCGCGAGGATCACGGCCGCGGCGTTGCGGCTCAGGGCCTGCTTGACGACTTCGCGCGGGTGCACGCTGGCGCCATCGATGGTGCCGCGGAACAGTTCGTCGAAGGCGATCAGCCGATGGCGGTTGTCGAGATGCAGGCAGCAGAACAGCTCGTAGCTCTGATCGCGCAGCCGGCTGACCAGGAACTGGTGGGTGGCGGCCGGGGAATCAAGCAGCGGACCGCAGCGCATGGCCTCGGCGTAGTGGCGGCGCGCCAGTTCCAGCGCGGCCTGCATGCGGCAGTATCCGGCCACGCCCAGGCCGCGCGCGGCCAGCAGCACCGCGCGATCGGCGCTGAGCAGCTCGCGCAGCGAGCGGTGCCGGACCAGGAGCGTGCGCGCCAGGTCGACCACGTTGCTGCCGCGCAGTCCCGAACTGCCCAGCAGCACCGCCAGCAATTCGGCATCCGAGAGCGCCTGGGCGCCCTGGGCGAGCAATTTCTCGCGGGGCCGTTCCTGGGCGGGCCAATGGTGCAATTTCATGTGAAGTCGCTCACGCCTCGAAGCCCCAGATGCGGATGATTCTTGATGGATATGGCCGAAACGTGCGAACGACATATCGGGCGGGCATGGCACGAAACGGCGGCGCTGGCCGATAATGCCGCCATGAGTGGCAAGCACGTCCTACTGGGTGTGACCGGCGGCATCGCCGCCTACAAGAGCGCCGATCTGGTGCGCCGGCTCATCGAGCGCGGCGCCCAGGTGCAGGTGGTAATGACTGCGGGCGCGCGCGAATTTATCGGTGCGACCACGTTCCAGGCGCTTTCGGGCCGGGCGGTGCGCGACAGCCTGTGGGACGCGGCCGCGGAGGCGGCGATGGGCCATATCGAGCTGGCGCGCTGGGCCGATATCGTGCTGGTCGCGCCGGCCAGCGCCGATTTCATGGCGCGACTGGCGGGCGGTCGCGCCGACGACCTGCTGAGCACCCTGTGCCTGGCGACCGCGGCGCCGCTGGTGCTGGCGCCGGCGATGAACCAGCAGATGTGGGCCAACGCCGCGACCCAGGCCAACGTCGCCACGCTCACGCGAGCGCGGCGTCCGGCTGCTGGGGCCCGGCGTCGGCGAGCAGGCCTGCGGCGAACTGGGCCCGGGACGCATGCTCGAGCCGACCGCGATCGCCGATCTCATCGAGCCGCTGCTGGCCGGCGCCGGCGCATTCTCCGGCAAGCGGGTGCTGATCACGGCCGGGCCCACGCGCGAGGCCATCGATCCGGTGCGCTTCGTCAGCAATCGCAGTTCCGGCAAGATGGGTTTCGCCGTCGCCCAAGCGATGCGCGCGGCGGGCGCCGAAGTGGTGCTCGTCAGCGGGCCGGTGGCGCTCCCGCCCCCGCCCGGCGTGCGCTGCATCGTCGTCGAGAGCGCCGCACAGATGCTCGAGGCGGTCGAGCGCGAGCTGCCGGGAACGCACGTGCTGGTGGCCACCGCTGCGGTGGCGGACTACCGCCCGCTCACGGTGGCCGCGCGCAAGATCAAGAAGAAGACCGAGCAGCTCTCGCTCGAGCTGACGCGCACCACCGACATCCTGGCCACGGTGGCGGCCCGCGCCGAGCGGCCGTTCGTGGTCGGTTTTGCGGCCGAGACCGACGCGGTCGAGCAGCATGCGCTGGAAAAACTGCAGCGCAAGAATCTCGACATGATCGCCGCCAACGAAGTGGGCAGCAGCAAGGCGTTCGACTGCGAGGACAACGCGCTGCTGGTGCTGTGGCGGGCGGCGGGCGGGCCGAGCTCGCAGCGCGCTCCGAAGCGCGAGCTGGCCACCGCCCTGGTCGAGTTGATCGCCGCGCGCTGCGACGCCAAGGCTTAAGGGGAACTGCCGGATCATGGATACGCCGCTGCGGCGCACCTTGCAGGTGCGGATACTCGACGCGCGCCTGGGCGCCGAATATCCGCTCCCGGCCTACGCCACCGAGGGCTCGGCGGGGCTGGATCTGCGCGCCTGCCTCGACGCGCCGCTCCTGCTCGAGCCCGGGCGCGCCGAGCTCATCTCGACGGGCCTGTCGATCCACGTGGCCGATCCCGCCCTGGCGGCGGTGATCCTGCCGCGCTCCGGACTCGGCCATAAGCACGGCCTGGTGCTCGGCAATCTGGTCGGCCTGATCGACTCCGACTACCAGGGACCGCTGATGGTGTCGTGCTGGAACCGCAGCAGCTGCGGCTACACGGTGCAGCCCGGCGAGCGCATCGCGCAGCTGGTGGTCGTGCCGGTGGTGCAGGTGGCGCTGCAGGTCGTGGAGAGTTTCGAGTCGAGCGAGCGCGGGAGCGGCGGCTTCGGGCACACCGGCCGCTAGCTGCTCGAGCGCTGCGCGGACGTCAGCTCGCGATAGCGCGCGATGTCGGCTTCGAACTGCGTGCGTACGGCGGTCTGTTCCTGGAGCCGCTTGTCCATGGCCTTGTGCTGTGAACGCAGGTCGTTGGAGGCGCGCACCAGCTGCTCGGCCAGATCGTCGGGCATGCGGCGCGCGTCCGGCTTCTTGTTGTAGGGCTTGAACAGCAGCGCCCGGGCCTGCAGGGTCTTCAGGCGCGCGTCGAGGGTGTCCATGTAGGCATTGGCGGCCTTGATCTGGCCGTCGAGCTGGTCGAGGCGCTCATCGCGGAGCCGCTCGATGTCCTTGGTCGAGGTGTAGGTGGTCAGCAGGAAATTGTCGTGCTGCTGGCGCTGTTGCAGGGCCTGGTCGTGCTTGAGCTGTTCCGCGCGCTGCTCGGCGTTCTTCTCGGCGTCGACATGCTGCACTTCGACGCCTTGGCTGTTGAGCACCCGGCGCTCGGTCTGCGCGTACTCGGGCGGCACGGCATCGCCGTAATGGCGTTCGCCGTTCTTGTCGACCCAGCTGTAGCTCGGGGCGGTGTGTTCGGCCGCCCGCAGGGGTTGGCAGGCCAGGCACAGGCCCGCGGCGGCGAAGATCGACCAGCCCTTCGTTATGCCCATCATCTTAGGTTCCGGTGGCCCAGGCGTAACTTCCCTTAAGCCCCAATTGTCCACGAAGCGCCTGCGAGGGCAAGTGCATCAGTCCGCAACTCCATACGATTGTCGGTAGGTCCGCAGGGAGGCCAGCTGCGCGGGCTCCACCCCGCGCGCGGCGCGGCCGGCAAGCGCCTCGATCAGCTCGTCCAGGGTGAGAATACTCACGCACCTGAGCCCGTAGTCGGCTTCGACCTCCTGCACCGCGGAGCGTGCGCCCTGGCCGCGCTCCTGCCGGTCGAGCGCCAGCGCCACCGCCACCGGCCGGGCGCCAGCGGCCCGGATGAGCTCGACCGATTCGCGGATGGCCGTGCCGGCCGTGATTACGTCATCTACGATCACCACGCGCCCCTGCAGGGGGCTGCCCACGACCCGCCCCGCCTCGCCGTGGTCCTTGGCTTCCTTGCGGTTGAAGGCCCAGGGAAGGTTGCGCCCCTCCCGTTCCGCGTAGGCAATGGCGCAGGCGCTCACCAGCGGGATGCCCTTATAGGCGGGGCCAAACAGCATGTCGAAGTCCAGCCCCGAGCGCCTGAGCGCCGCCGCGTAGCAGCGGCCGAGGCGTGCCAGCGCCGCGCCGTCGTTGAACAGCCCGGCATTGAAGAAGTACGGGCTCACGCGGCCGGACTTGAGCGTGAATTCACCGAATTTCAGGGCTTGGTGCTCGAGCGCCAGCGCCAGGAAGTCCTGCTGGTAATCGTGCATGCGCGGCAGGCTATCATGTCCCCATGCGCGTCATCACGCTCAACGTCAACGGCATCCGTTCGGCGGCCGCCAAGGGCCTGTTCCCCTGGCTGGTCAGTCAGAAGGCGGACGTGATCTGCCTGCAGGAAGTGCGGGCCACCGAGGCTCAGCTCGAGGGCCACGACGTGTCCCTGCCCGGCTACCACGCGGCCTATTACCCCGCGGTCCGTCCCGGGTACGCGGGCGTCGCCCTGTACTCGCGCGAGGCGCCGCTGCGCCTGGTGCGCGGGATCGGCGTGGACGAGTTTGACCAGGAGGGCCGCTACCTCGAGGCCCAGTTTCCGCACGTGGCGGTGGTCTCGCTGTACCTGCCCTCGGGCTCCTCCGGGCCGGAGCGGCAGGCCTCCAAGGACCGGTTTCTCAAGGCGTTCCTGCCGCACCTGCGCGCTCTCAAGCGCCGACGGCGGCCGTACATCCTGTGCGGGGACTGGAACATCGCCCACCGCCCGATCGACCTGAAGAACTGGCGCGCCAATCAGCGCAATTCAGGCTTCCTGCCGCACGAGCGCGCCTGGCTGGATGAGCTGTTCGAGGACCTGGGCTTTCACGACGCCTTCCGCCACGTCGATCCGGCGGCCGACCGCTACACGTGGTGGTCCAATCGCGGCCAGGCGTGGGCGAAGAACGTCGGCTGGCGCATCGATTACCAGATTGCAAGTCCAAGGCTGGCGGGCAAGGCGCGCAGCGCGCACATCTACATGAAGAACAGGTTCTCCGACCACGCGCCGCTGATCATGGACTACGAACTGTGAGTCTCGCCGGCGGGCGAAGCGGCGCGCGGCTGGCGCGCCGCGCTGCGCCTGTACACGCCAGCCGCGCATGCTGACGATGCTGCTGCTGGGATTTTCCGCCGGACTGCCGTTCTACCTGGTATTCCAGACCCTCTCGGCGTGGCTGCGCCAGGCGCACATCGAGCGTTCCACCATCGGCATGCTCGCCTGGGTCGGCACGGTCTACTCGCTGAAATTCCTGTGGGCGCCGGTGGTCGATCGCGTGCCGCTGCCGCTGCTCACGCGCGTGCTCGGTCGGCGCCGCAGCTGGATGCTGCTGGCGCAGTTCGGGATCGGCTTCGGATTGCTCAATCTCTCGCTGAGTGATCCGTCCAGCAGCGTGACGCGCATGGCGCTGTGGGCGCTGTTCGTGGCCTTCTGCGCCGCCACCCAGGACATCGCGATCGACGCGTGGCGCATCGAATCGGCCGCCGTCACTCAGCAGGGGGCCATGGCCGCGGCTTACCAGATCGGCTACCGCGTCGCGCTGATCACCGCAAGCGCCGGGGCGTTCACGATTGCCGACCGCTTCAGCTGGCGCAGCAGCTACACGGTCATGGCGCTGCTGGTGGCGGTGGGGGTGTGCACCACGCTGCTGGCGGCCGAGCCGGCCGTGGCGCTGCGCGATGCGGCCGCCGCGCGCGAGCAGCGGGTCGCCGAGTGGCTGGCGCGCCGCGCGCACTGGCCGCACTCGCTCCAGCAGGCCGGCGCCTGGTTCCTCGGCGCCGTGGTCTGCCCGCTGCTCGATTTCTTCGGCCGTTACGGCGCGCCGCTGGCGGTGATCACGCTGCTGTTCATGGGCAGCTACCGGCTGACGGAATTCACCATGGGCTCGATGGCCAATTCCTTCTACATCGATCGCGGCTATACGCTCACCGCAGATCGCCGCGGTGGTGAAGCTCTACGGGTTGGCCATGTCGCTGGTGGGCGTGGTGATTGCCGGGTACGTGATTGCGCGCCTGGGCCTGCTCCGCTCGCTCATCGCCGGCAGCCTCATGATCATGCTCTCGAACATCGGCTTTTCGCTGCTGGCGCGCGCGGCCACGCCGACGCTGCTCGATCTGGGACTGGTGAACGCCTTCGACAACCTGGCCCAGGCCATGCACGCCACCGCGCTGATCGCGTTTCTGTCGAGCCTCACCAGCGCGCGCTACACCGCCACGCAGTACGCGCTTTTTTCCTCCCTGTACGCCTTGCCCGGAAAGATACTCGAGGGCCTGTCCGGGTTCGTGGTCGATGCGGTGGGTTACTCGTGGTTCTTTCTGTATACCGCCTCGCTCAGCGTGCCGGCGCTGCTGCTGCTGTGGTATCTGGCCACGCGTGGGCAGTTGACGCGGACCGGCGCCGTCGCCCGGTGACCGTGGAGATTGACCTCACCCGGGTGTTGTGCAGCCTCAGTGAGCTGCGCTCAACCGGCTGCCGGGAATTTCGCCTCGGGAGCGGTGAATGGCCGCTGCGCGGGTTCCTGGTGCGGGCGGGCGCCGACGTGCACGCCTACGTCAATCGCTGCGCGCATCAGTCCCTGCCGCTGAATTACCTGCCCGATCGTTTCCTCACCCACGACGGCAGCATGATTCTGTGCACCGCGCACGGGGCGATCTTCGAGAAGTCCACGGGCTATTGTGTTTCGGGACCGTGCGCGGGCCGCTCGCTGGTGCGCGTGGCGGTGCGGGTGGTCGATGATTATGTATTGCTGGAAGAGGGCGTCGACGTGCAGGCGCTCGCGGCCCGCTACGCCTGAGCCAGAAGTCCGTCTATTCGAACAGATCGAGGCCGTCGAGCCGATCGGCGCGGAACCGGCGGTCATCGTCGACCGGATCGGCCTCGGCGCGCCCATCCTCGGGTTCGACATCGACCGAGCCGCTCCAGTCCTCGGGTGCCTCGGCTTCTTCGATCGCACCACTGGCGCGCTGCGAGCGCCAATCCTCGAAGTCGAACTCCTCGACGGTGCCGTCGAAATACTGGACTTCGATCGTGCCGTCGGCCGCATCGAAGGCGACTACTTCCAGCAGCTCGCCGCTGTTCAGGCGGTACCATTCGCCGATGCCGGGATGCTGCATATTCATGAGCTTGCTCTCCAGGGTGATGTTGCTCTCAGGCTTGGCGCTGATCAAGCTCTATTAGGGTTATTTGCGGAGCCAATCTGCTTGATGCGCCGCGTCAGGCGACACGGCGGTAGACCAGCTCGCGCACCTGGTGACCGAGGCGCAGGCCGCGCCGCTCGAAGCGCGTCGCGGCGCGGCCGGGGAGAGCTGCGGGCGTAGCCTCCGGGTCGAGGGCGGCCAGCAGTGGACAGGCATCGAGCACCAGGCTGATGTGCTCGGCGTAGGGCGCCCAGTCTGTCGCCAACTGGAGTCGGCCTCCGGTCCGCAGCCGGCTGGCGGCGAGCGTGGCGAACTCCGGCTGGATGAGGCGGCGCTTGTGGTGGCGCTTCTTGGGCCAGGGATCCGGGAACAGGATCTGGATCTCATCGAGCGCGCCCGGCCCAATCTGGTGCTGCAGCACTTCGACGGCGTCGTGCTCAATGATGCGCAGGTTGTTGAGGTCCGCCGCGGCCGCGGCGCGCAGCAGGTGGCCGATGCCCGGCCGGTGTACCTCGACGCCGAGAAAATTCCGTGCCGGCTCGGACTGGGCGCGCGCCGCGAGGTGCTCGCCGTTGCCAAAGCCGATCTCCAGCGTGCAGGGGGCCGAGCGTCCGAACACCTGCGCCAGATCCAGCGCCGACTCCCCATACGCCACCCCGAAACGCGGCCACAGCTCGACCAGCGCGCGTTGCTGCGCGTCGGTCACGCGGCCGGCGCGCATCACGTAGGAACGGACCGCGCGCTGCGTCATCTACATCTTACGTTTGGGTCCGCCGCGCTGCGCGCGGCTCTCGTGCACGTCGGGCGGGAGCGGGCGAGTCCTGCGCCACCTCCCGGAGCCAGCTGAGCAGGCCCTGCATCTTGGGCATGGCCAGGTACGGCTCCGGGCACACGAAGTAGTAGGAGCGGGGGCAGGGCACCGCCACCGTGCTGGCCAGCGCCAGCCGGCCCAGCTTGATGTCGCCGGTGGCCAGGCACCAGCGCGTCAGGGCCAGGCCCTGACCCTGTTCGGCGGCATTGAGGACCGTGACCGAGTCATCGAACGCGCTGCCGTGTTCCTTCCAGTCCCGGCCGACGTCGGGACGGTTCCACAGCTGCCACGGCTCGTCCGAGGAACGCAGCAGCGAGTAGTGCTTGAGGTCCTCGTTGCTGCGCACCGGGCCGAGCCGCCGGTACAGTTCCGGGCTGCAGACCAGCACGAACCATTCGTCCAGTATCTTTTCGTTGTAGAGGCCCGGGGTCGGCCCGGTGGCCATGCGGATCGCGCCGTGAAAGTCGGTCTGGCTGAAATCGACGGGGTGGCGCGAGGTGTGGATGCGCAGCTGCAGATCGTCGTGACGGTCGTGGAGCTGCGGCAGGCGCGGCAGCAGCCACTTCTGCAGGAACGAGGCGATCGTTGAAATGTTGAGCGTGCCGGCGGAGCGGCTCTGCCGCAGCTGATGCAGCGCGCTTTGCAGGTCGTTGAGGCCGCGGCGAATTCCCGGCAGCAGCTGCGCGCCTTCCGGGGTCAGCTCGATGCTGCGGCCGGCGCGCCGAAACAGCGGCACCTGCAGATAGTCCTCGAGCGTCTTGACCTGCATGCTCACGGCGGCCGGCGTGACGTGCAGGGATTCGGCGGCCTCGGCAAAACTCAGGCGCGTAGCCACCGCCTCGAACACGCGCAGGGCGTTGAGCGGCAGGCGATCAAACGCCGAGGACAGCTCCGCCTTCTGCACGCTTCCGTCTGACCATGGCAAGCCTCCAGCGCTAAGCCCGTCCGGGACGGTTGGCATGTTACGACGAGTCGCGGACCCGCGGCGATCCTGCCCCGCGCGCTCGGAGCGCTAGCCCGCGCGCCAATGCGCGGATCGCGCCCACCAGCGCCGCCACGACCAGCAGCAGGGCGGGCAACATCGTCAGGGAGAAGCCGATGCTGCGCTTCTTGGGATCGCTCACGTAGGCGTTGAGATAGACAAAGCGGCCCACCAGGTAGACCACGCCCAGCAGGGCGCAGTACCCGGGCGTCCAGTACTTCGCCGCGAGCCAGAGCCCCGGGAGAAATACCAGGAGCGATTCGACCGTATTCATCTGCACCCGGTAGTAGCGCTCGAAGATCGGGTGGCCCGTCGTGGCCGGTGCCGCAATGCCATACAGCCCGCGCGCACGACCGACGAGTACTCCGAACACCACGAGCTGCATCACGGCGAGCAGTCCCACGATGTCGACCCAGATCATGTTGTTCATTAGTTGAAGGGCCTTTGAGCTTGCACCCGCTGTGCCTCGGGCATCCTCGCTGATTGGCTTCGTCGTTGTCCAGCGGCGCACCCGCCGGGGCGTACGGTGCGCCAGGGAGCGGTGGCGGGATTCCGTTAACTACATGCGAGCGCGCGCCACGTGGCGTGAAGGTAATGGTCGTTGCATTGCGTTCGCCGTGGTTTGCTGCAATCCTGATCGTGGAGGGCACATGCGAAACCTGATTGGCTTGGCGTGCAGCGCGTGGCTGTTGAGCGCCTGTGGTGGGAGCGAAACCCCGGCGGGGTGGCAATCCGGCGTGTTCCAGCCGGCTTCCAAATTTGCGGCCAAGTGCGCCATGCCGCGCGCCGGCACGGACCCCGCTACCGGCAGGGCGTATCCGGACCAGGCCGGCAGCACGCTGGATGAGAACAACTGGCTGCGATCCTGGACCAACGATCTGTACCTGTGGTTCGACGAAGTGACCGACCAGAATCCTTCCCTGTTCAGCACCACGGCCGATTATTTCCAGGTGCTCAAGACCACGGCGACCACGCCCTCGGGAGCGCCCAAGGACAAATTTCACTTCACCTATACGACCGCGCAGTGGGAGTCCCTGTCGGGAGCAAACGTGCAGGCAGGCTACGGGGCGCAGTGGGTGATCATTTCCGGAGCTCCACCGCGCCAGGTGGTGGTGGCCTACACCGAACCGGGATCACCGGCGGTCGCGGCCCCGGCCAGCCTGGCGCGCGGTGCCGAAGTCCTCAAGGTCGATGGCGTCGATGTGGTCAATGACTCAACGGACGCCGGCGTCGCGACGATCAACGCGGGCCTGTTTCCCGCCGCGGCCCAAGAGACGCACACCTTTGAAATCCGCGACCTGAACGGCACGCTGCGCGACATCACCATGGTGTCGGCCGACGTGACCGCGCACCCGGTCCAGAACGTCAGCACCGTTGCGACCAGCACCGGCCCCGTGGGCTACATGCTGTTCAACGACCATACGGCACCCGCCGAGGCGGCCGTGCTCAGTGCCTTCACGACGCTGCAATCCGCCGGCGTGCGGGATCTGGTTCTGGACATCCGCTACAACGGCGGGGGCTTTCTGGACATCGCCAGCGAGGTCGCCTACATGATCGCCGGCCCCGGTCCGACCGCCGGGATGACCTTCGAGGTCGCCCAATTCAACAGCAAGTACCCGACCATCAATCCGGTTACGGGCGCGGCCATCGCACCGAAACCCTTCCTGTCGACGACGCAAGGCTACTCGGTGCCTGCGGGTCAGCAGTTGCCGAGCCTGGACCTGATGCGGGTCTTTGTACTCACCGGTCCGGACACCTGTTCGGCGAGCGAGGCCATCATCAACGGTCTGCGCGGGCTCGGCCTCCCGGTGGTGCAGATCGGCTCGACGACCTGCGGCAAGCCCTATGGGTTCTACCCGCAGGACAACTGCGGTACGACCTACTTCTCGATCGAGTTCCGCGGCGTCAATGCCGTGAGTTTCGGCGACTACACCGACGGCTTCTCACCGAACAATGCGCCCACCCCGACCAATGCGCCGTTGCCGGGCTGTTCGGTGGCCGACGACTTCACCCACGCGCTGGGCGACCCGGCCGAGGCCCGGCTGGCCGCCGCGCTCAATTACCGTAACAACACCCTGTGTCCCGCGGCCAGCGGGCTGGCCCTCGCGCGCGGCGTGCGCTCGCTGGCGGCGGTCGATGGCCGGTTGCCGCCCTCACCGCTCCGGCAGCTGAGGATCCTCAGGCACTAAGCGCGGCGTGCGCGGCGCAGGCGGAAGTGCAGCCAGGCGGCCGCGAGAATGACCGCGAGGGTGATCACGCTGACGTAGAACTGGCTGGCCATGGCCGGGGAGGTGGCCATCGCCACCAGCACGACCGTCATGCCGCCGACCGCCGCGAAGCTGGCCGCCGGATACCACCACATCTGCACCGGGAGCGCGCGTTGCTCGGCGGCGCTGCGCCGGCTGCGCAACCGGATCTGCGCGACGGCGACCAGCAGGTAGACGAACAGCACCAGCGCACCCGAGGCGTTGACCAGAAAGGCGAACACGCCCTCGCGCGAGACGGTGGCCGCGGCGATGCCTGCCAGGCCGGCGGCACTGCCCATCAGGACGCTGCGCACCGGGACGCCGCGGCGATTCAGCTTGACCAACCCGGCCGGCGCGTCGCCCTTCGCCGCCAGCGCAAACAGCACGCGCGAGGTGACGTAGAAGGCCGAATTGAGGCAGGACAGCACGGCGGTCAGGATGATCAGGGTCATCGCGGTCCCGGCCCAGGTGAAATGCATCGCGTTCATGGCCGCGGTGAACGGGGATTTCCCGGGCACGATCTGCCGCCACGGCACGACCGTGACGATCAGCAGCACCGAGCCGACGTAGAAGATGAGGATGCGCGTCATCACCGCCGTCGACATGCGCGCGACGGCGCGCACCGGCTCGCGCGACTCGGCGGCCGCGACCACGGTGATCTCCGCACCGACGATCGCGAAGAACACGCTGGTCACCGCCGCCAGCACCGCCGCCAGGCCGTGCGGCGCGAAGCCGCCGCTGTTGACCAGATTGCTCCAGGTGGGCACGCCCGAGGAAGTCAGGCCGAACGACCACGCCGCGGCCAGCAGGATGAAGCACACGACCGCCGTGACCTTGATCAGCGCGAACCAGAACTCGAACTCCCCATAGGAGCGCGCGGAGAGCAGGTTGACCCCGGTCATGATCGCCATCAGGCCGACGCCAAGCAGCCAGTCGGGCAGGTGGATCCATATCTGCAGCAACGCCGCGCCGGCGATGGCCTCGACCGGCACCACGACGATCCAGAAGTACCAGTAGAGCCAGCCGACCACGAAACCGGCCCAGTCGCCCAGGCCGACGCGCGCGAAGTCACCGAAAGTGCGCACATTCGGCAGCGCCACCGCCATCTCGCCCAGCATGCGCATGACCAGCAGCACCAGGATGCCGGCCATCAGGTAACTGAGTACCACGGCGGGACCTGCGGCATTGATGGTGACGCTGCTGCCGACGAACAGGCCGGCGCCCATGATGCCGCCGATGCTGATCATGGTCACATGGCGCGCGGCCAGTACGCGCCGCAGTTCGTTGCCGCCCTCCGCGAGCGCACCTTCCATCTGCATGGTCTTGATTCCCCCGCCGGCGATGGCCGGCATATGATGCGGGCCATCATATGGTTGTTGCCGCTCATAATCATCTGCCATCGCCGGGCCCGGCCGGTCCGCGTCCCTGCAGCAACTGCGGCGCCGAACTGTCCGGCCGCTATTGCAGCAGCTGCGGCCAGCGGGCCGACACCGCGGCACACATCGGTCGGGCATTTCCTGCATGAAGCCATCGAAGCATTCACGCACGCCGATTCGCGCCTGTGGGGGACCCTGCGGCCGCTCCTCAGGCGTCCGGGGTTTCTGACGCGCGAATATTTTGCCGGGCGCCGTGCGCGCTACCTGCCGCCGCTCCGTCTCTACCTGATCATGAGCGTGCTGTTCTTCGTGCTGAACGCGATGCTCGTCAGCAGCTCGCACCATCGCGTCGACGCCGGCAGCGCCAGGCCCGTGAACACCGAGGACTGCGATCAGCTCAAGACTGATGTGCACTGGGGCGGCACGCTGCTGCTGCCCCGGCTCAAGGCGGCCTGCAGAAAGATGGCGGCAGACGACGGGCGTGGCTTTGGCGAGAACATGGTGAACAACCTCGGCCGCGCCCTGTTCGTATTCCTGCCGCTGATGGCCGCCGTGATGAAGCTGTTGTACTGGCGCCCGCCGCGCTACTACCTTGAGCACTTGTTGCTGCTGCTGCACAACCACGCCTGCGTATTCCTGCTGCTGTCGATCTTCATGTTGGCCACGCACTGGCTGCCCGGAGGTGGCTGGGTGGCGCCTCTTGTGCTGGCGTTGATCTGGTACCTGCCGCGTTACCTGTACCGCTCGATGAAGGTGGTGTACCAGCAGCCGGGCTGGCTGACGTTTGTGAAATTCACCGTGCTGGCTTTCGCCTATTTGTTGTGCGGTACATTCATGCTGCTGGCGACCGCCTTTGTGAGTGCCGCGACGCTCTAGCACTCTTGAGAATGGATCACAGTTTGCGCGTCGAGAGCAGCAGGCTGGTCTCGGTGTTGGCGATGCCTTCCAGCTTGCGGATGCGGCCGAGCACGCGGTCAAAGGCCTCGAGCGTGTCGGCACGCAATTCCGCGATGATGTCCCAGCGCCCGTTGGTGGTGTGGAGCGTCCCTACGGCCGGGTCGCCGCGCAGGCTCCGCAGCACCGCATCGGCCCGGTTGCCCTCGACGGCGATGGTCATGAGCGCGCTGATGCCGGGCACGTCAAGTTGCGATCCCAGCCGGACCGTGTAGCCCACGATGGTGCCGTCGCGCTCGAGCTTGCCGATGCGATTTTGTATCGTGCCCCGGGCCACCCGCAGCTGCTTGGCGAGCGCCGCGACGCTGATGCGCGCGTTCTCGCGCAGTCGGCCGATCAGCTGGTGATCCAATTCATCCATGGCGGCTTCCCCTACGTCCAGGCCGACCTGCATCGACCATAATGACCAAACGACATGCCATTTTAACCAAAGTACCTCTCATATTGCGCATCTCGCTCGCTTCTTGTTAGCTGAGCCGCCATGGATGATGGCCGGACGCCCCGACAGCTGTGGCCGGGGCTGGGCGAGGAGCGCACCGTGGTCGACTACATCGGAGTCAGTGACATCCAGCGTCTGGTGCAAGCCAGCGGCGCGGGGGCGTTCATGGAACGGCTCGCGGCCGAAATCGAGGCTGACTATCGCCGCTGGGGCGAGTTCGAGAAGTCGGCGCGGCTGGCAAGTCATTCGGCGGTCGGCGTGATCGAGCTCATGCCCACCAGCGACGGGCGCCTCTACAGTTTCAAGTACGTCAACGGTCACCCCAGCAACACCGCGCTCGGCCTGCTCACGGTCACGGCTTTCGGGGTGCTGGCCGACGTGGCGACCGGCTATCCACTGCTGCTCTCCGAACTGACCGTGACCACTGCGCTGCGCACCGCGGCGATGTCGGCCCTGGCCGCCAAGTGGCTGGCGCGCCCCGACAGCCGGGTGATGGCGTTGATCGGCAACGGGGCGCAGAGCGAGTTCCAGGCGATCGCGTTCTGCCGCATGCTCGGCATCGAGGGGCTGCGCCTGTACGACGTCGACGCCGCGGCGACCGCAAAGCTCGAGCGCAACCTGCGCGCGCTGCCGGAGCTCAATGGAGTGAAGATCGTGCGCACCGGCTCCTCGGCCGAGGCCTGCAGGGGCGCGGACATCATCACCACGGTGACCGCCGACAAGAAGAACGCGGTCATACTGACCCCGCCGATGATACGGGCCGGCCAGCACATCAATGCCATCGGCGGGGACTGTCCCGGCAAGACCGAGCTGCACGCGGACGTGCTGCGCATGCCGGGAGCGCGCATTGTGGTCGAGTACGAGCCGCAGTCGCGCATCGAGGGGGAAATCCAGCAGTTGCCGGAGGATTTCCCGGTGACCGAATTTTCCTCGGTGCTCAGCGGCGCGGCACCGGGGCGCACCGGCGCGCAGGACATCACGATCTTCGACTCGGTCGGTTTTGCGCTCGAAGACTACTCGGCGTTGCGGTTCCTGCACGGCTTGCTGCAGGAGGACCGTGCGAGCCGCCGCCAGATCGACCTGGTGCCGCAGCTGGCGGATCCCAAGGACCTGTACGGCGGCACGCTGGGCGGCAAGACGCGCGCACGCCTGCGGCTGACGGGTTAGCCTCCATGGCTACGGTGGTAGGACTGATCGGAGCCCCGACGGACATCGGCGCCGGCATGCGCGGCGCCTCGATGGGCCCGGAGGCGCTGCGTGTCGCGGGACTCAAGCCCACGCTCGAGGCGCAGGGGCTCGAGGTCCGCGACCAGGGCAATCTCAACGGACCGGGCAACCCCAACACCCCCTCGCATGAGGGCTACCGTCACCTGCCCGAGGTGGTGGCGTGGAATCAGCTGGTGCACGCCGCTGTGCATGGCGAGTTGCAGGCCTCGCGGCTCCCGGTCCTGCTCGGGGGCGATCACAGCCTCGCCGTGGGCTCGATCAGCGCGGTGGCACGCCACTGCCGCGAGCAGCATAAGCCCCTGCGGATCCTGTGGCTGGATGCGCACGCGGATTTCAACACCAACGTCCTGACGCCGAGCGGCAACCTGCACGGCATGCCGGTGGCCTGCCTGTGCGGGTACGGCCCGCGCGCATTGCTCGAGATCGGCGGCAAGGTGCCGGCGATCAACCCGAACATGATCCGGCAGATCGGGATCCGCAGCGTCGACCAGGGCGAGAAGCGCCTGGTGCATGAGGTCGGGCTGGAGGTTTTCGACATGCGCTACGTCGATGAGCACGGCATGCGCGCCGCTCTCGAGGAGGCGCTGCGGGGCATTGATCCGGGGACGCATCTGCACGTGAGCTTCGACGTGGACTTTCTCGACCCGGACATCGCTCCCGGCGTGGGCACGACGGTCGCCGGCGGCCCTTCCTATCGCGAGGCGCAGCTGTGCATGGAGATGATCGCGGACACGGGCCTGCTCGCCTCGCTGGACATCATGGAACTCAATCCGGCCCTCGACGTGCGCAACCGCACCGCCGAGGTGGCCGTGGACCTGGTGGCCTCGCTGTTCGGCAAGAGCACCCTGATGCGGCGGGCCTGACTCCGCAGCGGCAGCTTCCGGCCGGGCTCGCGGCGCGCGAACCTTGGTGGGCGGGCCCGGGTGGTGCCACAATCGGCACCCTCACAGGAGCCCGACATGAAGTTTTACTTTCACCCGATATCCACCACCTGCCGTCCGATCATGCTGCTGGCCAGCGAGGCGGGCATCGAACTGGACAACCAGCTGGTCGACCTGATGACCGGCGCGCAGTACCAGCCGGCGTTCGAGGCCATCAACCCCAGCCACCAGGTGCCGGTGCTCGAGGACGACGGGTTCCGGCTGACCGAAAGCTCGGCGATACTCAAGTATCTGGCGGACAAGAAGGGCACGGCGACGTACCCGAGCGAACCGCGCCAGCGGGCGCGGATCCACGAACGCATGGACTGGTTCAACACCGGCTTCTATCGCGATTTTTCCTACGGATTCCTGTACCCGCAGGTATTCGCGTTCATGCGCAGGCCGGACGATGTGGTGCAGGCCGCCACCGTCGCCTATGGCCGGGAGAAATCCCTGGGCTGGCTCAAGGTCCTGGATCAGAGCCTGATCGGTCCGCGCAACAACTTCCTGTGCGGCGATGCGATCACGATTGCCGACTACCTGGGCGCGATCATGGTGCTGGGCGGCGAGTCGATCGGCGCGAACTTCAACGCCTATCCCAACATCTCGCGCTGGCTCGGCCATATGAAGGCGCTGCGCAGCTGGGCCAGCGTGAACGCCGTGTTTTACCAGTACATGGTCGAGCCGAACAAAGGCAAGAGCTTCGTCGGACTGTGACCCCGGGCTCATAGGATTTCCGCGGCCGGAGAACCGTAATGATCAAAGGACTGCACCACAACGCCTACCGCTGCCGCGACTCGGAGCAGACGCGGCAGTTCTACGAGGACTTCCTGGGCCTGCCGCTCTCGGGCAGTCTCGAAATCCGTGAGACCAAGACCGGCCGTCCGACCTCGGTCCTGCACACCTTCTACCGGCTGGACGACGGCTCCTACCTCGCGTTCTTCGAGGCGCCGGACCTGCCCTTCGAATGGAAGTCGCAGCACGACTTCGACCTGCACATCGCCCTGGAGGTCGCGCCCCCGGTGCTTACCGAGATGCTCGCGAAGGGCAAGGCGCGCGGCCTGGAGACCCGCGGGATCTCGGACCACGAGTTCGTGCACTCGATCTACTTCCGCGACCCAAACGGCTACGTGATCGAGCTGACCGCAAAGACGCCGGAGCATGCGCGGCTGATGGACCCGGCGAAGAATCAGGCGCGTGCGATCCTGGAACGCTGGCAGGCGGCGAAGCCCGCCGCTGCCGCCGCCCGCCGCTGAGCCGGGAACAACTCGTGGCAAACAGCGCCGCCATTTCCATCGCCGGCCTGGCACACATCGGCATCCGCGTGCACGAGTTGGAGCGCTCGGTGCGCTTCTACGAGCTGCTCGGGTTTCACAAGACGGCAGGCCCGATCGGCCCCGAGCCCGTGGCGATCCTTGATCACCCGTCGGGAGTCGAAATCAATCTGGTGCTCAATGCGGGGAGCGCCGCGGAGCCGAACATCCTGATGGACGTGCCCGACAAGCACCCGGGCATCACCCACTTCGCGCTCCTGTGCCCGGACCTCAAAGCGGCGCAGGCGCGCCTCGAGGCGGCCGGCATCGCACTCAGCGGCGGTCCGGTCCAGTTCAGTCCGGCAGCGCGCGGGATCTTCGTGCGCGATCCCGACGGCAACGTCATCGAACTGCATCAGCGCGGCTAGGCCCGTGCCGCTTGCTTCCCTGTGCCCTCGTTCAGGCTAGGGGCCGGTCCATTTCTTGATCCACCGCTCCACCGTCTGGTGCCACTGCAGGCTGTTCTGCGGCTTGAGCACCCAGTGGTTTTCGTCCGGGAAGTACAGGAACTCGCTCGGTATCCCGCGGCGCTGCAGGGCGGTGAACGCCGCAATGCCCTGTTCGACCGGAATGCGGTAGTCCTTGGCGCTGTGGATGACCAGCATGGGCACCTTCCAGTCGCCCACATGGTCGGCCGGGTTGTAGCGTTCGATGTCCTCGGGATGGTCCCAGGGCGTGCCGCCGTTCTCCCATTCGCTGAACCAGAGTTCCTCGGTCCCGTACGCCATCATGCGATTGTCGAAATCGCCGTCGTGCGCGACCAGGCATTTCCACGCCCCGGACTCCGGTGCCGCCCAGTTGCCGGCGATCCAGTTGATCATGTAACCGCCATAGCTGGCGCCCAGGGCGCAGGCCCGGTCCCCGGCCAGGTAGGGGAATTTCGCCAGCGCCGCGGCCCAGCCCTTCTGCAGATCCTCCAGCGGGCGGTCGCCCCAGTGTCGGGAGATGGCATCGGTAAAGGCCTGGCCGTAGCCGGTCGAGCCGTGGAAGTCGATGACCACGACGGCGAAGCCGGCGCCGGCGTAGGTCTGCGGGTTCCAGCGGTAGTGAAAGTCGTTTATCCACGATCCCTGCGGCCCGCCGTGGATCAGGAAGGCGACCGGGTACTTCTTCCCCGCTTCGTACCCGTAGGGCTTCATGACATAGCCGTGCACCGCGTCGCCGTTCCAGCCCTTGAACTCGAAAGGCTCGAAGTCGCTGAAGGCGACGTCCTTGAGGCGTGCGTCGTTGAAATCCGTGAGCTCGAGTGCGCGGCCGTCGCCGCCGAGCGCGTAGATCTGCGCCGGTGACTTCAGTGAATCGCGCGCAAAGATCAGGCGCGTGCCGGCGACGGAGAAGTCGCCGATGTTGCCGCCGCCGGCGGCGCGCTTGACGTGGCCACTGGCGATGTCGATCGCAAACAGCGCGTGCTCGCCGTTGTCATCGGCGGTGGCGTACAGCGTGCGCCCGTCCGGCGAGAGCACCAGGCGCCCGGGGCTGCGGTCCCAATCCGGGTCCACCTCGCGCGTGGCGCCCGATGCCAGGTCGAGTTCCATGATCGCAAAGCGGTCGGCTTCGAAGCCGGGCCGCTTCATCGCCTCGTAGTAGAGCTTCTTGCCGTCGCGGGAGGGCAGCGGGTAGGCGTCCCAGGCGGGATTGTTGGCGGTGAGGTTGCGCGGGGGCGCGCTGCCGTCGGTGGGCACGGCATACACGTCAAAATTGGTCGACCAGGGCTCATTTTGTCCGGGAATGCGCACCCCGAAGTACAGCGTGCCGCTGTCGGGTGCAAACGCGTACTCCTCGTCGCCGCCGAAAGGCTTCGAGGGCACGTCACCGGTAATGTCCTGGGTCAGGCGGCGCGGTTCCGGTGCGATGACTCCGTCGGCATTGAGCTCACCGAGAAACAGCTGGGTGCGGCGGCCATCGGCCCAGCTGTCCCAGTGGCGGATGAACAGCGAGTCGAACTCCATGCCCGTAGCCTTGGCGGTTCCGTGGTCGAGCCGCTTCTGGGTGCAGGCGATATCGGCACAGTCGGTAAATACCTCGAGCGCGAGCGCCAGATGCACTCCATCGGGGGCCACGGCGAAATTCTGCACCTCCAGCGGCAGGTGCGTGACCTGGCGGGCCTCGCCCTGGCCTTCGCCGAGCCGCCACACCTGCCCGGTGCCGGAGCGGTCGGACAGGAAGTACAGACTTTTGCCGTCCGGGGCCCAGCGCGGCGAGGAAGCATTGCTCCCGGTTGCGGTAATGCGCTCGGGCCGCGATTCCTTGGCCCCTAGGGCGAGTCGCCACAGGCCGGTCACGCCCTTGTTGGCGTCCCAGTGGGTCTCGCGAACCGTGAACACCACGCTCTGCCCGTCTGGGGCGAGCTGCGGATCAGAGACACGGTCCAGCATGACCAGGTCCTTGGCCGTAAACGCGCGCGCCTCATCGGCCGCAGCACCGGTGCCGCAAATGCACAGCGCGCCGGCCAGCGCGGCAATGGTCCGCAAAGTCTTCATGGTTATCGTCCCCGGGAATTATCAGCGCCTTAATCTACACCCGGCGCCTGTCGTTTCATGTTACGGCGTCGGCTGGCAACTGTGAAGCGGGGCGGCCGCCGCGGCACTTCCGCCTCGCCGGTTTGCGCTCCCGCGAGTCGGCCGGATCCGCCTGCGCAAACCGATTGACAGCTTTGGCACGCGTCGGGTTAAGCTCCGGCACCGCGGCAATAACAGCCCTTACAGAGCGGTTCAGGTTCAGCAAGCATGGCCGATGTTTTTGTTTCCTATGCACGCAGCGACAAGCCACGAGTGGCGCCGCTGGTCGCCGCGATCGAGGCCCAAGGCTGGTCCGTTTGGTGGGATCCCGCGATCACGCCGGGTCAGGAGTTTGACCAGCAGATCGCGCTGGAGCTGAAGGCCGCCGCCGCAGTGCTGGTGGTCTGGACGCCCAGTTCGGTAAGTTCGCGCTGGGTGCGGGGCGAGGCGCGTGAGGGCGCGGATCGCGGCATACTCGTGCCGGTGCGTTTTGAAGGCGCAGAGCTACCGATCGACGTGCGCGCACTGCACACCACCGATCTGGATGGCATGACACCGGCAGAGCAGGATCGCCACGTACAGGACATGCTGCGTGCGCTCGGTACGATCATCGCTCGCGAACGCTCATCCAAATCCGCCGCCGTCGTGGCAACTCCGCAGGCCACGGCGACCGGCGTCAACCCGGTTCGAGTCACGATCTGCGTACTGCCGTTCACCAACATGAGCGGCGATCCCGGCCAGGAATACTTCAGCGACGGGCTTACCGAAGACATCATTACGGAACTCTCCCGTTGGCGCCGGCTGTTTTCGGTGCGCTCGCGTTCGGCCTCGTTCCGCTACCGCGGCTCGGCCGTCGACATGAAGCAGGTGGCCCGCGACCTGGACGTGCGCTATATCGTCGAGGGCAGCGTGCGGCGGGTGGGTGAGCGCATTCGCATCAATGCGCAGTTGATCGACACCGAAACCGGCAGCCATGTGTGGGCGGAAAGGTTCGACCATGGACTGGACGAGATATTTGCCGTCCAGGACCGGGTGGTGCAGACCATCGTCAGCACCTTGGTCGGTCGGGTGCAGGTGTCGGACGCCGAACGTGCCCGCCGCAAACCACCGGCCAGCCTGGCGGCGTATGAGTGCGTACTGCGCGGCAACGCACTGCCTTGGGATGAACCGGAGGGCAGGGAGGAAGCTACCAGGCTGTTTCAACAGGCCATTGAAATCGATCCCGGCTATGCGATCGCGCACGCGCTGCTGGCGGCGCTCCGCTACGGAAAATGGAGGCACGAGGTTGACGCCCCCGATACGCTGCTGGACGAGGCCTACGCACTGGCCAGGCGGGCGGTCGAGCTTGATGACGGAGACAGCACCTGCCACGCGATGCTGGCCCAGGTGCTGCTGTTGCGGCGCTCCTTTGACCAGGCGGTTCAGTACGCGCGCCGCGCCGTGGAGATCAATCCAAACAACCAGTGGAATGCCGCCGATCTGGGGTGCATCTTGATCTATACCGGCCACTCCGAGGAGGCGTTGAGCTGCTTTGCGCGAGCCCGCGAGATCGATCCCTACTTCGATCCGGCCTGGTACTGGCGCGCGCTGGGCCAGGCCCACATGCATCTGCAGCACTACGCCGAAGCGGTGGCGAATTTCAGCCGTTCCCGTGCGCGACCGTACTTCCTGCTGGCGATGGCGGCCGCGTGCCACGCGGAATTGGGCGACATGGACCGCGCCAGGGTCAACGTTGCCGATTGCTTGACCGCGAGACCGGACTTTTCCATAAGGCAGTACATGAGCAAGGAGCCGTTCCAGATCAAGGCTGATGCGGACCGCGTGGAGGCTGCCCTCCGGCGCGCGGGCCTGCCGGAATGAATCGGCTCGGCACGAGCGCAGACGGTGGACGGGCCGAGCCGGCCTGGGTCGCGGAAGTCTTGCATTACTGGTTCGAAGAGCTGACGGCGGACCATTGGTTCGAGGTCAGCCGCGAGATCGATGCGCAGATCCGCGAGCGGTTTCTGGCGCTGCACGAACGAGTCGCGAGCGCGCACATTGCCACGCTTGGGAGCCCGCGTGCCGCACTGGCCACGGTCATTGTCCTGGATCAGTTCTCGAGAAACCTGTTCCGCGGTACCCCGCGCGCTTATGCCGCCGATCCCATGGCGAGACGACTGGCGAGCATGGCGCTCGGCGAGGGCTATGATCGCGACATGACGAATCCGCAAAAGCAGTTTCTTTACCTGCCGTTCCAGCACAGCGAGGACCGTCAGGATCAGCTGCGTTCGCTGGCCCTGTTCGAAAAGCTCGGTAACGAGTCCTGGACCCGGTATGCGCTGGCACACAAGTCGATCATCGATCGGTTTGGGCGCTTTCCGCATCGGAACGCGATCCTGGGCCGAGACTCATCGGCGGAAGAGATCGCTTCGCTGAAAGAACCGATGGGATCGTTCTGAACAAGCGCCACCCGATCTTCCGCCGCGAATTCGCGATGCGCAGCGCCGGCCTGACCCGCGGCTTGGCGGGCCTGCCGTGAATTCCCCCCGAGCCCACGGTGGTACTCGTGCACGGCGCCTGGCACGGTGCGTGGTGCTGGGAGCGGCTGGTTCCATTGCTCGCGAGCCGCCAGTGTGCCGTGAGAGCGGTGGAGCTGCCGAGCGTGGGTGCGGGCGCCAACGTGACGGCGGACCTCGAGGGCGATGCGGCCGCGGTCCGCGCCGCGATCGATGCGGTCGCCGGGCCGGTGCTGCTGTGCGGGCACTCGTACGGCGGCATGGTGATCTCGCAGGCGGCGCACCGGCAGGCGCGGGTGTCGAAGCTCGTGTACCTGTGTGCGTTTGTGCCCGAATCGGGACAGTCGCTGGCGGCGATTGGTGGCGGGCGGCTGGCGCCATGGATCCAGGTGCTGGACGGGGGACTGACGCTGCCGGACCCGCGGCAGACGGCAGAGCTGTTCTACGCGGACTGCGACGCCAAGACGCAAGCCTGGGCGATGGGGAAAATCCGTCCGCAGTGCGGCGTGCCCTTCACGCAGGCCGTGGAGCACCCCGGCTGGAAGGAGATCCCGTCCACGTACGTGGCCTGCTCGGCCGATCGGGCCATGCCGCCCGACTGGCAGCGCGATCTGTTTGCGCCCCGACTCGGCCGGATGGTGGAAATGGACTCGGGCCATTCACCGTTCCTCTCGCAGCCCGGCGCGCTGGCGGAAATCCTCCTGAGGGAAGCGCTGGATTAGGCGATCCTGCGCCTTGCGTTGCCGTTGCATCCGGCAATACCCCGCTGCCCAGCATCGAGCCAGCCAGCGCCGGCGAATCAGTGCTGGTTCTCGAGTACCAGCAGCGCGGCGGCGGTGTTGGAAATCGGAATGTGGTAGTTGCGATGCAGCTCGCGCACCTGCCCGTCGAGTGCGCCGCGGGCCGCAATCCAGTTCAGAATCTCGACACCCTGGGTGCCGGCCAGATCCACCAGCTGGCTGATCGAATAGCCGGTCAGCGCTTCGGGTTGCTGGGTCAGCTTGTCCAGACAGATCTGGTCGAAATTCCTGTTGATATGGCCCGCGCGCTGCCCGTCCAGCTGGTGCGACAGACCGCCCGTGCCCATGATCAGCACGTTCAGATTCTCCGGCCAGCTCGCGATGGCCCGGCCCACGGAGCGCCCCAGTTTGAAGCATCGGCGCGCCGAGGGCAGCGGGTGCTGCACGGTGTTGATCGCGATCGGGACCATGCGGATCCCGGCGGTGCCCTCGGGCCACAGCAACTTGAGTGGCACGGCGAAGGCGTGGTCGACCAGCATCTCCTGGCAGCTGACCGGGTCGAATTCGTCCTGCACCAGCCGTTCGATGATGTGCCAGGATAATTCGGGGTAGCCGCGATAGCTGCCGAAGTTGGGAAGCCCCCAGCCCTCGTCGGCATTGACGTACTGCGGGGCCGCCCCGACGGCGAAGGTCGGCATCTTGTCGAGGAAGAAATTCAGCCCGTGGTCGTTATAGAACATCACGACGACGTCGGGTTTGACCCCATCGAGCCAGTGGCGGGCGGGCGGAAATCCATCAAAGAACGGCTTCCAGTAGGCATCCTGCTGCAGGTTGCGTGCAATGGCCCCGCCGATCGCCGGGACGTGCGAGGTGCCGATATAGCCGATGATGTTGGCCACGGCCTAGGCTCCGGCCTGCAGCAGTCTGGCCTTGAACTGTTCGACCGTCACCCCGGTCTGCTGTGCGCCCAGGTCCTGCACGTTCAGGCCGAATATGCCCGCGAACTTGGCCAGGTAGTAGATGTTGCCGCCCGCGGCGATCAACTCCAGCACGTTGCGATGACGAATGGCTTCGCGCTGCTCGGGGTTGAGGCCGTACCGGCGGCAGTAGGCTTCCTCGTCCTCCAGGAAGGCCTTGCGGTTCTCGGCCTGGTTGAAGGAGTAGCACATGCGATTGAGCGCATAGCCCTTTATGGCCTCGTGGCCGTCAAACATCGTCGTGCCGGGTACCGGCTGTCGCTTCGTGACCTGCATAGCCCACCCCATAGCTGCCACCCGGGGGCAGTGTGCGGGCATCGCCTCCCTCAGGCGATACGCACTTTCCGCATCGAGCGCACCCTTCCCCCAAGTGACGGGCTGATCTCCCTCCTTGCACGGGGGCCCCAGACCAGCGGCGCGCCGGAGGCACCTACGCACAAGTTCGCAGTCGGCCCGGCTTGACAGGCCGAGAGTCGGCTGGTTAGCGTGCCTGCGAAGTCCGACCATCGGGCATACAAGGGGTCACATTGCTGCAGGACGTGCCGGTGGCCATCACAGCGCTGTATCTGACCTACGGCCTGAACCGGAATGGTCCGGACACCGGCGCCATCGGCTTCGACTACGCCCTGGTCGGCGAGCCGCGAACCAATGGCGCGGATTTGACCTACCGGTTCTAGTTGAGCCGATGGCGCGCGCGCCGGAGGCCAGATATAACGTGTCGACACCGCTGGAACACGACGCGCCGCACTGCCTGTACCCGGTGACGGCGCGGGCGCCCGTGCCCACACCACCGCTGCGCGCCGATGCGCGTGCCGAAGTGGCCGTCGTCGGGGCAGGCTACACGGGCCTGTCGACGGCGTTGCATCTCGCCGAACGCGGCACCGCCGTGACGCTGCTCGAGGCGCACGAGCCGGGCTGGGGCGCGGCGGGTCGCAACGGCGGTCAGGTCAACGCCGGGCTTAAGCACGAACCCGACGAGGTCGAGCAGCATCTGGGTCCGACCTTCGGTCCGCGACTGGTACAGCTCGCAGGGGATGCGCCCAACTACTTGTTCGCGCTCATTGACCGGCTCGGCATCGACTGTGAGATGCGCCGCGAGGGCACGATACGCGCCGCTCGTCGGGCGCGGCATGCCGCGGCTCTGCGCTCGTCCGTGGACCAGTGGCGCCGACGCGGAGCCTTGGTCGAGATGTGGGATGCGCAGCGGGTCGCGGCGGCCACCGGCACACGGCGCTACCTCGCGGCCAGCTTTGACCCGCGCGGTGGCTCGGTCAATCCCCTCAGCCTGGCGCGCGGTCTTGCGGTGGCGGCAATCGCCGCGGGCGCGGTGGTCCACGGCAACAGCCGCGCCCTGCGCCTCGAGCGTGCCGGCAACGGCTGGCGCATCGAAACGGCCGGCGGCGCGTTGCATGCCGAGAAGGTCGTGCTGGCGACGGACGGGTACAGCGATGATCTGTGGCCAGGATTGCGCACCAGCATCGTGCCGCTGTACAGCTCGATCATCGCCAGCGAGCCGTTGCCCGCCGCGCTGGCGGCCTCGGTCCTGCCGGCTGGCGGCGTGGTGTACGAGAGCGGCGAGGTGACGACCTACTATCGGGTCGACCGCGACGGCCGGCTGCTGATGGGCGGTCGCGGCGCGCAACGTCGCGCCACGCGACGCTCGGACTACGAGCACTTAGTGCGCTTTGCCCTGCGGCTGTGGCCCGCGCTCGTCGCGGTCTCGTGGACGCACTGGTGGAACGGCCAATTTGCGCTCACCCCCGACTACTACCCGCGACTGCACCTGCCGGAACCGAACCTGCTGGTGGCGCTCGGCTACAGCGGTCGCGGCGTGGCCTTGGCGACGCTCATAGGGGCGCAACTGGCCGCCGCCTGTTCGGGAGCGGATCCTGCAACGCTCGCGCTTCCTGCGACCGCAATCCCGCAGGTGCCGTTCCATAAACTCTGGCGCGTTGCCGTCGCGATGCGCGTCGCCTACGGCAGGCTGCTGGATGGATTCGGCCGCAATGAAAACTAGGCGCGCGCGCGTCACATCGGCCGGGACCGGGAAGCCAGGACGCGTCGCGTTCCGGTGCAGTCTTCCGCGACCGGCCAGCGGCCGTCGGTCAATTGCGCCGCATCGGGTTGCGGTAGCCTCAATTACTTAATAGAATCAATAAGTAACGCGGGTGTAGTTCAATGGTAGAACTGCAGCTTCCCAAGCTGCTAACGTGGGTTCGATTCCCATCACCCGCTCCATTCCGCCGGGCACAGCGGGAGGGCGCGGCGTGGCGGCGGTTCCACTTATTGACGATCTTGATGGAGACACGCAGTTCCCGCCCCACCTGGCTCTTGGCTCGACCGGCCTGTACTCGCTCCACCAACAGCACTCGACATGCCTAAGTCAGCCGCGCATTCTGACGTACGTCCATTCGGGACTCCCTCGATGTTCTAGGCGTGGCAACCAAGAGCAGCACGGGAGCCCGCCGAATGGGCAACCCTTCAGCCAGGAATAACGTCCTGAGACTTCACAGCTAACGGAACAGCTTCAGGTCGATTGAATTGCCGACCGCCTCATACCCGGCGTCGTTGCCATGCAGGAAGTCGCCCATCGACTTGCCGGCCGCCATGCGCGTCGGCTTGGCCGGATCGCGAAAGGCCGCGTCGAAGTCCAGGACCGCGTCGAACTCGCCACTGTGCCGGATCCACTCATTGATGGCCTGACGCTGCACTTCGCCCTCGGCGGACCAGTACATCGCCCCCTCGTACGGGGCGATGGTGGCCCCGTACACCCTGATCCCGCGGGCGTGAGCGCGCGCGATGATCTGGCGATACCCGGCGATCATCGCCGCCGCGGTGGGCGAGTGGGCGGGCGCAAGCACCGGCGGCGGGCTGTTGCCGGGGCCGGGCGGCAGGGTCCAGTGACCAAAGCCGAGCCCCAGGTCGTTCACACCTTCGAAGACGATGACGTAGGCCACCCCCGGCACGGCCAGCACGTCGCGGTCGAGGCGCGCGAGCGCGCTCTGGCCGGCGCCGTCCTCGAGAACGCGGTTGCCAGTGATGCCCTGATTTGCGACTCCCCAGGCCATGCCGCCGCGGTTGAGCCGGCGCGCGAATACGTCCGGCCAGCGACGGTTCGCATTGGGGCTCGATCCGAGCCCGTCCGAGATGGAATCGCCCAGCACCACCACGGTCTTGCCGTGCGGGACTTCGACCTCGACGCCGGAAACGAAGGCGCGCGATTGCACGGTCTGGCCGGCCGTAAACTCGCGCGCGGTAAAATCTCCCGGGGCGGAGACGAAGCCGTCCTGCACCGCTACCTGATGACATGTGCATAGCCCCGTGTCCTCGGGAAAATAAAGGCTCAGTGACACGTCCGAAAGGGCCTTGACCGGCAGGTCGAGCGGATCGCTCAGCAGCGGGGCCGAGGCCGGGATCACGGCGGAGGGCTGTCCCGCGAAGGTCAGATGGCGCACGCTGCTGCGATCGATGGACCCGTCGGCCTTGACACGCGCGATGGTGGCCGCACCGACGCTCAGCGGCTTGCTGCCGTATTCGTTGGTCAGGCGGATCCTCAGGCGCCGGCCGCCGGCGCTGAGGTGCAATACCTGACGAATCGTCTGGTTGTTCAATGCGAAGGGCAGCGGACCGATGATCGGCGGCGGCACGCTCGCCATAGGCGCGGCCGTCCAGCTGCTGATCCACTGTGCCGCCGCGGCCGGGGCCGCGAGGCACAGCGCCACGACGGCGCCGGCGATCAATCTTCGAAATTTAAGCATCATGCTTCCCCTTATTCCTGTGCGGCGCGCGTGCGGCCCGACGGGCCCCTCAGGCTTCGGCCAGGCGCCGCGCCTCCTGGGCGACAAGTTCGAACAACGCCTGCATGCCGCCGCTCACATCCTGCACGACGCCGTTGACGAAGAAGGTCGGCGTCGCCCGCAGGTGACTGCGCTGACCGCCCTGCTGGTGTTCGCGAATCCGCTGGCGGTAGATCTCATCGTCGAGTTCCGCCCGGAAGCGCACCACGTCCAGGCCGATCTGCGCCGCATGGGCCTCCAGGTGCGCTCGCGAGAGCTGGTGCGGGTGGGCGAGCAACCGGTCATGCATGGCCCAGAATTTTCCCTGGGCTCCGGCGGCTTCCGCCGCCTCGGCGGCCATCAGGGCGTGCGGGTGGGCATCCTCGAGCGGGAAGTGGCGAAACACGAAGGCCGCTTGCGGGTGCAGCGCCCGCAGCTGTTTGACGGAAGGCTCGACCGCAATGCAGATCGGGCACTCGAAGTCTCCGTACTCCACCACGACGACCCGCGCGTGCGCAGGACCGGCCAGGTGATCGGTGGCCGAGACCGGCACGGCCAGGGTGGCCACTCTATGGGGTTGATTCATTTGAGGTTCTCCGGCTCCGGTGGCATATGGCAGGGCGCTTCCGTGCCCCAAACGGGTCGCGCGCGCGCCACCATGAGTAACGCAGACTTGAATGATTGGCAAGCCGCCCCCACTGCGCAAGGGATGAATGCCACCCCCCGTTCGTCAGTGGCTGCTGACGTCGATCTGCTGGATGCCTACTCCGAAGCCGTCACCCAGGCGGTGCGCGTGGCCGCACCGGCCGTGGTGCATCTGGACGTGAGCCAGCTGCGCAACGGACGCGAGCAGCGCGGCACCGGATCCGGATTCTTCTTCACGCCCGACGGGCTGCTGCTCACCAACAGCCACGTCGTGCACCGCGCGCAGGATATTCGCGTGAGCGCCTTCGACGGCGAACGCTATGCCGCCGACGTGCTCGGGGACGATCCCGATTCGGACCTGGCCGTGATCCGGGTGAGCGGGAGCGGCGCGGCGCACGTCCAATTTGCGCCGTCGCGCCGCCTGCAGATCGGGCAACTGGCGATCGCGATCGGCAACCCACTCGGCTTCGAACACACGGTGACCGCCGGGGTCGTCAGCGCCCTGGGCCGGAGCCTGCGGGCCAGCACCGGGCGGCTCATTGACGATGTCATCCAGACCGACGCGGCACTCAACCCCGGAAATTCGGGCGGCCCGCTGGTCAACTCGCGCGGTGCCGTAATCGGCGTGAATACCGCGATTATTCCGGGTGCGCAGGGCCTGTGCTTTGCGACCGCCAGCGACACGGTGCAGTGGGTCATGGGGCAGCTGCTGAGCCACGGCCGCGTGCGGCGCGCGTGGCTGGGAGTCGCCGGCGCCACCTCGACCCTCGCACGCCGCATCGCCAACCACCACGGGCTGGCCAACGAGTCGGGGGTGCGCGTGCGCGGCGTCGAGCCCGCCAGCCCGGCCGCCGCCGCCGGGCTGGCGGAAGGGGATTTGATCGTACTCATCGACGAGCAGATGGTGACCGGGGTCGACCGCCTGCAGCAGCTGCTCGACCATCATCGAATCGGCCGGCCCAGCGAGCTCACCTTCCTGCGGCGTGCCCAGAAGCTGACGGTCACGGTCGTGGCCCGCGAGCGTCCGCGCGGTCCCTGAGCGGTTCCAGCCATCCGCCACGCCTTAACGCCACCTCGGGCCACGCGCTGGCCCTCCCTGGGGAGCGCCCCTGTGGCATGATCCGTCTCCTCGATGAATTAACCGGACCGGCGGCCGCGCATCGGCGTGGCGGCCGTGGAATGAAGGAGCCTCCGATGGCGAGAGCGGGAATCCTGGCGAGTCTGCTGTGCCTGCTTGCGGGCGGCGCATGGGCCGACACGAACTGGAAGGAAGGCGAGCAGTATTTCCTGGTGCTGCCGCCCCAGCCGACCGCGGTCGCGGCCGGCAAGGTGGAAGTGGTCGAAGTGTTCTCGTACGCCTGCCCGGCGTGCAACTTGTTCTACCCGGTCATCGACAAGCTCAAGGCGTCCCTGCCCGCGAAAGTACAGTGGCGGTTCGTACCCGCCTCGTGGCACACGGAAGAGGATTGGAAGGTGTTTCAGCGCGCCTATTTTGCCGCGCAGTCACTGGGCATTGCCGAGCGCACGCACGCCAAGATCTTTGACGCCATCTGGAAGACCCATGAGCTGGCGATCATCGATCCGGCCACAAATCAGATCAAGAATCCGCTGCCCAGCCTGGCCGATGTGGCCAAGTATTACGAGAGCGTCGCGAAACTCAAGCCGGGCGAGTTCCTCGCGGCCGCCCATTCCTTCAGCGTGGACGCGCAGATGCGCGAAGCCGACGCGCAGATAAAAGAATACCAGGTGGATGAAACGCCCAGTGTCGTCGTGAACGGCAAATACCGGCTGACCCCGCGCACCGCGGGCGGCAACGACCAGTTCACCGCGCTGGTCCAGTGGCTCGTCAAGAAGGAGTCCAAGTAGTCCGGGCCTGCTCCGGCCGCGGCCGGCTCGAGTCGGGCTCCAGGGCCGACCCCGCACTCGCCGGATCCTGAAGGGCGATGACACTACTGACATTGCTCGACGCCGAGCTCGCCTACGGCCTGACGCCGCTCCTCGATCAGGCGGAGTGCGCGCTGAACGAAGGCGACCGCGTCGGTTTGATCGGCCGAAACGGCAGCGGCAAGTCCACACTGCTCGGGGTACTGGAGGGCCGCATCGCGCTGGACGACGGCGCCGTGCAGCGGCGTGACGGCCTGCGCATCGTCACGGTCGAGCAGGAACCGGAGCTGCCACCGGGCGACACCCTGTTCGAGGCGCTCCGGCAGCGCGGCGGACTGGAACAGATCGGCGACGAACGGCGCCGCTGGCGGGCCGAGTCCCGGCTGGTCGAGTTCGCCACCCGTTTCGGGCTCGACGGCACGATCGATCCGGCGCGCGCCTCCGGCGGCGAACGCAAGCGCGCCGCCCTGGCGCTCGCGCTCTCGCTGGAGCCGGACCTGTTGCTGCTGGATGAGCCCACCAACCACCTGGACATCGCCGGCATCGAGCAGCTCGAGGAGCTGCTGCTCAGGGCGCCGGCCCTGGTGTTCGTGACGCACGATCGCTGGTTTCTCGACCGGGTGGCGACGCGCGTCCTGGAGCTTGATCGGGGCTGGCTGCGCAGCTACCCGGGAAATTATTCGGCCTACGAGCGCCAGAAGGCCGCCGAGCTTGCCGCAGAGGCGGTGGGCCGCCGCAAGTTCGACAAGTTCTGGGCCCAGGAAGAGGTCTGGATCCGCCGGGGCATCGAGGCGCGCCGCACCCGCAACGAAGGCCGCGTGCGGCGCCTGGAGTCGCTCCGCTCCGAGCGGGCCGCCCGGCGCGAGCGGCTCGGTAACGTCAAACTCAGCATCGACGCGAGCGAGCGTTCCGGACGGCTGGTCGCGGAGCTTTCCGGGGTCAGCAAGCAGTTCGATGCGCATCCCCTGGTCAAAGACCTGAACCTGCGGCTCATGCGGGGGGATCGCCTCGGTCTGATGGGCCCGAACGGCGCCGGCAAGTCCACGCTCATCAAACTCATCCTGGGGCTGCTCGAGCCCGATGCCGGAACGGTGCGGCTCGGCACCAACCTGCGGATCGCTTATTTCGATCAGCTCCGGGCGCAGCTGGACCTGGACCGGACGCTGGCCGACACGGTCAGCGAGGGGTCGGACTTCGTGGAGGTGAACGGCACGCGACGCCACATCAGCAGCTACCTCGCCGATTTCCTGTTTTCGGCGCGGCGCTTTGCGACCCCGGTGCGTGCGCTCTCCGGCGGCGAACGCAATCGCCTGCTGCTCGCACGGCTGTTTGCGCGCCCCGCGAACCTGCTGGTGCTGGATGAGCCCACCAACGACCTGGATATCGAATCCCTGGATCTGCTGGAGGCCTCGCTCCAGTCCTTCCAGGGAACGCTGCTGCTGGTGAGTCACGACCGCAGCTTCATCGACAACGTGGTCACGCAGACGCTGGTGGCGGAAGGCGAGGGCCACTGGCAGGAGTACGCCGGAGGGTATCGGGACTGGCTCGCACAGCGGCCCGCGGCACCTGCAGGAACCAGTGCCAGCGGCGCCCGAGCGCCAACGGCGCCGGCCGGGCCGGCCGGCGATCGGACGCGGCCGCAGGCGCCCTCCGCCGCGGCCCGCAAGCTGTCCTTCAAGGAGACCCGGGAGCTGGGCGCGCTGCCGGCACAGATCAGCGCGCTCGAGTCCGAGCAGCGCGAACTCACCGCGCAGATGTGCCAGGCCGATTACTTCCGCGCCGGCGCCGAGCGCATGCGCGCCGATCGCGCGCGCGCGGCACAGATCGAGGCGCAATTGAGCGCCTGTCTGGAACGCTGGGAACATCTGGAGGGCCTCCAGGCGCGCTCGACGCCTGACCCCTGAGCCCAGCGCGCCATGGTGACGGCCACGTCCCCGCCGTAGAATTGATGCGTGGCCTGGTGAGATGAGGAGTGCCCATGCGTCATATCCAATGGCTGATTTGCCCTCCCTTCTATAGCGCGCTCGGACTGCTGGCGGCTGCCGGCGCGTCCGCGGCGCCGAGCGCAGACACGGCCGCCGTGGCTGCCCACACGGATTGGGACCTGAGCGACCTGTACCCCAGCCTCAACGACTGGCAGGATTCCTACGCGCGTACCCAGGCCGCCGCCGACCAGCTTGCCGCCTACCAGGGCACCCTGGACCGCGGTGCCGATGCCATGCTCAAGGCCCTGGTCGCCATCAGCGACCTGAACCGTGAGTCTGCGCGGCTCTACGTGTACACCTCGCTGGCCTCGGATCAGGACGTGCGCGTCAGCGCCAACCTGGAGCGCAACCAGCGGTCCCGGGCGCTGCTCACCCGCCTGGCCGAAAAGACCTCCTGGGTCGCCCCCGAGATTCTCCGCGTCGGCGCGAAGCAGGTGAATGCCTTCGTGGCGCAGAACGCGACCCTCAAGGAGCGCTTCGGGCATTACCTGGACAATACCCTGCGCTCCGCGCCGCACACTCTGGGCGTCGAAGCCGAGAACGTGCTCGCCGCGACCGGCGATGTGCTGGCGCAGCCGGACAGCATTCACAGCCAGCTGGCCGATTCTGAGCTGCCGGTGCCGACCGTGACGCTCAGCGATGGCACCGAGGCGCGGCTTACGCAGGCGGCGTTCCAGAAGTATCGCCAGTCGGCTGTGCGCGCGGACCGGAAGCTGGTGTTCGACGGCTACTGGGGCGCATGGAAGAAATTTGAGGGCACCGCAGGCGCGCTCCTGACCACCCAGGTCATGGGCGATCATTTCACCGCCAAGTCGCGCAACTTCGACACCGCGCTGCAGGCGGCCCAGTTTCCCGACGCGATGCCGGACGCGGTGTACCGCACGCTGATCGCCGAGGTCAATGCGGCGCTCCCCACCCTGCATCGCTACCTGCGGCTGCGCAAGCAGTTGCTCGGCATCACCGATGATCTGCGTTACTACGACGGCTATCCGCCGATGTTTCAGCTCGGCAGCGCGCCCAAGTTCAGCGTGGCCGAATCCGAGCGCATCACGCTCGCAGCGCTGCAGCCGCTGGGCGAGGAGTACCTGGGGCTACTGCGCAAGGGCTTCAGTTCGCACTGGATGAGCGCCTATCCGACCGACGGCAAGCGGCTGGGCGCCTACATGCAGGGCTCGGCCTACGACGTGCACCCCTACCTGCTGCTCAACCTCAACGACGATTACGAATCCATGTCGACGCTTGCGCACGAATGGGGTCACGCCGTGCACAACCAGCTCGCCGACCGCGCGCAGCCGTACGACAAGTCCGAGTACTCGACCGCCATCGCCGAGTCGGCCTCGATTGGCAACGAGATGCTGTTGAACGATTACGTGGTCGCCCATGCCGCGACCCGCGCGGAAAAACTCTACTATCTGGGCGCGGGACTCGAAACGATACGCACGACGTACTTCCGCCAGGCGCTGTTCGCGGAATTCGAGCTGGCGATACACGAGGAGCTCGAGAAGGGCAGGTCGCTGTCGGGCGCGCGCATGACCGATATGTACTGCGGGTTGATGCGCAAGTACTACGGCGAGGCGCAGGGCGTCATGAAGATCGATCCGGAATACTGCATTGAATGGGCCGTAGTGCCGCATTTCTACCGCGACTTCTACGTCTATCAGTATGCGACCTCGATCGCGGGCGCCGCCCAGTTCACCGACGCCATCATCAAGGAGGGCGCGCCCGCGCGCGAACGGTTCCTGACCCTGCTGCGCGCCGGCGGTTCCGACTATCCGTACGAGCTGTACAAGCGCGCCGGGGTGGACATGGCGAGCCCGGCCCCGTACCGGGCGCTGGCGGCGCGCATGAACCGCCTGCTCGATGAAATAGAGGCCTTGCAGGCGCAGAAATGACCGACAGGACGGCGATTGCACCGGCGCTGCTGGAATGGCACGCCCACCACGGCCGGCACGACCTGCCCTGGCAGCGCAATCCGACGCCGTATCGCGTGTGGGTTTCAGAGATCATGCTGCAGCAGACGCAGGTCGCGACGGTTATCGACTACTTCGAGCGCTTCATGCAGCGCTTTCCCGACCTGCGCACCCTGGCGGTCGCGCCACTGGATGAAGTGCTGCACCTGTGGTCAGGCCTCGGTTATTACTCACGGGCCCGTAACCTCCATCTGACCGCGCAACGGGTCGTGGCGCAGTTCGACGGCGAACTGCCCGCCGACGCCATGATACTGGCCACCCTCCCGGGCATCGGCCGCTCAACCGCAGCAGCCGTGCGCGCCCTGAGCGCCGGAGAGCGGGCCGTGATTCTTGACGGCAACGTGCGCCGGGTCCTGGCGCGCGTGTTCCTGGTGGCAGGGGTCACGACCCAAAGCGCCGTGGAGCGGCGGCTATGGGAGCTGGCGGAAGAGTGCACGCCGCAGCGCGAGGTGGCCGCGTATACGCAGGCGATCATGGACCTGGGCGCGACGGTATGCGTACGCCGGCGTCCCCTGTGCCCGGTGTGCCCGCTGGCGCTTCACTGCGGCGCGCGCCGAACCGGCCGCCAGCACGAGATACCGGCGCCCCGGCCGCGCCCCGTGCGCCGCAAGCGCGCCGTGGTCATGTTGCTGGCGCAGCTTCGCGACGGCAGCGTGCTGCTGGAACGGCGCGCGGAGCGGGGAGTGTGGGGGGGGCTCTGGAGCCCGCCGCAGTTCCCGAGCGCCGACGCCGCCCGGTTGTACGCCGCCACGCGATTGGTGGACGCCGAGGTCGAGCCGCAGTCGCGAACGGTGTTGCGGCATGCGTTTTCCCACTTCGAACTGGAGATCTCTCCGCTGCTCGCCCGTTGCACGGGCTGGAGCGGAGTGATGGATGGGCCGCCCATGCTTTGGTATAACCCCGCTGCCCCCGAGCCCTTGGGGCTTCCGGCCCCCGTCAGCGCACTGATCCAGGATTTGTCATGACGCGAACCGTGCATTGTGTCGTCCTCAAGAGTGAGGCCCCGGGTCTCGACCGGCCTCCTTATCCGGGACCGCTCGGCCAGCGAATCTACGCAGCCGTGTCGAAGGAGGGCTGGGCGCGCTGGGTCAAGCACCAGGTGATGTTAATCAACGAGTACCGGCTCTCGCCCGTCGAGCCCAAGGCCCGCAAGTTCCTGGAAGCGGAAATGGAGAAGTACTTTTTTGGAGCGGGCTCAGAGCGGCCCGCGGACTACAAGGCCCCCGAATCGTGAGCAGAGTGGGCTGGACCGGAGGGTTCGCCTTGACGCTTACGGTGCCGGCCCGGTCTAATACGCGCCCTTCCCGCCGGCGGCCAGGTAGCTCAGTTGGTAGAGCAGCGGACTGAAAATCCGCGTGTCGGTGGTTCAATTCCACCCCTGGCCACCATTTGAAATCAGGCGGTTGTACACTACGTGGCGAGTTCCATCGCTCACTCGGTGCCCAAATCGCCAAACGCATGCACTCCTTCAGGGCTCGAGTGAGGCATAAAGTGCCAAGGTCAGGAGTGGGTGAGCGGGGCGGTCTTCTCGGGGCGCCACTGCGCCGAGGGTCCACCCGATGACTCCACTCGCTGCGCCCGCGATCTTTCGACGCAGCGCCGTGTATCTGGCGCTCCTGCTGCCGTTCATCGTGGTTGGTTTCTGGCCCACGTATTTCTCGCGTGTTGGTCTCGAAACTTCCATCCGTGTGCACATTCATGGCGGGGCCCTGTCGCTTTGGTACTTGCTACTTGTGAGCCAGGCCTACCTCATTCGCACGAATAGACGCCCTTTACATCGCAGGTTTGGGCGCGTGTCGTATGTGTTAGTCCCCGTAATTGCCGTCTCGACACTGGCCATGGCGCAGCACCGGTTGCAGGTCAGTGGACTGACTCCGGAGACACTCTTTTTCTTCTACGTGCAACTCTCCCTGCTTGTGTTCTTTCTGTTGTCCTATGGACTGGCCATTGCCAACAGGGCGAGACCCTTGGTACACGCCCGATACATGATCTGCACGGCGCTTGCGTTGATTGACCCGATCTTTAGTCGAATCCTGTACAACAGCCTCGGCATTAACTTTCCGCTGTCGGAGGGGTTCACGTATTCGCTGGTCGGGGTGATCTTCATCTGGCTAGCCGCCTGGGATAGTCAGCAGAAGCCCGCGTCCCGTGTGTTCGCAGGGATGCTGGTGGCATTCGTGGTTGTCAACGTGCCGGTGTTCTTTGTATTTGGCACACCGGAATGGCACGCCTTTGCTGAGTGGTTCAGGGGTGCGGGTTATGACGGGACTGATGTTGGCAGGGTACGGGCGAACGTCCACGCGCTCGCGTCGCCACTCAGCAATTGATGGACGCTCGGCAAGCTCGGGGCGGGCGCGGCCTCGGCCGGTGTGAACGGATAGGCCCGATATTCATCCACGTAGACTAAGATTTAGGCCTCACGGAGGCACCCATGAACAAGGTACTCATTGCAATGCTTGTCGGCGTCCTAGTGGCGGGGCCAGCCATTGCGGACGACCAGACCGGAATACTGGCAGCGGTTCAGAAAATGGTGGACGGCTTCAATAAAGGAGACGCCGCTCTGTTCCTCGGGGCCTGCGACAAGGAAACGGCGATCGTGGACGAAGTGCCCCCGCATGAATGGCACGGCGCGGGTGCGTGCGCGCAATGGATGAAGGACTACGGCGTGTTCGTTGAGAAAGAGCACATCGAGGATGCGGTTACCACGCTGGGTCGACCGCATCGGGTACAAGTGTCTGGGGACTATGCCTACGTGGTCATGTCGGCGACCTGTGAGTACAAGCAGCACGGCGAGCCGGTGCACGAAGATGTGATTGTGACCCTGGCGCTGCACAAAGTAGACACTCAGTGGCGAATGAGGGGATGGGTGTGGGCACGGCTCTGACTCGGGCATCAGGTTAGGCGCACCTCCGGTGTGGGCAGAGAGGGGGTGGGCTCTGGCGTTCATGAGAATCCGCGTGCTGGTGGTTACTAGCGCAATCAATTTTTACAGAGTTGCTTTCAAAGTCGCAGGCGTTGCGACGAAGGGGACAGTGCAACCACTATGACGACGGCTCAGACCCGCCGGCTGCCTGCCAGATACCCCAGCCGATCGCGCTGCCCATGATGAGGTAGAGCGCCTCTAGCTCGATTGCGCGCAGCAAACCGGCGAAGAAGCCGCTGGTTGTCCACCACCCGGCAACGCCGACGATGAAGAATCCCAGTTGGCCAGCAAATATCCACCCGCGGAGTACAGGCCATCTCAGAGCCGGCGGCATGCCGCGATATGCCATATGAGTCGGTATGCCCGCCAATTTGGCTAGGTCTAGAACCCCAGAGCCCTGCCGTTCCATTGCGTCCCGGACGGCAATGAACTCCCACATACCAAGCCCAAAACCGAATGCCAGTACGAAGAACAGGAACCACAGCATTGCCGCACCGCATATGTTAGATGACGCCAGACTATCAGCGTGCGGTACGCCCTGTCGGGGCACTGGGTCCCAAAATTATCCGCGACCAGCTCAGTCACTTGCCGAGGGGGGGCGGTCAGTCGAGGTCTGCGGGCGGCCGAGCAATAAAAACGCCACCGACCTTCGCCAACCTGGCACAACTTCCGCGTGTCGGTGGTTCAATTCCACCCCTGGCCACCACTCAAATCAATGCCTTAACCAAGAATGACACGGACGTAAGTGTCCAATATTTATTGGACGTCGCATTGTCTTCGGTCTAATGAGCAGGAACGGACCGCGACGGGGCCCTGGGGTGAATACTGCGAGAGGCCTGCCACCTGATTGATTCAAGGAACCGTGCCGGCCTCTACGAAAACGAGCCTGGTCGGATCCACATGCTTCTTGATGGCGGAGTTGACCTGCAAGGTGGTCAATGCGTTGATCGCATCCGGGTATTCATCGAGCCAGGAGACATCGTAGCCACGCTGGACGGCTTGTAGCAATGCATAGGCCATGCCGCTCGTGGTCGCAAGGTTTACTCGGAAGCTGCCAATCAACCCTTCTTTGCGAGCGGTGAGTTCCTTTTCAGTGATACCCCCCTTCCACCAGGATTCGATTTCGTGTCGAGTGGCGGCGACACCTCTGTAGAGGAGCTGCGGTGCGAAGGAGGCATCGACTTCCCAACTGCCATCGCTGAACGTGTCGTCTGACAAGTCGGCGCGGATGAAATAAGTGAGGCCCTGCTCGTCGCGGACGTGGTTCATCAATCGCCCGGTGGCCCCGTAACCCAGAACAGCGGTGCCCACTCGCAAGGCGAGCGCATCCGGATCACGATACTTCAGGCCAGACGGTGCTCCGAGCACCACTGATACGTTGGTCTTTCCCGCGAGCTGCACAACGTCAGTGCGAGCGGCGGTCAGTGTAGCCGGCACACCAAGCGGTGGCGGAGGTTCACCCCCCGTCCAGCCTGCAAAAGCGCGCTCAACTTGCGTACGCACGAGTGTGGGGTCCGCATCGCCCACGACAACGAGTGTCAAGTGCGCGGGCCCGTAGTGGGCCCGGTGATAAGCTTTGACGTCATCAAGAGTGGCGGTCTTGAGCGCGGCGCGATACTCATCTATGGAGTACTGGCGATTGGGGTGGCCGAGTGGGTATGCGAGGCGCGAGAACGACTCGGCGGCACGGTATTCGGTATCGTACGTGTACTGCTCGATCCAGCCCTCGAACTTCTGTTTGACCTTCCCGAACTCCTCGGCCTTGAAGGCGGGGTCGCGCAGTTGCTCGGCGAGCAATCCCATCACCAGCGGGAGGTCCTTCTTAAGCATGCGTGCCTCGATCCAGGCGGTCTGAGGGCTTGTGCCAAAGCGGATGTCTGCCCCGACGGCTTCGAGTTTGGCGGCGATGGCGAACTGGTCCTCCGTAGTCGTGCCCCGATCCAGCATCCACGCGGTGAGGGCCGGCAGAGCGATGTTGCCCTCCCCCACCACGGTGTCACCCGCCGGCAGTGCACCCACAATGGTGATAACGTCTTTGATGGAGGTTGGATAGATAATAACGTCGGTGCCGGCGACGCGCTCTCGTGTGACGTGCTCTGCGATGTGCGTCGCGGCGAAGGCCGGGACGGCGAGCACGACAAACAGAGCCAGAACTTTGCTTGCGGTGTTCATTTTTTCGCGCTCACGGGGACGAACCAGCCGGTCGTACTCTGATCTTCATTCAAGTACGTTTGAGCCACCCGCTGCACATCGGCGGTCGTCACCTTCGCGATTTGCTCGGGAAAGCGCTGATACAAGGTCCAGTCTCCCACCGCAATCCATTCGTTCAGTGCCCTGGCAATGCCCAAGGTGCCATCGCGTCTGAAGGCCAGGTAGGCAAGCGTCTGCTGCTGCTCACGCTCGACTTCGGCCGCCGTGACGCCCCCGGTCTGCACCTTGGCAATTTCTTCCAGGATCGCGGCTTCCACGGCGGCATGAGTTTTGCCGGGGGCTAACTGCGCATAAATCTGATGGAGTGACAGGTCGAAGCGCATGTCGGTGTATGCACCTACATTGAGCGCCAGTCCTTGATCCACCAGACGCCTGTACAGACGACTGTTTTTGCCGTCGCTGAGAATTCCGTCCAGTACATCAAGAGCGGCCTGATCCGGGGCACGGGCGGTCGACACTTTGTGCGCGATCAGTATTGAACCCTGTTCCCCCGGTCGCTTAACGATCACACGGCGTGCCCCGGTCTGCTCAGGCTCCTCGGTGTAGATCGCGGGGATGGGCTCCGGGGAGCGCGGGTAGGTGCCGTAGAACTTTCGAACGAGCGCGAGGGCGGCGGTGGGCTCGATGTCACCGACGACGGTGACGGTGGCATTGTTGGGCCAATAATAGGTGTCGTAGAAGGCCTTCAACTTTTGGATCGGCACATGCTCGATGTCACTGCGCCAGCCGATCGGGGCGTGGTGATAGGGAAGCGCTTGATAGGCTGTCGCGGCCACTTCCTCACTCAGGACATTGTCGGGCTCATTCTTGCCGCGCTCGAACTCGTTACGCACCACGGTCATTTCGGACTGGCGATCGGACTCGCGCAGCCAGAGATTGCGCATCCGATCCGCCTCGATGGCGATGTAACCCTCCAAGCTCTCAATACCGATGGTCGCGTAGTAGTTGGTGCGATCGAACGAAGTAGAGGCGTTCCAGCTGCCGCCGACACGTTCCAGATACTGCTTGACACTATTGCCCTTGGGATCGTTAAAGCGGCCGCTGCCCTTGAACATCAAGTGCTCGAGGAAGTGTGTTGCGCCGGTGGTGCCCGTCACTTCGTTGCGGGAGCCCACGTGGTAAGTCACGTTGAAGGTCACCACGGGTGCGGAATGATCGGGCATCACGAGTACGTCGAGGCCATTTGCATCGAGCGTGTATTCCTCGATGCCGCCTAAGGATCTGACGTGCGTAAATCCCGGCCAAGGACTCTTGGTGGGAGATTCGCTCGCAACAAGAGGGCCAGGCTGGAGCGCCAGTGCTAACGCGAGCGCATAAATTAGGTGCACTGCCTTCATCAAACCTCGTTGCAGCAGAGCCGCACCGTGGAGTTTAAGGTTCATGGACTTGGCCTCGCTCATTAGTTTGATGAATTGACCACTGTGCGTTTGCCTGCTGGCACCACTCTCAACGAAACCGCGAGGCAGAGCAAGACCCATGGCGTGCGCACACACCGCTTTGTCGTAGCTTGGCGATGTGCCGCGCTTAATTCGTGCCCGGATTGAAGGGTCTCGTACCCGAAAAGCGCCCTCTCGTCGCAAACATGAGCGCTGAATGTGACGCCTAGGCCTAATGACATCAGAAATTGCCCAGTCCAGTTGGACTCAGATGGTTCTAGGGACATCAAGTGAAGCACCAAGAGGCGTCATGAAAAGGCGAAACCGTTCCGTGCTTCGGGTGGCGGGTTTTTGCTCGCTGCCAACACTGGCGGTCTTAACGCTGCCCCGCCGTTGGTAACTGTTGTAAGGAGATCATCATGTTGCGCTCAATCGGATCTGTGACGTTCCTGGCTCTGCTCATGGTCGGGTGCGGGGGCGGGGACGGGGGGAGCGGGGGCGGTGGCAGCCTAAACACCTACTCGATCGGCGGTACAGTCACGGGACTGACTGGCTCCGGACTGGTACTGCAAACCAACGCAGGTGACGTTGCCTCGGTCTCCAAAGCCGGTGCGTTCAGCTTTCCCAACGCACTTGGCAGCGGAGCTGCCTACACGGTGACCGTGAAAACGCAGCCGTCTACTCCGGCCCAGAATTGCGTTGTCACCAACGGCTCTGGCACGGTCGGGACAGCGAACATCGCCACCGTGGCTGTCTCTTGTTCGACTGGGACGGGTTACACGGTCGGAGGCACGGTATCGGGTTTGGTTGGCACCGGACTGGTATTGCGTGATAACGGCCGCGATGATCTCGCCGTAGCCGCGAACGGAGCGATCGCATTTCCGACCAAGATCCCCAGCGGGGCCACCTATACCGTTACAGTGTTCACGCAGCCGACCAGCCCCGCCCAGACCTGCGTGATCACCCAAGGCAGCGGCACGGTCGGGACAGCGAACATCACCACCGTGGCTGTGGCTTGTTCGACAATGATCCAGATCACGTCCGGCGCGCCGCCTGGCGCCACGGTCGGGGACGTGTACGATCAGCGTATTGTCAGTTGCGGCCATGGCCATTGCAGTGCTAATGGCTTCCCGCTGTCGGCCTCGGGCGGTGTTGGGACCTTCAGTTGGACTTGGGCCGCGGCACCCGGCTCGTCACTCCCACCCGGGCTGTCACTTTCCGGAAACCTGATCAGCGGCACGCCGCCCATCGGTTCTGCCGGTAGCTACAGCGTCATCGTCACGGCGACCGACGGAGGCACGCCATCGGGGACGGCGGTGCAGCAGTACACGATCAATATCTTAAACCCGCCGCCTCCCGTCGTTGGAGCGCTGCCCGGGCCACCCGGTGCGACTCTGAATCAGCCCTACCGCTATCAGTTTCAGATCAACGGACTCGCTCCCGTGAGCGTCAGCGAGACCGGCGCACTGCCGCCCGGACTCGCGCCACTTACGGCGACAGGAATCCTCGCTGGCGTGCCCACCAGCCTCAACCTGTACCCGATCACAGTCCATGCGACCGATGCGGTGGGCCAGCAAAGCGCGCAGGCCTTCACGATTGGCGTTTTCCCGCACGGCTTCTCGCCCACCGGCGCACTGCCGCCCGGACTCGCGGCAATTACGGCGCACACGTCGACACTGCTCGCGAATGGTGAGGTGCTCGTAGCTGGTGGGGGGTTGATCGTAGCTAATGGACAAACGGTCTCAGAGGTCGCTGTGAGCAAGTCGGAGCTGTTCGATCCCACGACCGGTCGCTTTGCTGCCACGGGCGCGATGCACGTCGCTCGGGCGGGGCACACGGCAACGTTGCTGTGCGATCTCGCAATGCCCCCCTGCGCCAATCCGAAGGTGCTCATCGTCGGTGGCGACACCGCCGAGCTCTACGACCCGACGGCAGGAACGTTCACGCTGACCGCCAGCAGTCCGGCCACGGCTCGCGGGAGCCATACGGCAACCCGGCTGTTGTCAGGCAAGGTGCTGATCGCCGGCGGTCGGGACGGCGTATCCGCAGTTGCGAGTGCGAGCGCGGAGCTGTTCGACCCGGCCACCGGCACCTTCAGTGCGACGGCCTCGCCGATGGCGAGCGCGCGCATCGGTCACACCGCCACGCTGCTCCCGGATGGCAGGGTGCTCATCGCCGGCGGCGTTGACGCCGACTACCTCGATTCGGCCGAACTCTACGATCCCGTCGCCAACACTTTCAGCACGGTCCCCAGCCCGATGACGGCGGCCCGCAGCTGGCACACGGCGACGTTGCTGCAGGATGGCAAGGTGCTGATCGCGGGAGGCGCCACCGCGGAGCTCTATGATCCAGCGGCCGTGGCGCCAGCAACGAGTTTCACGGCGACCGGTGCGCTCGTCACGCCGCGCGACTTCCATACGGCCGTGCGGCTGCCGAGCGGCCAGGTTCTGATAGTCGGTGGCTACAGTTTTGAGGGTCAAGGTCAAGCCCTACAGCATGCCGAACTGTATGACCCTGTGAGCGGTCGGTTCACCTCGACGGGCGGCATGTACACCGCGCGCAACACTTTCACGCTCACGCTGCTCGGCAGCGGCGGCCAGGTGCTCGCGGTAGGCGGCGGCAGCAGCGGCCCAGCGGAGGTCTACCAATAGGAGGAAATTGCGCGTACCCAGCTTCACTGAACTTCTTGCAAGCGGAGTAATTTGCCATGCAAACGTCCAAAAGTGTTTCCCTGCTTCTCGCCGCTACATTCGCTGCAATCGCGGGAACGGGATTCGGCGCTCAACCGCCCGACGTAGGGGTCAGTGGTCTCAGAACGGGCCTGGCTGGAACCGCGCTCTCGGGCGGCAGCGAGGCCGTGCCCAAACCGCTGGCGACCATCCGGCATAACTTTCGGGTCCACCCGCGACTGCGGGAGTGATGGGTGGCCACCTCCTCCCGGCGGCTCTTGGTGCGACCAGCCGGATTCGAACGGAGCGATTGGCCCGCATTACTTCGTCGAATTGGTCAACAACCATTACGCCGTATATACGAAGCAGGGCATCCCTGTTGTGCAGATGACCGGGGGAGAATTTTGGGCTCAGGCCGGTGTCCCGTTCGGGGTTAACGAATCTCCAATCGATCCCAACGTCGTTTTCGATTCCACCGAGGGTAGATGGTATGCATCTACCATCAACACCTTCTCCGACGGCGTCACGTGGCACCAAGGGACCGACCTGCGAATCGCCGTCTCCCGGGGAGCCGATCCGACCGAAGGCTTCATCGGATTGAAAATTCACATCCACAATGCAAAGGACGCCGGCGGTGACTTGCCGGTGATCGGCTACAACGGCTCGGGCGTGTTTATTACGTCGACTGACTACCTGCCCGATTTCTCCCTTCCGCCGACAGGCTTTACCCTCCTCGTACTGCCCAAGAGAGACCTGTTGGCCCCCAAGCCTCGGGTTGATCGCAGGACCGTCTTTCGGAACATTCCCATTCCCACCGCGGGAGAGTGGATCGTGCCGACCATCGATCTCGACGGCAGCAAGCGGGACGAGATCGTCCTGTCGACGGAGGGCATCGTTCAATACGCCCTTGGCACGTACAAGCGCAATGACGTCCGCGGCAACATCTTTGCGCCACACCTCGGTCTCGGTAGCGGTTATCCGAATGACTATTTCTTTGGCCGGAGCGACTACGACTTTTATTTCGCTGCGCCACAGCCCCGCCCAAACATTTTGCCGCTGAGCAATAACGCCCCTATTTCTCAAACGGCGCCGGTGAAGGTAAATGGGGAGATCTGGATGGCGATGAACACCGTTGATACTGGGAACGGGCGTGGGACCATCCATTGGCTTCGTATCGATGCGGCGAGCACCACCATCATCGAGGAAGGATACATCGGAGATGTCACGCAGAACTTCCTGTATCCCTCGATAGCGGCCAACCATGACGGCGACGTCGTGATTGGATTCAACGCCGTCGGCACCGGCCCAGGTCAGTTCGCAAGCAGCTACGCGGTGATCGGCAAGACCGCCGGCAGGAAAACGGTCTTCGGAGACCCGATGCTTCTCAAGCGTGGGCGCGCCAGCTATCAGCTCCCCACCGATGTGGGAATCGCGAGCTGGGGCGACTTCAGCCGCACGTCGCTCGACCCCGAGGACGATAAGACGTTCCGGACCATCCAGCAGGTCGCCGTCGACAGGACCCACTGGGCCACGCAGATTACCGCACTGCACATCGAACACTGAGAGCTGGTGGCGCCGGGCAATCCCGTGCGCTGGCGGAAAACGGCGAAGCACGCGCAGCTTAAGGATAGGAATTGCAACGGCCCATTTGAAACTTTCACCTGCCGCAAGGAATTCGAGCTGACGAGGATCAGCGCCGTGATGTGGGCATTGAGCGGGGCCTCACGGGCCAATCGTAATTGCGCGACGCATGTGGCTCGCTAGGAAAATGGTGTCCAATATTAAGTGGTGCTATCTCCGGGAATCAGGGCCTTAAGTGCCCGTATCTCGGAGAAATATTGGACGCCGCGGCGGATATTTTGGTTATCGTTTCAGTGAGATAGCTTGTTTTGGGCACTGGACTGAAAATCCGCGTGTCGGTGGTTCAATTCCACCCCTGGCCACCATTCAAATCAGCCTAGCGGCAATTTGGGCTACGACGCGACCAACGCCTCGGTGCTGGGGCGACAGGTCAGCCCGCAGATCGTAAAGCGCTGGGGACGGTGACCTAAGGCGCCTGCCCTGGCTTATGGCGCCTTGGCCGGCGCTTTCCGTTATTTTCCGCAATCTTCAGGCAATCGTAAGGCGACCTTCCGGGAAGCTTCAAGCAATCACCCCGCGCTTCGGCGACAACAGTTCCCGGTTTCACCGATAAGGGGAGTTGTCATGGGCAACCACGCAGCAGTCCAGATTTGCCGGTTTCTGGCTGCCACCATTGGGGTGCCAAGGCCGCAGGTAACAGGTATCGCTTATCATTGCATCTCTCGATTCACCTTTGCCGCGATCGTACTGGTCGCTGTCACAGCGTGCGGCGGAGGCGGAAGCACGCCGTCACCGCCACCGCCACCGCCACCGCCGCCGATGTATAGCATCGGCGGTACAGTCTCAGGTCTTGATGCAGGCCAGTCAGTCGTTCTTGCGCTCAACGGCGGCAACGAACTGACGGTGAACACCAATGTCGAGTTCACCTTCGCCACCAAGGTTGCGAGTGGTGGTGCCTACGCGGTAACGGTAGTTGGAGGCCCGGCTGGAAAGATCTGTACGGTCGACGGCGGCGCGGGGACGGCCTCCGCCAACGTGACCGGTGTGGCTGTAACCTGTGTCATCACTTCTGCCTTCTCGATCGGTGGTGCGGTCTCCGGCCTTGTCGGTCAGGATCTCAAACTTGTGCTTGGTGTATTGAGAAGAATTATTTATACACAGGCCTGTGTTGCTCAGGAATCACTTGATATTAACAAGAACGGAGAATTCCATTTTGCAACGCGCCTTTCCTCCGCCAACTATTGCGTAGGCATTCAACTGCAGCCCCATTCGCCCGCGCAGCGGTGTGTAGTGAGAAATGGGCAAGGCGGGATCACTGCCGCCGGTGTGTCCGATGTGGAGGTCGTGTGCAGTGAATTCTCGTATGTAGCGAATGCGGTGGACAACACGATTTCGGCGTTTTCGATCGACGCGACCACTGGAGCCATTGCGTCGGCTGGCCCACCGGTTTCTACGGGCTTGTCACCGCTCGCGATAGCCGGCACGAGCGACAAAAAGTATGTGTACGTCGCCGATAGCCACAGCGAGGATGTATCGGCATTTGCCGTTGACCCTGATACCGGAGCGTTGACTGCAGTTCCCGGATCGCCGTTCGCGGCGGGTACGAATCCCCGAGCCCTCGCGCTCCACTACGATTACTTTCTGTACGTCGCGAACTCGGGCTCCGACGATATATCGGTCTACCAGGTCGACCAAAGCAATGGAGCCCTTACACCATTGGCATCTTGTGTCACTTGTCCCTTTTCGACCGGTGCCGGCCCGTCGGCGATCGCCATTGATCCTAGCATCGGATTTCTGTACACCGCGAACACGGGTGGCTCAAATATCTCCGGGTTTCAATTCGATGGCTTTGTTAATGGCGGCTTGGATCCCGCACCAGGATCACCCTTTTCGTCAGGCGGCAGTGTCCGCAGTCTGGCATTTGGTGGCTCCTTCTATGAATACCTGTACGCCGCCAGTGCCACCGGTAGCACCGCAGCCATCCATGGTTTTAGAGTGAATAACGGCACATTGACCATCCTCGCCGGCTTTCCCGTCGCGTTACCCTCATGCACGTTCATCGTCACCGAGCAAACGGGCACGTACCTGTACGCGACGACTGGGACCGACTTGTTCGGCTACAGCATCGATGCCACCACCGGAGCACTGACCGCTCTTTTCGGCTTCCCCATCGCCGTTGGCGCCGAGGTGCGGTCCGTGAGCATCGATCCCACGAATCAGTTCCTCTACGTGGCGAACGGCAGTGCTGGAACAGTGACCAGCTACACGCTGAACGCGGCAACGGGGGCGCTTACCCTCATGCCAGGGTCGCCGCTTGCCGTGGGTACCTCAGCGGACTTCATTGCGACACTCTGATGATTCGCTACCGCGCTATGCGCACAGAGGACGCAACATGAAAATCGCATGTTGTCACATCGCCCGATTGTCACTCTCTGTAGTCACGCCAATCGCGTTCACTGCATGCGGCGGCAGCTCTCCGCCGCCGCATGTCGGCGCTGCAACCTCCGGCGGCCCCGGCCCAGGGGGCACCGTGCCAGGACCCAACACCACCTATAGAGTCGGCGGGACAGTATCGGGCCTTATCGGTCAGGGTCTCACAATCGAATTGCTTAATCCGGCCACTTTGGCGAGTCACACTACGATCCTGGAACAAATCGATATAGTCGCCAATGGAGCCTTCACCTTTCGCATTCCCCCCTCACAAAGCTACGGCGTCGCCATCGTCCATCAACCCCACGCACCATCGCAACGGTGTGTGGTGAGAAACGGTCAAGGCGTGATCGGGACGGCCAATGTCTCCGACGTCGGGATCGTGTGCAGCGCCCACGAAGTTCAACCACGGCTTGTCAGCCCCGCATCGGCCGTAGTGTCAGCGCCGCCGTCCACGCCCGTGTATCTCTAGCCGGGCGAAGCCTTTAACCAGTGCCCACTTTGGTGCCCAACTCACCGTCACCCACGGCAACCCAGCGTCACTTACTGCCGGCTGTCGCCTGCTGTAAGGTGCTGATAGCTAACGGCAGATGACGCAGAACGCCTGAATTAGTGAAACTGAAAATCCGCGTGTCGGTGGTTCAATTCCACCCCTGGCCACCAAATTCAATCGTTTTTTGCGTCTTTTGTAGCGCAGTTGCGCTCCAACGCGGACGAACGGATGCACTTTCCCGGGATTAGAGTTGCGGTTGCGCCTAGCGCTGGGTACTGTCGTGTACAGGTCCAGCAGGTAGACGTGCCCCACAGCGCAAATACATAAATAACAGGGGACATTGTGGTGAATGCGTTGGTGGAACGGTCGGTACGGGTGTGGCTATCGCTTCCCTGATTGCACTGGCCATTAACCTGAACACCAGCAGTGGGTGATCGCACTTTGAGAGTTGATTCGGAATAATGAGCCAGACCCCACCTGGCGCGCCTGGTGTTGACCAAGAATCCATCTATGTCGTCGGCGATCTGCGCGTCGATGTCGGACAGCAGCGCGTCACACGCTCGGGCGCTGAGATCGCTCTGCCGAATTTATCGTTTCAGCTGCTCGTGGCGCTCATCCGCGCCGCGCCCAACGTCCTTAGCCACGACGCACTCATGGCGCAGGTATGGCCCGGACTGGTCGTCGGCCCGGAAACCCTGCACAAACGGGCCAATCTCCTACGCGAGGCGTTGGGGGATGGCGCGAGGGAGTCCCGCTATATCTCCGCAGTGCGCAGCCGTGGCTACAGGTTGATCGCCGAAGTCACGCGTCCCGAACGCCTGGCGCCGCCGCCCGCGGCACCACCGCCCGCGGCGCCGGCACCCAGCGCAGTAGCCGCCCTGCCAAACTTCGAATCAACGATGCCGGACACCGCCAGAAGCGGCACAAATCACATCTCTAAGTTGCCGAGCCCGAAGCGGTGGCTTGGGCTTGGGCTCTTCGCGGTTGCCGTGCTCGCGGTCGGCATCGTTGCGCGAACTACCATCAGAACGCACAGCGCGAAGTCCTCTGTCCTGGCGGAACTTTCGCAAGGCCCAGGCGCGCCCATCGGCACGCGCGCACGCACGGTGGCTGTAATGCCCTTCGAAAACATCAGCGCGGACGCCAACGATGCCTACCTGGCACGCGGCCTGCCAGAGATGATCCTCAACCGCCTGTCGCACGTTACCGGGCTCGCAGTTATCGCGCGCAATTCCTCATTCGCGCTGAGCACCCAAAGCATTGATTCCCGGGAGATTGGCCGGCGACTCAATTCCGGATATCTGGTCAGTGGCAGTGTGCAGCGCAAGGCGGACCGACTGCGCATGACCGTCCAACTCGTTGATACCACCGCGGGCACGCTGATCTGGTCGGCTACTTTCGATCGCGCTCTGAACGACATTTTTGCCGTTGAAGACGAAATCGCCGAACAGGTGACCGGCGCGCTCTCAGCACGGCTCGTCGGCATCGAACCCGCGCCGCCGGCGGAAGTGCGCAGCAGCAACGTCGAGGCCTACCTCGCGTACCTGCGGGGCCGAACACTGCTGGGCCGGCTCTCGGTCGCCGAATCGGACGCTGCTGCGCCTTTTTTTGAGAAGGCCATCGCCCTGGATCCCCATTTCGCGGTGGCCTACGCTTCGCTCTACGATGCCAGCATGCAGGCGGCAGATTTGCGTTACGAGGATTTGGCGCCGTACCGACAACGCTACCGTCCCTTGATCGATCGGGCGTTGGCGATTGATCCGCACTCGGGCGCAGCCTACTTTGCCCGGGCCATGTGGGCGGACACGCCGTTCGACGCACGCAACGCTGATTTTAGGCGCGGAGTTGCGCTCGATCCCAGCAACGGCCGCGGCCTTACTGCCTACGCGGAGTTCCTGGATCCCGATAATTTCGGGAGGATACAGTCGCCCAGGGCAGTTCCAAAATACCCGCCGCTACCTGAAGAAGCCAAGCGCATCCTGCAGCGCGCCCTGCGGATAGATCCGATGTCGCCGGGCGCCCACTTTGCCGCCGCCACAGCCAGCTTAGGCGAAGGCGGCGGAGCCATGTTCGAGCACAGCATGCTTTCCGTGCTTGAGCTCGATCCGAACTTCGTTCCGGCGCTAAACGCAGTTGGACTGACCCGTTGGGTATCGCATGACAAATTGACCGAAGCGGTCCAGATCCTGGAGCACGCCATTGCGCTCGACCGGGGCAATCCCGAACCGCGCCACACGGCCATGGCCGTGTATCTTGACCTTGGCGAGGAGCGGGCGGCGCGCGAAGTGGCCGCTGGAACGCCCCAAATTGCGCGCGACGTGCACATGCGGCTCATGTATGCGGGTGACTGGCGCGCCGCCGGGCGCGCGGCCTACGATGAGACCAGCTCGGTTTTCGACTCCTGCGCCAACTGGCTGGCCGCCGAGGCGGTGCGCGACTACGCGCTGAAGACAGGTGAGTTGAGTCGTGCGATCGCGTTTATCAATGTGATGTACGAATTCGGCAACGATCCGGTGGCGCACCTGGATTTTTGCAATATCGGACCAGCGATCGCGCTGTCGCAGCTGTTGGCTGCACAAGGCCACGCAGCGGAGGCGCAAGCACTGCGGCATGCTGTGATTTCGTGGCTCGAAGCCAATACCGCGAAATACGCCGGCCCCGCACGCAGGCAGTGGGCGGATGCCCTGTTGCTGGACGGGCGCAGGGATGCGGCGCTCGACAAACTGGCGGAGAGTTTCCGTCCCGGCGGGGATTACATGCACTGGTGGTACACCCTCAAATACGATCCCGTATGGCTGCCTTTGCACGGCGACCCGCGCTTCCAGGCCATCGCGGCTGACGTGCAGCGTCATGTCGATTCGGAGCGCAAGGTGCTTGAGGAACTTCGGCGTCACGGCGATGTGCCTGACGCCCAAAGACTCCACGATCCGCCTCGGAAACCATAGATCAAATGACCGGCGTTGGAATCTGCGCCCGCCACACCGGGATCGCACTGACCCTGAGTCTGTGCAGCGGGCTGCCGGTGCGCGGTGCGCCGGCCGAGACGTCGTCAGCGACTGCTCAAGACGAGACCAAACTCGAAGAGATCGTCGTCACTGGAACTCATATTCACGGCACCGATGCCGCCGGCTCCAAGGTAATCGTCATCAGTCGTGAGCAGATCGACGCCAGTGGCTACGGGCGGATTGAGGATGTGCTGGCGACGGTAACGCAGAACTTCAATCGAAACAACGCGGCAGTTCACGACGGAGACGATTCTCACAATGACCTTGATCGCGGAACCGAAGTGCAATTGCGCGGTTTGGGCGAAGGCACCACCTTGACGCTGGTAAACGGCCAGCGCCAGGGGGCCAGCGGTTACCAGGGTTCATTCATCGATGTTTCAAGTATTCCGGCCTCGGCCGTCGAGCGCATCGAGATCCTGCCCGAGGGTTCCTCCGCGCTCTATGGGTCAGATGCCATCGGCGGCGTCGTGAATATTGTCCTGCGGAAAAACTTCGAAGGCTTCGAAGCGCGTGCGCGTGGGTCAAGCGCAGATGGCGATGCCAGCGAACGGACCATCGCCGGACTCTGGGGCCACGCCGGGTCGGACGGGCACGTGCTGCTCGGCGTTCAATATGACGACAGCCGTGCCCTGACCTGTAGCTCAAGAGCCCGTTGCGCAGCCAATGGTGACTTCAGGCGCTTGGGCGGCAGTGATCTGCGCGATGTCGGCGGCAATCCCGGAACTATTTTTGATCCTGTCACTGGGGCGCTGATCGGCGCAATCCCGCGCGGACAGGACGGGTCGAATCTGACGGTCTCGCAGCTCATCCCGGGACGTCGCCAATTACACCGACTCCGTCATCGACAACGACATCCTTCCCCAGCAGAACATGCGCAGCGCCTTTTTGAATGCCGCCTACAATTTGTCGAGTCACTGGGAGCTGTCGGTCGACGGCCGTTACTCATCGCGCGACTTCGAATCCACGTTTCCACAACCGACCGGCAGCTTCTTCGTGCCGGACGGGAATGCATTCAACCATCTTGGCGGCCCGGTGCGGGTGGCCTACGATCTCACGCCAGATGTCGGGCCGGTTGTCGACAACGGACGAACCGAGACTTCATTCATATCGACGGGCATCAAGGGTACGCTGTCGAGAGATTGGCAGCTGCGTGCCTCGACGGCCTATTCAAAATCAAGCACCCGCTTCTTCGAGTACAACAGCCTCAACATTGACGCCATCAACGCCGCGCTCAGCAGCGCCGACCCGGCTACGGCGCTCAACCTCTTTGGCGACGGCTCTTACACCGCTCCCGCGGTGCTCGCGGCCTTGCGCAATCAAAGCGTCGCGCTGGCGTATCCGAATGAATTCACGACCACGATGGGGAGTGTCATCGCCGATGGGCCGTTGCTCACGGGGCCTGCGGGCCCTATCCGCCTGGCGGTGGGCGGCGACTTCCGGCGCGAGCACTCCGTGGGTTTCAGCATTCCGCTTACCCCCGAGACCCGGAGTAGGGATATTGCCGCGGCGTTTGCTGAACTCGCGGTGCCGCTCGTGGGTGCGCAAGCGGGTTCGACGCTGGATCGCTTAGGCTTGTCGCTCGCCGGTCGCTATGACCATTACAGCGATGTCGGCAGCACGTTCAATCCGAAATTCGGCATGAGTTGGCGCCCATCGCATGCCCTCAGACTTCGCGGCAACTGGGGCACATCATTCCGGGCGCCGCCCTTCATCTTTTCCAACCCGAACCAGATCGGCGACGTCTATATATTGGCGTCAGTGATCCGAAGTCTCCGACCGGGACTCTTACGGACTCGCGCTATTCGGTCCTGTCAAGGATCTGAAACCGGAGACGTCGACGGCCTGGTCCATCGGCGCGGACGTGGCGCCGCCGGCGACACCGAATCTCTCCCTGTCAGCGACGTACTTCGATATCGATTACAAAGGGAAAATTCACCCTCCAGGTGCCTTCAACACGACCTTTCTCACCCAGGAGGCGTACTTCGCCTCGCTGATCACGCGCAATCCGACACGAGCGCAAATCGACGCAGTCTGCGCAGACGTCAAGCTCGTGCCGGAAGTATCGGCAATTGCAGCCAGCCGATCGCCGCCATCCTCGACTACCGGTTTCTCAACCTCGCCAGCGTCAGGACACGCGGCGTAGATTTCACTTTGGACTACGCCATCGACAGCGCGCGCGGCAAATGGACTTTCGGTCTGAACGGCACCTATACGTTCCTCCAGGAACAGCAGATCACCCCCACCGCGCCGGTGTTCGACTTCGTCAATACTGTCGGCAACCCCTTGAAACTTCGCATGGCTGCGCATCTGTCTTGGTCGATGAAGGGTTGGACGGTCCTGACGACCGTCAACCACACGGGCGCTTACCAGGATCCAGGCTCTGTGCCGGCTCGAGGCGTCGATTCGTGGACGACGGTTGATCTCAATGTCGGCTACCGGCTCAACGGTGGGCATGGGTGGCTTGCCGATACCCAATGCAATCTTGGCGTGAACAATCTCTTCGATCAGGCGCCTCCCTTCGTCAACCAATACGACCAGCCCAGCGGCAATTTGGGCTACGACGCGGCCAATGCCTCGCTGCTCGGGCGACAAATCAGCCTGCAGATCGTAAAGCGCTGGGGACGGTGACCTAGGGCATCTGCCCCCACTTACGGCGCCTTGGCCGGCGCCTTCCGTTATTTTCTGCAATCTTCAGGCAATCGTAAGGCGAAATTCCGGGAACCTTCAAGCAAGCACCCCGCGTTTCGGCGACAACAGTCCCCGGTTTCAACGATATGGGGAGTTGTCATGGGCCACCAAGCAATAGTCCTGATTTGCTCGTTTCTGGCCGTCGCACTCGCGTTGTGCCCACGCCGCAAACGCGATGCCCGGTGCTCCGGACTCAAAGACCCTAAGCATGTGGTCTTAGCGTCGCTCCGCCCCCTACCGCCGGCTATCAACGTGCCAGTCATGGCTGATCCCGTCCCACACACCCAAACATCGGCAGTGCTGGCGGCGCCGTGTGGAAGAGCACGAACGGAGGCCGCCAGCCTAATTCCACAGCGAGTCGTTGATTCGCTGCCCAATTTGTCACTGGGAGAACAAACATGACTTTGCAAATTCGTAACGTCGTTCGAATCACCTTCCTTTCGATCGTGCTGGTCGAAGTCACGGCATGCGGCGGAGGTGGCAGCACCCCGCCACCTCCACCGCCGGCGATGTATAGCATCGGCGGTACAGTTTCAGGTCTCGACGCCGGCCAGTCGGTCATCCTTCAGCTCAACGGCGGTAACGACCTGAAGGTCGGCGCCAATGTCGCGTTCACTTTCGGATCCAAGATTGCGAGTGGCGATGCCTACGCGGTAAGTGCAATTAGAGGCCCAACTGGAAAGACCTGTTGGATCTATGGCGGCGCGGGCACGGCCTCCGCCAACGTGACCGGCGTGTATGTGACTTGCATTCCCACCACCTCCTCGATCGGCGGTGCGGTCTCCGGCCTCATCGGTCAGGGACTCGAACTCGCGCTCGGGGAATGGGTAAGCACTTATGGAGGAGCGGCTTTTGTTGCCCTGAAAAAACTTGAAATTGACAAGAATGGACATTTCTCCTTTGCAACGTTCCGTCCCTCGCACGTGGACTACTTTATTGAGGTCCAACTACAGCCCCGTAAACCCGCGCAGCGGTGTGTGGTAAGAAACCCGAATGTCGCGATCCTTACCGCCACTATCACTGATGTAGAGGTCGTGTGCGGCGAATTCTCGTACGTAACGAACGTTGCAGATAATACGATCTCGGCGTTTTCCATCGACGCGACTACGGGAGCCATTGCGCCGGCGGGCCCACCGGTAACTACGGGTGTGTCGCCGCTCGCGATAGCCGGTACGAGTGACAAGAAGTATGTGTACGTCGTCAATAGCGGTAGCAATGACGTATCGGCATTTGCCGTCGACGTCGGTACCGGAGCATTGACTGCAGTTCCCGGATCGCCGTTTGCTGCGGGTACGAACCCCCGAGCCGTCGCGCTCTACGAAGACTCCTATCTGTACGTCGCGAACTCGGGCTCCGATGATATATCGGTCTACCAGGTCGACCAAAGCAATGGGGCCCTTTCACCAATAGTATCCTGTGCCACTTGTTCCCGTTCGACCGGTGCCGGCCCGTCGGCGATCGCCTTTACTCCCCGCAAATACCGTCAGGCCGAGAACCTATTCACCGCGAACACGCGTGGCTCAAATATCTCCGAGTTCGAATTCGATGCCTCTGGCGACTTGCACCCCGCGCCAGGATCTCCTTTTTTGTCTGGCAGCAACGTCAGCGCTCTGGCATTCGGCGCGGGCGGGCAATTCCTGTACGCTGCCGACGCCAGTGGTGCCACTGCGGCCATCGACGGATTCAACGCCCGCTCGGACTCGAATCCCGATGCGTTGACCCGCATTTCCGGCTTTCCATTGGCATTGCCCTCATGCACGTTCATCGTCGCCGACCAGACAGGCACATACCTGTACGCGACGACCGGGACAGACTTACTCGGTTACAGCATCGATGCGCTCACGGGGGCACTGACCCTTCTCTCCGGCTTTCCCATTGCCGTTGGCGCCGACGTGCGGTCCGTGAGCATCGATCCTACGAATCAGTTCCTCTACGTGGCGAGCGGCGGCGCTGGAACGGTGACCAGCTACACGCTGAACGCGGTAACGGGGGCGCTTACGCTCATGCCAGGTTCGCCGTTTACCGTGGGTACCTCAGCGGACTACATCGCGACATTCTGATCACTAACCACCGCACAATGCGCACAGAGGACGCAACATGAACATCGCATGTTGTCACATCGCCCGGCTTTCGCTCGCGGCAATCGCACTACTCGCGTTCTCTGCATGCGGCGGCACCGGCTCAAGGCGCGCCGCAGCAGATGCCAACACCACTCATAGAGTCGGTGGAACGGTATCGGGCCTGATCGGTCAGGGTCTCACAATCGAACTGCTCAATCCGGCCAAACTAGCGCGCCACACTACGATCCTCGAACAAATCGATATAGTCGCCAATGGCACCTTCGTCTTTCGCATTCCACCCTCACACGGCTACGGCGTCGCCATAGTCCATCAACCCCACGCACCAACGCAGTGGTGTGTGGTGAGAAACGGTCAAGGCGTGATCGGGACGGCCAATGTTTCCGATGTGGACATCGTCTGCAGTGCCCGCGAAGTTCGATCAGGGCTTATCTGCCCCGCGTCGGCCACCGCCCTGTCATGCAAGGTGTACCTGATTAATGCGTCTGCGCCGGCGTTCGCCTGAATCTCTGTAGCGGGTCCTTCGGTCATTCTGGATCCTGTCGTCCCTTCCCGGTTGTGGGGCAGGATGTCTCCGACGCGGTAGGGATGCAAAGCGGTGTGGTGGCTCCTTCGAAGGACCGCGCCATAAAGGCAGCCAACCGTGCGCAGATGCATAATCGCAGTCACACCACGCGGGTACATGGAGGTAGTGTCAGCGCCGCCGTCTACGCCCGCTAATCTTTGGCGGGGGCGACGCCTGTAACCTGTGACCACTTTGGTGCCCAACCCACCGTCACCTACCGTAGCCCAGCGTCATCTATCGCTGCGAGTTGCCTGCTGCAAGGTGCTGATTGGCAACGGCGGGTGACGCAGAACGCCCAAACCAATGGAACTGAAAATCCGCGTGTCGGTGGTTCAATTCCACCCCTGGCCACCATCAATTTAAGGTCCGTTCCGGACACATCGGTGACGTTTTATGCCGAAGACATATCCGCGCGTCATTCGTCCAGATTCGACAGTGCGCGCAGGTCTTAGGGCGCAGCCTTCCGCTACGTCAATCGAAAGCAAAGGCTCATACGAAGGACGCTTGGGCTGCAATCGGCCCACTTCGGCCATCCGCCGTACGGAGCTGGTCGCCCGGGAGCTGCCAATCGAAGCTGCTCGCCCCTGTCGAGCTGCAGGCGTCACGCTTTCGGTAAAGTAAGGTTGCGCCGGTCAGATAGCCGTGTTAGGTTACATGTAACCGAGGAGCACAATCGACATGCTCAATAGTGTACGTTCGTCGCGAGACAAGGTCAGACTACACCGCGAACGCCTGCGGTCGCAGGGATTGCGACCAGTGCAAATATGGGTGCCAGACGTACGGGCACGTTCGTTCGTGAGCGCCGCCCGAAAGCAATCGAAGGCGGTAGCCGCCAGCAAGCTCGCCAAAGCCGACCAGCGATTCATTGACGCCGTGTCGGAGGAAATCGACGCATGAAACGGGGTGAGGTGTGGACTGTATCGGGTGGCGCTCCGTACGCAGGCAAGCCGCGGCCCGCTGTGATTGTTCAAGAGGACCGCTTTGACGCCACCACTTCCATCACGCTCTGTGTTTTTACAACCGACCCAACAGAGGCACCGCTCCTGCGGATGCTGATTGAACCGACCGATCGAAATGGCCTGTCGAGTGCTTCCCGGCTGATGATCGACAAGATCACGACGGTTCCGAAGGCGCGGTTGGGCAAACGAATCGGCAAATTGAATGACGAGGATGTTGTCCGATTGAATCGTGCCCTGACCGTGTTTCTCGGCCTTGCGCGATGACCATACCGTCGGCGGGCGCGGTCTTGCCGCTAACTGATTGGGTGCCGCCCACGATGCCGCGCGAGAATTAGCTTATATGAAATTCGAGCGGCCGGCCGATGCCCACTTTGGTGCCCAACCCACCGTCACCTACCGTAGCCCAGCGTCGCCTACCGTCGTCGGGTCTCTAGATGCAAGGTGTTGATAGGTAACGATGGATGACGCAGAACGCGTTAAGTAGTGGAACTGAAAATCCGCGTGTCGGTGGTTCAATTCCACCCCTGGCCACCAATCAATTCAGGTCCATTCCGGTCACATGGTGTGAACCGGTATCGACGACAGGTCCACCAAAGAGCGCGCTCCGATCGAGGCATTCGTTCGGCGCACCGGACACAGGGCCGCGTGGCAGCACAGCCTGGAAGAAAAGCATAAGATCGTTGAGGAGACACGCTTCAAGGGCGCATCCGTTGCTCCCTTGGTCCGTCGGCATAATTGCGTAAGCGCTTCAGTTGAGCCCAGTACGAAATCCCGGTGCGAATGGTCACCCTCGATAATCTTCCTCCTTCTGCAGCACGCGTGAGTGCTGCGTCCTATCGAGGACTGTGCTTGTCAATGGCGTGTGCCGACACACGACTTGCCGCCTTCGCCCCCAGTCGAGTTCACGAAGATAAAGAGTGCGCGCATGAACCTGCCGACGGATGAGCGCCTCAGCGGTCGCGCGGTGTCCTCTTCCGCTGCTGCCTCGGCGTGGAGCGCGCTGCGCTATTCTGTGTTCCGTTACCTGTGGATAGCCACCGTCGCCTCCAATGTGGGTGGCTGGATGTACAGCGCCGCCTGCGGGTGGCTGATGACGAATCTCAGTGCCAGCCCGCTGGTCGTTTCACTCGTTCAGGTGGCGACCAGCCTGCCACTTTTTCTGTTGGCGTTACCGGCCGGCGCGCTGGCCGACATGATCGACAAGCGCCGTTTCATCCTGACGCTCGAGATACTCACGACGATCTTCCTGGCGCTCTTCGCCTTGTCAGTGAGCCTGAAGGTCGTGACGCCCGCTCTGTTGTTGCTGTCCATCCTAGCTGATCGGCGCCTTGGGTGCGTTGGAAACGCCAGCCTGGCAAGCCATCGTGCCGCTGCTCGTGCCCCGGCCCGCGCTCTCATCCGCGGTGGCCACAAACAGCCTGGGCGTGAATATCAGTCGGGTGATTGGGCCGGCACTTGCGGGCGTAATCATTCTCGCGTTTGGCGTGGCAGCGCCATTCTGGCTGGATGCGGTGAGCAATCTCGGCGTGATCGCCGTCATCTTCTGGTGGAGGCCACCGGCGCGAGGCGCGAACGCTCTGCCCGCGGAGCGCCTGATGAGCGCGATGCGCGTCGGGGTGCGCTATGCGCGAAACAACCTCCACCTTCGGGCCACAATGGCGCAGGCAGTCGGATTCTTCCTGTTTGCAAGCGCCTATTGGGCCCTGCTGCCGCTCCTTGCGCGTAACCAGCTCCACGGAGGGCCGACTGTCTATGGAGTGCTACTCGGAGCCATCGGCGCGAGCGCTGTGGCGGGCGCCATCCTGCTACCCAAGTTGAAGGCGAGGGCCAGGGCGAACACGGTGGTCGCACTCGGCGAACTGGGTACCGGGATCGCTCTTGCGCTATTTGGCTTTGCGGATCGCGAGTGGCTTGCCGTACTCGCCTGTCTCATGGCGGGGGCATCATGGATTATTGTTCTCGCGACGCTCAACGTCTCGGCGCAGGCGGCGCTTCCCGAGTGGGTCAGGGGGCGCGGGCTTGCCGCCTATGTGACGGTGTTCTTTGGAACGATGAGCTTCGGCAGCGTGCTGTGGGGGTGGGTCGCGGAGCGCTTTGGGCTGGCGCCGGCGCACTACATCGCCGCTGCGGGTGCCCTGGGGGCGATTGCGCTCAGCCGGCGTTGGAGACTGGAGACGGGGCCCGCCGCCGATCTGACACCCTCCATGCATTGGCCGGAGCCGGTACTCCAGGGCGCCGTAGGAGATGATGCAGGTCCAGTTCTGGTGACCGTCGAGTATCACGTCGCGCCCGAGAATCGGGCGGCATTTCTTGCGGCGCTTGCTCCCATCGCGCGGGAGCGCAAGCGTGACGGGGCCTACGCCTGGGGTGTATTTCAGGATACGGCACACGAGACGCGGTACCTGGAAACATTTCTGTTGGATTCGTGGCTCGAGCATGTCCGCCAGCATCAAAGAGTGACCAACGCCGATCGGAGCGCGGAGGAACGACTTCGGGCGCTCACTTCGAGCGAACCGCGCGTCACTCACTACATCGCGAGCGAGGTGCGTTAACCATGTAGTTCCAGGTACCTCAACCAAATACGTGCGCAGGACCATTGCGCGATCAAACGGCGTCATGGCTCGATGTCGCAATTTTCGTTTGCAGCGGAAGGAGTATGGGAGATGAAGTACAGAAAACTGGGAAATACCGGACTCATCGTGAGCGAGGTGGCGCTCGGCACGATGCAGTTCGGCGGCAAGATGAACATGGGCAACCTCGGCCAGGAGGACACGACGCGGATGGTGAAGCTGGCCCTGGACCGGGGAATCAACTTCATCGACACGGCAGACGTGTACAGCCTCGGGGAGAGCGAGACTCTGGTGGGCAATGCCTTGAAGGGCGTGAGGCAAGAGATCGTGCTGGCCACAAAAGTCCGGCTCCCCATGAGCGAAAATTTCAACCGGAGCGGCGCGACCCGCGTGAACATCATGCGCGAAGTGGAGGGCAGTCTCCAACGGCTGCAGACCGATTACATCGATCTTTACCAGGTGCACGGATGGGACAGCAACACGCCGCTCGAGGAGACGCTGCGGACGCTCGACGATCTTGTGCGCCAGGGGAAGGTCCGCTATATCGGGCTCTCCAACTTCATGTCATGGCAGGCGGCCACCGCGGTCATGCTGCAGGAGCGCCTGGGGTTGGAAAAATATGTGACGGCGCAGATGTACTACAGCCTCGTCGGCCGAGGTCTCGAATACGAGTTCCAGTCGTTCGCCGAGTACCACAACATCGGTATCCTGGTTTGGAGCCCGCTTGCCGGCGGTTTCCTTTCGGGCAAGTACAGCCGCGCCAACCCTGCTCCTGCCGGCACACGATTCGCGGAGGCAGGTTCGTTCGTGCCCTTCGACAAGGAGATGGGCTACCGCGTCGTGGAAGCGCTGAAGGAGGTGGCCGCCCGGCATGACGCAAGCCCGGCGCGCGTGGCGCTCTCGTGGGTGCTCGGCCGGCCGGCCGTCAGCAGCGTGATCATCGCTGCCCGGAAGGCCGAGCAACTGGAAGATAACATCCGTGCGGTAGACCTTCGGCTGTCGGACGAAGAAGTCCGGCTTCTGGACGCGGCGTCGGATCCGGGCGTTCCGTATCCGAAGTGGATGGTCCTTCAGCTCGACACCGCGGAAGACCCGCGTTCGAAGGTCCTGTATCCGGAGCGCTACGTAGACGGCGGTCCCTGGAAGGACCTCCGCGGGACCCGGTGGTCCGGCTGAAGGCCACTTACTGTCCACTTAAAGAGGCTCGGACCAGGAACGATGACCTAAACTCACAGTGCGATGGAGAGCAATGAAGACCAAGCGGATCGAGCTCGCTCAGCGCTCCCCAAAGGACAACTAGCAATGAATGCGATCACAGTAGAGAAAAGCAAACTCGGATTTATCGGAGTCGGCTACATGGGCAAGCCGATCGCGCAGAGGTTGCTTAAATCCGGCTTCAAGGTGGCCGCTTATGACCGGCACCCACCAAGGCGGAGGAGCTAGTTCGATATGGCGGCACGGTCGCGCAAAGCGTGGCGGAACTTTCCTCCAATTGTGACGTCGTGTTGTCGTGCCTCCCGAGCGACGAAGCTGTTCTGCACGTCTATGGAGGAGCAGATGGCGCGTTCGCCAATGCGCGTCGCGGCGCACTGGTTATCGACATGAGCACAGTGAATCCGCAGACCTCGCTGGAACTCTCAAAACTAGGTTCCGAGCGTGGAGTTGACGTCCTCGACGTGACCATATCCGGGAGCACACCGGCCGCAGAGCTTGGCGCGCTGATCTTGTTCGGAGGCGGAGACCAGGGATGCTTCTTCGCCGCGGAGTCGATTCTCCGGGTGATCGCGCGAAAGTATTTTTACTGGGGCCAAGCGGCTCGGGTGCGATTATGAAGCTTGTCGTGAACACTCTGCTCGGAATTGGAATGCAGGCGATTGCCGAGGCCGTAGCACTCGGTGAGAAGTCTGGGCTCGATCGCGGCCGTTTGCTCGGCGTTCTTGCAGAAACTGCGGTAGTCGCTCAGGCACATGTGGGTAAACTGGAAAGAGTGATGAAAAACGACTATAGCCCGCAATTTCCGCTTCGACTTATGAACAAAGATTTCGGCCTGATTCTCAAACTCGCGGGTACGGTCGGCGCGGAGATGCCCGCCACACGAGCTGCTTTCGAGATCAACGCGGCGCAATCGGCCCAAGGACAAGAGCAAGATTTTTCGGCAGTGATTCTGGAGATGGAAAAGCAAGCTCATTGGATTCCGGGGACAATAGCGCGTTACGGGCTTCCGGTAGACCGTGATCCGGCATCGAGGGTTGTCCAGTAGTCGGCGCGCAATGTTGTCCAAGTGTGACGGTACCAAGTCCATGCTTCTGTTCGAGTGCTAGCGCTGACACCTTGGTCAACATTCAGCGCCTGTTCGGCCAGAATCCTGGTCAAGAGTCAGCACCGGCTTACACATCTGCTTTTCCGTACACCGCGTCTTCTCCATGGACCCCTCGGTTCCCGAAGGACCATTGTCCCAAAGTATCGACTGGACCGGAATTCGATTCGCGGGCCATCGGGCTGCGCACCCAAAACGCGACCAACCCGGCCCAACCCACCCCAACCGCGGCCAACCGCTCGTTGGGCGAAATCGAGGAATATCACCGGTCTAAGTTGGTTTAGGTTGGGCGTGGTTGGCTTCCGGGCCGTCTGAAAATCCGCGTGTCGGTGGTTCAATTCCACCCCTGGCCACCATTCAAATCAATATTTTAAATCAAGAAGTTGCATCAGAACCCATGGACTCTTTGTCTAATATTAGTGCCGGTATCCAATCGTTCGGTCCGCTGCTCGCTTGACCATTACAGTTCTCGTATCGCGCTGAACCGTCGTGCTACAGCAGAACGGTCCTTCGCTCGCGCGGATTGGCTTCCTACTAGAGGTCGTTCGGCCCCTCCCATCAAGTCCTAATAAGGCAGCGGCATTGGTCGCCCTCTTAGCAGACACCTTTAATGGCCTATGGCCAGTGGTTGTGTACTTGACCACTTCCGACTGAACTCGTGCTAAGGATTTGATGGACGGCTGCATCCAGCACTTCGTCGCGGCCGGCGCGAATGCCTACAATGGTTGGTTTGACCACGATATCGGGGACAATACCAATGCGCTGGGTGGGCTTCTTGTCCGGGTAGAAAACGCCGAGTCCACTGATGAGCGAGCTCAGGCCACCTGGGAGCGGAATTGCCGGAGATGTCTCCATCCGCGCCGGCGGTTGTGCTGCCCATCACGATGGCATTCGGCGTTGCTCGCAAGGCCATCGCAGTATATTCCGACTGGCTTTGTGGAGTCCTCATCGACCAGGATGACGACTTTTCGGGAATAAGATGGCGATTCGGGGCCGAGGGTTGGACTCTGTTGCCAGCGAAATACTGCCGGATTGGTCAGGTCTGCGCTCGTAAATCGGACGAATTGCACCTCGTCTCTTACCAGATGGGATCCCAAAGCAAATACCACGAAGTCGGATGGGTAGTTGCGGATATCGACTATGAGTCCTTTGGTATCGGCTGCGGCTCGTATGTATTCACCCACTCGATCGGCTTTAATGGAAGACAATTTGAGATAAGCGACGTTCTGCGCCAGGATTTGAAATGTATCGCCGGACAAATCGTGCCGTGCGGCGCGAGTAAGATGCAGTTTGGTGATTTCGACTCGGTCTGATCCAATCTTAATGTTCTTGTTATCGCGCCTGATTTCTATGGAAACGCTGCCGCAGGCCCCGCGTGACAGCTCACGGCTGATATCGCGCGCTTTGGCCGCCTCGTTGGAGTCTGCATAGTAGGGAGCGACCTGAGACACCAGCCTTGTGACTGGCAGACCATCTATTGCTGTGATGACGTCGCCGATATGAAGGTTTGGGGATTTACCTGCGTCATCCAATGCATAATCGGCGACGACGAATTGATTTTCGATAAGGCGCAAAAAGCCTTGGCAATTGGCATTCGCCGATGGGTGGCCTGACGTTGAGCGAACTCCAGAGGTTGGCATGGGTGTCCTGCACCGCGGCGATTACGAGCATCAATTGCCGCTGGTAATCATCAAAGGTCTTTGCCAGAACGATGCGGGGAATCAGTCGCGCAGTACCTTGTCCCAATCGGTAATTAGATTTCGGTACGGATACCAGTACTCGATGATGTTCCAGAATCGAAACAAGGCCAGTAGCTGAATGCCAGCATCCGTCGTTTCAAATGTCCGGTATGGCAGTTCGTGCTCAATCTGGGGTTTCCGATTGCTGTACGAGAGACGTAAAATTGCTTGCCATCTGCCGGGCGGTTGAGGTAGCTCTCTTGTAAAGCACGACTCAGGCCCGGTCCGAGACGCCGTTCGTCAAAGATCCATAGCAAGTCGGGTTGCAGATGCACATCGTCGCCACTTTTTGTGGCGCAAGACGTGCAGGTGGTAATGGGCCCAAGCTGATTCACCCATTGAGTAATCGCCGCCACCGCCGCGGCATGATCACCCGCCGCCAGAACTGCTGGCAAAGCCCTAAATAAATCGTATTAAGGCCAGCTCGCGTTATTGGGCTGGACTCAGGAGTGGATTCGTCGGTGCGAGCACGCAACGAATTAGATAGATATGAAATTAGAACGCACAATATCACTGCCAGTACCGTCAAACGGTGTGTCACGTTCCTCTTCCCTCGCGGACCCCAACCAAAATAATATGACGGAAATCGTTCTGATGTCGAAGGACGGGATGGATTGACTATTGGAGCCGGCCGCCGCTGGGACACGCTACAGGGCCCGTGACCGGACTCTTCTGCTCCTGGTACCGCCACGGATTGCGGGTCACTGAAGCCATTACGCTGCGCGGGGACAAGGTGGATCTCAAGGCCGGGCACAATCTCTATATAATTGTGAATCCGCGAGGAATGCGGCTCGCAAGGAAAATAGTGTCCAATATTAAGTGGTGCTATCTCGGAAATCAGGGCCTTAAGTGCCCATATATCCCGCAAATATTGGACACTGTGCAGCAAGAGTTCTCTATTAATTCAGCGACATAGCTCGTCTTAAGTAGTGGACTGAAAATCCGCGTGTCGGTGGTTCAATTCCACCCCTGGCCACCATTTCCCCGTAGACTCTTGTGGTTACAAGACCAGCAAGATTGCGGTTATCTGACTTACGCAGCCCGCGAAAAAAGAAGCGAAAGTCGCTCAAAGCCGCAGAGACGGAGCGTCGCATCAATGCTTGTGCATGTGAGCACGCAAAAGATCCGTTGTCCGGATGAGATGGATGGAGCGTCGAACGCCGTTCACCGAGTGGTAGCGCTTTGATGTATCTGTTCGCCCTGACAGAGGAGTGCTGATGATGAATATCGTACTGAGACCGGGCCGTCCCGAGGACGCCCAACGCGGCGGCTTGATCTGCTACGAAGCCTTCACAACCATTGCTGAACAACATCACTTTCCGCCTGACATTCCGTCGGCAGAAGTCGCAATCGGATTTATGTCCTCGCTGCTGGCACGCTCTGACATCTATTCCGTAGTTGCCGAATTGGACGGATGCCTGGTGGGCAGTAATTTCCTGTGGGAAGACTCGTCAATTGCGGGCGTCGGTCCAATCACCGTTGATCCAAAGCTCCAGAATGGACAGGTCGGCAAGCAACTGATGAACAATGTGCTGGAGCGTGCTCGCGTGCAGGGATTTGCCGGCACGCGTCTGGTGCAGGCGGCCTACCACAATCGTTCGCTGTCGCTTTACACCAAGCTCGGCTTCGTCGTACGTGAGCCGCTCGCAATGCTTCAAGGCGAGGCCCTTGGTCTTGAAGTCAAAGGACTCAATGTGCGGCAGGCCACGGAACGGGACGTGGAATCCTGCAACAAGCTATGCCGCGATGTGCACGGCCACGACCGAAACCACGAGCTCCTCGATGCGATCAGGCAGAAGACAGCGCTTGTTGTCGACCACGATGGTCGAATTTCAGGATACGCGACCGTGATCGGCTTGTTCGGGCATGCAGTCGGTGAAACCAACGAAGACATGAAGGCCCTGATCGGCGCGGCGACCAGCATTGCCGGGCCTGGCCTGCTTATGCCAAGCCGAAATGCAGAGCTGTTTCGGTGGTGTCTGGATCACGGCTTGCGTGTCGTCCAGCCCATGACACTGATGAGCCTGGATCTTTACAACGAACCTGCGGGAGCATTTCTGCCCTCGATCATTTATTGACAGCGCGGCTGGCCCGCCCCGGTGCCCACTTTGGTGCCCAACCCACCGTCACCTACCTTACCGTATGGTTGTCGCCTGCTGCAAGGTGCTGATAGGTAACGATGGGTGACGCAGAGCGCCTAAACCAGTGGAACTGAAAATCCGCGTGTCGGTGGTTCAATTCCACCCCTGGCCACCACCTCATATTAAATTATCGGGCAAGAACGTTCTGGACCAATGCACCGAAAAAGTCAGGGCCCGTCTGGGAAAAAGCAATGCAAGCTGACGGGTAGCAAAAAGCAAATACCGTCGAATGAGAGATCAGTGAGTTTGCGCCTCGGAGGCAGTGAAGCTGTAGTTGCCCACGTAGCCCGTCGAGCGAATCCGGATGACGTACTTCCCGCCGGGAGGCAGCCCCCAGTCGTAGTCGAGATGCCATAGGCTAAGGGCGCCGAAATCCCCCGTATCGGCCTGGGCGCTCACGCGCAGTTCCAGCTGTTGGCACGGCTGGCTGCATTTGCCCACTATATGGAGCTTGCCTCCAGCTACGCCGTCAAATTCGTAGAACTGCTGCGCGCCGAGCGCATCCGTCTTTCCTGCGCCTACCGCAGGAGTACCCGGCGACACGGCGAGCGGCAGTTGCACGGTAAAATGCTGATCGGCCGGCACCGTGTGTAGAGTGAAGGTGTAACGTGCAGGGTCTTTTTCTGTTCGTACCACAATACGGTACGTTCCCGTCTGCGGTAGCATTACCCGCCCCACATCGTGACACCCTATCTGGCCATCCAGTCGGTGGTTGTCCGGCCTAAAGATGTCCAGGATGAATAAAGATCCTTCACAAGGTCCGATGGTCAGGTATACGCCCTGTCCAGCGTGTCCCTCGAATGAGTAGGACTGTGATTGCGCACCCCGAATGATTATGCCGGCACCCGTCGGGTGATCGGGTGAAATCGTATCGCCGATGTGCAAATCGTAATGACCGATTGATGTTATCGCCTGATCAGTCGCCGCAGCATTACTGGCTGTCATGGAGCCGCGCATAATGGTGGATGCAGGTACGGATGCAGCAAATGCAACGGTGGAGACTGCGAATCCGGGCATGCCGGTGGCGCCTACGTCGAGAACGCAGTCGTCGAGCGCCGGCTGCTGACGAACACCGAGAGCAGCGCACACGGCTTCAGCTTTGGAGTGCTTAGTGGGATCGAGCGTGCCGGCCCTTACTTCGCGCGATGGGATACTTAGATTCGTAAACGTAGCCGTGCTTTCACCGCGGCGGTAATCGAAGAGAGATTCGGCTTGGGTAACGCGCCAGCTATCTCCAAACTGCCGGTACAACTTGGCTTGAAATGCTGGGTCGGAGCGACTCAGCACTAATCCATCGCGCCCGACCAGCACGCCTGGTGCACCGGTGTCTCCTAACAAGCCCGTAAAATCGGTTTGCGAATTCGGGGCACTCGTTATGGCGTAGTCGAGCGTCCGCCCTATACGGACAAGGTTGAGTTGAGTCCCATCGCGCCAGGTGAGGTTCACCGTTGCTCCGTGCAACTTAAGCTTGCCGCCGTTTGGCAGAGATTCTTCGACATCCGTCGCATTGACGGGCTTGCCGTTAATCATGACGAACGCCGGCTCCTTCGCATACACGCCGACGCGATCGCCATCCACGTTTGTTGCCACCGCGGTATTGAAAGTGATCTCAGTGCCGCCCATCACAGGCTCTTGTCGAGATTGGATGAGCAGTTTCTTTTCAGGGGAGGCGGCCACCAAAAACTCTCCAGCTGCCTGGAAGTCAAAATGCAATCCCTTGGCGGTCTGCAAATGAGTATCGCCGTAGCCACTGCCCCCGCCGCCCCCGCCGCCCCCGCCGCCTCCGCCGCCGCCCCGCCGCCTCCGCCGCCTCCGCCGCCTCCGCCGCCTCCGCCGCCTCCGCCGCCTCCGCCGCCTCCGCCGCTGCCTCCGCCGCCGCCGCCGCCTCCGCCGCCTCCGCCGTTGCCTCCGCCGCCGCCGCCAGAGCCTCCGCCGCCGCCACCTCCAGAGCCTCCGCCGCCGCCTCCGCTGCCACCCCCTCCGGACCCGTCACCGCCTCCGGAAGCACTGCCCGCCGATGCTCCCGCCGCACCGGCGTCATCGGCGGCTTGCCCTCCGTCGCCAGCCTCACCATCGTCACTTCCGCCCGCTGCCGCTGCTGCAGCCGAATCACTCGCGGCGTTGGCTCCCGTGTCTGCGGCGCTGTTACCGCCCGCCGCCGCTGCCGCGGCAGAATCACTCGCGGCGTTGGCTCCCGTGTCTGCGGCGCTGTTACCGCCCGCCGCCGCTGCCGCGGCAGAATCACTCGCGGCGTTGGCTCCTGCGTCCGAGGCGTCGTTGCCTCCGCTCGCTGCTGCCGCCGCCGAATCAGTCGCCGCATTGACTCCCGCGTCCGAGGCGTTACCCGCGTCCGCTGCCGCTGCCGCGGCCGAATCGGTCGCGGCGTTGACTCCTGCGTCCGAGGCGTCGTTACCTCCGCGCCGCTGGCTGCCGCTGCCGCGGCCGAATCAGTCGCCGCATTGACTCCCGCGTCCGAGGCGTTACCCGCGTCCGCTGCCGCTGCCGCGGCCGAATCGGTCGCGGCGTTGACTCCTGCGTCCGAGGCGTCGTTACCTCCGCCCGCGGCCGCTGCCGCTGCCGCGGCCGCGGCCGAATCAGTCGCCGCATTGACTCCCGCGTCCGAGGCACTGTTACTTGAGCCCGCCGCGGCCGCGGCTGCGTCAGAGGCCGCCGATACACCCGAGTTAGCGGCAGGGGGCGATGCCTCGCCGGCCACGGATGAAAGTCCAAGTAGATCGGTTCGATTGACGGGATCGTCGCTCGCATACCGATAGAGATTCGTGTCACCGCCTCTGAAGCGGATGGGGTCGGCGGAAGTCCAGCGACCGCTTATGGGGTCATAGTCCCGGGCGCCAAAACGAACCAAGCCAGTGTCGGGATCAAGCAGGCCTCCCGCAAATCCAATCGGAATAAATCCCGGGGCGGAATCCTGAGTGACATTACCCCAGGGGTCGTATGAGATTCTTTCCATGATGGAGCCGGTACGCGAGTCAACGATCACGCGCGGACTGCCGATTTGGTCGGTAATCACGCGGTAGCTCACTCCGGCGCGCTGAACAAAGGCAATGTGTCCGCGCTCGTCGTAGCCGAATCGTGAAATTGCCTTGCCATCGCCATCGACTAGCGCGGCAACCGAACCGTTCGGGTGATACAGGAAGCCGGTAATGAGCTTATCGCCGACTTTGCGGCCAACACGCCGTCCATCGGCGTCCACGAGATACTGGATCGTGCGGCCGTCCCGCGCCGTCGCTTGCCGCAACGAACCGAAATCGTCATGCGTGAAGGTATACGTACGCCCAGCCTGCGTGACCACTGCCAAAGTTCCATCCGGCTTCCACGTGTAGCGGGCGGTGCCGAAACTCAGTAGGCGCGCACGATCATCGTAGCTTGCTGCCAGACTCCCACCGGATCGTTGGAGCACAGTACGGTTGCCGGCTGCGTCGTAAAGGTATTTTTCAGTGGCCCGACCGTTGACGGAAACTGTTGTCAGGCGGTCAGCACGATCATAGGAATACTCGGTAAGCGTGCTTTTGCCGTCACTTGTTGTCTCGGTAACCTTCGTGATTCTCCCCATAACGTTGCGGTCGTAGCGCAGATCCAGAATGCTCTGACGGGCCGCTGTGGCCGTTGTTCGCTTTAGCCGTCCGGATGCATCGAATTCCTGTTCAGTCTCAACAGCACCGAGGACCGTATGTCTGACCAGACCGGTCGCATGATCTCGTGTAAGTGACAGTGGTCCGACGCGAATCACCTTGCCTGTCGTGTCATAGCGGAAGTCTAGAGCCTGGCCGCGGTTTACCGTCTCGCGTGCAACGCGCCCGTTGGCCCCCAGCGTCACCGTTATGGAGCCGCTGAGCGGCCCAGACCAAGTGAGGCTCGTCGGTGTTCTGCCGGTGTAACCATAATGGGTGGTGACGCCGCGGGGGTCGGACGCCTCGGCGGGCAGGCTTGAACGCGAATCGTACGATCTGGCGAGTTTCCCCTCGTCGAAGCTTACGGCCGAGACCCTGCCCGCCGAATCGTAGTCATAAGAAATGCTGCGGTTTCCCAGACCCGAGATCGAAATCACGCGTCCGTCCGAGTCGTACGAGCGAATCTCGACGGATGCGTCGTCAGATACCATGGGCGGGGCGAATCCAGTGGCTCGGCCCGCGGCGCTTAGTCCCAACGTGAAGTTCAGGCTGCCAGGGGGCTGGATGCGATTGATTCGACCGGCGGCGTTATACCCAATCAGCGTGGTCGAACCCTCGCCGTCGGAATAGCTAACCGGCCGCCCGACCTTATCCAATGCAAGCGTGTTAACCGCGCCATCCGGTCGAGTAGTGATGACCTCCCCGGTGCTGGAGTTGTACGCGTAACGTGTGGTCCGGGCGAGGTCGCCGGTCCCAATGGTCACGCGGACTCTGCGGCCAAGATCATTGTAGGCGTATGACACGAGCGCTTTGCCGGGGGCAGAGTAGCTCAGTGTTCGGCCGTGCTCATCGTAATGCCACACTGTCTGGCGTCCCGCAGGGTCCACGACATCTGCGGTGCGCGCTGCCGGATCAAAATGGCGCGTCCACGCATGTCCGTTGATGGTGGTAGTCACGGTGCCCGCCAGCGCATACGGCGGGAAATGTCCTGCCCGCGGCTCCTCTTTGACCTCCTTGCGCCAGCTAATGCCATCCGTGCGGGATATGACTAGGGGAGTGAGGATGGGCGCTGCCGTACCCCACGTGGAATTGGTGATTGCCCCGACGGTCCAGTTCGTTCCGTCAGAAAATCTCAGCGCGCGGCTACCTCGCGCATCCGCAACCTCAACGGTTTGCGTGCTGTCCGGCCTGACATAGGTGCGTTGAATTCCGCCCTTCACGGCCAAGGCGCTGTAGCTCCAGCGTCGTCCGGATGCCGTCGAGACGGAGATCTCCAGGCGATCGCTGGACTCCTTGCGGTCGAAACGCCGTGTCACTTCGTCCGCGTCGGTCACGGAAGCTAGGTGACCGGCAGGATCGTACACGTAGCGCCTGATGCCACCGGCCGGATCGGTTTCGCTCTCGACCTGGCCCGCCGTGCTCCATCCCAGATGGGTCACCCGGCCGGCGGGATCGGCGATGCGCGCCAGATTTCCGCGTCCATCTATAGCAAGCGCTGTCGTCCCTCCGTCAATGCCAACCAAAACGCGTGGGGTGCCGTTTGCGTCTCGCTGCACGGCAAGATGCACCGGCAAACCGCCGAGATACCCACTTACGCTTTCGAGCCGACCGGCTTGGTCGTAACGGATGCTCAGGAGTTCGGTGCCAAGGTGGCCGTCGACCGTACGCACGTGCCGACCCGCGGAGTCAAAGATATAGGCTACTGCGCCGTTATAGCTCGGTACGGTCGTCTCGCCCGAGGCTAGCCTGGTGGCGTCCACGATGCGCCAGGCGCCATTGCCGGCCATGAGAATCCGACTTGCCGGGTCGTAGCGTTGAATCACGTTGAGGGACCAGCCACCGAGGCCGAGCGGATACGCATCCCATGGCGCTTTTGGCGCTTGCCGAGCTGTCCAACGGCTCGAATAGGTCAGATACAGATTTGTGTCGGTAACGGGAACAGCAAGAAAGGCTTCCTGGCGGATGCAGGGGATGAGGCCAGCAGGATCGCACTCCTCGAGCGCCAGCAATGTCGTGTTGTTTCTCTGACAGGCCGCAGCGCTGAGTAGAAACGGCAGCGCTAGTAACCAATGCAGACCTCTAAGCCGCATGCGCGGAAGTTTCCTACGCCTGGCGTCGGAATGGAAAGCCCTATTGCAAGTTGAGCGTGTCGAGAGCATCACGGAAAAACTCATCTCGCTGCTGTTGGCTGGCAATGCCGGCAGACCCTAAAGGTCACGCGTGACCAGCTGTCTCGCCTAGATAATGCTACGAGGAGCGATTATTCGCCAGCGTCAGCTCCTGGTCGAATTTTGCCTTTTGGCGCCTTCGATCTCGAATCGAGCCGACTAATTTTCAGCTATCGGCATAAGAGGCGGCTAAGGTACGGAAGAGGAAAGACGTCAGTGCCCACTTTGGTGCCCGACCCACGGTCACCTACCGTAACCCAGCGTCACTCACCGTCACCAATTCCCTGCTGTAAGGTGATGATAGATAACGATGGATGAGGCAGAGCCCCTAAAGCAGTGGAACTGAAAATCCGCGTGTCGGTGGTTCAATTCCACCCCCGGCCACCATCAAAGTCAGCTTGTTACACAGGGCGTATTCGCTCGCACCTTAAGGGGGTCGCCAGTCAAATTTGAAATGCTATGATCTGGATCTTTTCGAGTGCCGCGCAGGGTGTCGCGTTCAGTAATCGCGGCAGCTGGCTCCGCGTCCAGCGCCGCCATCACCTTGTGGAAATCGTCTAGCGCGGTGGTGAGGCAGTGTCGCGCGGAGTCGCGGTCTTCGCGGACCTCATCGAAAAGTGCGGCCGTGGCCGCGGCGGCGACACTTATGATTGCACCGTAGCGCCGGTGGCCAGCACCAGGTGCAGGAAGGGAAACCCGAGCCATACGCAGAAGACGCCCATCGCCTTGTCGACTTCAGTGAGGGTGCCGTACACGCCGACGTACAGTCTGTCGCGCTCAGCCATGACCGAGTCGATTCGCACGCGCGATCCCTCGGCCGGTATTTCATTTCCCACGATTGCACCTCGAAGCGCATACATCTTGAGGTCGGCTTTATATATCCGGGGAACTCAGTGTGTCTTGTTATCATGTGCCAGAACATTGTTAATGCAGGCCAGTCGGGCAGGAACTATTGGGCGCGTGGCTTATGCGTGACATCGATCTCAAGTATCTCAGTGGTGTTCCGACCGCAACAGGGGGTATAGCGCGGCATGCTTATGCACGTGCACGAAAGGCCGGCATTGAGCTCAGACCGATCTTAGAGAAGGCAGGGTTAACTGAGCAGCAGATCAAGGATCGTGACTCTCGGATCCTTGTCCGTTCGCAGATTGACTTTCTGAATCTGATTGCGGACGCCGTGCGTGACCGCCTTCTAGGGTTTCACCTCGCTGAGTCGATCGACCTTCGCGAGCTGGGATTGCTCTACTATGTTGCGGCCTCCTCAGAATCCCTGGGCGATGTCCTGCAGCGAATTGCCCGTTTTAGCTCAATCACCAATGAGGGCTTGTCGTTGCAGTATCGTGCGGGCGCAGATATCAGAATCGAGTTCGGTTATGTCGGCGTCGCCCGTCATTTGGATCGGCATCAGATCGAGTTCTCCATGACGTTGCTGATGCGCTTATGTCGGAAGCTGGTGGGCCAACGGTTGGCGCCTAGCCGGCTGCGGTTCACACACCATCGCGGCGACGATGGATCCGAGCTCGCGGCATTTTTCGGCGCTAAGTGCGATTTTGCGGCTAGGGTCGACGAGCTAACTTTGACCCGAGAGACCAAGGACATGGTCGTAGTCAGCTCCGATCCCTACCTCAACAACCTTCTGGTGGCGAATTGTGAGGAGGCCCTGTCTCGTCGTCGAGCATCCCGGGGCTCATTCCGAGCAGCTGTAGAGAATGCGATTGTCCCGCTGTTGCCTCATGGGAAGGCGCGCGCTCCGGATGTTGCCCGGCGACTCGGAGTGAGTCAGCGTACGTCTGCGCGGCGGCTATCTCTTGAGGGTCTGACATTCTCGGAGGTCCTCGACAGCTTGAGATGCGATCTAGCGAGGCGATACCTGGCTGACGAGAAACTATCGATCTCGCGAATCGCGTGGCTTCTGGGGTTTCAGGAAGTCAGCTCGTTCACGAATGCATTCAAACGCTGGACCGGCACGACACCTCGGCAAGCACGCGTCATTGCCGGGATTTAAGCCGGTCGGTTCGTCGCCTCTGTGTTTCCAGAATTTTTCTAAACCAGGGCGATCCACCGCGATCTACGGTGACCTACCGCCGCAGCTCAAGGTCCTTAACGCTTTGATTGGCTTACGGTGGGTTCTGTTGGATCTTCGTCCGCACGTTCTGAAAATCTCCGTGTCGGTGGTTCAATTCCACCCCTGGCCACCATTAACTCAAGAAGTTACATCGGACTGAGCAGCCCTCACCGTCCAATATCGCTGGCTAAAGGCCCGCTTTCAAGTCGGCACCAGAACTATCGGGGGCTAGTGTTGATGAATTCATTGCGGCGAAATCGGAGTGCCGACCAGTCATCGTCAATGGCCACTTGTCGCACCGAATCGAAACCGAATGCCCGAATGGTGTCCCATCCTGTGTCGCGGTTGAATTCGCACTTGATCCGACGCGAGGTGCCTTTTGGATAGGCAAACCAAAGTACTACATCGCCGATCGCCTTGCCGACGATGGCCTTCGATAACTTATCAAGCTCTGCCTGCTTAATAACGAACGCCAGGGAAAACGTTACCTTCTTTACATCAGATAGGTGACTGCAAATACGAACGCCTTTGAGATCCTTCAGTGCGGCTTGAAAAGATTCCGGTGCGTTTATCACCAGGATCTCTCCATGGTCCCTGAGGTTCAATTTCTCGAATATACTCGGCGAGTTGGCTGCGGCAGTCATTCTGCGATCCCGAGATACATCACGAGGACGACAATACGAACTGATTACCGTCCGGGTCTTTGAACTTCGCGAACTCGCCCCACGGTTGCTTTTGCGGCTCGGAGTCGAAAACGACGCCACGCGCCTTGAGCTGGCGGTACGTCGCTTGAACGTCATCGCAGGCAAAGGAACCGTTGAAGGACGTGCCGATGCGATTCTCGTGGCCCGGCTGGGTGAACAGTACGACCCTGGTTGAAGAATTCCCGACGCGCAGTTCAATCCAGCGTTGTTTTTCATTGAAGATTTGATCCGTCGAGATTTCAAACCCAAGTTGCTCTGTGTAGAACCTAAGTGCTCGGTTCTGATCCCGTGTCGGAATGCTTACGAATTTAAGTTGCGTTATCATTCCAGTGCCTCCGCCAGACTTTCGATTACTTTAGCTCGAAATGGTATGGCCAGATAGCAGTAACGAGTATAGTAATAGCTACTATGGAGCGATTCACCACGGATGCTTACGTAATCGACGTGTTGATGCCAGATCTTGTGGGTCACGATCGCCGACCGGCCACCTTTATTGTCTACTTGTTGCTCCTGCGGATGGCGGCAAAGTGCCGGCGGGATGAAGTGGTCATTAGCCTCCAGACGATCGCTACCAAGACTGGACTGTCAAAGTCGACGGTGCAGTCGGCGTTAAGGCATTTGCGGCGACGACGACTTCTTGATCCAGCAATCGCTGTGTCCGTGACGGCGCCCGTACGGCGGATCAACCGACCTTGGGTACAGGGTTCATAGCGTTTAACCGGCTACTCCTTAATCGATGCCAAGCGGATAGTCGTCGGCGATTGCTTCGAGTCTGCCGCAGCGGCGAGCAATCAAATCGACTGGCGCCATGCGTGTAGAACCAGTGGTTCGGAGCGAATAAAGTGTCGAATATGAAGTAACGCTATCTCGGGGAATCAAGACCTTAACTGCCCGTATCACGCAGAAATTGTGGACACTCCGATCATCGCATCCACTGCTAAATCAATGAGGTACTTGTCATTCGGACCGGGACTGAAATTCCGCGTGTCGGTGGTTCAATTCCATCCCTGGCCACCATCAATTCAAGGTCCGTTCCGGGCACGGGGCGCAAGTCCATTGCGCTCGGCGCAGCCCCGATCTTCAAAGTTTATGCGAGGATGTCTGCAAGACCGCCGGTAACGGGTTTGAGCGATCCATGCGGGCCATCATCACATCGTGCGACCAATGGAACACCTGAGCCTCGTAAGTGGCCTGGCCCTGCTGCTGTTGGTCGCGGCACTGAGTGTGCTCGCCCAGCGGATGAAGGTCAGTTCGCCGTTGCTGATGCTGGTTGCGGGTATTGCACTGGCGTTCGTCCCCGGCGTGCCCCCGCTGACGCTCCATCCCGATCTGATATTCCTTGGATTGCTGCCACCGCTTCTCTACACATCCGGCGTCAACATGAGCTGGCGAGGATTTCGCTCCAATCTTCGACCTATCCTCATGCTGGCCATTGGCTGCGTGATTTTTACGGCGTCAGCGGTAGCCGTAGTTTGCCACTATCTGCTGGGCCTGCCCTGGGTCATCGGATTCCTCCTCGGCAGCATCGTATCGCCGCCGGATGCCGTGGCGCCGATCGCCTTCATGCGCGACCTGACCCTGCCGCGGCGCCTGATCACGATTCTCGAGGGAGAGAGCCTCGTTAACGATGCGACCGCACTTGTCATCTTTGGATTCGCTCTCTCCGCGCTCGCCACGGGTTCATTCTCTATCGCCTCCGCCTCGGTCAAGTTCATGGTCGTCGTTTGCGGCGAAGCCAGCTTCGGTATCCTGGTCGGCTGGGCCATGTTGCATCTTCGCGATCGTGCATCAGACGCGCGGGCCGAAGTTCTGCTGGCGTTAGCGACACCATTCATCGCCTTCTGGCCCCCCCGTGCTCTTGGAGGTTCCGGCGTCGTCGCCTGCGTGGCGGCCGGTCTTTGGGTGTCATGGAATGGCCGCCGACTGATTCGCCCCGCTACGCGCCTGCAAGGCTATTTCATCTGGAACCTGGTGACGTGGGCCATCGAGGCGCTCGTCTTTCTGCTCACTGGTTTGCAGGCGCGCGCCGTCGTCGGGAGACTGGCGGGTACCTCATGGCGAGACGCCCTGCTCGCGAGCCTGCTCGTAACGGCAACTATCATCTTCGTGCGCTTTTCTTGGGTCTATTCGGCTACCTACGTCTCGCGTCTATTACCCGAGAAATTCCGCGCAGACCCATCCCCCGACTGGCGGCTGCCCTTTGTCATTAGTTACGCGGGTCTACGAGGCGTTGTCAGCCTGGCCGCCGCGTTATCACTCCCCCTGATGATTGGCGAACACGACTTTCCGCACCGGGATCTCGTGCTATTCGTCACCTTTGCCGTCATCGCCTTCACACTACTCGGCCTGGGCACGACCCTCGCGCCCCTGGTACGCGCGCTAGGCATCGCCCGAATAGGCTTGGTCGAGGCCATCAGCAATAAGCGCGCGGAGCGGGCCGTGAGGCTGGAAGGCGTCACGGCTGTGCTCGATGCGCTGAAGCCGATTGCAGGCCGCGCGACGCCAGGCACCACGCTCGCGGCGTTGTGCAAGCGCCACGCTGATCGTCGCGCGCAGCTCACCATGACGGCCGACCTCACCACGAGCGAGGATCCCGTGTCCGATACCGGCGAATTGCAACTGCGGCTCTTGGAAATCGAACGCGCCGCGATCATGCGAGCTTACGAGGAAAATCGAATCACGGACGAAGCACGACGTCGCATTGAGCGAGAGCTGGACCTCGAAGAGGCGCGCGAAAGCCATATTCTTGCGAATGTCGGCATCACGGATAGTGAGTCGACGGGCTGAAGGCGTGCTTGCTCGTGTTTTAGGTCGCGCCGCGTGTGAGGCAATGATTGCACCGCTGTGTGGTGCTCTTGCGTCAGGGCCGTTGGCGTAAGCAGCGCACGGCGTGCGTTGGGAACGTAATTCATCCGGAACTTCGCTTGTTCAATACAAAAAGTACGCGACCCCCGTTCAGTGCTCACTGCCATTAGCCGTCAACAGACTTTCCAATCCCGAGAATGTCGCGCAGGCGCTCGACAAGTGGCCGCTTCGTCACTTCCCCGCTCGCAGGCGCGTCCATTGCACGGCCGAGAACGAATCGGGTACATCCGTTTCCGTCTCGGGTGTGTCGTCTACGCAGACCGGCACGATGAACGGCCGACTGCGGCCCATCTGGTGTGTGCGCAGGTCCGCGAGCCGCCACTCGGACCTGAAGTACCCTTCCGGCCTCGCCTGCGTGTAGGCCGAAATGATCGGGACAAAGAGCGCGCACTCGCGGATCTGGCGGCGGATCTTCTGATCCCAGGCGTCGCCGCCGCGCAGCTCGCTTTGGTCGAACCAAATCTCGACGCCAATCGCCTTGAGCGACTCGCAGACACGCCGAGCCGCCTCACCATCCTGCGAGGTGTAGCTTAGAAAGACCGCTCGCTTTGACTCCGTCACGGGTGGGGATCCCTCGCGGCGAAATCGGCCGACTGGCTCAATCCGCTGCTCACCGACCCCTTCCCCGCATCCCCGTCTGGAGTCTAGGATGCGGGATGGGGCGGTTCCAGCGCAACCTCAAATCACCCGTGTTCGCCTCCCAAACTCTTGGAGGGTTTCCATCGCCATAATCCATAGGCGGGCCAGGGCACCACCCGGTTATTCGGCCTAGGGGCCCAGATCGGTCAAACCCGATCTATCGGAGCTGCGTTTCTAGTAGTCCAGCGGCTGTCATATTCGGCCGCGGGCAAAAATAACGCTGGCGGACGCAAAAGCGGCGGCGCGACTCGCATTGAAGGCGCAGAATTACCCGGAAGCCCGGGAGGGTGCCGTGCGATGAGACGGAGGCCCATGCTGCCCGCTGGAAGCGCATTCAATCTGCGGTGTAACGTGGCAGGTGCACTCTGCGCGTTCGTGCTGCTGTGCCAACCGTCGTGGCCGGCCTCCGTCGGGGACCCGAAACACATAACCGCAATTTTCCTGATCGCGAACGGCATGCCATCCGAGTCCGATTTCGCCGACTCAGTGATTCTCGTGATGAACAACATCGGGCCCGCCCCGTTCGGCATCATCGTCAACAGGCCCACGCAGATCCCAGTCTCGGATCTTTTCCCAGACCTCAAGGGTCTGGCAAAGCTGCACGACAAGGTGTACTTCGGCGGACCCGTCGAGGTCGAATCGATTTGGTTCCTGTTTCGCGCCGCCACGGCGCCTGCGCACGCGATTCAGGCATTTGACGGCGTCTGCTTGAGCGCGGACCGCGATTTGTTGCTTGCACTGCTCGCGCGCGACAAGCCCATGGACGGCCTGCGGATCTTTGCGGGCTACGCGGGCTGGGGGCCGGGTCAGCTTGAGAACGAGATCGACCGCGGCGATTGGACCCCTGAACGCGCGGATTCGGACGCAATTTTCAACGGCAAATCAGAACATCCCTGGCCCAACTCGCCGGTTCCAAAAAGCAGCATTTGACGAACCGTTCCGGGTCAACGGCGGTCTTGGTGCCCATTTGGTGCCCCATTCCCGATCGGCTCATCGACTAAACGGTGCGCCAGTGCCGTTACATTAATGGCGGTGGCCATAAGCACTGTCACGATCAGGCGATCTCGAAAAATAACAAGCCGGCCCTCCAGCACTTCTTCCGGAGGCCAATTGCGCCAAACAAAAGGCTGCGCGAGATACTGTAGCGACAGCGCAAACGCTATCGCGACGCTGAGACATAAAGCAGCAACCAGCCCAGCGGCCGCCGTTGCCTTCGCCAGCGCGCTCCGCCTCACATCCAACTCTGTGGGAGCGGTAGACAAGACGAAATGACCGCTGTGCGCTTGCCTGCTGCCAACACTCTCCACGAAACCGCAAGGCAGAGCAAGACTCATGACGTGCGCGCACCGCTGTGTCACAGCTCGCCGATGTGCCGCGGTCAATTCGTGCCCGGATTGAAGGGTTTCGTACTCGACAAGTGCCCGTTCGTCGCAAACCTGAGCGCTGATTGTGACGCCTTGGCCTAATGACATCAGAAGTTGCCGACTCCAGTTGGACTCAGATGGTCATAGGGACATCCAATGAAGCAGCAAGAAATGTCATGAAAAGGCGAAACCATTCCGTGCTTCTGATGGCGGAATTTTGCTCTCTGCCAGGACTGGCGGTCTCAACGGTGTCGCGCCGTTGGTAAACCGTTGTAAGGAGATCATCATGTTGCGCTCAATCGGATCTGTGACGTTTTTGGCTCTGTTCATGGTCGGGTGCGGGGGCGGTGACTCAAGTTCATCACCGCCACCGCCACCGCCGCCCCCAGTCCTTTACACGATCGGCGGGACAGTCACAGGACTGACTGGCTCCGGACTGGTAATGCAAACCAACGCAGGTGACGTTGCCCCGGTCTCCAAAGCGGGTGCGTTCACCTTTCCCAACGGACTTGGCAGCGGAGCTGCCTACACGGTGACCGTGAAAACGCAGCCCTCTACCCCGGCCCAGAATTGCATTGTCACCAACGGCTCTGGCACGGTCGCGACAGCTAACATTACCACTGTGACTGTGACTTGCTCGGCTGGGGCGACCTACACGATCGGCGGCACGGTCACCGGGCTCGCGGGCTCCGGCCTGGTATTGAATAGCGATTTTGGCGGTGATCTGGCGGTCAGCGCTTCCGGCTCATTCACGTTCGGCACACGACTCCCAGTTGGTAGCACATTCAACGTCGGAGTAAAGAATCAACCCACTTCATCGCTTGCTGAGAATTGCCAGGTCGCAAACGGCACAGGAACAATCGCAGCAGCGAATGTGACGAATGTGGATGTAACCTGCGTAAGCGGCTATACGGTCGGAGGCACCGTATCGGGGCTGGTGGGCTCCGGTTTGACACTCGCCATTTGCATACCACCAATGCACTTGGGTCCTTTCTGCCACCAAGTGAAGCAGGTCGGTGCCAATGGCGCGTTCACCCTGGACGCTGTTTTTCCCGCGAATTACTCGGGCTCGTACGTAGCCATTGCCCAGCAACCTTCTTCACCTACGCAGAACTGCCTAATCAGTAACGGGGCAGTCAGCATTCAAAACGCCAATGACACCGCCGTCACGGTGTCCTGTGCGGCGTATTCCTACGTCACTAATGCCGCGGACAATACGCTCTCGTCCTATAGCATCGACGCGACCACCGGAGCGCTGCAGACTGTCGGCACACCGACTGTCACGGGCACATCCCCTTACGCAACTGTCGGTGTCGAAACCTTTTCTACCGGTTTCTCAGCCTTTTTGTTACCCAGCCAATATCTCGTCTTCGTGGGCAACGAGGGCAGCAATGACGTTTCCGCCTTTGCCGTCAACAACACTACTGGCGCATTGACCGCCGTTCCCGGCTCCCCCTTTGCCGCCGGTACCGACCCCAAGGCCATGGCGCTCTATGGGTCGGATGGATCGATCTATCTCTTCGTTGCGAATGCAGGGTCTGACAACGTTTCCGCCTACACCATCGATGCGGGCACCGGAGCACTGTCGCCGCTGTCGCCCGGGCCCTCCACAATTTCCACGGGCAAGAACCCGACGTCGATTGCCCTTGGTGGTCCAGTTTATTTGCGCTTTGGTGGCACATTTGCCTTTGTGGCAAACCACGGCGGCTCAAATGACATTTCAGCCTTTTCAATTGACCTCATGGGGACGGGCGTACTGACCCCAATAGCCGGATCACCGTTCCCCGCCGGCGGCAACCCTCTCAGCCTGGCGGTCGGGGCTGGGGGTAAATATCTCTACTCAGCAAACCCCGACGCCACGAATCCAAGCATATCCGGCTTCGCTATCGACCAGACTACCGGGGCATTGTCGCCGATCAGTGGGTCCCCATTCCCGCTGCCGGTGAGCCATTACATCGCCACCGATCAAACGGGCGCCTACCTGTATGTCACCTTGGGCGCCAACATCGTCGGCTATGCCATCGATGCGATGACCGGCGCGCTGACTGCGCTGCGGGGATTCCCGGTTGCCGCGGGTACGAACGCCTATTCAATAACCATCGATCCCACCAACCACTTTCTCTATGTCGCCAACGATGGTGCCGCAAATATTGCCGGCTTCAGTTTGGACGTCTCGACCGGCGCACTGATCCCTATGGCCGGCTCACCTTTTCCGGCAGGTAACCACCCGAAATTCATCGCGACGTTTTGAAAGGAAATTGCGCGTACCCAGCTTCACTGAACTTCTTGCAAGCGGAGTAATTTGCCATGCAAACGTCCAAAAGTGTTTCCTTGCTTCTCGCCGCTACATTCGCTGCAATCGCGGGAACGGCATACGGCGCTCAACCGCCAGACGTAGGGGTCAGTGGTGTCACCACGGGCCTGGCTGGAACGGCGCTCTTGGGCGGTAGCGATGCCGTGCCCAAACCGCTGGCGACCATCCGGCATAACTTTCGCGGCTCCACCCGCGACTGCGGGAGTGATGGGTACGTATTTCCTCCCGGCGGCTCTTATTGCGACAAGCCGGATACGAGCGGAGCGATTGGCCCGCATTACTTCGTCGAAATGGTCAACAGCGATTACGCCGTATATACGAGGCTCGGCATCCCTGTTGTGCAGATTTCCGGGCGAGAATTTTGGCGTCAGGCCGGCGTCCCGTTCGGGGCCGATGAAGCTCCACTCGGTCCCAGCATCGCCTTCGATTCCACCGAGGGTAGATGGTATGCATCTACCATCAACACCGCCTCCGACGGCGCCACGCAAGGGACTGACATGCGAATCGCCGTCTCCCGGGGAGACGATCCGACCGAAGGCTTCATCGGCTTCAAGATTCACCTCCACAATCTAAATGTCGCGAACGGTGACTCGCCCATAATGGGCTACAACGGCTCGGGCTTGTTCCTTACGTCGCTTGACTTCGATGCGGACTTTAATGTGACGGGCATGACCCTCGTCGTACTGCCCAAGAATGACCTGCTGGCCCGCAGGCCTCGGATCGATCGCAAGACCGTCTTTCGGAACATTTCCATTCCCACCGCGGGAGAGGGGCCCCTGGTGCCGACCATCGATCTCGACGGCAGCAAGCAGGACGAGATCGTCCTCGGGACGGAGGGCATCATTCAATACGCCTTTGGCACGTACAAGCGCAATGACGTCCGCGGCAACATCTTTAAGCCACACCTCGATCTTGGCAGCGGTTATCCGAATGACTATTTCTCTGGTCGGAGCGACTTCAATGTTTTTATTGCTGCGCCACAGCCCGACCCAAACGCTCTGCCGCTGGGCCCTAACTACCTTGTCGCCAACACGGCGCCGGTCAAGGTGAATGGCCAGATCTGGATGGTGACGAACACCGTCGATCCCGGGACCGGGCGTGGGACCATCCATTGGCTTCGTATCGATGCGGCGAGCACCACCATCATCGAAGAAGGATTCATCGCAGATGCCACGCAGAGCTTCCTGTTTCCCTCGATAGCAGCCAACCAGCACGGCGACGTTGTGATTGGATTCAACGCCGTCGGCACCGGCCCAGGTCAGTTCGCAAGCAGCTACGCGGTGGTCGGCAAGACCGCCGGCAGGAAAACGGTGTTCGGAGACCCGATGCTTCTCAAGCGTGGGCGCGCCAGCTATCAGCTCCCCACCGATGTGGGTACCGGTTTCGCGAGCTGGGGCGACTACAGCCGCACGATGCTCGACCCCGAGGACGATAAGACGTTCTGGACCATCCAGCAGGTCGCCGTCGACACGACCCACTGGGCCACGCAGATTACCGCACTGCACATCGAACACTGAGAGCTGCGGTCAGAAGAGGTTTATTCCGCAGCGTGTTATTAATTGTTCTGGTCCCACATCCTATTCGCAAGCACTGCGCTGCACGAGGAGCAAGTCGGGCAAACGAAGTTGTACGCAAGTCAAATGCCATGCTCCGCGGCACATTCTGGAGGTTTACCGTGCGCTTGGTGGCGGTGACCACGATTTCTTCGAGGGAGAGGCTCCCGCTTGCCTGTTGGGCATTGCTCTGCGGCGTTGCGCACAACGCGGCTGAGATTGCAACCGCCAGCATCGAGCCACCGCAGAGAGGATTGGGTACGGTGGTCATCCGCGTGATCACGCTGGAATTCCTGTGCCCGGGATCGCGAATCAACGCCATGCCATCCCCCTAGCTCGCGCCGACCTTAACCCTAGTGCTAGCCGTTCTCAACGGATAGTTGTAGCTTCATGCCGGTAATCGTTTGATTGCGCTGGGTTCCTTATCCAGCGGCACGTAAACCGACTCCAACCGGCCGGCCACCCGACTGGATTTGCTGCCCGGAGGCCGCCCTTCAGGTACGACAGGCATGGGCTGCCTGTCCGCAGCGGTGGTGGAATCGAACGCGATCGATGTTTGCGGGGGGCGACATGACTGAAGGCGTACTGGGCGGAATTCTGCGCGATGAAGAAGCGGCTCGAATAACTTTGCATTAAGCTACGCGAAGCGCGGCCGGGACCACCGACTCACTCATTTTCAATGCGGCGGCGGGCGTTACAAAATGCACGGCACTGACAGCGAGGTGTTTCTCGTCGGCGACCTGCACGTCGATGTTGGTCAACAGCGCGTCACGCGTGCGGGCATCGAAATCACTCTGCCCAATCTCTCGTTTCAGCTGCTCCTGGCACTGATTCGGGTTTCGCCCAATGTTCTCAGCCACGACTTACTCATGGCACGCGTCTGGCCCGGACTGATCGTAAGCCCGGAGGCCGTGGCCAAGCGGGTCAACGTGTTGCGCGAGGCGCTGGGTGATGACGCGAAAGATCCGCGCTACATCGCCGGAGTGCGAAGTCGCGGCTACCGGCTGGTCGCAGCCGTGTCGCCCGCCAGACCTCCGGCACCGGCGGTCGAGGGTCCGTTGTCCACGTCGGTGCTCGTCGCGCAGCCTAATGAGCTGTCGACTGGAGACGCGGCAGCAACCGAGCCTCGAACAGTCATCGCCAAGCCGCGCCGGATCTGGTGGCTCGCGTTGTCCGTCTCTTTGGCGGCCATTATCGCAGTCGCTATAGGTGTGCGCAGGATAAATGAAGTTCGCTCCGTGGCCACTCAACCGCAACTTGAGAATCCGCTACGCGAAGCTAAGGCTATCGGAGCGCTCACCCGCACGGTGGCCGTTCTGCCGTTCGACAATCTAAGCCCAGATGCCACCGACGCGTATCTGGCGCAGGGATTGCCGGAAATGATTCTCAACCGCCTGTCTCGAATCGAGGGGCTGTCGGTTATCGCGCGCAATTCGTCATTCGCGCTTCCAACCAAGAACATCGATTCACGCGAGATCGGCCGGCGTCTCAATTCCGGATATCTGATCGGCGGCAGCGTGCAACGCGAGACGGATCGGTTGCGGGTGGCGGTACAGCTCGTGGATACGGCCGCGGGCACTGTGGTTTGGTCGGCCCACTTTGATCGCGGTTTGCGCGACATATTCAGCATCGAGGATGAGATTGCCGACCAAGCCGCCGGTGCGCTCGCGGTGCGCCTTGGGGATCGTGAACCCAAACCCCCGGCCGAGGCCCGCAGCGCGAATTTGGAGGCTTATCTCACCTTCTTGCAGGGTCGTAGCTTACTGGGGCGCTTCACCGCCGCCGAGTCGGCAGCCGCGGAGCCGTATTTTGAGAGAGCGATTGCGCTGGATCCCACATTCGCGCCCGCCTACGCCTCTCTATACGACGCACGGATGCAAGCGGCCTACATTCGCAGCGAGAATCTGCAGCCGGTCAGGCAGCGCAACCGTTCCTTGATCGATCGGGCGCTGGAGCTGGATCCCAAGTTGGGCGCCGCGTACTTTGCTCGTGCCATGTGGGCAGATCAGCCGCTTGATGCGAGCGCGACATCGGATAATCCGCTGGTTGTGGCGCGCGAGCGCGATTTTCGCCAGGGCGCCGCACTGGATCCCAGCAACGGGCGCGGACTCAAGGCGTACGCGGAGTTTCTGAGGGATTTTTATTTGGATCGGCCCGAGGAAGCCAGGAACGTGCTAAATCGCGCCTTGTGGGTCGATCCGATGTCGCCCAGTGCACGCTTCACCGATGCCTCGTTCAGCCTCTTCGAGGGCGGCGTCGGAACCTCCGAGAAGAAGATGCTGCGGGTGCTGGAGCTCGATCCGAACTTCGTGCCGGCGCTGCTGTGGTATGGACAGATCCGTTGGCTGATCGAAGGAAAGCTGACCGAAGCCGTCCAGATCTACGAGCGTGCCGTCGCGCTCGATCCGAAAAATTCCTATGTGCGGCGTTACATCATGCGGGTGTATCTCGATCTGGGCGATGTTCAGGCGGCACGCGCGGTAGTCGCAGACTTGCCGCAAAACGCGCGCGCAGCGGGACTGCTCTCGATGTACGACGGCGATTGGCGGCGTGCGGGGCTCTCGGCATACGATGAAGAGAGTTGGACCCACGACGACACCCTGTGCGAAGTCTGGCAGAGCAAAGCGCTGCGCGACTATGCGTTGAAGACGGGAGACCTGAGCCGGGCGATTGCATTCATCAAATCGAAGTACTACTTCGGCGGCTCCGCAGCGGCACATCTCGATATATGCAATAAGGGCGCCGCCGTCGATCTATCGCAGCTCGTGGCGGCGGTCGGCCGAGCCGACCAGGCGCTCGCATTGCGGCGTGCCGCCGCATCGTGGAACGATGCCAACGAAGCCAAGTATCTCGGCGATTCACGCCGGATACGCGCTGGGGTGCTGCTGCTTGACGGCAAACCGGACGCAGCGCTCGCGGAGCTGGCGGAATCATTCCGGTCGGGGTACTACCAGCAGTGGTGGTACACCATAAACTACGATCCCTTGTGGCTGCCGTTGCACGGTGACGCGCGATTCAGGGCGATCGCCGCCGACGTGCGCCGATATGTGGACGCGCAGCGCAGCGCACTCGAAACGCTGCGCCGACAGGGGGCTGTGCCCAGGCGCTCAGACCCGGATGCCGCGCATTAAACAGCGGCAGAGTCGGAAGGCGAGAATGCATTTAGCCTCTGCGCCACAATAGCGCCCGCCCTTCGTCAAGCCGTTTGACCTGCCTTCGGGCACCCTCGGGTACGACCCCCGGCCAATGCCAGTCTGCTGGGCAGGCGAGTCAGCGTGCAGGATGTGAAGTGACGGGGGCAGTGCGGCAGGTTCGAGTGAGTCCGACGGTGGTCCGCGGCGCCCCCGTCAGCATGCCCGACCTTTTTCATGAATCTTCACGAAAACAGGAACCGTTCGTCACCCAGGCGTCATGCACGCCTCGGTGCTTTGGGCGACAAATGACCCCCATAGGCAAACCACTGCAAGGGGATCATCATGTTGCACTCAATCGGATCTGTGACATTCCTGGCTCTGCTCATGGTCGGGTGCGGGGGTGGGGGCGGGGGTGGGGGCGGCGACGCCTCGAGCGCACCGCCACCCCCGGTCACATACACGCTCGGCGGCGGCACGGTTTCGGGACTGATGGGCTCCGGATTGACACTCGAACTTGAAGCTGGCGGGTGGTGGGACAAGCGTGCTGTTGTCTTAAGCACGGTCCAAGTCAATTCCAACGGGCGTTTTACCTTTGACTCTACAAAGCCGCCAGGCTCATTCTCTCCGTCGCAGAATGTTCTAATTGCGCAGCAACCGACCTCACCGACTCAGCTCTGCATAGTACGGGCTGCAGATGTCACGCATATTGAGGTCGGGTGCTCGCGGCACTCCTATGTCGCCAACGCTGGGGATAACACGGTCTCGTCGTACACGGTCGACGTTTCCACTGGTGCGCTCGCAGCTGTCGGTCCTCCGGTCGCGACGGGCAAGTCGCCGCACGCGATTGCCGGTACCCAGGACAGGCGATATGTATTCGTGGGTGACGAGGGCAGCAACGACATCTCGGTCTTCGCTGTTGACGTCGAGAGCGGCGCGTTGACCGCCGTACCGGGCTCGCCGTTTGCTGCGGGAACGGATCCCGAGGCACTGGCGCTCTATAGTTCTACCCTTCTCTACGTTGCGAACGCAGGGTCTGACACCGTCTCCGCCTTCGCAGTCGATACAGACTCCGGATCATTGGTGCCACTGTCGCCCGCTACGTTTGCAACGGGCAAGGGCCCTTCATCGATTGCGGTGGACCCGACGGGCCGATTCATGTACGTCTCAAACAGCGGGGGTTCCAACGATGTCTCGGCATTTTCGGTTGATCCTGGCACCGGCATGCTGATGCCATTGGCAGGGTCACCGTTCCCTGCCGGAGCCAACCCGCTGAGTCTGGCAACCGGGGCAGGGGGCAAGTTCCTCTACTCGGCGAACCCTGATTCTACCAATCCAAGCATATCGGGCTTCAGCATCGACCCAACTACCGGGGTATTGTCGCCGCTCAGCGGCTCGCCGTTTCCGCTGCCGGTGAGCCTTTACATCGCTACCGACCAGACGGGCGCCTACCTGTATGCCACGTCAGGCGCAAGCATCGTCGGCTACGCCATCGACGCGACGACCGGTGCGCTTACTGCACTACCGGCGTTCCCGGTCGCCGTCGGCGCGAATGCCCATTCAGTGAGCATCGATCCGACCAATCAATTTCTCTATGTCACCAACGACGGCGCGGCGAATGTTGGCGGCTTCCGGTTGGACCCCTCCACCGGCGCACTGACCCCTATGGTCGGCTCACCTTTTCCCTCAGGTAACCACCCGGAATCCATCGCGACGTTTTGAGAGGGCGGGGAGACTCAAATGGATCCGCGCACTATTCACGATAAGCCTGCCTGGGTTGGAGTCTGGCTCCCGCTGGGTCTGGGATTGGTTGTGGGACTCACCGGCGTGTTCATGATCTTGTGCACACTCGCCGCCTGCGGTGACGGTAGGCAGGCTTCGTTGGCGACGCCGGTGCTTTCCTACAACGGGTCAAGACCCTTTCCAGCGGTGATCGGGGAGTCGATGGCACTGACGCCCGCGGTGTCCGGGACGATCGGCCACTACACGGTCAATCCCGCTTTGCCGCCGGGCCTCTCGCTCGACGAGCGAAGTGGGGTCATTTCCGGTACGCCGACGCAGGCTAGCAGGGCAGCGACTTATCGGGTGGATGCCGGTGGGCACGGAGTGCGCGCCTCGTTTCCGCTGGTGCTGAGCGTGACTGAGCCCCCAAGCCATCTTTCCTACCCCAGCCCGGCGAAAGGGACCGTCGGGATGCCCCTCGGGCCATGGGTTCCAACCGTCACAGGCACCGTCGAACACTATGCTGTGACGCCGTCGCTGCCGGCGGGAGTGGCGCTCGATAGCAGGAGCGGTGTTATCGAGGGTACGCCCAACGCCGCGACGACGCTGACTCCCTATATGATCACGGCGAGCAGTCAGGCCGGCAGTAACAGTTTCATTCTTCTGCTGACCGTGACCGAGCCATCCTCACGCAGTGGCCATTGAAGGGTGCCATGTGATCGCTTCTCGACAGATCGACCGGCCACTGGGGCGCGCCCCCGCCGCCTCGATCAGGCGAGATTTCCTGGTTAGGCTCGCGCAGGCGCCACGCTGACGCGCCGTCCCGTGCAACCAAAACGCAACCAACCTGCCCCAACCTGGGGCAACCTAGGCCGACTTACGGCGGGGTGTTTTCCAGAAAATTCAGCTTCTTAGGGCTTCTTAGGTTGGCGCAGGTTGGGTTCGAGCGTGCCTGAAAATCCGCGTGTCGGTGGTTCAGTTCCACCCCTGGCCACCATCAACTCAAGGGAATATGAGCGCAAACTCTCCGAGCTGTGCTATTCAGTCGCTACTGTGAAAGGCCAGACGTTCGCATCGTATAGCCGACAAGGCCTGCATCCGATATTGATATCCGACAGCTGCGGCACTCATCGGTTGAGCCGGGTCGCTATCGCTTCAATTCTGCTTATGAGCCACCTGGCCGTAGCTGACCAGGCATTGAGTGTGGGAGAAAGGCGAAATTCCACCGACGAACCGTCGGATATGCTTCAGGAGATCGTGGTTTCCGCCACGCGCCGCAAAGAGGAGGAGTCGAAGGTTCCGATAAGTATTGTGGCTCTCGACCAGGAAGCACTTAGCACATCCGGAATCAAGTCCATCAGTGACATTGCGTCTCATGTGCCGGGAATCGAGTATGACACCTCGTCCGGTTTTGGCCCGAACACAAATACCAATATAGCGATTCGCGGTGTCAACTCGAATATTGGCACCTCCACAACTGGCATCTATCTCGACGACGTACCGATTCAGACACGGATTGTCGCGCTCTCCTACTGGGGTAACCCATTTCCGCTGCTGTTTGATGTAGAGCGCGTCGAGGTGGAGCGAGGTCCTCAAGGTACGTTGTTCGGCGCCGGCGCCGAGGGAGGAGCAATCCGGCTCATTAGTCCTGACCCCGGGTACAAGACTTATACCGGCATGGCGCACGCCGAGCTGGCAACCACAGAGGGAGGGGCCCTCAGTTATGAAGGGGGTGTTGCGATTGGAGGCCCCATCTCGGAAGACAGCGTGGGATTTCGCGTGAGTGCGTGGGGCCGGCAAGACGGCGGTTACGTCGACAGAGTTAGTCCGTTTAACGGCGGAACGGTAGACGCCAATTCGAATTCCACCAGATCGTATGTCGTGCGGGGTGCACTAGGATTTCGCCCAAGCACAGCCATCACCATAACTCCGTCCATCTTTGCCCAGGGAGCTCGCTACAACGATAGCGGAGCTTACTTTGAATACCTGTCAAATCCAGCCGGAAACGACTATGAGAACGGGCGCCTGCTGCTGCAGCCGGCTACCGACAACTTCTACCTGCCGAGCCTGAAAATCGAAGGAGTTGTCAGCAACGCCACCATTACCTCTATTACCGCGTATTTCCACCGCTGGGGGAGCTTGACTCAGGATGCTACCAGTTACAACGGCGCGATCTTCGGTTCCTACCTCAGTTATGGGAATCCTCTGGGGCCGGAGTATCCCGCGCGATACACAGACGCTGGACCTGTTTACACCGAGACGAAGGTAGATCTCTTCACCCAGGAGATCCGCGCCTCCTCAAATGACACGAGCGCACGCCTTCGCTGGACCGTCGGTGCGTTCTATTCCCAGTCATCCCAGACAGATACAGAGAAAGTCATATCGCCGTTCTACGCGGTGAATCTCTTCGGAATTCCGGCTGCAGACCCGTTGCTCTACTCTCAGATCAACTCAAAGGACACGCAGATTGCCGTGTTTGCACAGATTGACTACCGAATCACTCCCCCATTGACGCTGACACTGGGCGGGCGCGTGTCGCATAACGTTGCCAGGTTCACGCAGGCGCAGAGTGGAGCGGTGGCGAGCGCAGGGTTTCCGCATGCTTCTGGAGAACAATCAGAGACGCCGTTTATACCGAAAGTCGGCTTGGCCTATCAGGCGACTGCATCCAACCTGATGTATCTTTCGGCCTCAAAGGGATACCGTGTTGGCGGGGCTAATCAGCCCATTCCATTGGCGCCGGCCCCCGGAGGCTGTCCACTGTCGGAGCAGCCGCCCCCGTTCAGCAGTGATTCCGTCTGGAGTTACGAGCTCGGGAGCAAGAATAGATTGCGGAATGGCCGTGTGCGGCTGGACGGAGATGTTTTCTTTGTAGATTGGCGCAACATCCAGCAGGCAATCTTCTTCACCACCTGCGCAGCCGGTTTCATTGCGAATACGGGCAGTGCCACCACCAAGGGCTTCGATGTTTCGGGGGATGTCGAGCTGACTGACCGACTAATGGCAGGTGCTTCAGTTTCCTATGTTGATGCGTATATTTCTAGGACAGTAACATTTGATGGTGCAACGCTGGTCCAGGCGGGCGATGCAATTGGCACGCTCCCCTGGGTCGGCTCACCCTGGAATATCAGCGGATATGCCCAGTACGGCTTCCCCGTTGGTAGCGATCGCGCTTACGCGAGGATTGAGGACTTTTACAGCAGTAAAAATCCCGGTCCGTTTAATTCGCTGATTCCGGGTACTCCCCTATACACGCCAGACCTGCCGGCAAACCCCGCGTACAACCGGCTCGATGTGCGATTCGGCTGGAAGCACTCCTCGGTGGAAGTGGCGCTCTTCGCAGACAATGTGACGAACTCGCATCCCGCGCTTTACCGGTACCAGGACTCAGTCTTCTCCACCATATTTACAGATACGACACTACGACCGCGCACGTTCGGCTTTACGGCGACATACAAGCTCTAGGTCCCGGCTGCGCGAATGCTAGTGTTGCGGGCATCCGTGCCGCGTCGATTGACGAGCCGCCACGGGCCGCTGGCTATTTTTCTGGGGCCTTGGAATCGCGAGCCGCACAGAGGGCCTGGGGTTCGTGCGACTGTGAGTCCGCGATGATGAGATGCAGTTCTGCTCAACGCGCCATGAACGCGAGTTCCGGTTGCGCATAAGTCTGCGAGTTCGGTCCCGGGTCGCGCCGGCGCAATTTCTATGGAAGCTCGCGATAGTTCGCTCGCACTGTGGCCTAGATGGGCAGACCACATACCAGCGAGCAATAACAAGATCCACTGCCAGACCGTCGCCGACTTCCTGGGAACTTACACTTCAAATAATGTCCCACCGCGGCAGCGATGATCAAGCCTGCTGCATCGTCAAGTCGCAGCGCGTCCCGGCTAGCCGGCCAGCCCTGCACACTGGTTCGCCACCCAAGCCAGGGGACTGCTACAGTAAGCTGCCGAGGGGGGACTAGGCGTCAATATGGGCGTCGACCTCAGACGATACGCCTACGCCGCGATAATCGCAGTTGAGTGTCGATGCGGACTTATGAACCAGACTCCAAACGACGCCGTTGATGTTAACAGTGAGGTATTTCTCGTCGGCGACCTGCGCGTCGAAGTAGGGCAGCAGCGCGTCACGCGCGCGGGCATCGAAATCGCCCTGCCCGTTCTGTCGTTTGAGCTGCTCATGGCACTGGTACGAGTCGCACCTAACCTCCTCAGCAACGACTTGCTCATGGCACGCGTGTGGCCCGGACAGATCGTGACCCCGGAAACCATAGTCAAGCGGGTCAACTTACTGCGCGCGGCGCTGGGAGATAACGCGCAGGAGCCGCGCTATATCGCCGGGGTGCGAGGTCGCGGTTACCGGCTGGTTGCGACCGCGTCTCCCGCCGCACCTCCGGCGCCGTCGGTCGAGAGTGCGTTGCCCGCGCCAGTGGTCATCACGCAACCCAGTGACTTGTCGACTGGAGGCACGGTGGTACCGGAGCCTCAAACGGTCACCGCTAAGGCGCACCGGATGTGGTGGCTCGTGTTGTCCGTCCTATTGGGGGCAATGGTCGCAGCCGCTATAGGTATGCGCACGATGAATGGAGCACGCTCCGTAAGCAATCAACCGCAACTTGAGAATCCGCTGGGCGGAACAGGGGCCATCGGAGCGCGCGCGCGTACGGTCGCCGTTTTGCCGTTCGATAGTCTGAGCGCAGATGCCGCCGACGCATATCTGGCGCAGGGATTGCCGGAAATGATTCTCAACCGGCTGTCTCAAATCGAGGGGCTGTCGGTCATCACGCGCAATTCCTCATTCGCGCTGTCAACCAAGAACCTTGATTCAGGCGAGATCGGCCGGCGTCTCAATTCCGGATATCTGATCGGCGGCAGCGTGCAACGTGAGGCGGATCGGTTGCGGGTGGCCGTGCATCTCATGGATTCGGCCGCAGGTACGCTGATCTGGTCGGCCCATTTTGATCGCGGTCTGCACGATATCTTCAGTATCGAGGATGAGATCTCCGATCAAATCGCGGACGCTTTGTCGCGGCGACTCGGAGCGAGTGCACCCAAGCCCCCGGCCGGCGCCCGTAGTACCAATGTGGAAGCTTATCTCGCCTTCCTGCGCGGTCGTACCTTGCTGGGGCGCTTCACCGTTGCCGAGTCGGAAGCCGCGGTGCCGTATTTCGAGAGAGCGATTGCCGTGGATCCCACTTTTGCACCCGCCTACGCTTCATTGTACGACGCGAGGATGCAGGCGGCCGACAAGCGACGCGAGAATTTGAGGCTGGCCAGGCAGCGCTACCGTCCTTTGATCGATCGGTCGCTTGAATTGGATCCCAAGTTGGGCGCCGCGTACTTTGCCCGTGCCATGTGGGCGGATGAGCCGTACGATGCGAGCGCGACCGCGGGCAACCCGCTAGTTGTCGCGCGCGAGCGCGACTTTCGCCAGGGCGCCGCACTGGATCCGAGCAACGGGCGCGGACTCGAGGCGTACGCCCAGTTTCTCTATGACCAGTTGAACCGGCCCGAGGAAGCCAAGAGGATTCTCCAGCGTGCCTTGTCGGTCGATCCGTTGTCTCCCGGTCCGCGCCAGACGGATTCCGAATTTAGTTTCGGCGAGAGCGGCGTCAGGGCCGCTCACCAGAAGACTCTGCAGGTGCTGGAGCTCGATCCGAGTTTCGTGCCGGCGCTGCAGCGCTACGGACAGTACCGTTGGATTATCGACGGGAAGCTGGCGGAAGCGATTCAGATCATTGAGCACGCCATCGCACTCGATCCAAACAATTCATTGTTGCATCATCTTGCGTTGGAGATGTATCTCGACCTGGACGATGCGCTGGCGGCACGCGCTGTGGTCGCTGGGCTGCCGCCACGCCCCGGTGACGTGGGGCTGCTCGCCATGCATGAAGGTGACTGGCGGCTCGCGGGACGCTCGGCATACGATGAGGCAGTTTGGGCCAGTGACAGCATCGATAGTGGCACTTGCGAATTTTGGCACGGCGAAGCGCTGCGCGACTACGCGCTGAAGACGGGAGAACTGAACCGAGCGATCTCCTTCATTAAATCGAAATACTATTTTGGTGACTCTCCGGCAGCACATCTGGATGTGTGTAATTTCCGCGCCGCCGTCTATCTCTCGCAACTCCTGGCCGCGGCCGGCCAAGGCGAGCAGGCGGTGGCGCTGCGGCGCGCCGTGTCATCGTGGAACGACGCCAACGAGGCCAAGTATCTGGGTGATTCACACCACGTGCGCGCTGGGATTCTGCTGCTTGACGGCAAGCAGGACGAAGCGCTTGCCGAGCTGGCAAAGTCTTTCCGTTCAGGATTCTACGCGAATTGGTGGTACACCATTCGTTACGATCCCCTGTGGCTGCCGCTGCACGGAGACGCGCGGTTCCGGGCCATCGCCGCCGACGTGCGGCGGTATGTGGACGCGCAGCGCAGCGAGCTGGAGGCGCTGCGCCGACAGGGGGCCGTGCCGAGGCGCGCAGAGCCGACCGCCGCGCATTGAAAAAGGGTCGCAGCGTGGGTGAGCGGCAGCACCTTGTACCTCTGCACTGCTGGGCTCTGGCTGCTTTTGGGCCTGGGCACTGTGCCTCGCTTCCCGATGAAGCGACCGACCACTGGCCGCGCACTCCGCCGCCTCGATCACGCGGGATTTGGTGGTTAGGCGCGCTCGGGCGCCGCACTCATGCGCCGTCCCGCGTTTCAATAGGTTGCCGCGCAAGGCGAAGCAAAACTCTGCCAATAGAACGGCAACCGGCCTGAAGGCCGCCGTTCATAAGGGACCGTACGCGGTCAATTAGCGACCCTAGTCGACGTCCTGCGCGCTTAGGCGACGACTGACCGGTCTTGGGAGCTGAAACGGGCGGTCCCCGGCCCACACTGGCTGTACGCGAGGCGAACTTGCCTGCCGGCAAGCAGTCGATCGCGGCGCCCCCGGGTGATGACCGAGCTCGTTCATGAATCTTCACCGAAACAGGAACCCTTCTTCACCAACGCTTCATGCACGCCCAGGGGTTATGGGCGACAAATGGCCCCCATCGGTAAACTACTGCGAGGGGATCACCATGTGGCGCTCAATCGGATCTGTGACGTTCCTGGCTCTGCTTATGGCCGGGTGCGGGGGTGGGAGCGGGGGAAGCGGGGGCGGTGGTAGCTTACCCAGCTACTCGATCGGCGGGACAGTCACAGGACTGACCGGCTCCGGGCTGCTGCTGCAAACCAACGCAGGTGACGTTGCCGCGGTTTCCGCGCCGGGTGCGTTCACCTTCACCAGAAAACTGGGCAGCGGAGCCGCATTCAGGGTGTTCGTGAAGACGCAGCCCTCCTCACCGACGCAGAATTGTGTAGTCACCAGCGGCACCGGCTTCGTCGGGACAGCAAACGTCACCACCGTGGCTGTCACCTGCACAAGCAGCGATACGAGCTATACGATCCATGGCACGGTATCGGGGCTGGTGGGCTCAGGTTTGACACTGGAAATTTGCCCAGTAATAGGCCACGGCCCTGGGGGCGGTTACGGCTTCCCCCTCCACCTACCTCCTTGCCACAGTGGCATCCAGATCGACGCCAATGGCGCGTTCACCCTGGATTACGTGGTGCCCGCGACTTACTCGGGCAGCGTCTATGTCTCCATTACCCAGCAGCCTGCTTCACCTTGGCAGCAGTGCCGAATCAGTAACACGACATTCCCCATTCAATCCGCCAGTGACACCAGCGTCACGGTGGGCTGTGCGAGATTCGCCTACGTTACCAATACCGCGGACAATACGCTCTCGGCCTATAGCGTTGATCCGGTCACCGGCGCGCTCACAGCCATCGGCACACCGACTGTTGCGGGCGTCTCCCCTGACGCCATTGTTGGTGTGCAATACCCTTTCGGCGAGGACAAAAGCTATGTGTTCGTCGGCAACGGGGGCAGCAATGACGTGTCTGCCTTGGCCGTCAACACAGCGACTGGCACACTGACCGCCATTCCCGGCTCCCCTTTTCCGGCCGGTATCCACCCCCAGGCCATGACCCTCTGGGGCGATGGTCTCTTCGTTGCAAACTCCGGCTCTGACAACGTATCCGCCTATGTCATCGATGGGTCCGGTGCGCTTACTGTGCCGCCGGGGTCCCCGATTGCCGCGGGCAAGAGCCCAACGTCGATTGTTGCCGGGGATCAATTTATCTTCGTTGCGAACCACGGGGGCTCGAACGACATTTCAGCATTTGCTGCCGACGAGACCATGACGCCCGACGGATCGATTCAAATCAGCCTGACCCCCGTGCCCGGATCGCCGTTTCCCGCCGGTGGCAACCCGCTCAGCCTGGCGATCGGGGCCGGCAAGTTCCTCTACTCGGCCAACCCCGACGCGACGAACCCAAGCATATCGGGCTTCAGTATCAACCCGGCTACCGGGGCATTGTCGCCGCTCAGCGGTTCGCCATTTCCGTTGCCGGTCAGCCAGTACATCGCCACCGACCAATACGGCGCCTACCTGTATGTCACGTCGGGCGCAACCATCGTCGGCTATGCCATCGATGCGAGTACCGGTGCGCTTACTGCGCTGCCGGGGTTCCCGGTTGCGGCGGGTGCGAACGCCTATTCAATGGCCGTCGATCCCACCAACCAGTTTCTCTATGTCGCCAACGACGGCGCGGCGAATGTCAGCGGATTCAAATTGGACGCCTCGACCGGCGCACTGACCCCTATGACCGGCTCACCTTTTCCGGCAGGTCACCACCCGGATTTCAGCATGTCGACGTTTTGAAAGTTCGGAGAAACTCAAATATGGAATCGCGCACCATTCACGAACAGCGTGCCTGGCTAGGAGCATGTGCCAGCTTGGTGCGGGCTAGGGCGATGCGGCTCACGGGGGCGTTCGTCGCCATGTGCGCACTCGTTGCCTATGGCGAGCACAGGCAGGCTCCCTCGGCGATGCCGGTGCTGTTCTACAACGGGTCAAGCCCGTTCCCAGCGGTGATCGGGGAGCCGATGGCACTAACGCCCGCCGTGTTCTGGACGATCGGCCATTACACGGTCAGTCCCCCATTGCCACCGGGCCTCTCGCTCGATGAGCAAAGTGGAGTCATTTCCGGTACCCCGACGCGGGCCAGTGCGTCGAGGACCTACATGGTGAATGCCGGTGGCGCAGGCGTGCATGCCTCGTTCCCGCTGGTGCTGAGCGTGACGGAGCCCCCGAACCATCTTTCTTACCCCAGCCCGGTAAAAGGTACTGTGGGAACGCCCCTCGCGCCATTGCTGCCAAGCGTCGCAGGCACCGTCGAACACTATGCTGTGACGCCGGCACTGCCCCCAGGAGTGACGCTCGACAGCAAGAGCGGCGTCATCGCGGGTATGCCCAGCGCCGCGAGTTCGCTAACCCCTTATACGATCACGGCCAGCAGTCTGCCCGGTAATACCAGTTTCATTCTTCTGCTGACCGTGGCCGCGCCGTCCTCGCGCAGTGGCCATTGACTGGCGCCACGTAATCGCTTCCCGATAAATCAACCGGCAACTGGGGCGCGCCCTCCGCCGTCTCGATCACGCGAGATTTCTTGGTTAGGCACGCGCAGACGTCGCGCTGACCCGCCGTCCCGCGCTTCAATAAGTTGCCGCGCAAGGCGAAGCGAAACTTTGCCAAAAGGACGGCGACCTGCCTGGAAAAAGGCCGGTTATCTGCAATAATTAGGGTTGATCCGCCGAAGCGCACAAGCGCATAGGGCTGGCGACTGCCCATGAATTTTGCGCTTCGCCTGGGCTCCCTGGGAGCGATGGAAGTTCCTCACTATCCTTGGCGCGCGATGGCGGCGAAGTCAGCTTCGGCGGGATGCTCGACAGCGCGGCGCGTACCCGTCTCATTGCCTGTCTGAATAAAGCCGATCACCGCGCGGTCCCGTCCAGACTCTTTGGCGATATACAAAGCTTCATCTGCGTTCTTCAGTAGTTGTTCAAACCGGGGGGTCATGGAGGTATCCACGATGCCGAAGCTAGCAGTAAATACGGGCGTGCCTCCGGCGAGCAGCGCCTCCGAAAGCTTCCCCCGCAGTCGATCAACGGCCTCTCCAGCCTGGGTCGCCGTTATATTGGGCAGTACTAGCACAAATTCCTCACCGCCCCAGCGGGCGGCCATGTCGCCATCACGCATGCACTGCCGAAGTGTGTCGGCAAATAGCCTCAAGGCCTGGTCTCCGGCTTCGTGGCCACGCGAGTCATTAAGCCGTTTAAAATGATCGAGATCCGCCATTACTAGGGCGAAAGATCTGTTTTCGCTGGTCAATTGCCTTACGCGTTCCTCCACCGAGCGCCGGTTCGGTAATCCGGTCAGGCTGTCGGTCGTTGCCTGGCGCTGAGTCGTATTAAAGGCACGCACTGTGCCAATACGTGAACCCGCCTGCATTCCCAAGGTAGTCAGCTGTGCGACTTGCTCGGCATTCGGCGGGATGCCGGCGGCGCCGGTCGCATGTAACACGCCAAGTGTACGGCCCATAAAGCTGATTGGTACGCAGACCGCGGACACGGAGCCACAGGATCGGCCCTGCAATCGCGAGCAGGCATTCAGCGCGTTGCTGTCCGCAAAAGTGACTGGATGTCCTCGCCGTATGGCCATGCAGCTGAAGGGCGATTCGACCATGCAACCCGGAGCGCCGGCCTGCGGATGTTCGGTGGCGCGCTCAAGATGCGCACGACTTGAATCGGCCAACAGCAGTTCCGTCGGCAGGTCCGGCGAGATTATGCTCATGGCTCGGGCCAACGTTCCGTAGGCCTCTACTTCGGTATCGGCCATCTCGAGAGCTTCAACCAATTGGGTCCCAAACGCATCTCGATCCGCATCGGCTCGCAGTCGTCCGATAATTTCATTTAGATTATCGGCCATGCCGTTGATGGCTCCTGCCAGCGAGCCAAGCTCATCATGACCGGTGTTTAAATTCCGAACCGTCAGATCACCCTTGGACAGGGCAACGGCGACGTCTCGGACTGACGCTAAGGAAATGCGGATCGATCGGGATAGCAAGCCAACAAGGAAGCCGACGACGGAAGTAGCCAGTAGTCCCGCCGTAACTAACCAGCGCTTGGCGAGAGCTTCGGCGTTCGCTGCATCTTCGTTTGCCTTAACAATGTGGATTGCGAAGGCGGCAGTCTGGCGCTCCATGGCGCCATCCAGAGCTTCACCTGATGCTCGAAACGTTGCCATCATTGGTTCGGCGGCCTTCGGGTCCCGAAGCGCGAGCTGGCCGGTTTCAATTGCCTTGGACAGAAAGTCATCGGCCAGTGAGCGGACCTTGACCTCGGTCTCAACGAGGTCCTGCGCCAATTCAAACCGCTCTAGTGTCGCTAAGTCCCGGCGGAAATCCTGAGCATTATCGCTCAAGGAATCGGCCACCTTGGCGCGATCGCTATCAGATAGGATGCCGCTTGCAAGCGCAGCATTGACCTCGGCCCGCAAATTGGCGTGAACGGTATCGGCGTCCTGATGGTACCGTGCTGCCTTACTAATCAGGGCCAGCTCCGCCATGGCACGAGTTTGTGCACTCACTGCCCGCCACGCAATGATGCTTACGATGACGAGAGCAGCCATCAGCGAGCCATTGATCAACAGCAACCGTGCACTCACGGACCAATTTCGCAGCCGTAACGTTCGTGTCAACGAATGCATGGTGCAGGGTCACTTCGCATGATCGAAACAACTACTAATCGGTCCAACTTATGGCATCTTGAGCCTTGATTCGCTGATACTTTGGACTCGCCTCACAAAAACCGCATAACAATGCGACATAAGCCATCCAGCCTGCACAAGTGTTGCTGCAGGTCCGGAATATGCGGCGCTAGCGAACTGAATCCCGCAGATCTTGTTTTCCGAGAGCGGATCCTGCTGCTCCCGATCCGAGCGGCGGACAAGAGCCACAACCTGCAGGATTCTAGTGGATGAAGAGCAGTGGGAAGCGCAACCGCGGGGTTGCGCAGTCTCCGGTCACTCGCCCCAAGCGTTCTGGCCTGAGACCATCTGCAGCGCTTATTTTGGCCTATACACTGCCAACTTGCTTTGGGTGCGCGCGGAATCATCCTCGCCAAGGTGCGACTTGGCGTCTCGTAGGGACCGGGCCAGTGCCTCGAACTTTGCGGCAGGCAGAGCGGGACTGAAGTAATAACCCTGGTATTGGTCACAATCGAGCGACTTCAGGAACTCGAGCTGATCGCTTGTCTCAACGCCCTCGGCCACCACCTTCAATCGCAAGCTGTGAGCAAGCGAAACAATGGCGCGTACGATAGAGGCATCATCGGGAGTTGACGCGACCTCGCTGATGAACCCACGATCGATTTTGAGTTTGTCGATCGGGAATCGCCGCAAATAACTCATGCTCGAATAGCCCGTGCCGAAATCGTCGACCGACACCAGTACGCCCATCGTGCTCAATTTCCTGAGAATGGCGATAGACTCCTCTGGGTCGCTCATAACCACGCTTTCGGTTAACTCGACTTCGAGGAACTGTGCTTCGAGACCGGCGTCATCAAGTGCCCCGCCAATCATCGCGACCAGGTCGCCTTGCCGGAACTGCGACGCCGATAGGTTCACGGCAACCCGCAATGGGGGCAAGCCATCTACCTGCCAGGCGCGTGCTTGCCGACAGGCCTCACGGACGACCCAAGCGCCGAGCGTGTGAATCAACCCGCATTCTTCGGCAACGGGAATGAATTCCGCCGGCGAGATGGCCCCTCGCACCGGGTGCCGCCAACGCAACAATGCTTCAGCGCCGTGCATGACGCCCGTCGCGATGTTTATCTTAGGCTGATAGTGCAGCTCGAACTGCTTTTGCTCGATCGCAACGCGCATATCGCTTTCCAGCCTAACCTTGTCTTGCGTGACAGTGTTCATTCCAGGCATGAAGCATTGAAAGTTGTTGCGGCCTCGCTGCTTAGCGCAATACATGGCCGCATCGGCGTGTGCCAGCAAGGTCTCTATGGTCGTGGCGTCGTTCGGATAAAACGCGATGCCCATGCTCGGCGATGAATAGAGTTCGACGCCGGCGATGCGGACCGACTGTTGCATTGCCTCAATAATGCGGCGCGCTACATGCTGGGCCGCATCGCGATCGGAACCCGGTGTGGTAATCAACACGAACTCGTCTCCACCCAGGCGGGCGATGGTGTCGACATCGAGCACGACGCTTTTGAGCCGTTGCGCCACGACCTGCAGCAGCTCGTCGCCAGCACGATGTCCGAGGGACTCATTCACCACTTTGAATCGATCGAGGTCCAATAAAATGACGGCGAATGTCTGCTTTTGGCGCTCCGCGAGTACGATGCATTGACTGAGGCGGTCGTCCATCAAAATACGGTTTGGTAGCCCCGTAAGTACATCGTGCGTGGCCAAATGCCGCAGTTGCTTGTTTGCGGCCTCCAGACCCTGTGTACGTGCACTGACGGCCAGCTCGAGCGTCTCGACGTGGCGACGGACAATGCGCTCGTTTTGCCACTTGCGAGTCAGCGCATTCGCACACTGCATGACCTCGATGGCTTCGAACGGCTTTCTTACCACCAAAAGCTTGTCGGAGTTGTTCAGGCGGGCTACGACGTCGGCCCAATCATAGTCCGAATGCGCTGAGCAGATGACGACTTGAACATCCGGGTCGATAGCCCACAGGCGTTCGATAGTCTCGAGGCCGTCCCAGCCGGGGGGCATACGCATATCGACGAACGCCATAGCGTAGGGCCGGCCTTCTTCCAAGGCTTGCTGTACTAGTGCGACGCCTTCCTGGCCCTGATACGCGGAGTCGAGCTCAAAGCCTTGATTAATGCTCACCGGCGGACTCTCGCCGAGGAGCGCGAGCTCGGCCGCCGCCAGCGCAGTTGCTTCGTCCACTGTGGCACCGAACAGCTTACGGAAATCGCCGTGGATATCCTGGTTATCGTCAATAACCAGGATGCGGCGATTAACCGGTGTTGTATTTGTACTCATGAATTGCATCCGGAGATTTAAGCGGTAATTCCAGGGTAAACGTGGCACCTCGGCCGGGTCCGGCGCTTTCGACGCGCAGCGCCCCGCCGAGTTCTCGTGCCGCCAAAGCTCCGCTGTGCAAACCGAAGCCGTGGCCGTTCTTCTTGGTGGTGAAACCATGACTGAAGATTCTGGTCATATGTTCGGGCTGTATGCCGACCCCATTATCGACAACCGTAATGTGCACACCGCCTCTTTGTTTCGTTGTGCGAATCACCACCTCTTTGTCGCTCCTCTCGGACGTTACGCACGCGTGCCTAGCATTGCGCAAAAGATTGACCACAATCTGCAGTACCTTGTGTTTCTCAACGATGATTTCCGGCACATCCTCGAATTCGCACTTCACATTGACGCCATGTCGGGCAAACGCGCTGGCATTCATGCGCAGGGCATCGTCAACGAGACCGGCGACAGCGAGTCGTTCAGGCACGCCGACTAGCTTGGAGTAGCTCTGTTGCATCGCTACGATTTCCTTAATGTGGTCGATGTTCTTGCGTAGCGAATCCAGTTCCTGCAGCGTTACCTCCTGATCGACCGCGAGACGTTCGGCCAACTGGGTGAGATAGACCGGGAGGTGCTTGGCGCGCTCATCGGTCGTAACGAAAGTGCCCAAGTCGGCCTGGTGCTGTTGCAGCAGCGCTGCGACCTTGCCGAGTCCTGAGGACTTGGGTTTCTTGACCCGGTCCGTCACGAGAGTTGCCGAAATATTTACACTGTTCAATACGTTGCCAATGTTATGGAGCACGTTCGTGGCAATTTCCGCCATGCCGGCTTTGCGCGAAACATCCTGCAATTGCTGCTGCAACCTTCTTTCGCGTTCATCGGCCTCGACGCGATCGGTAATATCGAGATCGATACCGACCAAACGTGGACTGGCATCGATGGAATCTGTCGATACCGCCGCAAGTGACGCGATGTGGCAAATCGACCCATCCGGACGAACTACGCGGTACTGGGACCGCAACTGGCTATGGTCCCGCATGGCGTTGGTGATTGCAGCTTGCGCAGACTCCCGATCATCGGGATGAATCAAAGCAAGCCAGGATGCCATTGTCGGCCGAAAGTCCCGTGGCGCTTGGGCGTAGAGCTCATGCATAGTATCGCTCCACCACAAGTCCAATCCGTCTCGTGTCAGCTCGTAGACTCCGGCGCGTGCCGCGCGAGTGGCAATCCCAAACCGAACCGACATGGTCTCGAGCACTGCTCGCCGTTCCCGTTCTGCCGAAATGTCCGCTTCCAAGCTTGCCTTCAACCGGCGGCGTGTAGCCAAAACGAACAACACCGTCAGAATCGCAGTGATGACGAGTGCCCCAGCGACAGCGCGCTTTTGGTAAACCGCCGAGGCAATGGCGTCTTTGACCACAAGCTCATCCCGCCGCCCGAAGTCGTCGTCGATCTCCTTGGTGAGCGCATCGCCTTGTGCGATGCGTGTCCGTCGCGGCAAGAGCGTGTCGAGAGTTGCGCCCTTGGAAATGGCGGTGGCAAGATCGTTAACCAATATCGCGGCGTCACCGACGGCCGTGGACTCGCCTCGATCGGCGAGCTCGGCGAGCCGCGCCGCAGAAGTGTGCAACGCCTCGACCGACTGGGCACCCAATGTGCCTGTGTCGACGGCGTCTGCCGCTCCGTTAGTAAAAGTTTTGTAATTCGCGCGAGCATCGTCCGCCAATATTCTCAGGGGACGAGAATGTTCCAATCGCGCGGCCCGCCGCGCATCGGCGGCCATTTGCAACAGCAGCACCACGGCGATCGGTAATACAACCGCGAGGAACTGCAGGGCGATGAGTTTGTCGGTGCCGCGTTTCACGATCAACTTCGTTGCCGAAAGTCAAGGCGCCGAGTGTTGCATACCTTGAAACCCGCGATATGTAACGGGGTTCTGTATTTGTCATGAAAAAAAGGGAGTGGGCGTAGCGGGCTTTCCGGGAAGTCCTTTTCGTGATCACCGTCACGTTTTGCGAGAGCCAGTCTATATCCCATCACGTTTCGCGATGACCGCGGCGTTCCGCACTTAACAATACGCTATCGTCGCTGGGAGGCGCTATACACGGGATCGCGAACATCCATGGAGCTGAACAATGGTACGTCGAGAAGGCTGCTCGTATCGTCTCAGTACCGGGGCGGGCCTCGCATGGATCCTCTGGGTGGCCGCGGTGGCGCAGGGCGCCGGACTCGCCGGGGGCATGCGTCTTGCGGTGTTGCCGCAAAACTGGCTGGACGACAGTGGTCAGCCGATGTCGCTGACGACACTTGCTGGGCAGCGCGTGGTGCTGACCATGGCTTACGCGAACTGTCGCCGGATCTGTCCGATGACGTTCGAGGCGCTTAAGCATCTGCAAGCCGTACTCGACGCGAAGAGCGAGCGTGCCGAGTTCGTCATCGTGGGCTACGACCCAGCGAACGAAGACCCGGCGACGTGGCGACGTTATCGCTCGAGCCATCACCTGAGCCGCGCCAACTGGCATTTTATTACAGGCACCGTTGCCGAGACGACCCAGTTGGCCCGGCAACTTCACTTCGAGCTTTGGAGATACGACGAGCACGTGATGCACGACTCGCGCGTGCTTCTGTTCGACGCCAATGGCTTGATGGCCCGTGAATTCGGACCGGAGACTAACGATTGGTCGAGCGCTCTTCGGTAAGAAGTCGGTCCCCAAATGCGAGGCACTATGTCCAGATTGACACATCGACACACCCGGGTTTTCTGCCTCGGCATGCTACTAGCCGCTGGTCTTCCTGCCGTCGGTTTGGCGAAAGAAGCTAGCGATGCTACCGTCAAAGCGCTCCAGCAGAAGCTCGATCAGAGCATTCAGATGATCGAGGCGTTGACGGCCCGAGTGAAGGAGCTTGAGGTCCAGCAGGCGACGACGGCAGCCGTGACCACCGCCCCAACGCCGGTTCAGCCGCCGGCATCCGACTCGACGCGCCTGCAAGCTGTCGAGCAGCAGGTCAACCAGATGGAGACGGCTAATGCCGCGCGGCAAGGCGACGACACTGGATTGCCGGTGCATGGCTTTGCCGACGTCAATATCGGCACGCACAACCCGTTCAATCCAAGTGAAAAGGGCGCCAGCGTCAACAACTTCGATCTCTATCTAACGCCAAAGCTTGGCGACAGGTGGCTTTCGCTGGTCGAGCTCAATTTCGAAGTAGATAGCGCCGGCGACGTCGGTGTCGACATGGAGCGCTTGCAGCTGGGTTATCAGTTCAGCGATGCGGCGACCGCCTGGGTCGGCCGGTTCCATACGCCCTACGGCTACGTCAACACGGCATTCCACCATGGAGTGTGGCTCAATGATGCGCTGCGCCGGCCAGCCTTCTTAGGGTTCGAGGACCAGGGTGGGGTGCTGCCGGCCCACACAGTAGGTGCCTGGCTCACGGGTGCAGTGCGCGGCGAGGATAGCAAGTTAACTTACGACGCGTTTGCCGGCAACGCACAAAAAATCATCGACGGACAGATCGACATGCGCACCGGCGGTAACGATCACGGCAAGCTGATCTACGGCGGCCGGGTTGGCTATCAATGGACCGCGGGGCCCGCCGAGGGCCTCCTGGTGGGGGTAAACGCCTTCGACTCGAAGATCGATGATGATCAGTTGCCACAGAATTTGACCGATGTCAGGGTCGCCGGTGTCTACTCAGTCTACGACACCGACACATGGGAGGTGCTCTCGGAAATATATTGGTTTAGCAATATCAACCTCTACCAGGGCGCGGGGACGCACCGGAGCAACGCCTATTTCGCGCAGATCGGCTATCGACTGCCGATCTTTATCCCCTATGTCCGCTATGAGCGCACGAACCTGGATCAGACCGATCAGTATTTCGCCCAACAGCTGAGCGGCGGCTCCTACTACAGGGCCGCCGTAGGTTTCCGGCGCGATCTCAACCAGAAAGTGGCGTTCAAGATCGAAGTGGCCAACACCCATTACACGGATCGCATAGTCGGGCACTTCAACGAGTTCCTCTCCCAACTCGCGGTTCGGTTCTAGGCACCCTAAAAGCCATCCCGATGTTCAAGCTCACGTATCGCAATTCTCCTCCTCCCGCGATCGCAGTGCGCCGGCGTGCGTACCTGTCAATCTTCGCCACGCTACTATTCGCAGGGTTGGTTCCCCTCGCCCGCGCGGGCGACCTCTATATCACCTGCAGCGCGGGCGTGATGCTCACGATGGCCGATATGCGCGACGTGTTTCTCGGCGAGAAGCAATTCGCGGGACCGGTCAAGCTACTGCCGGTTGACAATAGTGCCGCGCAGCAGGATTTCCTCGCGAAGCTGCTGAAGATGGAGGGGACCAAGTACACGACGATGTGGACCAAGAAGTCATTCCGCGACGGGGCTACGCCACCATCCACCAAAAGCGGCGACACCGAAGTCATCGAATACCTCAAGCATACGGCTGGCGGCTGTGGCTATTTGAGCTCAGCGCCGCCAGCGGGATTGACGCTAATCGGCAAGATCTGACGTCGATGTCGTTCCTGGTGTCATGACGGGTTCGCCGCTGAATGCGCCAACAAGTTGCGCGCCTCGCGGCGTTAGCGTTTTCGATGACGTGCTCCCTCTCGTGGCGGTTCTACTCTCGCAGCGGCGATCAGGTTGCCGCGAATCGGAGCCAGAGGCGGGCGGCTTGAAGACTGCCCGCAATGCCGCCAGAGGCGCATAAGATGGTGATGACCTTGAGACTTCACGGGTGCTTAGTCCAAGGCCTCTGCCTGTGCCTTGGGCTTGTCGCCGTGGCCGAAAGCGGCGCAGCCGACTTCAACATCGAAACGCTGAGGGAGCTGATTCGCACGCGGGACGTGCGCACGATCGAGGAGACGTTGGAGCTGTTGCCTACCGACCTGCGTGCAAATTATACGCTCGTGTTCGCCAGCCGCAGTCTCCAGGGAGCGACGTTGTCCGCGCCCAGAGCGATTTTGTACGGTGTCGATGGCCGATTCGTCGTGAGCTTCAACGGCGATGCCAACGAGCGGGGCTACGACGTGCTCGAGACCATGCAGTTTGATGAACGTACTAACAGCTTTCACTTTCGCGAGTTGTCGTTCCCCATCGGGGGTCAGGGAGCTCAGGAATCCGAGGACAACCCGGCGCGCTGCGTAGCCTGTCACGGGCGACCGGCGCGCCCTATCTGGGACACACCTCCAAGCTGGCCGGGTGTCTATGGCGAGCGCTATCGCACTGGACTCTCGAAGGCGGAGTCCGATGGTATGCAGAAGTTTCTGGCGCGCGAAACAGAGAGCCGGCGTTACCGGTACCTGGTCGGCGTACGGCGATTTGCCGACCGCGAGACCTATGTGGCCAACGCTCATGACCTCTACAACGGCGAGCGGTTCGAACCACCGAATGCGCGCCTCTCGATGCTGCTTGCCACTTTGAACGTGCGCTCGATAGTCTCTGACCTCTCTGATGCGCCAGCATTCTTGCCCCACCGCTACGTGCTGCTTGCCGCCGCCGGAGGCGACTGTGGTGCAGTGGCATCCTTTTTCCCCGAATCGTTGCGGTCCGTTTTGATTCGGGCTATGGCGACGTACGCGCAGTCTTCCGTGACGGCGGACGCCGGCCAAGAAGCGGCGAAGCGCTTCCGGCGCGTAGACACAACCGATGGCTACCACGGGGGGGTTGCTGTGAGTGACCCGGTCGCGCTCAGGTTCATCGCGGAACGACTGGTCGGACTGCCGCGCCAGCGCTGGAGTCTCGCCCTGGAACGGGAAACCCATGATCTTGCAGCCCCCGAGGGCTCATTGTCGCTTGAACAGCTGCTGTTTCAGAAGCTAACCGTGAGCGAGCCGGAACTGGGCGACTTACGCTCGTTTCGCAGCTTCAATGCAACGGATTCATACTGCTCGGAGCTTCGCAGGCGCAGTCAGCGTGAGCTTGCGGTGTTTTATGGCGCGGGCGGCATCCAGCGTCTGGATTCCGCCGATGGTAAGACGGCGGGGGGCGATGAGCTTCGTCCACGACTGCTTGATAGCTGTGTCGCTTGCCATACTGGCGACGTGGGGCCGGTGCTGCCATTCGGAGATTCAGCTGTTCTCGGTCCACGTTTAGCGGCAGGCGGCTACGCGCGCGGACGGTTGTTGGACGAGATTCTCTTTCGTTTAACGCCACAGGCCGGTGCCGCGCGTATGCCGCGTGGAATCAACCCGACGCCCGCCGAACAGCGCGAGTTGGAAGACTATTTTTTACGCCTGGGCCAGACATCTCGTGCGCCGTGAATTAATTATTCTACAGGCTTAGCCCACTAGTCAGATACTTGAGGTAGGCGCACTCGTGTCGCGTCGTTGGTGCCCGCATAAGTGTACCAATGTCAATATGCATGGGGATCGTGGAATAACACAACGAGAGTGCGCAGCAGGATCCTGAAATCAAGTGCTAGCGACCAATGGCGTAGATAATCCAGGTCGTACGCAAGGCGACGGTGCATAGCCTCGAGGTCGTCCCCACCCCGGGCGCCGTTGACTTGGGCCCAACCGGTAATCCCGGGCTTGATCTTGTGACGAATCATGTAGCCTGGGATTAGCTTGCGGTACTTCTCGTTCATCGCCACTACGTGCGGGCGCGGTCCAACGAGGCTCATGTTGCCAAGGAGCACGTTGATTAGTTGCGGCAGTTCATCCAGAGAACACTTACGCAGCAGCGCGCCAAAGCGCGTTAGGCGCGTATCGCCGGGAATGGTCGTGCAAAAGTTCTCATCGCCATCTTCGATCACCGTCATCGACCGAAACTTGTAGATCTTGATCTCGGCACCACCCAGCCCGTAACGACGCTGCTTGAATAGCACCGGGCCAGCCGAGGTGAGTCGGATACCCAGAGCTATTGCCAGAAAAATTGGAGACAGCAACGTTATGGCCAGCCCCGAGAGCAGCATGTCGCATAGCCGCTTGGCCAGGCTGTTCACGCCGATAATCGGCGTTTCGCAAACGGCGATAACCGGCACGTCACCTAGGACATCGAACTGTGCCTCTACCAGGCCGAAGGCGCCAAGATCCGGGACAAAGTAGACGGAGGCGGTCGAAACGTGCAGTGAGTCGACCAGCGCCAGTATATGTGGGTCGCGCGTTATCGGCAGCGTGATGTAAACCTGCTGGACATTGTGGGCGCGAATGTAACCCGGCAGCGCCGCCAGTGAACCGAGGACCGGGAGTCGCGTAGCCATTGGAAGCTCGCTGCGATCTTCGAAGTATCCAAGCACGCGCGTGTGCAGCAGGGGGTTGCTGGTAAGCGCCTTTTCGAGCTTCAGACCCAGGTCCGAGAGCCCAACGATGACCGCCGAACGTGGCGAGCCAAGTTGCGCCATCCAGCCTCTCTTGCGCCCTACCCACCATTGTCCCAGCCACAGCACCCAGGGAGAAACGATCGCCCAAATCAGCAACGGGCGCATCGCGAATCGGGTCCCGAGCCCCGACAGAGTGGTTGCGACCGACAGGATTGCGAGCAACAACAGCCAGTGCAACCACTGGTCCAGAAATGCCCGGAGCGACAGCGGATCTGGTGCGATGCCCTTGAGCTTGATTAGCGCCGCTGCGGCCAGAGATGCCAGCGCCGCCAGCAAGAGCGAGGAGCCACCCAGCGGTGCATGCGCCGCTAGTAAACACAGGACGAGTGTCATCACGACCAGGAACGGAGCGAGCAACGACTTGGCGGCAATGACCGCCGTTGGGTCCAGTACGGCGGTCTGGCTGACGGGACGTTTGTGACTCAAACGAACTATCATCGCCTGGTCCCCTCTTACGCCAAAAAATTAGTGCAAATCGTTGACTTTACATATCCTTGAGAAACCGAAGCTTACGGATCGATCTTAGGAGTCGAGTTAGCCCGAGGCAAGAAAATCCGCGTGTCGACGGTTCAATTCCACCTTTGGGCGCTATGCCTATAGTGATGCCCGCGCTCGCGCGTCATTAAGTGCCGCCATGAGTTGGTCAAGCTGCTCGGCGCCAGTAAGGTGGTTGCCGACACAGGCGCGCAATACGGTGCGCTGCTCAAAACGCGCAGTGGATATCCATGCTCGTCCGTCCGCTACAACGCGGGCGGCAATTCCAACGAGGTCAAGTTTGTCGTCGGAGTCTACGAAGCACAATACCGCCACAGGCGACTCATTGACGACATGCCATCCGTCCGCTTCCAGTCGATCACTCAGGTCGGCGCTCATCCGAAGCGCGCGTCGGATCAGCTTCCGATAGCCATCCCAGCCGATGCACACGAGAGTGAGAAACAGCTTCAGCCCAATAAAACGTCGCGACCATTGCATCGAATGAGTATACGGGTCAATCGAATTCAAACTGGGAGGCATGTAGCTTGCAGCAACTCTGAACGTGTCACCGAGACATTCTGGATGACGGCACAGGAGCATTCCCGCGCCCATTGGAACGGACAACCATTTGTGCGCATCCACCGTAATCGAGTCTGCACCATCGATGCCGTCAAGCACCGCCCGCCCTTCAGGCAGCACCGCCACCGCGCCGCCCCAGGCCGCGTCAACGTGAAGCCAAAGGCCGTGCGCACGGGCAATTGCGGCACAGTCACTGATAGGGTCGATCATGCCAGCATTCGTCGTGCCCGCCGTTGCGGCTATAAACACGGGGAAATGCCCTGCCGCCAAGTCTGCCTCAATCGCGCTACGAAGCAGCGGTGGGCTCAGCCGTCCCCGACCATCGGTCCCAATGAGTCGCAGCGCGTCGCGCCCAATCCCAACGGCGTGGGCGATTTTCAGCCAGGCGAGGTGGCTGTCTGCCGACGCATACAGGCGCGGCGCTCCAGGAAATGCGCGACTGCCTGACTCGGCGAAACTCGGTGCCGCGCGGGTCAGCGCCAGCAACAGCGCCGTGTGATTCGCTTCGGCGCCACCGCTCGTAAAGTGACCAGCTGCCTGTGCCGCGTGCCATCCGACGAGCGCCGCAAATTCTGCGATGACACGTCGCTCGATCTCGATCGGTGCGGGCGCATGCGACCAGACGGAAAGCTGAGGATTTAGGTGCGCTGTGATGACGTCGGCTACTATTCCCGGAAACGCAGCGGCCGGGTTGAACAGGCCCAAGTACCCGGGGTGCATCGTGTGTACCATGCCGCCCTTGAGCAGGTCGATAACTCGCTGTGCCCCGGACAGCAGGTCATCTGGCGCATTGAAATCAAAGGCAGAAATCGCGGCTCGCAACGCCGAGGGGTCGCAAAGTGGTGCGACGGCTTCGTGCGGAAGCTCGTCTACAATTCTATTCAGAAGAGCGCCTAATGAGGCCAGCGTGTCTACGCGCTCGTTCTGAGGCGGCCAGAGTGCGCCAGACTGGTCTGATTCCCGAAGGTCTCGTTTATTCAATGACTGCTCCCTCACTCCTGTACCTCGCACATCGCAATCCGGAATGCCCCTTCACCGTGGCCAATTTGACCAAGCCCTGCGATTGCGGACACGAGTTCACCTGTCCCGAGGGAGGCAGGCGAAAGCGCAGTGTCGGGGCCTTGGGGATGTCCGTACACTCCCTTTCTTGTGGTCGAATTGAGCATGGCGTGTCAATTCTGGTGAAGGGGTTCCTTCTAAGTGCCTTCTGTTGTGCACGTGTCGCCCGTGGTGGCGCGACTAAGTACGCTGGTGTCGCCGGTGCCCACTTTGGTGCCTAACACACCGTCACATACGGTAACTCACCGTGACCTACGGTTGCCAACTCCCTGTCGCAACACGTTGATAGGTAACGGTGGGTGACGCAGAACGCGGAAAGCAGTGGGACTGAAAATCCGCGTGTCGGTGGTTCGATTCCACCCCTGGCCACCATGCAAAGCAGCTTGTTACTCGATGTGACTTGGCTCACATCGCGGGGCATTGGCCTTCATGGATGCTAGTCTGCCGTTCAATTGCTCAAGGGGTCCATTGATGCCACAGTGAACGATGAAACAATCGCTGGGTCATGATTTTATGGGGTCAATCCGAGGTGCCCAAGGTATGTACCGTCGTCCATTAGTTCGCAGTCCGGTCCGACTGCGCCATTTGCTTATTGCCGTGATGCTTTCTATTGCGGCGCTTCCCGGTGCGGCCACCTCAATCAAGCAATTCACGTTTGCCGAGCTGAGCGACCATGCGAGCCTGATTATTGAGGGGAAGGTGATCGCTGCGGTTGCTCGCGAAGATGGACTCGGCGGCGGCATCGGTACCTACGTTCGAATCCGAGTGCTGGATCGTCTCAAAGGCCCTGATGTTGGCTCTGAAGTCGAGCTGCGGTTCGCCGGCGGCACGGTGTCTGATCGGACCTTGCAGTTTGCCGATATGGTGATTCCGAAGCTCGGCGAGACCGGGGTGTATTTTGTTGAATCTGTCGATAGTTACCAGATAAATCCGCTGGTGGGCTGGAGCCAGGGACACTTTGTAGAGATTGCCGACGCGCAATCGGGTCTGCGCCGGGTATATACGCCGGACAGGAGAGCAATTCTGGGGATTGGCGGTGGGCCGGGAGCGCAGGAACAACAAGTGCTTTCCGGCAGTCGTGGCACAGCGCTGGAAATACAATTGGCGAAGAAGCGGGGGCGATCTCCACTGGCGATGAACTCGACGGAATTCAAGGATTTCATCCGCCGAGACATTGCTTTGCGGGGTGGTACGCGATGATTGTGCGGGGAAGCCGCTTTCTCGCTACGGTAATCGCTTCGATAGCGATATTGCTACCCCTGGTGTGTAACCAGGCGCTCGGATATGTACTGGAAGGTCCCAAATGGTCCGGTGCGACGACGGCGTATCACGTATCAATTCCTGGAAACAATGGTCTTTGGGATACAAGCTTTGAATCTGCGATGGCGCAGTGGACCAGTGCCACGGTTTTCAAATTCACGGAGTTCAAGGGTCAATACGCTGACCCGTGCAACGATCCAAACGTAAGTCCGCCCGCAAATGGGGTGGCGTTCACAGCCACAAGTTGCGGCCTGTCCTGGGGCGCGAATGTCCTGGCCACTACGTATCTGTACAGCACCCGCGGTCGTTTCATCCAGACCGGAATTGCATTCAACTTGGATTTTGGTTGGAGTGTCTACACAGGGCCGATACGTCCGGGAGCTTTTGATTTTCAGCGCGTCGCGGTTCATGAGCTTGGCCACGCCCTCGGTCTCGGCCACGAGGATGATGTCCCTTCGATCATGCATACCCGTACGGGAGGTATCGAACATCCTCAAGCGGACGATATCGCCGGCGTTCGCGCAATATACGGCCCTGCGTCGGCAATCGTATTCACCAGTTCCCCGCCAGGGCCGGGGATTGTCGGTACCGCCTACTCACACACCTACGTTACCAGCGGCTCGTCTGCCGGGGCGACGGTTACTTACGGCCTAACGGCGGGCGCGCTGCCACCCGGCGTGGACTTGAGTACGGGCGGCGTCATCAGTGGTACGCCGACGGCAGCGGGAACCTATGTGGGCACAGTAACGGCCAGTGATGTCATCGACGAGAATGGGACACAAGATTTCGGCATCACAATTGCTCGCAAGGCGCCGACCATCACGAGTTCGGCCGCTCCCGGCGGGATTGTCGGCACGAGGTACTACTTTGCTCTCGCCGCCACCGGGACGGCTCCCATTGTTTACAGTCGGGCCACGGGAACGTTGCCCCCGGGACTTGCGCTCAGCGCGGCTGGAGTCATCAGTGGCACACCGACGGCGCCTGGAACCTATACTGGAACGATAATCGCCAGCAATGGAACAGCACCGGACGCCACATATGGTTTTAGTATCGTCGTGGCTGCGGCGCCACCGGGACGGTCTAGCGGTGGGGGTGGATTCATCGACTGGGCAACACTCGGATTCCTGGGACTAATCGCTGCGATGAATTTAGCAACGCGGAATCTACGATAGTCTCCTTAAATGCCCTTCACCATAGTACCGCTGACAACCGTGTTCGCGTCCGTCTCAATAGCTAGCATTTCCTTCCCACTGTCCACGATCAGGAAGCGGAAGTGCATTTGGGAGCGCCCTTTCGGCGTTATGGTGGCTGCGCCCCAGCAGTTCTTACGGACCGTATAAGAACCGGTGACGGGGTCGTCTGCAAACCTGTGGATCGTGCCAATCTCGCTACCCGCTATGTGTCCACTGATCACTCCATTTCCAGAGGGGCTCGTCGTTAACTTCAATGCACCGATGAAGGCAACCGGTCCTGTGACGGGCGCACCTTCGATGAACACGCCGGTTGCTTCAAACCCAAAACTACCCGTAACTCCGGCATTGGCGCACGTCGGGGAGCCTCGTTTCACGCCTGAAAATCCACGTGTCGGTGGTTAAATTCCACCCCTGGCCACCATTTAAATTATGGCGACTTGCACGCCGGCGGTACCTACCTGAACCGAAGGTCCGCGGGCGCCGATTTGGGACAGTTGCGGTCGAGGCCGTCTGCGACCCGACGCCCACCAGCCTGCGCACGATCCGGCTGTGGCATCCTTGCGTCGATGTAGATTTCGCCACGATCATCGGTGCGCCGAGTTCGACCAAGAACCAGGAGGGCAAGCGCGATCCGGAGATGCACCAGACGGCGAAGGGCCAGCAGTGGTACTTCGGGATGAAGGCGCACGTCGGTGTCGACAGCCACACCAAGCTGATCCACACCGTGCTGGTGTCGGCGGCCAACGTGCACGATCGCGAGGCGCTGCCCCATCTGCTGCATGGCCAAGAGACTCGAGTCTGGGGCGACCAGGGTTATCAGGGTCAGACGGCCCTTATCCATCAGCGCGCACCGCAGGCCAAGGACTTCACGAGCAAGCGGTATCGCCACAACGGTCGGATCAACGAGATCGAGAAGGCGAAGAATCGCAACAAGGCGCGGGTGCGCGCCAAGGTCGAGCACGTGTTCGGGGTGATCAAGAACATCTTTGGCTTCCGCAAGACCCGCTACCGCGGCCTGGCCAAGAACCTGCACCGGCTGCAAGTCACTGCGGCACTGACCAATCTGTACCTGGTTCGGTTAGGTTGCGAATCCGCGGGCGGCGGTGGTGGCTCGGAGCGATAGCCGCGGCGCTGTTCGCGAGTCTGGTCGCGCTGTCGCTGAGACCCACGCTCGAGCACGCCATGCGTGCGCGGATCGAGTCCGCGGCCGTGCGCCATGGCATGGTTGCCCGAATCGGACTGGTACACGTCGGGGTGTGGCCGCTGCTGCGGCTGGAGGGATTCGATCTCGACCTCGGTCATGGAGTGCGACTGCATGCCGACATGATCGCGGCCACGTGGCCCGGCCGCCTGCGACTCGCAATTCGTGCCGCCGCTCTCGCGGGCCCAGCAGGGGTCAGGGTCAGTGCGCCGGCCACTGCCTGGGACATGGCGGGCATTCTTGGCGAGAACCTCCGGCTCACGCTGGTTGAGCCACAGGCCGGCCTGTCAATCCGCAAGCTGGTGGATCCGGTGGGCAGCGCGTGGATCGTCGAGGCACGTGGGCTTGACGTCGGTCGTCTGCTCGACGTGCGGCGCGACGCCTACCCGCTGTTCGATGGTGGTAATGCGGACGGCCGCGTGGAGCTTCAGGCCAGCACCGACGCGCTGCGCTTCCACGTGGACATGGGCGCGCGCGGCGCGCGCTTGGGGGCGCTCGCGGATAACGCTGCCGGCGAACCGCAGCTCGGCGATCCGACGGATGTGACCATACGATTCGATGGCGCCTGGCGGCGAGCCGGGGGCACGATCGAGATCCCCGAGGTCCACGCCACGGTGGCCGGCGCGGCCCTGTCGGGTTCGCTCGCGCTGCGCGATCTCGACACCGATCCGGTTGTCGATCTCGCACTCGGCGTGCGGCGGCTAGACTTCGCGCAACTGCTGGGCACATCGGGGCTCGCGGTGCCCGAAAGCCTGGAATTGGCGCCCGGCGGCGGCCATGACCTTGGCTCGGCGACGATCGACGTGCGGGTGCGTGGACGTCTGGCGGACCCTGCCTCGCTCTCGGTGAGCCAGAAGATCGAATTCAGGCCGCCACGCCAGATGCCGCCGGCAATCGTGCGCCTGCGCGGCGATTTCATTTTCAGCCCCGATGACGGCCCCGGGCCGCACCGCCCCATCGACGTCTCGCCCGCATCCCCCGACTTCATCGCTTTGCGCGACGTTCCGCCGCTGTTCGTGCGCACTCTTCTGCTTGCCGAAGACACAGACTTCTACGGGCATCGCGGCATCGACCTGCGCGAATTACCCACCGCGCTGCTCACCAACTGGTCGCGCGGCGGCGCCGCGCGCGGCGCGTCGACCATCACCCAGCAGCTGGCCAAGAACCTGTTCCTGTCGCGCGACAAGCAGCTCGGACGCAAGCTGCAGGAACTGGCGATCACGTTCCTACTCGAGTCGGCGCTCGGCAAGGATCGCATTCTCGAGATCTACCTGAATATCATCGAGTGGGGACCGGACCTGCATGGCCTGCGGCCCGCGGCCAACACCTATTTCGGCCGCGAACCCCGGGCCCTGACGCCGGCCGAGATGGCCTTTCTGGTCGCGATAATCCCCGGGCCGATCAAGTATCAGAGTTCATTTGCGCACGGCACGCCGGGGCCCGGGCTGCGCTCACTGATCGAAGAGCTGTTGGCGAAGTTGCGCTCGGTGGATGCGATCGACGAGGAGGAATATAGACGCGCGCTCGACGAACCCATCGTCGTGGCCGGCAGAAGGCCGCCCGGATGACCGGCGGCGACTAGAAATGGGTGGGAGAGGACCGACAAAATGCCCCAAGCCCGCCCTTGGCCGCCATTTCAAGTCATTCCATTCCGGGCACATCTCTGACGTTCTACGCCGGAGTCATGGTTGACAATTATGCGCCGAAGGGGATGTCGGCGTTAGTGATGCGCCCGGTCTGGCGATCGAAAAACCCCAGGTTGTAGTGCATGAAACTTACGAGCCAAATCCGGCCACAGTGGGTGACAGTGATAGTGCGACCATAGAACGGGCATTTGAGCTCACCGATGCCTCGATAAGGGCACGGTGAAGGGGAGTACACGTCGGCCGGATACTTCATGCCCAAGGCCTGATGCGGGCGCTTCCGGTTGTACTCGCCGATAAAGCGATCGACGCAGACCTGTTGCTGTAGAAGGCGCGTGGCCGCCGGTTTGGTGACTTCCTTCTTCAGGGTCGGATGCATGCGCTCTTGGCGGCCGTTCTGTTGTGGGTTACCGGGCTTGATGCGCTCGATGCCGATGCCGAGCCGCAGCCACCACACCGAGAGCTTGGTCAGAGCGAACAGCGAGTTGCCACCGGCGAAGGAGACCCCGTTGTCGGTGCGGGTGGCCTGGGGCAGTCCGAAATGTCAGCGGCCGCACGGGCCATTGCTGTAGAGACTTTCAATCATTAAACATTTTGGGGGGGCCGACAGGGCGGTTACCCACTCTTTACGTACATGTGGGTCCATTTCGGGACTATTGAGCACGAAGATAGCGTCGCGTTCATCCAATGACACAGCGGTTTGTCTCATCATATTTGGAGGCTACGTATGAATTGTTTTAAAAAGGCGGTGGCTCTCCTGGTTCCTTGCCTGTTCGCCATTGGCAGCGGTGCGCAAGCAGCCGCGGGCGAAATGGAGCCCTACATCGAAGGTAGCTACGCCTTCCCAAAAATGGACACTTCGGGTTTCTCGGCGACGGCGGGAGCTGGCATTGTGCGCGGTGGCGTGAACTTCAATCGGTACTTGGCCCTCGAAGCGGTCGGGGCGTTCGGGACCTCGGACGCGAACGGCGGCGTCTACGGCATCCCAATTTCACTTAAGATCAAGAGCGCCTACGGCGCGTATATCAAGGGACAGTACCCGGTCGCACCGCACTTCGAACTGTTCGCTCGCGCCGGATGGTTGCATGCCACAGTGGAGGCAACAGACAAATACTACGGCTTCACCGCAAGTACCTCGGACAGCAGCTTCTCTTATGGCGGCGGCATCCAGTTCCCCTTCGGTACCGGCTGGTACGCGCAGGCCGACTACATGTCGTACTACTCAAAGGACGGCGATGCGATTCGCGGTCCCTCGATCGGCATCGGTTACCGCTTTCATTAACGCCGTGTTGAAAGGTTCGAGTCTACTTGGTGGTTATTTGGATTCAAGCAATGTCCCTGCATTACGCGGCGCAAACAGCGGCGAAGGCGCTTTTCTAGTCGGCAATATTGCGCAAGTTCAGCTGGCAGCTGCTCAGGTAGGGCGGCTACCGGCTTATTTCGGTCGTTGAAAGAGGCTATAGCCCACGCAACCACCCGGCGCCATCCTGCCTCGACCAGTGCCAACTTACGGCGGAGTCCTTTCTCTGAAAATCAGCTTCTTAGGGCTGACCGCGTGGGATGCGGTTGGCGTCCAGGACGTCTGAAAATTCGCGCGTCGGTGGTTCAATTCGGCCCCTGGCCACCAATACAATTCAGCCAGTTATGCGAGCATCGGCTCGCCATGATCGGTTGGTGCCCAATTGGTGCCCAAATCGGGTAGGCTTCCCGTTCGACATCTGCCGTGCCCACGCGTCGATAGCGAGGCTCTGAACATGTCCGACAAAAAGCCGGCCGCAACGCCCGACGTTACCAAAGACTGGCAAGCAACTCAGAGCCAGCAATCGGCCGCCAAGCGCCTTCGCGTCTTTGCCGCGCTCGCATGGATCGTGGCCATCGGCGGCGAAATCGCCGGGATCGTCCTGCTCCGCCAGCACAGGTTCGATCACGGAAACCTTTCGCTGCTAATCGGCATCCTGGTCGGGATCGCGATATTCGCCATCGCCGGAAGCCTGATGTGGAAAGCGGCCAACAAGCACGATCCGGCCCGCGAGTCCGACAAAGCCAAGTTCTTCTTCCAGAACCAGCTTGGCGCGATCATCACTCTGATCGCCTTCCTGCCGCTGATTGTCCTGATCTTCATGGACAAGGACATGGACCCGAAGAACAAGAAGATCGCCGGCGCGGTCGGGGCCGTGCTGGCGGTGGCAGCGACGCTGATCGGGGTGAGCTGGAACCCGCCGTCAGTCGAGCAATACACCAAGGACATGAACGCCTGCGCCACCCAGATCAATGCCGGCCAGCCGACGACGGCCTGTTCACCCGAGGTCGCTTCCCAGGCCCAGGCCATCGCCAGGGATTCCAGCATGGTGGCTGACGCGACCAAGGACGCCGCGCACCCGGGCGGGCAGGACGTGGTGTACTGGATCGCGCCGGAGAATGGAGCCAAGACCTCTTCGACGCCGCATGTCTTCCACCTCTGCGAAGGCGTGAGTCCGCTGCGTGGTAAGACCGTGAATCATGGCTCCGTGGCACAGGCCTATGCGGAGAACGCCACTCGCATCACAAAAGAAATTGCGATGGAGCAGAAACAATGCGGATTCACTAGCACGAAGTAGTCCCGCCCGCTTCTCCACCTCGTTTTAAAGGGTTCGCGAGTCGTGGTCCGTCGAGCGTGCGGCGGACGGGTCCGCTATTTGGCAGAAATCGAATTCGTTTGCACCGATACTGGACCCTCAGGCCTCTGTCTGCTCAGATATCTCGAGCGCATCGTAACCTTCGCTTCCACGGAAGTAGACAGTGCTACCCTGGGTGTACAGAAAATTTGCACATTAACCGCGCTATCAGGGCTTGCTGGGTAGGGGCAGGGTGGGCACCGGTCGGCAGCAACGAGGAGCTCAGAGCGCAGACCTATAACGTCGCTGGGCAAGCTGGATAGCCCGCTTGCACTCTGTGCCGCTACGCCAGCGCATCGAATTGTCAGGGGCAACCTATGGCGCGACCTGCGCAGGCATTGCACCATGGGTCCGGGAACGAACGTAGTTTGGTCGTATGAGGAGTGCTGATGCGCTCGCAGCTGGAGATGCAATGGGATGCGCGGGGCGTGATGCCAAAGAGGACTGGAGCTGCGGCGCTGGCGGCGGTGTCGCTATTGTTGATTGCGCTGCCCGGCGCGGCTGCAGAGCAGCGTGCCACGTTCGCGTTCGACCAGGTCGTCGAATTAGCGCGTCAACTTTCGCAGTCACCGGCACGCAGGTTGGGCTCCATAACGCCGGGGCTCGAAAAGCTCACCTACGATCAATACCGGGAGCTGCGGTTTCGTACCCAGAAGGCCTTCTGGGGCGATGTCGCCTCGCCATTTCGCATTGATCTGCTGCCCGCCGGCTTCGTTTTTCAGACTCCCGTGGCCGTTTCGCTCGTCGAGGAAGGGCGCGTCACCGACCTGCCGTCCGACTCCACCTTGTGGGATGTCGGCGAAAAAGTGCCCGCGAACCTGCATAACGTGCCGTTGTCGCTCTCGGGCTTTCGCGTGCGCGCGCGGCTGAACTCACGCTCTGTCTGGGACGAATTCCTCGTTTTCCAGGGCGCCAGCTACTTCAGAGCCGTCGGGCGCGGACAACTCTACGGGCTATCCGCCCGTGGACTAGCACTGCGCACGGGCGAGCCGGCGGGCGAGGAATTTCCGGCATTCACTCATTTCTGGATCGAGCGGCCCACGCGCTTCGCTGGAGCGCTCACGATTTACGCGCTGCTGGAAAGCGCATCGCTGACCGGCGCATATCGATTCGCCGCCGCTCCGGGGCGCGATACGGTCATGGAAGTGCAGTGCACGCTGTTCCCGCGCTCTGATGTGGCCGTGGTGGGCATTGCGCCGCTCACGTCCATGTTCATGTTCGACACCAGCAATCGTTCGCGATTCGACGACTTTCGTGAGGCCGTTCATGATTCGGACGGATTGTTCATCGATGCCAGCAACGGCGAGGCAATCTGGCGCCCGCTGACCAATCCACGCGAATTGCAGTCTGGAGCATTCACGGATTCGGGGCCGAACATCTTCGGTCTGATGCAGCGCGCACGGCTGCAGGCTGATTATCAGGACCTTGAAGCCAGCTACGAGCGACGTCCGAGTGCATGGGTAGAACCTCTCGGCAATTGGGGCGACGGCCCGGTCCGACTCCTGGAAATACCCACCACGCGTGAGACCAACGACAACATCGTCGCGTTCTGGCAGCCGCGCGGCGGGCTCAGGGCTGGCAAGCCATTTCGAATCGCCTACCGCCTGCACTGGAGTACCGATCCCGTGCCTCGAAGCGGAGTGGGGCGCATCGTCGCCACCCGTATCGGCAAGAGCTTCGACGGCAAGCGCAGGCTGTTCGTCATCGACATCGAAGGGGCGGGCGTGTCGAGCGAGGGATTGAAGCTCGCGCTATCCAGCTCGGCGGGCAAGGTCGCGAATCCGGTCATCCAGCCCAATCCGGTGATCAACGGACTGCGTGCCAGCTTCGAACTCGATACCAATGACCTGGATTTAGCGGAATTGCGTCTGGTTGTGATGAAGAACGGCAAGGCGGCCTCCGAGACCTGGCTGTACCGGTGGACACCATAGCCACGGTCAACGAGCGGAGCATGCTGGATGCAGTTGGCACCCAGCCGACCGGAACTGCGCCCGCGCCTCCCGGCGGCCACGGCATGCCGCCCGAAGCACCGCTGGATATGCCGACGCAGAATCTGCGGAGGGGCTCAGTGGCCGAGTTCGATCATGAGCTCGACTGGCGTGTCGCGCTGGCCCGCGGGATGGCGATCACCGGAACGCTGGCGATCGTCGCGTACGGCGTCAGGGAAATGTTCGCTATCGTCCGGGTCGGCAATCCGACGGCACTGCAAGACATTATGGTGGTTGTTTTCGCGCTGACGCTCAGCTGGATCGCCCAATCTGCGGCGTCCACCATTGCGGGCCTCTTGCCCCGCCATCGGCTGCGCCTGGCACCGGCAGGGCAACCGTTAGCCCGCACCGCGCTGGTCATGGCGATCTACAACGAAGATCCGCGGCGCACCGCGGCGGCCCTGCAGGCGATGGGCGAAGCGCTGCAAGAGCGCGGCGCGGGTGAGGCCTTCGAAATCGTGATGCTGTCGGACTCGACCCAGCCGGATGCCTGGATTCGTGAGACGCAGTCCGTGCGGGGGCTCCGGGTGGCGCTGGCGCCGAGAACTCCGGTTTGGTACCGGCGCCGCTGGGAGAACGTCGGGCGCAAGGCCGGCAACATCCAGGAATTCGTCGAACGCTGGGGCGGGCGGTATGAATACATGGTGCTCCTGGATGCCGACAGCCTGATCGACGGCGCTACGCTGGTCTGGATGGTGCGTGCCATGATGGCCGACAAAACGCTAGGCCTGCTGCAGACTGTTCCGCGACTGGTGGGTCGAATCAGCCTCTTTGCTCGGCTGCAGCAGTTCGCGGGCCGTGTTTACGGCGGCGTAATTGCCCGCGGCCTGGCCGCGTGGGCCGGGGACGACGGCAACTACTGGGGGCACAACGCGATCCTGCGCATCGCGGCCTTCGCGAGTTCTTGCGGCCTGCCGCAACTGCCGGGACGCAGTCCTTTCGGTGGTCACATCCTCTCGCACGACTTCGTTGAAGCCGCGCTGATGCGCAGGGCCGGCTGGAAGGTGCGCATGGCCGACGAGTGTGGCGGCTCCTACGAAGAAAGCCCACCTTCTCTGGTGGATGCGGCCATTCGCGATCGGCGCTGGGCACAGGGAAATCTACAGCATGCCAAGGTACTGGGGGCAGCCGGATTGCGCTGGCACAGCCGCATGCACTTCGCATTCGGCATCATTAGCTACCTTTCCTCGCCGCTGTGGCTGATGCTGCTGCTGATCGGCTTGGCGCTGGCCGTGCAGGGCGAGTTGCGTGAGCCGTCCTATTTCCACTCGGCCTTCCAGCTGTTCCCATCCTGGCCGCGGTTCGATTCCAAGCGCATGCTGTCCCTGTTCATGTTCAGCATAGGTGTGCTGTTCACCCCGAAGCTGCTTGGATTTCTCGGCACCCTTCTCAGGCGCCGCGCGCGCCGCCCGGTAGGTTTCATCCGTCTCACGCTCGGCACGTCGCTTGAAGTGGTGCTGTCGGCCTTGTTCGCGCCCGTGCAGATGCTGCTGCAGAGCCGATATGTCGTGGAAATCTTGCTGGGGCGCGACGCCGGCTGGGGCTCACAGCGGCGCGAGGAGGGACGGGTCAGCTGGCTCGACGCATGGCGTTTTCATTGGGGTCACACCCTGGCGGGTACGCTGCTGGGCGTGACGTTCTGGTTCCTGTCGCCGGAACTGTTCTGGTGGCTCTCACCCGCATTGCTGGGAATGCTGATGGCCATTCCGTTGTCGGTCATCAGTGGCAGTACCCGCGTCGGCCAGGGGCTGGCGCGGATCGGCCTGCTGGCCACCCCGGAAGAACTGCAGGTACCCGAAATCGTGAGGCGACGCGATGCGCTGTGCTCCGCCGGCGACAGAATGGCGGGCGATGCGCTGGCGGACCTGGCGAGCGACGAAGAGGCGCGGAACTGGCACGTGGAGCTAAATCCGCCACCGCCGGAGCGCCCGCGTGGCGATCCGGATCCCGACCGGTTGATGGCGCAGCAAAAGATTCGCGATGCCCGCAGCCGTCCCGAAGCATTGGGGTACCTCAGCGCCCGGGAGCGCCTCCAGGTGGCCGCCGATGCGCAGTTGCTGCATCAGTTGAGCAGCCTTCCAACGTGAAGCGGGATCCTGGGCGTACACTTCGCACTTGGGCCCGAACTTGTAGGTATTGATCATCGCCGGATTGCCGAGGATCATGCGGGCATGTCCATTGCCGTGTTGGGTTCGATCCAGACTGACATGCGACGAACCAGCAGTACTGAAACAGACCGACGGGGTGCTGACGATGAACATTAGAAGCAGACTGATCATGGCGGCGACGGTGCTCGTGCTCGCCGTTTTGAGCGGAGTACCCATTGCCGCGCAGGACAAATACTCGCTGCGAGTGCCGGATGGACTCGCGTTCTCCGACTTCAAGGGCTACGAAGACTGGCAGCTAATCTCCAGCGCCAAGACCGACGACCGGATGAAGGTGATCCTGGGCAATCCAACCATAATTGCCGCTTTCAAATCCGGCATTCCGGGCAATGGGAAGCCGTTCCCAGACGGTTCCAAGATCGCGAAAGTCCAGTGGAAGCCGAAGAAGAGCACGGAAGCCACGTTTCCCGTGGATGTGCCAGACACCCTGGCAGACCTCTTTTTCATGGAAAAAGACAGCAAGAAATTTCCGAACACCGGCGGATGGGCATACGCCCAGTTTGACTATGACCCGACGTCGGCCACTTTCACGCCCAACAAAGCCGGCACACCCACTTGCGGACACGCATGCCATGTGGCCGTGAAAGCAAAGGACTACGTCTTCCACCCCTACCAGATGCGGTGAGCCGGCGACTGGTGGCAGGAAGGCGCAAATTAAAGCCCTTACAGCGAACGCGATCCGATAGTCGGCTGCGGCGCCTGCGTCGGGCGGAGCTTCCAGTGGATACTGTGGAGTTGGCGCACTATCTGATTGGCAAGATCGTGGTCCATGACACTGACTCTGGCAGGTTAAGCGGGCGCATTGTCGAGACCGAAGCTTATCCAGTCGGTGATGCAGCCGGACATGCATTCCATGGAAGGACGGACCGCAATCGGTCGCTCTTTCTGGAGCGTGGCCACGCATATGTATATCTCTGTTATGGGACATCGTTCCTTTTGAATGTGACGAGCGAGGTAGCCGGGGTGGGTGGCGGAGTTCTATTGCGTGCCATCGAGCCGCTGGATGGCATCGGCGAAATGACGACCGGCCCCGGCGGCACGACACGCCTTGCAGATCTCGGCCGAGGCCCGGGGCGAATGACCAGGGCATTGCGGGTTGATCTCACCCACGACGGATCTGATCTGTGCGCTGCCGGCTCGCTTTGGTTGGCCGCGACCGCACAGAGGGTTTGCGGGATCGGCAAGAGCGTTCGCATCGGCATCACTCGCGATGCAGATCGGCTGTTGCGCTTTTACGAAATCGGAAATTGCCACGTGAGCGGTGTGAAGAAGCGGCAATAGCGGGCGTACAGCGATGCTCACGGTCTAGGACAGTTTTCAGTGATGCCCACCTGTTCGGTGACAAGCTTCGCGAGTGGGAGGACTACCATAGTTACGATCGACCGCACAGAGCCCTCGATGGACAGACGCCATACGAACGGCTCCTGGCAAAGACCACTGCCAGTTTGTCACCAGTGTCTTGAGACCTTACAATAATAGAGCCGGACGCAATCCATGACACAGCGTCGCAGGCGAAAAACTCTGGTCGAAAGGGTGGGACAGTAGTCCGCGAGGGGCACCTAATGACCGCACTACGCAGCCGTCCTGCGGCTCAAAGGCAGCCCGCAATTGTCCTCAGCGTATTGCTTGCAACGCTTTTCGGCGGAGTAAGTCAGCGTGCCGAGGCGTGGGTCTATTCCGAGCACCGCGATATCGCGATGCTGGCAGTCCAGCAGCTCGATCCGGATCGCGCTACGGAATTCCAGCAGCTGTGGGCCGAGGCGCGCGCGGGCGCCGAGAACCGGCTGTGCGCGGCGGGCGCGGACAGCACGCAAGGTCTGGCGCCCGCCTGTATCGACTGGGCGGCGTGGCCGGCGATCGCCGGCGACCATTCCTGTTCGAGCACCCAGATGCTCGCAACGGCACTTGAGGCGCCGTGGATTCTGGGCGTTGCGGACATCGCCGCACAACTGAAGGTCGATCTGGCGCGGATCGCTGCGGCGGCTCCGGGTCGGCCGGACACGCAGACGGGTATTGACCTCCTGCGACGACGGTTCGAGACGGAATCCGTTCGCGCCGCGCGCATCAACGCGCTGCGCACGGCGGACCTGCGCATGCAGCGCACCGATCCTGAGTACGCGACCCGCGCAGGCGCGAACAATGCGCACTTTCTTCTGCCACGGCCGACGACCAATGTCACTCTCGACGATTATGCGGCACTGGTGTTGCGACCCGGGTCTGAGGTCAGTGCGGTCGGGGTGTACTCCTCCTTCCACCTGAGTGCCCTGCAAAAGGCAAGCAGACTGGCCCACGAATCACTCTCGCCGGATGACCGTGCGGCGCTTGCGCGGGCGGCCCTCGCCGATGAGGCGTTCGCGCTGCATTTTCTGGAGGACGTCTACGCCGCCGGTCACATTGCCGGCACGTGGGGAACGCTGTCCCAGCGTCAGGGTACGCACGACTACTACAACGACAACGGGCTTGAGGTCTTCACTTGGGCGGGCGGCGCCCACTCGCTGGTGCTGATGGGCGACGCACACATGCGTCCGGAAGATGCGGCGGTCAGTTCACGGGCGGCCCGTCGCAGCCTCGAACAGGTGCTGGACGTCGCCATGGGACGCGAAGCGCGTATGCCCCACACGCCCCACGCACCCACGGAGCCCGACTCTTTCGACGTGTGCCGCAACAATTACCTGCTGGTGCGTGCCGACGACCTGCGCCCGCAACCCGAGGTGCGCCCGCTGTTCGTGGAAATTCTCGCGGATACGCCGGTGCCAAGTCTGGGTCCAGGTCCCGGCGAGATGCCACGTTTCCGCAGCGAGATCGGGCCGTTCCTAGGTGCGACGGGCGCCGTCGATGGTCGCTATATCGACGGCGGTTTGCTTGCGTCTCAGAATGGTAGCGGCTGGATCGGGGGGCTCGATCTCTCGATGCGAGCCGGGTTTGGGCTCGACGGTGTCACCGGCCCGACCGGCGATGGACTGGTGTACGCCGACCTGGGCCTGCACGCGGACTCACCTTCGACGAATCGGTACAGCGAAACCACGACGCTACCCTACTCGAGCAACCTGAACGCCGCCATTCCCGCGCGCTTGAGTCTGTCCGCTCGCGTGCGCATGCCGTTCTACGTGGTGCCGTTCGACCTGTTGCTGTTGTCGCCGCTTTATCTCGCAGCACCGGATACGTACAAAAACATCTGCGTGGCCGCCGGTAACGGCGGTTTCGTCCCCTGGCAGGCCGGGTGGGCAACCGCGCTCGGCCGATTTCAGATCGTGATCGGACGGGAAGTCGGACTGACGTTCTACGGACTAAGGGGCAGCGATGAGTTCGTCGCTCCGGGCGCCACGCCAGGCACCATACGGCTGGTCGGGATTCGCTCGACGGCCATTCAACTTCCCCTACTCGAGTTCCGACCGTACCGCCAATACTCGGCCAACCAGAGCTCGGCGCTGCTCGTGCAGTTGTTCACCGGCGTCGACATACCGCGCGGTGGTCAGGTCGTGCTACCGGCGGGCCTTCCGAACGTGCCACTGCACAACGTCTGGTTCGTCGGACTGCGGGTCGCCTTTGACTGGCGCTATTACTACTGAAACGCCCGCTGCGCCGTTGCCAAGTGAGGCCGCGTCGCCGTTCCCGCGCCGTGGTCGCTAGGGTCCACCCGGCCCCAGATCTTCTTCGACGTAGCGCAGCACCGCTTCGAGCAGTGCTTCACGCGGATAGTCGTTGCGGCTCACGAACACGCTGCCAATGAAGGAATGGGACCGGCTGATCGGCAATGCGATCGCCCAGTGATCCGCATTGATGAAGCCAAGCAGCGTACTGCCGGGAATTAACTCGTCGCTGTAGATGACCTGACTGTCGTTGCGCGCGTCCACCTTGCTGAGCTTATTGTAGGACGGTGAGAGAATCCGTGAAATGTTCTCGCGGTCTGGCAGCGCGACGAGCGAGTAGTAGCGGATGTCGCTCGGCAGCGGATGCTCGGTGAGCCACTTGCGACGCACGTCGGGTCGCAAGCTTCTCACTGCGTCATCATCGCCGGCCTTGCAGGTCGCTCCGGGGAAATGACGCGCCATGTCTGCCTGGCTCTCCGTCGCGTCTTCCGCGAGCAACGATCCACCCACCGCCCCCGCCGCACTCACGACCGCGGCAATGCGCGGGCGAATCTCCGGGTAGTTCACGACCGCCTCCAGGATGTCCGGTGTCCCCTTGGAATAGCCCATCAGCACGAGACGGGGTGGCCCGGGCTCCTCGGGCATCGCCATGATCGCATCTCGGATGAGGCGGGCATTCGTCGCCGATCCCGACAGCGCATCGACCTTCATGATGCGCATGTCGTAGCCTTGCGTACGAATGTGTGCGGCGGCCGAGCCATTGGCATCCAGCCAATTCGCGACGCAGTCGTAGCCGATGCCCGGCACAATGCCGACGAGGAGATGACGTCGGGAGACCCCCAGATCCACGAGGCCGCCAAGCATTGGGGGAGGAGGGGCCGTGTGGCTCAACGCCTGTTCGCAGGGGCGATAGTCTGGCAAGTTGGGACCGTGCTCCTTGAGGACCGCGCAGTAGATGTCGTCGAAACGCGCGCGACCGTCTCGCACACCCGCCGGAATATCGATGTTGAAATCGATCGGAGGGTGCGTCGCGCAGCCGTAGAGCAACAAGAACATCGCGAATGCGGTTCCACGAGGCTTTGTCATTCTGACCGCCTTGCTACAGGTCGCGCGAAAGTCGGCGATTCAACCAGACGCATAGGCATTCCTTGAGTAGACTTTATCAAGGACTTCTCTAGCCGCAATTGCGCGTGATTTGGTCTTGAGGGATTTCTTTGCTCTATTGCCATTTGGTCTTCTGCGCGTCTTCATTGACGCAACCCACCCCCGGGCTGGACTATACGCCCTACGTCGTCGTCCCCTGGCTAAGGATAACCTGCAGTTGGCGCGGGGCAGCAGCGCCGGGACGCATTCTCCGGGCACCCTCGGTCTAGGTATCCGCCCATTCTTGGCGCGCTTGGTGGCGCCGACGACGGCTAATATTATCTCAGCATTCGGTCGGCGCTGCAGCGGGTTATCTGCCGGTATTTAAGCAGAATATTGGACACCGCAGAATGCGGTTGTGCTGCAAAGTGAGGTAGTCAGAGTCTCTTGCAGCGGCGACTTCAAATCTGGGTGTCGGTGGTCCAATTCCGCGCCTGGCCACCACCAATTCAAGGTCCGGTCCAATCGCATGGGTAAAGGATCGTTCCCGGCACATGGCAATCACCTATGCGTCTCAGGAGTCAGCCCTTGCTCAGCAGCGGTGTCTCCAGTGACTTGAGGAACATCAGTCGCTGCAGCAAAAGGTCACGATCCATAGGCAGGCGACGTAACGCCGTGAGCGCTGCCTCAAGTTGCGCACCACCGCCGTTCGCGTGAAAGATCAACTGCTTGTTGGCAACAGCTTGGGGCGAGACTCTGTTCAGGAACGTCTCTCGCCGAACATCCGAATACCGATCCAACACAGCAGGATTCGCACCCTCGCAGATTACGGCTGCCAATGCCGGAATGAGCGCAAAGCTGTCAAACAGTCCGGATGTCAATCCGAGTCCGCCCGTGGGATTTGTGACATGTGCCGCGTCGCCCGCCAGCACGACCCGCCCGACTCGATAGCGCGGCGCTGAGCGCTGATGCATGCGATACGGTGCTGCACGCTCGATCCGGTAGTCATCAGCTCCGGGCAGAATCACATCATAAACTCGTGGTAGGCGCTCCAAGAATGTCTCCTCGGGCAGACCGGCGTCTTCCATATACGTGCAGCGCCAGAGTCCTGATTTGTCAATCTTTGCAATGACAGCGCCATGAGCATCATCAACAAGAAAGGTGCCACGGGCGTAGCGGTAATGTTCGAAGTCATGGAAGACATTCGTGGCGACGAAACGCTCGGGCCAGGTCATTCCGTCAAATCCCAGAGCCAGCTTTTCGCGAACGGTGCTACCGGCCCCATCGGCGCCTATCACCCACCGTGCACGCATTTCTTCCGGGCACTCTGGCGTCAGCACCTGCAGTGTGACGCCATCGGAGTCCTGATTCAGGTCGATCAGTCGGCAGTTGAAACGAACCGTTGCGTGCGAATAGCCGACCAGTCGCCGTATGGCAATCTCCGCCAGACGATGCTGTCCAAGATGCACGTTATAGGGGAAGGGTGTACGCTCAGCGAGCACTTGCAGGCTGAAGTCGATGCGTTCGCCAGTCTTCAGTACCAGATAGGTGTATTCCTGTCGGCGAAATCCTGTGGTCTCTACCTCCTCACGAATACCAAGCGCTTCCAGGCCTTCGACAATGGGCCAGTGATAAACCGCCGCGCGGGGGGAATCAACGATCCTGGACTCAGACTCGACCAGGGTCACGCGCACCCCGGCTTGTGCCAGCCCCAGCGCACAGATACATCCAGTCGGGCCGCCCCCGACGACGATTACATCTTCCACGGACTCTCCCGGGAAGCTAACAGCCTATGCGCGACCTCTCGCCGGGGGATGCAGTTGGCTGCATCTGGCGAATAATCCTGAATGGCGCCTCGCTCCCGTGAACTCAAAAGTCCTTGTCGCTTCACAGAAGAAGGCCGTATGTTATCTGCACGAAGGTCGATCGGCATCCAATTGCGGTGTGCACCGAGGAGCAGGCGTCAAGGAACGGCGCGCGAGCTAAGAGCTACCTACCGGAGTGTATACCCAGGGATTGGGCGAGATCGGGCGTATAGTGAGGTGTCGATGGCGCAGAGTATTTCATATCAGGAACTGGTCGCGCTGGCAAAATCGGGTCAGGCCGACGCGCAGTATGCATTGAGTTCGATACTGTACCAGCGCGACCAATTCGATGAGAGCCTGCACTGGTTGCGCCTGGCAGCGGCGCGAGGACTGCCTCCGGCGCAAGTTACGCTCGCCACTATGTTGATGGATGGGCGGAGGTGTCCGCGCAATCGGCAGCAGGCCATCGATTTACTGCAACCTCTGGCGGCCACACAGGTTCAGGCCAATCTTCTGCTTAGCGAACTGCATGGATTCGCTGCGCTGGGCGGCGACGATCGTGAAACGGCCTTGCGGTATCTCTTAGCCGCCGCGCGCATGGGGGAAGCTGGTGCACTACGCCAACTGGCTCTGCTCGGCGCCATGCATCGGCATTGGGATCTGGTGCGTCCGCTGCTGGACGCATCGGCGCGAAATGGCGATACCGCCGCCGTATACGGCCTCGGATGCTGTTATGCCGAAGGGATCGGTGGCCCAGCGGATCCAGCCCTTGCCATGGCGATCAGCCGCAGTGATGCCGCTCGCACGCAGTATCTTGATCAGCGCTTAGACGCATACCTTCAAAAGCAGAACGTGGCTTCAACTCATGTGGAACCGCGCGCCCTAGACATCGATTGGCCTTTGCTGGATCGGGCCCTGCCGCTTCTTGCCACGGACATGCCGCTTCCAGCCGCCGAAATACTGCACGCAGCGCCGCAGATCCGCAGACTGCCCGCGGCGATACATCCGCTGGTGCTGGATGCGGTGATAAATCTGGCCGCGCCGCTGGTAACACGCTCGCAAATCGTGGATGCGCGCACCGGTGAGACACGAGCCGATCCAATGCGCACCAGTTCGCATGTCACGCTCGGTCCGCGTCAGCACGATCATGTGCTGGAAGCGCTCGAACGCTGCATAAGCCGGGTATCCGGTATTCCAGTGCTTAACGGTGAATTCCCGCAAATCTTGCGTTATCGGCCGGGTGAAGAGTTCACGCCCCACGTGGATTTTTTTAATGAAAGCGAAGCCGGTGCTTATCAATCACTGGCCGATGGGGGGCAACGCGCGCAAACCGTTCTGATATATCTCAATGATGATTACACTGGCGGCAATACTACATTTCCACTTCTGCAGCTGGACCTAAGATCCCGCTGCGGCGACATACTGCACTTTCATAATATTGATGCAGACAGTGTGGGATACAGAGACACTTTGCATGCGGGCATGCCGGTGATGACGGGTGAAAAGTGGTTACTGTCACAGTGGATACGTAGCGAGAGCTATCCCGCCCGCCTTACTTGGTAAATACAAGGCTGTAAAGTACCAGGAGGCGCAGCCTGTGCAAACGGGTGCGCTATTTGGTTCTGTAGGAGCCAATGGATCTCTCGGCTGTGAGGCAGGCCCCAATGGAAGGTGTGACAGCAGCCGACCGCGTGCATACGCTCCCTGGAATTGTGCGGCAAGTCACGAACGTCCCCGCGCCGCGCCAGGCCTTCCGGCCGAAGTGTCGCAAGTTATCGACAGTGACAAAAACTTTTTAGTCTTCCTACCATTAGATCTGCGAATCGACCCGGCGACGGGCCACGCGGTTCGGTGTAGGTTCCAAATCCAGTAGCGAAGTAAATTAACGAATGGTTCATTACGTGTTTGTAAGATTGGTACTCGTGGCGAATGATTCGTTCAGGGAAGGCCTATGAAGTTGTCCGCATCGATGGTTCTCGCCCTTGGCTCCCTGCTGGCGCCCTTCGCCATGGCGCAAAGCCTGCCGCCTGACAGTGGTCTGCTGATCACGCGCGTCAATAGTGAGCAGTGGCAGATTCGCCTGATTGCAGGCACCGCTAGCCAGCAGTTTAGCGGCGTTGTTGAATCCGACGTGCCGATCACGGCCGTGCTAAGCACTAGGTTGGAAAGCACCGATAGTGCGAAATTGTTAACACCAACCTCGCTGGGCGCAATATTCGCAGTGCGGCCGGGCGGCGTCGATGGCGTGAGCTTCTCTGCGAGCGCCGACGCAAAGCTGTGCCTGCGCGACACCGGCAGCTCGAATGTGCACATGTACCGCGGCAACAGCCTCGCAGACGCTGTCCCCGTCACGGCGCCCGTGGCGCTCAGCAGCGCAGACGCCTGCGGCGACGCGATTGCGCCGCTACTGGGTACGTCGGCCAGGAAATATCATCCGGGCCACTACACGATAATTACCAACGGCGTCGGCGCGCAGTCGTTCATGACGAGCTCCATACAACAGCCTGGAATGGTTGGGATCGTCAGGCGCTACTCGTGGCGCTCACTTGAACCTAGCCAAGGTGTATACGACTTCTCGGTGATCAAGTCCGACCTGGCGTGGGCTACGGCACATGGTGCGCACTTCGTGGTGGTGATCACCTACAAGACCGTTGTTGCTGAGAAAGACGGCCCGGCCTATCTGGACACGTACGAAAGCCGCAATAAGGCCGGCGGCTACACTCTGGAGCTGTGGTCGCCTGTGGTCATTACGCGCTACAACGCTCTGATCAAGGCGCTCGGGGCGCAGGTCGACAGCACTAGCAGTTTCGAGGGCCTCGGGAATCAAGAGAGCGCTCTGAGCCTGGACTCGGCGACGCTCAAGGCACTCGGCTACACTCCCGAAAAGTATCGGGATGCGCTAATCAACATGCTAAGCGCCGCGACCGTGAGCCTGCCCACATCCAGGGTGTTCTGGTACATGAATTTCTTGACCGGCAACCAGTCCTACATTGGCAGCATTGCTGCTGCCGTGGCGCCCTTGGGGGTCGTCATGGGCGGACCGGATGATTGGCCGGACAATCAATCGCTGGAGACCAAGGCGTATCCCTACTACACGCAGTTCGCTGGAAAGATGCCCCTGTTCATTCAGGTAGAGGGCGCCAATTATGCAGAGCCGCACATGACCAGCGGCTATGCGACCAAGGACTGGACAATGCTCGAGCTCTACGAATTCGCGCTCACCAAGCTGCACGTGAATTACATGTTCTGGATGCATGTACCCAAGCCCGCGAATTCCGCCGCTTATGACTGGTTCGACGCGCTACCGGTAATCGCAGCGCATCGCGCACTCAACTAATAAGCCGCTGAGCCGACGAATGTCACGTTTGTTTTGCGGTGAAACCAAACGGCAACTAGTCCGCCCCAAACCGCGGCAATCCGTGCCACCGCGCTTGCGTACCGCATCAAGCCCGCGGTAAGGGGCTCTTCAAGTCTCTCGATGCGGTTCAGCTATTGACGAGCCGATCGGCCTCCGGCGCGCAAGCGCGCTAGCATTGCTTCCACTTCAGTGCGAAAGCGATCGTGTCCGGCGCTATGGAGCGACAGCCAATCGTGCGGGATCTGGAGCTCTTCCGCTGCGTCACGGGTCGCGATGCGCACGCGGTGCGTCGAAGTGGTCCTCCCCGACACGCCGCCATCCCATTGCAGTGGCAGTAGCTCGACTCCTGCGGCCGTCGCATGATCGAGGATGTAGTGTGACGCGTGGTCGATGAGGATTTGATATTCGGCTTGCTCGTGCGTAGACATGGATTGACCCTCGGCGGACTGCCCGTAACGGTGCTTCAGCGGATATATCCCAAGCTCTCCAGTTTGACAAGGATCCGGTGGGCGGCGAGATCCGGGGACAGGTCGCGCGTATCAATGCGCATCTCGGGATTTTGCGGTTCCTCGTATGGATCGCTTATGCCGGTGAATTCCTTGAGGATCCCGGCTCGCGCTTTGGCATACAGCCCTTTGCGATCGCGCTGCTCGCAGGTTTCGAGCGGCGTTGCAACGTGGATCTCAACGAAGCCGCCATTGGCCTCGACCATCTCGCGAACCCGACGCCGGGTTGCGGCATAAGGTGCAATCGGTGCGCAGATCGCGACGCCACCGTACTTGGTGATCTCCGATGCGACGTAGCCTATCCGTAGAATGTTGAGGTCACGATGCTCGCGCGAGAAGCCGAGTTCGCTTGAAAGGTGCTTGCGCACGAGGTCGCCGTCGAGCATCGTTACGCGGCGTGACCCCACCTCTAGCAGCTTCACGAGCAGGGCGTTTGCGATGGTCGATTTGCCCGAACCCGAAAGGCCGGTGAAGAAAACTGTTAGGCCCTGCCGGTGCTTCGGCGGATGCGTACTGCGCAGCTCAGCGATGATTTCCGGATAGGAGAACCACTCAGGAATCTCGAGTCCTTCGCGCAGACGGCGCCGGAACTCGGTACCGGACAGTCGCAGAACCTTCATGTCCGGTGTGACCTTGTCCTCCGGAATGAACTGTGCCTTCTGCTCCACGTAGACCATCTCCTGAAACGGTACGACGGTCACCTCGATTTCGCTCTCATGTTCCTTGAGCAGGCGCTGGGCGGCATAGGGATCGTAAAACGGCTCAGAGTTGGCGCGAACCCCAGGTCCGGCATGGTCGCGACCGACGATCAGATGTGTGCAGCCGTAGTTCTTGCGAATGATGGCGTGCCACAGGGCCTCCCTGGGACCGGCCATCCGCATTGCCAGATTTAGCAGGCTGAGCGCAGTCGTTTGCTCCGGATAGTGCTTCATCATGTGTTCGTAGCACCGCACACGCGTGTAGTGATCGATATCGCCGGGCCGCGTCATGCCAACAACCGGATGCAGCAGGAGATTGGCCTCGGTTTCGCGTGCGGCGCGGAAAGTAAGCTCCTGGTGCGCCCGATGCATCGGGTTTCGCGTCTGAAACGCTACCACCTTGCGCCAGCCTTGTTTGCGGAAGCGGCCGCGCAGCTCTGATGGCGAATCGCGCAGCAGTTTGAAGTCATAGTGCGTCGGTGGCTCAACTCCGCGCAACGGCCCGCCGATATAGACGTTGCCGGTGCTATGCATGAGATGATGAACACCGGGGTGCGCCTCGTCATCGGTACCATAGACGCTACGGGCTTCCTGCGTTTTGTCGGGCTGCCAGCGATCGCTGATCTGCATTGTTGCGATCAGCACACCTTCAGGGTCGCGCAGTGCAATGCGGTCGCCTTCCCGAAGCGCTGCGGCGAAGTCCGTCGACACGTCGAGATTGATCGGAATCGGCCATACCAGCTTGTTCGCGAGCCGCATGGAGGAAAGGACCGAATCGTAGTCAGCGCGACCCAAGAAGCCATCGAGAGGCGAAAAGGCGCCATTCAGCAGCAACTCGAGGTCGCACAGCTGTCGGTCGGTGAGATTCCAGGAAGGATAGTCACGCGCTGCAAGCTTCTCCTGCTCCGCGGCGGACTCGGTGAGATATAACTCTTGAAGTTTGCCGCCGTGCGGCTCCTTATACGCGCCCATCGCAGCCCTCGCTTATTGATCCTGCCGTGAGAGGGTGAAATCTGCGCCGTATTGACCCCGACTGCAATCCCCAGTGTGGGGCATTTAACCGTAATGCGAGGGTTTTGCCGACGCCTCAGATCAGATTGGCCTGTCCGGCGTCGCTTGTGTAGGGAGAAAGACCGACCTGGCCACCATTAGAATCAATTGCGGTTGGCGGAGGATGCTGGTTGGAGGCCATGCAGCTGCGGCCATGTACTCGTACAGTGAGGATGGTGGCCTCGAAGGCATATGGGTAGCCTACATCAAGGCACATTGGCGGCAGTCGGTTGCGGCGGACGGCGCCAATGCATCGCCTCCGGGCGGCTGGTACATCGATTTGCCCGCCTCCGGCGCCACGTCTGGTTCGATCCCTACTCACCCCCCGACGGGCAACGCTCCCTTGGAGTGGGGCGCGACAGCGCCGGTGGGAAGTTTGCGCCAAGTCGTGCGTGGTGCCCGCGCTTCGGCAAGCCTCTCTCCCCGTGGTGTCGCAAGTTGTAGACAGTGACAAAATCTTCTCTTCCTCCCTAGTATCAGCTCCCGAATCGGTCGAGCCACGACATACGTGCTTCGATCTCGGTTCAAAATCCAGTGCCGATGTGATTTGGCGAGCGACACCCATTGTGTATCGGTGAGCTCCATTCTTCGTGACGCTGATTCGGTCAGGGAAGGTTTATGAAATTGTCCGGATTGATGATTCTCGCCCTCGGTTGCCTGCTGCCGCCATTCGCCATGGCGCAAAGCCTGCCGCCGGACAGCGGCCTGCTAATCACCCGTATGAACAGCGAGCAGTGGCAGATTCGCCTGATTGGGGGCACCACAAGCCAGCAATTCAGCGGCGTCGTCGAATCCGACCTGCCTATCACGGCCGTGACGGGCACTGCGCTGGAAAGTACCGATAGCGCGAAGCTGTTAACACCGACCTCTTTGGGCGCAACATTCACGGTGTGGCCGGGTGGTGTCGATGGCGTGAGTTTCTCTGCCGGTGCTGACGCAAAACTGTGCCTGCGCGACACGGGCAGCTCGGGCGTCCACATGTACCTCGGCAACAGCCTCGCTGACGCCGTCCCCGTAACAGCGCCGGCAGCCCTCAGCAGCGCGGACGCCTGCGGCGACGCGACCGCGCCGCTGCCCGCCGTGTCGGCCAGGAAATACCACCCGGGTCATTACACGATCATGGTTCACGGCGACGACACTCAGGCGGCCATGGCGACCGCATTACAGCCTGGAATGGTTGGGATCGCCAAGCGCTACTTCTGGCGCTCGCTCGAACCTAAGCAAGGCGTATACGATTTCTCGGCGATCAAGTCCGACCTGGCGTGGGCGGCCGCAAATGGCACGCGCCTCGTCGTAGTGATCGACTACAAGACTTTTAACGCTCAGAAAGCCGGCCCGGCCTATTTGGACGGGTTCGAATTCCCCAACAAGGCCGGCGGGTACACTCTGGAGCTCTGGGCGCCTGTGGTCGTGACGCGCTACAACGCCCTGATCAAGGCGTTGGGGGCGCAGGTCGACAGCAACAGCAATTTCGAAGGTCTCGCAAATCAGGAAAGTGCCCTAAGCCTGGACTCGGCGACGCTCAAGTCACTCGGCTACACTCCCGAGAAATACCGGGACGCGTTAATCAACATGTTGAGCGCCGCGACCGTGAGCCTGCCGACTTCCAGGGTGTTCTGGTATATGAATTACCTGGTCGGCAATCAGTCCTACATCGGCACGATTGCAGCTGCCGTGGCGCCCTTGGGTGTGGTCATGGGCGGGCCGGACGTGTGGCCGGACAACCAGTCGCTCGAAACCATGGCGTATCCCTACTACACGCAGTTCGCAGGGAAGATGCCGCTGTTCATTCAGTGTGAGGATATCAATTATGCACAGCCGCATAAGACCAGCGGCTATACGACCACGGACTGGACCATGCTGGAGCTCTACGGGTTTGCGCTCAACAAGCTGCACGTGAATTACATGTTCTGGATGCGGGTGCCCAAACCCGTGAATTCCGCCGCTTATGACTGGTACGACGCATTGCCGGTAATCTCGGCGCACCGCACACTTAATTGACAGGCCCCTCTACGGGAACCGGCGCCTCAACGCGCAATTCGGTCCAGGCGGTATGTCCTGGTGGGAGCCAGGGCGACGTGCGTCGAGGCCTGTTCCGGATCCCGCGCCCCGTGCACAGGGCTTAACAATCAATTGACGACTATTTTCAGTACTCTTGACGCAAATGTCTTGGGCTTCCCCCGCTGCGTAGCCAGCGATGAATCCGCAACTCGCAAAGAGAACTGATAGGTGCCCTTGGCCGTAGGGGTACCGGAGATGATGCCGCCCCCTGCATCCAATGTCATTCCTGGAGGCAGCGCCCCCGTATTTACGGTCCATGTGAATGGAGCCAGGCCGCCCCATGTTTGCATCTGGTAGCGGAAGGGCACCCCAAGTTTTGAGGCCGGGAGTTTATTGACCGGAATAATTGCCAAGCCGCGCAACTCCTGGGTACGCGACCACATGGCAGCCTTGACTTCAGCGTGCGCAGGATCCTTCTGCAGATTATTCAATTCATAGGGATCAGCATTGAGGTCGTAGAGCTCTTCTTCCCCTGTCCAGTACCTAACATACTTGTACTGATCATTTTGCACTCCTGCCCAAATAGCATTGCCGTTGAAATTGTCATCCGCTGCTTCAATGAAAAAGTCGGCTCGCCACGGTGTCCCCGGCGTATTCAGGAGCGGCACCAAACTCATGCCGTCCGTGTTCTTTGTGATCCCGGCGATCTCAAACAGGGTCGGGCCTATGTCCAGACTAGTTGCGATCAGACTATTGTCGGTTCGGGGCGCCACGCCAGGCATCAGTACAATGAGCGGTATCTTTAGTGATTCCTGGTAAGCCTTGTCCTTACCCCACAGACCATGCTCGCCCCACAGGTAGCCGTTATCAGACGTGAAGATGATTAGGGTATTGTCGTACAGGCCCAGCGTTTTCAGTTCGTCGATCACGGCCTGAACTGAGCGATCCACACTCTGTATAGACTGCAATTGATTCCTAACGAACTGATCGCCATATGTTCCATTGCCTGAAGGAACGTAGTGCTGGACCCAGGCAGGCTTATCGCTCAGGTCTGTCTCTCCGTAGCCGCGATCTCTGTACAGGTAATCGGGAAATAGAGTCAAATCCTCTGGCGCTGGAGTGGCCGGGGGATGGGGAGAACTGGGAGCCCACAATATGAAGAAGGGCTGGGTCGTAGGGGTACTGCTTAGAAACTTCAGCACTTGATCTCTTTCAAAATACGTCGTGTATTGCTTGGCGCCGACAACGGTGCCGGTGCTGGAGGTCTGCGTACTGGTTCCTATGACGTATTGAAATGAAGACCAATTTGCCACCGTCGCGAATGAGTGCCTGCCGATCCATTGACTCCAGCCGGGCGGGACATATTTGCCCATTCCCTCATAGCCATTGATCCATTTACCTACGAATTGGGTTCTGTACCCTGCGGACTGCAGCATCACTCCCAGGTTACCTTGATCATTGAATATCTTGGCACCGCCATTGGGAGGATTATTCCCGAGCACTCCGGTGTTTTGCGAAAGATAGCCACCTGAATACAGCATCGATCTACTCGGTCCGCACAGGGGAGTGGTCATGAAGGCGTTGGGGAATGAGACACCTTGAGATGCGATATTGCTGAGATTGGGCATCTGGCTGACCGTATCCCACCGCTGATCATCCGTCATGATGACGAGTATGTTCTTGGGTATAAAAGACTGACCAAATGCCAGATCAGCACCGCTAACGATCAAGGCCGTAAGTAGACTGACCTTGCTGATGGCCCGAACGAACCGGGTCGACGCGCCCACGCTCTGCATGATGCCTCTCCAGAAAACTCGGCTTGACCGCTAGATCTTATACGCCCGACATCCTCATCTGTCATGGGTGCGGCGGACCGGCCCGTAGCTTCTGCGGCTGTGGTTCGCTTTGACATGGACTGAAAGGCCAAATGTAGGCAGCATCCTACGCTGGCGGCGCAGTACAGTTAGCATGATGCACGCCGCGGGGCGGCGGCCAGACAGTGCAGCTAGAGTCTGTCAGACCGGAGTTCGATATGAACATAATATTGACCATGGGCTCGTTGCTCGCGGTGCTGGCGCTCACCAGCGCCAATGCCGCGACTCCAAGCTGTTCCATTCATCCCGCCAAAGACGCCACCGATGCGCAACTTGCCGGTCTGGCGAAGATCACCCAGGCTCAGGCCGAGAAAAGAGCGCTTGCGCGGGTCAAGTCACCTGCGAAAGTCGTGGGCGCGGAGCTCCAGGTGGAAGAAGGCTGCTTATTCTGGACACTGATCGTAAAAGAATCCGGCAAGTCGGACATTGAATCGTTGAAGGTCGACGCCGGCACGGGCAAGGTATTGGCGGTCAAGCACGAGTCTGGCAAGTAGGAGTCCGCCGAGTCCATCGACCGGGGGCACTTTTCCGCGGTCTGGACTAGGATTCCGCCTTCTGATCCTTTATTTGTAAAGGGCCGGGTGCCCTTGAGCAGAACGACGGGTCATCAAAGTTCAGGAGTGCAACGATGTGCGAGCAGGACGATCTAGATGAGTTCGCGCGGCGCGGAGAGCTGACCCGGCGGCAGTTCGGGGCCATGGCGATCGGTGCCGGCTTTTTGGCGATGCTCCCGAAGTCCGCCCGCGCTGCGGATACCACGGGCGAGGAGGTGGAGATAAGGACACCGGACGGTGTGGCCGATGCCTACATCGTTCATCCGCCCGGGGGCAAATTCCCCGGGGTGCTCATATGGCCGGATATCTTCGGGCTGCGCCCGGCATTCCGGGCCATGGCCACGCGGCTTGCGGAATCCGGCTACACGGTGCTGGTGGTCAATCCGTTCTATAGGTTGCACAAGGCGCCCACCTCGCCCGAGCATGCCGATTTCAACGATCCCGCAACCCGCGACGCACTCATGGCGCAGGCGCACTCCCTGACGGCCGCGACTGCAGCGACCGATGCCAGGGCGTTCGTGACGTATCTGGACGCGTACGCTGCGGTCGACGGCGAGCGGAAGTTGGGAACCACGGGGTACTGCATGGGTGGCCCGCTGGTATTGCGCACCGCCGCGGCACGGCCGGACCGCATCGGGGCCGCGGCGACCTTCCATGGCGGCGGGCTGGTCACCAAGGACGCCGACAGTCCGCATCTTTTGATCGCGCAGACCAAGGCCCATTACCTGATCGCGATCGCGGCCAACGACGATGAACGCGACCCGGACTCCAAGACGGTCCTGCGTGAAGCCTTCGAGCGCGCCCACCTCCCGGCCGAGGTGGAAGTGTATGCGGGCACGCAGCACGGCTGGTGCCCCCCGGATTCGAAGGTCTACGACCGGGACCAGGCGGAGAAAGCCTGGGCCCGGTTGCTGGTGCTGCTGAAAAGCACTTAGCGCGGGACAGGGGCAGAAGCCGGCTTTCGAGTAGCGATCTCATGCAAGGGGATGATTGATCCCCGTTATTTTCGGAATCCTGACGCCTCTGCGGATCCGATACGCCGGACATTCGCCTTGTGCACTGTAGGCGGCAACACCTCCGAGGGTGCCTCAGCGGCGGAACAGATGCCCGGCGTGTCGTAGACGGCACGGCGGGGCCGGCTCTCCGGTCCCGGTCGGAGCCGGCCGCCGGGGTGGCGCTCCAGCCGGGGCGCTCGACCGGCGGATCGCGGCCCCCTGCGGGACCATTCACGATTACTTCCCCGTTTCTTCAGCTCTCCTTCATGCGCGCCCCGCGCCGGGCGTTCAGCATCTGTCGCGGGCGGCCAGCAGCTGCTCGCCGGAATTTCACACTCAACCAGTCTCTAAAGGGGAACCCTATGAAGAACTCTCAAAGATCCGCACCCGTGTATGCCTGCGCGGCGCTGGGCGGCCTGGCATGGCTGGCGGGGGCCAGCGTGGCCGCTACACCCGATGCAGGCGCGCGCATCCTGAGCTATTCGGACATGGTGCAACTGACCCAGCGAACCGAGGACCAGCTCGAGGCTGCCCGATCAGCGACCCGGAAATACCGGGACATCAACGTGGCGTTGGCCGAGGGCTTTGTCCAGGGGGGCCCCGATGTGCCCGGGGAAGGGTTCCACTACCTGAATCCCAAGCGCCTGGACTGCAAGTTTGACGCGGCGCACCCCGAGATCCTCCTGTATGCCTTGATGCCCGGGCACACCCAGCTGCAGCTGGTATCGGTGGAATATGCGATTCCCTATGCCTGCATGCCGGCCGACGGACCGCCCCCGGCGGGCTTCGCCGGCGGCCTCGATGTCTGGCACAACGACGAGCCGGTTCCCTTCTGGACGGTCAATGCATGGCTGTATCTGAAGAACCCGGATGGTCTGTTCACGCTGGAGAACCCCCTGGTTCAGTAATACGCCGCCTTCCCGGCCTGGCAGGAGTCTCTGCCAGGCCGGAGACGCTGGACTGAATGGCGGCTGTAGGGACAAAGAAGGAGATCGAGATGGCACGCGCAATATTCATGCAGATTGCATCGCTGGCGACGATTTTGGCTTCAGGGCTGGCGGCGGCTGGACCCGCCGCGACCGCCGACGGTCTGGACAGGCAGCTGACGGCCGCGTTGCACGCGGCGGGATTTACCGGCCGGGTCGGGGAGAGCCTGCCGCAACGGCTGGGACGACCGGTCAACCGGCAGCTCGCCGACCTTGGCCGGCTGCTGTGGTTCGACAAGTCGGGGGGCCTGCATTCCGACAACACCTGCGGCGGATGCCACTCACCGGCAACCGGGTTCGGTGACAGCCAGTCCATGGCGATCGGAATACAGAACAACAACCTGGTCGGGCCACATCGCGAGGGCCCGCGAAATCAACGCCGGACGCCGGCGGCCGTCAATGTCGCCTTCTATCCCAAGCTGATGTGGAATGGACGCTTCGCTGCGCTTTCGGGGGATCCTTTTGACAACTCCGCGGGGTTCAGCTTCCCGCCGCCGGAAGGCACCACACGCTTCCCGCCCTACGACCCCATCATCACGCACCTGCTGATCGCACAGGCGCACATGCCGCCGACCGAATTGGTGGAAGTCGCGGGATTCACGGGCACCCGCGGGACCATCGGTCCCAGGTTCGACCATTTCGACGACGGCCTGGGCTCGCCGGTCCCTCTGCCCGATGCCAGCGGGTATCGCAACGAACCCATCCGCCAGGCTGTGCTCGAGCGGCTCAATTCGACTCCGGAATACCGACGCAAGTTCGGCGCCCTGTTTCCTGAAGTGGCCGCCGGCGCACCGATTGATTTCACCATGTTTGGCCGGGCCATCGCCGAGTTCGAATTCACGCTGGTGTTTGCCAATGCGCCGATTGACCGCTATGCGCGTGGTGAGCAGGCCGCGTTGAGCGATGCGCAAAAGCGCGGCGCGCTGATCTTCTTTGGCAAGGGCAAGTGCGTGCAGTGCCACGCCGTGGCCGGGCAATCCAATGAAATGTTCAGCGATTTCCAGATGCACGACATCGGCGTTCCGCAGATCGCCCCGGCCTTTGGCGTGGGCAAGGACAACGTGATCTTCGATGGGCCGGGCCAGAACGAGGATTTCGGTCTGGAGCAGATCACGGGGAAGCGGGCGGATCGGTACAAGTTTCGCAGCTCGCCGCTCCGCAACGCCGCGCTCCAGCCGGCCTTCTTCCACAACGGCGCATTCACGCGGCTCGAGGACGCGATCCGCCATCACCTGGATGTCAGGCGCTCGGTGCGGGACTACGATCCGGTCACCGCCGGACTGGACAATGACCTGACGCTGCCGCTCGGGCCCATGCAGCCCGTGCTGGCGCGATTGGATCCCTTGCTCGCGACGCCTCTGGAACTGCGGCCCGACGAATTCCACGATCTGGTGGCGTTCGTGCGCGGTGGCCTGCTGGACGAGCGAGCCCGCAAAGGGAACCTCTGCAAGCTGGTACCGCGCAGCGTCCCGAGCGGCTTCAGCGTGCTGCAGTTCGAACGCTGTCCGACACGCGAACCGGATCGGGACTGACAGGCGTGCGCTATGACCCGGGGTATTTGCTCGTGACCGGTCGGTCGCAGCGATCGGCGGACTTGTTCTGCGGCGCCCGGGAGGCTGGCGGGCGCTGTGCACAGGCAAATGCAGCTGCGGCGATCACGGCTCCGCCAGGTCTGGCAGTTCCTTGCTCCGTAGCGCCTGCGATACCCTGTGCAGGTTAGTCTTATGCGGCTCGTAGTAAGCCCACCAAATCGACACCCAGCCATTCCTGACGGAGTCGCGCACGTAGTCTTCCAGCGACCCGCGCAAATAGTCGGGGTCGTGCGCGCGCGAAATGACTTTGCGCAGGTAACTCAGGGTGGCATCGATCAGCGTGCTTCGATAGCCACCGTGGGAGATGACCTCCGGGCTGCCATGATTAGGGAAGATTCGAGCGATATCCCACTGCTTCAATTTGCGCATGTTGTTGTACTGTGCGATGACGTTATCGGGCTCCGCGATGAATGTGACCGTATCCTCCAGCGTGTCGCCGGCGAGCAGGATGCGGTCGTTCGGCAGGTAGATAACCAGGCCATCCTCGGAGTGGATGTCGACCGGTCGTAACTCAACTGCGATGTCCTCGACGTAGTAGTTGGTGTTGCTGGTGATTCCGATGTTGGGGGCCAGGAGAGGCTTGATGGCCGGGGGTCCCCATTCCGTCCCGGCTTCGATGGCGGCCCTGTCGGCGTTCAGCCTCTGAATCGTCTTCTCGGTGGAAATGCGGTTGACGTCGGCGTAGACGGCGTTGCCGCCGACGTGGTCCAGATGCCAATGACTGTTAACGAGCGTGAAGTGCTTGACGCCGGCCTTGATCAGGTAGTCCCGCACCCATCTGGCTTCCGGTACGGTCGGAAAGCTGTCGTACACGAGCGCGTGGTCGCCGCGATGAATCACATAAGTGGCAACGCCGACATCCAAGGCGCCGTAGTCCGCCCAATTTTGGCTCTCCGGTGTCCGCGGCGTCTGCGCGGGCCTGCCATCGTAGAAGCTCAGGAGATGGTCGTTAATTTCATAGACGCGCATGTTGATCGCGCCAGCCGTGGCGTGGCTCGTGGCCAAGGCGAGGGCTGCGAGAGCCGGGGTTACGAGCGAGCCGATTTGCATTTGACCGGTGCGGTTTCGACCAGGAAGAAGCACAGCACGCAGCCTATTGCGCCGGACCCGGCCATCATCAGGATGGCGGTGGACTGCTGGGCGAGATCTGCGGACTTGCCCGCCAGGGCCACGAGGAGCGAGCCGCCGAGGATTTCCCCGACGCACACCACCAGGCCCATGGCGGTGGCCGCATACCTGCGGGGGATCGATTCGCCCGGAATGACGCCCATAAACAGGGGGAATGTGCCGGTCGCCAGCCAGCCCACGAAGAGCAGCACACCGAGCGCCAGCGTCGAGCCCTGAAAGTACACCGCGCCGAGCGCCGTCAGCGCTGCAAGCAGGCAGAAAACGATCATGACGGGCTTGCGCCCTATCCGGTCGGACAGCCACGGCGCGCCGAAGCCCGAGACCGCGGAAGCAAATCCCAGCACGCTCAAGAGCGAGCCCATCGCGGGCCCGGGCATGCCGCGCACGGTGGTGAGGAACTTGGGCAGGAACGTCCAGCCCATCACGAACCAGCCGACCATGAACACGGAGATGAGGCAGCAGACGAACACGTTGCGAACCGCGAGCATGTCAAACAGGCCTATCGTCCTGCCGTCGTCCGCCGCGCCCGTCGCGATCGAGGCTTGTAGCGCGGCCTGCGCCTCCTTGGTCGGCTCGCGAACCCAAAGCCAGATGGCGAAGGCGCACAGCAGGCCGGGCACACCCGCCACGAAGAAGGCCGCGCGCCAGCCGTACTGCTCGGCAATGATCGGCAGGAGCCACGGCGCCAGACTCTGCCCGAGCAGCGCCGCGAAGAAGTTCTGCATGATTCCGGCGTTGACGCCGCGTCGGCTCGGGGACGATTCGACCGCCATGATGGCCAGACACACCGGCAGGAACGGACCCTCGACCGCGCCCATGATCGCGCGCGACAGGAGCAGTACCGGAAATGAGTGCGCGAGACCCGAGAGGATTGAGCAGGCGGAGAAGATGAGCAGGAAGGCCAGCAGGAAGGGCTTGCGGCTGCCCCTGGTGTCCGACCAGCGCGCGATTACGTACGCTCCCAGCGCCCACATGGCCGAGAGCACCGAGTTGATGAGCGCCGACTGCGTATTGGTGAGCGAAAGATCCTTGGCCATGTAGGGGATAAGGACGCTCGCCGAGTTCCGATCGAAGAACGCGAATCCGAACGACAGGCCCAGCAGGATGAGCAGCGCGTTCTCGTATTTGAAGATTGGATGGCCCTCCGCGGAAAGCGTCTGAGTCATCGGCAGTACCTCCCGGTCCGGCTTTGCGCCGGGTTTTCGCGCCCGATCATAGAACAACTGCCACATCCCGCGGCACACCAATGGCGCCCCGCTGCCCGCCTCCGGCTGACGGAGCGGCGCCTGAATGCTGGCAGTCCAGTTCCTCCGGCCGCCGTCTGGCGCGCTGGCTTGGAGGCGACTATTGTCGCCGGGGAGGGGGAGGCAGCAGGTGTCAATAATGGCCAATGGCCGCCAGGGCGCACAAAATGGGTGTACGACACCGCCAGTGCGATCCTGGACAGGAGCCAAGCACGCACCCCGGAGGCAGTGAATGGATAGTGCAGTCAAAATCTGGCCCCATCTTTCTTATCCGACCTGGCGCACCACGCTGACAACTTTGCAGCTGTGGTCTCAGGTGATCGGCAAGGTCAGGCTGTCTCTTACGCCGTGGATTAACCACAGCTGGCAGGTGCCGCTATACGTCACCGCGCGCGGTCTGGGCACCGGCCCGGTGCCGTTTGGACACGAAATATTCGAAGCGGAGTTTGACTTTATCGGGCACCGCTTGCTCTTTAGGACCAGTGAGGGAGCGGAACGCACGATGGCACTGCGACCGCAGTCGGTGGCTGACTTTTACCGTCGCGTGCTCGAGCTGCTTAAGCAGATCGGGGTTTCGGTGTCGATCAACGAGCTCCCGAACGAAGTGGCCAACCCGATCGCATTTTCCAGCGACCGAATTCACTCGGACTATGACCGCACGGCGGCCAACCGCTTCTGGCGCGCCCTGGTGCAGGCGGATCGCGTACTCAAGCAGTTCCGGACCGGCTTCCTCGGCAAAGTGAGTGCCGTCCATTTTTTCTGGGGGAGCTTCGACCTCGCGGTCACGCGGTTCTCGGGGCGGCCCGCACCGCGCCATCCCGGCGGGGTCCCGGGGCTGCCGGACGCCGTCGCGCGCGAAGCCTATTCGCACGAAGTCAGCAGCGCGGGGTTCTGGCCCGGGAACGACGCCTTTCCGCATGCCGCCTTCTACTCTTATGCCTATCCCGAACCGGACGGTTTCCGTAGTCAGCCGGTAACCCAAGGGGCTTCTTACGACGGCACCCTTCGGGAATTCATTTTGCCCTACGACCGGGTAAGCACGGCCGCCGATCCCGATGCCCTGCTGCTGGACTTTTTAAAGTCCGCCTACGCAGCGGCAGCCGACGGCGGCGGGTGGGATCGCGCCTCGCTGGAGTGCGCCCTGGGACAGCCGGGGCGGGTCCGTCCGGTGGCTTAGGCGGGCTCGCTCGAACTTCGGCGCGCACGCCTCATCCCGGCGTGCTCCGCGCTCGCGCCTCCGGCACCGTAATCAGGCGTAGCGCCTGCCGGCGCCGACAAGCGCCTTGCTCTTGTCCGCAACGCGCTTCAGCAATTCCTGCCAGGAGGCGACAAATGAGCGGGCGCCTTCGCGCTGCAACCGCCCAGCGAGGGCCTGGATATCCACTCCGGCGCGCGCGAAGCGCGCGAGGGTCGCCTCGGCATCGGCGTCGTCGAGGGACGTCGATCCGCTGAACTCGCCGTGCTTGGCAACGGCCCGCAGCGTCTTTTCCGGCAGCGTGTTGATGGTATCGGGCGCGGCGAGCGCCTCCACGTACAGGGTCTCGGGGGCCTGCGGATCCTTCGTGCCGGTGCTCGCCCAGAGCAGGCGCTGCGGACGGGCACCGGCTCTGGCAAGTGCGCGCCAACGAGGCGAGGCGAACATTTCCAGGTAGGCGCGATAGACGCGTGCTGCGACGGCGAGTCCCAGGCGGTTGCGCAATTCGGCAGGCACTTTATCCTTGACCATCGTGTCCCAACGGCTGACGAACAGCGAAGCCACCGAAGCGACGCGCGGATTCAGTCCGGCGGCAATCCGGCGCTCGATGCCGCGCAGGTACGCCTCGGCGGCCGCCACATACTGCTCGCGCGAGAACAGCAGGGTCACGTTGATTGGTACTCCGGAGAAGATTGATTGCTCAATGGCAGGAATGCCCTCCGGAGTGCCCGGTATCTTGACCAGCAGGTTCGGGCGGGCGGCCTGCTGGTGTATCTGCCGTGCAGCCTCAATGCTGCCCTGGGTGTTTCCGGCCAGGAGCGGTGAAATCTCCATCGACACCCACCCGTCCACACCGTCGCTGGACTCGTGCGCCGGTCGGAACTGGTCGGCGGCGGCACGCAAGTCCTCCAGCGCGAGCTCGATGAACAGGCGTTCTCCGCTCTCGCCCGCCAGGGCCTTCTCCCGGATGCCGGCGTCGTAGGCGTCGCCGGCGCCGATGGCGGCGTCGAATATCGTCGGATTGGACGTCAGGCCGGTGATGTGGAACTGCTGGATGTACCGTTCCAGGCCGCCGTCAACGATCAGTTGGCGTGTGATGTTGTCCAGCCACAGGCTCTGGCCAAGGTCATGCAGTTGTTGTATGGCGCTCATGCTCTACCCTTCGCAATTGTGTGTAACGCCGGTGTGGGGAGCGCTCGCGCTCCCACAGGCGCAAGCCGCCGGCAAAGGCGTCGGCATTGCCGCCGCGTCGGGTCTGCGCGGGCAGGCGTCGCAGATGCGCTACGTTGCCGCCGCCCAGCACGACGTATTCGGGCAGCAGCGCCTGCCGTAAGTCTTCCAGGGCGCGCTCGACGTCACCGCGCCATAGTTTGTTGCCGCGTCGCTTGCGCGCGCGCGCGCCGACGTAGTCTTCGTAGTTCTGCCCGTTGCGATAGGGCAGGTGGCTCAGCTCCATCGCAGCGATCACGTTGTCGACGATCAGCGTGGTCCCGAGCCCGGTGCCCAGACCAAGAAACAGCATGCTGCCGCCCGTGTAGGCCCCGAGCGCCTGCATGGCCGCGTCGTTGATGAGTTTCACCGGGCGCCTGAACGCCGCCCGGAAATCGAACCCGACCCATCCCGGGCCCAGGTTGTGCGGTTCGGCCGCGATCGCGCCGCGCCGGACCACGCCAGGGTAGCCGATCGAAACCACCTCATAGCGCCAGCCCCTGGTGATCTTCAGCACCTTCTTGACCATCTGCTCCGGCGTGAGCGTGGGACCGGAGCTGAACCGGGCCGGCTTGCTGCGCCTGCCCAGGTGGCATTTGACGTGCGAGCCGCCGACGTCGATCACCAGAATCCTGGGGCGCTTGCGGCTGCGCGAGTTCATGGGGTGCACGCCACCGCTACCGGGCGCTCGCCCTTCCGGCTGGCCTGCCTGGCCTGATGCTCGGGCATGGACAGCAGCCGCGCGGTATTGATGAGCGCCATATGGGTCAGCGCCTGGGGAAAATTACCGAGCAACCGGCGCTCCCTGGGGGCGTATTCCTCGGCCAGGAGTCCAAGATCATTGCGCAGCTGGAGCAGGCGTTCGAACAGCGCCTGTCCCTCCGCGCGGCGCCCGGTGAGCACGAGGCAGTCCGCAAGCCAGAACGAGCAGGGCAGAAATGCGCCTTCGCCCGGCGGCAGCGCGTCCACGCCCGTGTCGGTCGAATAGCGCAGCACCAGGCCGTCCACAACCAGATCCCGCTCCACCAACGCGACCGTGCCGCGCACGCGCGGATCGTCATGCGCCAGAAAGCCGACTTGCGGAATCAACAGCAGGCTGGCATCCAGGTGCGGTGTTTCGTAGGACTGCACGAAGGTGTTGCGCCGCGCGTCATAGCCCCGGGCGCAGACCTGGGAGTGAATCGCATCGCGCAGCTCGCGCCAGCGTGCCACCGGGCCGTCCAGGCCGTAGGTTTCGGCGTCCTTGACCGCGCGGTCGAACGCGACCCAGGCCATCACCTTGGAGTGGGTGAAGTGGCGGCGTGGCCCGCGCACTTCCCAGATGCCCTCGTCCGGATCCTGCCAGTGCTGTTCCAGGAACCCGAGCAGAGCGACCTGGATTCTCCAGGCGTAGGGCTCCGGCGCCAGGCCGGCGGCGCGCGCCAGGTGCAGGGTGTCCATCACCTCGCCGTACACATCGAGCTGGAACTGTCGGGACGCGGCGTTGCCTATCCTTACCGGTGCCGCGCGGCCGTAGCCGGGCAACCAGTCCAGCTCATGCTCATCGAGGCGCCGCCGGCCGGTGATGCTGTACAGGGTCTGCAGGTCTTCCGGGTTTCCCGCCACGGCGCGCGACAGCCAGCCGAGCCAGGACCTCGCTTCCTCGTGATAGCCGGCGAGCAGCAGGGCGTTAAGGGCGAAGGTGGCGTCTCGCAGCCAGCAGTAGCGGTAATCCCAGTTGCGCACCCCGCCCGGCTGCTCCGGCAGGGAGGTCGTGGGGGCCGCCACGATTCCCCCGGTCGGCTCGTAGGTCAGCGCTTTGAGCGTAATCAGCGAGCGCACTACCGCCTCGTGCCAGGGGCCTGCTCGCGTGTAACGCCCGGACCATTTGCGCCAGCTCCTTTGGGTGGAGCGCAGCGCCCGCTCGGGGTCGATGGCCGGCTGCGCGGCGGCATGGGAAGAACGGTAATTGAGAGTGAAGGGGTGGCGTTCGCCCGCACCCACGGAGAAGTCCGCCACAGTCCGCATGTTCTCGCCGCGAACCGCGACGGCGGTGCGTAATTCCAGCGTGTCCGGCCCGGCTGTGGCCTGCAGAACTTCGTGGCAGCGCCGTACCCAGGGCACGATGGACCCGTAGTCGAAACGGATGATCAGCTCCATGCGCATCGCCACGTTCCCGCGCAAGCCCTGCACGATGCGCACGACGTCCCAGCGCTTCGTCGAGAGGGGCATGAAGTCGACGAGCCGCACCGCGCCCTGCTCGGTTTCAAAATCGGTTTCCAGAATCAGTGTTCCGTCGCGATAGCGCCGCCGGACATCGCGCGCGCCCTCGGCAGGTGCTATCAGCCAGCGGCCGTGCTCGGGCTCCCCCAGCAGCGCCGCGAAGCAGGCGCGCGAATCAAAATGAGGCAGGCACAGCCAATCGATCGAGCCATCGCGCCCGACGAGGGCGGCGGCATGGCAATCCCCGATCAATCCGTAATCTTCAATCGGGAGTGGCATCGGTCAGCCTCGGATTGAACCAGCGCCCGTCGGCGGCGATCAGCGCGTCGGCTTGCTTGGGCCCCCAGCTGCCACACCGGTAGGCAATCGCGCGGTCGTGGCGCTGAAGCACCGGCGCGACCACCGACCAGGCGGCCTCCACGGCATCCTCGCGGGTGAAGAGCGCCCCATTGCCCGCCAGCGCGTCGCCCAACAGCCTCGCATAGGGCGGTTCCTGTCCCGGCCGCTCATCGACGAGGCACAGTTCGCGCTGGTCGCCAATGAAGTCCTTACCCGCGCGCTTGACGCGGGCTGCCAGCGCTACGGTGGAACGGGGGGAGAGGCGAAAGCGCAGATAGTTGCCACGGCCCAGCGCCGGCGCCGAATCGGCGAACAGGCGCTGCGGCGGCGGCTTCAGCTGCACGATCACCTCGGCCGCCGACTCGGCCAGGCATTTGCCGGCGCGCAGGTACCAGCGTACGCCCTGCCAGCGCCACGAATCGATGAACAGGCGCAGCGCACAGAAGGTCTCCACGTCGGAGCGCCCGGCGACGCCCGGTTCACGGCGGTAGCCGAGGTACTGGCCGCGTATCAGGTCAGCCGGGTCGAGCGGGCGGATCGCCTGGAAGACGTCGGCGACCTCGCCATGCACGGCGCCAAAGCCACGGCAGGTGGGCGGTTCCATCGCCAGCAGCGCGACGATCTGGAAGAGATGGTTTTCGACCACATCGCGCAGGCAGCCGGCGCTCTCATAGAACGCGCCGCGGCCCTGTACCCCGAAGTTCTCGGCCAGCGTAATCTGGACACTGTCGATGTAGTTGCGGTTCCAGATCGGCTCCAGGAAGGAGTTGGCGAAGCGGAAGTAAAGGATGTTCATGATCGCTTCCTTCGCCAGGAAATGATCGATACGGAAGATCGCATCCTCCGGGAACACCGAGCGCGCCACCCGGTTGAGCTCCCGTGCGGAAGCCAGATCGCGGCCGAACGGCTTTTCGACGATCACGCGCGCCCCATCGGCCAGGCCGGCGGCGCCGAGCCCTTGGATAACCGTCGCGAACAGGGCGGGCGGGATGGCAAGATAATGCGCCGGGTGGCGTGCCGACCCGAGCGCCTTCCTGAGCGCCCGGAACGTCGCTGGGTCGTTGTAATCGCCATCCACGTAGCGCAGCATCGAAAGCAGGCGTTTCAGTGCCCGCCGGTCGATGGTCCGATTGGATTTCCGAATGCCGTCCTCGGCGCGCGTGCGCAGCTGCGCCAGGCTCATGTTAGAGCACGCGACGCCGATCACCGGGACAGCGAGCACGCCCTGCCGGACCAATGCGTAGAGTGCTGGAAAGATCATCTTGTGCGCGAGATCACCGGTCGCGCCAAAGACGACCAGCGCGTCGGAGTGCACCGTGTGAGTCATGGCGCTGTGCAGTTCCGTGTCTGCGACCTTTTTAGTCGTCATATGCGAGCGCCTACTGCCGGCACGCCCACTCTTGAGAGACCGACATCGTGCGGCGCGGGCGAGTTGCACATCGGTTGATCGGACATGCCCGCGAAACGGTCACGGCGACGGACGACTGCCGCGGATGCAGGCCGGAATGCCTGATAGGTCGGCCCCTGCCGGCAGATATCCCAATCTACGCAGCCGGGTCCATGGAGAGGGTCTCTACTGCTTCCGCGCACGATGCTTTTTGGCCGGCACTTTGGCGCCCGCTTTGCGCGCCTCGGAGAGGCCGATGGCTATGGCCTGCTTGCGGCTCGTTACCTTCTTTCCGGAGCGGCCGCTCTTGAGCTTGCCGCGCTTCATCTCGTGCATGGCGCGTTCGACCTTCCGACTCGCCCCCTGTCTCTTACCCTTCTTCTTGCTTGCCATGAGAGCTCCTTAGGACCGCCTGGCGGCGACCGATTCACGTCCGCAAGGCCGAGGAGTGGGGAGTCGCTGCTTCCGCAGCCGTGGCGCGTCCGGCCACTCGCGTAACGCACGGATTTCGCTTCCCAGGTGGCTCCGTTAGCCGTGATTTGGTCGAGGACCAGATGCATTTTCACCGGCGCTGCGGGTGGGGACATAGGCGGGAGGCTCAATCGTGCGTCGGACGACACTGATGATGGCGCTCCAGCGCGACGGGGCGGCTCTGGCGACGGGCGGCGACTTGTGCTCGCCATCGGAAATGCGCAGGCACTTAAAGTAGCGCCATTCTCGGCCCGGGGGCCGTACAGAACACTGAGCCGGGCGCCTTGGGGGGAGGGGCGTGCCGGGCACTCTACTGGGGGTTCACCCTGCTCGGTAACCGCCGTGCGCGCACGGGCATGTGTGCCCTAGACTACGCGGACGCCTCCGAAAGCGGAGGGGCCATCCATGCCAGCCAGCCCGCCCAGCCATCGGAGTACCCCGGTTCTGCAAACCGCCAGCGATCCAGTCAGCGCTGATCGTTACTCGCTGACCGATCCGGTATGCGGGATGAAGGTCACCGCCCAATCCCCCAACACGCTGACTCACAAGGGAATGCGGCTCTATTTCTGCAGCGCCAGCTGCCAAGCGCGGTTTTCCGCGAATCCCGCCCAGTACCCGGCATATCCTGAGCCAACGGGCATGGCCTCGACCGCGGCAGCCCATCAGGCTGGCTCCGGAGCGATCTACACCTGTCCCATGCATCCGCAGATCCGCCAGGCCGCTCACGGATCCTGTCCGATTTGCGGGATGGCACTGGAGCTTGCCAATCCCACGGGCGATACCGGCGTCAATCCGGAATTGCTGGAGATGCGCCGCCGGCTTTGGATCGGTGCACCGCTGGCGCTCGGGGAATTGGTGCTCGCGATGGGTCATGACGTGCGCAGTCTTGCGCCGCTCGTCGATGCGTCCTGGTCGCCCTGGGTTCAATTCGCCTTATCAACGCCGGTCGTCCTGTGGTGCGGTTGGCCGTTCCTGGTGCGTGGGGTGCAATCCGTCGCCCGGCGCCGGCTGAACATGTTCACCTTGATCGCATTGGGCGTCGCCACCGCGTACCTCTACAGCGTAGCGGCCATTGTGGCGCCCGGACTGTTCCCCGCCGATCTGCGCGACGTGCACGGGCAGGTGGGCCTGTATTTTGAGGCCTCGGCCGTCATCGTCGTCCTGGTCCTGCTGGGGCAGGTCCTCGAGTTGCGAGCCCGGGAGCGCAGCGGCGGGGCAATACGGGCCCTGCTGGACCTCACGCCCAGAATCGCGCATCGCCTCGCCGACGACGGTACGGAAATGGACATAGCGCTGGAGGATTCCCAGGTCGGCGATCGACTGCGCGTTCGGCCGGGAGAGCGCATTCCGGTCGATGGCGTGGTGGAGGCCGGCGCCAGCAGCGTGGACGAATCGATGCTCACCGGAGAGTCCATGCCGGTCGAGAAAGCCGGTGGAGCGCCCGTCATCGGAGGTTCCGTGAACGGCACGGGGTCCTTCGTCATGCGCGCCGAGAAGATCGGCAAGGACACGCTGCTTGCGCAGGTTGTCGCCCTCGTTTCGGCCGCGCAGCGCAGCCAGGCACCGATCCAGCGACTCGCCGACCAGGTGGCCGCCTGGTTCGTCCCAGGTGTCATCGCCGTGGCGGCACTGGCCTTTGTGGGCTGGCTGGTCTGGGGCCCAGCCCCGGCAGTCGCGCACGCGCTCGTGGTGGGAGTCACCACGCTGATAATCGCTTGCCCCTGTGCGCTGGGATTGGCCACTCCGGTGTCCGTCATGGTCGCGGTCGGTAGAGGGGCGCATGAAGGCGTCCTGATCAGGAACGCCGCTGCCCTCGAACGCATGGAGAAGGTCGACACGCTGGTCATTGACAAGACCGGCACCCTGACCGCGGGCAAGCCGGAGGTCACCCGGCTTGTCACCTCGCCCGGAGTTGCGCCCGAGGCGCTGCTGGGAGTGGCGCTGGGCCTGGAACAATACAGCGAACATCCCCTGGCCCAGGCCGTCCGAAACTACGTCAGCGGGCACCCAGCCACGCCCGCCGTGATCTCGCAATTTGATTCCATTACCGGCCAGGGCGTGCGCGGCTTGCTGGGCGGCGAGCCTGTGGCACTTGGCAACCGGAGCCTGATGGCCGGAGCCGGAGTCGAGCTGGGTTCCATCGCCGCTGAGGCTGACCGGCTGCGCGATGAAGGAGCCACCGTAATGTTTGTCGCCCGTGGCCGCGCCCTGCTCGGGCTGATCGCGGTGTCCGACCCGATAAAGAGCTCGACGCCGGCAGCGCTCGAGGCGCTGAAGTCCAGGGGCATGCGGATCGTGATGGTGACGGGGGACAACCACCGTACGGCGGAGGCCATCGCCCGCAGGCTCGACATCCGGGACATTCATGCGGACGTCCTGCCGGCTCAGAAGTGCGAAATCATCAAGCGCCTGCAAGCCAGCGGCGCGGTCGTTGCCATGGCCGGAGATGGCGTCAACGACGCGCCGGCGCTGGCCTCCGCCGACGTCGGAATCGCCATGGGCACGGGAACCGACGTCGCGATCGAGAGTGCCGGAATCACCTTGGTAAAGGGGGATTTGCGCGGGATCGTCCGCGCCCGGGCGTTGAGCAACGCAACGATGCGAAACATCCGCCAGAACCTGGTGCTTGCGTTTGCGTACAACATGATCGGCATACCGATTGCCGCGGGTGCCCTGTATCCGCTATTCGGCGTGCTCCTCTCGCCCATGATCGCAGCCACCGCCATGAGTCTGAGTTCGGTGTCCGTCATCGGCAATGCCCTGCGCCTTCGCGTCGTCAGGATGTCCTTCTGAAGTCGGTAGTCGCGAGCGCGTGGCGGTTCGCGGCCATCGCGGCGCCCGCCTGCGCGTTAATGCCGGCGGTTCACTGCATTGCAGCCCCGGCCACCGACGCGGGACTTGAGGCGAATCAAGCCGCCGCCGACGGGACGGCCATGTCGGAGACGATGCCCGCGATGTCGATGCCGGGCCTGTACGGCCCTTACCCGCAGTCGCGCGAGGCGTCGGGCACCAGCTGGCAGCCGGATTCGACCCCGATGGCCGGATGGCATCAGATGGGCAGCACGTGGAACACCATGTGGCACGGCATGGCCAACCTCATCTACGACGACCAGGGCGGACCGCGAGGCGCTACAAAGACGTTTTCGAACAGCATGCTGATGTTCATCGGACGTCGCGAGCTTCAATACGGGGCCTGGGGCGTCCGGCTCATGATCTCCGCCGACCCGCTGATGGGCAAAAACGGCTACCCGGAACTCTTCCAGAGCGGCGAGACCGCAGACGGCGTGCACCCGCTGATCGATCGCCAGCATCCGCACGACCTGCTCATGGAGGCGGCGGCCACCTACAGCTCGAATCTCTCCGCACGCAGCGCCGTCTTTGCCTATGCGGGCATCGCGGGCGAGCCGGCCCTCGGGCCGCCGGCCTTCATGCATCGCTTCTCCGGACTGGACAACCCGGAGGCGCCGCTGAGCCACCACTGGCTCGATTCCACGCATGTCACGTACGGTGTCGTCACCGCGGGCTACGTCTGGGATCGCGTAAAGCTCGAGGCCTCGGTATTCAACGGCCGGGAGCCGGACCAGTATCGCTACGACGTCGACCTGCGTCGCCTCGATTCGTACTCAGCGCGGCTCTCCTACAACGCGCTCGCCGATCTGTCGGTGCAGGTCAGTTACGGCCGGCTGGCCAGCCCCGAGCAGCTTGAACCCGGCGTTGCGGTTCGCCGCAGCACCGCGTCGATAAGCTACAACCGCATGCTCAGCACGGTGCAATGGCAGACGACCCTGGCCTTTGGTCGCAATGACCCCAGCCCCGGCACCTCGAGCGACGCGTGGTTACTCGAGTCCGCGCTGATATTGGAAGGTGCGCATACGCTCTTCGGGCGTGCCGAGCGGGTTGAGAAAGACGAGTTGTTCATGCCTGGCCAGCCCTTGTACGGACAGATGTTTACGATCGACAGCCTATCGCTGGGTTATATCTACGATTTCAAGCACCAGGCGCTGCCGCGCCTCGGCGTCGGCGGTCTGGTCTCGGTGTATCGCTACCCAGCGGTCCTGGACGCAAGTTACGGCGCCGGGCCGGTTTCAACAATGCTGTTTCTGAGGATCAAGCTGTAACGCCGGACCCCGGCATGGCACCGCTATCTAGCGTGACCAGGAGAAAGCCGAAACAATCAATGTCGCGGATATTATCGCCAGTACGAGCGATGCCGCTTTGGGAAAGGACATCGCGCAAAGTGGATCAGCATGTCGTCCCAACAGACCTCCGGCGACGATCCACATGGTTCCGACTGCAGGGACTATGGCCAGAAACGCCGAGAAATACCACGAAGCGTGCGGCGAGCCGAAGGGAATGAGCACCAGCGCAAAGACCAGAGCCTTCGGATTCAGAAGAGTCGTGACGAAGACCTGACGGAGCGATATGACCGCGCGCGCTAACGGGAAGGGCGTTAGCCATAACTTGATGGAAAGCAGCATGAGGTAGGCACCCGCCGCGATGCGCAGGGTCGAAGCCGTGAGCCGTGCGCCAGACATGGCAGGGCCGAGCACGAATTCGATCAGCAGAATCGACAGGGTGTAACCGGCGATTTCGCCCAGCAGCAAAGGCGCCGAACGCTGGAAGCCGACGGTTGCTCCGGAAGTGGCCAGGAGTGTGTTGGTGGGGCCGGGCATTAGCAGCAGGATCAGGATCGAGGCGCCGAAAATCACCGGGTTGTCCATGTGTGTCATCCCGCTCTCGATCCTATGACAGTTCCCAGGCGCGGGCAGCGAGGCACGCTTGAGCAGCGCGAGCCGGGCCAGCGCGTGCGGAGCTTGCTGCCGACAGTCATAGCGACTGATTGCTCTGGCCAGTTACCGCATCGGGCTCGTCTGCGGGGGCAAGCGCGAATTTCGCGGCTGCTCAGGCCTTGTCCAACGGTGTCGTGCCCCCGGTGAATTCCGAGCGCGCCTGGGCCAGCCGGTAACGGTCTTCCGCACGCCAGCTCCGCCAGTGGCGCACGGCCCAGACGGCGTAAATGAGCTTGAACAGCGACAGGCGCCGCAGGACCTTGGGCGTATCGAACAGGTCGCCGGCGAGCATCGAGATCACTCCCTGTTGGACCTGCCAGTTGTTGCGCGGATCGCCGAACATCTGCGTCATTACCGGACCGTTGAAGCGGTAGATGAAGAACGAGAAGCGCGCCATTCCGGCGCGCTGGCGCCTCTCCAGTCCGCGAAGCAAGGCCTTCTCGCGGGCCGGCTGGCGCAGGGCCGCATCGGCGAGCTCAGCGGCCTGTTCCGCCCCGCTCATCGCCAGGTACACGCCGGAGGAGAACACCGGATCCAGAAACGCGAAGGCATCGCCGACCATCACCCATCCCGGGCCGCCCATACGGCTCGAGTCGTAGGAATAGTTTCCCGTGGCCCGCACCTCGTCGCTGATCAACTCCGCATCCCTGACCCGTCGCCAGAGACCGGGATTCTTCTGCAGCGTCGCCAGCAGGAAATCCACCGTTTTGCCCTTGCGCTGCTTGAGGTAATCGGGCCGGCACACGGCGCCCACGCTCATGACCCCGTCGGGAAGCGGAATCATCCACATCCACCCGTGCTCGAAGCGGTACATGCTGATGTTGCCCGCGTCCTTGCCCGGCCGTGGTTCGGCACCGCGGAAGTGTCCGAAGATCGCCGCGCTCTGATGTTCACGGTTCTTGCGCCGCAATTTCTTCCTGGCGGAGAGGAAGGTGTCGCGACCGCTCGCATCGACCAGGTAACGGGTCTGAATGCGGTAGCTGCGGCCGTCGTCGGTGCGGACTTCGAGGTGGGTGCTTCGCGGACCGGCCTGATCGATCCCGACCACCTCGTGGCCCTCCCGAGTATCCGCGCCGCATTCCCGGGCATGTTCGAACAGCATCTGGTCGAAGTCCTGCCGCCACACCTGAAAGGCGTGGGGCGGGCTGTTTCCCAGGGCATTGGCGAAGGCAAACGTGTTATAGCCGGAGGCGTTTTCGGCCTCGAAATCCGCACCGGCCTTGTAGACACCCAGGGCCCGCACTTTGTCCAGGACCCCGAGCCTTTCAAAGATTGGGAGGTTCATCGGCAGGAGCGATTCGCCGATGTGGAAACGCGGATGATGCGCCTTCTCGAGGGCAATCACCCTGTAGCCGCGCCGCGCCAGCAGGGCGGCCGCGGTACTGCCGGCCGGGCCGCCGCCGATCACGGCCACGTCGCACGGCTCGGCTGGCGCTGGCAGGGGATCCGTCACGTTGACCCTGATCCAGCCGGGACTGCGGTATTCAAGCCATGCCTCCGTTGACGGAAATGATCTGGCCGGAAATGTAGGAAGCGTCCTCGGACGCCAGGAATGCCACGAGCTTCGCGACTTCCTGCGGCGTACCGATGCGCTTCATCGGCACCAGTCGCGCAATCGCGTCCGCGTCGAACAGGCCCTGAGTCATGGGCGTGTCGATCAGTCCCGGCGCAACGGCGTTGACCGTCACGCCTCGGCTGGCCAGTTCCAGCGACAGTGCCCTGGTTGCCGAGTTTAAGGCACCCTTGGCGGCGGCGTAGTTGACCTGGCCGCGGTTTCCCATGATCGCGGCCACCGACGAGACGGTGATGATGCGCCCCCAGCGGGTGCGGATCATCGGCATCGTCAGCGGCTGCGTCACGTTGAAGAAACCGTGCAAGCTGACGTCGATTACGCGGTGCCATTGATCCGGGCGCATAGCGGGAAACACGGCGTCCTCGTGAATGCCGGCGTTGTTGACCAGGATCTGAATCGGGCCGCGCTCGAGCAGCGGCTCAAGTGCGGCGAGCGTGCCGGCGGCATCGGTCACATCGAAGCTGAGCGCGCGCGCTTGCCCGCCCGCGGCAGTCAGCTCTTCGGCGAGGGCCTGTGCGGCCGGAAGGCTCTGGTGGGAATGCACGTAGACATAGTGTCCCGCAGCCGCAAGTTGGCGGCTGATCGCGGCGCCGATGGCACCACTCCCGCCGGTCACCAGCGCATATTTGAACGGTGCATTCATCCGCGCGCTCCGGCGGGGGCAGGTGCCGCCGCGGGAAGTCTCAGGACAATAGTGGCCTGACCGGCCAACAGCGTCCTGTTCGCCGCGGCGATCGAAAAGTCGTACAGCTGCGCGGTGGCATCGCCGCTTATTTGAACGCCTCGGACCACCAGGTCGCCCTCAATATCATCGAGCCGGCGCACGTGCAAAGTCACCCGGCGAACACCGACCAGCATGCCGGCCACCGGTTGCGCGTCGCGGGGCGTGGAGTTCAGCACGCCATGAATGGCGATCACCTGTGCCGCGTACTCGATGCCGCACTCGCTCCTGAGGCGATCCTCGGTCCGCAGCGGGTTCGAGGTCAAGCGGTGCGAGCCCGTGGCGCAGCGAATTTCTGTGGCGCTCCAGTCCAGTACTTCATCGATGAGGCACATGGCCCCCTGGTGCGGTATGTGCGAGGCGATCCAGGCGTGATCTAGGCGCATGGCGTAACGGCCGCTGAGAGGCTAAGGCCATCAAGGTACTCGAGATTCGTGACGCCGGACCGCCCCAGCGCGATCAGCTCCAGCAGCGGCAGGGCACGTGCCGCCGGCGCGGACAGGCGCAGTGCTTCGAATTCCGGCCGGCGCATGGGCGCTGCGGGTTCGCCGCTGTAGGAGCAGGTAATGCCGCCCAGACTCCCCGCCGCCGGACCCGGCCCCAACAGCAGCGCGACCGCAAACGCATCCACGATCGGCCGCTTCTCACGGAGCGGCGTCGGATAATCCGTGTCGTAGGCGACCAGCAGGACCCTGTTCCGATGGGTGGCCACCAGGCTCAGGGCTTCCACCAGTCCCGCGGCAAAGCTGCCGTCGTAGGCGCATACCATGGTGTAAGAGGCCGTGGCGCGGGCCGCGATGCTCCAGTAACCCGCGGTGACGTTTTGCACCGAGTTGTGGAACCGGGTTGGTGACACTTGCCGGTCCGGCGTGGCCAGCGTCTGCAGTAATTCGTGGCAGGTATCGTTGTCGCCCACCGAGGATGCAAACACCGTGGGCAGGGCCGTGAGATCGACAGCGGCGCCCGCGGTCGCCTCCTGGCCCACGGCGAGGGCGAGGTTGACCACCCGCACCGCGCGGCGTCGCTCCGCGGGGGGCAGCTGCATGGATACCGGAATGAGCGTGCGCGCGGCCAGGTACGGCGCGTTACCGAGCAGTGCCGCGCGCCCTTGCGGCCACCCGTTCATGCCTGGACCGAGCAGTCCCACGGCCTCCAGGCCGGCAGCAACAGCGACCGCGGGATTCATCCTCGGCGGCCCAGCAGGATGCTGCAATTGGTACCGCCGAAGCCCAGGGAATTGCTGAGCGCGACGGCCGGCGTGGAGGCTGCGTTGACCCGCAGATAATTGACATGGCACGCCGGGTCGAGGGTGGCGCAGTGCAGGCCGGCGGGCATGAATCCCTGGGTGATGGCCAGAGCGCATACGGCAACTTCAAACGCGCCCGCCGCGCCGAGCGTATGACCGCTGGCCCCTTTGGTGGAACTGCAGGGCACTTCGGTGCCGAAGATCGCTTCGACGGCCTTGCTTTCGGCGCAATCGTTGCTGGGCGTTCCGGTTCCGTGCAGATTGATGTAGTCGACCGCGCCCGGCGCCAGGCCGGCGTCGTCCAGAGCCGCTTGCATCGCCAGACGCGCGCCGGCCCCTTCCGGATGCGGCGCGGAAATGTGGTAGGCGTCGCTCGATTCGCCGACGCCCAGAATTGCCAGGGACCCTGGGCTTCCTGAACCGGAAGCGCCCTCCAGCAAGGCGAAGGCGGCCCCTTCCCCGATCGAGATCCCGTCGCGGTCCACGTCAAACGGCCGACACGGCAGCGTCGAGGTCAACTGGAGCGAATGAAAGCCGTAGAGCGTCGTCAGGCACAGGGAGTCGACGCCCCCCACCACAGCGGCATCGATCAGCCCCAGGTCGATGTAGCGCTTGGCCATGGCGAATACCTTCGCACTCGAGGAACAGGCGGTGGACACCACCGCGGCAGGTCCTTCCAGTCCGAGGAATCTGCGAACGAAGCTGGCCACCGAGAAGAAATCCAGCGATTCCGCGTACCTGAACGCCTCCGGCAATAGTCCCGTCAGTGGATCGCGGTGTCGGTAGGCAAGTTCCGCTTCCAGGATCCCGGAGGTACTGGTTCCGAGGAACAGCCCGACCCGGCGCGCGCCGTAGCGAGCAATCGCCCCTGCCGTGGCCTCGGTGAAGCCGTCCTGCGACAGTCCCAGCAGCGCCAGACGATTGATCCGGCCGCCGTAATTTGCCAGCGGCCCGGGCAGGGGCTGGCTGTCGATACCGCCGACCTGCCCAATGTAGGTATCCAGGCGCGCCGACTCGAAGTTGCAGGGCGCCAGGCCGGATCGCTGCGCCCTCAGCGCGGCACAGGTGGCCTCGAGCCCGGCCCCGAGGCAGCTGGTGGCGGTGAGGGCGCTGATCGCAATTGGGGCCTTGCGCACCTTAGCGGGCCTCGCGCAGGGTAACGGGCCTGAGCCCCGCCGCGGCGATCGCCGCGAGTAACTCCGGCAGCACTTTTAGAATGACCACCGATCCGTCGGCGGTGCGCGCCGCGTGGCCGTCGTGCAGCAGCAGGATATCTCCGGCGCGCAGGTTCCGGGTCAGGCGCGCGAGCACGCGCTGCGGATCGCCGGTCACGGTATCGAATCCGCGGCGGGTCCAGCTGACCAGCTGCAGATCCTCGGTGCTCAAGACCGATTCGAGCAGCGGATTCCGCAGGCCCAACGGCGCGCGGAAATACCGGGGGCGATGGCTTGCGACCGCGGTAATTGTGCTCTGCGCCTGGGTGATTTCCCGCCGCATGCCCCCGGGGCCGAGCAGTGAGAAGTAATGGAAATGGTGTTGCGTGTGATTTTCAATTTGATGGCCGCGCTGCGTCATTTCGCGCGCAATGTCGGCATGAGCCGCAACGCGTTCGCCGATGCAAAAAAAAGTGGCCTTGCAATCGAAACGGTCGAGCAAATCGAGCACCTGGGGTGTGACCACCGGGTCGGGTCCGTCGTCGATCGTGAGGGCCACCTGGCCGGCAGCGGCGGCGTGCGCCGACAGGCGCCTCTGGTTGGGGCCCAGCAGGGTGCTGCGTGGCCAAAGTCCCGCGACGGCCAGTACCAATTGATTGACCACGACCATCGCCAGCGAGACTGGCCAGAATCGCCAATGCAACAGCAAAAGCAGTGCCGACAGGTGTATCAGGATGGTGACGCGAATCACCGTGCCGACAGGCCGGCGAGCGGGTGGCGCGGGGATCCTGGCGGGCACGGTCTTCACGTAAACCTTGGCGCCGGGCCGGTCAGTCGGTCCAGAAACCGATCCCACAGCAGGCGCCATACGCGCCAGTCGTGCCCGCCGTCGATCACATCGACGGCTCCCCGGGGCAGCTGACTCGCCAGCAGGCGCTGCGCCTCCGCAAAGCGATCGTCCCTGCCAAAACCGAGGTAATGCGCCGGCGAGAGGCGCGGCAGGTGACCGGCGAGGTAACGCCATACCCGGCGCTCCTCCGCCAGCTCGTCGCCGGTGTCGGGCGCCTCGGCATTCCAGCTCGCCAGGGAGGGGAAACGGTTGATTTCGGCATTGATCATGCGATTGCCCAGATAAGGTGCGAGCAGGCAGACGCCATCGAGCTCGGTGGGATGGTCTGCCGCATACAGTAGCGCCAAATATCCACCCATGGAGATTCCGGCGAACCAAATGGTGACACACCCGGATGCACGGGCCGGCAGCACGACTTCGGTGTGTAGGCGCGTCAGTGCCGAGCGGTCGGTGAGATGCGCCAGCTCCGGTGCTACGAGCACCATGTCGATGTCCAGGCGGCGCTCATGTATCGCCGCCAGGAACCCCCCGGCCCGCAGCTCCTCGGGGAGCTGATTCACTCCCGGGATCAGGATGATGCGCGTGCTCGCCACGGCGCCGGGTACGGCGCTGATCAATTCAGCCTGCATCGGCGGCCCCGCGCGCCATGCCGGCGTGGCGACCGGCCAGAAGCGCGGAAAACAGCAACGCCAGGAACGCGCCGGGCGCGACGGTGCTCCCCAGCGCAGACAATACCGGCACGCTCGAGGTCGACAGCACTCCAAAGCCGATGGTCGTGGTGAGATTGGCGAGCAGCAGTGAGCTCAAGGTCCGCGTGGCTCGTAACGGGTCCGTCTGGGTGGCGCCGCGATCGAAGAACAGCGCGTAGTTGGAGCCCACAGCGAAGATCAGCAGCAAGCCAATCAGATGCAGAATGTTCATCGGATGACGACTGAGCGCAAACCCTGCTGCGACCGCAAGCGCGGCCAGCGACAGCGGCAGCAGCACGAGCGCCGCACGGGTGAAGGACCGGAGCGCAAACCACAGCAGCAGCGCGATGGCGACCAGGCCCCCGCAGCACAGCCGCATTGCGCTGCGCAGGTAGTTGTCGTACAGCCGGTCGGATTCGGCTTTCAAATTCAGTGCGGCGATGGTCACACCCGGAACGGACAACGGCGCCAGAGCGTCGTTCAGGCGCGCGGCATCGAGGGCTGAGGCGGCCTGCGCCTGAGTCGCCGAGCGCAGCGGGATCAGCGCCGTCCAGGCGGCGCCGAGTCGGACCAGCAGGCTGTCCACTCCGGTGGCCAGACTGGTACCGTTCAGGTCGCTCCGATTCAGGAGCGGGGCATGCCGCGCTGCCGCCACGTCCGCGATGAACGGCGCGAGCTGGCTGGCGTCCAGGCCGGCGGCCTCGGCGGCCGTCGCGACACGCCCGCGCAGCGTCGACTCGTCCGGAAGGCTGTCGCGGCGCGACTGCTGCGTGGCCTGGCTGGGCAGGTAACGACTCGGGGAGTCGTAGCCCGCGATCTCATGGTCCGCCACCAGCACGTCGAGTCTGGCCGTCGCCAGCTCGGCTGCCCGCAGCACGCGCTCTGGATCGGGGCCCGAGACAATCACCAACTCGCTCACGTCGGCCGCCCCCAGGTCCGCCCGAAGGGTGGCATCGCGCTGCTGGTCGGCGAGCGCGACCGGGCTTAGGGAACTGAGTTCGCGATTCCACAGCTGGCCACGGTTCAAGAACAGTGCCGCCAGTATGGCCACGGCGAGCGGCCAGAGAACCGGTCGAGCGCGACGCAGCAGCGTGATGGCCCGCATGAGCACCCGAGTGGGCAACTCCAGCGTCTGGACCGGCGGCACCCGGGGCAGCAGGGACGGCAGCATGAAGCGCGTCACCAACGCGGCCGCGATGAGTCCGGCAATCGTGTACAGACCCAGTTGCGCAAGACTTGGAAATGCCGAGGGCAGGAGCGATGCGAAACCGCACACCGAGGTGAGCATCCCTAACCGGATGACCGGCCAGAGCGAGGTGGTCCAGTCTCCACCAGGCGCCGCCCCCGGTCCGGCGTTGTGGCGCTCGGCCTGCACAAACAGGTAGACGGAATAGTCCACGGCCTCGCCAATCAGGGTAATGCCAAATCCGAGCGTGATGCCGTACACCACATTGAAGGTCAGGGCGACGGCCGTGAGGCCGGCGAGGGCGCCACAGACCACGGGCAGGAAGCCCAGCAGCAGCGCCGTAATAGAGCGGTAGACGAGCAGCAACAGAGTGCCGATCAGCAGCGTGCTGAGCGCCGACAGCCGGCCAACTTCGCGCTGAATCGTGTGACGCGCCTCGGCGGCAAACACTCCCGGGCCGCTCAGGCTCAGAGTGGCCGCGTTCGCGAGGCGCGAGTTCAGCTGTGAAAACGCATTGCGGACGATCGCAATGGCCTGAATTTGGCCGTCCGTATCGGCGCCGCTCGCCGCGGTTCGCGCCATCAGCACTGCGCGCGCGCCATCCTGGGAGACCCAGACTCCCGCCACGCTGCGGGGATGGCCGAAACTGTCCAGCTGCTCGAAGATCTGTGGCATCTCGCCGGTCGGATCGTGGGCCAGCAGCTCTGTGCCGAACAGACCGAGTGTGCCACCTTGCGTGGCGATGGCGGCTTCCATGGCCTGCGTCAGACCGGGCACGGTAAAGCGCTGTGCGGTGACGGCGCGGCTGATCAGGTACCGATTCCGAAAGAGCACGGCGCCGTCGCGTTCGAAGCCTTCCTGCTCGCCGTTTGCAACGCTGGTGAACTCCCGGTGCTGGCGCAGCGTCGTGGCCAGCTCGTGGGACAGGCGCGCGCGCGTGGCCAGGTCCGAGCCTTCAACGGCTATCAGCATCAACTGCGACGTGGGACCCTCGCGCAGCAGTTTTACCAATAGCCGCTGGCGCTCATCGGGTGCCGAGGGCAGGAACGCAGACAGGTCCGTCGAGTAATGCGCGGTCGCCACGATCCAACCGCAGCCCGCAAACGCCAGCAACCAAAGCGTCGCAAGCACAAATGACCGGCGCATCAGGACCCTGCCGGCTCGCTTAGCGTCATGGTGGTACGCTCACCGGTCACCCGTTCCAGCACCACGCTTTGAACCGTTCCGTCGGCACCGCGAATCTGAATCTGCTTGAAGACCGGCTTGTTTTCGGATGGCAACGGCTGGAGCGTGAGTGACCAGCCCGGTCCCTCGGCACTGGCAGTGAGCTGAAAGTTCTTCTCCAGTCTCGTACGGTCGCCCGCGAGCGTGGCGCGGATGGCGTTGAGCAAAGGACTCAGCTGCGGATAGTCACCGAGGCGCAGCGAGGTGCGATGCGTCCCACGGATAATCGTGACAACTTCACCTTCGACGAGCAGGTCCTCCGCAGCGGGCTGCAAGGTCCGCTTCTCTAACCGGTCAGGTGCATCGAAGAACAACTCGCCGGAAGTGTGCAGCGGGCGTTTCAGCAGCGCGGAGTCAATCTGCTCGGAATACAGAACGTGCCCGTGCTGGCGCTTCGCCAGCGAGGCGAGGATGGAGTCGAGATCGACGCCAGCGACCTCGGCGCGAGCCGCCGGAGCGGCCAGCGGCATGCTGGCAAGTGCCAGCAGGACAGCGGCGCAGGCCGCCAGTCGGCGCGCCGGCGCTGCGGCCCGCCGCGGCAGGAAATCAACCGGCCTGTGCACCGGGAAGCTCATGCCAAAAATCATAGAAATTGAACCAATTGTAGGGATGGCTGCGACAGATCGCTTCCAAAACCCGGACGTAGCGGACAATTGCTTCATGGATGGCGGAGTCGCGCGCCGAGGCCGGCGTGTGGCTGAAGTCCGCCAGCGGCTCGACGACGATGCGGTACCGATTCGCTCCGCAATAGAGACCGGCCATGAACAGCACCGGGCGGCGCAGCAGTGCCGCTGCGCGCCAGGGACCGAGCGGGAACCCAGCCGGCGTTCCCAGGAAGTCGACGTTGAGGACCGGCTCGTCCGCCAGGGTTCGATCGGCCAGCATGCCCACAAAGGCGCCCTGGTCGAGGCGGGCACGGACCTGCAGCATGGCGTCCATGCTGCCGAGCGGGATGATGTCCGGCACCACGCGCGGATTGATGGCGGCAAGGGCGGCGCTGAGCTTGCGGGCATTCTCGGAGTACATCGCCATTACTACGGCAACCCCGGGGTGCCTTCGACCGAGTGCGTGCGACACTTCGAAGCTGCCGACATGCGCGCCCATCAAGAAACATCCCGAGCCATGCTCCAAACAGCGCACGAGCAGATCTTCATTGGTGACTTCCACGCAAAAGTCCGCAAAGCGATCGTCAAGAAAATAGACCCGGTCGTGAACGCAGGTGGCGAACGCAAGCAGCTGCGAAAAGAGGTCGCGGCCGCTGGGGCGGCGCGCCAGCGCCCGGCGTTGAAAACGTGCAATGTGGCCCGCGGTCGGACCAGGTCGTAGCCAGTAGTAGACGACAACCAGAATCAGCACGATGCGGCTGAGCGAGCGGCCGCAGCGCAGCGACAGGGTGCGCATCGCGCGGAGGAGCCGGAGATTCCCGCGTTCAGGCTGGGTTGCCCACGCCTGGGCATGACGCAGTTTGCGCGGCCCGGACGCTACATCATGCATGGTTCTGCGGTCCGGCGGACGCGGCGGCAGCCAGTGCGACGCGCGCCACCGGTGTACCGGCGACGCAAAACTCGATGCTTGCCTGACTGGCTGCCGTCAGGGTCAGCGTGGCCGTGACGGTAGTGCCGGGGGCGACCGGGCGCAGGAACTTTGCGCTGTCGATGCGCCGCCACTGGAGTGGCTGCGCCGTCAGCAATTCGAGCCGCTGCAGGCCTTCGGCCAGCAGCAGGGCGCCCGGGACGACCGGTGCGCCGGGGAAGTGGCCCGGCAGCGCGGGATGGTCGGCAGCAATGCAAAACGCGGTGGTCACGCTGACCGGCGCGGCAAGGGTGGCGCGCACTTCAGCGCTGCTCCATGAGTGAGCGCAGCACCTGCAGGGGCAGTTTACCGGTGCTGTTGCGCGGGAGGGCTGCCACCAGCCGGAGGGGGCGCGGCAGAAACACCGGATCGATGCGCTCGCGCAGGCGCCGGATCACGGTCGCGGCGTCGAGCCCCGGCGCGACCACCACAGCGCACAGCCGTGCCACGCCGGTGGCAGAGTCGCGTGTTTCCTGCGGCAGGAAGAAGACACCGTCCTGTACACCGGGTATGGCGAGCAGCTGATGGTTCAGGTAGGCGATGGAATTGCGTTTGCCGGCAATGTTGACCACATCCTGCAAACGATCGCCCAGTTCAAAATGCTCCTCATCCAGCAACTCAATGTGGTCGCCGAGAGCGACGGCGGTTTCCACGTGCCCACCCGATGCCCAGATCCGCCCGGCCCTGCTGTCCAGGCTGATCCCCGGGTGCAGATGCCACGTCTTGGAGTGCGTTGGCCGGCGACTGGCTATCTGGCCGCTTTCGGTCGACCCGTAGATTTCCACGAGCGGTGCGCCCAGCCGCCGTTCCACCTGCTGCGCCAGGGCCTCGCTCAGCGGTGCGGTAGCTGACACGACGGCATGCAATTCCGGCAGCGCAAGATTGGTCGCCAGCAGCGCGCGCAAATGCACGGGGGTGGAGATCAGCGTACGCGGCGGCGGCACGGCCGCCAGCACGCTGCAGATATCGGCCGGGTAGAAAGGGTGCTCGGCACAGAAGGCGTGGCCACTGTGTAGCGTCAATAACACAGAGTTCTCGAAGCCATACATATGCTGCGGTGGTACGGTGGCGACGACGGTCATTCCTTCCGCATTGTCAAAGCCAAAGCGTGTCGCGGCAATGCGCACACAATCCACGAGCGGGCCCCAGCGCTTGCGATGCGGGAGCGGCACCCCTGTGGAACCGGACGTGAATATATCGGCGACCACGCGCTGAGCGGGAATCAGCGGCACCCGCCACAGCGGCGCGCGCGGGGCCGGCGTATCCGGAAAGAAGACCGTAGGCAGGTCGATGCGGCAGTGCCGATGGTCAGCGAGGCAAATCACGTCAGGCACCATGGCGCGGATCTGGCGCACCACTTCCGGCGTGTGGGTCGGCGGCAGCAGGCTAATGCGCTCGTGAAGGAATGCCGCGGCAAGACCGACCGCGAAACGATAGCGGTCGGTGCAGGCATTGAGGACCGCGACCCCGGGCGGGATCAGCGCCGCGAGGCGTTCAACATCGGCGAGAAACTGCCAGGCCGCTATTGCCTTGCCCGCGCGATACGCCACCGGGGCTTCCGGCGAGGCGTGGGCGAGCAGCGGGATCGGGTCGCTCAAACGCCCTTCGATTGGCCGCCGCCCGTGTTCACATCGGGGGCGAGCCAACGGCGGTTGCGTGTGCGGCCACGTACTCGGCGAGACTGCGCAGTGACGCAAAGATGACGTGATTTTCTTCACTCTCTGCCTTGAGTTGCAGGCCGTAGCGCTTGGCCACGACCAGCGCCACTTCCAGGATGTCGATGGAGTCGAGTCCCAGTCCTTCCCCGTACAGAGGTGCGTCCGGATCAATTTGATCGGGCGCGACGTCAAGGTTGATGGCCTGAGTGATCAGGGTCGCCAGTTCTCGGATGACGCTATGCAGCTCCGCGGTGGCTGCGCCGGTTGCGGCGGGGGTCACGTTATTGGCATCCGAGTTCACGTAGTTTCCTTGCCGGCATAAAGTCTCTGACAGGGTGGAAGTTCCAGCGCGAGGATTTCGACGGCAATCGCACCGCAGTGCCTTGCCATGGCCCTTTTAGGCTTCTAGAGAGGTGAGCGCGAAACCCTCTGTACCCAGCGCGCGCCAGGTCGTCGCCGGCAATTATATAGAGAATTACACAAACAATAGCGCGGCGGTAAAAACAGCCAAGAATCAACAGATAAGGGGGGGTCATCTACTTGAATTCAACGATGGGCGCCCGCGCAGCAGCAACATCGGCAGACGCAGCGCCCAGCCCAGCAGCAGCCGCGCATGCATCCAGGTCAGCAGCGCATTGTCGCGCACGTAATTGAAGTGCGACACGCCACCCTCCTCGGGGCGAAAGTAGCGTACGGGCGCCGGCAGATTTATGGCCGGCACGCCTTGCCAGGACAGGCGCACGACGACCTCGACATCGAAGTCGAAGCGCCGCATCCAGATCTGGTGATCCATGATCTCTATCAGCGGCGCGATCGGATATACGCGGAAACCAAACAGGGAATCATGGATTCCCGCCCAGAGGGTCTCCAGATTTGTCCACCAGTTCGAGATGCGCCGCCCCTTGACGCGCACACTGGGCGCGCTGGCATCGAATTGCGGATCTCCCAGGATCATCGCCGCAGGGGCAGCGATAGACGCAGACATGAACGCAGGGATCCGATCGGCGGGGTGCTGGCCGTCGGAATCAAGTATGAGCGCATGGGAGAAGCCGGCGCTTGCGGCCATCTTCAGACCGTGCAGGACTGCGGCGCCCTTGCCGTGGTTGCGCGCCAGGCGTATGACCCGCAACTGCGGGTCGGCGGCCGCCATCTGCTCCAATTTTTCCCCGGTGCCGTCGGTGCTGCCATCGACGACGACCCACACCGGCGCCCATTGTTGGCGCGCACCGGCAAGCGTGTCATAGACCTTGCGGCCAGGATTGAAGCTAGGAATGAGCACCAGATGGGTTGCGGATGGCGCGTTCATGTTCGGTTACTCTAGCCCACCCGATTTACGAGTTTCCAGACAATCGGCCCGCGCAGAATCGGGCAGTTCGAGCCCAATATACGCCTCCGGCCGCCAGTAATTTGCCGTCCGACCGTGCATGAACGGTGCGGCGGAAATTGGCCCGGTCGCGCCCGTGTGAACGCGCCCACGGCGGGCGAATGCGCAGCTGATCCTTGTATGGGCTTAGGCACCGGAGCTCAGAGGGGCGCCGGGGATGCGCGCAGCAGGGAGTTGGCGTAGCCGAGCGAGCGCTGGCGGGCGACTTCCTGGACCGTAAATCCTGCCTGGCCCAGCAGCAGCAGCCATTCCGTCAAGGGCCGGCGGTGCAGCCCGGTATTGCCGTAGCCGCGCACCCGCAGGACCAGTGTGTCGACCCAGCCGCTGACACGGGCGCGGCCGCCGCCGGCACTATCGCCGACGCGCAGGAGCAGTGAGCCATCCATCGGTAATGCGGCGCGGATGAGGCGCAACAACTGCAACTGCGCCGCGTAGTCGAGGTAGTGCAGCACGTCCAGCAGCACAATCAGGGTTGCCCCTGACAGCTGCGCGCCCAGGACATCGCCCACGAAGAATTCTGCACTGCTACCCAACGCTGCCCGAGCACGGCGAATTTCAGACTCATTGCGATCGGTCCCGCGGTAGCTCTCGATCGATTGTGGCCTGGGCCAGGCGTCATCCCAACTGCCCCCCAGGTAACACTGCCGCGCGGCCGAGAGCCACGCTGCGAGCAGGCCCTGGCCACAGCCCAGATCCACGATCCGAGCGCCTGCGGGGACCAGGCCTTCCACGAGCAGGAGGGAATAGAAGGGATCCTGACGTAGCTTGAAGCGCGCAAAGTAATACCCCGAACGTCCGCCAGCCCGATACAAGTTCGCGGCGCGGTTTACCAGTCGATCATGCAACGCCCCGGCGTTCACGAGCGGTGACACCCGTCATTCGTTGGTCAGCAATTTTCTCTTCGGGCCGCGTGCTGGCTGCCTAACGCCGCCACGCCGTCCGCGTATCCGCACGGGACGTCCGTTGTTACTTTTGCGCCAGCTGGCTTATGAGCCCCGCTTTTGGACTGCCCCATCCTGTCACCAGATCGTACCCCTTTACCGCCACGTTGGTCCCGGCCCTGCCTCGCTGAATATCGTGGAAGCCGGTGGTGTAACGCGACGTCACATTGTTCGCATAGATTACCGCGCTGATGGCGCCCATTGCAGCCGCCCCGCGCTGGGCCCGCTGCTGATTGACAAGCGCCATATAACCCGCCCACATGGGCGCGGCAAAGCTGGTTCCGCCGTAGACGTTCGCCCGACACGCAGTCTGATTGGCGCAGGTGTAGAAGGTGAAATTTGCATTGGCCGCGACGTCGGGGCCATTGCGGTAGGTCTTCGACCCGCCGTTGGCGGTCGTGACTACGCCCTTGAGCTTCTGCCAGACGGGAATCGCAATTTCTTCAGGGGACACGCCACCGCCGCTGTCCACCCACGCGGTCTCGGATGCCCAGGGTCCCCCCGCGCCGGAGGTGTTCAGGTCGGTGCCTCCGACGGAAACGACGTAGGGACTGTCCGCCGGCCACGGATCGTCGGAATAGGGGGACCAGGCGCCCTGGTCGCCGGATGCCGCGAAGAAGGTCTGGCCTTGGGCGGCCATCCGCTTAAAGTACGGATTGAGCGCGTCCGGGAACCCCCACCATGTCCAGGAACAGCCAATGGTCGTGGCCAGCGGGTGGTGGGTCGTCAACGCGCTGAAGATGGCGGTATCGAGTCTGCCGACGTACATCACCAAGCTCGCCAGCCCGGGGGCCATACCCAGCGCCTGGGTCATGTCGAGGGTCTGTTCGGTGTCATCGCAGCCCGCCGACTTGAAGCAGGTGGTCTTGCTGCCGTCCGTGGACAGCACCGTGATCGGCACGGTGTTGACTTCGCCCGCGTCCTTGAAATACTTGTGCAAGTCGGCGAGATTCGTGCCCGAGAACTCCAACAGGCCGACGTGCTGGCCCGCACCCGTAAGCGCCGTACCGCCGTAATAAGCCGCTCGCATGTCGCTGCCCAGGAACGAGCCTGCGGGACCCGAACCCCTGGCGGCAGCGGTGACCATCGATTCAGCATCGAGGCCGTGAGCCGCCGCGTATTCGCTCTTCGCGACGAACAACGGGCGCGGGATCGAATAGTTGTCGAGTCCAGACACGTGCGCCAGCCTGACCGGGAGATTGACGGTCGGATCGCGGTCTGGCGCATAGAAGGCACGGTTCTCAAGAGGATGCTGGTAGCTGCGCATGCTGACGTGGAAGGCCGCCTCGACGGCAGATACGGATCCCCTGACCTGCACGTCCATGCCATCGCGGCTACCGCCCGTGACCGCAAAACCATGGGCCCTGGCAAACCCAACCACGGCGTCGTAGTCGGCCTGCGTCGGACCGAAGCGTGCGGTGAATTCTTCCACGCTGAGGAAATTGCGGTAAGACGAGCTCGTCGGGTCGTAGAGTTCGCTCAGCAAGCTGTCTAAACCGACCTCGTCACGCAGCGGCAGGACCAGGTCCAGGTCCATCGTTCGATCCGCCGGCAGCTTCGCAATCGCGGGTGCGGCGCCGGATTGAACGACGTCCCACACGTGGCGGGTGGGTACCGCTTGAGCGTGCACCATTGCGGTGGCGGAAATTGCGGCGATGGCCAAGAAAATTGCACGTACCGCCCTGGCGCGTGCAGCGGCGGCCCCCCGTGCTGGGCGCTTCATGTAAAAACCTTATGGGGCGAGGTGACTCTCATGGGGTTTCCGCTCGGAGCGTCCGGGCGATAACGTACTATCGCACTAGTCCGATGGATGTAGGATAAGGAGAAATACCGTACGAGAATTCATCGCAAAAGTAAGTACGCTGCCGCACACTCCGCGCCCTGCTGCTGCGCTACAGCATTTGTGCGGCACTGCTCGGATCGTAACGGCGTCAATTGGCGGTGGCACATGCGCGGGGTATGAGCGAGCCGGTGGACCGAGCTCGACCTTACGCAACCCGGCTCGCAGACGATGCGACACACTTCAGGTTTTTGAGCTTTTCCAGCTTCTGCGGCGCAGCGCTGCGGCGGACCGGAAGATCCAGGTAGATGTCGCTATAGGTGGCTCAGGTCCGTCTCGCCACACCGGGGCGGGGACCGTGACCGAATATGCCGACCCGGGTCGCCTCAGACCCCAATGAGAGGACAAGACCGGCTTCCTCCGACGACGTGCTTAGCGCGCTTGGGACCCGCTCAGGCGGCGGCCCAGCCGGAACAGCGGCCAGCCCGCCACCAGGACCACAATTCCGGCCAGTGCGAGTCGCGGCTGCGTGACGAACACGCTGCAGGCGACGCCCAGGAGGCAGGCCAGGTAAAGGGCGGGCAGCAACGGATAGCCGGGGACGGCAAAGCCCCCATCGCCCACGTGACGATGGCGCAAGACGAACACTGTCGAGGCCACGAGCGCGATGCTGAGCATGTCGGTGAAGATCACGTAGTTGAGGAGCATCTCGAAGGAGCCCAGCAGGAAAGCCGGGACGAGCATGGTGGCGCCAAAGAACAGCAGTCCCACCTCGTGTACCTGCGTCTGTGGGTTGACCCGCAAAAATGCGCGCGGCAGTACCCCGTCCGATGCCATGGCATGAAAGCTGCGCGGGATCTGCAGGATGGTCGCGTTGATAAAGCCCGCGGCGGACAGAAACACGGCCACCGAGACCACGACTTCGCCGCCGGACCCGAAGGTCGCGCGCGACAATGCCGCAGCGACGAGCGTGGACCCGGCGACGCCCGCCGTGCCGAGCACCGCGTAGTACGCGTAGTTGAGCAGCAGGTAGAGGACGATGACGGTGCTCACGCCCGCCGTGATGGCAAGCGCGAAGTGGCGTCGCGCGTCCTTGAGGTCGGCCCCGAGGTTCATCGTCAATTGGTAGCCACCGTAGGTGTAGAAGCAGGGAATGAGTGCCGTGGCCAGTCGCGACAGCAGCGGCCGGGCGGGGGTGGTGCCGCCGGGGACACCGCTCGGTGGGGCATGGGGCGCCAGCAGCAGCGCGCAGAGGGCCAGGCCGATGATCATCGCGATCTTAAGCGCCGAGAGGACGTTCTGGGTGCGCGCTCCGGACCGAATCCCACGGTAGTTGAGCGCCAGCAGCACCAGGATCGTGGTGCAGGCGAGGACCAGCGACGCATGCGGAGTGCGCAGCGGCGCTGGCAGCACGATCGGCGCCAGGTAGTCGGCCCCGATGAATGCGACGCCAGCGGCACTCGCTCCCTGCATGAGCGCCTGGGCCCAGTTCAGCATGAACGCGACGGCCGGGTGGTAGCAGTCCGCGACGACCCGGTAGTAGCCGCCGGCGCGCGGATGCCGGGAGCCGATCTCCGCGAAGGTGAGCGCGCCGACCAGGCTGACCAGTCCGGCGGCCACCCACGCGGCAAAGAACACGCTGGTGCTGCCCGCTGCCCGAGCCACGATCGAGGGTGTGCGAAAGATGCCTATCCCGACGACCAGACTGAACACGATCATCGCGGTGTCGAAGGTCGACAGGCGCGCTTCGATGCCGGTGCGCTCAGCCGGCATGCAGGGCCTGGGCGAGCAGCGCCGCCAGCTGCCGGTACTGATCGACGTTGTTGTAGAGCTGCGCCGAGACGCGCAGCAGCGGAACCGGATGGGGATACAGCCAGGTGCGAACCCCGCGTTCCCGGAACCATTCGCCAAGCGCGTCGTGATCGAGCCGGGCGACGGGGGAACCGGGATCCGCCGGCGGCAGCGGGATCGAGGCCATCGCGCCGAGCACGGCATCGGGAGCAGGCCGGTCGACGCCCAGGGCCGCACACAGCAGATCACGGGCTTGCAACGCCAGGTCCCGGTTGCGCGCCATCAACTCGGGCCAGCCGCCCGGCAGCAAGCCGCCCATGTAGCCAATGGCCTCGGGAATGCACAGCCACGGGGTGGGATCGAAAGTGCCGGTCCAGTCGAACTCGGCCTGAAATCCGCACCTGTACCCGTGGCTGATCACCGCGGGATGCAGGCCCGCCTGTCGGTCGCGACGCACGTGCAGGAACGCGGCGCCCTTGGGCGCGCACAGCCACTTGTGAGCATTGCCGGTGTAGTACGCGGCCCCCAGCTCAGAGAGCGCCAGCGGCACCATGCCAGGGGCGTGCGCGCCGTCGACCAGCGTCTCGATGCCGCGGTTGCGCAGCTCGGCGACCAGGCGTGCCACGGGCAGTACGAGGGCGGTCGGACTGGTGACATGATCGAGCACGGCCAGCCGCGTTCGCGGCGACGCACGGCCGAGAACCGCCTCAATGATTTCCTGCTCGCCGCGCAGCGGGAAGGGCAGCGTGGCGAGGACCACGGACGCACCGCTGAGCGCGGCGACGTAGTCGATCGCCTTGCGGCACGCGGCATACGCATGGGTGGTCGTGAGCAGCTCGTCGCCGGGCTTGAACGAAAGCGAGCGCAGCACTGAGTTGAAGCCGGTGGTGGCGTTGGCAACAAATGCGAGATCGGCCGGATCTGCGCCGAGGAACGCCGCGAGCGCCTCGCGCGCCGCGTTCAGGCGGCGCTGGAAGCTCGATGCAAGAAAGTCGACCGGGTCGCGCTCCATTTCCAGGCGCAGCGCGCCCTGTGCCGCCAGCACGGCGGAGGGACAGGCGCCGAACGAACCGTGGTTGAGGTAGGTGATCGCGGGATCAAGGCACCAGAGCGAGCGGAAATCTGGGGGCACGGTGGGTTCTTGTGTTTACGCGGGCCGCTCTCAGGAGCCTAGCACCATCGTGGTTGCGCGTCGGGTCTGCGGGACGCCGCCGATATGGGCTCAGGGTTCCTGTTCATTCTCGCCGTCTGGCCGGAAGCGGAGAATGTCGGCCGGCTGGCAGTCCAGGAACTGGCAGATGGCCGAGAGCGTGTTGAATCGCACCCCGCGCACCTTGCCGGACTTGAGCAGCGACAGGTTCTGTTCGGTAATCCCGATGAACTGCGCCAATTCCCTGGAAGTCTTCTTGCGCAGCACGAGCATCAGATCCAGGTGCACGGTAATTGCCATGGGGCGCCTAGACGATCTTCGCGTTGTCTTCGGCGATCGTCGCGGCTTCGCGTATCACCGACGCCAGGAACATGAACAGCAGCGCAAGCTGCAGCAACCACATCTGCTCGCTCGTGATGACGAGCCGGATGTCGCCGTGAGCTTGTCCAGTAGCCGCGTGCGCCAGGGCGATCTGGGCGGGCAAGGAGATGTGCAGGAGCTCGAACACGACGATCGCCAGGGAAAACACCTGCAGATGCGCCGGAACCTGTGACGAGAAGAATTCGCCGCGTTCGCAGGCACGCATCATCCTCGCCAGCCGGTAAAAGCCGTACAGCAGCACCAGCTTGGGCAGCACACTGAGCCATGCGGCCAGGCGTGGGTCCGCGATGGCAGCGGCGGCAGGCTCCGCCCTGGTGATGACGTGCGGGGAGACGGCGTAGTCGCGGGCGTTGCTCACAAACGGGTGCAGCAGGGCGACCGCGATGGCCAGCATCGATAGCACGATAAGCCATTGCAGGGCTCGCGAGGTCCAGTAGATGCGACGGTAACGCGGGGAGGAATTTATCATAATGCTTTACATGTTTATCGTATTACGATAATGTGTGGTTGTTAGAGATGATACACCCATTTGCAGCCATCCCGATGGTCTATGAGGGACGGCTGGCAGCGCGGAGTACCCATGAGCAACGACAGTCGCACGGGCGCCCTGGGGGAATCGGTCCTGGTGGCGGGACTGATCTGGGCCCTGCACGGCCTCCTGCGTGCGGCCGGCCTGTCCATCGAGTTCGGCAGCCTGGCGACGGTCCTGACGTTGCTCGTGTGCACCTGGCTGCTGCATCGAAGAGCCAGCGGCTGGAATGCGCTCGGGTTAGGGCGGATCACGCACTACCGCCGCACCGCGGCCTGGTCGGTGGGATTGTTCGTGGTGCAGATGGCGCTCCCGGCCCTGGTGACCATTCCGTTGGCCAACGCGCTCGAACTCCCGCCGCAACGCATGGAGGCCTTTGCCCATATGCAGGGCCAGGTTGGCCTCTACCTGGTGATGCTGATTCCGGTGGGCTGGGGGGCCGCCGCGTTTGGCGAGGAGATGATCTACCGGGGATTTATCTTCAGGCGGTTGCTGCATGCCTTCGGCGGCAACACCGTGGCGGTCGCTGCCGCGCTGGTCGCGCAAAGCATGCTGTTCGCCCTTGGCCATCTGTACCTGGGGCCACGCGGCATGCTCAATGCCGCCATGGTAGGGCTTACCTCAGGCGTCGCCTATCTTGCCAATGGCCGTGTCCTCTGGCCGCTCATTATCGCGCACGGATTGGTCGATTCCGTGGGACTCACGGCGCTCTATCTCGGCATGGCACACGGCTAGGCGGCGCGGAGCCGGCGGCGCTGGCAGGCTCCCCGGCATTGCGCGACGCCGGCGGGGCGCGTCACTCGGGGAAATTGAGTGCGTGCTCTATGGCCTGGAAGCGCGGTTCCTTGCGCAAGGGTTCGAAGCCGATGCCCGCTTTGACGTACTCGAGGTCGATGCTGCGCTGGCGCATCGCCTTGTCGAGGTAATCCAGCGCACGGGCGGTATCGCCCCACTGGGCGTAGATCACGGCGATGTCGGCCGCGCCTTCCTCGCCCCAGGAGGCTTGCAGTTTGGCAAGCATTGAGCGGGCATCGGCGTGCCGTCCGAGCCGCTCGTACACGAGAGCGAGGCAATATTCCTTGAGGAAGTCGACCGTGCTCGGTTCGCACGCTGCGCGCGCGGCCTGAAAGTCGCCGCTGTAGTAGTACGCGTAGCCGAGATTTACGCCGACCCAACCATCGTCCGGGGCCAGGGCCTGGGCATTGCGCAACGCCGCGACGGCCTCGCCGAAGCGGCGTGCGGTCAGCAGGGCCGAGCCGAGCGAGCTGTGCGCATAGGGGTTGAGCGGATCCAACTCCACGGCTCGGTGCGCCGCCAACAATCCCGCCTCGGTATGCCCCATTTCGACCGCGAACTCGCCGTAGTCGCGCAGCAGCCTGGCGTTGCCGGGCGCAAGTGCCAGCGCACGCTCGTACGCCTGTATGGCGTGCGCGAATTCGAGCGAGTCCGTGAATATCGCCGCCAGGGCCAGGTGTCCCTCGGCGAGCCCGGGCGCCACACTCACGGCCTTGTTGGCGTCCGCCAGGGCGTTCCTGCGGTACTTGAGCACCGCCGACCCCTTGGCCCAATTCCGCGCGAAATCGCCGAGTGCCAGCGACCGGCCGGCGTAGGCCAGGGCGTAGTCGGGGTCGAGGCGGATGGATTCGGCGTAATCCGCAATGACCGCCTGCAGATCCTTTTCGGTCTGGTAGCCGTAGAAGGCCCGCGTGGCGCGCAGGTAGGCGTCGAACGCCGCCGGAGTGCGCGTCCCGCCCAGTTCGATCCTTGCCGCCGCGTCGCTGAGCAGAGTCACCTTGAGTGCGCTTGCGACGGCGGTTGCGATCTCGCTCTGCAGCTTCAGAACGTCACCGAGATCCCGGTCGTAGCTCTGCGACCAGATGTGAAAGCCGCTGACACCATCGACCAGCTGCGTGGTGATGCGCACCGTGTGCGCCGACCGGCGCACGCTGCCTTCGAGCACCGCGCCCACGTTGAGCTTGTGGGCCACGGTGGCAATGTCCGGGTGCTGTCCCTGGAACGAGAAGGAGGAGGTGCGCGCCGCCACCTGCAATTCATTGATGCGCGCCAGCGAATTCAGCACCTCTTCCGTCAGGCCTTCGGAGAAGTATTCCTGTTCCTTGTCTCCGCTCATGTTCACAAACGGCAGCACCGCGATGGAATGCGGCGGCGGGGCAAAGGCGGCGGGGGCGCTGGTCGCCTTGGCCGCCGTGGCGGCGCTCGCGGCAGACGCCACCGCCCGTTTCGACCACCAGAACTTGTCCACCACGAAGTAAGTGAGCGCCACCGCCAGCATCACTATGATCGCCTGATCCAGCCGCCGGCCCGTGTGTCTCGCCACCGAGTGAGCCGGATGCACCTCGCGACTCGGTCTGAGACCTTCAGGGGTGACCTCATAGGCCCAGGCGAACAACAGCGCGACTGGAAATCCCAGGGCCACCAGTATGACCGCGGCCCGGCCGACCCAGTCCGGCATGGCCAGCAGGTGGGAGAACACTCCGAAGATTTCGAGGACCAGATAGCCGATCACGAGATAGAGAATGGCCACCCGCCCGACATTGCGCCGCTTGATCTGCTCCAGAAACGGCAACTGAATCGGCAACCCGTGCAGGTGGCCCAGGGAGCCCGGCAGGTGTGGAGGCGATCCCGGAGACGCACGCGGCCTGCGTCTTTTTGGTGTATGGGGCGCAGGCGCCGCGGTGCCCTCCTGTGGAGGTTCGGCACTCATGAGTAAGTATTCACAGCTCTCCCCCGGACGATCGAGAATGCGCTCGCCATGATCGGCCGGCAACCCCGGCTGGCCGCCACGGATTATAAGCACGCACGAGATCTGGGCGTCCCGGTGTAGCAGGCACGACGCGGCTGGGGTGTGCGAGCAGCGGTTCTTTCTAAAGCAGAATACCGTCGCCACGCCGCGCGGCCGCTCGCCTTTGCAATCGGCCCGGGGGAGGAACGGCGCGGCCGCCCGGCGGCTACTTCAGTTCCAGTACCACCGGTCCGGAAACCGGATCAGTCACTCCGAGGCCGCCGCCGAGGTCTTCCAGGGTGTCACGAAACGAATCGAGCGTGGCCACCATGGCCGGACGCGCCTTGGCGAGCGCGTCCATGTCCGACCATTCCGCGATGATGCAGTAGTTGCGATCAGCGGTCTTGATCAGGTTGACCCGCTTGAGGCCCGGCCAGGCGGCGGCAACCTTCTGGTGGGCCTCGAGGAATTCCTTGTCCCGCCCCGGTTTGACGCGGAACCGAACCGCGTTGAATGCAGTCATGGCGTGCCCTCCATGTGGCCGATGCGCAAATAATGCGACGAGCTCGCCGGATCGGCAATGGCCGCGAAGAGGCGGGGCGGGCGCGAACCAGCCTTCAGCCGCGCGCCCTTAGCGTGCGCGATTGCGCCCGTCAGCCCGGAGCCGCCGGCTTGATGTTGGCGTTCAGGTGGAAGAGATTGGTCGGATCGTATTTGGCCTTCAGCTGTGCGAGGCGCGGGTAGTTGCCGCCGTAGGTGGCGCGCAGCCGCTGTTCGTCCGCGGACGGCTCGGTGTTGACGTAGTAACCCTGGGTGTAGGGCTCGAACGTCTTCCACAGGTCGTGCAGCACCGCGGCGTTATGCTGGTCCTGGGTGTGGTCGGACCACACGCCCGCCAGCAGCAAGTCCCATTGCGCCCCGCGGTTCCAGTAGGCGGTCGCTTCGGGCTTGACCCGCGCCACCGCGCCCGCGCACTGACCGACGCCGATGCTGTCGAGCCACGCTGGGCCGTTCGCAAACGCGTGGATCATGTCCGCAAGCAGGTTGTCGGTGCATTTATTCACGAATCCCGACTTGACGTAGACGCCTAGCCCGGGAGGCAGCGCGGGCGGACTTGCCCCGGTAAACCCGTTTTGCGCATCGACATAGCGCTTGGCGCTGAGTTTGCCCGCCGCCGGCTTGCCAAGTTTGGCGAGCGGTTCGAGCACCCGTTCCCCCTTTGCCGGTGTCCCGCAGTAAACGGCTTCGATGGCCACGTATTTCCCGGGCGGGGTCGCTGCGCCGGCGGTATCGGCGGGGGTTGGATCCACATTGACGGGCCCGCCCGTGAGGTACAGCTCATCCGGCGCGTGCGCGGCGAACTCCAGCATCGCCGATAACACCGCGCGCGCCTGACTGAAGGGGTACAGCATGACGCCGGCCAGTACCGGGTGGTCGAGCGGATGCAGCTGATACTCGAAACGGGTGACGACGCCGAAGTTGCCGCCGCCGCCCCGCAGCGCCCAGTACAGATCCGGATTTTCCATCGCACTGGCAGTCAGCAACTTTCCGTTCGCGGTCACGATCTCGAACGCGCGCACGTTGTCGCATGAGAGCCCGAACCTGCGCATCAGCCGTCCCTGGCCACCGCCGAGGGTCAGGCCGGCAATCCCGGTGTCCGACGCCGTGCCCAGTGGCGTAACCAGGCCGACCGACTGGCACTTGGTGTCGAGTTCGCCCAGCAGGACACCGGGCTGCGCCTTGGCGATGTGGCGGGCCGGATCGAGCTGTATCTCCTTCATGAGCGCCAGATCGATCATCAGCCCGCCGTCGCAGGATGACTGTCCGGATATGCTGTGGCTTCCGCCCCTTACCGAGCAGAGCAGGGCATGCGTGCGCGCAAAGTTGACGGCCTGGACCACGTCGGCCGTGCCGGTGCAACGCGCGATGAGCGCCGGATGACGATCAAAGGCGCCGTTCCAGACCCGGCGCGCCTGCTCGTAGGTCGGATCCTGCGCGAGCAGCAGTTGACCGTGCAGGCTGGCGCGAAAATCCTTGATGTCGGAGGCGGAGAGCGTGACGGGCTTGCCGGAGGTGCCGACGGCCACCAGGGTGTCGGGGACCGCGCCGGCGCTCGAGGCGTCTGCCCACAGCCGGGTGGCCGGCAGGACCGCGACGGCGGCCGCCGCCGCGCCCAGGAACTGACGCCGGCCCAGCGTCACGGACCGGCTGCCAAAGCCCAGCGGACTGAATGCAAACATGGGGCCTCCCCTGACAACGGACGATCATGTCATTGTTCTAATTCCGGCATTCTGAGCGTATTTTCACAGCCGCGCTACCCGAAGAACGGTGGAGTTGTCGGGCCGGTCCCCCGAGGGCACTACCCGGATGGGGCCGAGCTGCCTGACAATGCCCGGCAATGATTTCCCCGAGACGTCCGAAAGAATTAAGGAGATGAACGTGGGAGAGAACGTATACAAGGTCATCGAACTGATCGGCACCAGCACGGTGTCGTGGGAGAAGGCCGCCGCCGCCGCGGTCGCAAGAGCAGGCAAGACGCTGCGGGACCTGCGGGTTGCCGAAGTGGTCGAGCTGGACATGCAGCTCAAGAAGGGCAAGGTCGAGGCGTACCGCGCGAAGGTCAAGGTGTCGTTCAAGTACGAACGCGGAAAGTAACGCCCGGTCCGCCCATCGCCCAGGGGGCTGCGAACGGCGCCGCTGCGCCGCTCGCAGGCCTGCCTATGCTGTCAGCGCGGCGAAATCCTCCATCTCGTAGAACTGCCGGATCTCGATCTCGGATTTCTCGGGCATGGGGTTGGGCGCCCGCTTTACCCAGTCGATCGCCTCTTCCAGCGACTTGCACTGCCAGATCCAGTAGCCGGACACCAGCTCGGCGGTGCTGGCGAAGGGGCCCATGCGCACCGTTCGATCCTGTCCGGAGAAGGTCACGCGCGCGCCCTTGGACGAGGGCTGCAGGCCGGCGCCGTCCTGCATGATTCCCGCGGCAATCAGCTGCTGGTTGAACCTGCCCATGGCCTCGATCAATTCCTTGCTCGGCATGGTCCCGGACTCGGAGCTGCGGGTGGCCTTCACGAAGATCATAAATCGCACGGAAGTGGCTCCTTGAAGTGGTGGCAGCGGACCGCAGGCCTGCGCCCGACCGCCGGCTCTTTAGACTATTCCCTGGCCTTTACTGCCCCTAGCCTCCCGGAATGGGCAGCACCGGCATGACCTCGATGGAATCGCCGGGGAAGATCGTGAAGTGCGGGTGCTTTTCGAACAGCTTGGCGGCCTGCTCGTGCGAATCGGCGCGCACCACCGTGAAGGCGCCCACGTCGTTGCTCGTATCCTCGATCCCGCGGGGGTTGACCTTCTTGGTCTTGCCCAGCGGTCCGCCCATGGTGACGATGGCGGCCTGATGCTTCTCGGCCCACGCCTTCCAGGACGCTATGCCTTCTCGCTCCTTGGTGCGGCGCTCAGTTTCCGACAGGGCGTCCCACGCCGCGCGACGCGGGCTGCTCTTGCTGCCGTGGAACACGGCCAGATAGGTGTTGTTCGTGCTCATGATGCCTCCTTCCTTGTTTGCTTTGCGGATTGAAATAACAGTTCGATGTAGCGGCGCAGGTGATCGATGCTTTCGGCCGCGATGGCCGCATCGCCCGTGGCCTTCGCCATGACGAAGGCGCCCTGCAGCACCGCCTGCGTGTGCAGCGCCAGGCTTTTTGCGGTCCAGGGGGCGCGAACCCGGTGGCGCCGCATGGCCTCGGCGATGTCCGCGGCCAGCACGGCGGCGTGGCCGCTGATGCTCGCCTCGCAGGCCGCGCGGATATCGGGATTGGTGCCGTAGATCTCCTGCACCATCGTCCCGACCAGGCAGGTGTATTCCGCGATCTCCCCTTTGAGGATCGCCTTGCGAAAGTCCAGGTAGCCCAGGACCCGCTCGAGCGGGTCGGCGTGCTGGTGATAGGGGGCGGCCTGGAAGAAGGCGCTCGTCACCTCCGACCAATGATCCGCCGCGGCGACGGCCAGCGCTTCCTTGCTCTTGAAGTGATGGAAGAACGCGCCCTTGGTGACGCCCGCCTGCGCACACAGCTCGTCGACCGAGGTGGACGCATAGCCCTGCTCACGGATCAGTCCCAGGGCGGCCTGCAGCAGTTCCTGGCGTGCCCCGGACCTGGGCGGTTGCGGCGTCGTTGCGGTTGGCATGGAGACAGCATACCAACCAGTCGGTATGTCGTCAAATGGTTGTTGTTGAGGACCGCACGAGCGGTCAGGCCGATCCGCCTATCAGCCGCACTTCGCGCTGCGGGAAGGGAATGGCGATGCCGCGCTGGCGCAGGGCCGAAATGATCGCCAGATTCAGTTCGCCTTCGACCAGTCCATAGTCACCGACCTGCACCCACGGCTTCACCGAGATCTCGACGGCCGACTCACCCAGGGCGGCCACGCCAATCAACGAAGCGGGCTCGGCCAGCACGCGGCCATTGGCTCTCACCAGCGCCTGAATGGTCTCGAGCACAGCCGGCAGATTGGTCTCATAAGCCACGCGCACCTTGACCTCGGTGCGGCGGATGCGACCGAAGTTATGCAGTATTTCCCCGACAATCTTGCGGTTCGGGATCACGATGCGCGACCGGTCGGGGTGCACGAGCGCCGTGTTGAATATCGAGATGACGTCGACTCCGCCGCCGACACCTACGATCTCGATGTAGTCACCGACGCGATACGGCTTGGTGAAGATGATGGTGAGGCCCGCCACCAAGTTGCCCAGCACGCCCTGGGTCGCGAGGGCGAAGGCGGCGCCGGCGACGCCCAGTCCGGCAAGCAGCGGCACCAACTCGACGCCGAGATTTTGCAAGGCCATGATCAGGAACAAGAACAGCACCAGCGCGCGCGCGATGCGCGTTATCAGCTGGCGCACGGGAGGTTCGAGTTCAAGGCGCAACAGACCGCGTTCGCTCGTGCGTGCCACCCAGCCGGCCACCATATATCCGACCACGACGATGAGCACTGCCACCACGAGTTTTGGCCCGAAGCGGATCGCAAGATCGATCAAATCGCCTTTGACTTTATCGAGCGTGTTTATGTCCAAGTTCACGGGCGCCTCCTTATTTCTTTGATCTTGGCTGGCCGCGGCCGAGTCGTCCTTACCGCAGCGGATTATGCTACTGGCGGGCGGCAGCCGCACCCCGAAGATGCGACGCCGGCCGTGGGCTCAGCCGGGCGAGTGGCCAGCAGGCCCTTCGAACGGCAGGCCGGCGTATTGCTCGGCCAGCGCGACCTGGGCGTGGTGAGACGAGCTCAGGTACTCCAGTTCGTACTCCTGGGCGCGCTGATCAAAGTCACTGGCTCCCGGAAAGCGGTGCAGCAGGTTGGTCAGGTACCACGAGATGCGCACCGAACTCCAGACGCGGCGCAGGGCCATGTCGCTGTAGGCGTCGAGCAGGGCCGGCGAGTTCTCGCGGAAAAAGGCCGCGAGGGCGCGTGACAGGTAGTACACATCCGATACCGCCAGGTTGAGCCCCTTGGCGCCCGTCGGCGGTACGATGTGCGCCGCATCGCCGGCCAGAAACAGCCGCCCGTGGCGCATGGGCTCAGCCACATAGCTGCGCAGTGGCGCGACCGACTTCTCGATGGACGGGCCGGTGACGATGCTGTTGGCGAGTTCTTCGGGAAAGCGAGCCTTGAGCTCGGTCCAGAACTGATCGTCGGTCCAGTCTTCTGTCTTGGTATCGAGCGGCACCTGTATGTAGTAGCGGCTCAGGTTGGCGCTGCGCGCGGAAGCGAGCGCAAAGCCGCGCGGATGGTTCGCGTAAGTGATGTCCGGGAGCGGCGGGGTGCGCGCGAGAATGCCCAGCCAGCCAAAGGGATAGACCTTTTCAAATTCCCGCCTGACGCTGGCGGGTATCGCTCCCCTCGACACGCCGTGGGAGCCGTCGCATCCGGCGATGAAGTCGCAGGCGAGCTCGATCTGCGCACCGTCGTGCACAAAGCGGACCCGGGGGCGATCGGAGTCCACGTCGGTCGGGCGCACCTCGGAGACCTCGGTGAGCACGAGGGCGCCGCGCCGATCGGCGGCCGCGTACAGGTCCTCCTGGATGCTGGTCTGGCCGTAGGTCATCAGGTACTTGCCGACGAACCGCGCCACGTCGACGAAGTAGCTGTCGCGTCCGGCCCATACGATCCTCATGCCATCGTGACGATGGCCCAGGCGATCCATGCGCTCGGAGAGTCCGTTGGCCCGAAACACCTCCAGCGTGGTGGGCTCCAGCACCCCGGCACGGATCCGGGACAGCACGTGCGCACGGCTGTGCTTCTCCAGCACGACACTGGCAATGCCGTGTCGATGCAGCAGCTCAGACAGCAGCAGGCCGGCGGGCCCGCCGCCGATGATGGCGACCTGGGTCTTAACGGATCGTCTCCCCGCCGGTGCACCGCGGCGCGGCCCGCGCGTTCCAAGCGGCCAGCCCGGCGCCCAGGGGCCGTCTGCTTATTTCCATGGCGGGCCGGCCCACGGCCGGTCGCGACGGCGCTTTACCCTGATCCGGCCTCACGCGGGGTTTTCGTCGAACACCCGCCTCGCGATCGCCACCGCGGTATTTGCGGTAGGCCAGCCCGAGTAAAAGGCCAGGTGCGTGATCAACTCGATCAGCTCCTCGCGACGGATGCCGTTCTGGAGAGCCTTCTTCAGGTGCACCGGCAGCTCGTTGGTGCGGTACAGCGCCACCAGCGCGGCCACCGTGATCAGGCTCCGGTCCCGCGGCGACAGGCCGGGGCGCTCCCACACGTCGCCAAACAGCACCCGTTCGGTGTAGTCGGCCAGGGCCGGAGCGATGTCGGTAAACGGATTGCGCGGGGCAGTGGGCGGGTCAGCCATGATTACTCCTGAAGCTCAGCGCCCGACCATGCGCGCCAGGTGGGCGGGGTAGCGGTCGCCTTGCACGTGGATTTTGGAAGCGGCGGTTTCGATGGCACGCAGATCCTCCGCGGTGAGTTTCAGGGATGCGGCCCCGAGGTTTTCCTCGAGGCGATGGAGCTTGGTGGTGCCCGGGATCGGAACGATCCAGGGCTTCTTGGCGAGCATCCATGCCAGTGCCAGCTGCGCCGGCGTCGCCTGCATGCGGCTGGCGATTTCGCCCAGCAGGTCGACCAGCGCCTTGTTCACCTTGCGGGCCTCCGGCGTGAAGCGCGGGACCATGTTGCGGAAGTCCGTGCTGTCGAAGGTGGTGGACTCGTCGATCTTGCCGGTGAGGAAGCCCTTGCCGAGCGGACTGTAGGGGACAAAGCCGATGCCGAGCTCCTCGAGCGTCGGCAGCACCTCGTTTTCGGGCTCCCTCCACCAGAGCGAGTACTCGCTCTGCAGCGCGCCACCGGGTGCACCGCGTGCGCGCGCCGGATGGTCTGCGGCCCCGCTTCGGACAGGCCAAAGTACTTCACCTTGCCCGCCTGGACCAGTTCCTTCACGGCGCCGGCGACCTCCTCGATGGGCACTTCCGGATCGACGCGGTGCTGGTAGAGCAAGTCGATGGTGTCAGTCTTGAGGCGTTTCAGCGAGGCGTCTGCGACCTCCTTGATGTGCTCCGGCCGGCTGTCCAGACGGCCGGGCCCGGTGGCGCGCCGATCTTGAATCCGAATTTCGTGGCGATGACCACCTGCTTGCGAAACGGCGCCAGGGCTTCGCCGACCAGCTCCTCATTGGTGAACGGGCCGTAGATCTCGGCGGTGTCGAAGAAGGTGACGCCCTCTGGACGGCGGCGCGGATGACGCGCGATCATTTCCTGCTTGTCACCGGCCGGCCCGTAACCAAAGCTCATCCCCATGCAGCCCAGGCCGATCGCAGACACTTCCAGACCGCTGCTTCCCAGTTTTCGCTTCTGCATGGCCAGCACTCCTCCTGACCGGGTCGAGCCGCGATCGTCTGGATCGCGCACGCGTGCCGCCAGCGTAGGCCCAATTGCGCGACGAGACTAGCCGCCATTTTCCGCTACTCGGTGCCCTCGGCTAAGGACGATGCGGCTGAACTCGTCGAACGCCAGAGCGCGAACTCGGGCTCGACGCGGCGCATTTGCCGTGGATTCGGTGTTGCGGGCAGGCCATTCGCGACGAGCTCGCGAGCCACGCGCTCGAGCTGCGAGTCGTCTGCAGAAGCGCTGAACCGGTCTCTAGCTAGGGTCCAACGGCTCCGCCAGTAGCGGCGGCTGCGGGCGGAGAATTACATTTGGATCTACAACGCAATCTGCGTAGGATTAGAGGCTCATGTTGTAACTTCCGAGGACCTTATCGGCGAAGTAGGGTCAAGCGGCGGGTACCGGCTCGGTGCAAGCGCCGTTCGGAAGGAAAATCCCTAATGATTCTACTGCTTTTGGTGTTTCTGGGCGGCGTACTGACCATCCTCAGCCCGTGCATCCTGCCGGTGCTGCCGTTCGTATTCGCACGCTCGGAGCAGAAGTTCCTGACGCAGCGGGCTGCCGATGCTGGTGGGCATGGCGGCAACCTTCGCCGCGATCGCGACCCTGGCGGCGGTCGGTGGGGCCTGGGCCGTCCGCCTCAACCAATACGGCCGCTGGATTGCACTGGCTCTGATGGCCGGATTCGCGCTGACGCTGTTGTCGCGGCGGCTGGCCGATTGGCTGACCCGGCCGATCGTGGCGCTGGGAAACCGGCTCTTGCCAGCCGGCGGTCAGGGGAGCGACGGCTCGATTGTCGCCTCCCTCCTGCTGGGCGTAGCGACCGGCCTGCTGTGGGCCCCGTGCGCCGGCCCGGTGCTCGGGCTGGTGCTCACCGGAGCGGCCCTATCGGGGCCCAATGCGCACACCACGGTGCTGTTGTTCGCCTATGCGGCCGGCGCCGCGACTTCACTGGCGGTGGCGATCCTGGCCGGCGGCCGGGTATTCGCCGCGATGAAGAAGTCGCTGGGGGCGGGCGAATGGATCCGGCGCGGCCTGGGCGTGGCGGTTTTGGTCGGCGTCGCCACGATCGTCATGGGCTGGGACAGCAGCGTGCTGACCCGGTTGTCCCTGGGCGGCACCAACCGGCTGGAGCAGACCCTGATTACCCGCCTGCAAGCCGGACGGGGCCGGCACCGGGCGCAACGTGACCATGGCCATCAGCGCCTCCACGGCCAGCGCGCTCGCGACCATGATGAGCGGCAGCGCCGCACTGGACCTGCCCATCGAAGGGCAACTGCCCTCGCTCCAGGGCGCGACCGCAGTGGTTGAACTCTCCCGCCCTGACGCCGGCAGGGCTGCGCGGCAAGGTGGTGCTGGTCGACTTCTGGACCTATTCCTGCATCAACTGCCTGCGTTCCCTGCCGTACGTGAAGGCCTGGTACGACAAGTACAGGAATCACGGCCTGGTGATCATCGGTGTGCACGCGCCGGAATTCGCGTTCGAGAAGGACGAGGGTAACGTGCGCCGGGCGGTCGCGAACCTCGGCGTCCGCTATCCGGTGGCGCTCGACAACGACTACGCGATCTGGCAGGGCTTCAACAACCAGTACTGGCCCGCGCATTACTTCATTGATGCCAACGGGCGCATCCGTGCTCACCACTTCGGCGAGGGTGATTACGCGCAATCCGAACAGATCATCCGCCAGTTGCTGACCGACGCGGGCAACACCGGCCTGCCCCCCGCCGGCGCAGCGGCCGAGCACGCCGTGGGCGTACAGGCCCCGGGCGACGAGGCGCACATACGTTCCCCGGAGACCTACGTCGGGTACGAGCGGGCGGCCAGGTTCGCCTCTCCCGGCGGCGCGCTGCCCGGGCGCGCGCAGAACTACCGGGCCCCCGCGTCCCTCAGCCTGAATCAATGGGCGCTGGCCGGAGACTGGACGGTGGGTCCGGAGAAGGCCGCGCTGAGCAAGGCCCCGGGGAAGATCCTCTACCGGTTCTACGCGCGTGACCTGCACCTGGTGCTGGGTGGGGCGGCGGACGGCAAGCCGGTGCGCTTCCGGGTGCAGTTCGACGGCGCCGATCCGGGCGCCAATCACGGCGCCGATACCGACGCGCACGGGCAGGGCACGGTCAGGGACCAGCGCCTGTACCAGCTGATCCGCCAGTCGGGCGAGGTGGGCGAGCACGTGTTCTCGATCGAGTTCCTGGACCCGGGCGTCCAGGCCTATTCATTTACGTTCGGGTGAGGGGCGCCACATGACACGCCAGCGCGATTTTTCAACGGTGCGGGTCGCAGGCCCACCGAGCGCGCCGCGCCGCGCATTCCTGGGTTGCGGCATCGCGGCGCTGGCCTGCGCCGTCGCGCCGAAACTCCGCGCGGCCGGGACGTCGGCGTCTGCCGCGAACCAGGAGGTCGCGATCGAGATGTTCACGGCGGCCGGCCAGAGCACCGGCGTCGTGCGGGTCGCGAGGCTGGTCAGGACCGAAGCGGAATGGCGCGCACAACTCTCGCCGCTCGCCTACCAGGTCACGCGCCAGGAGGGCACCGAGCGAGCGTACACCGGCGAATACGCCAGCAGTCATGGCGACGGGCTGTACCGCTGCATCTGCTGCGCGACGGCGCTGTATGACTCGAAGTGCAAGTACGAATCGGGCACCGGGTGGCCCAGCTTCTGGAAGCCGATCTCGTCGATGAACATCGTCAAGGGCGCGGATCAGGCTCTCGATTGGCTGGGCCATACGATTTCCTGCCGGCGGTGCGCCGCCCACCTCGGGCACGTGTTCGAGGACGGGCCGCCGCCGACGGGCCTGCGCTACTGCATGAATTCGGTCGCGCTGCACTTCGTGCCGCGCGCGTAGCCGCCCAGACCCAGTGACCATCTCTTAAGGAGGCGCGATGTCGAGCATGAGTCCAGGCCGATCGTTGAAGTGGCTGTGCGCCGTGGTGCTGGGCGTGGCGGTCTTCGCGCGGCTCCCGGCGCTGTACGGTGCCGAGGAACCGGTGACGATCGCCCCTCCCGCGCTCGACAATCCCAGGGCGGCCGGCGCGACGCAGGTGGCCGTGTTCGCGGGCGGATGCTTCTGGGGAGTGCAGGGCGTGTTCGAACACGTGCACGGCGTGCGCCAGGTGCTCGCTGGCTACGCGGGCGGCGAGAAATCCACGGCCAGCTACGAAACGGTGAGCTCGGGCCGCACCGGTCACGCCGAATCGGTGCAGATCCGCTTCAATCCTGCGGAAATATCCTACGGCCAGCTGTTGCAGGTGTTTTTCTCGGTCGCGCACGATCCGACCCAGCTGAATCGCCAGTACCCGGACGAGGGAACCCAGTACCGTTCGGCCGTCTTTTACGCCGACGAATCGCAGAAGCGCATTGCCGAAAGCTATGTTACGCAGCTCAACCAATCACGCGCCTTCGCCAGCCCGATCGTCACCCGGGTCGACCCGCTGCGGGGCTTTTATCCGGCGGAGGATTATCACCAGGATTATCTGATCCACAATCCGACCAATCCCTACATCGCCAGGAACGACCTCCCCAAAGTGGAGAACCTCAGGCGGGTCTTCCCCGCGCTGTATGTCGCGCGACCGGTAATGGCGATGCAACGCTGACGCAGCCGACGCGCGCCGGGCCGGATGACCGTGCCGATTCGACGAAACCTGCGCCGCTTACGGCGGCTTGGTGGGTGGGAAGTCCTTCGCCGTGGCGGGCCGGTATTGGCTCCGCGGATAGCGCAGGCCGTGCTTGACCACGAGCTCCACGCTCCGCAGGTTGGCGATGTTCTCCAGCGGATTGCGCCGCAGCACCACCAGGTTGGCCAGCTTGCCCACCTCGAGCGTGCCGATATCCTTCTCCAGTCCGAGCGCGCGCGCGCCGATGAGCGTGGCCGAGGCCAGCGCTTGTGAGGGCGTCATGCCCACCCTGTCGACCAGCAGCGCGATTTCGTCATCCAGCCGGCTGTCGACGTCCTTCCATTCCGCGTCGTCGTCGGTGCCCGCGGAAATGGGAATGCCGGCGAGGAAGGCCGCGCGCGCCAGGTGGTCGGCGACGCCAGCCGGGCAGGACTTGGGGCTGGGGTCGGAATCGTAGACATCCAGGGTGGCGTCGAGAATCGTGCCGTGGCGCTTGATGTCGGCCAGCAGCGCGTTCATTTCCTCGTTGGGCTGCAGGACCTTGGCCGCATCCACCGGCCGGCGGTCTTCGTAGCTCAGCAGCGGCGGTGTGGTGACCTGATAGCCCAGCAGGCAGGCGTGACTGATGACATCGACGCCGGCATCGACCACGTCGCTGGGGAGCGCCGGGAACACCGCCGCGTGCGCCCACACCAGCAGCTGCTGGCGATGGGCCTCCTCGGTGATGGACCTGACCAGCGCGGCGGGCAGATCGGCATAGAGTTTGAGAGCCGTGGCGCCCGTGCCGCGCGCCTCGGCGACCGCCGACGGGAGGTTGGTCTGTGGCGTAACGGCCTGCATCCAGGGCACTTGCCCCGCGATGCGCCCGCGCGCCGCATCGTGGGTGCGCGGATCGACGAAGAACCCGGGACCGGCCATCAATGCCACGTAGTAGATGTCGGGCGCGACGATCTCGGCAAATTCCGCCTCGCGTTTGAGCTCGGCCAGCAAACGCACGTCGCCGGCCATGTCGCGCACCGTGGTGACTCCGCTGTAGAGCTCGCGCCGCAGGTAGGCCCTGGCGATGGCCGGATCCGCAAGTGTCGCCAGGTGGACGTGCGTATTGACCAGGCCGGGCACGATGTAGCGGCCATGGACCCGGACGATCTTCTCGCCCGGTCCGGCTCGATAGTCGCCGGCCGGAAGTAGGGCGCTGATGCGATCGCCGCGCGTGAGGATCGCCATGTCCGGCCGTGGGCCTCCGCCCGGCCATCGATGAGAGTGGCCCCGAGGTAGACCACGACGCCAGGCGGTGCGTCGGCTGAGCCTGCCGGGAGGGCGCAGCCACACGACAGCAGCGCCCCCAACATCCCCCTTGCGTAGCAGCTGCTCAATCTATAGCCGACGCGCCGTAATGCAGCAGCATGATCACGTAGAGCGCGGCCAGCCCCAGGTAATGCGCGGTCCGGGACTTCAGCCCCAGCATCGCGACCGAAATGACCACGGGTGCCGACATGAGCGTCCACTCCATAACTATGATCCAGCGCGGCAGGCCGGGCGGCTCGCCGCCTGGAGAAATAGACGCCGAACGCGAAGTAGCCGAATTGAAACAGCGCGACCAGCAACCAGAAGTGGCGGCGATTTTGCGGGCATAGTACTCGCGCAGGTCCACAGGCCCGCTGGTCTCGTCGGGCAGGCTCGCGGCGGCAATCAGGTACAGCATGAACAGCTCGGCGACCAGGCCAAGGTAGAAGAGGAAATGGCGGGTGATCCCAAAATGGCGCACGCCCCAGATGTCGAACCACATGTAGACGGCCATGCACAGCGCATAGGAGGCGGCCAGCAGCGTGAGCGGATCCCAGCGGACGTGCGCTTTATTGCGCAGCAGGCGATGGAAGCTGGCGGCGATATCCGCCACGGCAAGACCGATGAGCACGGCGAACATGCCCAGTGCAAATTCGAAGGCTCGGGTTTCCGCTGGCATCGGCGCGCTTCGAGATGGCCCCTAAGGCCGGTGATCTTAAACCGATCGGGCAGGATTGCGCAGCCGCGCGCTCCTGTGGGACCAGGCGGGGTGCCTGCGCGAGTCAGCCCGTGGCGCAAAGGGCTGCGCAGCGCACCGCCCCTGCGCTACAGTGTCGCATCATCCTTTTCACCCTACCGGATGGAACATCATGCGCCCGCTCCTAGACCATCCTATAGTGCTGTTCCTGGTTTCGCTGGCATTCCTTGGGATGGCCGCACGCCTGGGGGCCGCGCTTCAGGTCCGGCGCGGGCGGCTTGATGCGAGCGCGCTAGGCGACTTCGATATCGTGCTCGGTGCGACCCTGACGTTGCTCAGTCTGCTCGTGGCCTTCAGCTTCTCCATGGCGTCCAGCCGCTATGATCAGCGCAAGGAATGCGAGGAGCACGAGGCGAACGCCATCGGTACCGCCTATAACAGGGCGGACCTGCTGCCCGGCGCCGATGCCCAGAAGGTGCACCAGCTGTTGACGCGAGTACGCCGGCTTGAGGATCCGCTTCTACACGACGTATGGGGGTCAGCAGGAGCACGAACTCAGCAATGCCACCCGCCAGACGCAGGCGCAAACTGTGGGGGACGGTGGCGGCGTCGGCGCGCGGCGCGCCCACGGCGCTCACGGCGCTGGCCGCCAGCGCCATGAAGGATGCGATCGACTCGGAGGGGTACGCCCAGGCGGCGGCCTGGAACCGCATTCCAAGGGGGGCCTGGGTGCTGCTGTACGCACTGGGCGGCATCGCCATGGCCATGATCGGCTACCGGTTCCAGATCGGGGCCTCGCATTACCTGCTCATGCTCATCAGCCCCGGCGTGGTGGCCACGGCCTTCTTTCTGATCGCCGACATCGATTGCCCGCACAATGGGGTGATTCGGGTGCTCCCGAGAATCTCATGGCGCTCATCCCGTCACTGACCTGAGTCCCACCGTGCACGATTGCCTCGCGACGTGCAGTGCCGTTAGCATCCACGCCCATGAACATAGGCGCGCCGATCCGTTGCTGCGGTGAATTCGACGTCGCTCCCCTGGTGGCCGCTATTGCCGCTCAGGGCGAGGAAGCCTGGGACGAACACAAGGGCCGGCAGAAGGACTACGAGGTGCACCGCCAGACGCAGTCCATCGTATTGTTGTTCGCCGAGCTGGCCCACTGGCCTGTCATTGAGGTCATCCGACAGCCGGGCTGGGACCGGCTGGCGGCGGTGGCCGTACCGATCATGGATTCGATCATCGCGCGCTGGTACCCGCCCGGCGGCCGCATTATTCGCGCGATGGTCGCGAAACTGCCGCCCGGGGGCCGGATCGACCCGCATCGCGATTCGCACCCCTCATTCGGCTGCGGGCACCGCATCCACGCCCCCATCGCGACCAATGAGCGGGTGCGGTTCACGATTGACGGCCGGCCGCACCACCTGCAGGTGGGCCAGGTGTACGAGATGAATAACAAGAAGACGCACAGTGTCATCAATAAGGGCAGCACGGACCGCATTCACTTCATTTTTGACTACGTGCCGCTGGATAAGGAGCCGAGCGCGATCGAAGAATTACCGGCCTGACGCTACAAATCCGAATTGAGAACGCTTACTATTCAGGTCGACGCGAGTTTGGGGGGGGATGATATGAAGTCCATTCGCGAGGCAAGGCCCAAGAGTTCCGGCGTGGTCACGCCGCTGACCACCGTCCCCAAGCCGGGCTGCGGCAACTCCATGCTGGCGGTCGCTGTTTCGGCCGCGCTGTGCGCCAGCTCGCAGGGCTATGCCCAGCAAACCAGTCCAGCGACCTTACGCTCGAGGAGATCGTCGTTACGGCGACCTTCCGTAGAGAGAACATGCAAGACCTCCCCCAGAGCATCACGGTGCTGACCACCGAGGATATCGAGAAGGCCGGCTACAAGGAGATGGGGGATTACATCAAGGACCTGCCGAGCGTGACGCTCTCGCAGCAGCAGCCCGGCCGCAACAACATCGTATTTCGCGGCGTTGCGACCGGCGCCGAAGATTTCTACACCGACGCCCAGGCGGGCGTCTATCTTGACGATCAGCCTATAACCACCAACGCCACGCAGGTCAGCCCGTACCTCGTGGACATCGAGCGTGTCGAGTCGCTCCCGGGCCCGCAAGGCACGCTGTTCGGCTCCTCGGCTGAGACCGGGGTGCTGCGCATCATCGCCAACAAGCCTGACCCAAAGGGATTCTCGGGTCAGTCCAGCATTACAGGCTTCGCTACCAAGGGCGGTGCCGGCAGCTACGAGGCGGACGGGCACCTCAATATTCCGCTCATCGACAACACGCTGACCGCGCGCATCGTCGGCTTTTACTCGAAGGAGGGCGGCTGGATCGACAACGTCTACGGCACCGACCTCGCGCTCGATAACAACAACGCGAGTGTCGTGAAGTCAAACTCCAACATCTGGCAGGTCAGCGGCATGCGACTGGCCGCGCTATGGACGGTCAACGAGAAGGCCGACGTGTTGTTCAACCTGACTACCCAGAACGACACGACCCACGGCAGCTGGTCGAGCGACCCGTACCTGGGCGATGGCAAGATCGCGCGATTCATAGACGAATCACGCCACGACAACTGGTGGCAGGCGGCCATGACGATCACGGCCGATCTCGGCTTCGCCGAGTTCAAGTCCGCGACCGCCTATTTCAAGCGGCACATGACCTATACGACAGACCAAATGACGTACGAGCAATACAAGGTCAAAAAGTTCGGCAGCTATTACGCGGTTACGGGCACCCGGGACACTGGCGTCCCGGCCTACAACATCTACAACACCCGTCTGGCCAGCAATGGGCATTTGACGACCAGCACGACCTTCAACGACCAATGGCAGTACCGCGTCTCGCAGGAATTCCGCCTGACCTCGAAGGGCGACAGCCGGCTGCAGTGGCTCGGTGGTCTGTTCTACGAGCGCGTGCACGACAACTGGTGGTACGGGGCGGAGAACAAGCAGTTCCCGAACACCACGGCCTGGCAAGTGGCCCAAAACACGGCGTGCTATTACCAGAGTCTCGGCTACAACGTGAAGTGCCCACTGCCGGCCACGACCATCGACTATGGGGAAAATTTTGACCGAGTCGTCAAGCAGATCGCAGTGTTCGGCGAGGTCAGCTACAAGCTAACCGACAAATGGACCGCGATCGTTGGCGGGCGCTGGTTCAGGTACGACCGCGATATCAACGAGATCTACCAGGTCCCGCAGGGAGTTCCCGTGGGTTTGGGAGTGCCGGGAACGGGTCAAAGCTCCGGCAGCGAAAGCTCGACGCTCGGCAAGTTCAGCCTGCAGTACAAATTCAGGTCCGACGTGATGGGTTACTTCCTGGTCAGCCAGGGTTACCGCCTCGGCGGCTACAACAACCAGCGCGCCGTGGACAGCGGCGCGGTGCCCTTCAAGTACAAGCCCGATAAGCTGAACAACTTCGAGCTCGGCCTCAAGAGCCAATGGTTCGATCACCGACTCACGCTCAATGCCGCGCTGTTCCTGGAGAAGTGGACGGACATCCAGTTGAACAGCAGCACCAGCGGCGCGGATAGTGGCGCCTGGTGGAAGCGCGGCACGATCAACGGCGGCAGTGCGGAAAACTCGGGTATTGAAATCAGCGGCGCCGCGCGCGCCGGCAGGCATGTCAGTCTCGATTTCAGCATGACCGCGGCGAACCCGCACCTGACGTCCCCGGTGGCATACGCCAGCGGCACTTACATCCCTGAAGGTACCCAAATGGTCGGCGCACCGGACTTCAAGGCGGCGGCGGGTATCGAGTATGCATTCGACTGGAAACCGGCGGGTGGCGACCTGTGGGCGAGGTTCGACTACAGCTATCAGTCGGCGACCTACCAGAGCCTGTACTATGCGTCGGTCGCTTATCAGAACGCCCAGAACGCCCAGGATCACCCCGGTGACCCCTTCTATCAGATACCGGCCAACTGGGGTCGCGTTGAGCCGTGGCGCTTTGGCAAGTTCGAGATTGGCGCCTCGTTCCCGAACAAGCTCGATGTCACGCTGACGCTGAACAATGCCTTCAACTCCAAGGGCTCGAACTGGGTGACCACCGCAGAGGGTTGGTACGCCCGCCTGTATGGCGATCCGCGCTTCCAGAATATGCAGGCCCAATTCAGGCCACAGAGCATTGGCCTGACCCTGCGCAAGGACTTCTGACGACGCCGGCCTGGCGCGAACAGCCGGGGCAGCGCACTTGAGCGTGAGGCGTCTGGTCGCCACTTCGGTCGTGCGCGGCAGCCAAAAGGGCGAGAGCCACGGCGGCGTCTGCCTGATCGACCTGCAAGCGCGCGAGGTCGTGCAGGCGATCGACTGGAATACCGTCGACATCGATTGGCAGGGCCGGGGCTGGGACCGGGGCCTGCGCGGCATCGCCTTCGACGGCGAGCTGGTCTACATGGCGGCGAGCGATGAGCTATTTGCCTACACGCCGCAGTTTCGCCAGGTCGGCTCGTGGCGCAGCCCGTACCTGAGGCATTGCCATGAGATTGCCGTCCATGGGCGTGAATTGTTCCTGACCTCGACCGGCTTCGACAGCGTCCTCGGCTTCAATCTCGATCAGCGGTGCTTCGATTGGGCACTGCATGTCCAGATGCGCCAGTACCAGGCTCACTTCGCGCGCTACGACCCCAAGGGCGCAAATGGCCCACTCGCGCTCAACAAACTGCATCTCAACAGCGTCTCCGCCGACGCGAGCGGCCTTTACATCTGCGGCCTTAACACCGGTGGCATGCTGCAGTACACCGGCGAGCGCATCGTCATGTGGGTCGAGCTGCCACCGGGCACGCACAACGCGCGCCCGTTCCGCAACGGCGTACTGTTCAACGACACTGTAGCCGGCACCCTGCGCTATTCCGGACGCGATGAGCGCGAGGACCGGATCATGAAAGTGCCAACCTACGACCCCGAAACACTCACCCACCGCGACGCGGACACCAGCGGCATCGCCCGACAGGGATTCGCGCGCGGACTCTGCGTGCTCACCGAAACAATGGTCGCCGGCGGCTCCTCACCGTCCACGGTCACGGTCTACGACCTCAAGGATAACGAGATGCTGTTGTCAGTGAACCTGACGCGCGACATCCGCAACGCGATCCATGGGCTCGCGGTCTGGCCTTACGGTTGAGTGTGCTCTGGGCGCTCGAGGCCCGCATTGCGCACGCGCTCGGGCAGGGCGGCAATGATGCCGGCCAGCTCCTGCTGCCACAGCCCGAGGTGTTTTTCGTAGCGGCGCCAGGTGCCGAGCGCCCCGGTGTAAATCGGCCGGCGCACCTGCTCCGAGCTCGCGGTCCTCACGGTGCGCGTATTTTCATGGTAGCGCACACAGGCCTCCTCGAAGGGCAGGCCGCAGTGCGCAAGGATGCGCCGCACCTGGCCTTCGAGGTCAAGCACCGTGTCCTCGTAATGCACCGTCAGGACCTTGCCGGGCAGCACCTGCTCCCAGTGCCGCATCAGCCGATCGTATTCCAGGTAGTAATGCGCCAGGTCCTCGAGGTCGTAGCTGTAATCCATGCCGCCGCCATAGAGCTGCTTGTAGTTGCCGAGCAGGCTGTCGAGCGGATGACGGCGCGCATCGATGATGCGGGCATTGGGCAGGATCAGGTGCAGGAAGCCGAGCAGCGGGAAGTTTTCCGGCATCTTGTCCGTAAACATTGGCTTGCCGCTCGAGCGATGGCGCTGTGTGCTCTCGTCGTACTGGCGGCCGTAGTCACGCCAGTCCCTGGGACGCAAATCGCGCGCGGCTTCCGGGAATCCGACGCGGTCGCTCCGATACCGTCCCACCGAGGCGGCAATCTGCCCGAGGTTCGGCAGTTCCGCCGTGCCCTCGACTTGTGAATGAGAAGCCAGGATCTGCTCGATCAGCGTCGAGCCCGAGCGGTGCAGGCCGACGATGAAGATCGGTTTGGCTGCGTCGTAACCGTGGCCTTCGTGGGCGCGCAGGAATTCGGCGTCGAATGTCTCGATGATCACCGTGTGCCGGTTTTCCATGATCAGTGAATCATGCGAGAGCAGCGGGCGTTGCTGCTGATTACCGCGCTGATACCACTGCCAGGCGGTGTCGAAGTCGCCGCGATCCTCGTGGGCCTTGCCCAGCGCGAAGCAGAAATGCACGGCTGTGGCCGGGGCGAGCTGCTCGCGGCCGGCCTGCTGCTGCATGGCGGTGATTTCCGCGTCCGTGAAGCGGAAGGTCTTGAGGTTCGCCAGGCTCCAGTACGCTTCGCCCAGCTCCGGTCGCCGCGCGATCGCGGCGCGATACGCCGCAATGGATTGCGCCTGATGCCCCAGATCCTTGAGCACGTGCGCGCGGGACATGTGCGCATGGGCATTGGCCGGGTTCAACTCGATGGTTTTCTGATAAGCGTCGGCGGCCGGCTTCGGGCAGCCCGCCTGTGCCAGCGCGTCGCCGAGCCCGGCCCAGGCCGGAGCGTTGCCGGGCGCGAGCTGTGTCGCCGTCCGGAACGCGTCGGCTCCCTTGAGCCATTTCCTGGATTTGAGGTAGAGGTCGCCGAGGTCGTTCCAGGCGGCCACGTAGTCGGGCGCCAGTTCGGTCACCCGTCGCAACAGCGCCTCGATGTCGTCGGCGCGCGACGGATCGTCCATCATCGCCAGCGCGAGCATCCTCATGGCATCGATGTGGTCGGGAACTCGACGCAGCACGCCCTCGAAGACCGCGATGGCTTCTGGCCGGCGGCCGGCGCGCAGGTGCTCGGCTCCTGCCGCGATGGCCTTGCGGTCGGGATCCTGGCCCACGTAGCCGGCGTAGTGGCGGTCCGCCTCCGCGCCAAGACCACAGGCCGCCAGCGCGTCGCCGAGCCGCCGGCGCGTGTGCGGGAGCGTGGGATCGAGCTGCAGCGCCCGCTCGAACAGCCGCAGGGCTTCCGGGTAGCGGTGCTGACGGGCCAGCACGATCCCTAACTCGTCGTGAAGGCGAGCCGATTGGGGCGCCGCGGCCAGCGCCGAGCGTAGCCGCCGCTCGGTGGCCGCGAGCTCCTGCCCCTTGCCGGGCGTTGTCACGCGGTTGCCGGCCGCCACCGCAGCAGCGCACCGACGATGTCCCGCAGCAGCGCCCGCAATGGCCCGGCACGCGCGCTGTCATACATCGTGCCGGCCTCATCCATGTAGCCGCTTTGCGCAAGTTCGATCTGCAGCGCGTGCACCTGCTCGTGCGGTCGTCCGAAGTGGCGCGTGATGTGGCCGCCCTTGAAGCGCCCGTCGATGACGTGCGTCCAGCGCGGCGCGGCCGCCAGGCAGGCGCGCACGGCATCGGTGACCGTGCCCGAGCAGGCGCGGCCATCGTAGGTACCGAGATTGAAGTCGGGCAGAGTGCCGGTGAACAGGCGAGGCACGGTACTGCGGATCGAGTGCGCGTCGAGCAGCAGCGCGTAGCCAAAGTGCCGACGCCTCTCGTCCACCAGCGCGCGCAGCGCGTCATGGTAGGGCTGCCAGTATTGTGCGCGGCGCCGCTCGATCTCGGCGGCGGTGAGCCGGTCAGTACCGTCGCGATACAGCGGCTCGCCGGCAAAGCTCTGCGTCGGGCACAGCCCGGTTTGCGGCGCTCCGCTGTAGAGCGCCGCGTCATCGGGGGGGCGGTTCAGGTCAATCAGGTAGCGCGTGTAGCGCGCCACGATCATCGTTGCACCAAGCTCGGGCGCAAAGTCATAGAGGCTCGCGACGTGCCAGTCGGTGTCCGGCAGATCTAAAGCCATTGGCGTGAGGCGTGGCGCGAGTTCCTGCGGCACCGCGGTGCCGGCGTGCGGCACGCTGATGATTAGTGGTGAATCGCCCGCGAGCAGCGTGTGGGTGGGGAAGGTTTGCACGGTCTGCGCGGCGCTTGCAGACCCACTAACGGGCGAACAGGCCGGCGGTCACGTGCTGGCGCAGTGCGCCGCTGACCACCAGCGCGCGGGCCGCGGCGATGTCCGGTGCGAAGTACCGGTCGCGCGAGAGCTTCGGCACGCTCCGGCGCAGCAGCAGGTGCACCGTTTCGAGTACGGTTGAACTGCGCAGCGGACGGTGGAAGTCCAGCCCCTGCGCGGCCGCCAGCAGCTCGATGGCGACGATCCCCGCGGCGTTGTCGGCCATGGCGAGCAGGCGCCGCGCGCCATAGGTGGCCATCGACACGTGGTCTTCCTGGTTGGCGGAAGTGGGAATGCTGTCGACGCTGGCCGGGTGCGCCAGGGATTTGTTTTCCGAGGCGAGCGCGGCCGCCGTTACCTGCGCCACCATAAAGCCCGAGTTCACGCCGCTGTTGGCGATCAGGAACGGGGGCAGGCCGCTCATCTTGGTGTCGACCAGTATCGCAATCCGCCGCTCGACGATCGAGCCGATCTCGGCCACCGCCAGCGCCAGCAGGTCGGCGGCGAAGGCGACGGGCTCCGCGTGAAAATTACCGCCCGACAGCACTTCGCCCTCGCGCGCAAACACCAGCGGGTTGTCAGTGACGGCGTTGGCTTCGCGCAGCAGCGTGTCGCTCGCGGTGCGCATCAGGTCCAGGCAGGCGCCCATCACCTGCGGCTGGCAGCGGAGCGAGTACGGGTCCTGCACCTTTTCGCAATCGACGTGCGAGGCGCGCACCCGGCTGCCACGCAGCAGCGCGCTCAGCTCGGCGGCCACCGTCAGCTGCCCCGGCTGGCGCCGGATGCCGTGGATGCGCTTGTCGAAGGGCGTGTCGCTCCCCTTGAGCGCATCGACGCTCAGCGCGCCGGTAATCAGCGCGGCGGCGAATACATTCTCGATGGCGAACAGTCCCGCCAGCGCCAGCGCGGTCGACACCTGGGTGCCGTTGAGCAGCGCCAGGCCCTCCTTGGCCGCAAGTTGCAGCGGGCGGATGCCCGCCAGCGCCAGACCACGCCGGGCGGACAGGATGCGGCCCTGATGGCGCACCTGGCCGACGCCCAGCAACGTGGCCGACAAATGGGCGAGGGGCGCGAGGTCCCCGGAGGCGCCCACCGAACCCTGGCAGGGAATCACGGGGTAGACGCCGGCGCGCAGGAGCGAGCGCAGCGCCTGCAGCGTCTGCGGCCGAATGCCCGAGTAACCCTGCGCCAGGCTGGCGATCTTCAATACCAGCACCAGGCGCACGACCTCGTCCGGGAGCGCGGCGCCGGTGCCGGCCGCGTGCGAGAGCACCAGGTTGTGCTGCAGCCGGGCCAGGTCAGCCGTGGAGATGCGCTTGCTGGCCAGGGAGCCAAAGCCGGTGTTGACGCCGTAGGCGGTTTCGCCGCGGGCGATGAGCCGCTCGATGACCGCGCGCGCGCGCCGCACGCGCTGCAGGTCCGCGCGCGTCAGCGGCACGTCGACCGGAGCGCTCAGCGCCGCGCGCAGCGCCGACAGGCTCAGGGCCCCGGCGCGCAGCCCTAAGCCGGCCGCCCGGCGCTTGATCATGAGCCGCCGCCCCCGGTGAGCATCGGCAGATCGAGGGAATGTTCGCGCGCGCACTGCAGGGCGGTCTCGTAGCCGGCATCGGCGTGGCGCATGACGCCGGTGGCCGGATCATTCCACAACACCCGCTCGATGCGGCGGGCCGCCTCGCGGGTGCCGTCGCATACGATCACCACGCCGGCGTGCTGCGAGAAGCCCATGCCGACGCCGCCGCCGTGGTGGAACGAGACCCAGGTCGCGCCGCTGGCGGTGTTGAGCAGGGCATTGAGCAACGGCCAGTCCGATACCGCGTCCGATCCGTCGCGCATCGCTTCGGTCTCGCGGTTGGGGCTCGCCACCGATCCTGAGTCCAGGTGGTCGCGGCCGATGACGATGGGCGCCTGCAGCTCGCCGCTGGCCACCATCTCGTTGAAGGCCAGGCCGAGGCGATGACGGTCGCCCAGGCCCACCCAGCAGATGCGCGCCGGCAGTCCCTGGAACTGGATGCGCTTGGCGGCCATGTCCAGCCAGCGGTGCAGGTGCGGATCGCCGGGAATGAGCTCGCGCACCTTGGCGTCGGTGCGGGCGATGTCGGCCGGATCGCCCGAGAGCGCGGCCCACCGAAACGGTCCCACGCCGCGGCAGAACAGCGGACGCACGTATTCGGGCACGAAGCCGGGGATGTCAAAGGCGTTGGTGACGCCCTGGCCGAGGGCCACCTGGCGGATGTTGTTGCCGTAGTCGAAGGTCGGGATGCCCATACGCTTGTACTCGAGCATCGCCCGCACGTGCGTGGCCATGGAGGCGCTGGCTGCCGCGCTGACGCGCTTGGGATCACCGGACTGCGCGCTCTCCCATTGCTCCACGCTCCAGCCGGCCGGCAGGTAGCCGTGCACCGGATCGTGCGCCGAGGTCTGGTCGGTCACGGCGTCGGGCCGCACGCCGCGCCGGAGCATTTCCGGCAGGAGCTCGGCCGCGTTGCCGCACAATCCGACGGACACGGCCGCGGAGCGCTGCTTGGCGGCGGCGAGCATCGCCAGCGCCTCATCGAGCGATTGCGCCTGCTGGTCCAGGTAGCCGGTCTTGAGGCGCATATCGATCCGCGACTGCCGACACTCGATCGCCAGCATCGACGCGCCGGCCATGGTGGCCGCGAGCGGTTGCGCTCCGCCCATGCCGCCCAGGCCCGCGGTCAGGATCCATCTTCCGCCGAGCTCGCCGCCGTAGTGCCGCCGGCCCATTTCCACGAAGGTCTCGTACGTGCCCTGCACGATGCCCTGCGAGCCGATGTAGATCCACGAGCCCGCCGTCATCTGGCCGTACATCATCAGCCCGCGGCGATCGAGCTCGTTGAAATGCTCCCAGGTCGCCCAGTGCGGGACCAGGTTCGAATTGGCGATCAGTACGCGCGGCGCGTCCGCGTGCGTGCGGAATACGCCGACCGGCCGCCCGGACTGAATAAGCAGCGTCTCGTCGGCGCCGAGGCGCTTGAGCGTGGCGACGATGGCGTCGTAGCACTGCCAGTTGCGCGCCGCCTTGCCGATGCCGCCATACACCACCAGATCTCCGGGGCGCTCGGCGACCTCCGGATCCAGATTGTTCATCAGCATGCGCAGCGGCGCTTCGGTCAGCCACGAGCGCGCGTTCAGGGTCTTGCCGCGCGGCGCGCGGATGACGCGGGGGCTGCCGGCGGCGGCCGCGGCCGGAGAGGTTGAATCATTCATGGGTCCTTCCTGGTACGTATCATGGTGCGCAGCGCCTGCACCGTTTCGCGGTAACGGGCCTCGATCCGTTCTTCCTCGGCATGGCGGCCGTCGCGTATCACCCAGCGTCCGCCACACAGCACCTGGCGCGCGCGCGGCGCCGGCGCGTCGAAGACCAGCGCGCTGAGAAAATCCTCGCTCGCCTGCACTCGCCAGTCGCCCGCGTCCGTATCATAAGTGACGTAGTCCGCGCGCGCACCGGCGCCGATCGCACTGCGGCCGCCGTGCAGCGCGACCTGGAACAGCCGGTCGGCCACCGCCGGTTCGGCGGCCGTGCTGAGCACGTTGCGCCGGCCGCGCGCCAGGCGCTGCGACCATTCCAGCATCCGCAGTTCCTCCAGAGAACTGCGCCCGATGTTGCTGTCGGAACCGATCGCCATTTTACCGCCGGCGTTGAGAAACGGCGCGACCACCGGGCAGCCGTCGCCAAGATCGGCCTCGGTGGTCGGGCACAGCACCAGCGTGGCGCCGGCGGCCCGCAGCTGGGCGAGTTCGGCCTCGCTCGAGTGGGTGGCATGCACCAGGGCCCATTGCGACGAGAGCAGACCGCGGGCGGCCAGCAGCGCGACCGGCGGCGAGCCGTAGTGGCGCATGCAGCCCTCCACCTCGGCCGGCTGCTCGGCCACGTGTATGTGCACGCAGCGGCACTGCGGGTCGGCGCGCAGCACCTTGTACACCTGCGTGATCACGTCGAGTTCGACCGCGCGCAGGCTGTGGAAGGCGACGCCGAGGGCGATTTCGCCCGTGGCCGGATAACGTCGCCGCAGCTCCTGCCAGTCCTCCAGGAACTGCGCGGTGTCGCGTACGAAGGGGAGCTGTCCGCGCGTGGGCGGCGCGCCACCGAAGCCGGAGTGCTGGTAGAGGGTGGGGAGCAGCGTCAGGCCAATGCCGCTACTCCGGGCGGCCGCGGCGATGGCGCTGTCGGCGTCCAGCGCGCCGCGCTCGCCGCAGCGATGCAGGTACAGGAACTCCGCCACCGCGGTATACCCGCCACGGAGCAACTCCAGGTAGCAGCGCGCCGCGATGGCTTCCAGATCGTCGCGGTGCAGCCGGTCGGCGAGCGCGTACATGGTCTCGCGCCAGCTCCAGAAATCATCCTGCTGGCTGGCGGCGCGCTGCGTCCACGCTCCCAGCGCCCGTTGAAAGGCGTGGCAGTGCGCATCGACCAATCCCGGCAGGGTCAGGCCGGCGATGGCTGGCGCCGCTCCGGACTTCTTGGTCGACACCTCGAGCGTGTTGCCGTGGGCATCGATCGTGACGGTAGCGTCACGGAGCCAGCGACCGTCCGACCACAGGTTGGCGTACGTGACGGCGGTCGGCGCCGTGGCTGCGGCCTGCTGCATGCGCGGCATGTTAGCACCCACGTGGCGCCGGCAGTGCGGGGCGGGTAATCTCGCGCCCATGCCTACAACCGAAGCCAGCCGACTCATTACCAACGGCCGGGTCTGGTCCGGCGTGGCCGAGGCCGCGGGATGCGAGGTGCTCGAGACCGCGATCGCCGAGCAGGGCGGGCGGATCGCGGCGCTCGGTCCGCTGCACGAACTGCAGCGACGGTTTGCCCGGGCCGAGGTGCTGGACGCGGGTGGCCGGCTGATCACCCCGGGGCTCATCGATTGTCACACGCACATCGTGCACGCCGGCAACCGCGCCGCGGAGATCGAGCGACGCCTGGCCGGCGAGAGCTACCAGAGCATCGCGCGGGCCGGCGGCGGGATCCTGTCCACGGTGGCGGCAACGCGCGCGGCCAGCCTGCAGCAGCTGATCGATGCGGCGCTGCCACGCGTCGATGCGCTGCTGGCCGAGGGGGTGACGACGCTGGAGGTCAAGTCGGGCTACGGACTGGATCTGCACACCGAGCTGCGCATGCTGGAGGCCGGGCGCGCATTGGGCGTGCAGCGGGCGCTGTCGGTCTCAACCACCTACCTCGGCGCGCATGCCGTGCCGCCGGAGCACGCCGGCAATGCGCGCGGCTACGTCGATCGGCTGTGCACGGAGCTGATTCCGGCCGTGGCGGCGAGCAAACTTGCCGACGCCTTCGACGCGTATTGCGAGCAGGTGGCCTTCACGGCCGCGCTGGTCGCGCGCAGCTTCGTCGCCGCGCGCGCGCACGGCCTGCCGGTCAAGCTGCACGCCGATCAGCTTTCCAACATGCACGGCGCGGCGCTGGCCGCGGAGCACCGCGCGCTCTCGGCCGATCACCTGGAATACACCGACGCCGACGGGGTGGCGGCGCTGGCGGGCGCGGGCACCGTGGCCGTGCTGCTGCCGGGCGCCTACTATTTCCTGCGCGAGCGTCAACGCCCGCCGGTCGAGATGCTGCGCGACGCGAACGTGCCGCTGGCGGTGGCCACGGACTGCAATCCGGGCACCTCGCCGCTCACCTCGATCCTCACCGCCATGAATTTCGCCGCGGTGGAATTCGGGCTCAGCACCGCGGAATGCCTGGCGGGCGTCACCCGGATCGCGGCGCGCGCGCTCGGGGTGCACTCCATGCAGGGCACGATCGAGGCCGGCAAGTGGTGCGACCTGGCGATATGGAACGTGGCGCATCCGGCCGAGCTGGTGCAGGGCATCGGCGCGCGGCCGCTCCACCGCCGGTTCTGGCACGGCCAGATGGACCCCGAGCGGTGAGCCGCTCCGCGCCCGCGCCGGAGCGCTGCATCGCGCACCTGGACATGGACGCCTTCTATGCCTCCGTGGAGCTGCTGCGCTACCCGCAGCTGCAGGGGCAGCCGGTGGTGATCGGCGGCCGGCGGCGTGCGGCCGGTGAGGGCAACACCGCCGAGTTTGCGCGCCTGGCCGACTATCAGGGGCGCGGTGTGGTGACCACCGCCACCTATGCGGCGCGCGAGTTTGGCGTGCACTCCGGGATGGCGCTCATGCAGGCCGCGCGCCGCTGCCCGCAGGCGGTGCTGCTGCCGGCGGACTTCGAAGAGTACCGGCGCTACTCGCGCCTGTTCAAGAGCGCGATCGCCGCGATCGCAGCGCGCATCGAGGATCGCGGGATCGACGAGGTCTACATCGATTTTGGCGCCGTCGCGGACGGCCCCGCCGAGGGCGGGCGGATCCTGGCGCGGCGCATCCAGCAGGCCATCGCGGAGGCCACCGGGCTCAGCTGCTCGATCGGCGTGGCGCCCAACAAGCTGCTGGCGAAGCTGGCGAGCGAAATGGACAAGCCCCACGGCGTGACCATCCTGAGCGGCGCGGACCTGGCCGGGCGCGTCTGGCCCTTGCCCTGCCGCAAGATCAATGGCGTGGGCCCTAAGGCCAGCGCACGCCTGGAGCAGCTCGGGATCCGCACCATCGGTGAACTCGCCCGCTGCGCGCCCGAATGGCTGGTCGAGCACTTCGGCCGCCACTACGGCCAATGGCTGCACGAGGTGTCCTGGGGCCGCGACGCGCGCGAGCTCGTCATCGAAAGCGATCCGGTGTCGATGAGCTGCGAGACCACCTTCGAGCGGGACCTGCACGCGGTGCGCGATCGGCCCGAGCTCAGCGCCGTATTCACCTCGCTGTGCGAGCGCCTGGCCGCGGACCTGGCCCGCCACGGCTTTGCCGGGCGCACCATCGGCATAAAGCTGCGCTACGACAACTTCCAGTCGCGTGACGCGCGCGCAGACCCTGGAGTATCACACCGCCGACGCCACGGTGATCCGCCAGACCGCGGGCCTGTGCCTGAAGCGTGCGCCCCTGGAGCGGCGCCTGCGCCTGCTCGGGGTGCGGATGGGCGGTCTGGTGCCCGCAGCCGCGGCGCAGCGGCGAGCTGCGGTGGAGGTCCTGGAGCTGTTCTGAGGCCGGGGCGGGTGCGATCCGCTATCATGGCGCCGATGAGCCAACAATCACTGCACGCCGCGCTGGCGCGCTTGCACCACGAGCTGCAGGGATCGCCGCCGCTTGACGCCGAATCACGCCGCTTGCTCGACGAGCTGACCGGCGACATCAGCCGCGCGCGCGCGGACTCCCCCAGCGATGCGCACGCCTCGCGGCTCGAGGCGCTCGCCGTGCGGTTCGAAGCGGGGCATCCGGATCTGGCGGCCAGCCTGCGCGGCATCGCCGACGCGCTGGGGCGTATCGGACTCTAACCGTGCGCGGCGGCGCCGCGGCGCCTGAGGAGCGCGGTGGCGCGCTCGACCACGGCCTGCACGAATAACACGAACGCGGGCACGAAGAACACACCCAGCACCGTGGCGGCGAACATGCCGCCGAACACCCCGGTGCCGATGGCATTGCGGCTGGCCGCTCCCGCGCCGTGGCTCAGGACCAGCGGCATCACCCCGAGCATGAAGGAGAGCGAGGTCATCAGGATCGGGCGCAGCCGGATGCGCACCGCCTGCAGCACGGCGGCCACCAGTTCCATGCCGCCCTCGCGCAGGGTCTTGGCAAACTCGACGATCAGGATGGCGTTCTTGGCCGACAGCCCGACGGTGGTCAGCAGCCCGACCTGGAAATAGACGTCGTTGGCAAGCCCGCGGGTGGTGGCGGCCGTGAGCGCGCCAATCACGCCCAGCGGCACCACCAGCATCACTGCGAAGGGCAGCGACCAGCTCTCGTACAGGGCCGCGAGGCACAGGAACACGAACAGCACCGAAATCGCATACAGGGCCGGGGCCTGCGCGCCGGAGAGTTTTTCCTGGAATGACAGGCCCGCCCATTCGAAGCCGACGCCGGTGGGCAATTTCGCGACCAGATCCTCGATGCGCTTCAGCGCCGTGCCGCTGCTGACGCCGCGCGCGGGTTCGCCGACGATTTCGACCGAGGAAGCGCCATTGAAGCGCTCCAGGCTCTGAGCACTCACCCGCCAGGATCCGGACGCGAAGGCCGACATGGGCACCATGTCGCCGGCGGAGTTGCGCACGAACCAGTTGTCGAGATCGCCCGGTTGCATGCGGAACTGCGCGTCGGCCTGCAGGTAGACCTTCTTGACACGCCCGCGATCGACAAAATCATTGACGTATATGCCGCCGATCGCGGTGGCCAGCGTGTCGGTTATGTTGGCGGTCGACAGGCTCAGGGCGCCGGCCTTCGCGTTATCGACCTCGAGGTGGAATTCCGGCTGATCGCCCAGACCGTTGATGCGCACGCGCGCCAGCAGCGGATCGTGCGTCGCCAGGTCCAGGAACTGATCGCGGGCGGCCGCCAGAGTCGCACGGCCGACACCACCGGCGTCCTTCAATTCCAGATCGAAGCCGCTGGTGGTCCCCAGGCTCCGGATCAGCGGCGGCGCGCTGACGAATATGCTGGCGTCGCGGATGCGGCTGGCGGCGGCCTGGGCGCGCTTGGCGACCATGACCGAGGACTTGTCCTTGGACGTGCGCTCGCTCCAGTCGCGCAGCAGCGCGAAGGACATGCCGGTGTTCTGGCCATTGCCGCTAAAGCTCCGGCCGGCGACGGACAGGATGTTCACGACCGAGCCGGTATCGGCGAGCATCGCCTGCTCCAGCTGGCGCTGCGCCGCCACGGTGCGGTCCAGCGTGGCGCCCGGCGGGAGCTTGGCCAGCGCCAGCAGCGCGCCCTGGTCTTCCTCCGGCAGAAACGAGGTGGGCAGGCGGACGTAGAGCAGGGCCATGATCCCGACCAGGATCAGGTACGTCACCATTACGCGGTTGGTCCGCGGCAGGATCCTGGCCACGACGGCCTGGTAGCGCGCGCTCAGTTTCAGAAAGCCGCTCTCAAATCGCGCCAGCAGTGCGTGGCTGGTCTGCGGAACCGTGCCATGGGGCTTGAGGATGCTGGCGCACAGGGCCGGCGTCAGAGTCAGTGCCACCAGCACCGACAGTGCCATGGCCGACACGATCGTGATGGAGAACTGCCGGTAGATCACGCCGGTCGAGCCGCCGAAGAAGGCCATGGGGATCAGCACCGCCGACAGCACCAGCGCGATGCCCAGCAGCGCGCCGGTGATCTGGTCCATCGACTTGCGCGTCGCCTCACGCCCGTCGAGGTGCTCCTCGCGCATGATGCGCTCGACGTTCTCCACCACCACGATGGCGTCGTCGACCAGCAAGCCGATGGCCAGCACCATGCCGAACATGGTCATGGTGTTTATCGAATAACCCAGCACCGACAACACCCCAAAGGTGCCCAGCAGCACGACCGGCACGGCGATGGTCGGGATCAGGGTCGCGCGTATGTTCTGCAGGAACACAAACATGACCAGCACCACCAGCAGCACGGCCTCGAACAGCGTCTTGACGACTTCCTTGATCGAGATGCGCACGTAAGTGGAGGTGTCGTAGGCGACCTTGTAGGCCAGGCCGGGCGGAAAGAAATGCGCAAAGTGCGCGACGCGGGCATTGACGGCGTCGGCCGTGGCCAGCGCGTTGGCGCCCGAGGCGAGCGAGAAGCCCATGGCGACCGACGGCTGGCCATTGGTGCGCGTGGCCACGTCGTAGCTGTCGGCGCCGAGTTCGACACGCGCGACGTCGGCCAGATGCACGGTCGAGCCGTCCGGGTAGACGCGCAGCACGATGTCGCGGAACTGCTGTGGCGTGGTCAGCTTGCTCTGCGCCGAAATCGGCGCATTGAGCTGCTGACCCTGCACCACCGGCTGACCCCCAGTTGCCCGGTGGCCACCTGGGTGTTCTGCGCCATGATGGCCGCGGTGACGTCGGCCGGAATCAGCTTGTACTGATTGAGCTTGTACGGATCGAGCCAGACGCGCATGGCGTAACCCGATCCGAATATCTGCACCGTACCCACGCCGTCGACACGGCTCACGGGGTCGATGATGTTCGACTGCAGGTAGTCGCCGATATCGGCGCTCGACAGGGTGCCGTTGGGTGAATAAAACGCGAGCACCGACAGGAAACCGGCGGTCGACTTGGTGACCGTGATGCCCTGCGCCTGCACCGGCAGCGGCAGCCGCCGCGTCGCCTGCTGGAGCTTGTTCTGCACCTGCACCTGGGCGACGTCCGGATCGGTGCCGGCCTCGAAGGTCAGCGTGATGTTGGCGATCCCCTGGGCATTGCTGGTCGAGGACATGTACACCAGATGATCGAGGCCGGTCATCGACTGCTCGATCACCTGGGTGACCGACTCCTCGACCGAGCGCGAGGAGGCGCCCGGGTAGGTGGTGCTGATCGCTACCGAAGCGGGGGCAATGTTGGGATACTGCTCGACGGGCAGGCGATGAATCGACAGGGCCCCGGCGAGCATGATGATGATGGCGATGACCCACGCGAAGATGGGTCGGTCAATGAAGAAACGCGCCATGGATGCTAGCCGCGCGCCGGTGTGTCCAGTTTGACGATCGTGGGTTTGACCGGGGCGTCCACCTTGGCCTTCACCTGGCCCTGGACGATCACCCGCTCGCCGGCCTGGAGGCCCGCGATGACGCGCCACTGATCGCTGGCGGGCTCCACGTTGAGCGATCGCAGCTCCACCTTGTCGTCCGGACCGACGACCAGGGTGGTGGCCTCGCCGCGCGCGTCGCGGCTCACGGCCTGCTGCGGCAGCAGCAGGGCCTGCTCATCGATGGCCTGGGCCAGTTGCGCGCGCACGTACATTCCGGGCAGCAGCACGCCGTCCGGGTTCGGGAACACCGCGCGCAGGGTGATGGCGCCCGTGCCCTCGCTCACGGTGACGCCGGTGAATTCGAGGCGACCCTCGAGCCGGTAATAGCTGCCGTCATCCATCAGCAGCCGCACGCTGGCGCTGTTCGTGTCGGCGTTCTTGAGCTTGCCCGAGGCAAGCTGGCTGCGCAGCCGCATCACCGCGGAGGCCGGCTGCGTCATGTCCACGTACATCGGCTGGTATTGCTGCACGGTCGTCAGCGGCGCGTCCTGATTAGCCGTGACCAGTGCCCCCTCGGTGTACACCGAGGTGGCGATGCGTCCCTCAATGGGCGCCACGATGCGCGTGTAGGCCAGGTTGATGCGCGCGGTTTCGAGTTGCGCCCGCGCGGTCTTCTCGTCGGCCTGCGCCTGACTGAGATTTGCGGTGACGTCGTCGCGATCCTGCTGGCTGACATCCCCGGTGGCCGCGAGCTTCAGGTAGCGCTCGTACTTGAGCTGCACGGTCAGCAGGTTCGCGGCGGCCTTGGCGACCGCCGCCTGGGCGCTGTCGTAAGCGGCCTGATAGGGCGCCGGGTCGAGCTGGTACAGGGGCTGTCCCGCCTTGACCACGGCTCCTTCGGTAAACAAGCGTTGCTTGATGATGCCGCTGACCTGCGGGCGCACCTGCGCGATCCGGTAGGCCACGGTGCGGCCGGGCAGGAGCGTGGTGATGGTGACGCGCTGCGGCTGCACGACCACCACGCCCACCTCGGGAGCCGCGTCGCTCTTGTCGCCCGGTCCCGATGCGCCGCAGCCACCGAGCAGCAGGGTAGTGAAAGTCAACGCTACGCCACGCGCTGCGCGCAGGTTCTTCATCTTAAGTTGTCCCAATGGTTTGGTCGCGCCCGGTCAGTCGACGGGAGCGACGCGCATCTCAGGATCGATCTGCGCCGCCCATGCCAGCATGCCGCCCTCGAGGCTGGCGGGGTCTTGGATGCCGGCGCCGGCGACAAGTTCACACGCCGCCCGGCTTCTGGCACCACTGCGGCACACAAACACCACCGGGAATTCTAGCGGAATCTCCGCGCCCCGTCGCGGCAGATCACCCACGGGAATGTTCACGGCACCGGCCAGGTGGCCGGCGGCGAACTCGCGCGGCTCGCGCACGTCCACCACGGTGAGGTGCGCCGCGTCGCCGCCGTCCTCGAGCAGTGCGCGCAGCTGCTGCGGCTGCAGTCCCCGGCACGGCCCGCGCGGGGCGGAGCTGCGTGCGACGGAGTCCGCGAGCGTCCGGATGGTCGGATGGGTGCCGCACACGGCGCAGTCCTCGCGCCGCGTGAAGCGGAACTCGTGCCACTCCATGGCGAGGGCGTCGTAGGTCAGCAGGCGCCCGAGGAGCGGTGTGCCCACGCCGAGCAGCAGCTTGATCGCCTCGGTGGCCTGCACGGCGCCGAGCACGCCGGGCAGCACGCCCAGGACCCCGGCTTCGGCGCAATTGGGCGCCACGCCCGCCGCCGACTCCGGAAACAGGCAGCGGTAACAGGGGCCGCGCCCCGGCACATAGGTCATGGCCTGGCCTTCGAAACGGTGAATCGCCGCCGACACCAGGGGCCGCTGCAGCAGCACGCAGGCGTCGTTGACCAGGTAGCGGGTGTTCAGCCGATCGCTCCCGTCGACGATGCAGTCGTACTGGCGCAGCAGCTCGAGCGCGTTGCCTGCGGCCAGTTCGAGGTCATGGGCGATGACGTCGATCTCCGGGTTGAGGGCGCGCAGCCGCGCCCGGGCGCTCAGGGCCTTGCTCGCGCCCACGCTGGCGGTCTCGAACAGCAGCTGGCGCTGCAGGTTGGAAAGCTCGACGCGGTCATGATCAATGATGCCGAGCGTGCCGACGCCGGCGGCGGCCAGATACAGGCCGGCCGGCGAGCCCAGGCCACCGGCGCCGACGATCAGCACGCGGGCCGCCTTGAGTTTCTCCTGGCCGCGCTCGCCGATCTCCGGCAGCAACAGGTGCCGGCTGTATCGCTCCCGCTCCGCGGCACTCAGGCTCATCGGTGCTGTCCTAGCCGCCACTCAGCGCGCAGATCAGGTGCACTTCATCGCGCGCCGCCAGCGTTTCGTCGAGCGAGCGGACCTCGCGCTGGTTGATGAAGATCCGGATGTGCGGCCGGATCCGGTCCTGCTCGTCGATCATGCGAAAGCGCATTCCCGGATGCGCGCGCTCCAGGTCGCTGAGGAGACCGGCGACCGTGCTGCCGCGAGCGCTCACCTGCGCGGCGCCCGCCGTGTAGCTGCGCAGGGGCGAGGCAACTCTGACGGTGTGCATGCGCCGTGCTGCTGCGCTCAGGCGGCGTGCGTGACGGAATAGATCTCGGGCAGGTGGCGCGCGATGCAGCCCCAGGCCTCGCCCTCATTGCTGCTGGCCCACACTTCGCCCTGCGTGGTGCCAAAGTAAAGTCCCAGACGAGCCTCGGCGTCGGCGCACATGGCCTGGCGCAGCACCGTAAACCAGGCCTGCACGCGTGGCAGGCCGCGATCGAGGCGGCGCCAGCGGCCGCCGCCGTTGCTGCTGCAATACACGGCCGGCTTGCCGCCCAGCGCGGTGCGCGGCCAGACGCTCGAGCCGTCCATGGGCAGCACCCAGACCTTATCCGGGTCGCGCGGGTGCGCGACGATCGGAAAGCCAATATCGCCGATGCGCTTGGGCATGCGCTCGCCCATCCGCACCCAGCGCCGGGCCGGCCGGTCGAGCCGGTAACTGCCGCAGTGATTCTGCTGGTAGAGGCGGTCGGGCTGCTGCGGATGCTGGATCAGGCAGTGCGGGTCGTGGCCGTAGGCGGCGTTCGGATCGGGCAGGAAATCGGCCGCGACGCCCTCATTGAGCGGCGCCCAGTCGGCCCCGCCGTCGGTGGACTCGAACACCCCACCGATCGAGATCGCCAGATACAGGTGGCGGGGATCGCGCGGGTCCACCCGCACCGAGTGCAACAGCTCGCCGTCGGGCGTGCGCAGGCCGGCGGCCCACTTCGCGTTCATGGGGTGGTCGTTGAAGCCTGCGACCGGCGCCCAGTGGGCGCCATGGTCTTCGGAGCGAAACAGCCCCGCCGGCGCCGTGCCCGCGTACCAGGTGCCCGGCTCGGAAGCATGCCCGGGCGTGAGCCAGAACACGCGCTCGACCGCGCGCGGCTTTTCGCCCTCGGCGGCTTTGCGGAAGGCCGGTGGCGTGGCCGCCTCCTGCCAGCTGCGGCCCCGATTGCTCGAGGTGTACACGGTCGGTCCCAGATGTCCGGTTTTGGCGGCCATCGCCAGACGGCGCGGATCGCGCGGATCCTGCACCACGTGGTGAATGATGTGACCCAGATACTGGGGGCCGGAGAGCTTCCAGCTGCGCCGGCGCCCGTCGGAGCGCAGCGTGAAAGCGCCCTTGCGGGTGCCTATCCACAGGGTGTTCGCCATGATCAGTCAGATTTTGCGCCGTGGCGAGGAGCTGTCAAGTCAGGGTCATGAAACTGTAAGGCGGCCAGCCGGGCGTACAGGCCGTCGCCCTGTAGGAGCTCGTGGTGCGTGCCCTGCGCGACGATCCGTCCCTGATCCATGACCACGATGCGCTTGATGCGCTGGATCGTCCCCAGTCGATGGGCGATGACCAGGGTCGTGCGGCCCCGGCTGCCGCGGCCGGCCATGAGGTTGGCGAGCCCGCGCTGCACGTGCCGCTCGTTCTCGGCATCGAGCGCACTGGTGGCCTCATCGAGCAGCAGCACCGGCGCGTCGCGCAGCATCGCGCGCGCGATGGCGAGCCGCTGGCGCTGGCCGCCGGACAAGCGTGACGCCACGCTCGCCCACCAGGGTGTCGTAGCCCTGCGGGAGACGCAGCACGAATTCATCGGCGGCCGCGGCGACCGCGGCCGCGCGCACCTCGGCATCCGAGGCGGCGGGCCGGCCGTAGCGGATGTTGTCGGTGATGCTGCCCGCGAAGATCACCGGCTCCTGTGAGACCACGGCGATCTGCGCGCGCAGCTCCGCGGGCTCGAGGCTCGCGATGTCGACGCCGTCCAGCAGGATGCGGCCGGCGAGCGGATCGAAGAAGCGCAGCAGCAACTGGAACACGGTGGACTTGCCGGCGCCGGAGGGCCCGACCAGCGCCAGCGCCTCGCCGGAGGCGACCGGCAGGTTGAAATTCACCAGCGCGGTGTGATCGGGACGCGTCGGGTAGCTGAAGGTGACGCCCGAGAATTCCAGCCGGCCCTGGACCGGGCGGGTCAGGCTCCGGGGCGCGGCGGGTGCCGCGATCGTGGGCCGCGTCGCGAGGATCTCCAGGAGCCGTTCGGTGGCGCCGGCGGCGCGCTGTACTTCGCCCCACAGCTCGCCGAGCGCGCCCACGGAGCTCGCCAGGATCACCGCATACAGCACGAACTGGCTGAGCTGGCCGGCGCTCATGCGCCCGGCCAGCACGTCGCTGGCGCCGATCCAAAGCACGCCGACCACACTCGCCCCCACCAGGATGAACACCGTGGCCGTCATGGCCGAGCGTACCCGCGTGCGGCGGATGCCGCTCGCGAATGCCGCTTCCGTCGCCTCGTCGTAGCGCTGCCGGTCGAGCGGCTCGTGCGTGTAGGCCTGGACCGTAGGCATCGCATTGAGCACCTCGCCCGCCAGGGCGTTGGTCTCCGCGATGCGGTCCTGCGCCGCGCGCGCCAGTCCGCGCACGCGCCGGCCCAGCAGGCTGATCACCACCACCACCACCGGCACGCTCAGAAACGCCAGCGCCATCAGCTTCGGGCTGGTCACCGCCATCATGACGGCCGCGCCGATCCCCATGACGATGCTGCGCAATGTGAACGAGGCCGAAGAGCCGACCACGATCTGCACCAGCGTCGTGTCGGCGCTCAGGCGCGAGAGCAGCTCGCCGGTGCGGGTGCGTTCGAAGAACTCGGTGGACAGTCCCAGCACGTGGCCGAACACCTTGCGGCGCACGTCGGCGACCACGCGTTCGCCAATCCAGGTGACCAGGTAGTAGCGGCTCGCCGAGGCGAGCCCCATGACCGTGGTGACGGCGAGCAGGCCGAGAAAATATCGGCCCACCTGCGCCGAGGCGCCGCCGTGAAAGCCATGATCGATGACCTGGCGGGCGGCGATCGGCAGCACCAGCGAAGCCGCGGCGGCGACCAGCAGCGCCAGCAACGCCAGCAGCGCCAGGGGCCAGTGCGGCCTGAGGAAAGGCGCGAGCGCCGCGAGCGGCGCCAGTTTGGCCGCGGCCGGTTTCGGGGTCTCGGTAGGGACAGCCAATGTTGCAGCACTCTATATAAGGAAGGTGACGGCGGCGCGCGGCGCGCTGACGCGCTGACGCGCCAATTGCCGTTGGGCTATTCTAGGGTTGTCAGCCCCATTTTCCCCGGAGAGTTTCCATGACGATCTCGATGTACCAGGCCTCGGCACCGGTTTTCGACAAGATGCTGGGCAATCTATCGGCCATACTGGGCAAGGCGGCGAGCTGGGCTGAAGCGCGCAAGATCGAGCCTGCGGTGCTCGTCAACGCGCGGCTGGCTCCGGACATGTTTGCGCTCACGCGCCAGGTGCAGATCGCCTGCGACTTTGCCAAGGGCACCTGCGCGCGCCTGGCCGGGGTCGAGCCCCCCAAGTTCGAGGACAACGAGACCAGCCTTGCCGATCTGCAGGCGCGGATCGCCAAGACGCGGCAATTCGTGGGCACGCTCAAGCCCGCGCAGCTCGACGGCTCGGAAGGCCGCGACATCAAATTCAAGGCCGGACCGCGTGAGTTTGAATTCAAGGGGCTGGCGTACCTGACCGGGTTCGCGCTGCCCAACTTCTACTTTCACTGCACGATGACCTACGCCATCCTGCGGCACAACGGGCTGGACCTGTCCAAACCCGACTACATCGGCTAGCCCGTCGCAGCGCCCGGTGCCGGCGCGGCGCGGGTAAGATTGCCCAATGCCACAGAGAATCGGGTTAGCCGCACTGCTCGGTGCCATGCTGCTGTGGTTCCTGCCGCTGGGGTCCTACCGCCTGTTCAATCCCGACGAGGGGCGCTACGCGGAGATTCCGCGCGAGATGGCGGTGAGCGGCGACTGGGTGACCCCGAAGCTCAACGACCTCCGGTATTTCGAAAAGCCGCCGCTGCAGTACTGGGCGACGGCCGTGACCTTCGAGATCTTCGGCCAGCACGAGTGGACCGCGCGCCTGTGGGTGGCGCTGAGCGGATTCCTGGCCGTGCTGCTCACCGCCTGGATCGGCACGCGCCTCTACGGCGCGCTCGGCGGCACGCTGGCGGCGCTGGTGCAGGGCGGTGCGCTGCTCTACCTCGGCCTCGCGCGCATCTCGACGCTCGACATGGGACTGACCGCGACGCTCGAGGTGGCGCTGGTCGGACTGCTGCTGCTGGTGGAGCGAGGCCGCACCGAGCAGAGCACGCGACTGGGGGCCGTGTTGCTCGCGATCGGCGTGGCGCTGGCGTTCCTTTCCAAAGGGCTGGTCGGCATCCTGATCCCGGGAACGGTCGCGGTGTGCTACCTGCTCATGCGCCGCGACTGGAACCTGCTCTGGCGCGCTCGCCCCTGGTGGACGCTGCTGGCGCTGGCGCTGCTCGCCGCGCCGTGGGTCCTGCTGGTGGAGCGGCGCAATCCCGGGTTTGCGCAGTTCTTCTTCGTGCACGAGCAGTTCGCGCGCTTCCTGACGCGCGTGCACCAGCGCTACCAGCCCGACTGGTTCTTCGTGCCGGTACTGCTGCTGGGCTTCATGCCGTGGACGCCGTTCCTCGGCTCGATCGCCCGGCGCAGCTGGCTCGACACGCGCGGCGGCGACGGCGCCGGCCTGTTGCTCGTGATCTGGGTGCTGTTCTGCTTTGCCTTCTTCAGCCTCTCCCAGTCGAAGCTCATTCCCTACATCCTGCCGCTGTTTCCGGCGCTCAGTCTGCTGGCGGGCCGGGCGCTGGCGCTGGCCGGGCCGCGACCGCTGCAGCGCGCGTTCTGGATCGCGGCCGCGCTCTGGGCGGCGCTCGGCCTCGCCGCGCTGTGGGTGTGGAAATCGCCGCCGCTGAGTGCGCGGCTGGATCTGCCCGCCGGACCCGTGGTGCCGGCGATCGCCGCCTGCTTTGTGCTCGCGGGGCTGCTCACGGCCGCCGCCGCGTGGCTGGCGCGCAGCCGTGGCGTGCTGCCGGCGACCATCCTCGCATCGCTGGGCAGCGTGGTGCTGGTCAGCACGCTGCTGGCCGCGGCGGATCGGCTGCCGGGGCAGGACCACAATCGGGGCCTGGTGGCCGCGGCCGCGGCGCAACTGCACGCCGGCACCGCCTTCTATTGCGTAGACGCCTACGAGCAGTCCATTCCTTTCTATCTGCAGCGCACCTGCACGCTGGTCGGCTATCGCGGTGAACTGGACTTCGGCCTGGGGCAGGATCCGCAGCGCTGGATACCGGACCTGCAGCAGTTCGCGGCCCGCTGGCGCAGCGCCGCCGACGCACTGGCGGTGGTACGCCCCGAAAGCTACGCGCAACTGCGGCGGATGGGACTGCCGATGCGCGTGATATACACTGCGCCTACCTTGGTGGCGGTAGTCAGGCAATGAAAGGTGCACAGCTCGCGCTGATACTCACGGGAGTGCTTCTCAATGCCATCGCGCAGTTGCTGCTCAAGGCCGGGGCCGGATCGCTGGCCGGCGTGGAACTGCGCGCCAGCAATGCGTTGCTCATCGCCGGTCGGCTGCTCGGCAGCGTGCCGATCCTGGCCGGCCTGAGCTGCTATGTCCTGAGCGTGGTGGTGTGGATCCTGGCGCTGGCGCGTGTCGAGGTCAGCGTCGCCTATCCGATGCTGTCGATCGGCTACGTGGTCAACGCGCTGGCCGCGTGGTGGCTGTTCGGTGAGAACCTGAGCGGCGCGCGACTGGCCGGCATCGGCGTCATCCTGCTCGGCGTCTGGCTGGTGGCGCGCACTTCGAGCGGCACCTAGGGCGGCCCCGCCGTGCAGCCGAGCAATTTCCTGCCCTTTACCCGGCCCTCGATCGACGAGCCCACGATCGCCGCGGTCGGCGAGGTGCTGCGCTCGGGCTGGATCACCAGCGGACCGAAGGTGCGCGAGTTCGAGGCGCGCCTGTCGGAACTGTGCGGCGGGCGCCCGGTGCGCGCGCTCAGTTCCGCGACCGGCGGCATGGAAGTGGCGCTGGCGCTGGCCGGTGTCGGCCCGGGCGATGAGGTCATCACCACGCCCCTGTCCTGGGTCGCCACCGCCAACGTCGTGCTGCGCGCCGGAGCGCGGCCGGTGTTCGTCGATTGCGATCCGCGCACCCGCAATATCGACCTGGAGCGCATCGCGGCCGCCATCACGCCGCGCACGCGCGCGCTGCTGCCCGTGGACCTGGCAGGACTCCCGGTCGACCGCGACCGGCTGTACGCGATCGCCCGTGCGCACCGGCTGCGCGTCATCGAGGACGCGGCGCAGTCCATGGGCGCGAACTGGGCCGGGCGCATGATCGGCAGCAGCGGCGATCTGGTGTCGATCAGCTTCCACGCCAACAAGAACGTCACCACGGCCGAAGGCGGCTGCCTGGTGCTCAACGACGAGGCCGAGGCGCGCCGTTGCGAGCTGTGGCGGCTGCAGGGGGTCGAGCGGAGCGGGGAGAGCTGGGACGGGATGGACGTGACCCTCGCCGGCGGCAAGCACAACCTCACCGACATCGCCGCCTGCATCGGCCTGGGCCAGCTGCCGCACCTGGGCGCATTTACCGCCCGGCGGCGCGAGCTGGCGCGGCGCTACTTCGCGCGCTTTGACCGGGCGCTGGGCTGCGAGCTGCCGCTCGAGGACTACACCCAGTGCAACTGGCACATGTTCCAGGTGCTGCTGCCCGAGAATGTCGAGCGCCACGCCTTCATCGCCGCCATGCGCAGCGCCGGCATCGGCGTCGGCGTGCATTACCCGGCGATGCACCTGTTCACGCTGTTCCGCAAGCTCGGCTACGGCCCCGGCGATTTTCCGCACGCCGAGCGCATCGGGCGCAGCATCGTGAGCCTGCCGATGTTTCCGGCCATGCAGGACGGCGACGTCGATCGCGTGCTCGCGGCGCTCGCGCCCGCCCTGGCCGCGGCCGCGACGCGTGCGCCCAGCCGGAGCGCCGCGGGCAGTTCGCGCCCATGAACCGGCAGACCGACCTGTCGCTGGTCATTCCCGTCTACAACGAGGAGGAAGTGCTGGCGGCGCTGTTCGCGCGCCTGTACCCGGCGCTCGACGCGCTCGGCCGCAGCTACGAGGTCATCTTCGTCGACGACGGCAGCCGCGATCGTTCGGTCGCGATACTGCGCGAGCAGTTCGAGCTGCGCCCCGAGGTCACGCGCGTGGTGCTGTTCTCGGCGAACTTTGGCCAGCACCGGGCGATCCTGGCCGGGTTTGCGCACGCCCGCGGCCGCTACGTGATCACGCTCGATGCCGACCTGCAGAATCCGCCGGAGGAGATCCCGCGCGTGCTGGCGGAGCTGGACGCCGGCCACGACTACGTCGGCACGATCCGCGAAAAGCGCCAGGACGCGGCCTGGCGCCGCTGGGCGTCGCGAGTTCATCAACCGGCTGCGCGAGCGCACCACGCACATCCGCATCACCGATCAGGGCTGCATGTTCCGCGGCTACGCGCGCAGCATCGTCGATGCCATCAACCAGTGCACCGAGAACAACACCTTCGTGCCGGCGCTGGCCTACACCTTCGCCAGCCGGCCGACCGAGATCAACGTGCGCCACGAGGATCGCGGCGCCGGAGAATCGAAGTACTCCGTGTACCGGCTCATCAAGCTGAATTTCGACCTGATGACCGGCTTCTCCACCGTGCCGATGCAGCTGTACTCGGCGCTGGGATTCGTGGTCTCGATGCTGTCGATCCTGTTCGGCGTCGCGCTGGTGGTGCGCCGCCTGGTCGGCGGCGCCGAGGCCGCCGAGCAGGGCGTGTTCACGCTGTTTGCGCTCGCCTTCCTGCTGATCGGCGTGACGCTGTTCGGCCTGGGACTGCTGGGGGAATACGTGGGCCGCATCTACGAGGAGGTGCGCCGCCGGCCGCGCTACATCGTCGGCGCGGTGCTCGAGCGGCCGCCAGAGCCGCTGTGACCCGCGCGGTCGTGTTTGCCTATCACGACGTGGGCGTGCGCTGCCTGCGCGTGTTGCTGCAGCACAAGGTGGCGGTGCCGCTGGTGGTGACGCACGCGGACGCCGCGGGCGAGCAGATCTGGTTTGAGAGCGTCGCCCGCCACGCGCGCTGGCACGGTCTCGAGGTCGCCACTCCGGCCGATCCCAACGCCCCCGAGTTCGTGGAGCGCGTGCGCGCCGCGCGCCCGGATTTCCTGTTCTCGTTCTACTACCGGCAGCTGCTGGGCGCGGCGCTGCTGGCGCGCCGCGCCCGCGGCGCGTACAACATGCACGGCTCGCTGCTGCCCAAGTACCGCGGCCGCGTGCCGGTCAACTGGGCGGTGCTGCACGGGGAGCGCGAGACCGGCGCCACGCTTGCACGCCATGACCGCCGCGGGCCGACGCCGGCGGCATCGTCGATGCGCAGGCGGTGCCGATACTCGACGACGACACCGCGATCGAGGTGTTTCGCAAGGTCAGCGTGGCCGCCGAGCTGACCCTGGCGCGCGCACTGCCGGGGCTCCTGGCCGGCACCGCGGTACTGCGCCCCCAGGATCTGCGCCAGGGCAGTTACTTCGGCCGCCGCACGAGCGCCGACGGTGCGATAAACTGGCAGCTGGGGGTCAGGGCCGTGCACAATCTGGTGCGCGCGGTCGCCCCACCTTACCCCGGCGCCTATGCTCTGGCGGCAGGCCTGCCGCTGCGGGTGCTGCGAACACTGCCGGCCGACGCTCCGCGCGCGGCGCGCGCGGAGCTGCGACTGGTCGACGGCGAGGTGCAGGCGGTGTGTGCCGACGGCGCATTGCGGCTGCTGGAGTTTGAACTCGACGGCCAGGTGCGCGACGCGGAGGCTTTCCGCGCGCGCTTCGGGCCTAAGGCACTGCCTCTTGCGGACGGGCAGCGGAATTTGCAGGAAGCGGCGGGCAACTAACATGGCTACCAAAGTACTGATCCTCGGCGTCAACGGCTTCATCGGCCATCACCTGTCGGCGCGCATCCTCAAGGACACCGACTGGCACGTGTTCGGCATGGACATGGGAGCCGAGCGCATCGAGCCGCTGATGTCGAACCCGCGCATGAAGTTCTTCGAGGGCGACATCACCATCAACAAGGAGTGGATCGAGTACCACATCCGCAAGTGCGACGTGGTGCTGCCGCTGGTGGCGATCGCCACGCCCGCCACCTACGTGAAGGAACCGCTGCGGGTGTTCGAGCTCGACTTCGAGGCCAACCTGCCGATCGTCCGCCAGTGCGTGCGCCACGGTAAGCGCGTGCTGTTTCCCTCGACCTCCGAGGTCTACGGCATGTGCCGCGACGCCGAGTTCGACCCGGCGAGCTCCGACCTGGTGTACGGCCCGATCGAGAAGCAGCGCTGGATCTACGCCTGCTCCAAGCAGCTCATGGACCGGGTGATCTACGCCTACGGCTCCGAGGGCAAACTCGACTACACGCTGTTCCGGCCCTTCAACTGGATCGGCCCCGGGCTCGACAATCTGCACTCGGCCAAGGAGGGCAGCTCGCGCGTGATCACGCAGTTCCTCGGGCACATCGTGCGCGGCGAACCCATCAAGCTGGTCGACGGCGGCAGCCAGAAGCGCTGCTTCACCGGGATCAGCGACGGGATCGATGCGCTGATGAAGATCATCGAGAACCGCGACGGCTGTGCGACCCGCAAGATCTTCAACGTCGGCAATCCGCGCAACAACTACTCGGTGCGCGAGCTGGCCGAGCAGATGCTGCAGCTGGCCGCCGAGTACCCGGAGTACCGCGGCAACGCCGCCCGGGTCAAGCTCGTGGACACGACCGCCGGCGAATACTACGGCCGCGGCTACCAGGACGTGGCCAACCGGGTGCCCAAGATCGACAACACGCGCGCGGAACTGGGCTGGGAACCGCGCGTGACGATGCGCGAGGCGCTGCAGCAGATCTTCGAAGCCTACCGCGGGCAGCTGCCGCTCGCCTCGCACCTGCTGGATTAGCCGCGGTCCGCCCGAGCGCCCAACACCCGTGCCGCTGCTGGCGCCTGCACCGTGCTGATCGCGCTTAAAGTCGACGTCGACACCCTGCGCGGCACGCGCGCGGGCGTGCCGGCGCTGGTGCGCGCCCTGCAGCACGCCGGCGCGGGCGCCACCTTCCTGTTCAGCCTCGGTCCCGACCACACCGGCCGGGCGATCCGCCGGGTGTTCCGGCCGGGGTTTCTGAACAAGGTGTCGCGCACCTCGGTGCTCGGGCACTACGGGCTGCGCACGCTCATGTACGGCACGCTGCTGCCCGGACCGGACATCGCCCGGCGCGCCGGCGCGCAGATGCGCGCGGTGCGCGACGCCGGGTTCGAGGTCGGCGTGCACTGCTACGACCACGTGGCCTGGCAGGATCAGCTGGAGCGCCGCGACGCGCACTGGGCCGCCGACCAGATGCGCCGCGCCGTGGCGCAATTCGAGCAGGTGTTCGCCACCGCGCCGCGCGTGCACGGGGCGGCCGGCTGGCAGATGAACGATGCGGCCCTCGCGCTCGAGGAGCAGCTCGGTTTTTCCTACGCGTCCGACACCCGCGGGAGCGAACCGTTCATGCCGCTGGTGGCGGGCCGCCGCGGCCGCGTGCCGCAGCTGCCGACGACGCTGCCGACGCTCGATGAGCTGATCGGGCTCGACGGGCTCACGGAACAGAACGTGCACGCCGCATTGCTGGAACGCACGCGCGCTGCAGTGCAGACCTCGCAGGTGTTCACGCTGCATGCGGAACTCGAGGGCATGAAGCTGCTCCCGGTGCTGGTGCGGCTGCTGTACGGCTGGCGCGAGCAGGGACACGAACTGGTTTCGCTGGCGGCGCTGGGCGCCTCGCTCGACAGCGCCGCGCTTCCGACGTGCGCGGTCCATGCCGGCACGGTCGCCGGGCGCAGCGGTACGCTGGCCTGCCAACAGCGCTGATGCCATAATCCGCGCCGTGAATTTACCCGCCGGACACAAGGTCTATGCCGACGCGCGCAGCGCGCTGGCCGGCGTGGTGCGCGATGGCATCACCGTGATGTGCGGCGGTTTTGGCCTGTGCGGCGTCCCGGAAAAACTGATCGAGGCGCTGCGCGAGTCCGGCGTGAAGAACCTGACCGTGGTGTCCAACAACGCCGGCGTCGACCAGTACGGGCTCGGCGCACTGCTCAAGACGCGGCAGATCCGCAAGATGATCTCCTCGTACGTGGGCGAGAACAAGGAATTCGAACGCCAGTACCTGGCCGGCGAGCTCGAGCTGGAGTTCAACCCCCAGGGCACGCTCTCGGAGCGCATCCGCGCCGGCGGCGCGGGCATCTGGGGTTTTTACACGCGCACCGGCGCGGGCACGCTGGTCGCCAAGGACAAGGAGCAGCGCGTGGTCAACGGCGACACCTTCGTGCTCGAGACCGGCCTGGTGGCGGACCTGGCGCTCGTCAAGGCCTGGCGCGGCGACAGCGAAGGCAACCTCGTCTACCGCAAGACCGCGCGCAACTTCAATCCGATGATGGCCACCGCCGGCCGCGTCACCGTCGCCGAGGTCGAAGAGCTGGTCGAGCCGGGCATGATCGAGCCCGACCAGGTGCACACCCCGGGCATATTCGTGCAGCGCATCCTGCAGGGCACCGGCTACCTCAAGACCATCGAGAACCGCACCGTGCGCAAGCGGCCCGCCGCCGGAGGTCGCTGATGGCCTGGTCGCGCGATGAGATTGCCGCGCGCGGCGCGCAGGAACTGCGCGACGGCTATTACGTCAATCTCGGCATCGGCATCCCGACGCTGGTGGCCAACTACATCCCGCCGGGCATGCGCGTGGTGCTGCAGTCCGAGAACGGCATGCTCGGCATGGGCCCGTTTCCCTACGAGGGCGAGGAGGATCCGGACCTCATCAACGCGGGCAAGCAGACCGTCACCGAGCTGCCGTCTTCCTCGTATTTCTCCTCGGCCGACAGCTTCGGCATGATCCGCGGCGGGCATATCGACCTGTCGATACTGGGCGCCATGGAAGTGGCCGAGAACGGCGATCTGGCCAACTGGATGATCCCGGGAAAGATGGTCAAGGGCATGGGCGGGGCCATGGACCTGGTGGCCGGCGTCAAGCGCGTGGTCGTGGTCATGGAGCACAACGCCAAGGACGGCGCCCCGAAATTCAAGCCGCGCTGCGAGCTGCCGCTGACCGGCACCAACGTGGTCGACAAGCTGATCACCGACATCGCCGTGTTCGGGCGCGCCAACCGCCACGCGCAGTTTCAGCTGCTGGAAATGGCCCCGGGCGTGACGCTGGCAGAGGTCCGCGCCAAGACCACCGCGAAGTTTTTGCCGCCACCCTGAGCGGATTGCAACTGCATTGGAGCGAACGGGACTGAGTGGCCCCGCGGACTCCAACCCATTTGGGTCAATCAGGGCCAGCCATAGGGCGTGGCGTGCCTGAGTCAGGGGCGAATGAGCGTCGGCGCCGTATGGTTGAGCTGGGTGCGCGCCTTGGGGCCGCCGGCAAGAGTTCTGCCACGTAACTCAGCAATCACGCCCGAATCCGGGTTGGAATCCACACCTTCAAGAGGTGAACTTTGCGCAACTGCGGGCAACCGGCAGTTGCCGGAGCGTGAATTGATGCACGTTTTCGGCGCAGGGAGTACCCGGAGCCAGCCACCTTTGCTGCCCCTCACAAGGATCAAAGTGAATTTTTGCTTCCGCGTATAGACTTGTTTATACATCGGAGAAGATAGATGTCTAAGAGTGCGACACTAACCGTGCAGCGATGGGGAAATAGCCTTGCGGTGCGGATTCCCGCGGCAGTGGCGCGGTCGGCCCGCATGAGGGTCGGACAGCGCGTTGAAGTATCAGCCCAGGACTCGAACGTTCTGGTCAAGGCAATCGGTGAGCCGAAGCTGACTCTCGGCCAGAAGCTGGCCGCATTTGATCCGACGCGGCATGATCGCGAGGTAATGATTACTCGCCCGATAGGGAACGAGGCGTTCTAGTGCCTGTCCGTAAGTCATGGTGTCCTGACCGGCGCGACATGACTTGGATTGATTGCAATCCTCAGGCCGACGAGCGCGCCTGTGAAAGCCTGAACCAGATCATCGAAATTGGCCGCTGACACCGGCGGCGAATCGGATCGAGACGCTCGGCTTGCAGGTTATGTGAAGCATCGCTCGCTCCGCACGGGCAAATACTGTAGAGTGCGCGCCTAGTTTGTCGAATACGTGGGCGTCGGTCCCGCGTGCTGAGGTTCTACTGAGTCCCGATCGGGACCAATCTGCCCCTCCTGCAAACCCACTACGCCAGGCGGCTCCACGCCGTCTGACTGGCGCAGGATTTCTATAACGTTGGCTTTTTGCCCGTACCGACGGCGCAGTGACTGCGCTGCGGGCATCCTTGGAGTATTTAGTGTCCTTTGAAACTTTTGATCTGATTCCCGAATTGCTGCGCGCCGTGCAAGAGGCCGGCTACACGGTTCCCACGCCTATTCAGGCGCGCGCCATTCCCATCGTGACCGGCGGGGGCGACCTGCTGGCCGCCGCCCAGACCGGCACCGGCAAGACGGCCGCGTTTGCCCTGCCGATCCTGCAGCGCCTGCACGCCGCGCAGCCCGCGCCGCGCGGTCCACGGGCCCCGCGTGCGCTGGTACTGGTGCCGACGCGCGAGCTGGCGGCCCAGGTGGCCGAGTCCTTCAAGGACCTGGGCCGTCACCTGCGGCAGCGCGGCGTGCTGGTGTTTGGCGGCGTCAGCCCCAAGCCCCAGGTCAAGGCGCTGGCCGAGGGCGTCGACATCATCGTCGCCACGCCCGGCCGGCTCCTTGATCACCTGCAGATGCGGCTGGTCGACCTGTCGCGCGTCGAGGTGCTGGTGCTCGATGAGGCCGATCGCATGCTCGACATGGGCTTTATCCGCCCGATCCGCCGCCTGCTGGCGGCGCTCCCGGCCCAGCGGCAGAACCTGCTGTTCTCGGCGACCTTCTCGAGCGAGATCCGCGAACTCTCGCGCAGCATCCTGCGCAACCCGCAGAGCATCGACATCGCCCCGCGCAATGCGCCGGTCGAGCTGATCGACCACCGCGTCTACCACGTCGACACGGCCCACAAGCATCCGCTGCTCACGCGCCTCATCAGCGACGGCGGCGGCCGCCAGAGCCTGGTGTTTACGCGCACCAAGCACGGCGCCAACCGGCTGGCCGAGCGCCTCGAGCGCGACGGCCTGAGCTGCGCCGCGATCCACGGCAACAAGTCGCAGGGCGCGCGCACGCGCGCCCTCGATGACTTCAAGCAGGGCAAGATCCAGGTGCTGGTGGCCACCGACATCGCGGCCCGCGGCCTCGATATCACCGAGCTCCCGCACGTGGTCAATTTCGAACTGCCGCACGTGCCCGAGGACTACGTGCACCGCATCGGGCGCACCGGGCGGGCCGGACGGAGCGGCGAGGCGGTCTCGCTGGTCAGCCGCGACGAGCGCGAGCGCCTGCGGGCCATCGAGAAGATGCTGGGCCGCTCGATACCGGTGGCGGCCTAAGCTCAGTTCTCGAGGGCGATGATTTCCGCGGTCTGCGTGCCGAAGGGCAGGCGCTCGCCGACTTCCTTGCCCATGAGGGAGCGGGCCAGCGGCGAGACGTAACTGATGAGGCCGGCCTTGGGGTCGGCCTCGTCTTCGCCCACCAGCTGGAACGCGCGCTCGACGCCCCCTTCGAGCCGCAACCGGGCACGCACCCCGAAGCGCACCTGCTGGCTGTGGGCCGGCGGGCTGACGACGCGGGCGCTCTCGCGCCGCGCCTGGAAATAACGCAGATCACGGGCCACGCGCGCCAGCGCGCTGCTGTCGTTGGCCGCACGGGCGCTGCTGCGCTCGGCTTCCAGCTCGCGCACCCGCGCTTCGATGAGGGCGAGGCCGCGGGCCGTGACCAGGTTCGGGTGCTCGCTGATGGCCCGCTCCGGGAGCGGATCGGTGTCCTGGTCCGAGTCCTTGACGAATGCGCGGCTCATGGCGAACATCATGCGCCCGGCTAGGGGTGATCTCAACGTGCGCCGGCGGTCCCCGCCGGACGTTTGATGCGGTCTGGCTTTCCTGCAAGGCGGCTTAGGATCATGAAGAAACTCAAGCACGAAGCCGAGCTCTACAAGGCCGCGCTCCAGGCCGGCATCGCCTACGCCGAGGGGCGCGGCGCAGTGATCTTCGAGCCCACCGACTCGGCCAGCCAGAAGGCGCTGTACGTCTACCGGCTGCTGGTGCACGACAAGAAGATCCCGCCGATGCCCGAGGAGCAGGTCGCCGAGAAGAGCATCCGCCACCGGCTGGCCACCTGGTACGCGCACCAGTTGCCGAAGGACGATCCGCTCCTGGGCTAGGAGGACGCGGGGTTGCCCTCCGGCGCGCCCGGCGCGGGGGCGAGGCTCGCGCAGATCTGCGCCGGATCGGCGTTGCCGCCGCTGACGATCACGCCGACCCGCTTGCCCTGCACCGGCACCAGGCGGTTCATGACCGCCGCCGCGGCCAGGCAGCCGGTGGGCTCGACGATGATCTTCATGCGCGTGGCGAACAGCCGCATCTGCTCGCGCAGCTGGGCGTCGCTGACCGTGACGATGTCGGCGACCAGGCGCTGCATGATCGGGAAGGTGAGCCTGCCGAGCGCCGGGGTCTGCGCGCCGTCGGCGATGGTCTGCGGCACCGGAATGCGCACGATCCGCCCGCTCCGCAATGACTGCTGCGCGTCGTTCCCGGCCTCCGGTTCCACGCCGATGACCTTGCAGCCGGGCGACAGCGCGGCGGCGGCCAGCGCGCAGCCACTGATCAGCCCGCCGCCGCCGACGCAGACCAGCAGGTAGTCGAGCGCGCCGACCTCCTCGATCAGCTCCTTGGCCGCGGTGCCCTGGCCGGCGATGACCTCGGCATGGTCGAACGGCGGGATCAGCGTGCCGCCGCGCTCGGCGATCAGGCGCGCCGCGAGCGCTTCGCGATCCTCGTGCATGCGCTCGTAGAGAATGACCTCGGCCCCGTAGCCGCGGGTCGCGGCGAGCTTGGCCGGCGGCGCGTCGCTGGGCATGACGATGGTGGCGGGCATGCCCAGCAGGCGCGCCGCGAGCGCCACCGCCTGGGCATGGTTGCCGGAGGAGAACGCCACCACTCCGCTCCGTCTCTGGCCGTCGCTGAGTCGGCTCAGCGCGTTGTAGGCGCCGCGGAACTTAAAGGCACCGACGCGCTGAAAGTTCTCGCACTTGAAGTACACCCGCGCGCCGACGCTCTGGTCCACGTAGCGTGAGGTCAAGACCGGTGTGTGCGTGGCGACGCCCTCGATGGTCGCGGCCGCCGCGGCGACGTCGGCATAGCTGATCTGCGCCAAGCATCCTCTCCCTTCCGACGCGGTGCGCGTATGTTACGCTGCGTCGCCCGGGCCGAGCGCATTTCTCCCGCGGCCACGGCCCGGCAATTCTTACTCCTGCGCGCCGCGGCCGCGGCCGGCGCGCACGCCGGTGTGGAGCGAGGGTGCCCGCGCATGATCGGAGCTCGAATGCGGCGTCGTTGCGGCGCCCTGCTGATGCTGGCGGCCGCCGCCGGAGCCCACTGCGACACGCGTCCTGCCGTGGTCGAGCTCTACACCTCGCAGGGCTGCAATTCCTGTCCGCCGGCCGACGCTCTGCTCGGCGAGCTCGCCCGGCGCGAGGACGTGCTGGCGCTCGCCTTCCACGTGGACTACTGGGACCGCTAGGGCTGGCGCGACCCGTTCTCGCTCCCGGTGTCGAAGCAGCGGCAGTTCGACTACGTGCGGCACTTCGGACAGGACTGGGTGTACACGCCCAACATCGTGATCGACGGGCACGTCGACGTGCTGGGCGTGGACCGCGACGAGCTGCTGGCGCGGCTGCGCACGCCGCGGAGCGGCGTGCCGGTGCACTTGGCCGTGCAGGGCGAGGAACTGGTGGTCAGCGTCGCGGCCGCGAGCGGCGTGCCGCCGGGCGATGTGATCCTGGTGAGCTTCCAGCCCAGCGCGGTGACGGCGATCGGCCGCGGCGAGAACGCCGGGCGGGCGCTGCACGAGTTCAACATCGTGCGCTCGCTGGCGACGCTCGGCAGCTGGCAGGGCGCGGCCGCCGAGTGGCGCGTGGGGCTCAGGACACTGCCGGCCGAGGCGGCGCGGGTCGCGGTGCTGGTGCAGCAGCGCGGCCCCGGGCCGATCATCGGTGCGGTGAGCGCGGCCCTGCCGGCGCGCGAGGGACCCCTAGGCCAGCAGGCGCCTTGACGCCGCACCCAGCCCGAGGACCACCAGCACGGCCGCGCCGTGCATGCCGAGGTCGATCACGGTCGAGTCGAAGGGATGGAAGAACTGCAGCACGAAGGCGGCCAGCGCGGCCACGCCCAGGGCCGCGGTGACGGCCACCGCCAGCGGCTGCAGCGGGCGCGCGCGGCGCAGGGCCAGGTACAGCAACAGCGCCAGCGGCACGCTGACTGCGACGATGAACCGGAAGCAGTGCAGGCTTTCGCCGAGGCGATGGCCGGCCGGGCCGAGGCCCAGCCCGTACTGCAGGCAGCCCAGGCCGCTGGTGGCGATCCACAGCGCCAGCGGCGGGAGCGGCGCGTAGCGCCACAGGCTGCTGCGATCGGGCAGGCTCAGGTAGAACGCGGCGATGACCGCGGTGATGCCGGTGAGCAGGGTGGCGGCGCATTCCACGGCCATGCGCGGCTCGGCGTTGCGGGCCATGAACACGTCCAGCTGCGCGAAGCGCAGCACCCCGGCGCCGACCAGCAGCGTCGCGGCCGCGAGCCACAGCAGCGCGCGCAGCACCGGCGGGCGCAGCGGGCGCACCGGCGTAAGACCTGCGCTCAGGCCCTCGATCAGGCTTTGGGTGGGGCGTTGCGTCATGGCCTGCCGTTCAACTCTCGTCCTCCGATTCATCCGCGGCGACCAGCCGGCGCAGCGCCTTGATCGCGCGGTGCACGTTGACCTTGAGCGCCGCGACCGACTGGCCCGATTCGCGGGCGGCCTGGGCCACCGACAGGCCGCGGATCTTGACCGCCTCGAGCGCCAGCCGTTGTCGCTCCGGGAGTGCGGCCAGAAGCGGCTCGATCGCCTCGGCGGCGCGCAGGGCTCCTGATTCCTGATTCGCTCCGGGGGCGGCAAAGGTTGCAACCGCCGCCTCGTCGCTGACCTCGAAGCGCGCGATGCGCGACTCGCGCCGGATCCGGTCGATGCCGCGCCGGGCCGCAATCGAGGCCAGCCAGGGGCTGAAGGGCCGGCGCGGGTCCCAGGTGTGGCGTATCCGGTGCACCGTGAGCAGCACGTCCTGCACCACGTCCTCGGCCAGGTCCGGGTCCCGGCAATAGCGGCGCGTCAGGCTCCTTATAAACGGGGTCACCGAGCTCAGCAGCTGCTGGTAACAGCGTGCGTCGCCCTGCTGGGCGGCCCGCATGAGCCCGGCCCAGGAGGCTTCCTGCTGTTGCCGCTGAGATTCGGAGACCACGACGCCGATGATGTTGTAACCTTTTGTGGGGCGCAACGATTAAGCGGTAACCGCGGAGCTTGGAAGCCAAGTTCGGTCCACGCCCCGAGGGGAACATTCAATCAACCAGATCACCATCGGAGTACGACTCATGTCAGCTATTTCTCTGAAGTCGATTGCCCTTTCCACCATGTTCGGCGCGGCCGCCATGGTCGCCGGCAGCTCGCTCGCCGTGGCCGCCGACGAGGGCAAAATGGGGGCGGACAAGCCCGGAATGGAGCATTGCTACGGCGTGGCCAAGGCCGGCAAGAACGACTGCGCCAGCACCGGCCACTCCTGTGCCGGCCAGTCCAAGAAGGACGCGGACAAGGCCTCCTGGGTGTCACTGCCGAGCGGGGTGTGCGCCAAGCTGGCGGGCGGAAGCACGACCAAGATGTAATGGACGCCAGTCCCGCGGCATTCCCGATCCCGGCGCAGGCCGGGATCGGGCTGCGCCTGCCCCACCAGGGGCAGGTGCTCGCCTCGCGCCCGCGCGCCGCGTGGCTGGAGGTGCATCCCGAGAACTACATGGCCGACGCCGCGTCGCTGGCCGAGCTCGAACTCATCGGCGCGAACTACCCGCTTTCCCTGCACGCCGTCGGCCTGTCGCTGGGCTCGGCCGAAGGGGTCGATCGCGCTCACCTCGATCGCCTGCGCCAGCTCGTGCAGCGGCTCCGGCCCGGCCTGGTCTCGGACCATCTTTCCTGGAGCGCGAGCGCCGGCCGTTACCTGCCGGACCTGCTGCCCCTGCCCTACACCGAGGAAGCGCTGGGCGTCGTGTGCCGGAACGTCGAGCAGGTGCAGCAGGCGCTGGGCCGCACGATCCTGGTCGAGAACCCTTCCACCTACCTGCAGTTTGCGGCCTCGGTGATTCCCGAGGCGGAGTTCCTCAGCGCCGTGGCGCGCCGCACCGGGTGCGGCGTGCTCTTCGACGTGAACAACGTGTACGTGAGCGCCTGCAACCAGCGGCTCGAGCCTGCCCGGGTGCTCGCGCAGTGGTGCCGCGCCCTGGATCCGGGGAGCGTCGGCGAGATGCACCTCGCCGGCCATGCGCTGGTGCCGGGGAGCGAGGGCGAGGAGCTGCGCATCGACGATCACGGGGATCACGTGTGCGCGCCGGTCTGGACTCTCTACGAGCAGGCGCTCGCCCACTTCGGCGCCCGCCCGACGCTGATCGAATGGGACACGCGCCTGCCGGCGCTTGCCGTGCTGCTCGCCGAAGCCGCGCTCGCCCAGGCGCGCCTCGACGAGCGCCAGCAGCACAACTATGCCCGCGCCGGCTGAAGACACCGCGCTGGCCTCGCTCCAGGCGCGCATGAGTGCGGCGCTCCTGGCCGCCGACGCCGCGGGCCAGGGCATGCCCCCGGAACTGTTCGGCGGCGCGCATGCCGGCGCGGTCGGGCTGCGCGTGCATCGCAATACCGTGCTCAGCGCGATCGGCAACGCGCTGCGCTTAAGTCACGCGGCCGTCGACCGACTGGTGGGCGAGGATTTCTTCGACCGCATGGCGATCGACTACGCGCGCGCCGCGCCCCCCCGCGTGCCGCAGCTGGATGAATACGGCGCAGGCTTCGCCGCGCACATCGAGGGATTTCCCGGCACCGAAGCCCTGCCGTACCTGGCGGCGCTGGCGCGCCTGGACTGGCAGCTCAGCGAGCTGGGGCGTTCGCGTTACCAGGCGGACGGCGGCCCGGAGCTGCAGCTCGAGGGCGGCGTGCGCCTGCGCTTGGCGTCCCCGCTCCGCACGCACCGTGCCTTATTTCCGGTCGGCCCGCTGCGTGCGGCGATACTGGCCGAGGACATCGACGCGCTACGGGCCCTCCCGCTCGAGCCGCGCGAGCATCACTACGCGCTCTGGCGGAGCGAAGAGGGCGTTCACGTGCGCTCGCTCGGCGTGGCCTCGGCGCGCTTTCTCCAGGCCGCCCTGGGCGGCGCCGGGGGCGCCGCGGCGCTCGCGGCCGCCGCGGCGGTGGATCAGAGCGCCGAGGAACTCAGCCGGCAGCTGGCGCGCGAGATTCTCACCGCCGGGTTCGTCCGCGTCCTGAGCGCGGCCACCCCTTAAGCGGAAGAGCGCGCCGCCGCAACCCGATCGAGGAGCGAGCGCCACTCGCCGGCCTCCTGGTGGCCGGCGGTGACGCGTTCGCTTCGATGGCGGCCGTGGCGGGCATGGCGCAGGTCGAGGTCGGCGCATTCCGGCGACCCATCGCGCAGCGGCACGGGCGCCGCGTCGATGGGGTTGCGCGCATTAGTCCACACAATCGGGCCTCTCTAAGGGGCGCCGCGCGCTAGCGGTGGTAACAGCCGTTGTCGATGGCCCCGCCCACGGCGGTGCCGATGATGCCGCCGGCGATGGCGCCCACCACGGTCCCGACGCCGCGATTCTGGGGCGCGGAGCTGCTGTTTCCGACGATGGCCCCGGTCACGGCGCCGGCGACGCCGAGCGCTGCGTCGGCGTTGCAGGGGCCGGTACTCACGACGCCGTAGCCGTAACCGTAGGGCACCGGGCCGCCGTAATAGCTGGGGTAAACGCTCGGCCCGTAATAACCGTAGTAGCCGGGGTACGCACGGTAATAGGGGTAGTACGCCGGATAGCGCGGGTAATACACCGGATAGGCCGGGCGCACGGGATAGACCGGGTAGCGCGGATAACGCCCGTCGTAGTGATAGCCGTTGTCGGCGCGGTAAGGGGGCCGGTAGCCGCCATGGTTCCCGTCGCGGTCATATCGATGATCCTGCCCATTGCGGGACCCGCCGTCCCGGTCGCCCGGGGGATTCTGCGCGTAGCGGTGATCGCCGTTCCGGTCGCCCGGGGGGCCGGGTCGGTCCTGCCCGTGCCCCTGGGCTCCACCCGGGTGCGCCCACGAAGGCGGGTCGGCAAATGCGGGTGCCTGCCAGCCCAAGGCCGCTGCCAGGGCCAGGGCCGGAAGTAGGGTGCGGTTACGAGTGTTCATGGCGCCTCCTGCGGGGACGGAGTTTTCAGGTTCGACCCCAGCCTAGCCCTTCCAGCCTGAACAGACTCTGAACACCAATTAAGCTCTCCAAACCGGCACTTAGCGCGTACTTTCCACAGTGGCGCCGGATCGTCCAATGGGCTATGCTCTAGATGAGAGTCATTCTCATTAACATTTGGACCCCTATGGGCTCCGCGGCCGTACAGTCTCCTGGCATTGCCCCCGTGGCGCTCGCCACCCTGCGCAAGGGCGAGCGGGGCGTGGTGCAGCAGGTGCTCGAGGTCGACGCGGGCGTCGTGGGCGACCAGCAGGGCGCTTCGATCGGCCGGCGCCTGGTCGAAATCGGCTTCGTGCCCGGCGAGCGCGTCCAGGTGATCGAGCTGATCTGGCCGGGCGGTGACCCGATGGCCGTGCGGGTGGGCTCGACGGTATTCGCGCTGCGCCGGCGCGAGGCGCAGGCCGTGCTGGTGCGGGTGGAAACGCCATGAGCGCGCACGATCCCGCCCACAATTTCCGCCTGGCGCTGGTGGGCGTGCCCAACTGCGGCAAGACCGCGCTGTTCAACCGTCTGACCGGCAGCCGGCAGAAAACCGCGAACTACCCGGGCGTCACCATCGAGCGCAAGGAAGGGAGCTTCGCCAGCGCCGACCGCACGCGCCATTACCAGCTCCTCGATCTTCCCGGGACCTACAGCCTGTTGCCGGCGACGCTCGATGAGGCGATCACGCGCGATGCGATCACCGGGAAACTGCGCGGTGAGGCCGCCCCGGACCTCATCGTGTGCGTGGTGGCCTCGACCAACCTGCGCCTGTCGCTGCGCCTGGTGCTGGAACTCAAGCGCATCGGCCGGCCGATGATCGTGGCCCTGAACATGAGCGACCTGGCGCGCCAGCGCGGCTACAAGCTCGATCGCGCGCGGCTCGAATCCGAACTCGGCGTGCGCGTGGTCGAGACGGTGGCGGTGCACTCGGCGGGCGTGCGCGAGCTGGTGGCGCTGATCGACGAGCGCTGCGCCGAGCTCGATGCGCAGCGCCCGGCCGCGCGGCATGCGGGCGATGCGGTGCCGGGCGGCGCGCCGGCGGCGCCGGCCCCGATCGTGCTGCTGGCGCAGAGCTCGGCGCAGATCGAGGCCACGCAGCTCGAGGCGCGGCGGATACTGCGCGTCGCGGGCTACACCGAACCGCTCCGCACGCGCGCGCTCGCGCGGCTCGATGCGGTGGTGATGCATCCGGTGGGCGGACCGCTCCTGCTCGCCGCGCTGCTGTTTGCGATCTTCCAGGCGGTGTTCAGCTGGGCGACGGTGCCCATGGCCTGGATCAACAGCGGCGTGAGCGCGCTCGGCAGCGCGGTCAGCCAGGCCATGCCCCCGGGCGCGCTGCAGAGCCTGCTGGTCGATGGCGTGATCAAGGGCGCCGGGAGCGTGGTGGTGTTCCTGCCGCAGATCCTGATCCTGTTCTTCTTCATCCTGCTGCTCGAGGACAGCGGCTACCTGCCGCGGGCCGCCTTCCTGCTCGACCGGCTGATGGGGAGCGTCGGCCTGTCGGGCCGCTCGTTCATCCCGCTGCTGTCCTCCTACGCCTGCGCGATCCCGGGCATCATGGCCACGCGCACCATCCCCAACGTGCGCGATCGCATCGCCACCATCCTGCTGGCGCCGATGATGACCTGCTCGGCGCGGCTCCCGGTCTACGCCCTGATCATCAGCGCCTTCATCAAGGAGCGCTCGATCGGCTGGTTTTCACTGCGCGGCCTGGTGCTGTTCGGACTGTACCTGCTGGGCGTGCTGGGCGCGCTGCTGGTGGCCTACGTCATGAAGCGCGTGACGCTGCGCTCAGGGCTACCAGCCCCTGATGCTGGAACTGCCCGAGTACCACTGGCCGAACCTGCGGAGCCTGGCGCTCGGCCTGTACGAACGCACGATGATCTTCATGACCCGCGTCGGCACCATCATCCTGTCGCTGATGATCGTGCTGTGGTTCCTGGCGAGTTTCCCGGCAGCGCCGGCCGGCGCCACGGGGCCCGCGATCCAGTACAGCTTTGCCGGCATGCTGGGCCGCGGGCTGCACACCATCTTCGCGCCGCTGGGCTTTAACTGGCAGATCTGCGTGGCGCTGGTGCCGGGGCTGGCCGCACGCGAAGTGGCGGTGGGTGCGCTGGGCACCGTGTACGCGCTGTCGGCCAGCACCGCTCACGTCGATCAGGCCCTGCGCCCGATGCTCGCCTCCAGCTGGAGCCTCGCCACCGCGCTCTCGCTCCTGGCGTGGTACGTGTTCGCGCCGCAATGCCTGTCGACGCTGGTGACGGCGCGCCGCGAGACCAACTCCTGGCGCTATCCGCTGATCATGGCCGGCTACCTGTTTGCGATGGCGTGGGTGGCCTCGTTCGCCACCTACCGGATCGCCACCGCCTTCGCCGGGGGAGCCTGAATTCCATGTGGCAGCAGATCATCGCCGGCGCCCTGGTGATCGCGGCCGCGGTCTATGCGGCGCGCGCGCTGGGCCCGCGGCGCTGGCGGCGCAAGGCGCGCGCCAGCGGCGCGAAGGGCGCGGGCGCAGGGCCGTGCGGCTGTGGCAAGGACGACGGAGGTTGCCACTGATGGGTGGCGCTGCCGCGCTCACGCCATCATGGGAACTTCCGGATCGGCGCGCGAATCCGAAATGCTAACCAGGGGGCCCCAATGAGACCCATTTTCGTCGGCCCATGCGCCGTGTTGGCGATCGCCTTTTTGTGGATCACGGCGGCCTGTAATTCACAGCGCAGCGCCGAGCCCACGCCGAGCGCGGCGGGGAGCGGAGCATCCACAGTTGCGGCACCGCCGGCGCGCTCGGCTGATCCGGACGTCGCCGCCCCGGCTGACACGGCGGATTCCGAGGCGGCGCAGCGCGCGGCGCGGGCGCACCTGCTGCGCTGCCGACAACAGCCGGAAGTCTGCGTGCAATCGCCCGGCGCCGACGCCGAGCACTGACACCTCGCCGCGCGTCAAGGCCAAAGCACAAAGAAAAGGCCCCCGGGCCGACGGCCCGGGGGCCTGAGGTTGCGCGCCGCTCAGTTCGAGGTATCGATGCGGTAAGCCCCGCGGCCATGAGTCGCCGCATAGAGCAGGTGGCTGCCCTGATCCAGCGCCAGCTGATACACCGCGGTGGGCGGCAGGCCGCCCGCCAGATTGAGCCAGGTGCCCCCATCGCGTACCAGAACGCCGAAATCCGTGGCCACGTAGAGGCGCTTGGCGGCCCCGTCGTAGGCGATGCCGGTGATCGGCTGATCGCCCAGCCCGCTACTGAGGTCGAGCCACTGCGCCGTACCGTTGCCCGGGTTGTAATGCACTTCAAACACGTGTCCGGGAGTACCGGGCGTATACGCGCTGTATCCGGAGAAGGATACGAACGCATGCAGCGGATTGGCGGAATCGACCGCGATGCCGCTGATAAAGCGCGCGGGCTGACCGGCCGTATCGATCCGGGTAAATCTGAACCTTCGCCGGATTGGCGGCATGCGCATTGGTGGAGACAAACAGCCGTCCGAGGCGCGTGGCCACCCAAAGCGGTGCTTTCGCCCCCGGAGCGCGCGCGATGCCACTTACCCACGAGCCGTACTTGTCAGCACCGTAAGCGGCGCCGACCAGATCGCCGGCGGTATCCGTCCCGGCCGGTCCGGCAAGCGGCACCCAGTCGCCGCACAGCTGCGTGAAGTCACCGAAGTACTCGTTGCAGTGTTGTGTCAGGAAGTTCGCATTGCCGCCGTTATCCGTGGTGCGCCACACGTGCTGCATGCCCACCATCCAGGTGCCGGCAATGCTCGGATCAGCGAAGATCGGGGCGTAGAACCCGGAGGCTTCCCCGCCAATGAACAGGGGGTCGGCAACCCAGTTCCAGCCGAAGGTCTGCGTGTCCTTGAAATTCACGTCGATGGCGACGCCGGTGTAGCTGTGCATGCGCAGCTCGGTCACCGGGCTGATGGCGGGCGGTCCGCCGTCACCGCCGATGGACTCGAACCACTTGTCTGTCTTGCCGTTGTACGACCAGGTGCCGTTGTCCTGCGTGCCGCCAATCACGTCGTTGCGCGGATCCTTCGCGTTGACGGCGAGGCCCTGGAACTGCAGCGTATTGAGGCCGACATTCAGGCTGATGATCTTGGTGGGAATGGCCGCCAGCCACATCTGACAATCGACCAGTTGTACCCCGAACAGGCCCCGGGTCGAGCAGTCGGCCGAGGCATTGGTGAAATCGCCGCTGGTGCGCACGATGCCCCCGTCCGAACCGATGATGGCAATGCCGGGCGCACCCGGGATAAATGCGATGGCGTGCTGATCCGGATGCATCCCGATGGGCGCCGGCGTACCCGTATCGTTGGTCATGTCCCTGAACAACGCACCGGCGTTGGTCGATCGCATCACCGCGCGCCCGTTCGACGGCGGGTTGGCGGTAAAGATCTCATCGTAATTCATGCTGCCGCCGATCCAGACGAGGTCCGGTTGTCCCGGCGGCGAGGCCACGAACATGTCATAGCTGCACTGGCCCTCGCAAAAATTGTAGGACGAGAAGCCCATCGTGCCCGCCTGCGGACTCGAGAGTTTCATCCAGCCGTGATTGCTGCCGCCGGTGATCAGCGCCGCGGCGCCGACGTTGGCGTTATCGGTCCGGTAAAAATCCGCCGGTGCCGCGCCCACATCGCCTACGTAGATGCGCAGGTTGTTGCCCATCGGCGCCAGGGCGAACTCGGTGCGCGAATCCGGTGAAGTCTCCACGGCACCGCCACCGGCGCTGCGGAATACCTGTTCAAATCCGTTGCCGGCCGTGGAGCGATACAGGCCGTAGTCGAAGATCGAAAAATAGACCTGCGTGGGCGAATTGCTTGGTGCGTTCTGGGCGCGGTAGGCCTGGATCTTCGAGACTCCGCCCCGGAAGAAATCCGTGCCGTTGGTGGTGTTGCCCACCACCGGATCGGAAGGCACGCTAAAGGCCAGCGCAAAGCTCGCCCCGCCATCGTGGGATTCATACAGCCCGATGACGGGCGCGCCGGGGGGCGTGAAGCGACCACCGTAGGTCGACGACATGCCGTGGCGGGCGACGGCGGTGCCGATCCACAGGTGCTTGGAGTTCACGGGGTCGACGGCAATGGCGGCGATGGCACGGTCGTGTGCGACCGCGAAGCTGCCGGTGACCGCGGACCAATGCTCGCCGCCGTCGGTGGATCGGTACAGCCCCACTCCGGCCTCCGAATCGCTCGAGCCGTTCGGTTCGCCGCTACCCGCGTACACGGTGGAGCCGCTGGGATCGGTCGGGTCATACAGCAATGAGCCGATCGAATTGGTCGCCATACCCGCGCTGACCGGTCGCCAGGTCGCGGGCTGCCCGAGGGGATTGCTGCTCTTCCAGACTCCGCCGCCGGCCGCGCCGGCCAGCAAAATGCAGGCGCTGACACTGCAGCCGGGCGCAGTCGCCAGACTGGTGACGCGGCCCGAGTCGGTCGTGGCCGCGCCGGTGTAGGTCACCGGTCCTGGCACCGTGGGCACGGTCGGTCCAACCGCCTCCCAGGATCCGTTGCGATCAAACCCGAGCGCGCTGATCTGCGCAGAGGCATCGGAGGCTGCAAGCAGCTGCACGGCGGCGACCGAGGAGGCCGGCAGCGCGCGATTCTGAGCCTCGTAGCCGGCACGATCCCGGGCATCCTCATCGAGCGAGCCGATTAACTTGAAGAAATAGGTCTGCATGAAAGTGATCGGTGCGTTGGTGGCGGCGACACTCGCCCACGTGCATGCGATGCCTGCGGACGCAGCCAGAGCCGCTCTCCATTTCTTGTTCATTGTCTTGGCCCTCGGATTCTGTTTGTTGTTTCTTCAGTCGTTCAGATCGACTGAACGCGCGGTTATTTTTATGCTCGTAGTGCGCTCTGGGGTCAGGCGCACCGGCTCCTTATACACCAGCCATGCGCCGGTTTCTTTCTTGATTGGGACCACAAGGCTTGCCGCGCGTGCCGCCCGCGAAGCTAATTGAACATAATCGATGCACTGAACGGTACGCTCGACGCGCCCGTGCCCGGGCCGAAGGTGCGAACTTTCAGGCTCGACACCCGCCCGCACGCCGCCATCGTTGACAAGTCGCCCCATGTGCTGCGCTGAGCCGGCCCTAAGGATGACGGGTGCATCCGGGACCCGTCGTGAGCGAGTTCTCGCGTAGGACCGCATGGCCATCGCGGGGGCGGGCATTGGTCAATCGGCTCAGGCCCGATTACAGTTAGTACCTCGTCCTTGGGATGGCCGTCCAAAAACTTCCAGACTCTGGTGCCGGGGGGATGCTTGCCTCGATTAATGATTGTGACGGCCGCGGGTGCCGTTCTATGTGGGGTTCTGGGTGCCGCGCCCGCGCATAGCGCCGTCACGCCGGCGCCGGAAAAGCCCAAGTCCGAATTTGGCGCACTGAAGTTCCGGGCGCTCGGCCCGGCGATCTCCGGGCGCGTGGACCGGGTGGCCGGGGTACCCGGGGATCCGCTCACCTACTACGCGGCCTTTGCCCAGGGCGGGGTGTGGAAGAGCGAGAACGGCGGGCGCGACTGGAAGCCGGTGTTCGACGATCAGCCGACCAACTCGATCGGCTCGATCGCGGTGGCGCCCTCCGACCCGAACGTCCTGTACGTGGGGAGCGGGGAGGCGAACATCCGCGGCAACGTCGCCTTTGGCACGGGCATCTTCAAGTCCGTCGATGCCGGCAAGAGCTGGCAGCAGGTATGGAAGACGCACGGTCAGATCGGCACGATGGCGGTGGATCCGAAGAACGCCGAGGTCGCCTTCGCCGCCGTGCTGGGCTCGCCCTTCGGGGCCGGCAAGGAGCGCGGCGTGTACCGCACCCAGGATGGCGGCAGGAGCTGGCAGCAGGTGCTGTTCGTGGACGAGCGCACCGGGGCCTCGGACGTCACCTTCGATCCCCACAACCCGCACATCCTCTACGCCGGGATGTGGCAGACCGAGCGCCAGCCCTGGACCTTGAGCAGCGGCGGGCCGGGCAGCGGCCTGTACCGCTCGACCGACGCGGGCGAAACCTGGCAGCGATTGAAGGGCAAGGGCTTGCCCGACGGAGAGTGGGGCAAGGTGGGGGTACGGGTCGCTCCCTCCGACTCGCGCATCGTCTATGCGCTGATCGAGGCCAAGGACGGCGGGCTGTTCCGCTCGGAGGACGGGGGCGACAAGTGGGAGCGCTCGAGCGGGGCGCACGTGCTGAGCCAGCGCGCCTGGTACTACACCTGCCTCACCATCGATCCGACCAACGCCAACATCGTGTGGGTGCCGCAGGTCGAATTGGTGCGCACCATCGATGGCGGCAAGAGCTGGCAGTCCGTCAAAGGCCCGGCGCACGGCGATCATCACGACGTCTGGATCGATCCGCTCAATCCACGCCGGATATTCGACGGCAACGACGGAGGCATCTCTGTGTCGGTCGACGGCGGCCGGAGCTGGGCCTCGCCGGCGCTGCCGACGCCGGAGTTCTACAACATCGACGTCGATGACCGCTTGCCCTATCACGTCGGCGGCACGATCCAGGACATCGGTACGGCGAGCGGCCCGGCGTACGTGCTGCGCCCGGGCGGCGGTCCGGATCTGGGCGATTTCTACAACGTGGGGGGCGGTGAATCGGGTGATCTGGTGTTCGATCGCGCGGCGCCCGGCCACATCTACGCGGGCGGCTACTCGGGCTACATCTCGCACTACCAGGAGAACACCGGGAACGTGCGCAACATCAGCCGCTATCCGCGCAATTTTTCGGGAATCGCTGCCCAGCAGGCCAAGTACCGCTTCCAGTGGACTGCGCCGATCGCCACCTCGCCGCACGATCCGAAGGTTCTTTATAACGGCGCCAACGTCTTGTTTAAAAGTACCGATCGCGGTACGCACTGGGACGTGATCAGCCCCGACCTGACGCGCAACGACAAGTCCAAGCAGCAGTGGACCGGAGGGCCCATCACCGGGGACATCACCGGGGTGGAGTATTACGACACGATCTTCTCGATCGCCGAGTCTCCGCTCACCGCCGGGGAGATCTGGGTCGGCACCGATGACGGCCTGGTGCAGCTGACGCGCGATGCCGGCCAGAGCTGGAAGAATGTCACCCCGCCGAAGCTTCCCGAATGGTCGACGATCGAGTTCGTCGAGCCCTCCTTCCGTGACGCGGGCACCGCCTATGTGGTGGGCGATAACCATCGGCTCGATGACGTGCATCCCTACCTGTACCGCACCCGCGACTACGGGCACAGCTGGGAGAATCTCGGCGCTGCGCTCCCGCAGGATCAGCACCTGTACGTGGTGCGCGAGGATCCGACCGATGCGAACCTGCTGTACGTGGGGAGCGAGCGCGGGCTGTATTTCTCGCGCGATGCGGGCAAGAGCTTTAAGGACCTGCGCAACAACCTGCCGGCGGTGGGGGTGTCGGACATCGAGGTCAAGCACGATGATCTGATCCTGGGCACGCGCCGCGGGATCTGGATCCTGGATGACTTAAGCGCGCTGCGGGCGTTCACGCCCGAGGTCAGGGGCGAGGCGGTGCACCTGTTCACGCCGCGAGCCGCCCATCGGTTCCGGCTCGACATACGTGAGGATCGTGACCGCGAAGGTGGGGGCGAGAAGGCCGCGGGCTCGCCGATGGAAATGAATATTGCCTATTGGCTGAAGACCGAGCGCAAGGACGCACCGGGCGCGCCGGCCCGTCCCATCAAGCTCGAAATCCTGGACGCGCAGGGCCAGCTGGTGCGCACGCTCAGCTCGGTCGTCAAGCCCAACCGCTACAGCAAGGACGATCCGGATGAGCCCGAAGAGGAGGCCAAGCCCGAACTCACGACCGACGCCGGCCTCAATCGCGTGCAATGGGACCTGCGCTACGAGGGCGCCAAGCGCCTGCAGAAGGCCAAGATCGATTCGGGCGATCCGGACGAAGGCCCCTTGGTGCTGCCGGGCCGTTACACCCTCAGGCTGAGCGTGGATGACAAGATCTACACGGCCACCGGCGAGGTGCTGCCCGATCCGCGCAGCCCGCTGCCGATCACGGAACTGCAGCAGAACGTGGCCTTTACGCTGCAGGCGCGCGCGGCGCTCGAGCGGCTTACCGATGACATCGAGGACGTGCGCGCCATCCGCGCCCAGACCCAGGATCTGCGCAGCCGCACGGCCGCGATCGCGGGCGCGCAGGAGCTGCAGGAGGCCGCCGCCCTGGTCAGCAAGCAATGCGACGAGCTCGAATCACGGATGCACAATCCGGAGGCGGAAGTGGTCTATGACGTGCTCAACGGACGCGACGGCGGCGCCAAGCTGTACTCGCAGATCGCGCCGCTGTTTTCCGACATGCAATCCTCCGACTACGCACCGACGCAGGGCCAGCTCGAGCAGATGGACGAAAATCTCGCGGATCTGAAACAGGTCGAGGCGCAGTTGCTGGTGCTGCGCACGCAGGAGCTGGCGCGCCTGGAGGCCCAGGCCGCATCGCTGGGCTTGCCGCGGATCATCCTGCCGAAGCGGGAGCAGTGACGGCGGGGCACGAGCCCCAAGCCCGCACGCGCGGCGGGCTCAATTCAGCGCGAACTGCCCGTGGCCGGTGAACGGTATGTCGCGCAGCAAGCCTTCGGCAAGGTGCACGGTACCGCTCACCCGGTAGTCCAGGGCCGGATCCCCCAGGTGTGCGCCCAGCACGCGCAACAGCGCGCTCAAATCGGCGTTCACGTCCAGATCGAATTCGGTCTCCCCGAGCGCCGGCAGCGTGAACGGCTCCGCGCTGCTGCCTTGCGCGAAATCCGCGCCCGCCAGCGCGAGCTGGTAATCGATCGAACGCACGGCGAGCTCCCGGTCGTTCGGATTCGTGGCATGGAGGCGGACCCGCAATTGCTGGTGCCGGACGTCGCCGGCCAGCAGACTCACGCCGACCACCTTGAGTTCGGGAGCCTTGAGGTGCGGCACCAGGGTGGAGCAACCCGCCGTCAGGGCGACGATCGTCACGGGCCACAAGGGAGCGCCGATGCACAGGGCCGCGGCGAGGCTCGCGAGGCGCAACGGGGTGGCAGGCCGGGGCGAAACAAGCGCGAGAGGTGGCATGTCGGGCCAAAGTCTAGCAGTGAATGCGCTCGCCTCACGGCGGCTCAGCCGGTGCGCCTTCACGGCTGGCCCTCCTTGTTGACGCTGCGACGGCCGGACGCTACGTTGCCCCGGTATGGCCGGCCAGCGCCTGAACGGCTGCTCAGCGTTGTCCGCGACGAAGTGCATCGCTCCGCCAGCCTGTGGATAGGTACCATGCCCCGATGGATTTGCAGGCTCGTCGTTCTGCTGCTGACGTTGTGCGCCGGCGCGGCCTGTGCGCCCCAGAATAGCAATCGTTCCAAGGCGCTCGCGGCGGCGGCGCCTTGCCTCCCGGGAGAGCGTGGTTACCTGCGGGCCAGCGTGCGCGGCGCCATCGATGCCGAGTGGGACTGGCACGGATCGGCGCTGCAATGTGAAGGCGACGCCCGCCCGAATGGCCGCGGCCTGCGCGTGAGCTTTCTGGCGCCGCCCGACGCGGCAGGCGTGCGGCTGCACCTGGTGTTCGGAATCGCCGCCCCACCCGGTGCCGGCCTGAGCCGCATGGCGCCCACCAACATCACGGTCATCGTCGAAGGCCGACAGCGGCTGTACGCCACCCAGGGCGACGACAAGTGCACGGTGGAATCGCTCCTGCAGGAACCCCTGCCCGCCACCGGGGCGGCCGGGCCGGGCGCGACACACCTCTATAGGGTGGCGGCGCGCGGCTATTGCATCGATCCGGCCACGCAGCTCGACGGCAGCGCGCGCTTGTACATCAATCGCTTCGATTTCGCCGGCCTGGCCCGCTTCGAGGATAATGAGCTGGATGCACCGCCCACCCGCAGCTGAATCGATCGGTACGCGCCGGGTCCGGGCGCGATGGTGGTGCATTCTCAGTGCGATTCTTGTTCTGCCGAATGCGCTGTGCTGGGCCGCGGACGCCGGACGAGGGCTTCCCCCGCTCGGCCCTGGAAATCCGCAGCGCCAACGGCCGGCAATGGCTCAATATCCGCATCGCCGATACCGAGGCGCGCCGCGAATTGGGGCTTATGTTCGTGACCCGGCTCCCCAGCGACGAGGGCATGCTGTTTCCCGAGGAGCACCCGCAGATCATGTCCATGTGGATGAAGAACACGCTGATTCCGCTCGACATGTTGTTCATCGACAAGCACGGTCGCATCGTTTGCCTGCTCGAAAACGCCAAGCCCCAGTCCCTCGACATCCTGAGCTGCGAGAAGCCGGTGCTGGCGGTGCTCGAGATCGGCGGGGGAGAGGTGCAGCGCCGCGGCCTCAGGGTCGGCGACCGGGTCGTCTACGCCCTTTTCAAGCCCTGAAGGCCCCTGCCTGGCCGCCGCGCAGGGGCGGGGAATCCGTTGTTTTCATGCAACTCATGCTCAGATGAGTTAACACCCTGACATCTCAGGCCGTTCGGCGCGCGGGAAAACCTTTGTAGGAGTGCTAAATGGCGCGCTTCCCGGGCCCAGCCCCGGGGGCCCACGCTGTGCCGGCCACAATCAAGGTAGTTGCGCAGGCACCGCAGTTTGTGTTTAGCTTCGCGCACATGCGGATCCATCGGAGTCGGATTGGGAATCGGATTGCTGTGGATCGCGCCCATTGGGGACTTAACACTTAGCGGCATTTCCAGGCGTTGCAGTACTGAGGCCGGGGACGCGTGGCGCGCCACACCATGTGGGCAGCCACGCAGGTAACGGTCACAGTTTCGTAATACGCCGGTAACGAACTCTTTAGGGGAGACTAGTTAGCATGAAATCTTCGAATGGCAATGTGTCCAACAAGGTGGCGGAGCTGCGCGACGCGGTCCGCTTCGCACTGGCGTCCAGTGCAGGCGCGATAGCGGCTCTCAATTCATCTCCGGCGGTCTCGGCAGACACCCCAACCGCCACCACTGCGAACGAAAATCAGAGCCTTGAAGAAGTCATCGTCACCGGCACGCGCATTCGGCGCGTCGACACGGAAACGGCCAGCCCGGTGGTCACCATCTCCGAGAAAGAGATTCAGCAGTCGGGCGCGGTCAACATCCAGGATCTGATCGCCCGGCTTCCTGCGGTCTCCGGCGCCGCGATCAACCCGCAAACGAACAACGGCGGCGGCTTTGGAGAAGCCAACATCGAGCTGCGCGGCCTGGATGCCAGGCGCACCCTGATTCTGGTGGACGGACGGCGACTGGGACTGGTGGGCAACAGCGACGCCACCGACGTGAGCCAGATCCCCGTTTCGATGATCGAACGCGTTGAAGTGCTGAAGGAAGGCGCCGGCGCCATCTACGGTTCGGACGCCATCGGCGGCGTGGTCAATTTCATCACCCGCAAGAACGTGCAGGGGTTCGAACTGTCGGCCCAGTACGGCCAGACCGCCAAGAGCGACGGCAAGAACAAGACCGTGACCGGCACCTTTGGCACCAGCACCGACAACATGTCTATCATCGTGGGCGGGAGCTACTCGAAGCAGGACGAGGTCTTCGCCGGTGCCCGCGACTTTTCCAAGTACGCACTGTATTTTTACGGCGGCAGCACGGGCGTCACCAAAGGTGGTTCGAGCCGCGTGCCCACCGGGCGTATCTTCACCAATCCGACGGGCATTACCGATCCCAGCACCGGTGATCCCTGCACCTCGCTGACGCGCATATCGACGGCCTCGGGTGCCACGGCCGACGCCGCGAACTACCGGTGCTATAACAGCCACGGCGACGCGTTCAACTATCAGCCCTACAACCTGCTGATGACCCCCCTGGAGCGCGGTGCGCTGTTCTCCAAGGTCAACTACAAGATCAACGACCACGTCGAAGCCTACTTCAACGTGCTCTACAACCGCACGCATTCGGGCTTCCACATCGCCCCGCTCCCCTTCGATTCGCAGGCCGACGATATCGTGCTGTCGGCACAGAGCATCTACAACCCGTTTGGCGTGGATCTGGGCGGCATATCGGGCGCCAATCCGGATTTCACCCTGCGTACCACGGCCTTCGGCGACCGCAAGAGCGACACGGTCTCGGACAGCAAAATCCTCAATGGTGGCGCCAAAGGCGAGATCGGGACCACGGGCTGGAACTGGGATTTGAACCTGAGCTACAGCCGCCTCGACCAGCATGCCAGCGTGACAGGTTACTACCTGCATCCGGGACTGCAGGCCGCGGTCGGCCCATCGTTCTTTGACCCCACCAACGGCGGTGCCCCGACTTGCGGCACGCCGACCGCGCCCATCAGCGGTTGCATTCCGGTCAACCTGTTCAATCCGTATTCCGCGGCCCAAATAGCGGCGATTCAATCGGTATCGGCCAACTACAATACCTTCCTGACCTCCACCTACAAGGCGGCGAGCCTGGACTTCAATGGCAAGGTCCTCTCGTTGCCGGCGGGTGACTTGCAGGCGGCGGTAGGCTACGTACACGACGACCGCTACCAGACGTTCCGTGCCGACAGCATTGTCATTGCTACGCCCCCGCTGTACCTGCAGTGCCAGCTGTCGAACGAAACCTGCACCGGCAATACCACGGGCGGCTACTTCAGCAACCAGTTCTACCTGGAACTGTACGTGCCCTTGCTGAAGGATCTGCCGGCCGTGCACTCGCTGTCCTTCGACTACGGCCTGCGGTATTCCAATTACCAGATTTTCGGCAGCACCACGCGGTCGGACTTCAAGCTCGAATGGCGCCCGATCCGGGACCTGTTGGTGCGCGGCACCTACTCTCAGATCTTCCGCGTGCCGACGATCAATGACATCGCGGCGGCGCCCACGAACTCTTCCATTACCTTTAATGACCCCTGCTCAAACCTGACGACGGCGCAGCTGACCGGGCCCAACGGGGCCAACTACGCCAAGACCTGCCAGGGCGTCGCACCGGACACCGGGTTTTCACAGCCCAACGGCCAGATCACCGGGCTGATCACCCCGAATGCGAATCTGAGCCCGGAAACAGGCCATGTGTACACCTACGGCCTGATTTGGGAGCCGAGCCAGCTCCAGGGGTTGTCGTTTGATATCGATTTCTGGAATTACGAGATCGACGGCCTGATCACCCAGGTCGACCCGAACTTCTCGGTCAATCAGTGTCTGGCCACCGGCGAAGACAAGTTCTGCGCCTTGAACCACAGGTACACTTCGGGACCCAGCTCAGGACAGATCCTGGTGTTCGAACAGCCCACCCTGAACCTGGGTACGCTGAAGACCAACGGTATCGACTACGGTATCGGCTACAACCTGAAGGACACCGCCGCAGGCTCCTGGAACTTCAGACTTGATGCCACCTACATCAGCAAGTACGAGAATGCGCCCGGTGGAGTGGCGGCGCCGATCGACGCGCTGGGCACCTACTCGACGCAATACGGCAATATCGCCCAGTGGCGTGGACTCGGGTCCATTGGCTGGTCCATGAAGCAGTTCGACGCACTGCTCACGATGCGGTATATCGACAGCATCGAAGTCAGGCACCCCACCGTTACGGGCCTGGATCCGAATGGCGTACCCTATGCACCGGGTACCGAGCCGCCGCTGCAGATCCCCTCGTTCACGTACTTTGACTTCTCGGTCGGGATCAACCTGCCGTACAACACCCGCTTCCAGGCCGGTGTCAAGAATCTGACCGACAAGCAGGCGCCGGTGCTGTACCAGAACAACGTGACTAACGCGAACACCGACGTGAATACCTACGACACGCTCGGTCGCCAGTGGTTTGTGGGCGTTAGCGCGAAGTTCTAAGTACGCGGCATTAAGATGTTCCTATGAGGCCGCGCGACTGTGTCGCGCGGCCTTTTTTTTCAGTAAAAATTGAGCTGGCATGTCCATTGAGACCACTGACCCCGCTCCCGGCGCTGCGGTTGCCGCTGGAAGGCAGGCGCAAGGCGCGGCCGCGCAAGCACAGGCGCAGCAGGCCGAGACCTATTGGCGCGCAGCCCTGGCCCAGGATCCGCACGCGACGGGGGCACTGAGCGGCCTGGGGCTGGCGCTCCACACTCAGGGCCGGTTCGACGAAGCCGAGGGCGTATTCCTGCGCTTGGCCGAACTCGAGCCTGAGCAGGCCATGCACTGGATGAACGTGGGCACCGCACGCCGTTGCGCCGGGCGTCTGGACGAAGCGCTGTTTGCCTTTGCGCGGGCGGCCGCCCTGGGCGCGCAGTCCGCCGATTTCTATTACAACGTCGCCCTCGCCCACGTGGAGCGCAACGATTTTGAGTCGGCGCGTGCCTTGCTGGCCAAGGCCTTTGCCCTGGCCCCCGAGGATACCGAGATTCGATACCGCTACGCCCAGTGTTGCTATGAATGTATGCAACCCGACGAGGCGCTGGCGGCACTCGCCGGCTGGGAGAATTTTGAGGTTCCAAATCAGACCGTGGCGGCGGACATCGGGCATCTGCTGATGAAACTCGGAGCGGCGGACCAAGCCGAACTGACGGTGCGCCAAGCCGCGACCGCCATCGATGCGGATCCCCAGGCCCGCCTCACCCTGGTGCAGTTACTGGAACGCACCAATAAGGTCGCCGAGGCTGGTCAGGTGCTCGAGCGCTTACTGCGCGATCCGCGCAGCGCGGCGCTGGGGACGGATCTGCTGCTGACGCAGGCGCAAATCGCCCAGCGCAACGGGCAGTACGAGCTCGCCTGCCGCCTGTACCGGCAAGCCGCCGACGGCTGTACGGAATCGCGCAACCGGCACTACTCGCTCTATCCGCTCGCCAAAGCGCTGGACGCCGCGGGTCGATACGACGAGGCCTATGCCACCCTGCTCGAGGCGCACAGCTCGCAAGCCGAATACCTGCGCCTGGTGGCCCCCGTGATCTCACTGCGCAACGCACCGCTCCTGTCCATTACGGCGTATGGGTGCGACCCGGCCGATGTGGCCGAATGGCGCGACCCGGGCGCGCCCGGTACCGCAGAGAGCCCGATATTCATCGTCGCCTTTCCGCGCTCCGGCACCACCTTGCTCGAGCTGGCGCTCGATGCGCACCCGCAATTGCAGTCCATGGACGAGCAGCCGTTTCTGCAGGGTGCGCTCGATGAGCTGAGCCGCGAGGCTCTGAGCTATCCGGACCAGATGCGCCAGCTCACCCCGGCGCAGCTCGAGCGCGTGCGGGCCGGCTACTGGGCACGCGTGGCCGGCAAGCTCAAGTTGGCGCCGGGCGAGCGGCTGGTCGACAAGAATCCGCTCAATCTGCTGCGCCTGCCCGCCATCCACAGGCTGTTTCCAAACGCGCAAACCATAGTGGCCATCCGCCACCCCTGCGACGTGCTGCTCAGCTGCTTCATGCAACACTTTCGGGCGCCTGATTTTGCGCTGCTGTGCCGTGACCTGCCCACGCTGGCGCTGGGCTTTCGGCGCGCGTTTGATTACTGGTACCAGCAGCAGCAACTGCTGGCCGCCAATGTCCGCGAGTTGAGGTACGAGCAGTTCGTAGCCGATTTCGAGCGGCAGGCGCGTGGCATCATCGAGTTCCTGCAATTGCCCTGGAGTGACTCGGTGCTGGAGCCGGGCGCGCTGGCGCTGGAAAAGCGCTTTATCAGCACGCCGAGCTATTCCCAGGTGGTGCAACCCGTGCACGACCGCTCGGTGGGCCGGTGGCAGCACTACGGGAGCTATTTCGCCGAGGCGCTGCCTGTCATTGAGCCCTACCTGGAGCGCTGGGGCTACGAGGGCTTCCCCTCCGGCTTGCGCGGTTCGAACAGCAGGTAGGTGGAAATGATGTACTTGTCGCCGGACAGCGGCGGCACGCCTTCGTGCTGGTACATCCAATAGGGCGGGAAGACCAACAGGCGGCCCGCCTTTGGTACAATTTCCAGCTCCAACTGGGGCAAGCGCGTCTGGCCGCCTGCGGCGACGTCATTCAGGTACCACAGGAGCACCAGGTATCGATTGGCGACAAAATCGATGGCGTCGAAGTGCAGCTGGAACTGCTCGGCGTGGCCCGGCCGATACCGCTTCATGATCAGGTCGGACGTCAGGGGCGAATTCGGAATCGGGATCTTCAGGCCGATGTCCTGGTTGTAGCGCACCAGCGCCCGGTCGACAAGATTTCGGAACATTTGCAGGAAGGACGGATCGGACAGGCGCGTCACATTCAATTCGGTCCAGGCCGAATCTTCCAGGCCGGTACGGACCGCGCGGCCGTTGAGCGCGTGAAAGCGGGTCAAGGAATTGAATGAGTCAATGAGCTGCTGGCACAGCGCAGCGTCCAGGTCATTGTCATAGGTGCGCACGTAGTGGGTAAGATCGGCATTGGGCATGGGGAACGGCGCGCCTTCGCAAAATGGCCAAGCTCGGGATAGGAAAATTATGACGTCTGCAGCGGAAGCGCAACAGCTATTGCGACAGGGGCGAGTGGCGGAGGCCGAGCGCGCGTTCCTGGAGATACTGACGGTTTCCCCCGACAACGTGGAGGCGCTCAACGTCGCCGCGTTGATTGCCTTGCGCAACGGTGACGTGCCGCGCTCGCTGGAGCTGTTGGGCCGCGGCGCCAGGGCCGCGCCGGCCGATCCGGTGACCCAGCACCACCTGGGACTGGCGCAGGAGGCCGCCGGCAATTTGGCCGCTGCTGTCGCGGCCCACCGAGCGGCGCTGCAGGCCGCCCCGGAACTGTACGTGGCCAGACTCCATCTGGGGCGCGCGCTGGAGCAGACCGGCCTCAAGCAGGACGCCGTGCTGCAATATGCGCGCGCCCTGGAAGACGCCCAGGGCCAGGATCAGTGGATCAATGCCAGTACCACGCCGCCACCGTTGCGGGCGGCGGTTGAACACGCCGTGCAGCTGGTGCGTACCGGCCGCCGCGAGGCCTTCCAGCAGATTTTTGCACCGCTCCAAGCCCGCTACGGGGCGGCCGAACTCAAGCGTGTCGAGAAGTGCCTGCGCATTCATCTCCATGAGGAGGCGGCGGTTTATCCCGACGCGCGCCAACAACCGAAGTTTCTGTATTTCCCCGACCTGCCCACCAGTGCTTATCTCGACCTGTCGGTATGTCCATGGGTCGCGGCCCTGGAGAGCAGCACCGCCGACATCCGCGCCGAGATGCTCGCGCTATTGCCTTCCCCGCAGGGGAGGGAGCGCGTGTTCACCTCCGAGGAACTCGAGCAGGTCAACCTGCGCGGGCTGGATACCGCGCCGAGCTGGAACGGTTATTATTTTTACCGGCACGGCGAGCGCCGCACCGACAATTGCCTGGCCTGTCCGCGTACCGCGGCGGCGCTCACGGAGCTGCCGCTCGCGCACATCCGCGAACACGGCCCCGAAGTACTCTATTCCGTGTTTACGCCGGGCACCCATTTGTTGCCGCATCGGGGGGTCACGAACGTCAGGCAGGTCGGGCACCTGCCGCTGATGGTGCCGGAAAACTGCGTACTGACCGTCGGCGGAGAACCGCACCACTGGCAGGAGGGCCGCGTCGTCGTATTCGACGACACCTACGAGCACGAGGCCTGGAATCGCAGTAACCGGACCCGGGTGGTCATGATCTTTGACATCTGGAATCCGTACCTGACGGAAGCGGAGCGGGCCGCAGTCACCGACTTGATCGCCGCGGTGGGTGACTTCCGTCGTGCGACCGAGGCGGCGTAGCCAGGTATCGGGCCACTAAGTGCGACTACCGCAACCGTTCATTCGCCTGCCGCTGAAGTTCGACGTCGAGCGCCTGCGCACTGAAGTCACGGCGCTGCCGGCGGCGGCCTGGGCCAGCCATCCCAATGCGATCGCCGGCAACAGTTCCATCCGCCTGCTGAGTGTGAACGGCGGCGAGAATGACGACGTCAACGGCGTCATATTGCCCACCGCGCACCTGCGCAATTCGCCCTACCTGCGGCAGGTGCTCGCCAGCTTTGGCGTCGTCTGGGGCCGTTCGCGGCTGATGCGGCTGGCCCCGGGCGCCGAAGTGCCACAGCATGCCGACATCAACTACCACTGGTTTACGCGGGTGCGGCTCCATGTACCGGTAATCACGTGGCCGCAAGTGCGCTTCTACTGTGGCGACGACGACGTGCATATGGCGGCAGGCGATGCCTGGCTCTTCGACAACTGGCGACAACACCGGGTGATCAACCCGACGGCGCACGAGCGCATTCACCTGGTCGCCGACACCTCGGGCACCGCGGCGTTCTGGCAGTTCGCGCTGCGGGCGTGCCATCCCGGACAGGCCGACCGGCCTCTGCATTTTGATCCTAATCTGGATGTGTATCCGCTGACTGAGCGCACGGTGCTGCGTCCGGTCATGTCACCGGCCGAGATCGAGCATCTGGTCCTGGATCTGCGCGCGGAGCTGGCCGCGCTGACCGATACGCCCGAGCAGTCCGCGCGGCTCGCGCAGTTTCATGCGCTGCTGGAAGGATTTTGCAAGGACTGGCGGCAGCTGTATCTGCTGCACGGAGAGAACGCCAGCGGCTGGAACGAGTTCGGCCGCTTGCGCGACGGTATGCGTGCGGCGTCGCGTGAACTGGCCGAAAATTTCATCACCCGCAGTAACCGGATCCAGGCCCACACGGTCTTGGAGGGCCGGGTGCTGCGCGCGGCGCTTTCCTTGCCCACGACCAGCGCGGAGGCGGCCGCAGCGGCCAGCCGGACGGCACCGCGGTTGGATCGGCCGGTGTTCATCGTAGCGGCGCCGCGCTCGGGCAGCACGCTGCTGTTTGAGACGCTGGCCGCGAGCAGTCAACTGGTCACCCTGGGCGGCGAAGCGCATTGGCTGGTGGAAAGCATTGCTGAGCTGCGCCCGGGCGTTGCCGGGGTGACTTCGAACCGTCTCGAGGCCGAGCACTTTACCGCCGAGATTGGCAGCCTCATCCTGGCGCAAATTGCCGCCGCGCTCCGCAACTCGGCGGGCGCGCCGGTACCCGCCGGCGGCAGCGTGCGCTTCCTGGAAAAGACGCCGAAGAATGCGCTGCGGATTCCGTTCTTCAATCGCCTGTTCCCGGACGCGCTGTTCATTTTTCTGTGGCGCGAGCCGCATCAGAATCTCAGCAGCATCATGGAGGCCTGGCGCTCCGGACAGCTGAAGACCTACAACGGCCTCCAGGGCTTTGAGGGACCGTGGTCGCTGCTGCTGCCGCCCGGATGGCAGTCGCTGGCGGGCCGGCCGCTGGAGGAGATCGCCGCATTCCAGTGGGAGACGACCAACCGCATTGTGCTCGACGATCTCGGAGCACTGCCGCGTGATCGCTGGATAAGCCTGAATTATGCCGATCTGGTGGCGACTCCAGCCAGCGCCGTGGAGCGGCTGTGTCAGTTTATGGGCATACCGGCTGATGCGAGTCTCAAGCACCGCCTGGCGGCACCGCTCCCGCTGGCGCGCTGCACGCTCACGCCGCCGGCGGCCGATAAATGGCGCCGCAACGAAGTCGAGATAGCCAGGGTCCTGCCCGGTATCGAGGCCACGTGGCAGCGACTCAAGGCCCTGAGCTGAATGGCCGCACGCTGCATCTTTGCCGCCGACACGCTGGTTCGGTTCCGTGGCGGCCGCATCCTCATCCATACCACCGCGAGTTCCCTGCCGGCCTTTGAGAGCGAAAGTCCGATGCTGGTGGGCTGGTTATGCCAGTTTGCACGGCCGACCGATCCTGAAGCCGCGATGGCGTCGCTGGCGCCCGCCGACCGCCCGACCGCTGCGCAGGTACTCGACTATCTGCAGCGCAGCGGCGTACTGGTGGCCGCCGATGGCGCCGCCAGCGGCGCATTGGACGAGGCGGATACCGCCGCGCGCACCAACAGCCACCTGCGGCTGCTGGCGCGCAATATCTACGAGCTGGCGAGCGACCTGCTGGGTGCGGGGCCGGCGGCTGAACGCGAGCTCGAGCGCCGGAGCGGTATCGGCGCTGAACGGCGCCTGCTGGCGCTATTGGCGGCGACCGACGGACTGCGCAGCGAACTGAAGTCACTGCGCGAATCGGGTCTGGAGGCGCAACTGCGCGCTCTGAACGTGCATGCTGATTCGCGCGACCTCAAACTGCATGTCGGTTGCGGCAAGGGCCAGCTCGCGGGCTGGATCAATATTGACGTACATCCGGCGCCGCTGGCCTTGAACGTGCTGCGCGGCCTGCCGTTCAGCGCCGGCGCCGCGAGCTACGTTTTCGTGTCGCATCTGCTCGAACATCTGTACTTTCCACGGGACGTCAAACCGTTTCTCGCGGAAGTGTGGCGCGTACTCGCTCCCGGTGGCGTGGTGCGCATCGTGGTGCCGGATATCGAGAAATGCATCGCGGCCTACACGCACAACGATCGGGAGTTTTTCGCCAGCCGCCGCGAAACCTGGCCGTGGTGGCCCAGCAACCCGACCCGCCTGGAGGACTTTCTTGCGTATGCCGGCGCCGGGCCGGAACCGGCGTTCCTGTTCGAGTCGCACAAATACGGCTACGATTTCGAGACCCTGCAGCGGGTGCTGAGTGATGCCGGCTTTGGCGAGGTTATCCAGAGTACCTACATGGCCAGCGCACACCCGGAGCTGCGCGTCGACGACGTCAGCGCCGTAGCGCGCGCGACCTATGGGGACAAGTACTATTCACTGTTTGTCGAGGCACGCAAGCACGGCTAGGGGCTGCTCTCGGCTCCGAACTGGTAGCCGTGGCGCGCGATGATCTCGGCGTCACGCTCGGCCACGAGCGCGCGCAGACTGTCGTCGTAGTAACGGGTGTAGGCGTCATGCCTTGAGGTATTGCTGGGGGCCGCAACGGCAATGAACGCACTCATTTCCGCGCTGGGGGGCTGGCCCGCGGATTCCAGCATGGCCGGAAGCTCGTCGCGCAGTTCCTCCATGCGACCAATCCGTACCGGATCGCCCACACCCCCGTACAGGTACCGGTACAGGTAGCTGTAAAAGCCGAGCCGCGAATTGCGAATCGGCGCCAGAGCAAACCCGGGCAGATTCAGGCCCTGATTGCTGTAGGCGGACGGGAGCGCCCGCAGGACCAGCTCGAGGCGGATGCTGCCGGCGCCCAGATCCAGCATGTTGCGCAGCGTGGCGTCGAAGTCCAGCTGACCGTCGTCGCTGAGAATGCGAAACAGGAAGTTCGGGTTGGTCTGCTGCTGCTGAAAGGAATACCAGGAGACGTAGTAGCTCCAGGGATTGCGCACAAAGCCCAGGATCGGCAGGCACTTCGCGGTAGGCGGGATCATGCTGCGCGGCAGATGGTAGCCGACCTGCCGCGCGTCGGGCAGAAACCGCAGCAGGCATTCGTTAACGAAGGTGCCGCCGGATTTGTGCAGATGCAGAAATACCAGCCGGTCCGTCGTAATCATGGCAACGCCGCCGGCCGCTGCCGCGGCCGCGGCCAGGCCGCTTCAGGTGCCCTGTTTAGGCGGCACCGGCGTCGAGGCGGTCTGCAGGCGACGCTGGGTTTCCTCGCGCAGATTAACGATCTGCCGTTCCGTCAGGCAGGTATTGTCGTGCACCAGGTGCGAGCCGGTCTTCAGATCGGTCGTGCAATACAGAGTCTCGCCGTTGGTGGTTACCATTTTGTATCCCTGCATCTGCAGGGCCACAAGCTGGTCGCTCGTCAGTTTGCTCACCGGTACGACTGCCGGCGCTCCGGACTTGCCGGCGGCAGTGGCTGCCGGCGCGCCACCCGTGGTGGTGGCACTGGCTTCCCGGGGCGGGGCGGAGGCACACGCCGCGGCCAGCAGCGCCAGAGAAATTGTGATCACCAAACGCATCGCGCAACTCCTTATAAGTATGCAAAACACGACCAGGCCTACGGCCCGAATGACGCCGCTATGGTACTAGAGTCGGTACCGGTGCGCCCGCCAATTCCCGCGGATTGGACGCGGCTTGCACATGGGCCAGAACCGACTCATCCGCGCGCCCGAGGCCCTGATCGCCGCGCGCCGCCAGTGCCAGCAGCTCCGCGGTGGGCAGGAAGTCGCATATCAGGTGGGTACGGGACAGGCTGTCATGCGCGTTCCAGACGCCGTGCATGGCGCTGTTATTCAGGATCCAGACTTCGCCTTCGCGCATATGGTAAATCTGGCCCGCGGCCAGCATCCAGGCCGCCTCGTGCGTGACCACCGGTACGTGCAGGCGCAGTGTCTTGCCGAAATAGGGCGCACTGTCGATGTGCAAGCCGACCACCGCGCCCGCGGGAAGTCGGGCCAGCAGGCAGCGGAACGGCGGCGCCGGGATCAGCGAACCAATGATCTCGCGCACGTAGGGCAGTCGCTCCAGCGCGGGCCGGTCGCTGACCGGCAGGTCGCCCTCTGCGGGCGCGTGGCCGCGGAGGAATACCGCCTCGGCGGAGCGCACAAAACCGACCCGGCCGCTCGGGCCTCCCCAAGACTCCTCCGGCAGCCCCTCGACTTCACGTCGCAGGCGCTCGGCGTCGACACGGAGCGGCAGGCGCAGGCAGCCGCCGACCAGTGCGGCCTTGTCAATGAGCGGGTGCCCGGGTAGGTCAAACATCAATTCGTTACCGTCGAAATTCGCGCAGCCAGGGGAGCGAAGGTCTCCCTGGGCAGGGCGGCGAATCCGCTGCAGCTCCAAGGACACGGGGTGGCCGGACCGTTGTTCGCTGTCAAATATTCTCCCTCAGCGGGCCAAGACACTCAACCCGCACGGCCCTGCGCCCGAAGCCCATAAATCAAGGCTCGGCGCACTCGCGGGTCGGAAGTACGTAGGGTTAGCGGGCACCGCTTCGGTCGAGGAATCGGCCACCGCGGCTAGTTGACGCGTCGGACTAGCGTCCCATAGTGGTGCGAGTTGTAGAGATAGAATGTGCCCCCCATGCCCGTCTTGATCGTGGCTAGGTCGCCAGCGTTCACGCCGTCGATGTATTCGGGATGCGCCTGCACCCACACCTGCCCATTCTCAAGCGTAAATTGCAACGCGCCGTCGGCACGCTTCGCGGAGGCGGTTATTTTGGAGTTCACTTCCTTCACTGCCTTGGCCGCCGCCACCTCGGCCGGCGCCGCCCAGCGAGACTGCTCGTTCGTCTCCCCGAAATGCTGCGCGGGCGTGGCCTGGTAACGACCGACTTCGCGGTCAAAACAGGCGAGGCGTTGCGTGGCGTCGGCCAGCGGCAGACACGCCAGTACGGCGGCCGGTATCGCTTCGGCGGCCGGCACCGCACTGCACGGCACGGCCAGGGCGGCGATAGCCGCAAACTTAACGGCGCCCCGCCCACAGCTCATGATGCGGCCTGTACGCGGACTCACTGGCAGCCTCTCCGTTTTCGCGCCCTTAGGGATTCCCGGCCACTCTAACTGCCCTCCCAATGCCCCGTCCACGCCCGGGCGGTAGCCCCAGGGCCCGGTACGGGTGGCGCGCGCGGCGGGCAGTCCAGGGGGCCATGCGCCTCGCCGCTTCGTCCTCCGGCACCGGGCGGCGGCCGAAGGCGAGTTATGATTCGCGGATGCGTCGACTGGCGGTGTATCTGAGCGTGATCGCACTGGTGGCCGTGGCCCTGGCCGTGGGGTGGATCGCCAGCGACTGGCCCCACTGGTGCCGGATGCTCCATTGGTGCGACGGGCAGGGACTGTTATAACCAATTGATTGTTAAGTTAATATTTACCAATCTGCGCCGCCCGGGGAGCCTTGGGGCTGGTAGAATCCCCCGCCCCAGAAAACAACATCCCGGACCATGTCAGCCACCCCCTACCAACAACTCGAGCAGGAATGGCGGCGCCTGCACGCCTTCCGCGGCGCGCTCTCGCTGCTGCGCTGGGATGCGGCCGTGATGATGCCGCGCGGCAGTGCCGCGGTGCGCGGCGAGCAGGTGGCGGCGCTCGAAACCGAATACCACGCCCTGCTGACCACGCCCAAGGTCACGCGGCTCCTGGATCGCGCGCAGGCGGACGTGCGCGGCCTCGAGGACTGGCAGGTCTCGAACCTGCGCGAGATGCGCCGGCAGCGCGATCACGCGATCGCCACTCCGGTGACGCTCATCTCGCGCCTGGCGCGCGCCACGGCACTGGCCGAGAGCCAGTGGCTGAACGCGCGCCGCGACAACAACTTCGCCCTGTTCGCGCCGCATCTCGAGGAAGTGCTGCTGCTGGTGCGCGACAAGGCGGCCCTGCTCGGGCAGGCCCTCAACCTGCCCGCGTACGACGCGCTGGTGGATGAATTCAGTCCCGGCGTCGGCACCGCCGACATCGACGCCATGTTCAAGGTGCTGACACGGCGCCTCCCGGGGATGATCAGCGAGACCCTCGAGGCGCAGCAGCAGCGCCCGCTGCTGCCGATCACCGGCAAGTTCGCCACCGGCAAGCAGCGCGGCCTGGTGCTCGAGGTCATGAAGGCGGTCGGCTTCCCCTTCGACCAGGGCCGGCTCGACGAGAGCGAGCACCCCTTCACCGAGGGCGTGGTGGGCGATATCCGGGTCACCACGCGCTACGACGCGGCCGACCCGTTCACGGGACTGCTCGGCGCGCTGCACGAGACCGGGCATGCGATGTACGACCTGGGGATGCCCACGAGCTGGCGCGACCAGCCGGTGGGGCGCGACCGGGGCATGGCGCTGGAGGAGAGCCAGTCCCTGCTGCTGGAGATGATCATCGGCCGCAGCGCGCCGTTCCTGCGCTTCCTGCTGCCGCTCCTGCAAAAGCACTACGGCGTCAGCGGCCCGGAGTGGGAGTTCGAGAACCTCCACCGCACACTCAACTGGGTGCACCGCGGCCTGATCCGGGTCGACGCCGACGAGATGAGCTACCCGCTGCACATCATGCAGCGCTATGAAATCGAGAAGCAGCTGCTGGCCGGGAAGCTCGCGGTGCGGGATCTCCCGGAGGTCTGGAATACCGGCATGGAGCAGCGCTTTGGCGTGCGCCCGGCCGGCACCGCCGACGGCTGCCTGCAGGACATGCACTGGGCGCTGGGCTCCTTTGGCTACTACCCCTCCTATGCGCTCGGACTGGTCATCGCCGCGCAGCTCTGGGAGGCGATGCGTGCCCAGTTGCCGGAAGTCGACGCGCTGCTGGAGCGCGGCGAGTTTGCGCCGGTGTTCGCGTGGCTGCGCGAAAACATGCACGGCTACGGGGCCAAGCTCCCGATCAAGGAACTGATCAAGCAGGCCACCGGGCAGGCCCTCAGCGCCAACGCGCTGCTGCGCTACCTGCACGCGAAGTACATGGGAGAGGCCGCTTGAGCGCCGTGGCCGCCGGCGAGCGCGCCGCGCTCAAGGACTCCTCGACCTTCCGCAAGCTCGCCGCCAGCCTGCGCGGCCAGGCCGGCAAGGCCATCGCCGACTATCGCATGATCGAGCCGGGCGATCGGGTCATGGTGTGCGTGTCGGGCGGCAAGGACTCCTACACGCTGCTCGACCTGCTGTGCTCCCTGCAGCGCAGCGCGCCGGTGCAGTTCGAGCTGATCGCCGTCAATCTCGACCAGAAGCAGCCGGACTTCCCGGCGCAGGTGCTGCCCGATTACCTGCGCGCGCTGGGCGTGCCCTTCCACGTCATCGAGCAGGACACCTACAGCGTGGTCAGGCGGCTGATTCCGGAGGGGCGCACCATGTGCTCGCTGTGCTCGCGCATGCGCCGCGGGGCGCTGTACCGTTACGCGAGCGAGCAGGGCATCACCAAGATCGCGCTCGGCCATCATCGCGACGACATCGTCGAGACGCTGTTCCTCAACCTGTTCCACGGCGGCCGCCTCAAGGCCATGGCGCCGAAGTTCCGCTCCGACGACGGCCGCCACGTGGTCATCCGTCCGCTCGCTTATATCGCCGAGCGCGACATCGCGCGCTACGCGCGTGCCCGGGCGTTTCCGATCATTCCCTGCAACCTGTGCGGCTCGCAGCCCAACCTGCAGCGCCGCGCCATCAAGCGCATGCTCAGCGCCTGGGAGCTCGAACATCCCGGCCGCACCGAAGCCATCTTCTCCTCGCTCCGCAACGTCGAGCCCGCGCACCTCGCGGACACGGCGCTGTTCGACTTTGCGGCGCTGACGCCTGACGGCGGGTGATGGACCGCCCGCTCGCCAACAGCTACTGGCTGGTGCCGGGCAGGCTCCTGGCGGGCGAGCATCCGGCCGGGCGCGCGCCGACGCCCCAGCGTGCCGGGCACGAGCGGGTGCTGGAGCTGGTGGCCGCGGGCATCAGTTGTTTTATCGACCTGACCGAAGAGGGCGAATGCATCGCCTACCACGAGGTGCTGCCGCCCTCGGTCACCTACCTGCGCCGCTCGATCCCCGACCAGCAGCTGCCGCGGCGCGCCGCGCAGATGCGGCGCATCCAGGACGAAATCGCCTCGGCACTGGCCGCGGGGCGCAACGTGTACATCCATTGCCGGGCGGGCATCGGGCGCACCGGGACGGTGGCCGGCTGCTTCCTGGTCGAGCAGGGGCGCGACGGGGAGCGCGCGCTGAGCGAGCTCAACACCCTGTGGAGCGAGCAGTGCGCGCGGGCCGCCACCTGGCCCGCGATCCCGCAGACCCTGGCGCAGGCGAACTACATCCGTGAGTGGACGCCGCGCCGCGCGCGTTCGGCGCGCGCGCGGCGCGCGGCGGCCCTGACTCCGGCCGCGCGGGATGCCGCGCCCGAGGAGCATCTGGCGACGCTGGAGTTCAGCGACCACGAGCTCGCCACCGTGCAGGGGCTGCGCGCGCGCTTTCAGGGCGCCCTGCAGGGGCTCGCGGTCGGCGATGCGCTGGCGGCGGCGACCCAGTTTCGCCGCCCGGGAAGCTTTGCCGCGGTCGGTGACCTGCTCGGCGGCGGACCCTTCGACCTGCCGCGCGGCGCCTGGAGCGACGATACCGCCATGAGCCTGTGCCTGGCGGAAAGCCTCATCGCGCGCTCCGGGTTTGACGCCGCCGACCAGCTGGCCCAATACACGCGCTGGCAGCGCGAGGGGTATCGCTCCGCCACCGGGCAATGCCTGGGGATCACCGCGCCGACTGCGCGCGCGCTGGCCGCCACGCAGTGGCGCGGTCGGCCGCTGGCCGAACCGACCGATGCGCAGGCGCTCGAGCCCGAGCCCCTGTCGCGGGTGGCCCCGGTGGTGCTGAACTTTTTTGCCACGCCGGAGGAGGCGGTCGCGCTGGCGGCCGACTCTGCCCGGCTCACCAGCCAGTCGCCGCTGGTGCTCGATGCCTGCCGCCTGCTCGCGGCCATGCTGCACGCCGCGCTGCGCGGCGAGACGCGCGAACGGGTGCTCAGCCCCGATCCGGCGGTTTTTGGCGCTCATCCGCTGCGGGCCGCGGTGGCGGCGATCGCCGCGCGCAGCGCCGCGGCGGGCGACGAGCCGCCGGCCGCCGACGGCGGCGCACTGGCGGTGCTGGAGCTGGCGCGCTGGTGCTTCGCCAGCAGCACGAACTTCCGCGACGGCGCCCTGCGCGCGGTCAACTGCGGCGGCGACAGCGACGTGATCGGCGCCGTCTACGGCCAGCTCGCCGGCGCCCATTACGGCCTGGCGGGGATACCGCGCGCCTGGCGCCAGGCACTGGCGCACTCGGAGCTGATCGTGGAGCTCGGCGATGGCCTGCTGCAGGCGGCGCTGGTCGAGCTCGGCGAGCAGGTGGCCGGCCCATGAAGCGTCGGGCCCCGGCGTGGACGCGACTGGACGACGAGCAGCTGCTCGACCTGCGGCTGTGCGACCTGCGCCTGCGGCTGCAGGGCACCGCCGTCCAGGGCCGCATCGCGCGGCTGTATCGGGAGCTGGCGGCGCGCGGCATCGCCTTCCGGCCGCATGCCTGGCTGGCCGAGGAGTGGTTCTCCCCGGACGGCGTGCCGGGTTTTGCGGTGCCGTTCTACCTCGCGCACCCCAGGCTCACGCGCCTGGAGCGCAAGATGACCGGCGCGGTCGAGGGGAGCAATGCCAAGTGGCAGATGCGGATCCTGCGCCACGAGGCGGGCCACGCCTTCGACTCGGCCTACCGCCTGCGCCGGCGCGCCCGCTGGCGCGCGCTGTTCGGCCACGCCTCGCGCCGCTACGCCTCGCAGTATCGCGCCCGGCCCGCGAGCCACCACCACGTGCAGCACCTCGGCGAGTGGTACGCGCAGGCCCACCCGACCGAGGACTTCGCCGAGACCTTTGCGGTCTGGCTGCAGCCCAGGTCCGGCTGGCGCCGGCGCTACGCGGCCTGGCCGGCGAAACGCAAGCTCGAGTACGTGGCGCAGGTGGCCGCCGAGATCGGGCGCGAGCGCCCGGCCGTGGCCAGCCGCGATCGCGTCGAGTCCCTGGAACACAACTCCCTCACCCTGCGCGAGCACTACCGGCGCAAGCGCCGCGCCGAGCGCCGCCGCCACCGTGCCCTGGCCGACAACCTGCTGCGCAAGGTGTTTGTGAGCAAGGCGACGGCGCGTCCCGGGGCGCCGCCGGCCGCGACCCTGCTGCGCGGCCTCAAGCTGAGCGTGCGCACCACGCTCGAGCGGCGCGCCGGGACCGACCGCTACGGCGCCCAGCAGCTGCTGCGCCTGGCCATCGAGCGCTGCGAGCAGCTCGGGCTCTACCAGCGCGGCGCGCGCCGCACCGCGATCCCGAAGCTGCGCGCCACGCTGGTGCGCATGGCGCGCGGCTACATCAGCAGCGACGAATTGCGGTTGCGGCTGTGAAATCGCTCCGCACCCTGGTGGTCGTGCATTCGAGCCTGGTGCCGCCCGAGAAGCTCGAGGGCTACAACGACAAGGAAATCGCCGAGTGGCGCACCGAGTACGACGTGACCGCGACCCTGCGCAAGGCCGGCCACACCGTGCAGGTGCTGGGCGTGCTCGACTCGCTCACCGAGCTGCGCGCCGCGCTGGTCGAGAGTCCCCCGGACGTGGTGTTCAACCTGCTGGAGGAATTCAACGGCATCGTCACCTACGACCAGCACGTGGTGGCGTTCCTCGAGCTGATGCGCCAGCCCTACACCGGCTGCAATCCGCGCGGCCTGCTGCTGTCGCGCGACAAGGTGCTGTGCAAGCAGGTGCTGGCGTTCCACCGCATCCCGACGCCGCAGTTCGCGGTGTTCCGGCGCGCCGAGCGCTTCCACGTGCCGCGGCGCCTGCGTTTCCCGCTGTTCGTCAAGTCCGCGACCGAGGACGCCTCGCTCGGCATCGCCCAGGCCTCGGTGGTGGAGGACGCCGCGCGGCTGCGCGAGCGGGTGCAGTTCATGCACGAGCAGATCGGCTCGGACGCGCTGGTCGAGGAATACATCGAGGGGCGCGAGCTGTACGTGGGCATGATCGGCAACGAGCGCCTGAGCCGCCTGCCGGTGTGGGAGATGAAGTTCGGATCGCTCCCCGAGTCGCTCCCCGCCATCGCCACGCGCAAGGTGAAGTGGGACCGCGCCTACCAGCAGAAATACGGCATTACCACCAGCGAGGCCAGCGACCTGGCGCCGCTCCTGCTGGCGCGCATCGACCGGCTGGCGCGGCGCATCTATCGGGCGCTGCACCTGTCGGGCTACGCGCGCATCGACTTCCGCCTGCGCGCCGACGGGAGCCTGTACGTGCTGGAGGCCAATCCGAACCCGAACCTGGAACGCGAGGAGGATTTCGCTGCGGCCGCCAAGGCCGCGGGTGTAGGCTATGCGCGGCTCCTGGATCGCATCATGCGCCTGGGCCAGGCCTACCGCGCCGCGTGGCGCACGGAGTACGGATGAGTCCAGCGTTGCGGAACCGGTGGGTGATGTCAGGCCTGGCGGGCGCACTGCTGCTGTGCGCGCTGGCCGCCCTGAGTGCCTGCGCCACCAAGGCCGATCAGCGCAAGGCCGAGCTCGACGAGCTCTCGGTGGTGCTGCCCGGCCTGTACGGCAATCCCAAGCAGGTGCTGCTGATACTGAACGTGTTCGCGCCGATGCTGAGCGGCAACATGCTCTACGTGCGCGAGTCGGACGCGGCCGATTCGCGGCGCGTGTTCAGCGAGCGTATCTGGCAGCTGGATGTGAACGCATCCGGGCACCTGGTCGCCGCCGTCTACGCCTTCGACCAGCCCGACCGCTGGCGCGACGCCGCCGAGAATCCCGAATTATTCCGCTCGCTCCTGCAGCAGGACCTGCGGCCGCTCCCGGGCTGCGAGCTGATCTGGGAAAAGACCGCGCGCGGCTACAGCGCCACCGCGGGCAGCCCGCGCTGCCCGCAGAGCTGGAAGCTGGAGGGCGAGCAGCTGGCCTTCAGCGAGCGTCCCGTGGATCCGAACCCGGGCGCGCCCGACACCTACTTCCATTTTGTCCGCCAGAGCGCGCCGCCGTGATCGCCGAGATCGGCGAGCTGCCGCCGCTACAGGGCGTGGGCGAGGTGATCCGGCTGGCGGTGGCGCCGGTGTTCCTGCTCTCGGGCGTCGGCATCATGCTGACGCTGTTCACCAACCGCCTGGCGCGCGCCATCGACCGGGGCCGCGAGCTCGAGCGCAGCGTGAGCAGCGTGTCCGAGCCGCAGCGTGCGCAGGAACTGCACAACTCGCTCGCCAGCCTGGCGCGGCGCGGACGGCTCCTGAGCGTCGCGATCGGGCTGGGCACGATCTGCGCGCTGCTGGTGTCGATCGTCATCGTGGTGCTGTTCCTGGGCGAGTCGTTCAACATGCGCATCAGCGTGCTGGTGGATGCGCTGTTCATCGCCGCGATGCTCAGTTTTATCGGCTCGATACTGTGCTTCCTGCGCGAGGTGTTCATCGCCACCACCACCTTGCGCATCGGCCTGCACCCTCACCGCTGAGCACGCTCCGGCGCTGACGATCCCCGCTCGCTATGGTTAGCGCTCGCGCCCGCCGAGTGCTACCGCCGGCGCATTCCAAAACGGCGCTGCCGACAAGAAGAATGCGCGAAATCTGTGACCTGTGTAGGAATCGTACCCTTGCCCCACTGCGGCCGGGCGCTACGATGAGCTCGCGAGGTGCGCATGCAACGCGAGAAGAGTGCAGGTGGCGTGCTGGCGGTGACCAGCCTGACCGAGTACTTCCGGGATGCCCTGCAGGGTGCCCTGGCGCACCAGCACCTGTCGGTCGAGGACCAGACCGAGCACTACGTCGTCAACATGCTGACGTTGTTCGCGCGCGCCGAACACCTGTACGAGGGCGTGCCCGCGGGCCCGAAGATGCCCCCGCTGGTCAACCTGTTTGCCAACGCCGTGGAGGCCAGCACCGCCGCCGAGCGCGAGCGGGCCCTGCAGCGCCTCGGCGACATCTCATTGTTCATTGCCGGCTTCTTCGCCCACGGCTTTGCGCGCCGCCTGGTCGACATCGACTACCACATCGCCATGGGCGGGCGGGCGTACGGCACGCTGGCCGAGGCGCTCTCGCGCGGACCGCGGCGCGTGCTGGCGGCGGTGTACGGCGAGCTGGCCGCCAAGTTCCAGCCGCTGGTCGATGCGCTCGGCGAGATCAGCGACGCGGCGCGCACCTACACGCAGGCCGACGCGCTGCGCCTGTACGAGATCTGGCTGCGCACCGGGAGCGCGCGCGCCCGCGGGCTGCTCACGCAGCTGGGCGTCAGCGCCGCGCCCGTGGCCCTGCACTCGCATTAGCCGCGCCCGTGGTAGTGCAGGAACTCCAGGCACTGCTCCAGCGCATCTACGACGTGGCGCTACCGCACGACGTGGCGCAGTTCCTGCTGACCGATCGCAGTGCGCTGCCGGCCGAGTGCAGCCGCGCCAGCGACGAGCAGCTGCTGGTGGCCCACGACGGCGCCGAGGTGACGCTCGGACTGTTCCTGGAACCCGAGGTGCTCGCGCGCCTGGCGCAGGCCAATCCGCTCGCCGCGCTCCATGGCGGGAACCTGGCCGATTACTGGACGGCGCTCGAGGGCGTGAGCCACTTCGTCTACCTGGCCTGGAATGCCGGTCACGACCGGGCGGTGGGCCTGATGGAACTCGAGCTCCAGGCCGAGGTGGACAAGTACGTGTGCAGCGTGCAGCTGTTGCGCGCGCAGGATCCGACCCGCTTCCCGGCCGAGCTGCACCGGGCGCTGTTCGAGACCGCGCGGGTCGACCCGGCGCTGGCCGGCGAGCGCGTCGGCCTGTACCGCCGCGCCAATCACTACGCGGCCCGCTTCTGCCGGCATCTCAGCGAGCTGCTGCGGCCCATGGGCGCACAGGCGCAGGAGCGAGCGCGCCGCGAACTGCGGCGCTTCTACCGGCTGAGCAGCGCCATGAAGCTGCGGCACATCGAGTGCCTGGCGTACTAGGGGAGCGGTTCCTCGTCGGAATCCCTGAGCTGGCGCACCTGCTTCTTGGTGCGGATCCAGGCCGAGAGCGCCCGCAGGTCGGCGTGGCGCGCCGTGGAGGAGGGCTCGCGCACGTTGGGCACCGTGTCGTAGGGGTTGTAGCCGTAGCCCATTTTCTTGGGCCCGGCGTGTTCCTCGAGGATCAGCTCGAAGGTCCCGGTGCTGATGGTCGAATCGCTGTGACTCAAGATCCGTCCTCTTCGCTGTTCCCTTGCTTGTTCAGTCGCCCGCCTGGAGCCGCGCCTGCGCGCGCAGCAGTCCGAGAGCGGTCTTGCCGTCGTTGAACTCACCGGCCAGCGCACGCTGGCAGGCCTCTGCCATTGGGATCCAGTGGACCTCAATCAGTTCCGATGGCTCGTGCGCCATTGTCGATGGCGTGAGCCCATGGACCATGAACAGCTTCACAGTTTCGGTGAAAACTCCGGGCGAACTGACATAATCGCCCAGCGAAACCCAGACCTGCCCCGCAAATCCTGCTTCTTCCACCAGCTCGCGCTTCGCGGTCTCCAGGGGCGGCTCGGCCGGCTCGAGCTTGCCGGCGGGCAGCTCCCAGATCCAGCCGCCGGCGGCGTGGCGGAACTGGCGGATCAGGCACACGCGCCGCTGCGCGTCCAGCGCCACGATCGCCGCGCCCCCGGGGTGGTGGATGATCTCCAGATCGGCGACGTGCCCGTTCGGGAGCCGGACGGTTTCGACGTTGACCGTGATCACACGCCCGGTATACACGGTCTGCACTTTGAGCAGCGCGCTGGTGTCCATGAGTGCATGGTTCACCAAATCGAGGTGAGGCGGCAACAGGTTTAGCGTAACTGCACCCGAAGGTGTAGCCCGGCTGTGGCCGGCCTTATATATTTGCGTTCATGGCATCGACCGATCCGCTCGCCAACCTCAACGCCCCGCAGCGCCGGGCGGTGACCTTTGGCACGCCGCTCCCCGAGGGCAAGGGCGTGAAGTGCGGGCCGCTCCTGGTGGTCGCCGGGGCGGGCACCGGCAAGACCGAGACCATCGCGCATCGCGCCGCCTGGCTGGCGATGAACGGCGTGGACCCTTCGCGCATCATGCTGCTGACCTTTACGCGGCGCGCGGCCTACCAGATGCGCCGGCGCGCGCACGACATCATGCGCCAGACGCTGGGCGACACGCTCGGCAACAAGGCCCAGGCGATGCTGCAGCGGCTGGTGTGGGCCGGCACCTTCCACTCGATCGGCAACCGCCTGCTGCGCCACTACGGGCGGCACCTCAACCTCGAGCCCGGCTATACCGTCATCGACCGGGGCGATTCGGCCGACCTGTTCGACAGCCTGCGCCAGGAACTGAAGCTGAGCGAGCAGTACCAGCGCTTCCCCCGCAAGGACACCTGCCTGGCGATCTACTCCTGGCGCATCAACACGCAGAAGAGCCTGCACGAGACCCTCGAGCAGCAGTTCCAGTGGTGCCTCAACTGGGAGCAGGACCTGGCCAAGCTGTGCCGCGCCTACGTCGAGCGCAAGCAGCGCTGCGGCCTGCTCGACTACGACGACCTGCTGGTCTACTGGCAGGCGATGATGAACGAGCCGCGCCTGGCGCAGCAGGTGGCCGCCAACTTCGATCACGTGCTGGTCGATGAGTACCAGGACACCAACCGCCTGCAGGGGGAAATCGTCCGCCACCTGCGGCCCGACGGGGCCGGCGTCACGGTGGTCGGGGACGACGCGCAGTCGATCTATTCGTTCCGCGGCGCGGTGGTCGAGAACATCCTCGGCTTCCCGGACAACTACAGCCCCAAGGCCGAGATCATCACGCTGGCGCAGAACTACCGCGCCACGCAGCCGATCCTGGATGTCGCCAACGCGCTCATGGCGGATGCGCCGCGCCAGCACCGCAAGCACCTGCTGGCGGTGCGCGGCGCCGGCGGCCGCCCGCAGTACGTGACCGCCGAGGAGCTGCAGACCCAGGCCGAATACGTGTGCACGCAGGTGCTCAAGCGCCGCGAGAGCGGCGTGCTGCTGCGCTCCCAGGCGGTGCTGTTCCGCAACGCCAGCGCCAGCGACCTGCTCGAGGTCGAGCTGCTCCAGCGCAAGATCCCGTTCGTCAAGTACGGCGGGCTCAAGTTCATGGAGGCCGCGCACGTCAAGGACATGCTCGCGGTGCTGCGCTGGGCCGACAACCCGCGCAACGCGCTGGCCGCCTTCCGCGTGCTGCAGCTCCTGCCCGGCATGGGTCCCTCGCACGCGCAGCGCATCATCATCGAGATGGAGCAGGCCGGAGGGGGCCTGGGACTGCTCAAGGACATCAAGAAGCCGGCCGCCGCGCTCAACGACCTGGGCAAGCTCGCCAAGCTCATGGCCACGCTGTCCGAACCGCAGCGCCCCTGGGCCGGCCAGGTGCGCCTGGTGCGCGACTGGTACCAGCCGCACCTGGAGCGCATCCACGAGCAGACCCACACGCGCATCGGCGACCTGGACCAGCTCGAGCAGGTCTCCGCGCAGTTTCCGACGCGCGAGCGCTTTGTCACGGAGCTGGCGCTCGACCCGCCCAATGCGGCGGGCGACCTGTCCGGCGCGCCGCTCCAGGACGAAGACTACCTGGTGCTCTCGACCGTGCACTCGGCCAAGGGCATGGAATGGGACACCGTGTACGTGCTCAATGTCGTCGACGGGAGCTTCCCGTCCGAGTTCGCCACCGGTCGCGCCGACCTGATCGACGAGGAGCGCCGTTTGCTGTACGTGGCGATGACCCGGGCGCGCAACGAATTGCATCTGTGCGCGCCGCTCAAGTTCCCGCTGGCGCAGCAGCCCAAGACCGGCGACGCGCACGTCTACGGCGCGCGCAGCCGCTTCGTGACCGACAAGGTGCTCAAGTGCTGCGAGACCCTCGCCTTCCAGGGCACGCAGCACACCGAAGTGAAGATGCTCGAGGCGCGGGTGGAGAAGATCGACGTCGCCGCGAAACTCAAGGAGATGTGGTAGGGGCGCTCGCGCCACTTTGGCCTGCGGATCAAAGTGGCGCGGCAGACCGAGCTTCCGTTGAGGTCATCGCAGGCGGCTCCACGCTCCCCAGGCCCGCCTGAAATCCGCGTCGCGGCGCGTCAATTATGCCCCTGGCGATCGATTCAGCGCGGCCTCGGGATCAACAGAAACGCATGCTCATCGCCATTGGCGAGCGTGCCCTGCGCGGTGATCTCGCCGTTGTCAGTGATTTTGTTCGCAATCGTCAATATCACCCCGGAACCTGGAGCAACCAGTCTGTTCAGGTCGACGGCGCCGCGGCCCTTCTCCCACAGGAACGCGCGCGTGGTTCCGCCACACATGGACGCCTGTCCGACCACCTGGCTGCTCGAATTAATGCTGAGCGCGTTGCTGCGTGCTTTGAGGTGGGTCAGGACACCGTCTCGCCATAGAAACGCATGGATACACGCAGCGCCTGGACTTGTCGCCCCGCCGACCACCTCGCCCTTGTCGTTGAGAGCCTCCGCGACGGCGAAGTCACTCCCCGGAGCGACGTCGGTCATCTGGCCGCGATCCCAGAAGAAGGCGTGCGTGATTTCATCACCGGCTAAGTTGGAATCTCCCGCGACTTGCCCCTGATTGTTGATGCCGCTCACGTGTCCCTGGGTACCACCGAGGCTGCCCAGGCCGGTCATCTTGCCGTCTGTCCAGATAAAGGGTTCGAAGTTTGGAATTCCGCTGCTGGCGTTTGGCCTGTAGCTCGTGAACGACATCCCAGCGATCTGGCCGCGCTGGTTGATGAATTTGGCGCAACTGTCGGGGCCGCCCAGCGTGCCCAGGGCGCGCAGCCCACGGCCTTCCTGCCAGACGAAGGCGCGCATCTGGCTCGGCACATCTCCCGTGCCGCATTCACCGTCGAAGAGACTTGAAGCCGTAATGAAGACATCGGCCTTTCCGTTTAAGGCGAAGCCGACAACCTGGCCGCGGTCGTTAATGGCGTTAGCGTAGCTCAAGGTTCCGCCAAACGTTCCGAGGTCGATGATCCGCCCGTTCTTCCATACGACGGCATGAAACTCCGGTGGAAAAAGATCGAACGTGGGATCGACGGCGCCGGTCTCCGAAAGTCCAGCGACCATGCCAGCGGCATTGATCCCGTTGGGCGCGCTGCTGGCGCCAGCCGTAAGCGCGCCCAGATCCGTCAGGGTGCCGCGCTGCCACACAGCGGCGTGCACGATGGAGCAGTCGGCAAAGCAATAGGGATCGAAGGGGTCGGCAGACGATGTATCCGCTATGACTGCGACCATGCGCTGATTGTTCATCGGGTTGGTCACGTCCCGAACGTCACTGTTCGGGCCGCCGGCGGTGCCCAGATCCTTGAGGATGTAGCGCGAGAGCGTGCCAGAGTGTGTTGCGATCTGTTCCTGTGCGGCCAGCGGCATCGCAACGGCCAGCACAGTCAGCAGCACCACGTAACGGGCGGTGGAAATCCACATCGCTTTTCTGAATTTCATTTGCTTTGTCCTTAGGTGTGTATTGAAAATTTCTGCGCGCAGGATGCTATGGTTGCAGCGGGCGCTACTGGAACAACTCGGCGGTTGCAAGCACGGTCGTCGTCGGTGAGTAACCCAGCGTGCCATTGGCTCCTCCGGTTATCAGCACGACGCCGGTCTGTAGTAGGGTCGCGGTTTGCGATTCACGGGCGGTCGACATGTTGGAAGTTACGACGAAGCTCCCGGACGTAGGATCGAACAGCTCCGCTTCCGCGAGCGACTCGGACAAACCGTTGTAGAAAAAGCGGCTACCGCCGGCCACCAGTACCCTGCCATCCGTGAGCAACGTCGCTGTGTGCAGGGCGCGTGCGGCGGCCATGGCGCCGGTCGGCGTAAAGGTTTTGGTCACGGGGTCGAACAGCTCAGCCGTCGAGGTTGCATAACCGTAGAAAGCTAGCTCCTCCACCGGTGATGAGTACCTTCCCATCAGGGAGTAACGTTGCGGTATGCCCTGCGCGCCCAACGGACATAGTGCCGGTGGCAATAAATGTCCCTGTGCTTGGATCGAACAGCTCGGCGCTCGCGCTCGCGTTCCCACCGGGTAGGCCCCCTGCTACCAGCACCTTCCCTGTAGTGAGCAGGGTCGCCGTCATGAACCCGCCCGTAGTATCTGCCCGTGAGCGTGAATGTGCCGGTGGATGGATCGAATATCTCTGCCGTCGCGTCGAATCCGCCGGCCACGAGCACTCTTCCGTCGTTCAATAAGGTGGCTGTGTGGTAGGCGCGCGCTGCGTTCATGTTGCCAGTGGCCGCGAAAGTCCCACTGGCAGGATCGTAGAGTTCTGCCGTCGCAAGCTGGGATCCGTCCGCGGCTTTGCCACCCGCCAGAAGCACCTTGCCATTGTTGAGCAAGGTGGCCGAGGCAGACACGCGCACAGACGCCATGCTACCGGTGGCGGTAAAGCTCGCAGTGGCCGGATCGAAAATCTCCGCTGACGTTGGAAACGCTGAGTTATTGACACCACCGGTAACGAGCACCGTTCCATCCTTGAGCAAGGTCGCCGTGTGCCAGTCACGTGCGGTAGTCATGCTGCCGGTCAGCGCGAATCCATGGGAGAGATCGAAGCCCGGATCTGAATCGTGAAATCCTGCGGAGCCGAGACCTGACCGGTCGCGTCCTGCACCGTGAGCGTAATCGGGAATGATCCGAACGCCTTCGGTGTGCCCGACAGCCTTCCATCGCTGGCGAGCGCCAGACCCGGAGGCAGAGCACCGATTTCGCTCCACGCGAACGGGGCTTGACCATTGCTTGCCACGAGAAAGGTAAAGACATACGGCACGTTGATGCCACCTGCGCATGGCACCGCCGTCGCGCTGATGGTGGGCGGCGGCGGTGGGGCGATGTCGATCGTGTAAGCGGCACTCGCCTGACTGGCTGGAGATCCTGAGTCGGTCACAGTGACGACGACGTTGTACGTGCCTGCCGCTGTGGGCGTGCCTTGAATCATCGCGTTGGGGAACGTGTCGTTGGAGATACTAAGGCCTGGCGGTAACGAGGAGCCCGACGCCGGGGCCCAGGTCCAGGTATAAGGCAGCGCTCCGCCGTAGGCCTTGAGGGAAAGGAAATTACGATGCGGTACCAACCCGTCCTTTTGGGGTCTCGGCAGATGGGGTACCAGGAGGGATACGGGCAGTGACAATTATAAGGATCATGGTGATCGCAAGGTGCCTTGCTCCAATAGGTCTGTCCGACCTCGCCATTGGGCGGAGAGCCCGAAGAGATCTGAAGACTCACTAACCCAGTGACCGAGACGGATACAGTCTGGCTGGTGGTTCCACCCGCTCCGAGCAACTCAACGTGTACGAGGCCGCGGCTGTTAACGGTCCGACGACTTCCGATCCGGCGGTGGCCTTCGTGCCGGACCACCGCCGGTCGCAGTACATGAAGTTGCGCCGGTGGAAGACCAGGTCAGCGTCACCGATGAGCCGGTAACGACCGACGCGGCGTTTGAGGTCAACGTGACGGTTGGGCGCGGTACCGGACGATGTGACGGAGACGGAAAGCGGTCCGGCTGGTCGAACCGCCCGCGCCGGAACAACTTAACGTGTAGGCCGCGGCAGCGCTCAACGGCCGACGGACTTCCGATCCGGAAGTGGCCTTGGTGCCGGACCAGCCGCCGGACGCCGTGCATGAAGTTGCGCCGGTGGAAGACCAGGTGAGCGTCACCGATGAGCCGGTAGCCACCGATGGGGCGCTTGAGGTCAACGTGACGGTGGGCGCGCCAGCGGAGGATGCGACCGAGACGGAAACAGTCTGGCTGGCCGAACCGCCCGCCCCAGAGCAGCTCAACGTATATGAAGCCGCGGCATCTAAGGGTCCGGTGGCCTCCGATCCAGCCGTGGCCATCGAGCCGGACCAGCCGCCCGAGGCTGTGCATGAGCTGGCGTCCGTAGAAGTCCAGGTGAGCGTCACCGATGAGCCGGTAACGACCGACGCGGCGCTTGAGGTCAACGTGACGGTTGGTGCGGGTTCAGACGAGGCCTGTGTGGGGCTGCCGCTATCACTTCCGCCCCCGCAGGCCGCGAGCAGCAGGCTGGCCAGTAAGCCAGGGAACGACAGAATGGCAGTGTGGTGCTTCACGACCCCTCTCCCTCGATGCACGGGAGTGGGGCCACCAGGGCGATCCGCGTCCGTACGTGAGGTAAGAGCCGGTACGCGGTCAATTCGGGTACCGGCAAATGATTTAGGTACCCGAATTGACCGCGGCAGGCTCATAGTCTTACGTCAAGCGAGATTGTTCAAGGGATACCGCTGCGATATGGCCGAGTCCGCGAGGGCGTGGGTCGAGAGGTTGTTCGCACGGCATGGCGGCACCCTGCAGGCATTCTTCTTTCGCCGACTGCGGATCAAGGCGAACGCCGCGGATCTGGCGCAGGAGGTGTACCTGCGCATGCTCCGGGTGAGTGATCCGGGCGCGATCCTCAACCCAGAGGCCTATCTGTTTGCGGTCGCCGGGAATCTGGTCAAGGAGAACGCCATCGCTGATCGCCGCCAGGCCGAGAACGCGGATGTCGAGGGCGATCGAGGCGCAGCAGCTGCTTGCGGACCTGCCGGATTTCGACGTGTCCATCGACACCGAGCGGCGCATCGAGCGGTTGCGGGAAGTGCTCGGGCAGCTCTCTCCCAAGTGCCGTGCGGCGGTGACCTTGCAGTATCACTATGGGCTGAGCTACCAGGAAATCGCCGAGCGCCTCGGAGATATCCACCACATGGTCAAGAAATACCTGGCCCAGGCGCTGGGCCATTGCCGGCGGCGCATGGCGCGCCTGGGATGAGCGAGATGTCGCTCGAACAACGAGCAAATCCGGGCTGCGATCGCCGACCAGGCGGGCGCGTGGTTCGTCGAGAATCGCGCAGGGCCGCTCGATGCCGCGACGCGCGCGCGCTTTTACGTCGTGGTTGCACGCCTCCCCAATGCATGTGCGGGAATACCTGGCCGTCGCTGTCCTTTCGCGCGATCTTCCGGCCGCGACGGACCCTCCGCATGGTTCGCTCGAGGCGCTCCTCGCCGAGGCGCGCTGCCGATACCGACAACGTCGTCCGTCTTGCCCCAGGGCGGATCGCGTCGGCACCAGCGCGAGCCCGCCGGGCGCCGGCCTGGTCCCTGGCGGTGGCGGCCGCGCTGGTGCTGGTGGTTTGCGGGGTGATCTGGTCGCAGCGCGATGGTGAACGTTTCGGATTGCCGAAGACCTACAGCACAGCACATGGCGAGCAGAGCGTGCGCCAGCTCCCCGACGGCTCGGTGCTGCACCTCAATACCGATTCGGAACTGACCGTGCGCTACTCACGCGGCGAGCGGCTCGTTGAACTGGAGCGCGGAGAGGCGCTCTTCCAAGTGACCCACAATGACCGGCGGCGCTTTCGCGTGGCCGCAGGTGCGGCCGGCGTGCTTGCCGTGGGCACGAGGTTCGATGTCCGTCGCTCGCCGGACGCGGTGCGGGTGACGGTTGCCGAAGGTGCGGTGGCGGTTTTTACCGTGACGGCGCCGCAGGCGGCGCAGCGCGTCGAGGCCGGTTACCAGGTCGACGTCGGGGAGCAGGTCGGTGCACCGAGGGCCGTCGACCCGCGCGCGGCGCTCGCCTGGCTCGAGCGGAAGATCGCCTTTGAAAACCGCCCGCTGGGCGAGGTGGCCGAGGAGTTCAACCGCTACGGGCGCATTCCTATCGAAATCCAGGACCAGGAAATGCGGTCCCTGCCGATCAGCGGCGTCTTTGACGCGTATGATGCCGACTCGTTCGCGACCTTCCTCGGAACGCTGGACGGTGTCCAGGTAGAGAAGACACCGACGCGCATCCTGGTCCGAAAGTTCGCGCCCGCGACTCGTGAGCCGTTGCCAATCGAAAAATAACGTCTGGGGGTGGGCGCGAGCGCTGTGGACGACAGTCGTTGGGGGGTCAGTGCGCGGAAGAGCGACCAGCGAGCGAAGCCGCGGGGGCGCTCGCACGAAGATTAGCGTGCGGCGTGTCCGGCATTATTCTCGCCCTGTGGGCGGGCCAGGCCCGTGCGGCTCCGGTGTTGTCGGTCGACATCCCGCCGCAGTCCATGGCGAGCGCGCTGGCAGAATTTGCGCGGCAGACCGGGCTGCAAGTCATTTACGTCTCGCGCCTCGCCCGAACACGTACTTCGAAGGGCGCGCGTGCCGGGCTGGTGCCCGCTCAGGCGCTGCCGGCGCTGCTGGAAGGCACGGGCCTGAGCTTCGAATTCCTGAATGAGCGCACCGTTCGCATCTTCGAAATTGCTCCCAGCGGGGAGACCACACCGCCGACGGGCGCCAGGACGCCGAAACAAGCTGGCAGTCCTCGCGCATCGACATTCGGGATACCTGATGAAGAGATTACTGTGGTGGGCTCGCGCAGTATGAACGAACAGAAGATCGACGAGGACGTGCAGAACGCAGCTGCTTCCGTGAGCATTGTGGGCGGTGAACGCTTGGAAGCGCAGAAGCTGGAGCAGCTGGCCGATTACGTGGCCTACCTGCCCGGTTTGAGTATGGACACGGGCGGCAGACCAAGCTTCGACTCAGTACTGCTGCGTGGCATCTATCCGTTGACCAATGCCTCAGCAGTGACTTTCTACATCGACGACTCGCCTGTGGGCACGAATGGGCTGTACGCGGGATGGGCAACCCCCGATCTCATACCGTACGATCTGGAGCGAATCGAGGTGCAGCGCGGGCCACAGGGAACGCTCGGCGGAGCAAGCGACGAGGCCGGCGTGATCCGTTACGTACTCAACGAGCCAAATGTCAGCCAATTCGAGGCGCGAGCCGGGGCAGATGTGAGCACGACCCACTATGCCTCTAAGCCTGGTACCTCGCTCCAGGGCATGGTGAATGTGCCGATCATTCAGGATGCGCTCGCGCTACGCATCAGTGCTTACGACACTTACACCCCGGGGTTCATTGACAACGTCCATTCTGGTGCGAAGGACGTCAACGTCATCCGGCGCTACGGCGGGCGAATTTCCATGCTCTGGCGCCCCACGGAATCGCTGTCAGTGAAGCTCAGCGCGCTTCGCAACCGGATCAACACGGCATCCGATCCCCTGGTGATTTGGAGCGGCGCCGCTACCGCGGTGGTTGACGGCGATGCCAATATCTACAAGGTTAATAAATCCTGGGGGGAGTTCAAGCAGGATTGGGCATTCTTACCGGCCTACCAGACTACCGTCGCCCTCTACTCGGCGACCGTGCACTGGAACTGGTTCGGTCGACCTGCTGTCCGCCACATCCTGGTCGCGCGAGGGACGCCACCTGACCTTAGATACGACACAGAGTACCGGCAGCAGTTTGCCGGATCTCAGTGGTGGCACGATTCCGGCGGGACTGTCGAAGTCCCAACAGAATACAGACCTCGAGAAATTCAGCGAGGACCTCCGCATCTCCTCACCGCAGGGCAGGCGCATCCAATGGCTGCTGGGCGGCTTTTACACAGACGAGCACGTCACCGACCACTATGCCGAATATGCGTTCGACACCAGCTACCAGCCGCTGGCGTTTTTTGCACCAGCAATTTTTTTTCAAGTGGTGCCAAGCATCTTCAGCCAACTGGCGGTATTCGGCGATCTGACCTGGCGGGTCACCGACCACATCGACGTGACGGGCGGTATTCGCTACGACCACAATGACTTTTCATTCTCCGAAATCCACGGCGGGTCGACCGCGGCGCCGGGGACAAGCTCAGACCAGTACTCGGAGGGAGTCACGACGTGGGCGGCGAGTGCTCAATACCATTTTACGCCCGAGGTGATGCTGTACGGGCGCGTGGCCACCGGCTACCTGCCCGGCAGCACGAACGGCACCGACAACAGCGGCCTCATCGCCCGTCCCCCGTGAAAGCGGACGGGCTCACGAACTACGAAATGGGCCTGAAATCGGAGTTCCTGGACCGCAGGGGCATGATTGATCTTACGGTGTTCTACATCGACTGGAAGGACATTCAGGCCCAACTCCCCGATCCCACCGGTTATTACTTCATTAATGGCGCAAGGGCTTTCTCCCGGGGCGTGGAACTTGCAAGTTCTTGGTCGCCCCTCCACACGCTGAGATTTGGGTACAACGCCGCCTACACGCAAGCGGAGTACACTGAATTTGCCTCTGGCATCACAGGTATTTTGACCGGTTACCAGCAAACCCAGGTGCCCAAGTGGAGCATGGCGTTTACTGCAGACTATGACTGGGCACTCACGGGCCTCTGGCATGCTCATGTGGGCGGCGCCTGGCGCTGGACCGGCCCGCTATGGACGCTGCTGGTGGAGAGTCGCTCGCTCGGCGGAGCCCCGACCCTGGAGCTACCGGCCTACTCGATAGTTGATGTCAATGCGAGCCTCGAGACAGGGCCGCTGGCTGTGCGGGTCTACGCCCGAAATCTCACCGACACCCGCGCCTCCCGGCACGGCCACCTGAACATTGACCCTTCCGGCACCATCGCTTACACCGATGACTTCATGGTGCAACCCCGAACCGTCGGCGTGGGCGTTGACTACTCGTTCTAGCGTTTCCGAATTCGCCTCTACCGGGACACAGGGCGCGCCGACGCAGGGTCCGTCTGGCTCACACAAAAAGAAGATGCTCGAGGCGCGGGTCGAGAAGATCGACGTCGCCGCGAAAGTCAAGGAAATAAAGTGGTAGCGGCGCTCGCGCCACTCTGATCGAGCCGGCCTGCGCTCGATGCGGTTGTTAGCGGACTTGACTACGCGGCTAGCTTGGCTACACGCAATGATTTGCGGTGCTTCTCGGCACGCCAAAGATCATATTGAACCTGTTGGTTAAGCCAACTCTCTGCAGAGGTATTAAATGCAATAGAAAGCCGGACCGCCATTTCAGGGCTTACTCCGGCTCGTCCATTGAGAACAGCGGAGAGGGTCTTCCGACTGACACCTAAACCCTTTGCGGCGTCGGTAACGGAAAGTCCTAGCGGCTCCAGACACAACGACCTGAGAATCTCGCCCGGATGAGGGGGATTATGCCGTGCCCTAGCCATATTAATGGTGGTCCTCATAGTCAACCTGAACGGCGTCCTGTACACATCCGCTATGTCCCCACGGCCCCGATGATTTCGCAGTACTTCTTCAGATCGACGTTACCGCCCGAGACGATGGCGACGATGGGCCCGCGGCCGGCTTTGCCTGTGAGCGCGGCCGCCAGCGACAGGGCACCGGCCCCCTCGGCGATCACCCGGGACTTCTCGGCCATCAGGCGCATCGCCTGGCGGGTCTGCTCGAGCGTGACTACGATGCTGCCCTCGACCAGGGGGCGCATGCGCTCCCACATGCGCGGAAACACGCTCTTGCCGCCGGCGCCGTCCACGAACGAGGCCTCCCACTCCGGGAACGGCTGGGCCGAGCCGCTCGCAAACGAGCGCGCCGCGGGTGCGGCGGTCTCGGGCTCCGCTCCCCAGAGCTTGATGGCCGGGTTGAGCGCCTTGAGCGCGCTGGCCAGGCCCGTGATCAGCCCGCCGCCGCCGATGCCGGCGATCACCGCGGCGGTTTCGGGAGCATCCTCGTAGATCTCCAGGCCCATGGTGCCGTGGCCGGCGATGAAGTTGTGATCGTCGAAGGGATGCACGAAGCTGCCTTCCACGCCTGGATAGGCCCGCTGCTCCATCGCCCTCCAGGCGTCGGAATAGGACACCAGCACGAGCCTTGCGCCCAGGGCCCGCATGCGCTCGAGTTTCGAGGCGGGCGCGGTTTCGATGGCGACCACGGTGCAGGGCACGCCCGCCTGGCGCGCCGCGTACGCCACCCCCTGGCCGGCGTTGCCGGCGCTGATGGTCCACACCCCGCGCGAGCGCTCGGCCGCCGAGAGCATCGCCACCGCGTTGGCCGCGCCGCGCAGCTTGTACGCGTTGATGGGCTGGAGGTTCTCGAGCTTGAGCCGGATGTCGGGGAATCCCGGTCCCAGCTCCAGGCGGATGAGCGGGGTGCGCACGATCGTGCCCTGGATGCGCGCGCGGGCGGCGCGAATCTCCTCAAGCTCCACCGGGCGGACGTCTTCCAGCGCTGCGGCCATGGCTTATACTACCGCGCGCAACTGAATTACTGAGGGGAGACGCATGTTCAAATCAAGTGGGCTGGCCCTGGTGGCCGCGGGCCTGGTGGTGCTGGCCGGCTGTACAGCGAAAGGACCCGACACCGCGGCGGTCGAGGCCATGATCCGCGCGCACACCACCGCCTGGGTCGAAGCCTATAACGCCGGCGATGTGGACAAGGTCGTCGCCAGCTACGCCCCGGACGCCGTGCTGATGCCACCCGATGCCCCGGCAGCGACGGGCCCCGAGGCGATGAAGCCGTACCTGTCGGGGGACATGGCCGCGTCCAAGGCCGGCGGCATGAGCTTTGCGCTCGACACCGACAGCATCGGGGTCTCGGGCGATCTCGCCTGGCACTCGGGCACCTTCCACGTCAACGGGTCGTCAGGAACCTCGGTCGCCACCGGCAAGTACCTCGAGGTGTGGCAGCAGGACAGCAAGGGTAACTGGCTGATCATCCGGGACACCTGGAACAGCGACGCCCCGCCCCCGGCTGCGGCGCCCCCGGCACCGGAGCCCAAGGCGGCGGCACCGAAGGCCGCGCCGAAGAAGAAGCACACCAAGAAGAAGTGATCGGCAGGGCGCACGGCCGGCGGTTCATTCCGCCGGCCGCTGCGCCGTCCGGCGGGTGCGGGCTGTGCCGGCGCCTCTTATCGGGGCGACTGGTACGCGTGCTGCAGCTGGGCGATGTCGAACTTGACCATCTTCAGCATCGCTTCCGCGACACGCCTGGCCTTGGCGCGATCGGGATCGGCCATCATGTCGATGAGCTGCGCGGCCACCACCTGCCAGTAGACCCCGTAGCGATCCTTCAGCCAGCCGCAGTTTTCGGCCGATCCTCCTCCCTGGAGCAGCGCTTCCCAGTAACGATCGATCTCCGCCTGCGAGTCGCAGCTCACCACGAAGGACACCGAGTGGTTGAAGGGATCGAGGGGACCTGCGCTCATCGCGGTCAAGGACTGCCCGAACAGCACGAAGTCGACCACCTTGACCGATCCGGCGGGTCCGCTGGGGGAATCGGCCGGTAGCGTGACGACGCGCTCGATGCGCGAGTCCGGGAAGATCGAGACGTAGAACGCGGCGGCTTCCTCGGCCTGGCGCGAGTACCAGAGGAACGGGGTGATTTTCGGCCTCAGCATGGCAGCCATGCTCGGCTCCACGCGACCGACGGCCCAGCGGGGCGCGTCCGATTCTCGTGTGGGAAGGGGATTACGAGCAAGGGAGCCTGCATGCGCTTGCTGCTGGGTTTCATTGCCGTGGCGGGTTCTGCAACGTCTCTTTGCAAGTGCGCGCACATCTTGCCTGGACTCAAATCTTGGCCGTCCGCCGCCGCTTGGCCAATACTTTACGCTTGAGCCGCCGTTCACTTCGAACTACGTGCAGAATGTAGACAAGCTTCTGCTCCTGCCGATAGATGGCCCGGCAGGGTGGCTCTATGATTTGCCGATATCGCCATCCAGGTAGCTCGGGAAGAGCCGGCCCGCTGAGCGGATGCTCGGCAAGCTGGCCTACGTGCTCGAAGACTCTTCTGACCAAGTCCGCTGCCGCGACAGGATTATCGAGCGCGATGTAGTCGGCGATCGCCTCAAGATCGCTTAGGGCGGGCTCCGTCCAGATTACCTCAGCCATCGCGCGAGGCGTTGCTTCGCTTGAGCGTGCGAGAGTGTGCGCCCTTCTTCAACAGCCTTTTCGCCCCGCGCAATGCCTTCGAGCAATCGCATGCGCTTCAGCATCAAATCGTAGGTCTCTACATCGACCAAATAGGCGCTCGGAAGGCCATGCTGTGTAATGAGGATAGGCTCTCGGTGCTTCTCCAAATCGGAGAGCAACTCGGTGGCTTGACGCTTGAGCGTGGTGACGAGTTCGGTGCGCATAGTGATACTAAAGTATCACTCTTGGAATCAGGCGTCAAATTACCCTAACGCTAGATTCTGCTCGACAAACCGAGTTGATTTATTGGTTAAGTCCGCGCAGGCCTACGGTTCCAGGTACGCGTAGCCGTCCAGCTCCTGCTCGTAGAATCGCTTGAGGGCCTGGCCTTCCGCCACGGTCATGCGCCCTTCGCGCACCGCGCGCTCGCAGTCGCGCGCCAGCGCCGGGGCGAGCTCGGCGACGTCGTATTCCATGTACTCGAGCACCTTGTTGGCGGTGTCGCCCTTGACCACTTCCTCGATCCACCAGCCGCCCTCGTCGTGCAGCTTGATGTGCACGACGTGGGTGTCGCCGAACAGGTTGTGCAGGTCGCCGAGCGTCTCCTGGTAGGCGCCGACCAGGAAGGCGGCCAGGTAGTAATCCTCCCCGGCCCTGAGCTCGTGCAGTTCGAGCGTGCGCTTGGTCTCGCGCTGGCTCACGAAGCGGTTGATGCGCCCGTCCGAGTCGCAGGTGATGTCGGCCAGCACCCCGTTGCGCGTGGGGCGTTCGTTCAGGCGGTGGATGGGCATGATCGGGAACAGGTGATCGATGGCCCAGCTGTCGGGGAGCGACTGGAACAGCGAGAAGTTGCAGAAATAGATGTCCGAGAGCACGTCCTCGAGGTCCTCGAGCTCCTCGGGGGTCTGGCCCATCTTGCGGCAGCAGTCGCGGATCCGCCGGCAGGCAGTCCAGTACAGGCGCTCGACCAGGGCGCGGTCGGCGAGCGACAGGAGCCCCAGGTTGAACAGCTGCAGGGCCTCGTCGCGCGCGGTCTGCGCGTCGTGGTAGCACTCGACCAGGTGGCGCTCGTCGATGGCGCGCAGCGCGTCGTACAGGTCGCGGAGCGGCTGCGCCATGCCCTTGGTCTTCGCCTTGGGGACTTCGGGCGCGACCTCGAACTGATCCAGCCGGGAGCTGCCCAGGGTGTTGAAGATCAGCACGCTGTGGTGGGCGGCGATGGCGCGTCCCGACTCGCTCACGATCATCGGGTGCTCGACGCCGCGCGCGTTGCAGACGCTGGCGATGCGGTAGACCACGTCGTTCGCGTACTCATCGAGCGTGTAGTTCATGGACGAGGAGTAGTTGGTGCCGGTGCCGTCGTAGTCGATGCCCAGGCCGCCGCCGACGTCGATGTACTCCAGGCCGGCGCCCGCGAGCTTGAGCTCGGCGTAGACGTGCGCGAGCTCGTTGATGGCATCCTTGACCCGGCGGATGTCCTGCAGCTGGCTGCCGGGGTGGCAGTGCACCAGCTTGAGGCAGTCTTCCATGCCCTCGGCACGGAGCGTGGCGAGCAGCTCGATGATTTCCGTGGCGAACAGGCCGAACTTGCTCTTCTCGCCGGCCGAGTCGCGCCAGCGGCCCGAGCCCTCGCTGGCGAGCTTGACGCGCACGCCGATGCGCGGGCGCACGGCATAGGTCTTGGCGTGGCGCAGGATCAGCTCGAGCTCGGCGAAGTTCTCCACCACCGGAATGATGGTGCGCCCGAGTTTCGTGGCGAGGATCACCGCCTCGATGTAGCTCGAGTCCTTGAAGCCGTTGCAGACAATCAGGCGGTCGCTGGCCGACTCGGTGACCGCCATGACCGCCAGGAGCTCCGGCTTGGAGCCCACTTCCAGCCCGAAGCCGAACTCGCGCCCGTAGCGGTAGACCTCATCGACCACCAGGCGCTGCTGGTTGACCTTGATCGGAAACACCGCCGCGTAGCGGTTGCGGTATTCGCACTCGCCGATGGCGCGCGCGAAGGCGTCGTTCAGGTGGCGGAGCCGGTGCGCGAGGATGTCGGAGAAACGCACCACCACCGGGGCGGCCAGGTCGCGGGCCTGCAGGCCCTGCACCACCTCGAGCAGGTCGATCTCGCGCGCCGGGGTGCCGTCGGGGCGCACCACCACGTTGCCCGCCTCGTTGATCGAGAAATAGCCCGAGCCCCAGGCCGGCAGGTTGTACAGCTCGAGCGCGTCGGGCACGCCCCAGTTGCCGCTGGCGCGGTGCGGGGCCGTCATTGGCTGTCCCATCCTAAAGCTTCCGCTCTGCGACCGGTCGCGGCATGGCGCGCACCATAACAAATGGCGCACACAAAATCAGGGCTTCAGGGCCGCTCGCGCCCGGGGCCGACTGCTGCCCTCCGGGCGGCAAGGGGCTACAATCGCAACACACATGGCCATCGATCTGTACTGGGGGAGCAGCAGCGCCTATTGCTGGCGCGTACTGCTCGCGCTCGAGCACAAGGGGCTCGAGTACCGGAGCCATCCGCTCAAGTTCGACCAGCAGGAACACAAGGCGCCGCAGATGCTGGCCATGAACCCGCGCGGCCGGCTGCCGGTGCTGCGCGACGGCGACTACGTGGTGTTCGAGTCGGTGGCGGTGCTGTACTACCTCGACCGCAAGTACCCGGAGCCGCCCATCTTCGGGCGCAGCGCCGAGGAGGGCGGGGTGATCACGCGCGTGATCTGCGAGTACCAGGCCTACGCGGAGCCGAGCCTGATGCAGATCGTCAGCCAGCTGCTGTACGGACGCGAGCCCACGCTCGGCGCAGCCACCGCCGAGCTCATGGCGGAGGCCATGCATCGCGTGGCCAGCGAGGCGCGCACCATCGAGCGGCGCCTGGCGCAGTCGGACTGGGTGGTCGGCGAGAGCTTCTCGGCCTGCGACATGGTCATCTATCCCGACATCCGGCTGCTGTTGCGGGCGCTCGAGCGGCCCGCCGCGCACGAGCTGGCGGCGCGCTTCCTGCCGCTCGAGATCAACTACCCGGCGCTCGGCCGCTGGCTGAAGCGGGTCGCGGCGATCGCGCCCAGATCCTCGGTCGAACCGGTCGGCTGAGCCGCCGCCCTCCCGGCACGCGGTAGCGCCGCCCGCCCCCGATTGGTAACCTGCCCGCCTCAGCGCGGGGGCGAATAACGAGCACTATCATGAGCAGCCAGTTGCACTTCAGCGATTTTCCGGGCCGCATCATCGTCATCGGCTTCGGCGCCATCGGCCAGGGCGTGCTGCCGCTGATCCTGCGCCACATCGGCTGCCCGCCGGAACGCATGACGATCGTCACGGCCGAGGACCTGGGGAACGAGGAGGCCGCCGGCTACGGCATCAAGTTCATCAAGGAACGCCTCACGCGGGAAAACCTGCGCCGCACCCTCGACCCGCTGGTCGGGCGGGGCGATTTCATCCTGAACGTGTCGGTGGACGTCTCGAGCGTCGCGCTGGTGCGCTATGCCTGGGAAAAAGGCGCCATGTACCTGGATACCTGCATCGAGCCGTGGCCGGGCGGCTACACGGATGCGGCCACGCCGGCGGCCAAGCGCACCAACTACGCGCTGCGCGAGGAGGCCTTGGCGCTGCGCAAGGGCGCCGAGCGCCAGCCGACCGCGGTGCTCACCCACGGCGCCAATCCGGGCCTGGTCTCGCACTTCGTCAAGCAGGCGCTCGTCCACCTGGCCGGCGACCTGAACCTCACGGCGGGCAAGCTCCAGAGCCGCGAGGACTGGGCGGACCTGGCCCAGCGGCTCGACGTGCGCACCATCCACATCGCCGAGCGCGACACGCAGGTGTCCTCGATCCCGAAGGAGCCCAACGAATTCGTCAACACCTGGTCGGTGGACGGCTTCGTCTCCGAAGGCTCGCAGCCGGCCGAGCTCGGCTGGGGCTCGCACGAGCGCAACTTCCCGCGCGACGGCAAGCGCTTCGACTTCGGCGACGGCGAGGCCATCTACCTGATGCAGCCCGGGGTCGCCACGCGCGTGCGCAGCTGGGCGCCGCAGGCCGGCCCCTACCACGGCTTCCTGATCACCCACGGCGAGTCGATCTCGATCGCCGACTACCTGACCTCGACCGCGGATGCCGCCGCCACCTACCGGCCGACGGTGCACTACGCCTACCACCCGTCCGACAACGCGGTGCTGTCGGTGCACGAGTTCGCGGGGCGCAACTACACCATGCAGGATCGCAAGCGCATCATGATGGACGACATCACCACCGGCATCGACGAGCTGGGGGTGCTGCTCGGCGGGCACAAGAAGAACGCCTACTGGTACGGCTCGCAGCTGTCGATCGACGAGGCGCGCAAGCTCGCCCCGCACAACAGCGCCACCACGCTCCAGGTGACCGTCGCGGTGCTGGCCGGGATGGTGTGGGCGATGGAAAACCCGAACCGCGGCATCGTCGAGCCCGACGAGATGGACTACCGGCGCTGCCTGGAGATCTGCAACCCGTACTTGGGTCCCGTGGTCGGGCAGTACACCGACTGGACGCCGCTGTCCGACCGGGAACGGCTGTTCCCGGAGGACCTGGACAAGTCCGACCCCTGGCAGTTCAAGAACGTGCGCGTCAGCTAGACGCCCTCGCCGCGCTCAGGCGGACGCCGGGCCGTAGGCGATCGCGACGATCGTGTATTCCTGCTCGCCCTCGGGCAGCGCCACGCTCACCTCGGCGTGCAGGGCCTGGCCCAGCAGCGCGCGCGCGAGCGGCGCGTCCATGCTGATGCCGCCGGGTTCCTGGTCGAACTCGTCCGGGCCGATGATCCGGTAGTCGCGCGTGGCCCCGCTGCGCCCGGCGAGGGTCACCCGGGCGCCGAAGAACACCCGCTTGGGATCGCTCGGCGGCTGGCTGACCACCACCATGCCCTCCAGGCGCTTGCGCAGGTGGCGCACGCGCGCGTCGATCTCGCGCAGGCGCCGCTTGCCGTAGGTGTATTCGGCGTTTTCCGAGCGATCGCCCTGCGCGGCGGCGGCCGCCACGGCGGCGGTGACCTTCGGGCGCTCCACGCGCCAGAGCGATTCGAGCTCGGCGCGCAGCCGGCGCTCGCCGGCGGGTGTGATGTACTTCGAACTTTGCGCGGCAGGGGGGCGATAGCGGGTCAATCGAGGCCTCCCGGGGGCGCGATATGTGCAACGGCTCACAGCCCCAGCCGGCCGAGCCCAGTAGGCTCCAGATCCATGGGTAGCAGGTACTACGCCCATTTTATCGCCGAATCGCCCAGCGTGGCGCAGGACGGCGAGTGGAGTGGAATCATCGAGCTGACACGTCCGCTGAGTCTGCGATTTGAGGAGCGGGAGCTCTCGCAGGTACTGGCGGGCAGCATGGATCTGCAGGCGGAGGAGATCCGGATACTCGACTGGGCCTGGCTGCACTGACCGATCCCCTGGCGGACTTTACTCCCCCTCTTGTAAGTCCGCTCTTTCAACGCCTCGGCTTGCCGGGGCGTTTTTTTTTGGTCAGTCTGCGCCTGCGTGAACAAAAACACCCTCGAGCTGCCCGTCTGCCTGCACGCCGGCCATCGTGCCCGGTGGCTCCCGAACGGCGACGCCACCTTCGCCGCCATGCTCGCGCTGATCGCCGGGGCGCGCGAGTCGGTCTGCCTGGAAACCTACATGGTGCGCCCGGGCGAGCCGGCCACCTCGCTCCTGGAGGCGCTGCTGGCCGCGCGCGCGCGCGGCGTGCGGGTGCGGGTGCTGTACGACGCCTTCGGATCGGAAGGCCTGCCGGTGATCTTCTTCCTGCCCCTGGAGGAGGCGGGCGGCGAAATTCGCGTGTTCAGCCCGGCGCGGCGCCTGCGGCTGGCCTTCCGCGACCACCGCAAGCTCCTGGTGTGCGACGGGCGTCGCGCCATCGTGGGCGGCAACAACATCGGCCCGGAGTACACCGGCGACGGGGTGACGCGCGGCTGGCGCGACCTGGCACTCCAGATCGAGGGCCCGATCGGCGCCACGCTCCACTTAAGCTTCGAGGCGATGTACACGCTGGCGCCGATCAGCGCCCGGGCGATCCACAGGTTCCGCGTCGCGGTGCGCGCACTCCCGTCGCCCGCCGGCCCGGTGCGGCTGCTCAGCAGCGGCCCGGGCTGGCGCAGGGGGGCCCTGGGCCAGACGCTGCGCTTTGACTTAAGGCGCGCGCGCAACGTGCGCTGCATGGCCGGCTATTTCCTGCCGCCCTCGCGCATCCGCCGGGCGCTGCACCGCTGCGCGGCCCGCGGCGGCGAGGTGCTGCTGCTGCTGGCCGGCAAGAGCGACGTGCCGGTGGCCCGCTACGCCGCCGAGCACCTGTACGGCACCATGATGGACGGCGGCGCGCAGCTGTTCGAGTACCAGCCCCAGGTGCTGCACGCCAAGCTCATCGTCATGGACGACGTCGTGTACGTGGGCTCCTGCAACCTGGACCGGCGGAGCCTCGACATCAACTTCGAGCTGCTGCTGCGGCTCGAGTGGCCGGAACTGGCCGCGCAGGGGCGCGCCCTGTTCGCGCACGCCCTCGAGTTCAGCAAGCCGGTGGCGGCCGAACAATGGCGCGCGGGCCGGCGCTGGTGGCAGCGGCTGCGTTCCAACGCCGCCTACTGGCTGCTGACCCGGATCGACCCGGTGCTGGCGCGCCGCCCGCTGCGCTCGCTCGACTGACGCCCGCGGCGCGCGCGCGCCGGGACGCGATGCAGGGTTGGCGCGAACCGGCCAATGTCGGTATCGTGCGGCTCGAGTCCTAATGGAGGGTGCGGGCATGAAAGCGATCCGGATGGTGTGGTGCGTGGCGGCGGCGGCGCTCCTGAGCGGCTGCGGATACAACCAGATTCAGACCCAGGACGAGTCGGTCAAGGCGGCCTGGTCCGAAGTGGTCAACCAGTACCAGCGGCGTGCCGACCTGGTGCCGAACCTCGTCAACACGGTCAAGGGCTACGCCGCGCAGGAAAAGAGCGTGCTGCTGGGCGTCACCGAGGCGCGCGCCAAGGTGGGCACGATCCAGGCCACACCCGAGCTGATCAACGACGAGGCCGCGTTCAAGAAATTCCAGGCGGCGCAGGGCGAGCTCACCTCGGCCCTCAAGAGCCTGATCGCCGTGACCGAGAACTACCCGCAGCTCAAGTCCGACCAGAATTTCCGCGACCTGCAGGCGCAGCTGGAAGGCACCGAGAACCGCATCACCGTGGCGCGCAACCGCTACATCGACGCGGTGCGCGCCTACAACGTGACCATCCGCTCGTTCCCCAGCAACCTCACGGCGATGATCTTCAAGTACCAGACCAAGCCGAACTTTGCGGTCGAGAACGAGGCGGCGATCTCCAAGCCCCCGACCGTGGATTTCGGCACCACGCCTGCGCCCGCCAGCGCACCGCCGGCCCAATAGCGGCGCCTCCAGGCGACACGTGGGCCCCTTGCCCCAGCGGCCTGCCCGTTGCTGGCCCCGCCGGGCCTGGCTCGGTGCGGCCGCGGGCCTCGCGCTGCTGGCGCTCCCGGCGCTCGCACTCCAGCCTATCCCCAAGCTCGAGGCGCGCGTCACCGACCTGACCGGCACGCTGACCGCGGCCGAGCAGGCCGAGCTCGAACAGAAGCTCCGGGCCTTCGAGGAGCGCAAGGGAGCGCAGATCGCGATCCTGGTGGTGGCGAGCACGGCGCCCGAGGAGATCGAGCAGTATTCGATCCGGGTCGTCGAGCAGTGGAAACTCGGCCGCGCCAAGCCCGACGACGGCGTGCTGGTGCTGCTGGCCAAGGACGATCACACCACGCGGATCGAGGTGGGCTACGGCCTGGAAGGGGCGCTCACCGATGCCACCTCCAACCGCATCATCGATGAGTCGATGATCCCGCTGTTCAAGCAGGGACAGTACTATGCCGGCCTGAATGCCGGCGTCGCCCAGATCATGCGCGTGGTCGACGGCGAGCCGCTCCCGCCCCCGGACAAGAGCTGGAAGGGCAACGGCAACGGCCTGCTCAACTCGCTCCCGCTGCTGATTTTCGGGTTTCTCGTGGCCTCCTCGCTCCTGCGCGCGATGTTCGGGCGCGTCGGCGGGGCGGCCGCGACCGCCGGGGTGGTGGGCCTGATCGCCTGGCTGCTCAGCCAGGTGCTGCTCGCCGCCGTGGGCGTGGCCGTGCTCGGCTTCCTGTTCTCGCTGGTGCTCGGCCTGCGCGGCGGTGGCTGGAGTTCGGGCGGGCGCGGCGGTTTTGGAGGCTTTGGCGGACTGGGCGGCGGCGGATTTGGCGGCGGAGGCTTCGGGGGCGGGGGCTTCGGTGGCGGGGGTGGCGGCTTTGGGGGCGGCGGCGCCTCGGGGAGATGGTGATGCGGGCGCGGCGCATGGCACGTCACTGGCTGCAGGGCCTGCGGCCGGCCCGCAGGCTCCTGCCGGAGGCGGCCCTGTTGCAGATCGAGGGCGAAATCCGCTCGGCCGAGAGCACGCACGCGGGCGAGATCCGCGTGGTGGTCGAGACGGCCCTGTCGTTCGGGCTGTTGTGGCGCAAGATCAGCGCGCGCGAGCGGGCGCTGCAGCTGTTCGCCTCCCTGGGGGTGTGGGACACCCGGCACAACAACGGCGTGCTGCTCTACGTGCTGCTGGCCGACCGGGCGATCGAGATCGTGGCCGACCGGGGCATCGCCGCGCACATCCCGCCGGGCGAATGGCAGGCCTTATGCAACGAGGTGAGCGAACGCTTCCGCCAGGGCGATCTCACCGCCGGCTGCTGCGTGGCGGTGCAGAGCGTCGGCCGGCGTCTGGCCCGGTTCTTCCCCGCCGGCGACGGAGACGGCAACGAACTGCCCAATCAGCCCGTACTTCTCTAGAATTGGCGCCATGAAGCTGACGAGGAAGTGGGCCCGTGCCGCCGCCGTCGTGGCCGGCGCGCTCGGCATGGCCGGCTGCTCGCTCCTGACCGAGCCCTGGCACCGCCAGCCGCCACCGCCGCCGCCGGCGGCGGCGGTGCAGCCCGCACCGGTGCCCGAATTGCCGCTCCCGGTCTCGACGCATGAATTCGAGCTCAGCGGCGATGACACCGTGCTGGGCGTGGTGCAGCTGACCACGGTCGGCAAGGAAGACACGCTCCCGGACATCGCGCGGCGCTTCAACGTCGGCTACGAGGAGATCGTGGGCGCCAACCCCGGCGTGGATCCCTGGATACCCGGCGTCGGGCGCAAGGTCGTGGTGCCCACGCAGTTCATCCTGCCCAATGCACCGCACGAGGGCGTGGTCATCAACCTCGCGGCGATGCGCATCTTTTACTTTCCCAAGCACAAGCGCGACGAGCCGCAGGTCGTCTATACCTACCCGATCGGGGTCGGCAAGGCCGGCTGGCGCACTCCGGAAGGGGTGACCAAGATCATCGCGCGCGAGGAAAACCCGACCTGGCGGCCCGGTGTCGGGGTGCGCAAGGAGCACGCCGACAACGACGATCCGCTGCCGGCGGTGGTCCCTCCGGGCCCGGACAACCCGCTCGGCAAGTTCAAGTTCACGCTCGGCTGGCCCGAGTACCTGATCCACGGCACCAACAAGCCCTACGGCGTGGGGCTGCGCTCCAGCCACGGCTGCATCCGCCTGTACCCGGAAGACATCGAGATGATGTACAAGGCGGTGCCGCTGGGCACGCCGGTGCGCGTCGTCAACCAGCCGGTGCTGATGGGCTGGCACGACGGCCACCTGTACCTGCAGGCCTACGCGGTGTTCGAGGACGACAAGCGCGACTGGAGCAAGGCGCCCAAGAGCCTGCTGATGAAGTCGATGACCCCGAAGCTGGCCAAGCTCCTCAAGGACGCCGGCACGGAGATTGACTGGGACGCCGTCGCGCAGGTGGTCAAGGCGCCGCGGAGCCTCGCGGTGCCGGTGAGCGTCGCGGCCGGGAGCGTCGATGAGGTGCTGGCCGCGGCGAGCCTGGTCCAGAACCGCATACCCGAAGGGTCCAACTGGGACGGTGCCGACGAAGTGGATGCCGACGCGCAGAGCTACCAGCAGCTGCAGTCGGAACGTGAACCGACGTCCGTCACCAGCGGCCATGCTGCCCAGCTCAAACCCGGCGGCTGAGCCGGTCTACGAGTCGGGATCGGCGCGTGCCGACGCCGCTACACCGGCGCCGATCGAGCGATTGCCCACGGCGGTGACCGCGTTTGTGGGCCGCGCCCTCAAGGGGCCGCTCAACGCAGCCACGCTCATCGGCAGCTTTGCCGAATTCCAGCAGCAGTTTGGCGGGCTGTGGCAGCCGGCCACGCTCGGTTACGCGGTCGAGCAGTACTTCGAGAACGGCGGCTGGCAGGCGGTCATCGTGCGCGTCGCCAACGGCGCGCGCGCGCCGACGCTGCGCCTGCCCGCCGGGCGGGGCGAGCTGCTCCTGCAGGGCCGCCACCCCGGGACGCGCGAATACCTGCGCGCCTCGGTCGACTACGACGGCATCGGCCCCGCGGAGATCGATCAGTTCAACCTGGTGCTGCAACGGCTCCGGGTGCCCGACTCGGAGCTGATCGAGGACCAGGAAATCATCCGCCGCGTCTCCATCCGCCCCAGCGCCGAGCGCTCGGTCGATCGGGTGCTGGCCCGCTCGCGGCTCGCGAGCGTCGCCGGGGCGCTCCCGGCCGAGCGGGCCGACCGCACGCTGGCCAGGGCCCCCGGCGGCCTGATCGGCTACGTCGCGGCCAGCAACGACGGGGCCGACGGCACCGACCTGACCGACTACGACCTGATCGGCGATGAGAGCGCGCGCACCGGACTGTTCGCGCTGCGCAACGGGCCGCGCTTTGAGTTCCTGTGCGTGCCGCCGCTCGGGCGCGAACTGGACCTCGGCATGGCCACGCTCCTGGTGGCGCAGCGCCTGTGCCGCTCGCGCCAGGCGCTGCTGGTGGTGGACCCGCCGCGCAGCTGGGACAGCGTCGAGGCCTGCGCCACCGGCGTGAGCCAGTGGGCCTTCCACAGCGAAGACGCGCTGCTGTATTTTCCCAGGATCCGCGCGCTCGATCGGCTGCGCGGGCGCAGCGAGCTGTTCGCGCCCTGCGGGGCGGCGGCCGGGCTGATCGCGCGCGGCGATGACAGCAGTCCGCCGTGGGCGGCGGCGGCGGGCGAGACCCCGCTCCTGCGCTCGCCGTTCCGGCTGCAGTTTGCGCTCGATGAGGGCCAGCGCGCGCACCTCGCACAGCTGGGCGTGAACTGCTTCGACCAGCTGCGCCCCGCCTACGGCGCGGTACGGAGCGCCCGCACCCTGCTGCCGGAGACCGCCGCGCGCGGCGAGTGGCGCTACCTGCCGGCGCGGCGGCTGGCGCTGTGGCTCCAGGCCTGCATCCTCGAGGGGACGCGCTGGACGCGGCTGGTGAGCGGGGGGCCCGAGCAATGGCAGCGCGCGTGCGCGCAGGTCGAGGAGTTTCTCGAGGGGCTGGCGGTGGGCGGGGCGTTCGCCGGGCGCGATTCCGAGGAGCGCTACTACGTGATCTGCGATGCGCGCCTCAATGCGCCCGAGGCGGTGGCCGAGGGGCGCTCCCGCCTGCTGTTCGGCTTCGCGGCCTGGCGGCCCGGCGAGTTCCAGTCGTACCTCGTGACCCACGAGCGCGGCGGCAGCTCGGTGCGCGCGGTGACCATCAATCGGCTGGCGACCCCGGGCACGCGGGTGGCCGAGGAAATGGAGACTTCGATCCTGCGGCAGCTGGTGGCCGAAGTATGATCGAGCGCGCCGCGAGAATTTCAGGCTAACTCAGGACGCAAGCAGTGCCCGAACGATACGTGATCTTTTCCCACGGCAAGGACGGCGAGCCCTGGAGCCGGAAGATTTCCGGCATGGCCGAGATCGCCCGCGCCGAAGGGTACCGGGCGGATTCGCTCGATTACCGCGGGCTCAACACGCCGCGCGAGCGGGTGACCAAGCTGGTCGAGCACTGCCACAAGCTGCCCGGCGAGCTGGTGCTGGTCGGCTCGAGCCTGGGGGGCTACATCGCGGTGGCCGCCGCCTCGCTCCTGCACGCGCGCGGCCTGTTCCTGCTGGCCCCGGCGCTGCTGATGAGCGAGCTGCCCCCGCTCCGCCAGGGGGTGATCGACTGCCCGACCACCATCGTGCACGGCTGGCGCGACGAGGTGGTGCCGCCCGAGCAGAGCGTCGAATTCGCGCGCCAGTACAAGGCCACGCTCCACCTGCTCGACAGCGATCACCGCATGTACGACCAGCTGCAGAACATCAATTACTTCTTCGAACATTTCCTGATCGCGATCGACCTGCGTTACGGGTTTCGCTAGGCTGTCGTTGCGGCTATGGACTCGCTCCTTGCCCGGTTTGTTGCGCTGTGGACGCGCGCGCGCCTGGATCCGGCCGATGCCGGAGCCCGGCTGCGCGACAGCGCCGCGCCGGTCTGCTACGTGCTCGAACGCAGCAGCGCCGTCGACCTGGCGATGCTGCGCTCGCTGTGCGCGCACGCGCGGCTCCCGCGGCCGAGTCGCCGGCTGTTGCCCGATCACGCGGTGCGCGCCTCCTTCGCGCTCGAGCGGCCGGTCGGGTTCTGGCGCACCCGGCTCGACCGGCGCGCTCCCGAACATCTCCGGGTGCTGATCGACGCGCTGCGCGCCGATCCGGCCCTCGACGTCGCGCTGGTGCCGGTCGGCATGTACTGGGGACGCGCGCCGCAGAAGGAACGCTCGCTGATCCGCCTGCTGCTCTCGGAGGACTGGGCCTTCGGAAGCCGCCTGCGGCGCGGCTTCTCGGTGCTGGTCAACGGCCGCAACGTCTGGGTGCAGCTGGGCGATCCGGTTTCGCTCCGCAGCCTGCTGGGGGGCGAGGCCGACACGGCCTCGGCCGCGCGGCGCGTGGCGCGCGCGCTGCGCACGCAGCTGGGGCGGGCGCGCGCGGCGCGCATCGGGCCGGACCTCTCGCACCGCCGCACCATCGTCGCCGAAGTGCTGCGTTCGCGGGCGGTGCGCCAGGCGGTGGCGCAGAGCGTGCGCGAGCGCCCGGAGCGCACGCGGCGCGATGCGCTGCTCGAGGCCCGCCGCTGCATCGATGAGATCGCCGCCAACTACTCGCACCGCTTCGTCACGGTGGTCTCGCATTTCCTGCCGCGGCTGTGGAACCGGCTGTACGACGGGATCGAGTTCACGCACGTCGACACACTCCGCCAGGTCGCCGACGGGAACGAGGTCGTGTACGTGCCCTGCCATCGCAGCCACATGGACTACCTGCTGCTCTCCTACGCCATCTACCAGCACGGCTTTGCGATCCCGCACGTGGCCGCGGGCGTCAACCTCAACATGCCGGTCATCGGCCGGTTCCTGCGCAAGGGCGGCGGCTTCTTCATGCGCCGGAGCTTCCGCGGCTATTCGCTCTACACGGTGGTGTTCAGCCAGTACCTGGCGGCGATCATGGCGCGCGGCCACTCGATCGAGTATTTCATCGAAGGCGGGCGGAGCCGCAGCGGGCGGCTGCTTGAGCCGGCGACCGGGATGCTGTCGATGACGGTGCGCAGCTTCCTGCGCAAGCCGCGCCGCCCGGTCGTGTTCGTGCCGGTGTACTTCGGCTACGAGCGCATCTGGGAGGGAGCCACCTATATCGGCGAGCTGTCCGGCCGGCCCAAGCAGAAGGAAAGCGTCGGCACATTGCTCGGGAGCCTGCACCGGCTGCGCGAGCACTTCGGCCGCGTGCACGTCAACCTCGGCGAGCCGATCTTCCTGCAGCCGCTCATCGATCGGCACGCGCCGGACTGGCGCCGCTACACCGGCAATTCGCCGGAGCGCCCGCGCTGGGTGACGCCGCTGGTCGGCGAGCTGGCCGGCACGATCATGCGCCACATCAACTCGGCCGCCAGCGTCACGCCGGTCAACCTGCTGGCCCTCGCGCTGCTGGCGACCCCGCGGCAGATGGCCCTCGCCAGCGAACTGGAGCGGCAGATCGACACCCTGCTCGCGATCCTGCAGGCCGCGCCCTACAGCGCCCGGGTCACGGTCACGGCGCTGAAGGCCAGCGAGATCGTGGAATACGGCGTCAAGCTCCAGCTGATCAGCCGCGAGACCCACCGCGCGGGCGAGTTCGTGCGCATGAGCCCGGAGCACGCCGTGCTCGCCACCTACTACCGCAACAACGTGCTGCACCTGGTGGCCTTGCCCTCGCTGGTGGCCTGCTGCTTCATCGCCAATACGGAACTGCGCACCTCGGACATCCAGCGCTTCGCGAGCCGCGTCTATCCGTACATCGCCGCCGAGCTCTCGCTCCGCTGGCGCGAGGAGGAGGTGGCCGAGGCCATTCACGGCGTGCTGGCGGCGCTGGCCCAGTGCGGCCTGCTGGAAGCGGCCAGCCCCGAAAGCTGGCGGCGACCGGCGCCCAGCACCGCGGCGGCGATGGAGCTGTCGCTCCTGGCGCAGGCCACCGTGCAGACCATCGAGCGCTACTACCTGGCGATCGCGCTGCTGGAGCGCGCCGGGAGCGGCGAGATCTCGCAGAAGGCCCTCGAGGAGCGCTGCCAGCTGATGGCGCAGCGCATGACCCTGCTCTATGGCTTCAACTCGCCGGAATTCTTCGACCGCGCGCTGTTCGGGAGCTTTATCAGCCTGCTGCGCCAGCGCGGCGTACTCCGGGTCGACACCGCCGGGTGCCTGGCGTTCGACGAGGTGCTGGTGGCGGTGGCGCGCGATGCCGAGATCGTGCTCTCGGAACAGATCCGTCACTCGATCCTGCAAGTCACGCATGGCTAACAGGTGATTTTCGTCGAGCGGATCAGGCGGGTACTTTCCCGATGCCGGATAATGACGAAATAAAACATCAGCGCGATCGTAAGCTTTACAAACCCAAGTAAAGGAAGGGTAGTCGAGCCATAGGAGATCTTCATGGCGACTAACCTCACTCAAAGCTACTTCCACGACGACGATGCGGCGCGTGAGTATCTTGAATCTGTCCGCTGGCCCGAAGGCCCGGTATGCCCGCACTGCGATTCGACCGGCGATCACTACCGGCTTGAAGGAAAGGGCGGCAAGAAGGGTGAGAAGGCTCGGCCTGGTTTGTTGAAATGCCAGGATTGCCGCGAGCAGTTCAGCGTCACGTTCGGCACTGTTTTTGAAGGGAGCAAAAATCCCTTTTTCCAGTTGGTTGATGGCCGCTTACCTACTCTGCTCCAGCAAGACAAGGTATGAGTGCCCACCAGCTTCACGGTACCTTAGGCGTGACTTACAAGACCGCGTGGTTCCTCGCACACCGCATCCGTCACGCCATGAGCGATGAGGCTGGTGGCCTGATGTGTACTGGCGGCAAGATCGTAGAGGCTGATGAAACCTACGTGGGCCGCAAGCCCGGCAAGCGCGCTCGTGGTGGTGCCGGTCACAAACACGCGGTGTTCGCTCTTGTGGAGCGCGGTGGACAGGTTCGCAGCCGGTACATCACGGGCAAGACCTTTGACGGCATCAAGGCCTCGCTGAAGGCCAAAGTCTCCCGGAGGCGGTGCTGATGACCGACGACGCCCGCATGTACCGCAAGATCGCGAAGGAGTACGCCGACCAGCAAACCGTCAATCGTTCCAAAGGCGAATACGTCCGGGGTAAGGCTTACACCAACACGATTGAGGGCGTGTTCAGCGTGTTCAAGCGCGCATGATCGGCACCTACCAGCACTGCTCGGGCGATCACCTGCACCGCTACCTAGCGTAAGCGCCCTGTCCTACAGGTGATCGATATATCCTTTACAAGGATCATTATGATCTTTAATATAGATCATACTGAACGATTGAAAAGGTGTTTCGATCATGCTCTTTAAAGCGCCTGACTTACCAGCATATTACTCGCAAGTCATTGAACAAATTGAAGATTATCGAGTTAAATTGCGCTATGCAATAAGCGACAACCTAAATCGCTGGACGGGGTTCTTAGCGAGAATGTCGTATGCCCGTGTTGTCTATGGTTCCAACACCATGGAGGGCGTCAACGCGACTTTCGACGATGCGGTGGCGGTAGTGGACGGTGAAACCCCTCCGGACCCCAAGGATGAAGACTGGCTCGCATTGACCGGCCACCGCGATGCCATGGATTACATAATCCAGCTCTCCAAAGAACCCGGCTTCAAGCATAACGAAGGCACGCTCTTGGGCCTGCACTTCATGATGATGAAACATGATCTTTCGAAGAACCCCGGGCGATACCGACCCGGGCCTATTCACGTCACAAACACTTTAACCCAGAAAAATGTGTACACCGGACCAGACGCTGAACGGGTTCCCGATTTAATGGAGTCACTAATAGATGGATTGAACAAGAGGACATCCGCGCATCCTTTGGTCAAAGCCGCGATGGCCCATTTAAATCTGACAATGATCCATCCCTTTCGTGACGGAAATGGCCGGATGGCGCGTGCCCTGCAAACTTTTGTCCTCGCCCGAGAAGGAATTCTCGACCCGCGCTTTTCGAGCATTGAGGAATACGTTGGCGCCAACGCCCAAGACTATTACGACGTGCTCGGAGAAGTCGGGGAAGGCACTTGGCATCCTGAGCATAGTGCGCTCCCATGGATTAAGTTTTGCATCAAGGCGCATTACTTCCAGGCTCAGACCTTGACCCGAAGGATGCAGGAAACAGAGACGCTATGGGCGAAGCTTGAGGACGAGATAATGAACCGCAAACTCCCCATTAGGACCATCAACGCACTCATGGATGCGGCTACCGGTAGGCGAGTAAAAAATCCGGCCTACAGGAAGGACTCTGAAATCTCATCGCAAATTGCAAAGCGCGATCTGAAGCTATTGACGGATTCCGGCTTGCTATTACCTAAAGGTGAAAGGCGTGGACGCACTTATGTTGCCAGCCCCTACCTAGCAGGCCTGTGGAAACAGTCGCGAATGCCGCGCCAGATAATTGACCCGTTTGCGGTGGACAGCACCGGGGTCCTGCAGCCGCGGCGCGGGCAGCTAAATCTATTGAATAGCGAGAAAACCTAAGGAGTCATAAGACGATGAGAATCTAGCAGACCCCTACAGCCCTGTAGCTCACCGGCTGGGGCGGGTCGTTGAACAAAAGAGAAGGCCTCCATAGCGCGCTCACTTGCTGGCGGGAGCGCTATTTGATTGGGTTTGCAAAGTATACGATCGCGACATCGGGCTTGCCGCCCCGGCGCGTGTCCGCTCTGACTCAAGCACAGCTCAGGCGCCGAGTACCGCCGAGCCTTGCGAAGTGGTTCGCCATGGCACTAGTATTTTGTGCCTACGTCATAGCACTGCCGCGATGCCAAGCACCTACCACGACGTCAATGCCGGGCGACTGTACTACCAGACCGCTGGTGCGGGTGCGCCGGTCGTACTGCTGCATGGCTTCGGCTTGGACCAACGGATGTGGGAGGACCAGACGCAGGCGCTGGCTGGGCGCTTTCTCGTGGTTCGATACGACTTGAGAGGCTACGGTCGTTCTTCGCTCCCGACGGCGGAACCATACACACACGCCGATGATTTATACGGTTTGCTCTCGCGCCTGAATGCCCTACCGGCCCATTTGGTGGGGCTCTCCAATGGCGGGCGCATCGCTCTGCGGTTCACGCTCGCCTACCCGCAGGCCGTGCGTTCGCTCACGCTCGCCGACTCCGCGCTCGACGGGCATGCGTGGTCCGCGGACTGGCAAGCGGCGTGGGGCGTCATCACCAGCAAAGCGAATGCCGGCGATGTCGCCGGAGCGAACCGTCTTTGGCTCGAGCACCCGTTGTTCGAGCCAGCGCGCGAGCAAGCCGGCGTCGCGGCCCGACTCGCCCAGATGGTGCAGGACTACTCGGGCTGGCACTGGACCCACCCCGACCCTGGCCTGGCGGCCGGGGCGCCGGCAATCGCCCGCCTAAACGAGATACGTGCCCGCACGCTGGTGGTACTGGGGGAGCGGGACCTGCCCGATTTCCAGGCCGTGGCCGACACACTGTCATCGGGCATCGCCGGGGCCGTGCGCATGTCGCTGCCCGGCGTGGGCCACATGGTGAACATGGAGGCGCCAGCCGAATTCAACCGGCATCTACTCGACTTTCTCGCCGCCTAGTCGCACACAGTTGAGCAGCGCTCACTTCGGCCAGAGCCACCCGAACATGCCGGCCGTCAGGCCCGCATACACCAGGCCTTCGATCATCTCGATCACGGTCACGCGCCAGTTACGGCGGTACCAGATCGAGGCCTGCGGCAGGGCCAGCGCATAGGCCATGAAGGCCGTGAAGCCGGTGAGCCGGAACACCGACAGGTACGCGGCGCCCGGTTGCAGTTCGCGGCCGGCGATGTAGGCGCAGCAGAAACCCACCACCAGCAGGTAGACGAACCACTGCACCAGGTTCTTTCCCATGGACATCGCGCCGCCGGGGGCGACATTCATCAGCACCACCGGGCCGCGCTCGTATTCCGCCTTGTACTCGGGACTGCGCATGTGTTTCATGTTGTCGGCCTTAGGGACCGCATACTCCCCGGGCGGCAGGTTCAGGCCGCGCAGCACCTGCAGAGCCGCGCTCTGGTTCGGCAGCGCGCGGTAGTCGTTCCAGTGATAGCCGAGCATCGTGTGCATGACGGCGCTGACGAAGAAGACCGCGAGCGCGGCCAGCACGATCGGCAGCCAGAGCGTGGTAATAGCGACCATGGCATTCCCCCCTTAGGAATCAGTCGTCGTGGCGAACGGCGCCTCGCAGGCGCTTGTTGTGTTGCTGGCGTAGTTTGCCAGCAATGCGTCGCTCATTGGAAGCGCGGGTCGGGCGCGTGGCGCGCCGCGTCTTGGGCACCGTCAGGGCGCGCGTGATCAGCTCCTGGAGCCGGGCGAGCGCCTCGCGGCGGTTGCCCTCCTGGGTGCGGTGGTTGCGCGCGACGATGAGGATTTCCGCATCGCCGATCAGCCGGTGGCCGGCGAGTGCCCGCAGGCGCGCCTTGGTGGGCCCATCGAGCGCCGTGGTGCCGGCCAGGTCGAAGCGCAGCTGCGCGGCGGTGGCCACCTTGTTGACGTTCTGTCCGCCCGGGCCCGCGCCGCGCACGAAACTGATGGTGATGTCGCTGTCGGGGATGGCGGGGGCGCCCCTCACGGCGCGAAGCGCTCGCCGACCAGGCGCACTTCGTGCTGGGCGACCGGGATGGTGACGCCGGCGTCGCGGAACAGCCGCCAGATGCAGCGGTTGACGTCGGAGCGCACGTTGTTGACGCCGTTTTGCGGATCGGCAATCCAGAAGCGCAGCTCCAGGTCCATGCCGTGGTCGCTGAACTGCATGAGCCGCGTGACCGGCGGCGGTTCCTGCAGCACGCGGTTGTTGCCCTCCACCGCGCGCAGCAGCAGCTGCAGGGCCAGTTCGGGATCGTCGCGGTAGCTGATCCGCACCGGGAGCTTGAGGCGGATCTTGCGGTCCGAGTAGCTCCAGTTGATCACCGTGCTGGTGATCAGGTTCTGGTTGGGGACCAGCGTTTCAATGCCGTCGCGGTCGCGCACCACCACGCAGCGCCCGCGCAGCTCCTGCACCCAGCCAAAGTTCTCCGTGCTGGTGCCGGTCAGTCCGGTAAAGCTGATGACGTCGCCCGGCTTGATGGACTTGTCCAGCAGCAGGATGAAGCCGCTGACGAAATTGCTGGTGATGGCCTGCAGGCCGAACCCTAAGCCGATGCCGATCGCGCCAGTGAGCAGCGTGAGCGCGGTCATGTCGACGCCGGCCGCGTTGATGCCGAGCAGGATCCCGAGGCTGATCAGGAAGAAACGCGTGAACTTCGTGATGCCCACGCGGGTCGAGAGCGCGACGCTCGACAGCTTCATCACGCGCTGCTCGATGGCGCGCGAGACCAGGCTGCACACCAGCACGAATCCGGTGACGACCACCAGGCTCTTGAGGAGCGACCAGAGCGAAAAATGCGCATTGCCCGGGAGCAGGTCGATGTCATCGAGCCGCTGGCGGACGGCGCTGAACCAGCCGACCAGGTGAAACACGAACGCCAGCCAGATGGTGAGCGTCACCTGCGGCTCCCAGTTATGCAGCCAGGAGCCCGGTCCGAGCATCAGCCCGACGACGTAGACGCCGGCGCGCACCACCAGCAGAAGCAGCGCAAACTGCATGGTCAGATCGAGTGCGTCGGTGGCCACTCCGAGCGCCGCGTAGATCGCCCTCAGCACCAGCAGCAGCAGCAGCGCGCTCAGTGCCGGCGCCAGGCGCACCAGGCCCTCCAGCGTTTCCTGACGCCAGGGGAAGGGCGAGGGCGCCTGCTTGCGGCTGAGGCGGCGCGCCGTCTGGCCGGCCAGCAGGGCGATCGTCAGCACCACCGCGATGGCCAGCAATTGCGCGAGCAGTTGCGGGCTGGACAGGCCGGTGAGGAATTCCTGCAACGAAGCGGCCTTAGGCGTTCAGGTCCGGGATGAGCTGGCTTTCGAGCATAAGAATCTGGTCCTTGAGCACCAGCTTGCGCTTCTTCAGGCGCTTGAGCTGCAGCTCGTCAATGTGCATATCGAGAGAGAGGCGCGCGATCACCTCGTCCAGGTCCCGATGTTCAATGCGCAGCGCCCGCAGTCTCTGCACGTTGCGGAACAGTTCGCGATCGACGTTGTCGCCCGAGTCTTTCATGAGGCCAGTGGCGCATGCGCTGTGGTCATTATTGTGCCCGGCGGGGCCAGTCCCAGCCGTTCCGTGATCGGCACGATCCCTTCGGGTAGCTTAGCGAACCGACCCAGCGGACGCCACGGGACGCCCGGCGCATGGAAATCCGAGGCGCAGGAGCCCGCCAGGCCGTAACGCCGGGCGAGCGAGGCCGCCCGGCCGGCGTCCTTGGGGCTCAGGCCCGGCAGGCTCACCTCGATCCCCGCACCCCCGGCCTCGCGAAACTGCCGGCACAGTTCGCTTAAGGCTCCGGCCGAGAGCTTGTAGCGATGCGGGTGGGCGAGCACCGCCTCGCCCCCGGCGGACTGGATCGCAGCCACGGCCTGCTCCATGCCCGGCCATTGCGCCGGCACCGCGGCGCGCTTACCCGTCCCCAGCCAGCGAGCGAAGGCATCGTCCACGTCACGGGCGTGGCCGCGCGCCACCAGGAGTGCGGCGAGGTGCAACCGCGTGGGCGTGCCCGGCTGGCCCAGCACTTGCGCGACCATGTCCTCGCCGGCCAGGCCGGCGCGGGTCAGCCTGGCGCCGATCGCGCGCACCCGCTCGATGCGCTGCTGCAGCACGCCGTGCAGGTGGGCTTGAGCGCGGCCGAGTCCGGATCGAGGCGCAGGCCCACGATGTGGAGCTCGCGTCCCCGCCACAGCGCGGTGAGCTCGCTCCCGTACAGGAATTCGATGCGGTGCTCGGCGCAGCTCCGGGCCGCCTCCGCGCACCCGGCCAGCGTGTCGTGGTCGGTGAGGGCCAGCAGCTGCACCTGCCGCTGCGCGGCTAGCGTGACCAGTTCCGCCGGGCTCAGGACCCCATCCGAATGGCGGCTGTGGGTGTGCAGATCGATGCGTTCGTAGGCAGGAAGAGTGGCGTCCACGGGCGCCATGATAGTCGACCGGTCAGCGCGGGCCGCGCTCGCCGGGGCGGGCGGGCAGGGCGCGGCGCGCCGCCTGGGCCAGCCTGGGCATCAGTTCCTCCGCCCGGTAGGCCCGGTTCGCCTGGAGCAATTGCTCGCCGACCTTGATGGAGCGATCGTCGGTGAGCGAGACCAGGCGGGCCTGGGCACCGGTCCCCCGCGCCAGGAAGAATGCACCCAGCGCCGGCACCGAGAGCAGGTAGTGCTCGGCGGCCTCCGCGGCGTGCTGGTGGCGCAGCGCGACCAGGCGTCGCGTCACGGTGGTGTTGGCATAGCCGCCCGCGACCCAGTCCTCGCCACGCCTGATCATGAGGAAACTGTCGCGCACGCGCCCGGCGGCTTCGATCGGATAGAGCAACGTGCGGGTCTGATCCCGGAGCAGGCCGAGCACGGAGCGCTCGTCGGCCGCGCGCAATTGCTCCAGGCCGAGCGCAACGATCGGCAACGGCAAGCCGACGCTCCACCTGACGCGGTCTTCGGACGCACGCCGCGCCACTTCGGCCAGGGCCCCGGCCCGCGAGGCGTCGATGGCCTGGCGCATTGTCACCGGTCGCGTGGCCGGGAGCGGCGCTCCGGGCGGCGGGCGCGGCGCAGCGCCTGAGGGGCCTGGCACGCTCAAGCCCGTCGGCGGCGACGGCTGCGCCGGTGCGGGCGCGGGCAGCAATTCAATGTGGTAGTAGCTTTCCGCGAGTCCGTAGGGCTCGCCCATGTCGTTGTGCAGATCGACCGGCGTATCGACCGTGTAGTTGTCAAAGCTGATGGTCTGCGCGCTGCCCAGCGTCAGCGGCAGCGGGTCGTAAATGTGCAGCTTCAGCTTGCGGGTGGTGTGCGTGCGGTAATAGCCGACGATGACCATGAAGTGCACGCCGTTCCTGCCGTTCTGGTCGAACTGCCATCCAAAGATGATCGGCCGTCCGGCGTCGATGTCCGCGGTGATCAGATCCTCGGTCAGATAGGGGCTGGGCAGCGCGGAGCTCCTGAGGCTCGTAAATCCCAGCGCGTCGAGCACCGGCTCGTGGACGCGATTGCAGAATTGCGCGATGTCCTGGTTGCAGGCCTTGACCTTGTCGAGGAACACCTGCGCCTGGGCGGAGGTTCCCGGAGGAACCCAGGCGTACGCGGCGATGGTGGGCTGCTCGGCGGGACGAAGCAGGACGTCCACGACGATCTGCGTCGCCGCCGCCCAGCACAACAGGCTCGCCTGCTGCGGGTGCGGTGCGTAGGCAATGTCGGCGGCATCGGCCATGGGTACACCCTGAGGAACACTGTCGCGCCCGCAGCGGTCTGGCACCGGACGGATTGGCGGAACTCTTCGAAAGAACACCAGAATAGGAAGGACTGCCGGCGCCCTCCGGCAAAGCTTGTACCAAAGGGGCGGGTCGGGCAAGCGGCGGCCCCGGAGCGCGGGATCGTAGCGCGGATTGGGCGGGTACACGGCCGCGGTCGGGGCGTACCCGGTGACTCGGTATCGGCCCTCGGCTGGCCGGGCTCGGTTTCGCCCGAAACTCACGGCCATCGGCACTGGTTCGTGGCGGGTTGGGCGCCGCCTTTCGGTTCTATCAGACAGATGAGCCACACCCGGTAGCCGGAACCATGTGCCACGCATCGCCAACCAAGCATAAGCCTCCCCCCGGAGTCGGCGGCATCGCTGTGCACGGCCGATCGGGAGCGACCCGCGCGGCGGCTGTGGGAGGGACGTCATGATCGATCTTGTCGTGGGGTTCCTGCACTTCTGCGCAAGCTGCGTGGGCGACAACAATGTGATTCCACCCGCGGTCGGGGCCCTGGCCGGCGCGGCAGGGGCCGCCGGCGGAATGGGCGGCTTGTCCGGGCTCCAGGGGGACGGCAATAACCCAGGGGTCCCGCCCGACGGTCCTGGTGTACCTGCGGTCAACGCCGGCGCACCTCCCGTCCGTCCTGATGCGCCCCCTGGAAGGGGCGGTGGCCATGGAAATGCTCCCGCTGCGCCGGCCAGTGCCGGACCCTCGGTGGTCAATGGCACTTATGCGGACGGCCGTGGTGTGCTCAGCGTGACCTGGCCCGACGGCACGGTGATGGACGTCACCACGGATCAGGCTGGCCATCAGACGACCACGACCATCGATCCTGGCGGCCTGGTGACCACCGTCACGGGACAGGAGGGCGGCTCTCTGACCACGACCAGCGGGTATACCGAATTTCCGGATGCGCCTACGACCATTACCACGGAAACTGCGGGCGGCGGGTTGACCCAGACGGTGACCGTCCCGGTTCCGGGCGGTGGCGTGTCGACATACACCAGCGTGGGTCCCGATTCCACCAGCACCGGATTCGTGTTTCCCGGGGGCAGTACCATAGGCACTACCACCGGGTCGGACGGACAGATGCACGACGATCCCCCTCGATTTGACGTCGTTCCGCCTCGACCTTAGATGTTCACGAACTGCCGACGCCGCTGGCCGCGTGAGTTTCGGACTCCCGTGTCGGGATTGCAATTCGCGCGCTTTTCTGATCAGGGCCAGTCCCCTGTCTTCCGGAGCCGTCCATGTCAGCTACCGCCCAGGATTTGAAGCATCCGGCCGCGGCGGGCGCCGACCTGAGATTGGCGCTCATCGGTGCAGCCACGGTACTGTTTTCGATGGCCGCGCTGGCGGCAGGATGGCTGGGCGCATTGTCTGCGGGAATCAGCACCGCGATCGTCCTGCTCGGCATGGGCTTCGCACTCAAGCTCGCCTGGACATACATGGCGCGATCCGCGTCCTCCGCGAGCCGCGCCCGCCTGAGCACGAGGCTTTCCAACACCGGGCTGGCGATCGCGGCGATCGCGGCGGTTGTCGCCGTGCCGCGGCTCACCAAGAGCTCGGGCATCGAACGGCTGCTCATCGACTTGCTCGCGCAACTGTGGACCCTGGCAATCCTGAGCGCGGTGGCGGCGCCGGTGCGCACCGTGGGCTGGCGGGCCCTGCTCGGCGCATTTCTGTTCGGATTCCTGGGATTGACGGCGCTGGCCCGGTACATCGGACGGCCGCTGGTCGAGGCCTTGGGGACCTCAAGCGTGCTCGCTGCCGGCGTGTGGGTACCGCTGACCGAAGAGCTGTGCAAAATGCTCCCGGTCCTGTTGATCCTGAGGCTGGCGCTGCGCCGCACCGCTGCGCGCCCGGCGCTGCTCGACCTGGTGCTGATCGGCGCCTGGGCCGCCGCCGGATTTGCCGTGTATGAAAACGCCACTTACGGCCGCGGCGGATTTTCGTTGCTGAACAGTCCGCTGTTGTCCTTGATCTTGCCGAGCATCCCGCACGGGAGCGCCTACGGCTGGAGCGTCACGCAAACCGGCCACCTGGTGCACACGGCGCTCATCGCGCTGGGCGTCGGCTACACATTTCTTTATCGCCGCCGCCTGAGCCGGCCGTGGATCGTGGCGACAGCGGCCATCGCCGTCGCGCTGATCGAGCACATCTCCCAGAATTCCATCGCCACCGGCGCCGTAAGCAGCCTCATCGGCAAATCCCTGCTGGTCATCACCATGGGCGGGCGTCTGTCCGCGCTGCTGCTGCTGGCCGGTATCGCCTACGTCCTGGCCATCGAGTGGCGAGCGCTCGGGGGCGGGTTCCGGCCGCGCCAGTGGCTGCAATTGCCGCCGGCCGAGATTGGGCGGCGCACGGCACTCCTGGCGAAGGCACAAATGCGGGCGCCGGACGCGACCCCCGGCATCACCAAGCGCGCTGTCGCTTGATCGGATCGGAGCGTGATCCCGTCGTCCGCTAAGTGAGCTGTCCGCCCAGCTCTCGAAACAGCCAGGCCCGCGCCTTGAGCCAGTCGCGCTGCACCGTGCGCAGTGATACTCCCAGCGCACGCGCGGTATCCTCTTCGCCGTAGCCGCCGAAGAAACGGCACTCGACCACGTCCGCGAGGCGCGGCATCTCCCGGGCCAGGCGCTCCATGGCTTCGTTCAGGGCCAGCAGCCCTTCGTCGGACTGGATCGACAGGTCGGCGACGTGCGACAAGGTCACGTGCGGGCCACCGCCGCCGCGCTTGTCGGCCAGCCGAGATTGCGCGTGATTGATCAGGGCGTGGCGCATGGCGAGCGCCGAAGCGCGCAGAAAATGGGTTTCATCGACGAAACTGCGCGCCTGTCCGAGTCGCAGGTACGCCTCGTGCACCAGCGCCGTAGTCTGTAGGGTCTGCCCGGCCCCGAAGCGTGCACGCGTGCGCTTGGCAATCCGCCGCAGCTGCTCGTAGAACGCCGGCAGCAACTCGGCGGCGATGCGGCGCACATCCGCCGAGGCCGCGCTCGCTTCGAGTCGGTGCAGCGCGTCGGGCGGTAACGGGTATTGCTGCTCGGCCACCTCTGGATTCTAGTCAAATGGAGGGCGGATACCGCAGAAATTGCCGCTACGCGTCGGCCGTAGCGTAGCCGCTGTCGTAAGGCCGGCTGCTCCTGCGGCAGCGCTCTGACCGAGGCGGCTGGCGGGGCGCGGCGCTGGGCTTCAGCTGACGCCTGCGGGCGTGCGCACGCCCGTGTAGACGATCCGCATCGAGGTATGGGATTTGCCCAGCTCGCCGGTATCCATGTCGAGTTCCTCGCGCAGCATTAGACCGCTGCTGCGTGAAATCCACACCAGGGCATCGACTTTGGCGACGTCGTTTTCATAGTGCATGCTGTACACGCCGGCCGTCTCGCCCTCCACCGCCTCATTGCGCAGGTGCGCGCAGTGCTCGCTGCGGGTGTTGCGGCGGTTTTCCTGCTCCTGCGCCAACATGGTTTTCAGGTCGATGGGGGAGCGGCGCCACGTGCCGTCGTACAGGATGTAACTGGCCTCACCGGTATAGATGCTTTCAGAGCGCCGGCCTTCGCTCCCGTAAATGCCACCGGTCTGGGTGAGGTAATGATGGTTGGGCGTGCGCATGGTCTTCTCGCCGGCATCCAGGGCGATTTTGCAGAGCGCATCCTCGGCCTTCGCGGTGCCGGCGCCCAGTGCGCCGGCGAGGACCACGGCGATCGCCGCGGCCGGAATCAGCGCGTGGCCACGGGCCCGATGCGGGAGCGGGGCCAGCGGCTCAAGGGGAGTGGGGCGGGTTGCGCTGGGCATGGGCAATCCTCGTCGGGCAAGTGGTAGGTCCGGGACTTAAGGTTTCTTCTTCGCTTGCAGGAAAATCTGCACCGGTTGATCGCCGTTCTGAACCACCATCACCCCGGTGTCGGATGTAACGCCGTCCGGCGGTCGGAACATGGCGATCTTGATGTGCTGCGCCGGCACGCTGGTGGCCGGGGCGGCGTTGCCGCCTGCTTGCACCCCGACCATCTTCGCGATGTTTGCCACCGAGAGTTGACTGGCGAGCGCGCCCAGGTCGCCGATCGATGTGCTCCGCCAGCCCGCCGGCAAGTTGCCGCGATACCAGCTCACCACGCTGTCGAAGGAACTGGCGGTGACGATCCCGGCGCTGGTCCCGTAGCTGTCGGTGCGCCCGCCGGGCGGGTAGGCAATGCCGCTCGCGACGCTCTGCACCGCGTCCGGGTAGCGCGGCAGATTGGTCTTGTCGTAGCGAAAGTCCCGCGCAGTCAGGGTGTGGACCGTGGCGCTGCTGCCGCTGGGCAGCGGCGCATCGAGCCCATTGGCGGACAGCGGGCCGCCGGCCGCCAGCCGCGCCACTCCGGCCTCGGTTCGCTGCGCGTTCGGATCAGGTTGTGGGTTGTTGGAACCATCGGCCAGCTTGGTGTGGCCGCCGCCCTGACCGCTCCCTGCATCCTCGGTGCCGCTGCCACCGGTGGAGGTGCTGTCGTACCCATGGCTCACCGTGGTGCCGCTGGCATTGTTGGTGCCGCCGCCCTCGACCTCGCCCTGTCCGCTGCCGCCACCGGCGCTGGCACTACCGCCCGAGCCGTTGACGCTCCCGCCTTCGCCCACGACCCTGCCCATGCCGCCCCCGCCGCCCCCGCCGCCCGCACCGCCCCCACCGCCGCCGCCTGCACCCGGGTGCGGCTTGCCGCCGCCGCCGCCGCCGCCACCGCCGCCACCGCTCCCGCCCTGACCCACCACCGGCGGCGGGGGGCACGGCGCACACTTGGGCGCCATCCGGCGTCCCAGCCAGAAGCCGAGCGCAAATGCCAGCAGCAACGCCAGCAGCCACCAGATCCAGCGGCGGCGCTTCCTGGGTTTGGACTCCACCGGGGACGTTGCGCCGGGCGGGGCCAGCGCGGGCCCGGTCGCCGGTGTCGCGAGCTGGGCCGGTGCGCCCGGATTTTCCCGACCGCACTGGGTGCAAAAGCGGCTGCCCGTGCTCAGCGGCGCTCCGCAGCCGGTGCAGAACGCGCTCATGGTGATGCCGTTCGCGGGGATTCCATGCCAGCAAGAACCGGATCCGGCGCGCGAACCCGCCACGCGCACACGCTCATCGGCCCGGTGGCGGGGATCGGGTGCAATTCCGGTTCATAGGGGTAAATCGACGCTCGCTCGGCCCGGCAGAGCGAGCGGCAAAACCTGTGGCGACGTACGCACCGAGGGACGCCCGATGGACACTCACACGATTTGCCCGAAATGCCAACAACCGATTCAGGCCAACAGCCGCTTCTGCGGCAGTTGCGGCCAGATGATCGAGCACCCGGCCGCCGCCCCGCGCCCGATCGAGACTCGCACCGCCGCGCTGCCGGCCATGGCGATGGCCGGCGGCGGATCGGCCGCGGCCGCGGGCCTGACCGCTTCATCCAGCGCGCCCGGGCTGATCGAGCGAATCAAGAATATCGTGCTCAGCCCGAAGAGCGAATGGCCGGTCATCGCACCCGAGCCGACCTCGATCGCCCAGCTGTACGCCGGGTATGTGAGCCCGCTCGCGGCGCTGGCCGCGCTGATGGCCTTCGTGCACATGTCCGTCATCGGCGTGAGCGTGCCCTTCGCCGGCTCGATCCGCACGCCGATGGCCGCCGGGCTCACCTACGCCGCGCTCGCGTTCGGATTCGGGCTGATCGGCGTGTTCCTGGTCGCGCTGATCATCAATGCGCTCGCGCCGCATTTCGCCGGCGAGCGCAACCAGCGCCAGGCCCTCAAGGTCGCCGCCTACTCCCTGACGCCCGCATGGTTGAGTTCCATCCTGGCGCTCTCGCCCGTGTTGCCGACCCTGCTGCAATTGATCGCCGGGCTCTACGGGATATACGTGCTGTATCTGGGTTTGCCGGTGGTGATGCGCTCGGCGCGCGAGAGGGCCTTTGCGTACACCGCGACGGTGGTGATCTGCACCATCCTGCTCGGCATCTTGCTGGGCCTACTGAGCGCGGCCGCCGGCCGGTTTGGCCTGATGCCGAGCACCATGGGCAGCGAGCTTTCCGGGCAGGCCGCGGCGCGTGATCAGGGTGCGGCGATCGTCGGCAACGTCATCGGCAACGCACTCGGCACCGACGAGAAGGGCAAGGCCGGATTGACCGCGGCGCTGTCCAACCTCGTCAAGGCCGGGCAACAGAGCGAGCAGCAGCCCAGCGCGGGCGCTCAGGACAACGCATCCGCCAGTGGCGCCTCGGGCGACAACTCCCAGAACCCGGTGTCGGCGGCCACCGGGCTGCTGAGCGCACTGGGCGGTGCGATGGGCGGGAGCCATCCTGCGGAGGTGGTTGATTACAAGAGCCTTACCCCGATGCTGCCGGTCTCGCTCCCGGGCATGAAGCGCACCGACGCGCGCGGAGAAACGCAGGGCGCCATCGGCGTCAAGACGGCCTCGGCCACCGCGGAGTATCAGGGTGCCAACGGCACCGGCGTGCACATTGAGATCTCCGATCTGTCGGCGGTCTCCGGACTGATGAATCTGGCCGGTGCGCTGGTCCAGACCACGACCTCGGAGAGCGACTCGGGCTATGAAAAGGACAAGGTCATCGGCGGTCGGACCGTGCACGAGAAATATGATGCAAAGTCCAGGAAGGCCGAACTCAGCGTCGTGCTGGCCAAGCGGTTTCAGGTCGAAATCACCGGCGACGGGGTGGACATGAGCGTGCTGGAGCAGGCGCTCGGACAGATCGACCTTGCGCGCCTCGAAGCCATGAAGGACCAGGGCGCAAAGCCCCAATGAGCCGGTGCGCGGCAATGCTGCGGGCGCTGGCGCTGGGCTGCGCCTGCCACCTGGCGACCGGTTGTTCAAAGGATCCGGGTGCCCACGACATCCGCGCTGTGGCCCGGAGCGCCGACAGCGCCGCCAGCGCGGCGAGCCCGACTTGTGACCGCCATGTGCTGGCACCCGAAGATTTTGCCGGCATATTGAGGGCACCGATCACGCTCGCCGAAGCCGTTCCCGGGGACGCGCAATCGTGCGAATTCAAAACCGCCGGCTTCCCGGCCATCACCGTGAGCCTCAGGCCGGGCCTCGGGCGCACCACGGTCGAGGCCTGGGCCAGCGGCAAGATGCCCTTGCCCAGCAGCCCATTGGCCGGCGTTGGCGAAGCGGCGGTCTGGCAAGAGGCCCTGCACGAGGTGATCGCCCAGAAGAACGCACTGCTGTGCGACATCCAGGTGCGCGCCGGCGGCGGCGATCTCGCTATCGCTTCGAGCGCGTTGCCCGCAGCGCTCGGCGCGTTGTGCAACAGGATATTTGCCGCGTCCTGAGCGCCTTGAGGGCAGGTATCGCGCCTAAATCCCGGCGGCGTACACTGCAGCAGGCGCGATTCCCAAGTTTACCGTGTAGCAAGAACATGCCACCCAACGGTCAAACCACCCCCGACCTGACAGATCAGCAACGAAGCCGCGTCGATGCTCTGCTCGATGAGTTGCTGGACCTGCCCGAGCCGGCGCGGGCCGCCCGCCTGAACGATCGGCACATCGAGGATCCGAGGGTGCGGGCGGAAGTCGAGAGTCTGCTGCTCGCAGCGCACGCATCGGAAAGGTTTCTGGAAGGGCCGGCACGGCCCGCCGTCGATGCGGCCCTGCAGGACGCAGCCATCGGCACACGCCTCGGTGCCTGGACCATCACGCGGCTCATCGGACGCGGCGGCATGGGGGACGTGTACGAAGGGACCCGGGCGCAGGGCGACTTCGAGCAAAGGGTGGCCATCAAACTGCTGCAACGGGAAGCCGCGGCGCAATTGGAGCGCTTCGCAGCCGAGCGCCAGATACTGGCGCGGCTCGAACACCCGGGCATTGCGCGACTCTACGACGGCGGAGTCACCGGCGAGGGTCGTCCCTACATGGTGATGGAATACATCGAAGGGCGTTCCATCACCGAGTTCTGCGCGCTGACTCGGGCCACGCTCGAGCAGCGACTCAGGCTTCTCACCCAGGTGTGTGAGGCCGTGGCCTACGCCCACCGCAACCTGATCGTGCATCGCGATCTCAAACCCTCGAATATCCTGGTAACCGCGGCCGGCACGGTGAAATTGCTGGATTTTGGTATCGCCAAGCTGCTCGACCCGCAGCACGCCCGCGTGACCAAGGTGGCAGTCGCGCCCATGACGCCCAGTTGCGCGGCACCGGAGCAATTGACCGGTGATCCGGTTACCACCGCGACCGATGTCTACGCGCTGGGCCTGCTGCTGTTCGAACTGCTGACGGGCGTGCACGCGTGGAACGGGTCCGAGACGCCGATGCTGCTGGCCTTGCGCACGGTGCTGCAGCGCTCAGCGCCGCTGGCCAGCCGCACGGCTGCGGCCCGCGCCGTTTCGCCCGTGCCAGCAAAAGCGATACGCGGCGACCTGGACGCGATCGTCGCCAAGGCCTTGCGCACTGAGCCTGCGCACCGCTACGCCACCGTGGAAGCATTGAAATCGGACGTCGAGCGGGTACTGCGAGGCGAACCGGTGGCCGCCCGGGAGGGCGCACGGCTCTACGCCCTGGGACACCTGCTGCGCCGGTACCGCTGGGCGGCCGCGGCGGCCGCGGCCGTGTTCGTTTCCCTGGCCGTCGGACTGGGCCTCGCCGCGTGGCAGGCGCATCGGGCCACGCTGGAGCGGGACATCGCGCGCCGCGATGCGGCGCGCGAGGAGGCTGTGCGCTACGAGCTGACGCGCCTGTTTCGCACGGCGATCGCCGATCAGGGCCCGCAGCCGGCGACCGCCAAGAACATGATCGACAGCAGTGCGCAGCGCGTGCTGCACGAGTACCAGGACCAGCCGCAGCTCGCGGGGCAGATCGTGCTGACGCTGGCCGATCTGTACGGCGCGCTCGAGGACGCCGAGGGCGCAGGGACATTGTTGGAGGGATTCGTGGCCGCGGCAGGCCCGGACACGGATCCTGCGGCGCTGGCCGATGCGCGCCAGAAGCTTGCCAACATCGAGTTGCTCCGTGGGCATGTCGATCGTGCGGGGCAGTTGCTGGACCAGGCGGATGCCTACTGGGCCACCGCCCCGCGCCCCTACCTGGAGGAGCGACTCGAAGGACTGGTGGTTCGCGCACGGCTGCAGCGTGCCCGTGGAGATCTCGACGGGGCCATCGCCGCCACGCGCGAGGCGATCCAGCAGCGCGTCGCCCTGTCGGGCCACGATCACCGCGAGACCGCGATTCTCTACAATTCCCTGGCGATCTCGCTCGCCGCCGCCAATCGCCTGGAGCAGGCGCTGGCCGCCTATCGCGAGACCAGTGATATCTACCGTGCGATCGGACTGGGCGATGGGATCGATGCGCAGATCATCGTCGCCAACACCGGCACCCTGGAGCTGCGCACCGGCCACTTGAAAGAAGCGGAGGTGCTGCTCAAGAGCGCGATCGAGCGGGAACGATCGTTGGCCGGCGATTCGGCGGCGGTGGCGGCAGCCCTGGGGTACTACGGAAAGGTGCTGTCGATTACCGATCGCAACGCGGCTGCCATCTCCGTATTGCGAGAGGCGACCGATCTGGGCGTGCGCTACGCCGGTGCCAGCAGCCCCCTGGCGGTGCAAAATCGGCTGTTCCTCGGCGAGGCGCAACTCGCGATCGGTGACCAGCAGCAGGCGCGCATCACGCTTACTGCGGCGCACGATACCGCGCTGGCCCAGTACGGTGCGGCTCATCTCTTGACGCTGCGCACCCAGCTGGCGCTGGCGCAGCTGGCAGCGGCGGCCGGGGACTATGAGAAGTCGCTAATCCAATTACCGGCGACGGTCGCGGGGCTGCGCAAACTCGGCCCGCCGGGCGAACCCAACCTCGCGCTGGCGCTCGAGTCCCTGGGCGATGCGCAGGCGCATCTGGGACAGATCGAGCAGGCCACCGCCACGCTCAAGGAAGCGGTCGCCATACGGGAACAAACTCCCGAAGACCTGTGGGAACTGGCCCAGGCGCGCGAGCGGCTTGGAGAGGCCCTGGCCCGGGCCGGCCGTGCCGCGGCGCCCGCGCTCTTGAGCCGAGCGGCGCATGATCTGGAAGCGCAGCTGGGGGCCGATCATCCCCAGACCATGCGGGCCAGGGCCGCGCTGGCACGGGTCCGCGCCTAGAGTCACTTCAACGTTGGGCGGCGTCCCGGCACTTGAAGAGCTCGATGGACGTGGTCTTTTGGTTGGGCATTCGGTAGATGTTCACGATGTCGTTGCCGGGCAGCAGCTTGATGCCGTCGAGTTTGAAGTAGGAACCGTACAACGAATCCTTGTTGACGTCGTCGGTCTTGGCATTCGGCAGTTGTTTCTTGTACCAGGCTTCCACATCCGCCAAGGAATCGGGCGTATTGGACTGGTAGTGAATGCACTGTTGGCCGCTGGGGATGCTTCTGTAGGTGGCGTCCATGGTGCCGGCGGCGACGTGGGGGTAAGTCGGCAAGCCTGTGGTGTTGGTGTCCGCGGCCAGACCGACGGCGGCAAACGTCATGCCGACACACGCCGCCGCGATGGAGCGGATGGGCCTGAGAGTGCTCGTCGTCATGGGGTATCTCCTTGAGTGGTGTTCGGTGCCCGATATCCCAATAACCGCCGCTCAGCCCCAATCCCGCCATCGGCGGGCGCCTGCGGGGCGCTGTGGCCGGCACCCGAGCAGGGCGATGGCCAAGTTCCGCGGCCGCCGCGATTTCACTCCTTAGTTCCAGAGCCGCCACATTGCGGGTTACAGGCCTTTAGCTTGAGGATGTAATAGGCCTCGTTGCCGGGGCGCGGGCGCTCCTGCACGTCGTCCTTCTCGATCACGATGGAATCCTTGGTCTGTACGGCCGGGTAATCGAATGCAAAGTGATTGAGGATGAAGTGCGCGTTCTGGTAGGGCAGAGTGAAATGGCCCAGGATGGGATAATTCAGCGTGTACACCGAAAGGACGACATAGAAAGTGTGAGCTTTGACGTAGGCGTCGACGAAGTCGCTGCGCGCGTCCTCAATGTGGAAGGTCACCCGGCCATTCGCGTACTGGCCGCTCACCGGAATGTAGAACGAGGTGGGTGAGATGAGCGAAGCCAGTACCCCGCCCTGGCCGCTGTCCACCGGCACTGGAGTGGTGTCCTTGTGTCCCACCAGACTATTGCCCGGCGCGAGCTTGTGCAGATCGCTGTTCGCCCAGACGCTTTCGCCATAGGTGAATTGTGTGGCGCCGCCTTCGAACTGGCCGCTCAGCGGCACCGTGCTGCCCGCGTCCTTGGGATAACGCAAGGTCAGCTTGCCACTGATCACCGTCGTGTAGTGCCACCAGTCCTTGGGGGCTTCATACCCCTGCGCGTAGAAATACGCCTTCATCGTGGCGGTGAACGACCCCTGGAATTTCTGGCAATAGCGAGCGAAGAAGCCCTCGTTGGCGTAGCTCGCGACGTCGGTGGCCAGCGCTGCCACATTCAGGAACTGCTTGATCACGTCACCGCCGTCCCCGACCACCCGCGGTGCAAACTTCTTCACCTCCCTCACCGCCAATGCGTATCCGTCGCTGGTGCGCACGGACTGCGGTAACGCCGCGAGCAGTTTGTTGGCGATCGCCGTTTCCCCTCCCAGTTCGATTCCGTTTTCAATGATGGAGCTTGCCGAAGTGTGGGTGGCCTCTTGGAGACCTTCCTCGGATTTCCCGGCCTCGCGCATGCCAATGGCAAGGTTGGCGGCTTTTTCGGCCTGGCCTGCCGCTGCGCCGGCTCCAGGAATCGCGGCCTTGGCCAGACCGCTGGTGAAGCCTGTGATGAACTCATACGGATCATGGGTAGCGTCGAGCACTTCCGATAGCGCCTTTAGAGCCTGGCTGGATTGATCAATCGTGTCGCAGCTCTTGAGCGTCTTCTGGCTCTGCGCGGTGAGCTTGACGAGCGCTTCGCTGTCTGCCCGGGTCTTCTCATCGAGTTCGGCGAGGTGATCGAGGAGCGGTTGCAGCGTGGGCTGCGTTTCCGGGTGCTGCGCCAGCAGGCTCTTAAAGGGTTGCAGCATCGAGGACAACTGCGTCGACTGTTGTGTCACGCCGATCAGCGCGGGCAGGAGCTTTTCCAGCCTGGCGGCCATTTCGGTCTTGGCCGGTGAGTCAGGTACGTTCTCGACCTGCTTCCTTACCGCCCTGACCAGGTCCTGCGCTTCCTCCAGGAATTTCTTGTTGTCACCCACGTCCTCGTCGATGTCGATGTTGGCGCTCTGCACGGTGAATTGCGTCGTTGCCGGCGTACTCTTGGCGCCGGCCTGCGCGCTGACCGTGTAAGTACCCGGAGCCATCGCTCCGATGTACTGGGTCGCATAGCGGGTTTGATTGTCCGGAATGGCAACGAGCTTCGCTGCGGTGCCCCCCGGTGTCGTCACCGTGATGGCAATGTTCCCGCCGGACTGCACATAGCCGAGTCCTGATATGGTGACCGCGCCACCCGGCGGTATTCTGTCAGGCTGTACCTTGACGGTAACGCTCGGTTCGTCATTCGTCTGCGCGAGCGCATTCGCCCACGGCGCCAATACGATGATTGCCATGATCGCGCCCATTGTCCGAGCCCAGGGCTGGCGAGCGATTGGGCCGAGGCCCACGAAGTTTTGGTGTGGCGGCGCTGGCGACAGGCCGACCGATGTGGAATCGAAATGCGGCCTGCCTGTCGAGCTGCGGATGGGACGTTGCATTGACATGGAATGCCTCACATTGCGATTCCGGCCGATATCAAAGTGCTCCACGCTGCTCCAAGCGCCGCCGCGACCCACGCGGCTCCTTGTAGTAGTACTGCCACGCTCTTGGACGCACTCTGTGTGCCACCGGAATCCTTGCCGGTGGCCGTCAACCTGCGGATATAAACCCGAAAGCCCACCTGAACCCGCCATCATCTGCAGGACGGAGTGTGTTCGTGATGCGGTGGGAGGGGCATTGCGTCCGGGGCGTGGGACGGGTCAATGCGACGATGGCACTGGAGATATGGGGATGCGAAACCTTGAATTCGGGCCACGGGTTCGCGATCCTGGCCTAAGGGGAGGTGCCCCGGCACACCTCCAGCGGCGGGGCGCGAGCGAGTCCTGCCGCAACCCGCAGTGGCCTGGAACAGGCCGGGGTGCCACGCTCTTAAGTGCACCAGCGGCAAGCCATAGCGGCGCCTTGGACCAAGGTGTGTACCTATGTTATGCCGCAAGCAGGCGTTGAGCCCGCACGATCCGGCGCTTTAATGGCAGCACGTGGTGCCCGGGAGTAGAGTGGTCGCGCCAGCTCGGACAATCCCAGGGGAACAAGCCATGGCCAAGAAGAAAAAGGCGAGGAAGGCGGCGAAGAAGCCGGCGAAGAAGACGGTGCGACGAGCCGCGACAAAAAAGAAGCCCAAGGCGCTGCCCACCGGGTTCCTGCGCGGTTTCGACTCGACCGTGATCACCAAGGATAACCCGCTGAAGGGCAAACCGAGGCTGTGGTCTTGGCCGCCCGTCTTGGAACCGGCCGCGACCTCGTACGGCACCATCGGCGATGTCATCGACCTGCTCGGCGCGGCGCTGGAAAGCAGCAAGCCGCCGGCTCCGGACGGGTCGGGCACCTTCAAGGACAAGGTGGCCAGCTACGCCAGTACCTATCCGTGGCCCACCAGTGCCGATTACGCCAAGTACAACAAGCCGCAGGGACCGGCGGCCTCGACCGTCAACCTGTTCGAAATCGCGCAGGTCGCGGATCTGATGCTGCAGGCGATGGACGGCGGCGGAGACGGCAATCCGGGCGGCGGCGGCACGCGCTGGCCACCGGTCCGATAAGCCTGGGGTGCCGGCCGGCTAATGCTTGGAATGGGCGACCGGTGCCGCCGGCTCGCCCAGCTGGGTGCGCATGCTCAGGTTGCGGGCGTTGACGCGCTCGATCAGCGCCTGGTAGTCGCTTCGGCCGCGGAGCGCGGCCAGGAACGGCTCCTGCTGCGCGCGCCAGGAATTTCCCCAGCCCAGATCCGCGGCACGGCCGAGCAGGCGCATGGCCGCGTCGGCATCGCCGCGCACGGCCGCGATTTCGGCCTGCAGCTGATACACGCCGTAGCGCATGACGCCACCCTGGAGCATCTGTTGCAGCAGCGCCGATAACTGCTGGAGCCGCGCCTCGGCCGCACTGGCCTCGCCGGTCTTGAGCAGGACATAGGCGACGGTGAGCGCGTAGGAATAGCCCGTACGCGCCAGCCAGGGCGCGTCCCTTTCGACCTGCACGCCGTAATCCCTTTGCGCCAGGGAGCGCTCGACCAGCCGCCGCGCGGCCTTGAGGTCGCCCGCCATGAGCTCGGCATTCGCGATGTCCAGCAGGCTCCGCGCCGAGGCCGCATCGATGCGGGTGGCGGACAGCTGCGCCTTGAGCGCCGGCATCCCACCCGTAGCCAGTGCGCTCATCAGCGCCAGTTCCGTGAGCGTGTCGAGCGCGTCGGCATCGCCCGCGGCGGCCGCGGCCGCTTGCTGGTAGGTGCTGCGCGCGGGCCCCGGCAGCCCGACCGCCAGCAGCCAGCTGCCGCGGTCGGCGTACAGATCGGCGGCCCCCGGGTTGCGCTTGAGCGCTGCCTCGTTCCAGTGCAGGGCGTCGTCCAGCCGGCCCTGCGCATTGCTCAACCAGCTGGTGGCGATGTACGCCCAGGGTCCCTGCGGTGCCAGCGCCCGCGCGGTCTCGCAGGCCGCCGCGGCGTCCTCGTAGCGGGCCAGGTCCTGCAGGGCCATGCAGCGCTGGGCGTGCACGTAGTCGTTGAGCGGATCGAGCGCCACCGCGTGGGTGTAGTCCTCGAGCGCCGCGCGCGGCTGGCCGGAGACCAGGTGCAGGAGCCCGAGCTGCGAATACGCCTGTTCCGAATTGGGGTTGAGCACGACGGCGCGGCGCAGGTCGCGCAGCGCCTCGCTGGAGCGCATCTGGTGCAATTCCAGCAGGCCGCGCGCGCTGTACAGGTCGGCAAGCTCCGGATGGCTCTTCTCGACCCGCGCCAGGAGCGGTGCGGCGTCGGCGGAAATATCCTCGATCGCGCGTCCGTTGAACGCCTGCTGGTTCAGGTAGGCGTACACCAGGCCGATATAGGCCAGCGCGAAGTCCGGATCGGCGCTGATCGCCTGCTTGTACAGCTCGATGGCGCGATCGTTGTCGGCGCGCGTCAGGAGCTGTCGGTGGTGCTGGGCCACGAGGTAGAGCTGGTAGCCTTCGGCGCTGCTGCTGCCGCGGGCCATAAAGCCCGCGGTGGTGAGCTTGGCGAGACGGATCTCGAGGTTGGTGGCGATCGATCGCGCGATGTCTTCCTGCACCTTGATGACGTCCGCCACCGGCGCGTCGTAGGCGCCCGCCCAGCGGTGATAGCCGGTGCGGGCGTCGATGAGCTGCACCGAGATGCGCATGTAACCGCCGGTGCGGCGCATCGAGCCCTCCAGCACGTAGCTGGTCCCGAGCTTCCGGCCGATGTCGCGCACGTCCGTGGGCTTGTCCTTAAAGCTGAACGCCGAGGTGCGCGCGACCACCCGCAGGGTCGGCAGCTGTGCGAGCCAGCTGGACAGCTCCTCGGTGAGCCCGTCGCAAAAGGACTGTTCGGATTGGTCCGAACTCATGTCGACGAAGGGCAGCACCACGAGGGAGGGTGTGACCGGCGGGCGCGAGCGGTACCGGCGCAGCGGCTCCCACGCCAGTGCCACCACCAGCAGCACCACGAGTGCTAAGCCCGCACCCACCACCACGCGTTGGCGCCGGCGGTCGGGCTCGCGCGCCGGAACGCTGGGCGCCGTACTCGCCTGCGTGTCGATCGGTGCGGGAGTCGCGGGGGCGGTGGCCGTGATGTCGACCGGCGCCGGGGCAGGGGCCGGCGGGCGCCGTTCCAGGCGCCGCGCCGGAGCCATCAGGCGGTAACCCTTGCGCGACACCGTGGCGATGTAGGTCGGGGGCGCGTCGGTGTCGCGCAGCAACTTACGCAGCTGTGAGACCGACTGGTACACGGAGGCGGGGCCCACGACCACCCCGGCCCACACTTCGTTGAGCAATTGCTCCTGGCCGACGACCGCGCCGCCGGCCTCGGCCAGGCAGATCAGCAACCGCATGGTGCGCGGCTCGAGCTTGACGGACTCGCCCGGGCGCGAAATCGAGTCGTCCGAGGCATCGGCCACCCATGCGCCGATCTGCCAGAGGTCATGTGGGCCCGTTCCCGCCAAAGGCGCTCCCCGCGACAGGCTCCTAGGTGGTTGATTCTACGGTCATCAGAAAAATATCAGAAACGCTTTCGAGCTCCTTGAGGACTTGAATCGCCCCGCGCCGGCACTCTCGCCCCATCGGCAAATGGCCTTGGGAGTGACGCGATGGAAGTCAACGAAAACACGGCTCGGGTGCGTATCCGGGCGCTGGGCGCCCTGGAAGTCACGGCCGGCTGGATCCTGCGCTCCCGCAGGCGCCTCCGCTCGCTCGCGACGCAGGAACTGCTCATGGGCCTGATCGCGGCCGGAGTGCGCGGGCTGGGCGCGCCCCTGCTGTGCGAGGCCCTGTGGCCGGAAGCCAGCGGCGGCGAGGCCTTTCATGCGCTCGGCGCTACCGTCCATCGCCTGCGGCGGAGCCTGCGTTGCCACGCGGCGGTGAGTTTCGCAGCCGGGCGCGTGACGCTCGAGGCGGCGCGCTGCTGGGTCGACGCCTGGGCGTTCGAACACTCGGCCCTCAAGGCGCTGGCGGCGGGCGATGAGGCGGGCGCGGCGGAGCTGCAGCAGGCGCTGGCCATGTATCGCGGCCCACTGTTCGGGGAGGCCAGCGCGCTGCTGGCACTGGACGCCCGCGACCGCCTGGGCCGCCTCTACACCCGCACGGCCCTCAGCGCCGGTCAAGGGCTGCAGCGCCTGGGCGATACGCGCGGCGCGATGGCGCTGTACGAGCGCTGTCTCGCGGTCGAGGACGCGAGCGAGGAGCTGTACCGCGCGCTGCTCCTGGCCCAGGCCAGCGTGGGCCACACGCTCGCGGCGGCCCAGACCTACGAGCGTTGCCGCCGCTCCCTGGAGCATCGATTGGGCACGGTGCCGTCACGCGCGACGGAACGTGCAAGGAATGAGTCCTGTAGCCCCCAAACAGGCTCGGGCGAGGGGGGAGACGCGCTCGCGTACTCCGCCACGCCGTGAAATTGGGGAAATCAATCCACCATCCATAGGAGTCAGTCATGAATCACCTCAACGTCAATAAGCTCACCCACGGCGCAATCGGCGCGTTCCTGGCCACCGCCATCACGGCCTTCTTCGGGGCCGGCATCGCCGCGGGAGTCGTCACGCCGCACCTGGCGCCGCTCGATCCGGTCGCCCTGACCTGGGATTACCTCGACACGCCGGTTGTGGCCCGGACGGGGGCCTAGGCGCATGCCGGTTCGCTGGTTGGGCACGGGGCCTTGAAGGGCCCGTGCCCGGCCGGCGTAGCGGGGGGTCCCACATGGCGCGTTCGATCGCCTCGCTCGCGTCACGAGTCGCCGCTGCGGGCCACGGACAGGTCCGCAAGCTGTAACGGCGCTGCAGGGCTGAGCTCCATGAGTGCGCAGCGTGCATTGGCCGGTAACGTCCCTGCAATCAGTGCGCGCGCATACTCCGCGAGCCATGGGCGGACTGTACGAGGAATCTGACAGCCAGCCGCGCCGCACGCCGACGCCGGGGCCGAATGGCATCCGCTAGTCTCAGCCTCACTATTTGATGCGTGCGTGGAGGACGCCGTCATGCCGCGAGGAGACAAGTCATCCTATAGCGCCAAGCAGAAACGCGAAGCCCGCCCCATCGAGGAGGGCTATGGCAAGCACGGTGCCTCGAGCATGCGCGCCGAGCGCATCGCCTGGGCGACGGTCAACAAGCAGGACGGCGGTGCGCTGAAGAAGAGCCACTAGCCGCGACGGCAACGGAATTCGATTTAGCGGGAGGCGCGAGCATGTCGATCCTCAGCAAGCTGGTCAGCTTCGCGTTCCTGGCACCCGCCCTATTCACCAGTCCCCGGGAGAAGTTCATGGCCAAGGCAAAGACTAAGGCACGACGCAAGCGTCCCGCCGCCCCCAAGGCGCGCGCGGCCAGCCGCTCGACGCGTTCCGCCAAGCAGGCCCGCTCCAAGCAGGCTCGTAGGTCCATCAGTGCGGAAAAAGCGGCAGCCAAGCTCGCCCTGCTCAAGGCCGGACGCACCGCCCTCGCGCTCGCGAAGCAAGGCACGCAGCGCGCGACCAACGCAGGGCGCGACGTGCTCGCACGCGCGGCCCGGTCGGCCGCCGGCGGACTGCAGAGCGCCGCGCGCGGCATCGGCGATACAGGAGCCGCGGCCCTCGAATCGGTGGCCGACAAGGTGATGCCCGTCCCGAACAAGTGATCTGCGACCGAGCGGCGAGGCGGGCCGGTGGCGCCGTTTCGCGTGCGCGTCGTCCAGCAATCACGGCCGGCCGCGAGTAGCCGGGCTCGGTCGCGATCGGAAAGCTAGCCCGCGAGCCTGCGGGCACCCTCGAGCTGCCGCAGGCCGAAGTCACGCTCCATGATCGAGCGCAGCCGCAGCCCCACTTCCAGGGCCGCGCAGTGACGCCCGGGATTGTTGTCGGTGTGCTCCTACCTGGAGCTCCTCGGCCGGCAGCGCGGGCGGCGCTCTGGGCTCGACGAGTGGAAACTACAGCGAAGGTAAGCCGCAGCCCACAGCACTTTACCAGTTCAGAGTCTATCGTCCGGCGCGCGCCTGCGGAGAATGGTTCACCAGTGAAGGACCAGATTTCGTCAGGGAAAAATTGGTGTCACCGCTGGGCAGCAAAGGATCGGCGCAACGCAGGGCTCTGAAGTTCCTCGGAGCCCTGTTGCTGGTGGGCGCGGGCACCCTCGCGCAGTCCGCACCGGTGTTGGTGGCCTCCGCGACTCGTTTGCTCCCCGCCCGTGGGCACACTTCAGGGGCCCTGATGCTCCACCTTCCGTTGCCGCCGCCGCTTGCGGCTACGCCAAGGCCGCCCTTGCCCCTCGATGAGCCGCGTCCCGCGCCCTATACCCGTGACCGATTGCCCTCCACCGAGGCCGACCGGAGCGCGGCGCAGCGACCCGGCCCGGGCTTCGCGATCCCGTGGCGCGAAAGCCGCGAGATCGTCAGTGCCGACATCGTCAGCATGGTCCGCAACTACCGTCGCGACGGGCTGCCGCTCGTGCACCTGTGGCAGTCGGATCAGAACCGGGTCGCCATCGGGCTCAATCCTCACGGCATGCCCGGAATCTATTTCACGCGACATGTCGGCGGCTAGATCCCGGACGATCCGGACGCGTAGCCGCGCTCCTACGCGAATCGCCATGCTGGGGAGACATCCCGGAGCGGGTGCGCAGTGCCAGTATCTATTTGGTAAATCCACAGCCCTGCCATCTTAAGGAGTGAGCCATGAACAAGGACCAATTCAAAGGACGCGCGGAAGAAGTCGCCGGCAAGACCAAGAAGGTCGTCGGCAGCGTGGTCCATGACGAGAGCCTCAAGCAGAAGGGGCGCCTCGAAGAGGCCGCCGGTAAGGCACGCGCGAATTATGGCGACGTCAAGCGCGATTTGAAAAAGGATCTCGACGAGTCCTCGAAGCACGAGTAGCCGCTGGCCGCCGCGGCACCAGGCGCTTGCAGGCGGGTGCCGCGACGGTCGAGCGCGACACGCGTTGCAGCGTGAGCGCGTTCGGTAGGACAAAACTTACGGCAGGTGGTGGAGTCCACTCATAGACCGTCGCACGCCGGATTTCATAGCCTGCATCACCCCGAGCTACGGGGAATTCAATTCTTTCCACTTCATCAAGGAGACCAGCATGGCAACCGCATCAGGGCATACCTCCGCGATTCGCGCGAAGAAGGTCCTTGGCACCAACGTCAAGGACAAGTCCGGACAGAAGATCGGCGAGATCGAGGATGTCATTCTCGACAAGCAGTCCAACAACATCATGTTTGCCGTAGTCAGCTTCGGCGGCTTCCTCGGCGCCGGCGAAAAGTACCATCCGATTCCGTGGGCCGCGCTCGACTACGACGAAGCCCAGAGCGCCTACACCGTCCCGTACACCAAGGATCAGCTCAAGGCCGCTCCGGCCGGATCGGTTTCCGAGCTGGTGCGCGAAGGCGGGGTGGCGGTCCGTGAACAGGCTTACACCTACTACAAGACCCCACGCTACTGGGACTCCAGTTCTTCAGTGGAGCGGCGCTAGACCGTAGACTGCCCTGGTGGTCGAACAGCGGGCGCATAGCGACCGCCGTTAGCCCGGACTGCGATCCCGCGGCCGGGCTAACGAACCCCCGGGGAGTGCCCGCTTGCTGCCGGGAGCCGGGCAAATTGGCCACCGTGAGTCGCACGCCCGCGCGGGCTGCTCGCGCGAAATGAGCCCAAGACGGATCAACTTGCCGACCGTGCCGTGACCAGTGCATCCTGTCGGCAATAACAACAGCCAGTCGGTGCCGAATGTCGGAGGACGCACGCGAGGCGCAGCGCGGACAGTCGACTGGGCCCACCTCGTCCGGCGACGTGTTTATCAGCTACGCCTCGCAAGATAAGCCCACGGCTGACGCTGTTTGCGCCGCCCTCGAGAGCGCCGGGGTGGTCTGCTGGATTGCACCCCGCAACGTAACGCCGGGCGAGTTCTATGCCGAATCGATCGTGCACGCCATCGATTCAGCGCGGGTGGTGGTGGTGGTTCTGTCGCAGAACGCGGCCGCCTCTCAGCACGTCCTGCGGGAGGTGGAACGCGCCAGCTCAAAGCGCCTCCCGCTAGTGGCATTCCGGACCGATGCGGCGCCCTTGCCGGCCGGGCTAGGGTACTTCCTGAACTCTTCCCAGTGGCTGGATGCGCAGGCCATCGGTATTGACCAGGCCTTGTCCAGGCTGGTCGAGGCCGTGAGGAGCGCATTGTCGCAACCCGCCGTCGCTGCGGCCGCCGGCCCGCGCGCCCCCGCGCAGCTCATGACCCGGGAGCGGTGGCGCCCGGTGCTGATCGCGCTGGTCGTTGTGGCCGTGGCGGTATCGGCGTACTTCGCGACCAAGAAATACCAGGCGGCGAATCACAGCGCTGCGCCGGCGCCGGTGGCCGCGGCTCCGGCGGCAGGGATTAGCGAGAAGTCCATCGCGGTGCTCCCGTTCGTGGACATGAGCGAGAAGCACGACGAGGAGTACTTCGCGGACGGCTTGTCGGAAGAGTTGATCGACCACCTCACGCACAACGCAGACCTGCGGGTGATCGCGAGGACCTCCTCGTTTGCCTTCAAGGGGAAGAACGAGGACATGCGCTCGATTGCCACCCAGCTCGGGGTGGCTCACCTGCTCGAAGGCAGTGTCCGCAAGGCTGGCGGGGAACTTCGAATTACCGCGCAGTTGATTCGGGCCTCCGACGGCGTGCACCTGTGGTCGGAGATTTATGACCGCAAGCTCACCGACATTTTCAAGGTGCAGGACGAGATTTCAAAAACCGTGGCGACGGCGCTGAACGCGGCGTTGAATACCCCGTCCGCAACCGCCAGCAAGCCCGCTTCGCAGGGCACGACCAATATCGCGGCCTACAACCTGGTGTTGCAGGGCAACTATATCTTCTGGCGCGGCGGCAAGGGCGACAATGGCAAGGCGGTGGAGTACTTGCTGCAGGCGCTCAAGCTGGATCCTAATTACGCCCTGGCGTGGGCGAAGCTGGCGCGGTTCTACGCCTGGCAGGGGTACATCGGGGAACTCTCGGCGGCCGAAGGAGTGAGCAAGGGCCGTGCCGCGGCTGACCGGGCCCTGGCGCTCGATCCCAACAGCGCCGAAGCCTATTACGCCCGCGCCAATATCTCGCGCCTGATCCTCGGCGACTGGGCGGCCGCAACCGCCGACAACGAGAGGGCCGCGGCGCTCAGTCCGCTCGGCGAGCTGGGCTATAACGCGCGGGCCAACATCCTCAGTGTCCGGGCAGACATGAGCGGTCACTACGACGAGGCGATCAAATTCGCGCGCCAGCGCCTGATGACCGATCCGCTGGATGTGGAGACGATGATGGACCTCGGCTTCTATGAGCAGCACGCCGGGCATTTCGAGGAATCCGCGGCGATCTCGCGACGACTGCTGGAACTGAGTCCTGGCTACGTGGTGGCCAATGCCCAATACGGGCAGACGTTGCTGTTGATGGGAAAGAACCTGGAAGCCCTGGCCGCCACGCAAAAGGAGTCGGATGAGGCGGCCAAGTCCGCGACACTGAGCTGCGTGTACTGGGCCCTGGGTCGCCACGCCGAATCCGACGCGGCGCTCGCTGCGCTCGAGCGTGGATTTCCGGACAGCAACGTGTACGACATCGCCTCGGTGCACGCCTGGCGCGGCGAGGCGGATGCGGCCTTCGCCTGGCTCGATCGCGCCTATCTGCTAAGAAAGGGTACGCTGCATTCTCTTAGGGGTGATTCCCTGTTTAACAAACTCCACCACGATCCGCGCTTCGAGGCGCTGTTGCGCAAGGCCAAGCTGGTGGCGTAGCGAAATTTCGGCGCCCCGGTGCCGGGGACCACCGGTTGCACCGCTCCGTGGCGGCACGCCATCATGGGCGGCCATGAGCGCCCACCCTCTGCTCGAGAGCGACTGGTCCAGGATCGATCACGTGCTGCTCGATCTGGACGGCACGCTGCTCGATCTGGATTTCGACAATCACTTCTGGCAGGTCCTCGTGCCCACCGTCTGGGGCGCGTCGCGGGGGCTGGAGCCGGCGGTGGCCCACCGGATCCTGCAGCCGCGCTTTGCGGCCTGCGCCGGCACGCTGCCCTGGTACAGCACCGCATACTGGAGCGCGGAGCTGGGGCTCGACATTGCGGCCCTCAAGCGCCAGGACGCCGACCGCATCCGCTGGCTGCCCGGCGCGCAGCGCTTTCTGGCGGCGGCCCGCGCGCGCGGCAAGCGCCTGGTGCTGCTGACCAACGCTCATCCCCAGGCGCTGGCGATCAAGCACGAGCGCACCGGCGTGCGCGATCACTTCGATGCCAGCTACAGCTCCCACGACCTGGGGAGCCCGAAGGAGGATCCGCGCTTCTGGGAGGCGCTCGCCCGGCTCGAACATTTCGAGCCGGCCCGGAGCCTGTTCGTCGATGACAGCGCCGCGGTGCTGCGCGCCGCCCGGGCCGCAGGGATCGGCCTGATCCGGGCGATCCGCCGTCCGGACAGCGTCCGCGCGGGCCATGCCCACGAGGAATTCGAGGCTATCGACGCCCTGCATGAGTTGCTCGCCCCCTGAGGGGCCCGCGGGCCGCCGCGTGCCACTGGGCGCGCCGGCCGGGGCGGTGGCATAATCGCCGCCCCTTTTAACAACAAGAAAGACCTCACCATGCGCAAGATCCAATGGTTAATGCTTGCCGCCCTGCTGACGGCAGCCCCGGTATTCGCCGATGAGGGCATGTGGACCTTCGATAATTTCCCGAGCGCCACCGTGGCGCAGAAGTTCGGGGTCCAGATCGACGCCCGCTGGCTGGACCGGGTGCGGGCGAGCATCGTGCGCCTGTCCAATTGCACGGCCACCTACGTCTCGCCCGATGGGCTGATTCTGACCAACCACCACTGCGCCGATGAGTGCCTGTCCGATAACTCGACCCGCGAGCACAGCCTGATCGAGACCGGATTCCTGGCGAGCGACCGTACCCAGGAGAAGAAGTGCGGCACGCAGATCGCCGACACGCTGGTGGCCATGGAAAACATCACCGACAAGGTCAATGCGGCGACCCAAGGGCAGGATGCCAAGACCGCCAACGAAACCCGCAAGCGCACGCTCACCGCGCTCGAGTCCGCCTGCGAGGAAGCCAGCAAGCACGACGCCAAGACCGGGGCGCTCAAGTGCGAATCGGTCGAGCTGTACCAGGGCGGCCAGTATTTCCTGTACAAGTACAAGCGCTACACCGACGTGCGGCTGGTGTTTGCGCCCGAGGACGGCATCGCCGCGTTCGGCGGCGACCCGGACAACTTCCAGTTCCCGCGCTGGTGCCTGGACATGTCGGTGCTGCGCGCCTACGAGAACGGCAAGCCGGCGCACACGCCCGGCTTCCTGCGCATCAATTTCAACGGGCCCAAGGCCGGGGATGTGATCTTCGTGGCCGGGCACCCGGGAAACACTGATCGTGAACTGACGCTCGATCAGCTGAAGTTCCAGCGCAACGTGTACCTCCCGAGCTGGCTGCTACGGCGCACGGAAGAGCGCGGCCGGCTGATCGAGTTCTCCGAGCAGAACGCCCAGAACCAGCACATCACGGCCGACATCCTCAATACGATCGAGAACTCCATCAAGGTGCGCCGCAAGCAGCTCGATGCGCTGCACGATGACGCGCTGATGGCGCGCAAGGCGGACGAGCAGGCCAAGCTGCGTGCCAAGATCGACGCCGATCCGGCGATGCATGCGGCGCTGGGCGATCCGTACGGCGACATCGCCAAGGCGGCCCAGATCGAGGCCGGACTGTGGCAGCCGTACACCTACCTGGAGCTCGGCGCGGCCTTCGACGGCGACCTGTTCCGGGACGCGCGCGTCCTGGTGCGGGCGGCGGCCGAGCGCGCCAAGCCCAACGCCGACCGCCTGCGCGAGTACACCGACGCGGCGCTCCCGCGCCTGGAGCAGGAGCTGGCGGCGCCGGTCCCGATCTATCCGGAGCTGGAACGCATCACCATGACACTGGGCCTCGAGCGCATGCGCGAGTGGCTCGGGCCCGACGATCCGGTGGTGCGCCGCCTGCTGGCCAAGGAATCACCCCAGGCGCTGGTGCAGCGGGTGGTCTCGGGCACCAAGCTCGCCGATCCGGCCGTGCGCCTGGCGCTGTGGAAAGGGGGGGCCGAGGCGGTCAATGCCTCGAGCGATCCGATGATCCTGCTCGCCAAGTCGGTCGATGCGGACGCGCGCGCGATCCGCAAGCGCTACGAGGACGAGGTCGAGGGCCCGCAGAAGCTCGGTGCCGAGCGCATCGCCAAGGCCCGCTACGCGACCTACGGGACCGGGGTGTACCCGGATGCGACCTTCACGCTGCGCCTCAACTACGGCACGGTGCAGGGCTGGCAGGAACCGGACCACGCGGTGGAACCGTTCACCCGCCTGAGCACGCTGTTCGACCGGGCGACCGGCGCCGATCCGTTCCGGGTGCCCGACAGCTGGCTCAAGGTGCGCGCACAGCTGGATCCGGCCACGGCCTTCAACTTCTCCAGCAACAACGACATCGTCGGCGGCAATTCGGGCAGCCCCGCGATCAATGCGGCGGGCGAGGTGGTCGGTCTGCTGTTCGACGGCAACATCCACTCGATCTCGGGCTCGTACTGGTTCGACACGGAAAAGAACCGCGCCGTCGCGGTCGACACCACGATCATCCGCGAGGCGCTCACCAAGGTGTACGGCGCGAATGCGCTCTACAAGGAAATGTCGGGAACCTGAGTTCCCGTAGCGTTGCAGGCTAGCGGCGCCGCGGCGGTCCACGCCGCGGCCCGCCTGGCCGCGGTCCGGGCGCCGCGCCGGTGCCTCGCCCGATTCGGCGTTGCACGCAATCCTAAAATCCCCGACCTCAGTGAATATTGCGGCCGGAAGCGGCAGTGTGTATTATACACACGATGCAGAGCCGAGAGTTGATTCGGTTGCTGGTAGCGGGCGGCTGGAGGCTCGATCGCGTTCGCGGCAGCCACCACCAGTACCGGCATCCCGCTAAGCCCGGAACTGTGACGGTGCCACATCCAAAAAAGGATCTCGGAGCTGGCTTGGTGAAAGCAATCCGCAAACAGGCGGGAATTTAAGGAGGCTGGAAGATGCGTTATCCGGTGGCGATAGAAATCGGCGACAAGCGCCATGCCTACGGCGTGGTCGTCCCGGATCTGCCCGGCTGTTTCTCGGCGGGCGACACGCTGGAAGAGGCTCTAAGCAACGCTCAGGAAGCCATTCTTCTGCATCTGGAAGGGCTGCTGGATGAAGAGCGGCCGATTCCCAAGCCCTCGGCACTGGCCATCCTGCAGCGCAAGCGCGAGTTCAAAGCATGGATATGGGCCGTAGTAGACGTGGACTTGAGTGAACTGGGTGATAAGGCGGCACGGATCAACATTACCCTTCCGCAGCGCGTGCTGCGGGCGGTTGACGCCCACGCACGACGGAGCGGCGAGACGCGCTCGGGATTTCTTGCTCGCGCCGCGCTTGATGCTATGCGAAAGCCGGAGAGCGAGCGAACCTGATATCTACTGCTGCCATGGGTCACTACCCGGGAGGTAGACGACCACGCGGAGTGCGCTTGGATCCGTTTGCTTAAGACCGGGCCATGTCAGCGGCGCCGCGGCGGTCCACGCCGCGGCCCGCCCGGCCGCGGGCCTCCGCCGCCACCGCTGCGCCGGCGCGGCGCGTCCGGGTCGCGCGGCACGTAGGGGGCGGGCTGGAGCTTGGGGAGGCTCTCGGGCGCGTAGCGCTCGACCGGGATCTTGTGGCCGATGTACGTCTCGATGTCGGGGAGTGAAATCGCGTACTCCTCGCAACCAAAGCTGATGGCGTCGCCGTCCGCCCCGGCGCGCGCGGTGCGCCCGATGCGGTGCACGTAATCGGGGGCATCCTGCGGCAGGTCGAAGTTGAACACGTGGCTGACGTCCGGGATGTGCAGGCCGCGCGAGGCGACGTCGGTGGCGATCAGCACCGCGAGCTCGCCCTCGTGGAACTGGCGCAGGAACTTCAGGCGCTTGGGCTGCGGCACGTCGCCCGAGATCGCCTGGGCGTGGAAGCCGTTGGCGCGGAGCCAGGCTTCGAGACGTTCGGCCATGCGCTTGGTGTTGACGAACACCATGGTGCGATGCGCCTCGCTCTCGCGCAGCAGGTGGACCAGGAGCGGTATCTTGTCGGGCATCGAGGGAAAATAGATGGCCTGGCGCACCCGGTCGATCGTGACCTTGTCGGGCTCGATGCGCACCAGCTCGGGGTTGTTCATGTGCTCGTAGGCGAGCTCGAGCACGCGCTGCGAGAGCGTGGCGGAGAACAGCATCGACTGGCGCCGGTCGGGCGCCGGGAGCCGTCGCATGATGTAGCGGATGTCGGCGATGAAGCCCAAGTCGAACATGCGGTCGGCCTCATCGAGCACCAGCACCTGGGTGTGGCGCAGGTCGTACACGCCCTGCTTGAGGTAATCGATGATGCGACCGGGCGTGCCGATCAGCACCTCGACGCCATCCTGCAGCTGGCGGCGCTGCTTCTCGTAGTCGGTGCCGCCGAACACCACCGCCAGAGGCAATCCGGTATGGCGGCCGATGATTGTGGCGTCCTTGTGGATCTGCACCGCGAGTTCCCGGGTCGGCGCCACCACCAATGCGCGCACCGAGGTGCGCGCCTTGCCGGGTGCGGCCGGTTTGGTGAGCAGCGACTGGTAGAGCGCGACCAGGAAGGCCGCGGTCTTGCCGGTGCCGGTCTGCGCCTGGCCCGCGATGTCGCGCCCGGTGAGCGCGGCCGGCAGGGTCTGGGCCTGGATCGGCGTGCACATGGTGAATCCGGCGTCGACGACGCCCTGCATGACCTGCGGGTGCAGCGGCAGGGAGGTAAAGGCCAGGGTACTTAAATGGTCGTCGCTCATGGAGTTGGCGTCATAATTCGATGGGGGGTGGGGACAGCAGTGCCGGCGGCAGCTCAGGCGATGGCACTTGCATTGCTGACCGAAAAAGCTAAAAATGGGCCATCGGCGGCTCCTCTGCGCGCCTGCTAAACAAATCCGTAAAGCACAAGTGTAACCGCTGAGCGGCCATCACGTGCCACTGTCTGGCATCCAGCACAAACCACCCACCAAAGTTTTTTCCATCCGCAGGCTCTCATTGAACACCGGTCATCCGGCGCCAAAGCCCATGATTCCTGCCATTTACCACCTCAACGGAGGCCTTAGTACGCGTGAGTAACGAAAATATTGTCCACACCTCGGACGCCCGGTTTGACGCCGACGTCATCAAGTCCGATAAGCCCGTGTTGCTTGATTTCTGGGCAGAATGGTGCGGTCCCTGCAAGGCGATTGCGCCGATCCTCGATGAGATTGCCGGCGAGTACCAGGGGAGGCTGCGCATCGCCAAGCTCAACATCGACGAGAACCCCCACACGCCCCCGAAGTTCGGCATCCGCGGCATCCCGACGCTGATCCTGTTCAAGAACGGCGCGGTCGAGGCCCAGAAGGTCGGGTCCCTGTCCAAGTCGCAACTGTCCGCATTCCTGGAACAGCACCTGTGAGAGGCTACCTCGGCAATCAGGGTCGTAACCGTCCCAACAAGGGCCCGGGGCAGCGGCACGGCGGGCAGCGCGACGGCAATCGCGACCCGAACCGCGGCAACGTCGGCGGGCGCATGGACGAGCACCTCGAGGACCTCGAGCCGCTGGCCGCCGACGACGCCGAGGTGATCAGCCCGGCCGAGCTGGCGCAGTCGCGCAACTCGATGAACCTGACCACCCTGAAGGCCAAGCCGATCCATGAGCTGGTCAAGCAGGCCGAGTCCATGGGACTGGAGAGCCTGGCCCGCTCGCGCAAGCAGGACATCATCTTCTCGATCCTCAAGGCGCACGCACGGAACGGTGAGGACACCTACGGCGACGGCGTGCTGGAGATCCTGCAGGACGGCTTCGGCTTCCTGCGCTCGGCCGACGGCTCGTACCTCGCGGGCCCGGACGACATCTACATCAGCCCGAGCCAGATCCGCCGTTTCAACCTGCGCACCGGCGACACCGTCTCCGGCCTGATCCGCCCGCCGAAGGACGGCGAACGCTACTTTGCGCTCCTCAAGGTCGGCGAAATCAACTTCGATTCGCCCGAGAGCTCGCGCAACAAGGTCCTGTTCGAGAACCTGACGCCGTTCCACCCGACCAAGCGCCTCAAGCTCGAGCGCGGCAACGGCAGCACCGAGGACCTGACCGCGCGCACCATCGACCTGGTGGCGCCGATCGGCAAGGGCCAGCGCGGCCTGATCGTCTCGCCGCCGAAAGCCGGCAAGACCATGCTGCTGCAGAACATCGCGACCTCGATCACCTGGAACCACCCGGAAGTGCACCTGATCGTGCTGCTGATCGACGAGCGGCCCGAGGAAGTGACCGAGATGCAGCGCACCGTCAAGGGCGAGGTCGTCTCCTCCACCTTCGACGAGCCCGCCGCCCGCCACGTGCAGGTGGCCGAGATGGTGATCGAGAAGGCCAAGCGCCTCGTGGAGCACAAGAAGGACGTCGTGATCCTGCTCGATTCGATCACGCGCCTGGCGCGCGCCTACAACACCGTGGTGCCGAGCTCCGGCAAGGTGCTCACCGGCGGCGTGGACGCCAACGCCCTGCAGCGGCCCAAGCGCTTCTTCGGCGCCGCGCGCAACATCGAGGAGGGCGGCTCGCTGACCATCCTCGCCACCGCGCTGATCGACACCGGCTCGAAGATGGACGATGTCATCTACGAGGAGTTCAAGGGCACCGGCAACAGCGAAATCCACCTCGACCGGCGCATCGCCGAGAAGCGCGTGTTCCCGGCCGTGAACATCAACCGCTCCGGCACCCGCAAGGAAGAGCTGATCACCGACCAGGCGGAACTGGCCAAGATGTGGATCCTGCGCAAGCTCCTGCACCCGATGGACGAGCTGGCGGCGATCGAGTTCCTGCTCGACAAGATGAAGGACACCAAGACCAACGCCGACTTCTTCGAGGCCATGAAGCGCTAGCGCTGCCGTGGCCGCCGACTTCCGATGCGCCCGCCGGGCGCCCCGCGGCACCGTGACGCGGGTACCGGATGGCACTAAATACCGCCTAGCCGGTCACATAATCCGACGTCGCCGGCCCGCGACTGTGGCGGCCGGTACCGGGGCTGTCGGATGATGGCCTCGTCGATCACTGCCCAAGGTTTGCGCATGCGCCCGATGTACTATGCCGCCGCCCTCATGACCGCCTCCGCGGTGGCGATGGCGCAGCAGGCGCCGCCGGTGCCGGCCAGCCCGATCACCGATCACTTTGCGGCGCGGGTCAGCTACTACCGGGGCAAGGTGTCGACCGACGGCTCGGTCACCGACCCCAACTCGCCCACGCCGGGCACGCCCATCTCGATGGAAGACGACCTGGGGCTCACGCCCGACGTGCACCAGGGGCGGGTGGAGTTCATGTTCCGCATGCGCGAACGCCACCGCCTGCGCGTCAACATGTGGGAAGTCAACCGCAACTCGACCACCTCGCCGAAATCCGACATCGTGTTCGGCGATATCACGCTGTTGCCGACCGACACCGTCGCGGCGCAGTTCAACTGGCGGCAGACCGATTTCACCTACACGTATTCGGTGCTGTACCACCCGCGCTTCGAGCTCGGCGTGGGTCTCGGGATGCACCTGATCCAGGCCGACACGGAAGCGCGCGTCTACGCGCGCGCCCTGCACGAATCCTTCGAGGGCGCCGGCCCCTTCGGCACTGTGGCGGTGGACGGGAGCTTCCTGATCACCACGCGCTTCTCGTTCAACGCGCGCGCGCAGTACATGAGCCTCAACCTGCACAATGACAACGGCAAGCTCGGCGACTACCACGCCGACCTGCAGTTCCGCTGGAAGCCCAACGTCGCCTTCGGCCTTGGCTACTCGAGCACCCAGGCCCAGGTCACCGTGAGCAACAGCAACCCGAACGGTGACATGAAGTTCGACGTGCACGGGGCGGAGCTGTTTGCGCGCGCGAGTTTCTAGGGCGCGATAGATCTCCGCGCCGTTGTTGCTTTTGCAGAACCGTTGACATGCGGCGCGGGCTTCTGGCCGCTTGCACCTTTGTATCCGATCGGATACAATTGGTTTGGTGTATCAGCTTCAGCAAACCGAAATCTTTTCGGCATGGCTAGTTGGGCTGCGGGATCTAAAGGCCAAGGCCCGGATCCTGGCGCGATTGGAATCGGCACGGCTCGGCAACCTGGGTGACAGCAAGAGTCTGGGCGGTGGATTGCACGAGCTGCGTGTTCACGTGGGCGCGGGTTACCGCCTCTATTTCACGCCGCGGCACAAGGTCGTGATTGTCCTGTTATGCGGTGGTGACAAGGCCTCACAAGATCGCAGCATCGCGCGGGCCAGGCGTCTGCTTGTAGAATTGGAGTAATAACTATGGCAAAGCTCAAGCTCAAGGCATTTGATCCCAGCGCCTTCCTAGACGACGATGGAGTGATCGCGGAGTATCTTAGCGCTGCGCTCGAGGATCCCAACCCGGACGTTTTTTTAGCGGCGGTCGGAAATGTCGCAAAGGCGCGTGGCATAAGAAGTATTGCCGAACAATCAGGGCTTGGTCGGGAGAGCCTCTACAAGGCACTCGCGCCAGGCGCGAAACCCCGGTACGACACCATGCTCAAGGTATTGCATAGTCTAGGTGTCAAGCTCTCCGTCTCTGCCGCCTAACGATCGCGTCTAGATCCATCCCGGCGCCCTCGATCGACGGCGTCGTTCCCCAAACCACAGGCCTATCCGCGCGCGTTCAGGGCGGCGTCCAGGTCCGCCCAGAGATCCTCGACGTTTTCAATTCCGACGCTCAGCCTGAGCAGCGAGGGCGGCAGGTGCCCTTGTCCGGGGATGGCCGCCCGGCGTTCCATCGTGGACTCCACGGCACCCAGACTGGTCGCGTGTTGAATGAGCCGGACCCGTGCACAGACCCGGTCCGCCGCGAGCGCGTCCCCACGCACGTCGAACGAGATGATCGTCCCGTAGCCCTTCAGCTGAGCACGCGCGATCGCGTGGGTCGCATGCGTGCTCAGTCCCGGATAACGGGTGACCACTACACGAGGATGCGCATTCAGGCGTTCCGCCAGGACCATCGCATTGGACTGAGCGCGCTCGAGCCGGAGTGCCATGGTGCGCGCTCCACGCACGGCGAGGAAGGACTCGAGCGCACCGGGCGTGGCGCCGTGCAGTTCACGCGATTTGTGCAGACCGGCCAGCAGCTCATTGCGCCTTACGGTCACAATCCCGGCAAGCAGGTCGGAATGACCACCGATGAACTTGGTCGCGGACTGAAAGGAATAATCCGCCCCCAGATCGAGCGGGCGCTGGTTCAGCGAGGTGGCGAAGGTGTTGTCGACCGCCAGGAGCGCGGATGTTTTTCGGGTGACCGAACAGATTGCACGCAGGTCGGCGACTACCAACAGCGGATTCGAGGGCGATTCCAGCCAAAGCAGATCGGCGTCCGCCGCCGCCCTGATCCAGCCCGCGGTATCGTCGACGGCCAATCGACTTACGGTCCACAGGCCCTTCTGCCGGCCCGATTCGGCCAGCCCCGAAACGCCCTGATAGCAATCGTCCGGCAGCACGATGCGCGATCCGGCCTGCAGCTGGTCGAACACCGCCGCGACGCCGGCCATCCCTGAGGCGAACGCCACGCTATGGCCTCCCTCCAGGAGCCCAACAATCTCCTCCAGCGCTTCCCACGTCGGCGTGCCATCATCGCGCGCATAGCCGCGCTCGGTGCCCAGAACGAAGTTCGAGGCGAGCACGGGTGGGATGTTCAGCGGTGCTCCCGGGCGTCGGTCGCGCCCGCCCGCCACCAGCAGCGAATTGGGTGACGAGAGTCCCGCGAGATGCGCGTCCTTTGGGATGCTCATGGCGCGCCATTCTAGGGCATTCATCCCGGCAGGGGTGCTCGCTCTACCGGGACACTTCGCTTTGTCAGGAAGATGTCGCGCGCGCGTACCATCCACTGATCAGGCCGATGCACACGAGCAGGGCGGCGGCGCTCAGCGCCAGCGAATAGTGGATCCCGACCAGCGTCCCGCCCAGTCCCACCGTGATCCCGCTGAACGCGCGCAGGCCCAGGCTCGCGGTGATGAACAGCCCGATGATGCGGCCGCGCTGGTTTTCGGGCGAGCGCATCTGCACGATGGTCTGGGCCATGGCGCTGAACGACAACTCGAAGAACCCGGCGGCGAACAGCAGCGCGAGGGTGAGTGCGATGCCGTGCGCGAGCGCGAAGCCGGCCATCGCCACGCACCAGAGCGCACCCAGGAGCAGTGCGCGCCCCGGCGTCGCCGCGAGGAGCCCGCGGCCCTCGAGCACCAGCACGGCGCCGATCGCCCCGGCCGCATCGGCCGCGAGCAGCGCGGCATAGGCCAGCCCGGCGTTGTGGAGCCCCAGATCCTCGGCGAAGCCGGGCATCTGCGCCTGGTAGGCGTTGCCGATAAACAGCGACCCGACGCCGGCGAGCAGCGTCATGGCAATCACCTGGCGGTTGTCGCCCATGCCGCGGAGCGTCGCGAGCAGGTCGGTCCAGGCGTTGGGCCGGTGCTCGGCGCCGGCCGCGGGCAGCACGCGGCGCGGGCTGTAGCGCACCTTGCGAAGCCACAGCACCAGCGGCAGGTACACGAGCGCGTTGGCGAACATGCCGTAGATGGGACCCAAGGCCAGCAGCAGCACGTTGCCCACGACGGGGCCGGCCAGCATGCCGAGGTAGCGGCCGCTCGCGTTGAGGCGCACCGCGCTTTGCAGGTGCTCGGGGCCAACGATGTCGTAGATGAGCACCTGCGCGGCCGGATTCCACAGCACGCCGGCCAGGCCGTGGATGGCCAGCAGCGCCCAGGCCTGCCAGATCTGCAGGTGCCCGCCGAGGAACAGCACTCCCCAGCCGACCGACACGCCCATGAAGATCAGCATGCCGATCTGCATGATGCGCCGCGGGTTGTAGCGGTCGGCGAGCGCGCCGGTGTAGCCCGACAGCAGCAGGAACGGCACCCAGTGCGAGATCACCGCGAACGCGCCCAGGGCCGGCGAGTGGAACCTCTGGTGCAGCACCCAGTAACTGATCACGTGCTCGATGTTGTCGCCCATCATGGCGACCGTCGCGAGGATCACGTAGCCGCGGTAACCGCGGTGGCGGAGCGCGGCGAAGGCCGGGGCGCGTGCGCGCAGGGCGCTCACGGCGCGAGCTGCGAGCTGAGGAAGTCCACGATCTGCCGCACCGTGGCCGGATCGCGGAGCGGCGCACCGTGGCCCAAGTCCGGGGCGATCAGGAGCTGTCCCTTGCGCAGTTCCCTCGAGACCACGTGCGCGTGCGCGCTCGGCACGATGTCGTCAGCCGCCCCGTGCACCAGCAGCACCGGCAGGTGCAGGCGGCGCACCATCTCGCCGGTGGAGACCTCTTCCGGGTAGGCCCCGTAGCGTGCGCGGATCAGCTCGCGAAAGCGCGCGCTCACGCTGGGTCGGAGCGCGAGGGCCTGCGTGAAGGAATCGAAGATGTAGCCCAGATCGCGCATCATGCCGACCAGCACCGCGGCGCGCACCGTGGCGGGGCGGTGTTCGGCCAGCCAGCTTGCGGTCGAGAGCGCGCCGAAGGAATGCGCCAGCACCCCGTGGACCGGCCCGCAGCTGGCGATGACGGTCTGGATGGCGGAGCGAAACCCGTGCATGTCGGCCTGCGTGCCCCCGGACCGGCCGTGCGCCGGGGCGTCGAAGGCCACCACGCGCAGGCCGCGCTGGCGCAGTGCCAGGATCAGATCCGCCATGCGCGCGGCGTGCGAGATCCAGCCGTGCACCAGCAGCACCGTCGGGGCTTCGGGGAGCGTCGCCGGCCAGCTGTAGACCTGGAGCGCTCCACTGGCCGAGGACAGGGTCTGCGGATGGGCGGTGGCGAGGAACTGCGCTTCCTCCGCGGCGATCGGGCGCGCGAGCGGGGTGAGAAATGCGCGCATCGCCAGCCGCGCGGCGAGAGCCGGGCTGAGCGCGCTGACGATCCGGAACAGCCAGCGGACGCGCCCGCGCATGGCGGGCGTGAGCCCGGGCACCGTGCGTTCAGGACTCGCGCGCGATGGCCCGGTAACCGATGTCATGGCGGAACTGAGCTCCGGGAAAGCCGACGCATGCGACCAGATCATAGGCGGCGCGCTGCGCCTGCGCGACTTTGTCCCCGAGGCCCACCGCGCACAGCACGCGCCCGCCGCTCGTGACCACCGCCTCACCGCGCCGCTCGGTGCCGGCGTGAAACACCTTGCCGGGCAGCTGTGCGGCGCGCTCCAGCCCGCTGATGGCCTGCCCCAGCCGGAGCTGGCCCGGATACCCCTCGGCGGCCAGCACCACGCCCAGGGCCGCGCGCGGATCCCACTCTATGTGCTGGACTGCGAGGCGCCCCTCCAGGGCGGCGAGGCACAGCGCCGGCAGGTCCGAACGGAGCCGGGAGAGCACCGCCTGCGCTTCCGGATCGCCAAAACGGCAATTGAATTCGATCACGCGCGGCGCGCCCTGCTTATCGATCATCAGGCCGGCGTACAGGAAGCCGGTGTACGGCGTGCCATCGCGCGCCAGTCCCTTGAGCGTCGGCTGGATCACTTCGCGCATGATCCGCTCGTGCACGGCCGCGCTGACCACCGGGGCGGGCGAGTACGCGCCCATGCCGCCGGTGTTGGGCCCGGCGTCCCCGTCGCGCAGGCGCTTGTGGTCCTGCGAAGTCGCGCAGGGCAGGGCGTGCACGCCGTCGGCCAGCACGATGAAGCTCGCCTCCTCGCCCTCGAGGAATTCCTCGATGACCACCGTCTCGCCTGCTTCCCCGTAGCGCCCGCTGAACATCTCCTGCACGGTGCCGAGGGCTTCCTCGATGGTCGCGGCGATCACCACGCCCTTGCCGGCGGCGAGCCCGCTCGCCTTGATGACGATCGGCGGTGACTGCGCCTTCAGCCAGCTCTCGTCGAAGTCCTCGCGCCCGAAGGTGCGATAGGCCGCGGTCGGAATCCGGTGGCGCTCCAGGAACTCCTTGCAGTAGGCCTTCGACCCCTCGAGCTGGGCGGCGGCGCGGCTGGGCCCGAAGCAGCGGAGCCCCGCGGCCTTGAACGCATCGACCACGCCCGCGACCAGCGGTCCCTCGGGCCCGATGATGGTGAGTGCGACCTGCTCGTCCTTCGCCAGCTGCACGAGTCCCGCGGTGTCGCTCGCGGCCACCTCGACGTTGCGCACCCGCGCCTCGCCGGCGGTGCCGGCGTTGCCCGGCGCGACCAGCACCTCGCTGACGCCGGCCCCGTTGAGGCAGCACCAGGCCAGGGCGTGTTCGCGGCCGCCGTTGCCGACGATCAGGACTTTCACGGGGCTCAGTGCCGGAAGTGGCGCATGCCGGTGTACACCATGGCCAGGCCGTGGGCGTTGGCCGCCTCGATCACTTCCGCATCGCGCTTCGAGCCGCCCGGCTGGATGATGGCCTTGATCCCGTACCCGGCGGCCACGTCCACCCCGTCCCGGAAGGGCAGGAAGGCGTCGGAGGCCATCACCGCGCCGCGCAGCTCGAGCTTCTCGTCGCCCGCCTTGAGCGCGGCGAGGCGGGTCGAGTAGACGCGGCTCATCTGGCCCGCGCCCACGCCGAGCGTGGCCCGATCGCTCGCCAAGACGATGGCGTTCGACTTGACGAACTTCACCACCTGCCAGGCAAAGCGCAGGTCGGCGAGCTCGCGCGCGTCGGGCGCGCGCCGGGTGACGACCTTGAGCGCCGTCTCGGCGATCGTGGCGGTGTCGCGGTCCTGCACCAGCAGCGCGCCGTTCAGGCTGCGCAGCTCGTAGTCCGACTCTTCCCCGGTGTAGAAGGCGCCCAGCACCAGCACGCGGATGTCGGGCTTGGCCGCGAGCACCCGGAGCGTCGCTGAGTCCATGGCCGGCGCCGCGATCACCTCGGCGAACTGGCGGCCGATGATGGCGCGGGCGGTCTGCTCATCGAGCGCCCGGTTAAAGGCGATGATGCCCCCGTACGCCGAGGTGGAATCGGTCCGGTAGGCCAGCTCGTAGGCCTCCCCGAGCGTGCCGGCGGTGGCGACGCCGCAGGGGTTGGCGTGCTTGACGATGGTGCAGGCGGGCTCGGCGAACTGGCGCACGCATTCGATCGCGGTGTCGGCATCCTGCAGGTTGTTGAACGAGAGCTCCTTGCCCTGCAGCATGCGCGCGGCGCCGATCGAGCCGCTCCGCGCGGCCCCGTTCCGGTACCAGGCCGCGCGCTGGTGCGGGTTCTCGCCGTAGCGCAGCTCCTGCACCCGCTCGAGCACCAGCGGGAGCCGTTCCGGGAAGCGCTCGATCGGGAGCTGCTGCGCCCGCTGCAGGTAGCCGGAAACGGCGGTGTCGTACTCGGCGGTGTGCGCGAAGGCCTTCGCGGCCAGGCGCGAGCGGGTGTCGATGGAGGTCTCGCCGCTGGCGGCGATTTCCTCGAGCACGGTGGCGTAATCGGCCGGATCGACCAGCACGGTCACGTCCGCGTGGTTCTTGGCGGCCGCCCGCAGCATCGCAGGTCCCCCGACGTCGATGTTCTCGATCGCCTCGTCGTAGCTGCAGTCGGGTCTGGCGATGGTGGCGCCGAAGGGATAGAGGTTGACCACCAGCAGGTCGATCGGCTCGATGCCGTGCGCTCTCATCAGCGCCTCGTCGGTCCCGCGCCGGCCGAGCAGGCCGCCGTGGATCTTCGGGTGCAAGGTCTTGACGCGCCCGTCCATGATTTCCGGGAAGCCGGTGTAGTCGGCCACCTCGCGCACCGCGAGCCCGGCGTTGCGCAGCGCCTGGGCGGTGCCGCCGGTGGACAGCAGCTCGACGCCGTGCCGGGACAGGGCGCGGGCGAAGTCGGCCAGGCCGTGCTTATCGGAGACCGACAGCAGTGCGCGCGCGATCGGCATGCTCTCTATAGAGTCCTATTCGGCGAGCCCCATCGAGCGCAGCTTCTTGCGCAGCGTCGTGCGGGTGATCCCCAGGATCTCGGCCGCCTGGCTCTGGTTGCCGTCAGCATAGTCGAGTACCGCACGGAGCAGGGGTTCCTCGACCTCGCGCAGCACCAGGTTGTACAGGCGCGCGGGCCGGTGGCCGTTGAGATTGGTGAAATAGTCGCTGAGCACCCGCTCGGTGTGGTTACGAAGCGGGAGATCCTTGCCGGCGATTCGATTCATCGTTGTAGTTCTTCGAAAGTCTGAAGTTTTTCCCAACGCCCAAAGACACGTTCCGCAAGCTCGAATTGCGACGCGGAATCTTCCGCCCCCAGCAGAGCCGCGCGTGCCGCGCGGGTCTCGGTGTCCAGGTCGCAATAACGGCTCAAGTGTTTTCGTGCCATCCGAACCCCGCTGTACTCGCCGTAGAACGCGTACAGGGAATCGAGGTGCTTTAGGATGATCGCAGTGATCGACGCGCGCAAGAGTGGCGAGGGAATTTTTTTTGTATCAAGGAATAAATTGACATCCCGGAAAATCCATGGTGAGCCCAGCGCGGCGCGCCCGATCATCACCGCATCGGCGCCGGTGGCCTCGAGCACCGCGTGCGCCTGCTGCGGCGTCGCCACATCGCCGTTGGCGATCACCGGAATGCCTACCACGGCCTTGACCGCGCGGATGGTTTCGTACTCGGCCTGGCCGAGGAAGCGCTCGGCGCGGGTGCGCCCGTGCACCGCGATGGCCGCGATCCCGGCGCGCTCGGCGAGCTGCGCGATGCGCGTGGCGTTGCGGCGCGTCGGATCCGGGCCGGTGCGGATCTTGACGGTCACCGGGATCGCCACCGCGCGCACCAGCGCCTCGAAGATGCGCGCCACCAGCGCCTCGTCCCCCAGCAGCGCCGATCCGCACAGCCGGTCGCAGACTTTCTTCGCCGGGCACCCCAGGTTCAGGTCGATGATGTCGGCCCCGGCGTCGGCCTGGTGCTGCGCCGCGGCGGCGAGCTGGCCCGGGTCGGACCCGGCGAGCTGCACCGCGACGGTGGCGCCGGGTGCATTCGCGCTCGCCATGCGGCGGCGCGACTTTGGCGTGTGCCAGAGCGACTGATCGGCGCTCAGCATCTCCCCGCAGGCCAGCGCCGCGCCCTGTTCGGCGCACAGCTCCCGGAACGGCGGGTCGGTCACGCCGGCCATGGGCGCGAGCAGCACGCGCCCGATGAGCGCGTGGGGTCCGATGGCAAGCGTCACGAGGGTCGTGCCCCGAGCGCGGGCGAGTCGCCGGCGCAGCGCAGGCCCCCGCCGGCGGCGGGCACGCACACGTCCAGTTCAAAGCTGGTGGCCTGGCGCGAGGGATCCAGCACCCGGAGCTCCGTGTCGATGCGCTGGTCGCGCCGGATCATGAGCTGGCCGCGCACGTCCTGGGGCAGGTACTGTTCAGGCTCCAGCTCACCGCGGCTCACCGCCTTGCCGTAGCGGTCGCGGAGCGTGAGGCGGATCAGGGGCAGGGCCTGCGCCCGCGGGCCGACGTTGGTCAGCCGCAGGCGCACCTTGAGGGTCTCATCGTTCGCGACGTCGGCGTCCGCGCCCAGCTGGCGCACGTCGTAGTTGTTGAGATCCCAGTGGGGACGGAGCGGTTCGCCGAGGAACGAGGCGAGGCTGCGCATCGGCCCGAACCACCCGGCTTGCGTCGCCAGATCATCGCGCCAATGGTTGACGATCTGCAGGACGAGCAGGAGCCCCAGGGCCGACGCGCCGGCGATCAGGCGCCAGTCGCCCCAGCTCCCCATGGCGCGAAACCAGCTGGCGGGGTCGTCGGCGTCCATGTCCAGCCTCGGGTCGCGCTTGAACTCGCCGGTCGCCTCGCGGAGCGCGGCCAGCTCCGGATCGGGCGGCAGTTCGGATTCCGGGTCGTCCGCGAAGTGCCCGGCCATCAGCGCGGCGAACTCGTCCGTGTCGCGGGCCGCGGCGATGCGGCGCGAGACGTTGGCAATCTCGCTCGCCAGCACCTCTTCGGGAATGGTCTCCTCGGTCTGCAGGAAGGTGTCGCCCTCGAGCACGATGGTCTCGAAGGTCCCGGTGCCGCGATACGGTTCGCTCTCCTCATCGATGATGTCCTCGTCCCCCTGCACGGCGGCCTCCTCCTGCGGTTCCTCGTCTTCCACGTCCAGGCGGGCCAGCGCGGGGGGTGGCGGCGGCCGCGGCGGGCTGTCCACCAGCCGCAGCGCCGGTGCGCGCGCCCCGGGGGCGTGCGCTTCCAGGTCGAGCGGCGCCGTGCCGATCTTGGGATTGGTGCTTTCCGGATCGAAGAACTCGTCCGCCGGGCCGTCCGGATCGAAGAACTCCTCCTCGTCGAACTCCTCGTCCGGGAACGGCTCGTCCGCGCGCGCGGGCTGGGCCGCCGCCGGCGCCGGCTCTTCCTGTTTGGCCTCGGGCCGGGACTCCGGTTCGGGTTCCGGCGGGCGCTCGGGCTCCGCCTCGGGGAGCGCCGGGCGCGACACGGTGGCGCTCGCCTTGTCCATGTCGGAGAGCGAGGGGCCGTTGCCCTCGTAATCGGCCAGCGCCGATTCGTCGCTGAGCCGCAGTAGCGCATTGAACACGTTGGCGCAGCGTCCGCAGCGCACGTAGCCCTGGCCGGCACGCAGGTCGGCCGCGGTCACGGCCAACGGCAGGGCGCACTTAGGACAGACCGTGTACATGATCAATTCTGTTGCCTGCGAGGGCGACCCAGCCCTCCCGTTGCGCCCAGGGGGCGATATCAAACCACGGAGCATAAGCGTCCGTCACGCCTTGCGCCTGCTCGGCGAGGATTCCGGCCAGCAGGATCTGGCCCCCGGCGCAAACCCATTCCGCAAAGCGGGGGGCGAGCGTGCACAGGGGCCCGGCGAGGATGTTCGCCACCAGTGCCTGGCGTGCGCCCGGGAGCGATGCCGCATCGCTGTGGACCGAGACTGTCCCGGCCACGCCGTTCGCGGCGGCGTTCTCCGCGGTCGCCAGCAGGGCCTGCGGGTCGATGTCGAAGGCCGCCACGTGGGCGGCGCCGAGCCGGGCCGCGGCGATGGCGAGGATCCCCGAGCCCGAGCCGTAATCAATGAGCGTCATCGCCGGCGTGACCTCGGCGTCGAGCCACTCCAGGCACAGCGCCGTCGAGGGGTGCGTGCCGGTCCCGAAGGCGAGGCCGGGATCGAGCGTCACCACCACGGCGCCCCGCTCGGTCACCTGCTCGTGGCGCGGGCAGATCCACAAGCGTGTACCAAAGCGCAGCGCGTGGAAGTCGCGCAGCCACTCGCGCTCCCAGGCGCGCTCGGCGATGAGCTGCTGCGTCCACGCGCCCGGGTTCGAGCGCGAGCGCGCCGGCCAGCCGGACGCTCAGACTCCCGCCGTCGGCGTCGCCGGCAAACAGGGCCTGGAGCCGCGTCGAGCGCCACAGGCGCACCTCGCCGACGCCCGGCTCGAGCACGGCGTCGTCGTGCGCGTCGCTGTAGGTGACCGCGAAGGCGCCCAGCTCCTGGCAGGCCGCTTCCGCGCGCTGCGGGTCCAGGCCGCGCAGCTCGAAGCTGAGGGCCAGGCAGTCCCGGGTGTGCGGCATCGACGGATCGCTCTAGCGCAGCCCTAGGCGCCGCTCGAGGTAGTGGATGTCCAGGCCCCCGGCCTGGAAGGCCGAATGGGCCAGGATCTCCTGGTGCAGGGCGGTGTTGGTCTTGATGCCCTCGACCACGAGCTCGGCGAGCGCATTGCGCATGCGCGCGATCGCCGTCTCGCGGTTCTCGCCGTGCGTGATCAGCTTGCCGATGAGCGAGTCGTAGTAGGGCGGCACGCTGTAGCCGGAGTACACGTGCGAATCGACCCGCACGCCCGGGCCCCCGGGCGGATGCCAGAGCTTGATGGGTCCGGGCGAGGGCGCGAAGGTGCGCGGGTCCTCGGCGTTGATGCGGCACTCGAGCGCGTGGCCGCGGATCTCGATGTCGTCCTGCTTGAAGGGGAGTTTCTCGCCCGCCGCGATCTGCAGCTGGGTCTTGACCAGGTCGATCCCGGTGACGAGCTCCGTGACCGGGTGCTCGACCTGGATGCGGGTGTTCATCTCGATGAAGTAGAACTCGCCGTCCTGGTACAGGAACTCCATGGTGCCGGCGCCCCGGTAGTGCACGGCCTTGCAGGCTTCCACGCAGCGCGCGCCCATGCGCGCGCGCTGCTTGTCGCTGATGCCGGGGGCGGGCGCCTCCTCCATGACCTTCTGGTTGCGCCGCTGCATCGAGCAGTCGCGCTCGCCCAGGCTCACGACGTTCCCATGGTTGTCGCCCATGATCTGGAACTCGATGTGGCGCGGGCGCTCGAGGAATTTCTCCATGTAGATCTGATCGTTCCCGAAGGCCGCGGCGGCTTCCGAGCGGGTGATGGCGATCGAGCTCAGCAGCGCGCCCTCGGCGTGCGCCACGCGCATGCCCCGGCCGCCCCCGCCCCCCGAGGCCTTGATGATCACCGGATACCCGATCTGGCGCGCCAGGCGCAGGTTCTCGGTCGAGTTGTCGGTGAGCGGGCCGCCGGACCCCGGCACGCAGGGCACCCCGGCCTTGGTCATCAGGTGGATGGCGGACACCTTGTCGCCCATCAGGCGGATGGTCTCGGCCTTGGGTCCGATCCAGGTAAAGCCACTCTTCTCCACGCGCTCGGCGAAATCGGCGTTCTCCGACAGGAACCCGTAGCCGGGGTGGATGGCCACCGAGTCGGTGACCTCCGCCGCGCTGATGATCGCCGGCATGTTGAGATAACTGTCGCGGCTCGGCGGCGGGCCGATGCACACCGACTCGTCGGCCAGCAGCACGTGCTTGAGGTTGGCATCGGCGGTCGAGTGCACCGCCACGGTCTTGATCCCCAGCTCGCGGCAGGCGCGCAGGATGCGCAGCGCGATTTCGCCACGGTTGGCGATGACGATCTTGTCGAGCATGGCCTATTCGATGATGAACAGTGGCTGGCCAAACTCGACCGGTTCGCCGTTCTTGACCAGCGCCGCGCGGATCCGCCCGGCGACGTCGGACTCGATCTGGTTCATCATCTTCATGGCCTCGATGGTGCACAGCACCTGGCCGACCTGCACCTCATCGCCGATCTCCACGAACTGCTTGGCCCCGGGCGAAGGCGCACTGTAGTACGTGCCGACCATAGGCGCGGTCACCATGTGCTCGCCCTCGCTCGCCTGCGGGGCTGCCGCCGGCGGGGCTTCCGCACTCGCCCGCGCGCTGGCCGAGCGCTGCGAGGGCGAGGTGGGGGCCGGGGTGACCGAGGCGGCCGGGGTGTGGGCCGCGGCTTTTCCGGGGCTGGTCTGCACCTCCACCGACCCGTTGCGCGCGATGCGGACCGACTCCTCGCCTTCCTTGATCTCGATCTCCGAGACCCCGGATTCCTCCAGCAGTTCGATCAGCTTTTTTATTTTTCTGATGTCCATCGGTGGATGCGCTCCAGATTGCCTTTGGTCGGAACCCTTTATATGGATCAGGCGGCGAGCCGGGCGGCGGCCGCGCGTATCGCGAACTCGTAACCGAGGGCGCCTAAGCCCACGATCGAGCCGACGGCGATGTCGGCGAAGTAGGAGTGGTGCCGGAACGGCTCGCGCGAGGCCGTGTTGGACAGGTGCACCTCGATGAAGGGGAGCTTGACGGCCAGCAGCGCATCGCGCAGCGCCACGCTGGTGTGCGTCAGGGCCCCCGGATTGAAGATCAGGAAACGGACCTCTTCCTGGGGCGCGCGCTGGATATGTTCAATGAGCTCGTGCTCCGCATTGCTCTGCGCTGTGCGCAGCTCGTGGCCCAGCTCGGCCGCTACCGCCCTGGCGCGCGTTTCGATCTCAGCGAGCGTCTGGCGGCCGTAGGTGTCGGGTTCCCGGCTCCCCAGCAGGTTGAGGTTCGGGCCGTTGAGCAGTAGGAGTCGAGCCATGGGTTCTTGAGCCCTAAGGGGGCCTGAACATCGAATTGCGGCGAATCTAGCCCAATCTGGCGGAGATTGATACCTATTGTCGTCGAAACTGCCGTGATCTGCGGCTTATTGGAATCGGTCTATTGAATCAGAAACAATACCAATAGGCTCAAGAATCAGGAGATTGTTTCGATCTCTCGATCGCCAGGCTCTTAAGGGTGGAGGAAATGGCCGCCCGGGTGGCCTCCAAACTCTGCTGGCCGGAATCAAGCTCCCGCATCTGGGCGAGGATCGCATCCGCCTCGTTCGGGTGGAGCTCGCCCACCTTGACCGCCACGATCCGGTTCTGCGCATCGGCAAACACGGTGAAGGGGAGTGCGAGTTCCACCCCGAATTTCTGCGCGGCCTCCGCCCCGTCCTCCTCGCCCACCAGCACCATGTAATGGAGCGGGGTGGCCTTGAGGAAGGTCTGCACCGCCGAGCGCATGTCGACGGCGATCCCTACAATCGAAAGGCCCTCGGACTTATGGGCGCTCTGGAGCGCATTGAGCAGGGGAATTTCGCGCCGGCAGGGCTCGCACCAGCTGGCCCAGAAATTAATGAGCCGGGTACGCCCGGGGAGCGCACGGAGCGAACGGCGCGCGCCGTTCATATCCGCCATCGCGATGTCGGGCACCTGTTCGGGAATCGCCGGCGCGGGCGCCTCGGCTGGCGCCGCCGCTTCGCTCCGGCGCGCGGGCGATGGGGCGGCGGGAGGAGGCGCTGCGACGGTCACGAGCCTCGGCGGCGCGGCGAGGTAATGGCGGTAGCTGAGGTACCCGGCCGTGGCCCCCAGCAAGGCCACCAGGGTGTAGAGGGCGACCGGTGCGAGCTTCAAGTGCTAGCTGCCCGGCGCGGTCGCGCGGGACAGGAGGTTGGCGAAGGCGTCGGCCGGCATGTAGCCCACGACACGATAGTTGCTGCGCTCGCGGCCGTTATCGCCGTAGAAGGCGATGGTCGGCGGCCCGAAGATGCCGAAGCGCTTGAGCAGCGCCTGGTCGTCGCTGTTGTTGGCGGTCACGTCGGCGCGCAGCAGGGTCATGTTGGACAGCGTCTGGCGCACCTTGGGGTTGGTGAAGGTGTAGCGCTCCATCTCCTTGCAGGAGGTGCACCAGTCCGCATAGAAATCGAGCATCACGGGGCGGCCCGAGGCCGCCGCCGCACTCACGGCGCGATCCAGGTCGGCCACGTTGGCGACCGGCGCGAAGGCGAGTTCGCCCGTGGCCGGCGCGGGACGCGCCAGCGGATGCAGGGGATCGGTGGCGCCGCGCGCGGCGCCCAGGCCCAGCAAAATCGCGTAGACGCCGGCGGCGAGCGCGGCCGCACGCCCCACGAGCCGCGTGGCGCCGCGATGCTGCAGCCGCCAGAGCACCAGAAATGCCGCAATGAACGGAATACTGTAGAGGAACAGCGCCACCCGATCGCTCACCAGCCGCGAGAGCATCCAGGCCGCCACGCCCAGCATCAGGGCCCCGAACAGCTGCTTGACCGTGTCCATCCAGGCGCCGGCTTTCGGTAACAGCCTTCCGGCCGAGGTGCCGATGATCAGGAGCGGCGTGCCCATCCCTAGGCTCATCGCAAACAGCGCCAGGGCGCCGCGGATCACATCGCCCCCCTGGCTGATCACCAGGAGCGCGCCGACCAGCGCCGGGGCCACGCAGGCGGTGACGATGAGCGCGGAGAGCGCGCCCATCACGGCCACGCCCCCGAAGGTGCCGGCGCGCTGCTTGTTGCTGCTGTCCGAGAGGCGCGACTGGATCGCGGCGGGCATCTGCAGCGTGTAGAAGCCAAACATGGACAGCGCGAGCGCGATGAACAGGCCTGCGAACAGCAGGATGATCCACGGCTGCTGGAATACGGCCTGCACCTGGCGCCCGGCGGCGGCAAAGGCCGCGCCCGCGATCGTATAGGTCAGCGCCATGCCGAGCACGTAGGTCAGGGAGAGCGAGAACGCGCGCGCGGTGGTGAGCTTGGGTCCCTGGCCGGCGATCAGGCCGGAGAGGATCGGCACCATCGGCAGCACGCAGGGCGTGAAGGCCAGCAGCAGGCCTAAGCCAAAGAAGGTGGCGAGGATGGCCGCGACGCTCCCGGTGCGGATCATGCGCGCGAGGCGATCCTGGTCCGAGACGAAGGTTGGCCCGCCCGCGCCGCCGGCCGCACCGGCGCCGATCACGGCCGCGCCCTGGGCCGGCATCGACACCGTGAACTGCTTGGTGATAGGCGGATAACACAGGCCCGCGGTGGCGCAGCCCTGGTAGGTGACCGCGAGCTGCACGGGGCCCGCCGCGCCACTGCGCGTGAAGGGAATGTGCGCGATCAGGTCCCGGTGATAGACGACCTGCTTGCCGAAGTACTCGTCGTTCTTGGTGTCCCCGGCCGGGAGCTCCGGTTTGCCCAGCGTGATGCCGGGGCTCGAGGTCGCGAACTTGAGCCGCGACTGGTAGAGGTAATAGCCCTCCGCGATCGCCCAGCTGAGGCGCACGCGCGCAGGTCCTTCGGCCACCACGGCCAGTCGGAAGGCCTGGTCGGGCGGCAGGAAGGTGTCGCTCTTCGGGGCGGCCCCGAGCAATGGAGCTCGGACTGGCGGGGGCATCGGCCGCGCGCGGTGCCGCGGCATAGCTCAACACCATCGCGCCGAGGAGGACGGAAGTGAGCGGCGCCAGCCAGCGCCCGGGGATCTTATGTCTAACGGAATTTAAGTTCATATAAATCAGTAGCTTAGATTTAAAGAATCCCGCCATCGACCTCGAAGCATAGTCCCAAAGAGCGCCGTTCGTCATCCGTAGCTGTCGCAACTCTTGTAATTATACGATCTGCCCCTATCATTAGCAGCCACCAAGGGAGAGTGCTAACACCCTCCCCGAGCACTGAATTATTAGATGCCGGCTTGCCGGTTGGTTCAAAACTAAGGTTGAAAGGAGTGTTTTCCATGAAGATTCGTCCTCTTCATGACCGCGTGATCGTGAAGCGTCTCGAAGAAGAGCGCACCTCACCAGGCGGCATCGTGATTCCGGACACTGCGGCCGAGAAGCCCATCCAGGGCAAGGTCATGGCAGTGGGTAAGGGCAAGATCCTCGAAGACGGCAAAGTCCGTGCGCTCGACGTCAAGGTCGGCGACAAGATCCTGTTCGGCAAATACAGCGGCACCGAAGTGAAAGTCGACGGTGACGACCTGGTGGTCATGCGTGAAGAAGACGTCATGGCCGTCATCGAAGGCAAGTAGAGGTAAACACACATGGCAGCTAAAGAAGTACGTTTCGGCGACGACGCCCGCTCACGCATGGTCAAGGGCGTGAACATCCTGGCGAACGCCGTCAAGGCGACGCTGGGCCCCAAGGGTCGCAATGCCGTGCTCGACAAGAGCTTCGGCGCACCGACCATCACCAAGGACGGCGTCTCGGTCGCCAAGGAAATCGAACTGAAGGACAAGTTCGAGAACATGGGCGCGCAGATGGTCAAGGAAGTGGCCTCGAACACCTCGGACGAGGCGGGCGATGGCACCACCACGGCCACCGTGCTGGCGCAGGCGATCATCCGCGAGGGACTGAAGGCCGTGGCCTCGGGCCGCAACCCGATGGACGTCAAGCGCGGCATCGACAAGGGCGTCGTGGCGGCCACGGACGAGCTGAAGAAGCTCTCCAAGCCCTGCAAGGACACCAAGGCGATCGCGCAGGTCGGCACGATTTCCGCCAACTCCGACGAGAGCATCGGCAAGACGATTGCCGAGGCGATGGAAAAGGTCGGCAAGGAAGGCGTGATCACGGTCGAGGAAGGCTCGGGTCTGGGCAATGAACTCGACGTGGTCGAGGGCATGCAGTTCGACCGCGGCTACCTCTCGCCGTATTTCATCAACAACCAGGCCAGCCAGAGCACGGAGCTCGAAAAGCCCTACATCCTGCTGGTCGACAAGAAGATCTCGAACATCCGCGAGCTGCTGCCGGTGCTGGAAGGCGTGGCGAAAGCCGGCCGTCCGCTGCTGGTGGTCGCCGAGGACGTCGAGGGCGAGGCGCTGGCGACCCTGGTCGTCAACAACATCCGCGGCATCCTCAAGGTGGCCGCCGTCAAGGCCCCGGGCTTTGGCGATCGCCGCAAGGCCATGCTGCAGGACATCGCGGTGCTCACGGGCGGCGTGGTGATCTCGGACGAAGTCGGCCTGACGCTCGAGAAGGCGACGATGAACGATCTGGGCGAGGCCAAGAAGGTGCTGGTGGAGAAGGAAAACACCACCATTATCGACGGCGCCGGCAAGAGCAGCGACATCAAGGCCCGCGTCGAGTCGGTCCGTCAGCAGATCGAGGAAGCCACCTCCGATTACGACAAGGAGAAGCTGCAGGAGCGCGTTGCCAAGCTCTCCGGCGGTGTGGCCGTGATCAAGGTCGGTGCCGCCACCGAGATCGAGATGAAGGAAAAGAAGGCCCGCGTCGAAGACGCGCTGCACGCCACGCGTGCCGCGGTCGAAGAGGGCGTGGTGCCGGGCGGCGGCGTGGCGCTGATCCGCGTGCAGAAGGTGCTCGAGAAGCTCGAGGGTGCGAATGAGGACCAGACGGTCGGCATCGCCATCCTGCGACGCGCGATCGAGGAGCCGCTCCGCCAGATCGTGGACAACGCCGGCGAAGACGCCGCCGTGATCCTCAATCAGGTCAAGGCCGGCAAGGGCAGCTTCGGGTACAACGCGGCCACGGGAAGTTTCGGGGACATGCTCGAAGAGGGCATCCTGGATCCGACCAAGGTGACGCGCCTGGCGCTGCAGAACGCCGCTTCGGTTGCAGGCTTGCTCCTGACCACCGAGGTGATGATCGCCGAGGCCCCGAAGGACGAAGACCATGCACACGGCGGCGGCATGCCCCCGGGCGGCATGGGCGGGATGGACATGTAACGCTGACGCGTTACCCGTTCACTCGTTGCAAGACGAACAAAGCCCCGGGAGGAAACTCCCGGGGCTTTTTTAGTTGGTGCGCCCGGTGAGGATTCGATCACCTCCCGCGGAATCAGCGCACCGGCTCGTTCTGCGGCGATGAAGTCATCGAAAGCCGGGCCGGTGGCGGTCTTTTCCAGCAGCCTTGCCTGGCGGTCGAGCCTCTGAAGGGCAAACAGTCGGTCACTGTTTCCAAGTTTGGCGTGGCTCACGGCCGAGGTGAGCACTCGAATGGTCTCGTCATAGACTTTCAACGGCACGGGGAACGGGTGACCTCCTTGCCCCCGTGCGCCATAGAGAACCGGGCAGGATCGGAGAATCGGGCGGGCGTCCCGTAGATCACTTCGGCCACCAGAGCCAGCGATGCCAGCGTGCGCCGTCCGACCCCCGGCATCATCAGCAGTTCGACAAAATCCTTCGGGCCCCGATCGGCCGCCGCCGCCAGAACCCCATGGAGGCGCTTCAACTCCACATCGGACGCGCGCACGTCATGATGAGCGGGCATCTGTAGATAGGGCAGCCGCGTGGCGGGCGCAGGATCGAGTTCCGGAAACAGGCTGAGCGCCGTGCTGCCGGTGTCCCGCCATTGCTTCAGTGCGCCGACGATCCGATCGGGTCCCGCCCTGGCCAGTTCGAGTCCGGCCTGGCGGTTCGGGCTTGCCCGTACGTGCGCGAGGTTAATGATGTTCGTGCCGCAATTCTTCCCGTCGATTGCGGCGTGCGGCGAGTCCAGATAGCTGCCGACGTGTTCAGACAGCCAGTGGTAACGACGCGCCTCGCGCCGTGCGGGATTCATGCCCTGCTGGATCACGCACCAGTGGCCGCGGTTCGTCACCACGAAGCCGTGCAGGTACAGATCGTATCCATCCTGCACCGCGGCGCTGTCGACCTTGGCCACCAGACGACTGGAGTGGGTGAGGGCTGCAGCATCGAGCCCGGTCTGCTCGCCGACGCAAATGAGCTCGGCCGGAGTCTGCCGGGAGTGTCGCGCCGCGCCCGCCGCACACATACACCCCAAGTTCGCTCTGCAGCGGCCGCAGTCCGCGCTTAAGCGCACCGATGACACTGGTGGTAATCCCGGAAGAATGCCAGTCCATGCCCATGACCGCGCCGAACGACTGGAACCAGAACGGATGCGCCAGGCGCCTCAGCAATTCGTCCGCGCCATAGTGATGCACGATCGCCTCGGCCATTACGCTCCCCAGCGCCGCCATCCGATCGGCAAGCCATGCGGGCACGCGGCCGCTGTGCAGCGGTAGATCCGCCCGACCGGTGGGACGCGTCATCGCGTCCAACCACCCGGGCCAATGGACAACACCACCGAAAGACTCCGAATCTCCGCTCGGGTCGCCCGGCACCGAGTCGAAGGGCGGCACAGCCGGCCCTCCTGCCAATCTGCCGAGAAGAATTAACGGGACGGTTCATAGCATGGGCGTGAACGATCCAGGTCCATCGGGTGGAAAAAGTGGACTGTGATTATATACAGTAGCGGTCTGGCTTCCAATTGGCGGCACCGACGTGGATGGTCTGGACGGAAAAACTCAAGTCACGCGACTCGTGCGCGCTCGCATTGCTGCGCACATCGTGGATCTGTCCGGCACTGAACCTGATGAATGCGCGATCTACAGTTTGTCCGATCCGCGGGACCTCCGCAGTGTGCGCTATATCGGTCAAACGGGCTCCCTGCGTCGCCGATACCTGCAGCACGTCAATACCGCCCGGCTGTGGCTTCCGGATGAATTGCCCTGGTGGGTCAAGCGCCCGGGGATGCGGCCTCTTTACCACTGGATCCGCGAACTGTATCGCGACGAGTGTCGGCTGCCGGTGATGGGGGTTATCGCCTGGACGCCAGCTTCAGGCGCCCTGGTCGAGGAGCACAGGCATATCTGTGAGCACCTGCGTCAACGATCCGCGTTGCTGAATCGAGAGTCCGAGGGCTTAGAAAAGCAGCTTCTTCTGATCTAGAAATCGCTGTCAGCGATCCCTTACGCCACTCGACGAACTTGTCCGAAGGTAAGCACATGCCAGTGCATTCAGAGTAGGACTCACGGGTAACCCTAAAAAATGGATCGACAGCTATGCCCCACGCGATCTGGAAAGGTGCGATCAGCTTTGGCCTGGTGCATGTGCCGATCGCGCTGTACCCCGCGTCATCCGACACCGGCATCGATTTCGATTGGCTGGACAAGCGTTCGATGGACCCGATCGGCTACCGGAAAATCAATAAGCGCACTGGCAAGGAAGTCACCAAGGACAACATCGTCAAGGGCGTAAAGGTCGAAGACGACGCCTACGTGGTGCTCAGCGATGCGGAGATCAAGGCCGCGTATCCGCGCATGACACAGACCATTGAGATCGAGGCCTTCGTACGCGCAGACGAGATCCCGCTGATCCAGTTTGAGAAACCCTACTACCTGGAACCGCTCCCCAAGGGCGAGAAGGTTTACACGTTGCTGCGCGAGGCGCTGCTGGCCTCGGGTGTGGTCGGGATCGCGCGCGTGGTGTTGCACACCAAGGAATATCTGGCCGCGCTGATGCCATCGGACAACGGACTGCTTTTGAACACCCTGAGGTGGGCGAACGAAATCCGATCGTTGGACGATCTCAAGCTTCCAGCCGGGGGCAAGAAGGCGCTGAAGGACACTGACCTGAAGATGGCAAAACAGCTGATCGAAGACATGACGACCAAGTGGAAGCCCGATGCCTACGTCGACAAGTTCTCTCACGCGATCCATGCGCTGGTGGCGAAGCGGCAGAAGGCAGGCAGTACCGAAAAGGTGGAGGCGATGGAGGACACGACTCAGTCGACCAGCAACGTGATCGATCTGACTGCCTTGCTGGCGCGCAGCCTCAAGAAGGGCGGCACGGCCGGAAAGACAGCGCGCAAGCGCGCCTGATGTCCGATGTCTTCGCGGGGCGTGGAAACTTCAGCGCGTGCGCCTGATCCGGCAGGCTCCCGCCTAGCGCATTACTGGCGCGAAGCGCGACTTCAAGAAAACGGCCGAGCCCCGAGGCGAGCAGCAGGGTTCGGGCAGCAAGCTGTCGTTCGTGATCCAGAAGCACGCGGCTCGCCGGCTGCACTACGACTTCCGCCTCGAACTCGACGGCGTGCTGCTGTCCTGGGCGGTCCCCAAGGGACCCGAGCTTCGATCCGGCCGACAAGCGGCTGGCCGTCCACGTCGAGGACCATCCGTTGTCCTACGGCGTCGTTCGAGGGAACGATCCCGCCGAAGCAGTACGGTGCCGGCACCGTCATCGTCTGGGATAACGGGCAGCTGGGAGCCGGTCGGCGATCCGCACGAGGGCTTGAAGAAGGGCAAGCTGGTGTTCCGACCTGCACGGCCAAAAGCTGGCTGGGCTGTGGGAACTGGTCAAGATCGCCAAGGGCGGCGAGCGGCAGGAGCCCTGGATGCTGTTCAAGAAGCGCGACGAGTTCGCGCGCCCGCAGGCCGACTACGACGTCGTCAGCGCGCTTCCCGACAGCGTGATTGCCAAGCCGATTACCCAAGCGGCACCGTCTGCGCCGTTCAGCGGCCCGTCGCCGTCCGACCAAGCATGAACGGAGCGCTCGCCGACCCGGCGCGGCGTCGAGCGGCGCTGCCGAAGATGCTCAAGCCCCAGTTGGCGACGCTGGTCCAGGCGCATACCGGAACAGGGCGACTGGAGCTACGAGATCAAATTTGATGGCTATCGGATCATGGCCCGTCTCGACAAAGGAAAGGTCCGCCTGATCACGCGCGGCGGCCACGACTGGGCGTCGAAGATGCCGCAGCTGGTTCGAGAACTAGAGCAGTTGAAGGCCAACTCCGCGTGGCTCGATGGCGAGATCGTCGTGCTCGGGAAGGACGGCGCGCCGGATTTCAATGCCCTGCAGAAGGCGCTGGACGGTCGCTCGGACACGGGCCCGATCCTGTATTTCCTGTTCGACCTGCCGTTCTTTGACGGCTTTGACTTGCGTGAGGTGGAACTGGGCGCCCGGCGCGAGGTGCTCAAGCAGCTGCTCGACAAGAGACCCATCCGAACAGCTGCGCTACAGCGAGAATTTCGAGGCCGATCCGGCGTCGGTCCTCAGCTCCGCCTGTGCGATGCATCTGGAAGGCGTCATCGCCAAGCGTACCGATGCGCCGTATGTTTCCCGGCGCACCAACACCTGGCTCAAGCTCAAGTGCAAGCGCCGCCAGGAATTCGTCGTGTGCGGATATCATCGAGCGCACCGACAATCCGGCAATGATTGGCAGCCTGCTGCTCGGCGTGTACGACGGCGCGGGGCAAACTCCGGTCGGTCGGCAAAGTCGGTACCGGTTGGGATACCACGGAGGCACGGCGACTCAAGGACCAGTTGAAGCGACTGCAGATCGACGCTGCTCCGTATGCATGCGGGCTCCAAGAAGCCCGGTCGCTGGTCGCGGCGTCGGGCCGGCAGGGAACGGTGGGTCAAGCCGCAGCTGGTCGCCGAAGTGGAATTCGCGGAGTGGACGCCCGGATCAGCAGATTCGGCATGCTTCGTACGTGGCGTTGCGAAAGGACAAGCCGGCAAAGAACATTGTGCGTGAGACGCGTGCAGCTGCCGAAGAGTGCCGCCCCGCGGCGGCCGCCGAGGAAGTCTACTGCCGATCGCATCAAGGTAACGCACGCTGATCGGATCATCGATCCGACGACCGGCCTCAAGAAGATCGACCTGATCCGCTACTACGAGTCGATCAGCCGAGTGGATTCTCCCGCATCTGCAGGGACGGCCGTGCTCGCTGGTGCAGGGGACCCAAGGGCGTGACCGGCGAGCTGTTCTTCCAGAAGCATGCTGAAGGCGGGCTTCCCGGGCGTCAAGACTCTGGACCCGGCGCTCTGGCCAGGCCACGCGCCATTGCTCGAGGTCGACACGGCCCAGGCGCTCATCGCAGCGGCGCAGATGAACGTCATCGAGTTCCACACCTGGAACTCGACATCGAAGAAGATCGACAAGCCCGGACCGCATGATCTTCGACCTCGATCCCGGCGAGGGCACCGCATGGCGCTCAGGTCCAGGAGGCCGCGACCCTGACCCGTGTCACTGTTGTCAGAGCTCGGACTGGAGTCCTGGCTGAAGACTCAGCGGCGGCAAGGGCCTGCACGTCGTCGTGCCGTTGGCGCCCCGCTGGCCTACGACACCGTCAAGGGCGTTTCGCAAGGCCATCGTGCAGCATCTGGCCAGGACCATTCCGTCTCGATTCGTGGCCAAGAGCGGTGCCGCAAATCGCGTGGGCAAGTTATTCGTCGACTACCTGCGCAACGGGCACGGGGCTACGACCGCGGTGGCGTTCTCGGCGCGCGCGCGGCCGGGACTGGGCGTCTCGATGCCGATCGCCTGGGAGGACTTACCCAAGGTCAAGGGAGCCGCGCAGTGGACGATCGCCAATGCTCGCGAGCACCTCTCTTTCCAGAGGCAAGATCCCTGGGCTCTATACTGGAAGCGGCGCCAGTCTCTGACTCAAGCCATGAAACTCCTCTCCGTCGCCCGCGCCGCGCCGCATTGAGCTTAGTCGCAGGCGCGCCGCCCACGCGGAATTTGGTAGGCTCCCCAGACACCTAGTCACTGCCGGAGCAAGCGCGCATGGAATACGTACGGTTGGGCTCTTCCGGGCTGAAGGTTTCGCGGCTGTGCCTCGGCTGCATGAGTTTCGGCTCCGGTTTCAACTGGATGCTGCCGGAGGAACCGAGCTTCGCGCTGGTGCGCAAGGCGCTCGATTCCGGGATTAATTTCTTCGACACCGCCGATGTGTACTCGGCGGGCGAGAGCGAGCAGATTCTGGGCCGGGCGCTTAAGAAATTCAGCGTGCGCCGCGAAGATGTGGTCGTCGCTACGAAGTTGTATCACCCGATGGGACCCGGTCCCAATCAGCGTGGCCTGTCGCGCAAGCACGTCTTGCAGTCCATTGACGCCAGCCTGCAGCGGCTCGGTTTGGACTATGTGGATCTCTACCAAATCCACCGCTTCGATCTCGAGACGCCGATCGATGAGACCCTGGACGCTCTGGCGCAGCTCGTCAGCGACGGCAAGGTGCGCTACCTGGGCGCCTCGACAATGGCGGCCTATCAGTTCGCAAAGCTCCTGCATCGGGCCGATCAGCTGCGGCTGCCGCGCTTCGTCAGCATGCAGAATAACTACAGCCTGCTGTATCGGGAGGAAGAGCGCGAGATGAATCCGCTGTGCCGCGAGGAAGGTGTCGGGCTGATACCCTACAGCCCGATTGGCGGCGGACTGCTGGCCGGCAGTCGACGCACCGGGACGGTCCGTTCCCAGTCACCGATGGCGCGCGACCGATTCAACCGCGCGGCCGACGAGGCCGTGATCGACGCCGTGGCGGCGGTGGCGCGGCAACGGGGAGCGGCGCCGGCGGAAATTGCGATTGCGTGGCTACTCGCGCAGCCCGGGGTCACCGCTCCGATCATCGGTGCGACCAAGCTCAACCACCTGGACGATCCGGTCAAGGCGCTGGGCGCTCGGCTTTCGCCAGAGGAAATCGCGCAGCTCGAGGCGGCCTATTTGACCCAGCCGCCGCTGCCGTTTTATATGCGGCCGGGCCCGCCGAGCGGAACTCCGCGTCCGTAGACACCAGTCGTGAGTGTTGTCAGTCCGGTACACGGTGGCGGCGCGCCGGGGGCGACATGGGCGCGATGTACATGTAACGCAAGCGCGTTACTCGTTCATTTGTCATAAGACGGTAAGGCCCGGGGAGGAAGCTCTTGGGGCTTCTTCTCCGGAGGTCGGACGTCGTTTGCGTCAGCTCGCATGAGCGCTCGCCTTCTCCAGTTCATCCGACAACGGAGTTGTACGGATTCTCGAAGAGACTTTCATTGTTTGAAGGAGTTAACTCTGCTGCGTTCTCTCAACCGTGGCGAGCCACCACGGCCGCTTGCGGAATCATGGGTAGCCTAGCGAGCCTCTTGCGCGTCTCCTGTTTGTGGTTCACTCTTCGGCGGCGATCGAAAAAGACGCGGATGCTGCATCGATGACAAAGTCCGTTCAAGACCGAGGAGTTATTCAATGACCCCAGTAAGGATCCTTCGTTACGGACAGAACTTGAAATTCAGGGTTAGCCGATTGATTTTATGCGCTGGTTTGGGGCTCGTGGCACTGCTGGTATTGCCGATAGAGTCATATGCCGCAGCGTGCACGAATCCGAATCCTACTCCGACCGCGCCTCACGACTTTGACGGCGACTGCAAAGCAGACATCCTGTGGCATAACGATACCAACGGGCAGGTCTCCGTCTTGGGCTCATGAATGGCGCTGCTATTGGGATCAGGCCAAGCCCGGGGCCCTCGCCACCACCTGGAGCATTCAGGGTATCGGCGACTTCGACGGGGACGGCAAGGCCGACATCCTGTGGCGCAACAACGCCACGGGGTTGGTCTCCATCTGGCTCATGAACGGGACCGCAATTGCGAGCCAGCGGCACCCCGGCTGCCCTACCCGATTGGAGCATCCAGGGGATTGGCGACTTCGACGGCGACGGCAAGGCCGACATCCTGTGGCGCAACAACACGACCGGCGCAGACTCCGTCTGGCTCATGAACGGGACCGCGATCGCGAGCCAGCGGCGACCCGGGCGGCCCGTCGCACCGACTTGGAGCATTCAGGGCATCGGCGACTTCGACGGCGACGGCAAGGCCGACATCCTGTGGCGCAACGACACCACCGGCGCAGAACGCCATCTGGCTCATGAACGGGACCGCGCTTGCGAGCCAGCGGCAATCCCGGCGGCCTCGCCACCGAGCTGGAGCATTCAGGGTATTGGCGACTTCGACGGCGACGGCAAGGCCGACATCCTGTGGCGCAACGACACGACCGGCGCAGGTCTCCGTCTGGCTCATGAACGGGACCGCGCATTGCGAGCCGCGGCAATCCCGGCTGCCGTCGCCACCAGCTGGAGCATTCAGGGCGTCGGCGACTTCAACGGCGACGGCAAGGCCGACATCCTGTGGCGCAACGACACCACCGGCGCAGGTCTCCATCTGGCTCATGAACGGGACCGCGCATTGCGAGCCAGCGGCAGTCCCGGCGGCCTCGCTACCGAGCTGGAGCATCCAGGGGTCGGCGACTTCGACGGCGACGGCAAGGCCGACATCCTGTGGCGCAACGCACGACCGGGCAGGACTCCATCTGGCTGATGAACGGCACCGCGCTTGCGAGCCATGGCAATCCCGGTAGCCCGTGCCACGGCTGGAGCATTCAGGGCGTTGGCGACTTCGACGGCGACGGCAAGGCCGACATCCTGTGGCGCAACAGCACGACCGGGCAGGTCGCCGTCTGGCTCATGAACGGGACCGCGATTGCAACGCGGCACCCCGGCGCCCCATCGCCACCGGCTGGCAAATAGCTCCCTTATCTCCTTATGGCTGCCCGAATGCCCTTCTCTGCACCATTCTTGCCGCGAGCAACAACGTACGCGCCAACGGTCGTTCGGACCGGGAAACCCCGCGCCGTCTGCCACGGCAGGCGGGGCGCTTATCCCGTTCGCTTGGTCACAAGCGCCGCGACCGTCGCGCGAAACTATGCCGCTCAGTGTAACTTTGCGCACAACCCGAACTCGGTCCCTTTGGCGAAAACATCTATGCGGCGGGCTCAACGACGACGCCGGTTACCCTTACAGGGACAGATGTCGTTTCGGACTGGGCCAGCGAAGCAGCGAACTACTTTTACAGCACTAATACCTGTGCGGCAGGTCAGACGTGTGGCCACTACACCCAGCTAGTCTGGCGGAATACCACCGCCGTCGGCTGCGCGGTACAGCAATGTACGACGAACTCGCCGTTCGGCCCGTCCTTTCCCGATTGGGCATTCGCAGTACTGCGATTTCTCCCCGCCTGGCAACATTGACGGCGTCTGGCCCTACTGAAAAAACTGCGGTTTTTTTCGCGATTATATACTTGACACACGCTAGTTCATTGGCGGATTACTCCCATCCCATAGGAGACCGCCATGCTTATCGCAGCCCGATTCACCAACGAAGAAGGCCCGCAAACATCTGGAAAAGATCCGATGGCCGAAAGGCCCGGTTTGCCCACATTGCGGCTCCGTCGAGCCACTAGCGCTTAACGGCAGGCCACCGCCCGGGCCTGACTGATATGCAAAGACTGCCGCCAACAGTTCTCGGCCACGGTAGGACCGTTTTTGAGCGCTCCAAGATGCCGCTCTCCAAGTGGCTCCTGGCGATCGAACTGCTGTGTTCCACCAAGAAGGGCATGTCCTCCCACCAGCTCCACCGCACCTTGGGCGTCACCTACAAGACCGCGTGGTTCATGACCCATCGCATCCGCGCATGCCATGGCGACCAATAATGGCCCGATGGGTACGGGCGGCGAGACGGTCGAGGCTGACGAAACCTATATTGGCCGCAAGGACGGGCGAAGCTCCGTGCGGCAGGGGCACAAGAACATGGTATTCGCCTTCGTAGAGCGCGGCGGCAAAGTCCGTGGCGTGCACTGGCGGTAAGAAATTCGATAGCATTAAGGCCGCTCAAAGACAGTGTGTCCCCGGAAGCGTCCTGATGACAGATGAAGCCAACATGTACACGAAAATCGGCAAGGCGTACGCCGATCACCAGACCGTCAATCACTGCGGCAAAGGCGAGTACGTCCGCGATAAGGCCCACACCAACACCGTTGAAGGCGACTTCTCGGTGTTCAAGCGCGGCATGAAGGGCGTCCTACCAGCATTGCTCTGGTGATCACCTGCACCGCAACCTGGGCGAATTCGACTTCCGCTACAACAATCGCACGGCGCTTGGATTGCGACAATGCAGAACGCGCCCGTCGCGCATTGGCCGCTATCGGCGGGAAGTGACTCACGTATCGCCAACCTGACGAAGCGTAAGACGTAGATCTCGGCCACGTTAGATACCACTCGCCGTCTTTAACACTAGCATCGCAGCGCTAGAGATATATGGCCAAGAAGCCCAAGCGCCAGAATCTTAAACTCACGGGCAAATGCATTTACTGCGGAGGCCCTGGTCTAACCGAAAGAACATATATTTCCAGAGTCGATGCCCGATATTCCACATTAGGGGCGAGTCGACACGGCGTAAGAATCGAGGAAACGAACCCATTTTTTAATTCCCACGTCGATACCTTCGATCAGAAAGAGCGGCAAGGTTCAATATTCACAAAACAACTAAGAGTAGTCTGCGGCACATGCAATAGCGGATGGATGAGCAAAGCAGAAGAGAAAGCGAAGCCATATTTGGAGCGCATTATTAGGGGAGAGCAATTCACGCTATATCCAGCGGGACAGCGAGCCGTCGCGTTGTGGATAGCGATTAAGACCATTGTTGCGAGTATATCCTGGGCCGAAGGTGGTAATTACCGATAAAGAGCGACAATTCGTATATGACTATCTGAAACCACCCTCAAATTGGAAAATGTGGCTTGGCTGTTACGCAGGAACCGAATGGAAGCCAGCGAGGTTTTACAGGCGCGCATTTCACGTAGGGTCTGGGGTGCGTATTCCGGTTGATGCCGGGCCATAGTTCCGGAGCAAGCCGGGCCAGGATTCCGGTCCATGCCGGGCCACCGTTCCGGAGGATGCCGGGCCGGGGGTGTGAAGCGGGATAACCGCCGCTACCGTGCTCTCTTTGGCCAGTGGCAAGGAGAGGGACGGTGGGGCAAGCGAGGTTACCCGTGCGCAAGATACGTGAGGTCCTGAGGCTCAAGGCCGAGGGTTTCAGCGACCGGCAGATCGCGGTGAGTATCGGCAGTGCGCGCTCGACGGTGCAGGAGTGCATCCGGCGTGCGCGTAAAGCAGGGCTGGCGTGGCCGCTGCCGCCCGATGTGGATGAGTCGCAGTTGCACGCGCAGTTGTACCAGCGCACCGTGCCGCTGTCGCGCACACCACAGCCGGACTTTGCCCACCTGCATCGCGAGCTCGCGCGCCGCGGCGTGACGCGCTTGCTGCTGTGGGAGGAGTACAAGGCCGCTCATCCCGACGGTTGGCAGTACAGCGTGTTCTGCGACCAGTACCGCCGCTGGCTCGCGCGCCAGGAGTGGGTGTTGCGCCAGGATCATGCGCCCGGGGACAAGCTGTTCGTCGACTATGCCGGCCAGACGGTGCCGATTGTGGATCGGCACACGGGCGAGTGCCGCGCGGCGCAGATCTTTGTGGCGGTGCTGGGCTGCTCCAACTTCACGCACGCCGAGGCCACCTGGACGCAGAGCGCCGCCGACTGGCTCGCCAGTCACGTGCGCGCCCTCAGCGCCTTCGGTGGCGTGCCGCGCGCCATCGTGCCCGATAACCTCAAGAGCGCCGTCAACAAGGCTCATCGCTATGAGCCGGAGTTGAACCCGGCCTACCAGGACTTTGCCGAGCATTATGGCCTGGCGATTTTGCCGGCGCGCGTCAGGAAGCCGCGCGACAAGGCCAAGGTCGAGACCGGCGTACTGGTAGTCGAGCGCTGGATCCTGGCTCGTCTCCGTAACCACACGTTCTTCTCCCTCGGCGAGTTGAACGCGACAGTGCAGGGGCTCCTTGAGCGGCTCAACACCCGAGCGTTCAAGAAGCTCGAGGGCAACCGCCGTTCCCGCTTCGAGGCCCTCGAGCGTCCGGCACTGCGGCCCCTGCCGCTGCGGGCCTATGAGTTTGGCGAGTGGAAGAAGGCCAAGGTGCACCCCGATTATCACATCGAGGTCGGCCGGGCCTATTACTCGGTACCCTACGCGCTGATCGGCGAGCGGGTCGATGTGCGCCTGACCGCCCAGGCCATCGAGATCTTCCATGCCGGCCGACTCCTGGCCGCACATGCGCGGGCGAGTGAGCGCAACCAGCGCAGCACCCGCCGCGCGCACCGGCCCGAGCGCCACGTGGCCATCATCGAGCGCACGCTCGAGTCCACGCTCGCGCGTGCCGCGGCGATCGGTGCGGCCACTGCCGAGCTGATCGGCCAACAAGCTCAGCACCGCCGACACCCGGAAGAGACGTTACGCAGCGCGCAGGGGATCTTGCGTCTGGCGCGCGACTTCAGCCCCGCGCGGCTCGAGCGCGCCTGCGAACGGGCCCTGGCCTTGCGCTCCTACAGCTACCGCGCGGTGCGCACCTTGATCGAGACGCCCGAGGCGCCGGCCACCCGAGCGGCCCTTGATCTGGCGCACGAGAACGTGCGCGGCGCGACCTACTTCGAGTAACCCCGTCGCCGATACAGGAGATCCCATCGATGCTCACCGAACCGCTGATCCAACAACTGCACACACTCCGCCTCAAGGGCATGGCCAGTGCCCTGGAACACCAACGATCTTCCCCCGATCTCACCGATCGCTCGTTCGAGGATCGACTGGGCCTCATGATCCAACAGGAAATGACCGAACGCTCCGGCTACCGTCTGGCCCAGCGCCTGCGCTGGGCCAAGCTCCCCATGCCCGCTTGCCTCGAAGATCTCGACACGCGCGCCCCACGAGGCCTGGATCCGGCGCAGCTCGCGCAACTCACCGATCTCGGATGGATCCGAGAACACTTGAACGTGCTGATGACCGGGCCCACCGGCGTGGGCAAGAGCTACCTGGCCGCCGCACTCGCGCACACCGCCTGTCGCGCAGACTTTGCGGTCCGTTGCTTCCGCCTGCCACGGCTCGTCGAAGAACTGGCTCGCTACGGAGCTATGCAGAAGCGCTCGGCCCTGTTCCGTCAGCTCGCTAAAGCCGACCTGTTGGTGCTCGATGACTTCGGGCTCGCTCCTCTCGCCGATGAGACGGTGCGCGATCTGCTCGAGATCCTCGATGATCGCTACGATCGCCGCTCAACGCTCATTACCAGCCAGTTGCCGATCGATCAGTGGCACGCCTACCTCGGCGATCGCACCGTCGCCGATGCCATCCTCGATCGCCTGGTGCATAACAGCTACCGCCTGGTGCTCAAGGGCGAGTCCATGCGCCGGCACAAAACCGTGGCGCTGAAGTGTTCCACCCCATCACGCGCAAAGGGGCATTGACGAAATCATCGACAACGACCACAGTCCACTCACCGCTTCACCACCGGCCCGGCATGCACCGGAATGATGGCCTCGCTTGCATCGGAATGGTGGCCCGGCTTCGCCGGAATACGCACCCGAGGGCGATGGCACAGTCGATCGTCTCATGGGCCCGATAGCAGCTGCCATTGTCCGAGAGCCACTGGATCGGCTGAGGAACGCGCTGGGCGCCGAAGCGCCGCTCCACGCTCTCGAGCATCAGGTCGCGGATCATCTCACCGCTGATGCCGCTCGTGGAGGCACACCACGCCATGACTTCCCGATCGCAGGTGTCCAGGGCGAAGGCGACCCGGACCGCATCGCCGTTCCAGCACGCGATCTCCAGGCCATCCGAGGTCCAGCGCAGGTTGGGTCGGATGGTGATGATCTTGCCCTCGTGGGCTCGACCCGGCGGCTGGCCGGTGTAGCGTTGCAGGAGAAGACCGTTTTGCGACATGAGCCGATAGATGCGTTTGTGATTGAGCCGCGGCAGGCTCGATTTAAGCCGTTCCCGGTTCAACAACGCCCCGATCCGCCGATACCCATACGTCGGCCGCTCATCGACCAGGCGACGAAGCGAGGCGAGGAACTGAGCATCCTCGCTCTTGCGATAATGGCTTCTGGACCGCCCCGCGCCCTTGAGCCGCGCGCACAGCTGCGATCGGGAGACCCCGAGAGTCTCGGCCACTCGCTTCACGGCGTATCCTCCCCGGGCAACAACGGCAAGCGCGAGATCAGTTTTTTTTCGTGCGCCACCTTCACCGCTTCGCGCAGGATCTCGTTCTCCAGGGTCTTCTTGCCCAGCACCCGCTGCAACTCCCGAACCTGTTTTTGCAAGGCCAGGATCTCGGATCGGGCGACCACCTCATCGTCGGCACGGACGGCTTCCTTCCCGCCTTCGCTCATGCGCCGCCTCCAGCCAAAGATCAGACTGGGAGAAATACCATGACGGCGGGCAATATAGGAAATCGTCATGCCAGGCTGGGCGGCTTCCTCCAGCACGGCCAGCTTCTGATCGACCGAGTAGCGTCGACGACGCTGGATCCCGGCCAACACCTCAACTCTTTCGACACCATTGGACATAGTCGTATGACTAGGCTTACGCCTAGCCCCTCGCTAGGCAGCGGTGTCCGGTCCAAATGGGGGCTGCTCCAAGGCGCTGCCAGCGGCGCGCCATGCATCGGTACCAGGTAACGTAAGCGCCTGAAAGTAGTGGTTTATTCTTAGTCTGCCACGTTGTTCTTG